>NZ_AVAQ01000001.1 GCF_000463075.2 Lactiplantibacillus plantarum EGD-AQ4
CTGACTCCGACAGTGATTCAGATTCGGATAGTGATTCCGACTCCGACAGTGACTCCGATTCCGACAGCGATTCTGACTCCGACAGTGACTCCGATTCAGACAGTGATTCCGATTCAGATAGCGACAGCGACTCCGATTCGGACAGCGATTCTGACTCGGATAGTGACTCAGATAGCGACAGCGACTCCGATTCGGACAGCGATTCTGACTCGGATAGTGACTCAGATAGCGACAGCGACTCAGATTCGGATAGTGATTCCGACTCTGACAGTGATTCTGACTCGGACAGCGATTCCGACTCCGATAGTGACTCAGATAGCGATAGTGACTCGGATAGCGACAGCGATTCTGACTCTGACAGTGATTCCGACTCTGACAGTGACTCAGATAGCGACAGCGATTCCGACACGGACAGTGACTCCGATTCCGATAGCGATTCAGACTCCGACAGCGATTCCGACTCTGACAGCGATTCAGACTCCGACAGCGATTCTGACTCCGATAGTGATTCCGACTCAGATAGTGATTCGGATTCCGATAGTGATTCGGATTCCGATAGTGATTCCGACTCTGACAGCGATTCAGACTCAGACAGTGACTCCGATTCAGACAGCGATTCAGACTCCGATAGTGATTCCGACTCTGACAGCGATTCAGACTCAGACAGTGATTCCGACTCAGACTCCGACAGCGATTCCGACTCGGATAGTGACTCAGATAGCGACAGTGACTCCGACTCCGACAGTGACTCCGACTCCGACAGTGATTCCGATTCCAACAGCAACACCGGCTCTGGTTCTGGCAACAATTCCGGCAGTGGATCGGATACCGAAACGGACTCGGATAGTAGCTCATCTGACTCGAACAGTGGCTCGACTAGTGGAACAAACAATACTGGTTCAACGACGAATACTGGTTCTTCTACAACTGGTTCAAACAGTAGTACTTCAACTGGAACGTCAAACGGTACGGTGGCTTCAAGTTCAACTAACTCGACATCGGCTTCAACCGCTAGTGCATCAACTGTAGCTGCAACGAGTGGTGTGTCAGCCACAGCTGCAACGTTGGCAGTTGCATCGCCATCAAGTGATGGTGCAGCAACCACGTCAACGACTGCTGCAACTCCAGTAGCCTATGCGGCGGCAAGTGCGCAGAGCACGACAACCACTGATTCTGAAGATGGGACGACTTCAACATCATCTGACTCAGACACTAAGAATTCAGATAGTGATGATTCGGATACGGATGATAAGTCCACTGATACCGACAGTACGGATGATAAAGTTGGTACAGGCAATACAGATGAGAATGGCAAGACTGCATCTGACACAAGCAACGCTGGAACAATCTTTGGCGGGTTGCTTACCGCAGCTGCAGCGGCCGGACTCGGCTGGTGGTTCTTCTTGTTCGGTCGTCGTCGTAAGAAAGATGATGACGAAGATGAGGATCAACAAAAATAGTTTAAATTCAAAGTAACTTTGTTAGCACTGTAAACGAAACTCGGTGTAAAATTAAACTATTGACCAAAGCGGGCTGAATAAGCCCGTTTTGGCATACATATAAAATATAAAAGAGGTCGTAACATGCAGAAATCAGTTGTGAAAAAGCTAAAACAGGCGCTTATTGATATTGGTAATCTACAGAGTGATGCAAGTCAAAAAGTGACTTTGGCATTGTCAGTTTCAGACAAGCGACATCGTGCGAGTGTGAAGTTTTATCGCGGTGATGCATTTAACGATGTTTGGCAGTCTATCGCAACGGTACTGGGCGCAACGTCAAATAATAGTTGGGTGCGTTTGGATATCGTGCAAGGAACTCAAGTGCTAGCACGCAAACTTTTTGAAGAAAAACTCTTCAAGATTACTAAAATGAACTTTTGGCGCTATGGGGTTAGTTTTGACGCTGATTTTAAGACGGCATTGCTTGAAACCGAAATAAACGGCCAAGCATTTTTCAAACCAAGCAAGGCGTCTCGAGTTGGTGACGGACATGCTAATTCGTGGGCTGATTATGATCACATTGAAGATTATCTGAAGACGCGTGAGCCAGATATGGATGTCGATATTGCACAGGCGTCACGTGTGTGGATTTTTACGACAAGTGGGGTTTTCTTTGACGGCCAGCAGATTCATACGCTAGAGACGGATGGCTATCTGGAAAAGGGTATCCGCAAGATCACCAACGAACGTGAGACGATTAAACAGGTCATTTCCGAGGGTGAATCTTATTTAATGCGTCAGCTGGATGATGTCGGGAAGTTTGTCTACGGATACTTTCCAGCATTACAACGTGTGTTGACCAGCTATAATTATTTGCGTCACTTTTCGACGGTCTATGCGCTACTGGAGGCCGCTGAGCAGACAAAGCGTTCCGCAGATTTTACGCGAATTAAACGAGCACTTCAGTGGGGTATTGATAATTCACTTCTTAAAGTGGATGACGCCGTGTATCTGAGCGATAAGGACGAACTGAAGCTGGGCGGTCAAGCGATGTTAATTCTGGCACTTTGCAAGTATCAAGAATTATCGTCGGATCGAACTTTTGCACCAGTTCTGCAGCAGGCGTTCAATGGCATCAAGAAATTCTGGAACTCTGAGACTGGTTTTATCCATGTGCTAAACGAGGACTTAACGCTCAAAGCCGGATTCCGAATCATCTATTATGATGGTGAAGCGGTGTTTGCTTTATGTCGATTGTATGAGTTACAACCAAATGACGAGACGAAGCAGTTGGTTCGTGAAATGTTAGATCGAATGGTCGCTAACGATTATGGTCAGTTCCACGATCACTGGATTGCATACGCCATCAATGAAGCACTTTCGGTATTTCCTGACAATCAGGACTATATGAAGTTGGGCATCAAGAATGTGTTTACGCATTTTAACTATATTAAGAACCGGGTTCATGCTTCGCCAACCCTGCTAGAGTTATTGGATGCCTCTCAAAAAATGGTGGACCGCATTCAACGTTCTGGAAACGACGAATTGTTAGCTGATTATGAAGTCCCAGTTCTTCATCAATTGATGCATCGTCGGGCCCTTCATGAGATTCAAGCCGGTGCTTGGCTACCGGAAATTGCGATGTATTTGTATCGGCCGGAAAAATTCGTCGGCGGTTTTTATGCCCGTGATGATAATTTCCGTACTCGAATTGACGACTCTGAGCATTTTCTATCAGGTCTGGTTAATTATTACAACTACACATATCGGCAAGCATAATGTGAACGGAAGAAAGGGTGGACTGTATGTTTTACTTTATCAATGAATATATTTTGGGTAAGAACTCGAGCGTTGAACACGCCGCAATTAATCGGGTGAAACTCTTCAATCATCATAAAACACCAGCTAAAATCGTGACGAAGATGTATGATCGGTTACTACATCAAACGATGGGTACTTTTGGGTTAGCCAATGAGCAAGTACTCAATATGTTTGACTATTTTCAGGGAACGACGGATGTTCCGGTCAAAGTCTTACATACCGAAGATATGCGGCTGCCAAAGGAATACGCCGTAGAAGTCGGTGCCAATTTTAGTAAAGTCTTCAACGGTGACGACTTGGTCAGTAACGTTGGCTTCATTCCGGGGACGATTGGACGCGTCTTCTATCAAGAATTCTTCGATAATCAAGGTAATTTGACAGCCACGGACCTTTGGGATTGGCGGGGCTTTAAGTCGAGCACACAGTATTTTGGCCAAAACGGCAAGTTGGTTTTAGAACGCTATTACAATCTACAGGGTCAAACCGTCATGGAACAATATTTCGTTCCAGATACGAACGGCAATCCGCTAGCGTCACGTTTGATTCTGAAAAACTATCGCGGCCAAGTTGAGCGGTTCTTCCAGGATGCGAACCAGTTATTCCGGTTCTTCTTAGCTGAATTAAGTCATGAGGATCAGGACACGACGACCTTTATCAGTGACCGCCCTGGGACTAGTGTGGTGCCATTACTGGAACTTCAAGATGATTCGCACAAATACGTGACCGTGCCGATTTATCATGCCAAGGACATCAATGATCCGGTGCACGCACCACTAGACGGCTTCTTAACGCCAGCTTTTGATAACTTACAACACTTTGATGGGTTTATTACGAGTACGGAAAGTCAAGCGCAACATCTCAAAACGCGGTTTAGTAAGGCGAACGTGACCGTCTTACCGGCAGTGACGACTACTCCAATGGCGCAAAGTAAGCTACGACCAATCTTAGAGCGGCCCAAAGAGCTGTTATACGTTGGTCGAATCGCACAAGACCGGCAGCTTGACCAGTTGATCAGAGTGATTGCGCTCGTCAAGCAACAGTTACAAGACGTTCAATGTGATTTTTATGGTTATGGTGATCCTGAATACATCAAGACATTGACGAAATTAATTGAAGAATTGAAATTGACCAATAACGTTCATTTATTGGATTATCATCCCGACTTAGACAAACGGTATGACGATTACCAGGTCCTATTGAATACCGACTTAGTGGATGGCGGCCCAATGAGTATGCCTGAAGCCATGAGCCATGGGATTCCAGTCGTTAGTTATCGCTTCAATTATGGCCCTAAGGATTTTATTAACGATGGACAAGATGGGTTCGTCGTGGATGCCGGAAACCAGTTGGCAATGCGCGACCGGGTCCTGGAGTTGATGACGGATACGAAGAAGTTGACGGCGTTTAGTGAAGCAGCCTTTAAGAAGATGCACACCTCCCAGACTGAACTGAAAGTTTGGCACCGTTGGCAACAATTATTAGGGCTTAAGTAGGAGGGACGCTTATGTATTATTTCTTAAACGACAACATGCAGTTTTCAAAATCAGGAATCGAGCAAGCTGAGATCAATCGGCTGAATTTATTCAAAAAGAATCAGGTCGCGGCTAAAATCGTGACACGAATCTTTGCCATGAATCTGCACGACGTTCTCGATGGCGCGCAGATTGCAGATGATGATTTCGTCAATCTCTTTGACTTCTTCAATGGCAGTACCAGCGTCAAACGCCAAGCGTTCAATCTTGCAGACTTTGAAGTGCCCGCCGACGCCATTAAGACCCGTAAAGATAACCAAGTTCAAGTCGTTGAACATGGTAAGTTAATCATGATTATTTACCTACGAGCTGGAACTGAAGCCATCAGTAACGTTCAGTATTTTGATGTTAACGGTCGGACGCTCAAAATGAGCTGGTGGGATACGCGCGGTTTTAAATGTTTGGAACAGCTTTTTGATTGGGATGGTAAAATCGCCCAGGAAGCTTACTTTGGCCCCGATGGGTTGATTCATATCGAAAAGATTCACTTGCTCAACCATGCGGGGCAAGAACGGGTGACCTGGCGGGTACTGAACTATCACGGTCAAAGCCATACGTTTAACGGAATGAACGAGCTGACCCGGTTCTTCTATGATGAATTGAATCAATTAACAGATGAACAAAATGTCTTTATCTGTGACCGAACCGTGGAATGTGCTTGGGGACTCTTCAATATGAAGACGCCCGCCAAGAAAGTCTTGCACTTACATAACAATCATGTGAGTGATGCTAACGATATTTTACATTCAACGCTCAATAACAACTATGCGAATGCCTTAAACAACTGGCAAGAGTGGGATGCGGTCATCTCGGCGACGCCCGAACAGAGCAAAGACGTTGCTGCTCGGTTTGGGACCGCAATTCCAGCGTTCACCATTCCAGTCGGTTATGTGACGGATGCCACTTTGGCCGAACAACCAGTGGCTTTTGATCAGCGTCAGAAGCACCTAGTCGTGCATGTCGCACGGTTGGCGCCTGAAAAGCAGCAGAATCATTCAATTGAAGCCTTTATTGAAGTTCATAAGCAATTCCCAGATGCCAAGCTCGAGCTGTGGGGCTACGCCAATGGTGATATCGAAAAGCAATTGCACGCACAAGTTGCGGCAGCCCACCTAGAAGATGTCGTGCTATTCAAGGGTTACACTACGGATGTCAATGCGGTCTACAATCGTGCTCAATTGGGACTGTTGCCAAGTCGCGCAGAAGGGTTCTCGTTAATGCTATTGGAAGCACAAGCACATGGACTGCCAATGGTCGCGAATGACATCAAGTATGGTCCGAGTGACATTATCCAGAATCATCAATCTGGTGAATTAACGACTGACGGTGACGTTAAGCAATTAACGGCCACGATTGTGGACTTATTGAAGGACCAAGATAAGTTGGCGAAGTACAGTGCTCAGGCTTATCAGAATGCCAAACGTTATTCGGAGGAAGCTGTATTCAAGCAGTGGCAAGCGTTGTTGGATTATTTTGCACCTGCCAAAGTAACGGCTTAACCAGTTTTAGTGGCTAGGAGGACTAACAATGTTAATGATAATGACCATTTATGGGACCGTTAAAATGTTCACCCGCTTGATTGTGTATTGCGGCATTGGTGGCATTGTCTTGCTCATTCGTTACCACAATCGTAAAAAGCGACGCCAGGAGATGGATGAGGGCACCAAAAAAATCATGCGCGAGACGCCTAAAGACGAGAATGGCAAGTATCCGTGGGAGAAGTGAGATTGGACTGTGGGTATGGCAAAAACCACTAAGTAAGAAATGCTAATTTGCTTAGTGGTTTTTGGCGTTAACCTAGTTTTAACAACCGATGACTTCACTGAAACGCGGATGGCAGTCCATCAAGTGACTAGGCTAGCTAAAGTGGCGTGACCAGATGGGCGTTCAGTGGCAGTTTGCTCTGCAACTCATTTTTCAAAATCAACCCAATCAAAAATCAGGATTTACAACCAATTAAGGCTGTGAGTCCTGATTTCTTAGTTATCATCGTTTTTGAATCGCCAACAGATACGGTGGGACGTGGACCTGATTGACGAATTGGTACTGAAGAACCTGGAATTGATGCTGGTCCAGACTTGTGGCGTAATCTAAGACCGCCTTAGCTTCAGCGGCGCCACCGGGGTGACCAGCGTAGACCAATAGAATAATCAGGCCATTGGTCACGAGTCGTTGTTGAATCGCTTTGATGGCGGTTAACGTGGTCGTCGGTTTCGTAATAATCGATTTGTCGCCACCGGGTAAGTAACCGAGGTTGAACACGGCACATTTAATCGGTTCATCCGCGGCAATCTTATCCGCAATGTGTTCGTGGCCGGTCTGCCAGAGCGTGGCCTGATGATTGAAGCCAGCTGCGGTCAACGCTTTGGTTGTTGCCGCGATGGCAGCGGGCTGAATGTCGAAGCCATCCACGTGTCCCGACGTGCCGACTAGCTTGGCGAGATAGACCGTATCATGGCCGTTGCCGACCGTGGCGTCAATCACGTGATCACCAGGATTGACGACTTGATTCATTAGCGCGTGGCTGAAAGCTAATGCCGAACTGAGTTGAATGAGAGTGACCCCCTTGATTAATTCGTTTGCTTAAGATGGTCGCTTGAGTGGCCCATGTCGATAGGGACCGCTCAAACGCGTACTTATATATAGTAAAACACTTCCTAGTAAAAGACCACCAATTGTGTCGCTGGGATAGTGAACACCAACGACGACGCGACTAATCATCATCAGTAGAATCGCCGCACAACCGAGCACTACGAGTAGGGTTGTCTTGGGCTGACGCTGCCAGTAGTCAAATGCGAGCACGAGCAGGCTACCGATTAAGACGGTGGTTGTTGTGGAGTGCCCACTTGGGTAGCTGTAGCCGCCAATCTCCAGCAGGCGCCATGCATGCGGTCGTGGCCGTTGGATAACTTGTTTGACTAAGTAGTTGCCATAACCGGCTAAAATCCAAGTGTTTCCCCAGAAAAATAGGGTGGCGCGCTGGTCATGACGTAACCAGATAGTCGCCCCAATCAGCAGCGTAATGAGTGTAATTGCGTGTGGATTACCGAGTTGGGTGTAGCCGACCATTATTCGTTGAAACCACTGTGGGCTCGCATGCCAGAAGTTGGCGACGTGGGTGTCGAATTGGACTAGCCAGGTGGCCCGTTGCCAGACGGCGGCTGTCCAGCCTAACCAGATGAGCAAGATCACGACCATCACCCCGTCGGATTGTCGCCAAGCGCGTTGTTTCAAAATGAATCCTCCAATGACTAATTAATTGAAATAATTATATCATTTTTGTGGTGCGCTTGATGATGAGTCGATGAGAATTTTTATGCCTGAGTCGGTCGCGACCCCTTGAAAAATGCGCGGTGGTTTGCTACTATGAAAACAATAACTTTACGACTCTGAGAAGGATTAGTAATCGGTGGTGTTTTACAGAAACTCCGTGGTGGTTGCAAACGGGGACTCACCAGCGACGAACTCACCTTTGAGTCATCCGGCTGAACGCACTTGTAGGCACGGACGTGGTTTCGCGTTAAGATTCCCAAGAAGCCACGGTAACGTGGAATCATAGGTGGTACCGCGGAACCCGTTTTCGTCCTATAAGCATAATTGGCTTATAGGATTTTTTTGTTTTTTAACGGGTCTCCGCAGATACGCAACTGACAAGTCCGACAGCTCATCTCACCGTCGCAATGCTAGCTTTACATACAAGGCAGCAAGAAAGGGGCACCATTATGGCATACAACCATAAAGTCATTGAACGCAAATGGCAACATTATTGGAAGGAAAACAAAACCTTCAAAACACTCGACACAACGGATAAGAAGAAGTATTACGCCTTAGACATGTTCCCATACCCATCGGGCCAAGGGTTACACGTTGGACATCCAGAAGGTTATACTGCGACGGATATTATGTCACGGTTCAAGCGGATGCAGGGCTACAACGTCTTACATCCAATGGGGTGGGACGCATTCGGCCTTCCCGCAGAACAATATGCGCTCAAGACGGGCCACAACCCGAAGGACTTTACGGCCAAGAACATCAAAAACTTCAAACGCCAGATTCGCTCACTTGGTTTTTCCTATGACTGGGACCGCGAAGTCAATACGACTGACCCGAGCTACTACAAGTGGACGCAGTGGATTTTTGAACAGCTCTACAAGAAGGGCTTAGCATATGAATCTGAAACGTTAGTCAACTGGGCGCCTGACATGATGGGCGGAACGGTTGTTTCTAACGAAGAAGTTGTTGATGGCAAGACGGAACGTGGTGGCTACGACGTTTATCGGGTCCCAATGAAGCAATGGAGTCTCAAAATCACGGCTTACGCTGACCGTTTGATCGATGACTTGGATGACATCGACTGGCCAGAAAACATCAAGGAACAACAACGCAACTGGATTGGCCGTTCCGTTGGGGCTTCGATTCGTTTCAAAGTGGCCGACCAACCAGAAGACACGGAGATCGAAGTCTTCTCAACGCGTCCAGACACGTTATTCGGGGCCAGCTACATGGTCTTGGCACCAGAACACGCCCTAGTTGAACAATTGACGACACCCGAACAAGCAGATGCGATTGAAGCCTACAAGCAGAAGATTGCTAGCAAGTCTGACCTCGAACGGACTGACTTGAACAAGGACAAGACCGGGGTCTTCACGGGTAGTTATGGCATCAATCCGGTCAACGGTGAAAAATTACCAATCTGGATTGCTGATTACGTCCTGGCTTCATACGGGACGGGGGCAATCATGGCTGTGCCTGCTCACGATGACCGTGACTTTGAATTCGCCAAGAAGTTCGATTTGCCAATCAAACCAGTCATTGCTGGTGATAACGATTATGACCAACAAGCTTACACGGGTGATGGTGAACACATCAACTCTGGCTTTGTTGACGGACTTGCAAAGCAACCGGCCATCGATAAGATGATCGACTGGTTAGGCGAACACCACGCTGGTGAAAAGAAGGTCAACTACCGGCTACGCGACTGGATCTTCTCACGGCAACGTTACTGGGGAGAACCAATTCCAGTTATTCACTGGGAAGACGGCGAGACGACCTTGGTTCCTGAAGACGAATTACCATTACGTTTACCAGCAACGAAGAACCTAGAACCATCTGGGACGGGTGAAAGTCCACTCGCTAACATCGATGACTGGGTAAACGTGGTCGACGAAAACGGTCGGAAAGGTAAACGTGAAACTAACACGATGCCACAATGGGCGGGGAGTTCATGGTACTTCCTGCGCTACGTTGATCCACACAACCGCGAAGCTTTAGCTGATTACGACAAGCTGAAGTACTGGTCACCAGTTGACTTGTACGTCGGTGGTGCTGAACACGCCGTCTTACATCTACTCTATGCCCGTTTCTGGCACAAGTTCTTGTATGACTTAGGCGTTGTGCCAACCAAGGAACCATTCCAGAAGCTGGTCAACCAAGGGATGATCCTTGGGGACAACCACGAAAAGATGTCCAAGTCACGCGGTAACGTGGTCAATCCAGATGACATCGTTGACCAATACGGTGCCGATACGTTGCGGTTATACGAAATGTTCATGGGACCGTTGGAAGCTTCCATTCCGTGGAGTACCGATGGGTTGCACGGGGCCAACAAGTGGATCGAACGGGTCTGGCGGTTAATGATTGACGAAAATAACCGCGTCCGCGACCGGGTTACGACCATCAATGACGGCAAGCTCACCAAGGTCTACAACGAAACGGTCAAGAAGGTCACTGAAGACTATGAAGCAATGCGGTTTAACATCGCCATCTCACAAATGATGGTCTTCGTAAACGAAGCCTACAAGGTAGATGACTTGCCAATCATTTATATTGAAGGATTCGTCAAACTCTTGTCACCAATCGCGCCACACTTGTGTGAAGAATTATGGTCACTATTAGGCCATGACGACACGATCACGTACGCGGCTTGGCCAACTTATGATGAATCTAAGTTGGTTGAAGACACGGTCGAAGTGGTCCTTCAAGTCAATGGTAAAGTCCGTTCCCACGCAAAAGTTGCGAAGGATATGGGCAAAGACGAGCTTGAAAAATTAGCGCTCGCCGACGACAAGATTCAGGAATTCACTGCCGGCAAGACTGTCCGGAAAGTCATCGCTATTCCTGGCAAGCTAGTCAACGTGGTTGCTAACTAGTTCGACTGTATAAACGCTACTATTAGATTATAAGAATCGTGGTACTGACTCGTTGGAGTTGGAACCACGATTTTTTTGATTGAATCGGGTGCCATTAGTCGGTATTCGCCGCGCCTTTGTTCGGTGAACAATGGTTCGTTGGCTGGAATACGCCGGCTTTTACGTGTGTCAGAGGTGCATTCGTTGGTCAATGGGTATCGACGCTACTATGCTGGGTGTGGTGGTATTGGGAGACAAACGTCGATTTGAACTCGCGCAAAAAATCACTGCACAGTTTCAAACACGAGTCTTCTGCTAGCCCGGGAAGAAGTTCACTTCCAACTAATAATTCGACTACTGAACATTACCTGGCAGTCAGGTTAGTCGGTAAGTCACTCGAATGGCGGATGAGGGACCTATTTGGGGACAATTGACCACTCAATATTAGCTGACTGGTCCTTCAGGCAAACGTTTAATGGGTATCTATGATGACTGATGGCATTTGGTTACTGGGAAGATTATCTGAATATTATTCACTCATCTCAATGCCACAAATTTCAATGGTAACTAGTCTTGAAATTAGTTGACAAAATTGACTTCACTCAGAATTCAAGACTTTGTTATCACAGACTGCTAGAGAAAATTCTGACAAGTACAGTGAAGCTGTTTGTCAGAGATCTTAAAGCATGGGTAAAAGTTCAGAATCAATCTGACGGTTGAATGTCAAAATGACGCTGTACCGTGGAACCAACGACTAATCTAACAAAAAATTGAGTTCGCACATGTCCGCCTTTCGAATACCATCCAGGCTGGAAGGTGTTTCTGACAATGCTCAGTGGTGAAATTTCACTTAGCAAGCGTCCTTTGCTTGGTTAGTGAAAGACCAGCATTTAAGACGTGGGTTGTCGGCTTAAATCTGTGTCCACCACGTTCCAGCGTTGTCAGAAATACCTGTAAGCCGGTATAGGGCGCGCCTCCCACTGAAAAATTACACGAACTCGCACTGTTTCCAGCGGTTCTCAGCTGGGGGCTTTTGAACTTAAAAACTGGCACGTTTCAGTTATGCTTCAAGGGACACCAGTTTTCAATCGTAAGTGGTAACAAGTCATTCGTTATCATTAAAGTTCAGTTAAACTCTGGCATAAGGCTGGAATTGAATTGCAACTTGCTTGTTTTTCATCTAAAATGATTAGGATTGAATTAAGAAAGTGGGTTACGAACATGTCTGAGGAATCAAAAGCTAATCAGCCCAAGACAACACACGTGAACTCCGAAGCTGAAGCGCACCAAAAGATGGTCCGGGGCTCAGCTTGGATGACGGCTGGGAGCCTTTTTTCACGCGTCCTGGGAGCCATTTACATTATCCCGTGGGTGATCTGGATGGGTGCGGATTATACGCAAGGAAACGCCCTCTATGCCAAAGGGTATAATATTTATAGTTTTTTCTTACTGATTGCTATCGGGGGGATTCCATCCGCGATTTCCAAGCAGCTTTCCGAATATAATGCGATGAACGAGTACGCGGTTGGTCAGCGGTTGTTCAAACGCGGTTTGTTATTGACGTCCGCGTTTGGGATTATTGGTGCGATTATTTTGTGGTTCGGCGCTGGCGCAATTTCGACGGCGTTTGGGGGCTACGATGCCAACTTGATTCCGGTCCTACATGCACTGGCGATTGCGTTGGTCATCTTGCCATCGATGTCGTTGACACGCGGGTTCTTCCAAGGATACCAGCAGATGGCGCCGTCCGCGATTTCACAATTTGTGGAGCAAGTTTTCCGCGTCATCTACATGTTGGGCGCCACTTACTTTATCATGCGTGTGGCTCACGGTGATTGGGTCAATGCGGTCACTCAGTCCACGTTTGCGGCCTTTGTCGGTGCGGCAGCGAGTTTCTTACTGTTAGGCTGGTACTACTTCCGCAAACGGCCAGAACTGAATGCACTGGCTGCTCAGAGTGAGAATCAGCTCGTGATTCCTGTCTGGCAGTTGTTCCGCGACATCATTATCCAAGCAATTCCGTTTATCGTCATTGATACGGCGACGACGGTCTTTAACTTGTTGGACCAAGCGACGTTCCAGCCAATGATGCGGCTTATTTTCCATTTGGGAACCAAACAAATCGATACCTTGTACGCTTACTTTGCGTTTAACGCCAATAAACTGGTTATGATTATCGTGTCGTTGGCCTCCGCGATTGCGGTCACGGTCGTTCCAATTTTATCTGAATCGTTAGCCAGTCATAATATGCGTAATATTCGCAAACAACTGGAAGATTCCATTATCCTGTTCCTATTTATCATGATTCCAGGGGCATTAGGGATGGCTGCGGTGGCGCAACCACTGAACACGTTGTTCTATAGTTATGATCAGATTGGCACGTTGATTTTGCAGATTTCGGCGTTTACGGCGATTGCCCTCGGGTTCTTCACGGTGATTTCAGCGCTGATGCAAGGCTTGTCACGAAACCGCGATATTATCCGGTATTATCTGATTGGCTTATTGGTCAAGATCATTATTCAGTTCCCATGTATTTACTTCCTCTCGACGGCCGGTCCATTAGTAGCGACCGCGATTGGGATGATGGTCGCAAGTTTGATGGCGATGTACGATTTGGAAGTCAACTTTGGCATTCGGTACGTCAAATTATTGCCAAAAATCAACCGAATTTTGGTCTATTCAATTTTGACTTACGCCACTGCACGGCTGGTCGTCTACGGTCTAAACTTCATTTTGAATGAACATAGTAAGACCCAGTCGTTCTTGATCGTTGCACTGGCTGTTATCGCCGGTGGGGCAGTCTACGTTTATTTGGCGCTGCGCTCACGGATGGCAGACTTGATGATCGGGACCAAAGCAGCCGGCTTACGACGGAAACTAAGAATTAAATAGGTGAATTATGCGAGTAGATAAATTTTTACATGCAATGCGAATCGGAACACGGACCCAGGTGCGGCGCTTGATCAAGGATGGTCATATCACCGCAAATGGCGAACCCGTGATTTCGGGCAAACAGCAGATTGATCCGGGTAACGATTCAGTCTTTCTAGACGATGCGCCGGTCCGGTATCAACAATATTTTTATTATGTCATGAACAAGCCGGTCGGAGTGATTACGGCGACGACGGACGCTTCGGCGAAAACGGTCATGGATCTTTTCAATACGACTGATTTTCGCGATGATTTATTTCCAGTCGGACGGCTAGATAAGGATACGGAAGGCATCTTGGTGATTACCAACGATGGCGCGTTGTCCCACGACCTCTTATCGCCCAATCACCACGTCACGAAAGTTTATCAGGCGGAAGTGACCGGTGAGATTACAGCGTCACAACTGGCTGCGTTTAATGATGGTATCACGTTGAAGGACGGTACTGAATTGCAGCCGGCCCAAGCCGAAATCATCCAGTTCCATGAGATTGAGAATTTTACCACGATTGAAATCAAGATTCATGAGGGTAAGTATCATCAAGTCAAACGAATGGTCGGGACGCTTGGCGAACGGGTCGTCGGTTTACGCCGGATTAAATTCGGGTCACTGACGTTGCCGGTTGGCTTGCTGGCGGGAAACTATCGCGCGCTGACGGATGATGAAGTGGCCGCTTTAAAGGCGGACGCGCATCAACCGGTCGGCGAATAAGTCGGCACAGATGGCTATCTGTGTTGAGTTGTAGGCCATTTGTTTGCTGTTTGAATGTTCTAAAAGGCCGTTTCAAGTGTGCATGCTTGAAACGGCCTTTTAGTCTGTTAGCGATTAAGTGGTGTTGTCCGAAATGTCGACGTGTGACTAGCCAATGACTTCCAGCGCGGGCCAGTTGTTGACCAGTCGGCGCAGGTGATTCGTTGCTGGTCAGTAAAGCACGTACGTCGATTCGGCCAGCTGCCGGTCAGCATTAGGATTCAACAAGAGTCTCCTGGCTAAAACGGTGCATATAGTGCGGAATCTGGGCACTGATTTGGTGTGGCAAGACGACGTAGCGAGTCGCGGCGAGGTCGTCAGCAATCGCACTGTGTAAGTAGACGGCGCTCAAAATCGCATTGGTGAAGTTGTCGAACTGGCCGATAAAGCCACCGACCATGCCGGCGAGGGTGTCGCCCATCCCGCCCGTTGCCATGGCGGGCGTGCCACCCGGATTGAACCAGACGCGTTCGTTGGTGTAGACCGTTGTGCGGTGGGCTTTGACGACTGCAGTCACGCCCAGGCGCTGTTGCACTTCATGGTTGGCGGTCGGAGTCTGATCCTTGATGGCAATGCCACTCAAACGTTGCCATTCCATCTGATGTGGCGTTACCACGATGTCAGTTGCCGGTAACGTTCGCGGATGTTGCGCCAGTAAAGTGAGCGCTGAGCCGTCGAGTACGAGTCGCTGGGGGGCGTGCGCTGCCGTCAGCACTGTGCTGAGTAATTGGTCGGCGACCGTATCCGTTCCGAGTCCTGGTCCAATCACGATCACGTCCATTCCGGCCAATAGTGGGAGCAGGGCATCCGTTTGGTGATAGTCCATGACCATCGCTTCGGGGAGCTGGGCGTGCAGACTCGTAAAGTTGGTCGGGTCGGTAGCGACGGTCACGAGTCCCGCGCCACTGTATGTTGCGGCCGTCGCGGCCATGATGATGGCGCCGCCAAAATTTTGGTTACCACCAATCAGCATGACGCGGCCATAAGTACCTTTATAAGAATCAGCCGGCCGTTTAATGATCGTCCGACCGACAATTTCAGTTGTAATGGGTTGCATCAGTTTGCCAGCTTTCTAAATTTATTGATTGAGATGCGGGCCACGTTTGCCGGTGATATTGCGACGTCAAAATGCATTTGCGATGGCATTTAGTCGCGTTGGTGGTCGCACCTGCGTATACTTTGAGTATACCATTTTCCAAAAGCCGTTACTTACGATTATTAAGTTATTGCGAGCTATGATAAAATTAAGATAACAAGAGTGGTCGCGTTTTAATATGCTGAAGCGCGCGACCTAATATCTGGGAGGATTTTGACATGTCAGTTGATTGGAAAAATGAAGCGACAAAGCACCAAGAAGATTATTTAGCAGATTTGACCACGATGCTCCGGGTACCAAGTTTTAGAGATGATAGTCAGGCGACCGATGACGCCCCACTCGGACCAGGTCCTAAGCAAGCGTTAACGACGTTTTTGGCGATTGCTGAACGGGATGGCTTCAAGACGAAGAACATCGATAACCTGGTTGGTTATGCTGAAATCGGTGAGGGTGATGAAACCTTAGCAATTTTAGCCCACGTCGATGAAATGCCTGCTGGGAATGGTTGGGATACTGATCCATTCGAACCAACGATTAAGGACGGCAAGATGTATGCCCGCGGTGTTTCTGATGATAAGGGTCCCGGAATGGCCGCCTATTACGGCTTGAAAATCGTCAAGGAACTTGGCTTGAAGCTCAACAAGAAGATTCGGTTCATTGTTGGAACGGACGAAGAAAGTAATTGGACGGGGATGAAACGGTACTTTGAAGTTGAACCTGCGCCAACTCTGGGCTTTTCTCCTGATGCGATGTTCCCATTAATCAATGGTGAAAAAGGGAACGTGAGTCTACAACTACAATTCGGCCATGAAGATGGTGGTGACTTCAACCTCGTTTCCTTCGATGCTGGTTTACGAGAAAACATGGTACCACGTGACGCTGAAGCAATCGTGTCAACGAGTGACAACGAACAATTTGCGGCTGACTTCACCGCGTTCTTGGACCAACAACCGGTCACTGGTGAATTGACCGTCGTTCCAGAAGGCGTCAAGCTAGAAGTGGTCGGTAAGGCTGCGCATGGGATGGAACCACGTAACGGCATTAATGCTGGGACTTATCTCGCAACTTTCTTAACGAACTATGCATTTGGCGACGATGCGGCTGCCTTTCTCGACTTCATCGCGCATAAGTTGCACGATGATTCACGGGCTAAAGAACTTGGATTGGCGTTTACAGATGATGTGATGGGTGACTTGACGATGAACGTGGGGTTACTTAGCTTTGACCATCAAAAGGGTGGTCAAGTAACCTTGAACTTCCGTTATCCGAAAGGCATCGAACCAGCTGACTTGACGGCTAAAGTGCAAGCTCAATTACCAGCGGGCGCGACCGTCAGCCAGGGTGATTTCATGGTACCGCACTATGTGGATCCTGAAGATCCAATCGTTAAGGACTTAATGGATGTTTATCGTCGTCAGACTGGTGATACAGCTTCACAACCACAAATCGTCGGTGGTGGGACTTACGGCCGAATGATGGCCCGTGGGGTGGCCTTTGGTGCCTTGTTCCCTGATACCGAAGATACGATGCATCAAGCCAATGAATTCCAGCCAATCGATGAATTAATGGCAGCAATGGCCATTTATGCCGAATCGATCGCAGTTTTAGCGACGGATAAATAATTGATGCTAAGCTGTCAAATGGTTGAGCAGATGCAGTGATGATACGTGTCGGTTACGGATAAACAATGAATTTGAAAGGAGTGTCGACAAATGAGTCTCGTACAGCGAATTTTAGTGGGCATTGATACCAGTCACCAATCTCAGTTGGCCTTGCAAAAAGCAATTACGATTGCGCTTGAGCAACAGGCTGCGCTGGATATTGTGACGGTGATCAATACTGAAAAGTTTATTGGGCTGACTCAGGGGCCAATGGGGTTTGGCGCAACCACGCCGCAGTCATTAAATGAACTGACTGCGATATTAAAAGCCAACCTCGCGAAGGCTCGTCAGCAGGCAGTGGATGCGGGTGTCACGGATGTCCAGGTTCATTTGCATTCGGGTAATTCTAAGCTGTTACTGGCGACGACGCTCCCTGAACGCTACGGCACTGATTTAATCGTCATTGGCGTGACCGGTTTGAACAATGTTGCCCGAGTATTGATTGGGTCCAATGCGGCCTATGTGATTCGCAACGCCGCGTGTGATACGCTGGTCGTTCGAACTGACGTGGATCAGCAGCCGGTCAAATTCAGCAAGCGTTCGACGCGTCGACTTTAATTTCCTATAGAATCTACTCAAGAGTGGCAATCATTTCGATTTGAGATGGTTGTCACTCTTTTTGTTTGGTGTGACGCGTGGTCTACGACGGGGACGGACACCGGTGACGCTTTAAAACGGGGAACTATTCAGGATTTAGTTTTGGCGGAAGTCTCCGAATTTTAATGATGTTTATGAAAAAAATACATAACCCATACGTTATTTTTACATTATGCTAACAGTTCTGATACGTTGGTCTGTCATGATTTAAGAGTAAGTTAAATTAATGACAAATCAAAGGGTAATGCGAGGGGATAACACTATGGGAATTGAGTTACAAAGCGTCACGAAAGCCTACGACAAGAATGAACAACCAGTTTTGCACGATGTGAATGCTGAGATTCAAGATGGGGAATTGTTCGTGATTGTTGGGCCATCCGGTTGTGGGAAGAGTACGCTGTTACGCATGATTGCGGGGATTATTCCAATCACGAGTGGGCGACTCCTGATTAACAACCAAGTGATGAATGCCGTACCACCAAAGGACCGCCAGCTATCGATGGTCTTTCAAAGTTACGCGCTATATCCATTTTTAACTGTCGCCGACAACGTGGCATTCGGATTGCGCGCACGTAAAATGCCTACTGAAGAAATTGAACAACGGGTCAACGATGCTTTGAACATGGTCAATTTAACAGCTTTTCGTGAACGGAAACCACGTGAACTGTCTGGTGGACAACGGCAACGGGTGGCCTTGGCGCGTGCAATTGCCAGTGATTCTAAGATTTGTTTGATGGATGAGCCGCTCTCCAATTTGGATGCCCAATTGCGCGTTCGAATGCGGGCTGAGATTCGGAAACTACAGCGAAAGCTAGGCTTAACGCTGATTTATGTGACGCATGATCAAACCGAAGCGATGACGATGGCCGACCATGTGATGGTCTTAAACGACCACCATGTCCAACAAATTGATACGCCGTTAGATATCTACAATCACCCGGCCAACCATTTTGTCGCGCAATTCTTCGGGACGCCCCAAATCAATTTATTAACAGCAACTACGATGTCGAGTAAGGCGACCCGTGAATTACAAGTCGCGGAAGGCTTCCAAGTCACCTTAGAACGACCAATCACTGTCGGCACGTACACGGTCGGAATTCGGCCTAATCAATTGGTTGCGACGCCAGTAGACGCTAATGAAGGTAACGCAACCGTCGTGAACGTGGAAGCATTGGGTGAGACGACGATCATTGAAGCGATGGCAGACAATGGTAAGCCATTGCGGATCGTTCAAGCTGGACAAGTTCAACTGCCACTGGACCAGCGCATTGCGGTCACGGTCAGTGGTAAGGTCTTTATCTTTGATGAACACGAACAATTAATTGCAGAAGAAGGGGGTGCAACCAGTGATCAATTCGTTTCCGTCCATTAAGCGGCGTCCTAAACCAGGCCTGTCACCAGAGTCCAACGACCAGACCCAAACGCAACCAGTCAGCTTTGAGCTGAAGCGCAACGACAAGTATTATGCCTGGCTCTTTTTAGGCCCATCACTGTTGTTACTCAGCATCTTCGTCTTTTATCCGATGTTGCGGACCTTTTATCTCAGTCTCTTTTTAACCAACTCATTTGGGGAACCGACCGTGTTTGTGGGACTCCAAAACTATATTCATTTGTTGCGCACGAAGAGTTACTTGGCAAGCCTACAAGCGACCGGACTCTACGTGGTCGGCGTGACGGTCTTTACTCTGATTGGTGGCTTATTGCTAGCGGCGGTCGCTAACCAAAAAGTGCGCGGCATCGAGTTCTTTCGGACGATTTTTACATCGACGATGGGGGTGTCGGTCTCAGTTTCAGCCATTTTCTGGCTATTCATGTTCAATCCGTCAATCGGGGTTCTCAACAAAGTGGCACTTTGGCTGCATTTACCGGCCATTAATTGGCTGACGGAACCGCATTGGGCGATGGTCGCCGTCATCATGACTAGTGTGTGGATGCACCTCGGCTTTACTTTCTTGATTTTCTTTGGTGCACTTCAATCAGTGCCTAAAACACTGTATGATGCCGCCGACGTTGCTGGTACGAACCGGCGTTATCAGTTCGTACACATTACGTTACCGATGATTTCACCAACGTTATTCTTCGTGGCCGTGATTACCTTGATCTCAGCTTTCAAGAGCTTTGGTCTGATCGATTTGATGACTGCTGGTGGTCCAACCAACGCGACGAATTTACTCGTGTATCGGATTTACCAAGATGCGTTCGTGGACGGTAATTACGCCTTAGCCAGTACCGAATCAATCGTCTTAGCGGTCATTATTACCGCAATCACGGTGGTTCAATTTAAACTTTTAGCAAAGCGGGTGAACTATTAATGGAAAATACATTAGGTCATCAAGCCATCATTCGGCGGCGGGTGGCATTAGTCTTAAAGTACCTCGTCCTCAGCGTGTTAGCCCTAATTATTATTTTGCCCTTTATCTTAGGACTTTGGACGAGTTTCTTACCAACGACTGCCATTGCCAAAGGGTCGTTGAGCGGGGTAATGTCGTGGCAAAATTACCAAGAGGCATTCACTCAAACGCCAATTTTGCGCTATTTGTTCAATAGTTTGGTGATTTCGTTGATCCAGATGTTTGCGCATTTATTCTTCGCATCCATTGCGGCCTATGCGTTTGTCTTCTTAGAATTTAAATACCGGGAGCAGCTCTTCTACGTGGTATTGGCGACGATGATGCTGCCATTTGAAGCCGAAGTTATTCCTAATTTCCACACTGTGCGGGCGATGCACTTGCTAGACCACTATGCGGTGATGGTGATTCCGTTTTTAACCTCTGCATTTGGGATTTTTATGTTGCGGCAAGCGTTTAAGCAGATTCCATGGGATTTAAAAGAAGCTGCAGATGTCGATGGTTTATCCCACTGGCAATTTTATCGCAAGGTCGCGCTACCGTATTCTCGGATTAGTCTGTTAACGTTGGCGGCCTACAGTTTCTTAGGGAGTTGGAACCAATACTTGTGGCCAATGTTGACGACGTTCTCCAATCGCTTGCGGCCGGTGCAGGACGGTCTGCGCCAATTGCATTCTGAAGAAACCGCGACGAATTGGGGCCTGGTCCAAGCCAGTGCTGCCATCGTCGTCATTCCAACGTTGATCGTCCTATTCTGGGGGCAACATTACTTTAAATCTGGATTGAACGAGGGCTCGGTGAAATGATGAAAATGATGCAAAAATGGCGGTGGTCCTGGCAATGGGGACTCGGATTAGTTGTTCTGCTACTCGCGTTAGGGGCGTTTGCCTATAATCGCAGTCAGGTGCAAGCCAATACGGGCCGTATCAAAGTTGTCTTTTGGCATGAAATGAAGGGGCCCGGCCAAAAGGCAATTGACGCTTATGTCAAAGCATTTAATCAGCAGCAATCTAAATATGAAGTGGTCGCTGAATTCGAAGGTGGCTACAACGGCGTCATTCAGAAAATTCTCAACACACACGGGACCGCGGCATCACCAGCGTTGTTCCAATCGATGGACATCTCGACGAGTCAGATGTATCATAGTGGCTTTACCACGCCAATGCAGAAGTTTATTGATCGTGATGGCTATGATGCCAGTCAGATTATTCCAGGGGCCAAGGCCATCGTGATGCGTAAGGACCAATTATTAGCGATGCCGTTTAATGCCTCACAGACTGCGCTCTATTACAATAAAGCGGTACTGCGGAAATACGGCATTATGCCGCCACCAGTTGACCCAACCTACGATGATATCACGCGGGTTGCCAAAGCGATTCATGATAAATCGCATGGTGAAGTGAAGGGGATGACCATGGAGGCCTATTCCTGGTTGTTCGAACAACTTGTTGCCAATGCGGGCGTTCCAGTCGCTAATCATGATAATGGCCACACCGGTAATGCGACGAAGGTCGACTTTACGAGCCCTGCCGCCATTAATGCGATGAAGTGGGTCAAGGAAAATATTGATTATGGTGACTTCATGAACTTTGGTTCTGGTGGTAACGCGGCCGCTAATGAAGCAGCTTCCTTCTTATCAGGACACCTCGGAATCTTTATGCAGTCGTCAGCGAAGACTGGTCAACTCTACCAAGTTTTGAAGAACGACCTCGGTGTCACGTACTTCCCACGGTCTAATGGTCAAAAGGCCAACGGAATCGCCGTTGGGGGTGCAGCGCTGTGGATCGCAAATGATAAGCCTAGTGCCGTTCAAGACGGGGCATGGGAATTTACCAAGTATTTGGCTAGTCCTAAAGTCCAAGCTGATTGGCAGGCCAAGACCGGGTACCTCGCTGTCAATAAGAGTGCTAAGGATGAACCAGTTCTGAAGAAACTTTTCAAGAAGTCACCGGTGTTGGAAGTCTCTGGAAATCAAATGGCTCGTACCAAGCCTAACAATACCAACTCCGGCGTTTTTGTGGACGGATGGGTGCCTGCCCGGACAGCTATTCAAAATGCGATGCAACAAATCTTTGCAGGTCAAGATATTCATAAATCTTTGCAAACAGCTGAAAATACCTACAATCAAGTGTTAGAATCAAATAACCGTGCAAACGGTCGTCATTAATCGAAAAGAGTTGAAACCACGTGCCAAATATGTCATTAATTTACGGTCATCGCGGCGTGCCCGTGAAGTTTCCAGAAAATTCCTTGGCGGGGTTCGCCTACGCCATTAACCATCATATTGATGGCCTCGAGTTTGATGTGCATCTGACTAAGGACATGGTGCCCGTCATCATGCATGATGAACGCATCGATCGAACCACGGATGGTGAGGGTGCCATTGCCGATATGACTTTTAAGCAATTACGCTACTTCAAGCTAGCTAACGGGGAACCCGTGCCATCGCTGGAAGAGTTCCTAAATCTCGTCAGTGGTGAGCCAGTGCACTTAAACTTAGAGTTCAAGACCGACCGCCACTTCTATCCTGGCATTGAACGGATCGTACTGCGAATGATTAAACAGACAGATTTAGTCTATCCGGTCGTCTTTTCGTCCTTTAATTTGAAGAGCTTAAAGCGTGCCTATGCCATTGATGCCAGTCAAAAGTATGCCTTTTTGACCTCAGCACACTTGGGTAATCCGGATGAATTCGCCACCCATGAACATTTGGAAGGGGTGCATCTCGAGCATTTCCAGCCAGTGAAAGAAGTTGCGGAACGTGTATGGACCGTTGACGAGCCGGTAGTCATGCAACAACTGTTTGCCGCGGCGGTTAATGCGGTCATTACGAATAATTTTGAACTAGCGCAGCAAGTGCGAGCGGCAATGTAAGCTTAACCGAAGAATCAGACTTGTCTTCTTGGCAATGATTAATGGAATCGCATAATAAAGAGGCTTTCAAGCGTTGTGTCTTGGAAGTCTCTTTGTCATGCACTAAATTTTTATTCAAGCCAATTCGGTATCTTGCAGTAGTAGCCTAGGTGATCAATCGTCGAAGATTGAGCTCAGCAACCCAATCCTGCGAGCTTCATACTGCTGAGTAATAAAATTAACTGTTGTATTTACCAGAACGTTTTAAATTATTCATATAGAGACTTTCCAGAAAACGATTAAGGAAATAAAAGTCAGAGTCATATTCAGTACTCAACATCACGAAGGTGCGACAATGCTGTTGATTTGGATAGTCCTTATTCAAATTGCTAATAATGACGTCGTATTGATGGTGACGTTGATAGGGCTCAATTGAGTATTTTAAGCGAAAATCAATACGTTGCTTAAGCTTATCGATGATGATATCACCCATCACCGCTTCGTAACCTAAATCGCAGCCAATTTTTAGTTGATAGTCGATATTACGAAACGCCAAGTGAAAAATTGCGGCGTAGCGGCCAGAGATTTCGGAAATTAATTCTGCTTTATCACGATGGTTTAGTTTTAATAGCTGACATACCTTTTCATACAAGTCAGAAGTACTGTTGAAGAAACGCGCCTCTGGTAATTCGATTAATTGATCATAAATACCTTCTTTACCAAATATCGCAATCCACCCACGCATGAAGGCAGCGCGAAAGTGTGTTTGAATCAACGAAATGTCAATTTTAACCAAGAAGTCTTCAGAAAACTTATAGTTGAGCAGACCTTCCCGAATATCGTTACTAATTTCGCGATGAATTAATTGAACGGTTGGCGAACTTTCAACCTCTTGTTGTAGGCCATATCTGACGAAAGGATTGTCGATGTTAAAGCAATAATTGCTAATCAGAAATAGGAATAGCAAGGTTAACTCAGAATCCAGGTCTAAATGGCGATAGAAATTTGTTGAGAAATAGTCTCGGAATACAATTGCTAACCGCTGAAATAATGCGGATTTAAATGAGATTGGCAGTTGCTTATATTGGATAATTCTGGTCCGATGGCGTTTATAAACGAGGCCGAGGTAGATACTGAGCTTCATTTCACCAGTTTCTGTAAATAACTGACTGTTTGCTTGTGCTAATTTGTTGAGGGCCTGATGAATCTTTGGTGAACTAAATTCGCGTTGATTGATCTTGTAAGGCCGCGCAAACCACAGTAACTGTAAGTAAAAGTGGCGAATTTGTAATTCACTGCCAACTAGTTGTCCATTATGAATTTTTAAATGGAAGTCAGCCAAAATCTGGTTGAGTTCCTTGGTACGACGCTCATATGTGGAAATACTAATGTTGAGCGTTTCAATGATAGATAATGTATTGATACTTTTATGATCTAACAAATAAATTAGCATTTTGTACTTTACTGAATCTGACAAGTAAGTGTAGTAAATTTCATCAGCGGAGGTCACGATATCCCGCTCTAAGTATAAATAACCATCTTTTAACGTCATTCTTAAACTTTGAGAGAATTTACCAAATTTAGCGTTAATTAAGTTGATATCCTTCTTAATCGTGAGCCGGTTTGAATCAAGCTCGGTAATTACCTGCCCAATTGGGACCGTTTGGCTATTCCTTAATATTAATTGAATAATTTTAATTTGACGTTGTTCAGACCTGTCAAGCAAGTCAAATAATTGCATCTAATCAACCCTCTAGATTATAAATATTGATTGGCATTCAATATTCTATATTAATTACTTTATATATTACAAACAAATATCCCTAAATGGTCATCATAAAATGAGATGAAGGTTTGACAATTAGATTGCGGCCAGAAGTTAACACTTTACAACTGGTTAATTCAGCAATTTAAAGAGACTTCAAAAACTTATGATAATCGCGATTGAAAGCAATTTCAACCCTCATATTCAACTACAAACATAGCTATTATAAGTCGCGATATCATAAATCGGGCACTCAGATAATACAATTCAACTGTTAAAAAATGAACTGACTGAATAAGGATGACTAATAATTAACCATTTAAAAGTAATTATGAAAATAAGATGGCTATTCAATGAATGCCAAATGAGTATCCAAATATGCTGAATTAGCAGTAAGTCTTGATATTGATAAGCAAAATCGATACATTTAGCAGCAGGTTATTTGTAATTGTTGTTAAGAATGGATAATTAAGCCCCTCATCAAATAGTGAAAGCCGACTACCAAAAAGAGAAGTCATATTTTTTAGTTGAGTGCTTATACTAGTCTCAAACTACAGCGCTACATCAGTCCGGTTCAGATCTGAAACATCACGTGTATCCAAGTAACGAATACAATTCGCTGTCGTAAGTTGTGGAAGATTTAATTGGATAAAGCTGATTGTTGCGGCCGTAGATTAAGTCACAAGGGGGTATTGCAATGATTGAAACATCACGCAGGAAGCAACGTGAACTTCGGCAAGCGTTGTCCCAACAGAAGGAACATTTTCGAATGTATAAGGCCAATAAATTTTGGATTTATGCCGGTGTCTCGGTTATTCTGTTCGGTGCTGGAAGTTTCGCAAATAGTATGCCGGCGGAGGCCAGTTCAAATGCGGACACAACGGCAAGCAGTGTTGCAAATAAAGTATCGAACACTAAATCACCGGATAGTGTGGGTACGGTGGTTCAAAATGTTAATGAAAATTCAGCAAGTACTAGCTCATCAGCTATGACGACCGGAACGAATGCATCGGCAACAGCGGCTAAAGAATCCGTTTCACGGAGCACCAGTACGATGAGCAATCAGTCGTCTGATTCGCAATCAACAACCGGTACCAACGAGGCGGCCACAACCGATTCAAAGTCGTCTGACTCGCAATCAACAACCGGTACCAACGAGTCGACCACAACCAATTCAAAGTCATCTAATTCACAATCAACAACCGGTACCAACGAGGCGGCCACAACCGATTCAAAGTCGTCTGACTCGCAATCAACAACCGGTACCAGCAAGTCGACCACAACCAATTCAAAGTCGTCTAATTCGCAATCAACAACCAGCAGCAGTGAAGCAGCAACAAGCAGTGCAGAATCGTCTGGTTCGCAGTCAGCAAATAGCGGTGAAGTGGTCAAAAGCAGTGCAAAGTCGCCTGGTTCGCAATCAGCCATCAGCACTAGTGAGGTGGGCACGACCGGATCAAAGTCGTCTGAGTCGCAATCGGCGAATAGTGTGAATGCTGAAGCGTCAACCGACTTACAATCATCTGATGTAGAGCGTGATACTAGTGGCGTGGATAGTACTACTCTAGATTCCGCAGATACAGCAGTCAACGGTACAAAAGCATCAACCGTCGATAGCAGCGCCACCACAGCAAACTCATTAGTAACAACATTAACTGATCCAACTAGTGCAGCTATTGCGGCTACCAAAGCGAAATTAGCTGCGACATACGATAGTACTGAAACACCGCAAAAATTTGCGGCGGTGGCTGCAGCTGCGACTGGTCGGACGGTTACTGCAACATTCAAAACAATTAGTTCTTCAGGATCGGCAACCACTGTTGGAACGATGAGTTGGAATTTAACGCTCGATTATCATTATGATTTGACCGCGACTTTTCCATTAATTGTGGTGGATAAGAATAAAGCTGCGACACTTTGGAATGGAACCAGTACAATTCCAAGCGGTAGTACTTTATATGTCGCTGATATCAACGGTTACTACAAGAATCGGCAAAAGACGTATTTTCTTTCATCGGACAGTACAGCTAGTTCCACAATTGCCACTATTTTTGTCACTCCCGCTGATAATACGAGTGCTAAAACATACACGACAGTCTTTGAAGCGGTTACCAGTGATAATAATACGCCGGTTTCAATGTGGAGTGTGACTGGGGTTGCAGGAACTAAGTATGATTACAGCAGCACTTATAACAAGATTCAAGCGATTGATAGCACTGGAGCCACTCAAACCTATTATTTGGCTGCGGCTGACGCGCCTAAATTAATTGGTGCTGTTGGTAGTGCCACTCAAATTGTGACGTTACACTACAGTTTATATACCTCGAACGTCACGGTTAGTGCGGATGGGACCAGCTCGTATACAGGTCAACCAATTACGCAAGCTGATCTGTTATCCGCATTAACTGGAACTGAAAAATTACAGACCAGTTCGCTCACATTAAGTGATTTCCAATTTCTTAATGAAGCCACCGGTCAAACAACCGTTCCAACCGATGCAGGTCAGTATATCGTTGGATTGACGGATGCAGGAAAAGCAAAGTTGACTGCTGCTAATCCGACGGTTGGTATTACCTACGCAGAAGGCACGTATACAATCACACCTATTGATGCCGGCCCGGTTGATATTAACAGCCAGCAAATCACCTATGGTCAGACTGCCCCTGAAACATATTCGGTAACGGTGGGCGATCACTTAACGACCGATGGCATTACCTGGGCAGCCAATGATTTCCAAGTTGTTGATGGTACGACTGGCACAGTGATGACCAGTGGGCTACAGGTTGGTGGTGATTATCAAATTCAATTGACTGCAAGTGGACGTGCAAAAATTGAACAGGCCAATCCAAACTATGATTTCCAAAACGCCACGTTTAACAATGGCAAGCTCACTGTTACAAAATTAGCAGTAACTGTGACTGCTTCGGATGTGACGAAAGCATTTGGTCAAAAAGACCCCGCGCTGACCTTGAAGGATGCGACCGGCGTTGTAGTGAATGGTGACGGGGTAGATGCATTGGCTGTCACGTTAACGCGTGAAGCGGGTGAAAAAGTCGGCCATTATGCAATTACCGGGACGTCCACCAGTGCAAATTATGATGTTACGGTCGAACCAGGTGATTTCCAGATTACCAATACAGCACCCGTGATTGATGCCAGTGATGTCACGGTTCCGTATGCGACCACTGATGATTTATTAACGTTAATTCATGCAACGGCGACTGACGCTGAAGACGGAGACTTGACCAGTCAGATTAAAATCGCTGATGATGGTAACTTTGATTCGACAGTGGTCGGAAGCTATCAAGTTACATTGCAAGTGACTGACCAGGCTGATGAGACAACCCAGAAAGTCGTCACCGTTACCGTCGCAGAGCCAACGACAGTCTCAGCACAAGTGACATTTATCGATCAAGCAACTGGTCAAACCGTGGGCACCCAAACGCTTAGTGGTAAGCCCGGAACGACGCCAACAACTAAGGTATCCGTTCCAACGAACTATACTTTAGTTGCTGGTGAGGGATTTGTTGATAATGGTGATGGAACGATCACGGACACCCAACCGCTGACACTTGATGACAGTGATAACTTAACCGTTTATTTACAACATGCCACAAGTGTGACTGAGCCACCAACGAATGTTGATGACGAGCACTACGCAGCGACCCATAAAACGTTTACGGTGGTCATAACGGCAACGGCGCCCAACAATGATCCGAGTTTGGATGTGACCCCAACTGGAACAACCACTCAAACTTTGACTTACACCCGAACCATGACAGTGGATGATGTGACCGGCGAAGTCTTAAGTTATGGCGATTGGACGACAACGGATGACTACACAACGGTCACTGCCAAGGTAATCGCTGGCTACAGTTCAACGGATGATGGGAGTGCACAGCCACGCAGTATTACCACTGCCGACGTCAAAGACCAATTGACGGCATTCGCAGCCAATCAAGATACTGATAATGACCAGGCAGGCTTTAATATCACTTACACTGCCAACCCAGCGACACTGACCGTGACCTATGTTGATGACGACGATCAGCAATCAATTGTGACGACTGACGAACTGACTGGTATTACCGGTGCAAGTGGCGATTATGAGACGACTGGAAAGTTTGACAGTACTAAGTATGAATTAGCGGCCGGTCAAGCTGCGGAGGTGTCTTATCAGTTTGCAGCTGACCCTGACACGAGTGATAATTTGACGATTCACTTGGTCCATCAGCATACGAGTGCGTTACCAGATGGATTTAGTGGCCAAACAGCTCAGATTGTCGTTTACGTTGGGGCTGGACGGTTGACACCGTCGACGACTGCACCACTAATCATTACGTGGACAACTGATACCGACTTGGTGACTGGGGTGACGACCTATACGCCAACGAATCAAACCGCCGCGGTGACTTCTCCACAAGTTCCAAATTACACACCTGATAAAGCGATTGTCCCTGCCAGCACATTTGCCAGCACGACCGATATGCCAGCTAACACTCAAGTGACCGTCACGTATCTGCAAACGACCTTTACACCGGGAAATCCAGGAACGGTTGACGGCACCCAAGCCAAGTACCTGACGCATACGGTGACCTACGATGTTCATTATGCGACTGGGAGTACTGCAACTGATCCAGACACGGTCACGAAGACCTTTTACCGCCAAGCTAATATTGCGACGGATGGGAAAACCGTGACTTACACCGCGTGGACCACAGATCCAAGCGGTGATCCAGCAAAGGGCCAAGCAACAAGTGAAATTGCGGCGCTCACTGAATTGGGCATGCCGGCTGGTTATACCGCCATTGTAAAGACAACGACGACTGCTGCTAATGCGGACGGCACACTGGGCCAAGCAACGGTCACTGGAAATGAACCAGTCACAGTCGATGGTCAAGTCGCAACCGTATTACGAAACGTCACTTATACGGCCAATCCGGCTAACTTGACAATTACGCTAGTTGATGATAATCGTCAGGGTGCACAGGTTGGTTCGATAATTCAATTAACTGGTGTGACCGATGCAACTGGTCGCTACACGGTAACCGTACCTGAAAATTATATTTTAGCTGATGGACAGTCAGGAACAGTAAGTTATACGTTTGCACCAAATCAAACGGATGATGACGGCAATGTGGTTGAAAACAGCAGTGATAATGTCGTCGTCCACTTGCAACACGCGCATTCGACTGAACTACCAGCTGGGTTCACGGGGACGACCACGAACACGGTCACTTACGTCGGGCTACCAACAGCCAAAAGCCCTGGTAACCAGCAACAAACTGTCACCTGGACTACGAGCACTGATTTAGTGACTGGTGTCACCACTTATACGCCAACTAATCAGACTAATGCTGTTCAGACACCGCCTGTTGCAGGTTACACACCTGATACCACTGTTGTTCTGGCAAGTGACTATACTACAACGACGACCGCCCCAACGGATCAATTGACACGGGTGACTTATTCAGCTAACGAGGCGACGTTACAAGTTACCTACGTCGATGTTGATAATGGGAACAGTTTGGTTGGCACACCTACGACTTTGACTGGCCAAACGGATGAGACAGGCCATTACGATGCGAGCGCGCACTTTGACCAGACTAAGTATGAATTGGCGGATGGTCAAGCAACGACTGTGCCGTATACTTTTGCTGCTGGCACGGCAACTAGTGATAATCTCGTCATCAAGTTACAACACAAACGGGTCACGACGTTGCCAGACGATTTTACTGGTACGACGACCGAGACGGTGCATTATGTCGGCGCTGGAAGTGCGACGCCAGCTGATCATTCACAAACCATCACCTGGACAACAAGCACTGATTTGGTGACTGGTGTGACCACATATACACCAACTAATCAGGCAGTTGCCGTTGAGTCTCCTGTCGTTACTGGCTATCAGCCTGATTTGGCTACGGTTGTCGGCACAAATTATCTATCGACGACTGTTCAACCGACAAATCAAGTTACAACAGTGACCTACGTCAAAAATGTCAAAATGGTGACGCCCCCAACTGATAAGACTGATTCACATTACGCGGATACGCACAAACAGTTTACTGAAACTGTCCAAGCCGTCGTACCTAGCGGGGTTGATGCGGATTTAACACCAGATAACAGTAGTCAAACGTTGAATTATGCACGTACCTATGAAGTCGATGCGACAACCGGGGTCGCAACTGGCAACTATGGCGCTTGGACGCTGGAAAGCGATGACTTTGTAACTGTAATTGCCAAGACGTTGCCAGGGTATCAAGCGGCACCAGCAACCGTATCAGAAACTAATTTTGCCGCTGAACTGCAAGCGTTTGTCAATGATACGAGTGTGACAGATGCAACCCACGTCGATTACATTCAGTATGTGGCGAATACGGATACAGCCGCGACAATTCAATATGTCGACACTACGACCAATACGTCAGTTAAGCTGGACACGGTTGTCGGGACAACCAATACAGTGGTTGATTATACGGTGAGTGTGCCGGAAGGGTATGAAATTGAGACCGCAAAGTCAACGGTGACTGATGGTGAACAACTGCCAATTAAATTGATGGCGGATGATACGGATAATCTAACCATTTATTTGAAACACGCCACTCAGACTGTTTTGCCAACTGATCCGACCTATGCTGCTGAGACGAATGCTGAGGTTGTCCGGGTCATCAACTATCAGTATCGTGATGGGACTCAGGCTGCCAATCCTTATTCTGACAATCTGTTCTTTACCCGGACCATTACGGTCGACCAGGTCACCAACCAAATCGTTGCGTACGGTGATTGGGTGCCAACAACGACTGCAACGTTTGCGGCTAAGGACTCACCGGTTATTCCGGGATATACGGCGACAATGGCAACGGTACCTGCAAAGACGGTTGCGGCGACAGATCAACAAGTTGTCTTCACTGTAACCTACCAAGCCAATCCGGATACTGCCGCCACCATCAACTATCTGGATGTTGAGACTGGGCACAATGTTCAAACAACCACCATCCAGGGGGCAACGGATACAACTAGTGATTATCCGGTTAAAGTCCCGGCTGGTTATGTGTTAGCTGATACGCAACCAGCAACGATTCATAACGGCGAGGTCAGTGTCACTTTCAAAGCCGATGATTCTGATGACGTCACGATTTACCTGACTCATGATTCGTTGACGATTGATCCAAACGACCCTCAGACAAAGCCGGATGATCCAATTCCGGGTGATAGCGGTAAGACTTATGGTGACTATACGACCGCAACGACTGCTACTGTGACCCGAACAATTAATTATTTGTATGGGGATACGGCTAACAAAGCGGCCGACAGTCGAGTTCAATCGGTCAGTTTCACGCGTTCAATCACAGTTGACCAGGTGACTGGTGAAATCTTGAGTGCCGGCGACTGGACGGTTGTTAGTGAAAAATCTGACTTTGCGGCAGTGGCCTCACCGACAATTCCAGGCTATACAGCTGACCAAGAAGTAGTAGTCGCAAGTAAGCCAACTGGTGATACAGCCGATACGACCATTAACGTTCGTTACACTGCTAACCATGATACAACCGCAACGGTTAGCTACGTCGATGAGGAAACTGGTCAAACCGTTAAATCTGATCAGCCATCAGGTACAACGGACACGACAGTTGATTATCAAATTGATGTGCCAAATGGTTACGTCATTGATGCTAGTCGCTCAAATTATCAAAATGGACAACAGTTGTCGATTGTTCTTAAGGGTACAAATGATGACGATGTCACGATTTACCTGACTCATGATTCGTTGACAATTGATCCAAATGACCCTGAAACGAAGCCGGATGATCCGATTCCAGGCGATAGTGGGAAGACTTATGGCGACTATACCAAGGCAACGAACGTAACTGTGACCCGGACAATCAATTATTTGTATGGTGACACGGCTACTAAAGCGGCCGACAGTCGCGTTCAAACGGTCAGTTTCACCCGTTCAATTACGGTTGATCAGGTGACTGGTGAAATCTTGAGTACTGGAAACTGGACGGTTGTAGGCAAGACAGCTGACTTTACGGCAGTATCCTCACCGATAATTGCGGGTTACACGGCGGACAAGCGGACCGTTTCCGCAAGTGCCCCAACTGGTGATACACCTGATGAGACAGTGAATGTCCGCTATACGGCCAACCAGGATACAATCGCAACAGTTAGCTATATCGATGAACAAACTGGCGAAACGGTCAAATCTGATCAGCCAGCAGGTACAACGGACACGACAGTTGATTATCAAATCGATGTGCCAAGGGGTTACGTCATCGATACTAGTCGTTCTGATTATCAAAATGGACAACAGTTGTCGATTGTTCTTAAGGGTACAAATGCCGATGATGTCACAATTTATTTGACACACGACTCGTTAACGATTAATCCAAACGATCCTCAGACAAAGCCGGTTGAGCCAATCCCAGGTGGTAGCGGCAAGACTTATGGTAACTATACCAAGGCAACGAATGCGACTGTGACCCGAACAATTAATTATTTGTATGGTGACACAGCTAATGAAGCGGCTGACAGTCGGGTTCAAACCGTCAGTTTTTCCCGTTCAATCACAGTTGATCAGGTGACCGGTGAAATTTTGAGTACCGGCGATTGGACGGTTGTAGGTAAGACGGCTGACTTTGCGGCAGTGGTCTCACCAACGATTGCGGGTTACACAGCCGATGAGAGCACCGTTTCCGCAAGCACCCCAACTGGTGATACAGACGATACGACCATTAACGTTCATTACACTGCTAACCATGATACAACCGCAACGGTTAGCTACGTCGATGAACAAACTGGTGAAACGGTCAAATCCGATCAACCAGTTGGTACCACTGATACGACAGTTAGTTATCAAGTGAACGTGCCCAATGGTTATGTCATTGATACTACTCGCTCGAATTATCAAAATGGGCAACAGTTGTCGATTGTTTTAAAAGGAACGAATGCCGATGACGTCACGATCTACTTGACTCATGATTCATTAACAATTAATCCAAACGATCCTGAGACAAAGCCGGATGACCCAATTCCAGGCGGTAGTGGCAAGACTTATGGGGATTATCAAGCAGCCACACAATCCGTCGCAACACGGGCAATCCATTATGTCGATGGTCGCACAGGTCAATCAATCGCAAAGCAGGTCTCGCAATCACTGCTGTTTGAACGGACGATTACAATTGATGCTGTGACTGGTGCCATTACTGCATATGGTCAGTGGCAGCCGACAACAACTAACCGGTTTGCTGCAATCAAGTCGCCGTCAATCGAGGACTTTATGACTAAGTTAGTTCAAGTTCCAAGTGCAGAAGCTGTTCCTGGGAAACATGCGCAAGTGACCGTTCAGTATATGCCGCGTGCACATTCATTTACGGTGACACCAACGGATACGACCGGCCAACCACTTCCAGGTGTGCCTGCAATTCAACTAACTGGTGTAACCGGAGATCCTATCAGAATTCCGGAAATTCCTGGTTATGAATTCGTAGGTGTTACGCCACGTGTTCCAGCTCGTGGGGGACTCAAGTTAGTTTATGTCAAAGTGCAAACAACGAAATCCACGGCGTCAACTCACCACCAAACTGTTACTGAAACGAGTAATAAGGTTCAGGTGACGACAGCAACGACTGGCCAACTTAGTCAGAAGCAGGGTGCTAAATCAGTACCGACTAGTCACTCTAGTGAGAAGAGTGGCACTCAATTCGCGTCAGATCGGCAATCTGGAGTAATTCAAGCTGCCAAACTGGGTTCATCTAAGCGCTCAGCTTCAGTCAAAGCAGGGGAACGGAAGAACCAAAACGTTTCGGCCGCGCGGTTACCACAGACTGGTGAATCATCGTCACGGACGTTGAGTATCACAGGAATGCTGGCCTTGGTCCTTTCATTCTTAGGTTTAGCCGGCACGAAGAAACGCAAGCACGAAAAAAATTAAGCAGACACTGACGGTGGTTTGATCAAGTGTTAGATTGGAGGTGCCATCAGATAACGAGAAGCGCGTCGTGAAATTGCGACTAGCTTCTCGCTATTTTTTTGCGGATTGGTCGCTCTCAAGCGCGGAAGTGCAGACATATTGAGCCAGTATTAAGGTAATTTGAGAACCTACCAATTAAAACGCATAACAAAAAGCGTACGCAGTCATTGGCTGCGTACGCTTTTTATAAGCGAGGATATTTTCGACTAAACGCTGGCTGGGTTGCGAATCTTACCCAATTCAGCATCGATTTGTGCGAGTACGGCCTGTTGGTTTTCAGGCTTCTCTAAGTCGTATTGTTGTAAGTCGATCTTCATCTTTGGACTGGCATCATATTCGTCATACCACTTGCGGTAGGCGGTCCACATCTTGTAGTAATATGATTCAAGTTCAGGATTATTATCGAATTGTTCGTAGTCACGACCTCGCTTCTTGATCCGGTAGAGAATCGTATCGAAGTCAGTTTCAGAGTAGACCATCAAGTCCGGCGCCTTTTTAGGCAACTCGGTTAATTCGGTCATCATATTGTCTAATAGTTGCAAGTAAACTTTCAGTTCAGTGTCAGAAATATTACCCTCAGCGTTGTTTTCTTTGGTAAAGAGGGCATCTTCGTAGATGGAACGGTCGAGAACGTTGTTATCATCGGCCAATGCCTTCTTGATCATTGCAAAGCGTTTGTTGAGGAAATAGATTTGTAATAGGAACCCGTAATTCTTTGGATCCGAATAGTAAAGTGGCAGTACTGGGTTGTCGCCAACCGGTTCGTAAAATGCCTTCGTTCCAAGGTGATCGGCAATCAGCCCCGTTAACGTGGTTTTGCCGACCCCAATCATTCCTGCTGTTATTATCACCATGATAGCCCCTCTTTATAAAAAATTGCACAATATATTGTATCTCAAAAAAAGTTGGAATACCATATAGACTTTTAATGAAAAATTTGCTTCGGCGCTATTTTAGGTTATTTTTTAGCTTGTTCCTTCAATAAATCACGGATTTCTTCCAAGTATTGCGCGGAAAGATCGACTTCTTCTTCATCCTCAGTTTCTTCCGGTTCGTTTTTAACGACTTTATTAATAATTTTCACCAAAATGAACACGACGATGGCCACGATGAAGAAGTTAATGATGGCATTCAAAAAAGACCCGTACTTGAAGGTGGCATCACCGATACTGACTTTTAAGTTGGATAAATCCACGCGACCTAGGAAAATCCCAATCAATGGATTGATCAAGTTATCGGTCAATGATTTGACGATGGCGGTAAACGCAGACCCAATAATGACCCCAACGGCCAAGTCAATCACGTTTCCACGAGCAATAAATTCCTTGAATTCTTTAATCATGCGACGAGCGCTCCTTTTTTATTTAGCTGATAACAGTATAGCCAAAATCAAACGTTGACTCAATTGATATACGAAACGAATTTCAGGGCAATTGGTGGTTAACCACAGCATACGCGGCCAAAAATTACCCGTACTAACGATTTGTTTTGTTTGGATAGTGACCTAATCTGGTGCGTGATTCGCCTGAAACGGGGGGTGGAACACAAAACGGGTGGCTAGTGGCTGGAATTAAGACTTGGGGAACATGGTACGACAAGCTCGAATCAGTCCCAGTATTCCGGTTAGTCGCGACAAGCGTTCGGTGACTGGTAAAGCCGAGACAAAAACGCCCCAACACAAGTGTGCTGAGGCGTTTTAGACAGACGGTCAATGTTGAGATGTCCGACAATCAACGACTATTTCCAGTTTAGTGTCCATCTGAATCATCACTCGTTTTAGCCAGCAACCGACGCTGAATGCGCGAGGCCAATTTACTCTGCGTCGCTTTGAGTGCGGCTGGGTCGTCGAAATCAATTTTTGCGAGTCGTGGGTACCGACGCATGAAGAATAGTCCAGTGAGGACAATGAATAGCACCAGAATCAGTGCTAAGATGCCTAATTCGCCTAGTACGGAATTACCGGTCATTAACGTTTGTCGCAGGCCATTCACGCTGTAACTCATTGGCAACCACGGATGAATGATTCGGAAAAAGCGGCCAGATAGTTGAATCGGGTAGGTGCCGGCTGAACCGCCGAGCTGCAGGACCAGAAAGACCATGCTGAAGAAGGCGCCGGCCTTGCCGAAGACGAGGTTCAACCAGGCGACAATCGTCATGAACATGAGCGCCGTCAGAATCAGCACCAACCAGGTGGCAAACGGATGAATCGGCGCGAGCGTATCGATGCGCATCATTAACCCGAGCATAATGGTGCTTTCCATCAGCGAAAAGACTAGCACAAGGATTGCCTTACTGCACCACCAGTCAAGGGCGGATTTGGGATACTTGCGTGGCGTATATAAATCAAACATCATATTGAACGCAAGGGCGCCAACAAACAGCGAAACACTTAACATATAGGGCGCCATGCCGGTCCCGTTGTTGGTAGCCTTATCCGCATCTGAATGCGTCGTCGCCACTGGTTTGGCAATTTGTTGATACGTCAACTTAGACGGATTGACATGACCTTGCTTGGCGGCCGTCCCTAATTTGGTCGCTAAGGTTTGATTACCGCTCTGAATGGTCTGGTCAGCGGCCGTAACCTGGTTCGCCCCACTGGCGAGTTGTTGCGCGCCACTTGCTAACTGTTGATTGCCATTGGCGAGTTGGGTACTGCCAGTCGTTAAGGTGTTGCCGTTAGCGGCGAGTTTGTTGAGACCATTGCCGACACGTTGCGCCCCGTTCATAAGTTGGGTGACACCAGTTGTGAGAGCGGGTAACTTACCCTGAATCGTGTCCAGCCCAGTCGCGATTTGATTGCTGCCACGGGTAAGCTGATTGCCTTGGGTGCTGAGTTGGGACGTTCCTGTCGCTAATTGTTGCGTCCCCGATGCGACTTGACCTGCACCAGCAGCGAGTTGCTGGCTGCGTTGGTTAAGGCGTCCGGTGTTCGCGTTTAACGCTTGGAAGCCCTGTGTCAGCTGTGAGCTGGTAGTCGTGAGTCCAGCTGTCCCACTAGCTAATTGCGTTGCGCCATTGGCAAGCGTGCTGATGCCGGACGTGAGCTGTGGTAGGTCGGTCTTAAATTGGGCCAATCCAGTGTTCAGTTGGCCGGCTGCGGTCCCGGCAGTTTGAATGCCGGTGGTCAAAGACTGTGCACCAGTCGCGAGTTGGTCGACTGAGCTGGTGAGGGCCGTTTGCTGCCGATTGATCGCGCTGAGGGCGTTAGTGAGTGCGGTCGCGTCAACGGTGGGCTGCTTAACTTGCGCAAGCGCAGTCGTCAAACTAGCTAACGCGGCGTTAATGTCGTCCTGATTGGTGGACTGATCCACCGTTGCTAAAATGGCAGATTTTTGGGCGGCAGTTAGATTTTGACGATCCGCTGTTGCAGCGATGCTAGCATGTACAGTTGTACTGGCTTTAATCGCCACTGAAAGGGCGTCGAGCGCACTTTTAACGGTGGTTAGGTCACTTCCCGTTGTCTGCTTTTGCAAGGCGGTCACGGCGTTGCTGAGTGTTGCCTGATCGCTAGTCCGGTGCTTAAGCTGATTTTGAAGCTGTTGCAGTCCGGCAGTGAGTGTTTGACTGTGCGAATCGAGGGTCTGAAGACCGGTGTTAAGCTGACTAGCGCCGTCTGCAAGTGCGGTCGTTGCGCTGGTTAAACGGGTCGTTTTGGCCTGTAACTGAGTGGTTCCACGGCTAAGACTAGTTGCACCGGTATTGATCTGGCTGACACCGTCCACGTACCGGTTTAATCCCGTCCCGAATTGTTGCGTCCCGCTGGCTAATTGTGCCGTCCCATGACTGAATTGTTGGGTGCCAGTCGCCACTTGGTTGGCACCATTGTTAACCTTGGTGCTGCCGGCATTGACTTGCTGAACGCCGGTGACGTAGCGATTGACGCCCTGATTCAGCGTTTGGGCACCGGTATTGAGTTGACCGAGTCCAGCCACCAGCTGATTGCTCTTGACGAGTAGTTGCGTCAATCCAGCGACGACTTGTTGATTACCGGTTTTTAGTTGGTCGACGCCGTTAATATATTGATTTAAACCAATATTTAACGTTTTACTACCTTGTGCCAGCTTCAGTGAACTCGTGGCCAGCGTATCGAGGTGCGTGGCAAGTTGCCGATTGGCTGATGCCAGCTTGGTGCCACCGGTGGCGAGTTTCTGATTACTGGTCGCAGCCGTTTTGAGACCGCCATCTAATTGTTTGATGGCTGCAAACATCGTCTTAGCATAGCTGGTCGTGACCGTTTGGGCGACGGATGTCCGAATTGAGCTGGCCGCGGAAGTTGCCATTTTGCTAGCGACAAAGTTATGACCAGCGCTTGTGTCATAGTGCAGCACCATCGTCTGCGGATGCCGATTGAGCAAAGTGGTGGCGTGCTGTGAAAAGTTTTTTGGAATCGTCAGGACCATGTAGTAGCGGCCATTTTTTAAGCCGGCTTGGGCTTGACCAGCCGTCATCGCATGAAATTCCAGCGCATCGGATTGCTTGAGTGTGTGCGTCAGGTCGTGGCCAATACTCAGTCGGTGCCCCTGGTAAGTGACAGCCTGATCTTGGTTGACAACGGCGACCGGCAAGTGATTGAGCCGTCCGTACGGATCCCACATTGATCGGAGAAACGTGACGGCATATATCGATGGAATCAACATAATAATTGCCACCACGATCATCATAAATTTGTGGCGCCGCAGATAGGCCAATTCTGCTTTAATCATTGTAAATACTCCTCCTAGTCGTAAAGGTGTCAGTTGGCACCTGTTCAAATTCTCTTGTGCACCAATGAGAATAGCAGGTTTCAAGAGAAGTGCCACATCAGTTTCCCCGCGTGTGGGGTTTATGCCACACTTGAGGTGCAAGTGGGGTGTAAAGTTGAGCTGATTTTTGAATGTTGACGGCGCGATGTGAATATAACGTTTAAATTAGCCATTACAGATGGAATCGATGAGGTCCATTAAAATTCCAGTATACTTCCGGATATAGTTGGATTAGAATTTGAAAATTTGCTTTCTTGAACATGGCTGTACATTTATAATAAGCGCAAGGGTAGGGGAATTGCATCAATGCTGAAGTCATTATTGGCGGATAATCGAAAGGAATGGCTATTGTTATGAAAAATCCAATCATGTGTTGTGCCTTAGCCACTTTAGGGGTAAGTCAGGGGAAAATTGATAAGTTAGATACCACCACTTGTCACTTTTATGAATTAATCAATGAACATCACGTTTCATTACTATGGGAACAATTGATGGGTCGCAAAAGTGCCCAAGCGGTCAGTCAAATCGAAGCTGCTCAGGCGAACTGGCAGCAAAATCAGCCTGATCTGACTGATTCGCTGTACTTTCTAGCAATCGTGGGTGCGAGTGATAAGTTAATCCGAAGTTTGCAACGAAATGATGTCAGAACAGTCTCACAACTAGATCATATGCTTCGGCAACAGATGAAGCTGCCAACCGATTGGCGGAAAGACCCAACAGCAAATGCCGCACTCGTTCAAGCTTATTTTGATTGGAAAGCAACCAATCAAGCGGTAATCCAGCAGGAGCTCGAAAATAAGCCAGAGGTCGATTTGAGCGTGCAACTAACGCAAATTTCAAATCAGCAGCGAACCGCCGCAACGTTCAAAAAGTGGTTTGGCGTGGATGAAATCCCTAAGACGTTAATGGCGTTTTTAACGTTAGATTTCAAAAAGAAGGCCATACTGGTTAGTCGTTTGTCTGGGAAGACCTTGCAAGAAATCGGTGATGAACATGGGCTGACGCGAGAACGTGTTCGTCAGATTATTGCCAAAATGGTTCAACAACTCCCTTTATTTGACGATGTTGAGAAATATCACAAATTAGTGTTGACTTATGATATCCAACTCGATCAATTCTTGGATTACACTCACGGGACTGAGGAAATATATACTTATTTGAATCTAAAGTACAAGCGTCCTAAAAAGTTAGCGTCATTGGACCAATACTTACTCACACTGAATAAAGTTGCGCCAGATGCTTTAGGGGCGCGATTGAATCAGCATGGAAAATTTATTAATCACGCGAATCAAGTGGTGCCTTTTTCGGCCGCTAATGTGATTGATGAAATTTTGTTTAATCATCGGCGGGTCTTTAATACTGATGAGATGGTCGTTCAAATAAAAACCTTTTTTGAAGCTCATGGTCAAATCCAGGCGACCCCCATTTCAGCTCGTGCGGTACTTGCCCAGATCGAACGACAAGCGCATATTATTCAACGAACGAATGGCTACTTTCGGTATTATGAGCTGGATTTGCACGATGTCATGGACTATCTTGACGAGTTGAATGCGCTATTTGATGTTGCAGATGGTATTTATGGGATTGATTACTTTTTCAATCACAATCAGTCTCTAATGGATGAGCTAGGTCTGCAAGAAAGTTCCGAATTAGCTAATTTGTTAAAAGGATTGGGTTATGAACGTTTCAAACGCTTAAACACAATTGTGCGTCAATCGCAGGTCTACATTGGGGCCATCAAGAATGATGCCCAGTGTAAGGATCAATTTTACCTTGGTATTTTTTCACAGTTTGACGGCCAATCATTGGCAGACACCGTTGATTACCTTGAAGCGAATTATGCGCTTCAGCGTCCAACGATGTGGTCATACTTGGGAACCACTTATAAGCAATACATTCATCGAAATATGATTAATATGAATGTCAAGTTGCCGAGTGATGCGGATTTTTATCACAAAATGAAGGTCGTTCTCAATGAACCAATATACCCATATGACCAGGCTGCAGCGATTGTTAAGCTCATTGATCCGTCAATACAAGTGTCACCATTATTGATGGATCGACTGGGTTACATCGAGCGAAGTGCCCTGTTAATGCAAAAATCTTATGCTTCTTTGAATGACGCAATTAGAGCACTGTGGTTGGCAGATGACGAGATTTCCGTGGAGAAGGTTCAGGCTTATCCGAACAACTGGTTTAGATTCAAGGCGTATAATCTTGAATTGCAGCATGACCTGGTTGCGATAGATGCGACCCGTTACTTGACTGCGAAGGGCTTGAGTAAAATTGGCGTGACTAAGCCAGATATCGAGCGGTTTCTGCAAGAAGTCATGGCATTCATTGAAGATGATGTCTTCTTTACGTGGAGGTCACTGATTGATTCAGGCTTTGAAAGTGATTTTATAGCTAAAGCTAATCTCAGCGACTTTGCCTACGAACGGTTGATTTTCACAATTCCGTCAATTAGAACCATCAAGACGCGTGGCTCAATCTATATTAATCAGAGTCAGCCGACACCAAAATGTCCGCCATTAACTGATTTCTTTGCACAAGAACTGGGTGCGCAGTCACGCGATATCGACGACTTCTTGTGTGAGCTGAATCATAAATTCGGCCTGGATGTGACGAGGTCCAGAGCACTTGACAAGTTAGGTAAAGGCCAATTGGCGTATTCCGCAGAGACTAATCGCATTTATCCAGATAAATTGAGTCTGTATAAGGATACTTACCAAGAGTTAGGAATCGATGTTTAAGAAGCGACAGACGCGGTTTGAAATATACCTATAAACGCGAAAAAGGGCTTCATCAATTAGAGGATTTCTTTTGATGAAGAGATTTATATGAAATTAGGCTGACCAGTCGGGACGAAGACTAGTCAGCCTAATTTTTTTGTTGGTTATGATTGGGCGCGGTTCACTTCGCTATCTATTGCGTGTGTTTAGCGGATATTGCAAAGTAAGCGGAAGCACATGTCCGCGAGTCACAGCTTGTTTTTGAACGCCAACCACTTCAAATAATGATCATGGGCCTTTTTCATTCGCCGATAACGCTGCGGTTGCTTACGGTAAAAATCCTGATGGTAATTCTCGGCTAGCCAGAAATGACTTAAGGGTTCGATGGCCACGATGATCGGTTGTTTGTAGCGTTTTGACTCAATGACGGCTTGTTTAGACGCCGTGGCAATTGCCATTTGGTCTTGATTGGCGTAGAAGATGACGGGGCGATACTGGGTGCCGCGGTCGTTGATCTGTCCAAACTGGTCGGTCGGGTCGATCAGTTGCCAGTAAAGCTCGACAAGTTCCTGATACGACGTTTTACGGGTATCATACCTGATTTCGACCGCTTCCACGTGGCCGGTGTACTGACCGCTAACTTGCTCATAGGTAGGCTGTTCCCACGAACCACCCGTGTAGCCAGAAGTGACCGCGATAATTCCGGGACGTTGGTCGAAGGGTTCGACCATGCACCAAAAACAGCCGCCAGCAAACACGGCGCGTTCTTCGTAGCTAGCGTCGATTTGTGGCGTGTCAGAACAATCTAATTTGGGCACCACTGGCCCGTTACCAGTCATTACTAAGTAGAAGTCCATCACGTCTGGCGTGAGATTATCACGGGTCGCGAGTGGTCGTAAGTCGGCTTCCAGTTGCTTCAATTGACCAGTTGGGGATAATTGTTGCGGATTATCCTTGGCCTGAACGAGTAAATGGCGCTCCCAGTCGCGGGTCGCGGGATTTAGGATTAGGTTGTATAGGTCGCGCATTAACGCTTCAATATTTGATTTCATCATTAAGCACCCACTATTGATTGACTGTGTTGGTGAGAGGTTGGGAGTTCAAATCGTTTCTGGTTAGGGTCGTTTTTGTTAGATTCATTTTACTCAGATTCATTTTAGCATGGTGCGGATGCATGCACCTAACGTCATGATTCTCAATTGATTCCCGTGTGGTTTAAGTTGGCTAATGGGATTCAAAAATAGCCCCACATCTCTAAAATGGCATGTGAGGCGAGAATTATATTTTAAAAATTATGAGTGCGATAGTGCTAAGTCAAATTAGAAGGAGACGTTGCTGTGATTTGAGTCTAAATAAAATAACATAATTTATACGGCTATGATGCTGGCTGTACCTTGGAAAGGGTAATGAAATTTCTTTGGCAATGGGTCTCAGAATTGCTGTTTGTATCACATTTAATCGTTATCAAGACCTTGACGACGATAGGCATAGAAAAAGATGCCGCAACAAATTACGAGCCATCCGAGCTGTAATAGTACTTCGTGCAAATTCCATGAGAAACCGTCAGCTGTATAGGAGGCCGTAATCAAATGATTTATTGTACTGGTATACAGACAGCTACTAATTGTTTTAAGGGAACTATTGAACTGTTCCAAATTTGGTAACAGACTTAATATCAACATCGGTAGGATACTAATAACGCCCGCTTGGCTTTGATTCTTGGTAACGAGGCCAATAATATAGCCTAGTACAAGACTTATTAAGCTCATGATGATAGTAATCAGCAGAAAGTTTCCCAAGTGGATTCGTGACCAGCTCGCGCCACTAAGGGGCAGCAGAATCAAATTGGTAATCGTCATAATCACTAATGGTGGCAATAAACTACCGATAAAAAATTCGGGCCCAGTAATGGACGATGTCATCAAGACGCGTAACGTGTGGTGCTCTTTTTCTTCGGCTAAGGGATAACTAGCCATCATGATTCCACCCATGACGATACTGAAGCTGAGTCCCATGCCCAATGAAATGGAAACCAGGGCGACGTGTGAGGGTGCTTCATCTTCCATGATACTCTTCATGAAAATGACATACAAAATAGCCATAATTGGGGCAGTCATTAGACTTATATTTGAAACGATCAGTCTTAATTTCAGGCCGAATAGTGCTTTGATTTTAGTCATTGATAAACTCATTTTAGGCTCCTTCCAGTGACGGTTAAAAAGACATCTTCGAGTGTTGGCTCGCAGGAGTGAATCGTCTCGAGTTGTCCAGAAAGCATCCACTGGTTAATCTGATAAGTCGTTTCAGGAGACGCTGGGAGTAAGATATCCTGAGCTTCCGACTTAATGTGGACGCGGTATTGCTGATTGCGATTGTATTTTAATTGCAACGCTTGTGGGGCCGCACATTCTGCGATACGGCCGGCGTTAAGTAGCGCGACGCGATTACAAAGACGGGTCGCTTCCACCATATCGTGCGTCGTTAGTAGAATGGCAGTACCCTGGTCGCGTAATTCTCTAATCAATGCGTGAATCGATTGGGTGGTGCTAGGATCTAAGCCACTAGTTGGTTCGTCGAGAAATAGGACTTGTGGTCGATGAAGAATTGCACGAGCCAGGACTAAACGTTGGCGCATGCCTTCAGATAATTTACCAGCCAGCTTCTTCTTATGTTGACTGAGGCCAACTCGTTCAAGCAAGTCATCAACGCGCGCAACTGGTATACCAAACATTTTGGCGAAAAATAGTAGGTTTTGATAGACCGATAGTTTGTCATAAAGTCCGCTGTGGTGTGTAACGATACCGATTTTTCCTAACGGTGTTCGTCGTACGCTTGCACGGAATGGCCGAGGACGTAAGCGTTGCCCGATGACGGTAATAATTGGCCAGTTAAAATTTTGATGGTGGTCGTTTTCCCTGATCCAGAAGGACCCAAGAAGCCAAAAATTTCGCCCGGCTGGACGGTAAAACTAATTTCATCCAGTGCAGTTATATGTTGAAATGATTTGGCAATATTAATCACTTCGATTGCATTTTTGATTGTCATTTCGATAGCAAACTCCTTTAAATTTGATTTCGAAGCGTGGTCCGCTTCAACCAAATCTAGTTTACAGGAAACGTCGCAGAATGTGATTAAATCAAGGCAGAACGCTGCATGTTGGAGCCGAGTCGTGCGTTATTTAGGGTGAATGGTGTCTTAAAAATTGATCAAAGCTTTCAAATCAGCGAGCTTACTGCGTGAGAGGGGCAACTTACTTTTGTTTTTCAAAATCAACGTGTAGCTATTCCGTGAATAACTGATCAGTTCTGAGATTTGTTGTAAATTAACCAAGTAGGAACGATGACATCGAAAGAAGCCGAGTGTCGTCAATTGTCGTTCTAATTCGCTCATCGTTTGTGATGAGGTGAAGTGCTCGCCATTGACGTTAAGCTGGCTGACTCCGTTGACGCTTTCAATAAAGTCGATTTCGTTTGGACTGAAAAAGACTGTTTTGTCGTCAACTTTGCTGGCAATTTTGAAAATTGGCCTAGGTGTATTTTCGAGATCATTCGAGGCGTCTGAACTACTTTCGGTGGCTAAATCCGTTAACTCAAGTCCGTTATTTGGTCGGTAACGATAGATGGTCGTACTGGTCAAGACAAGTTCTTCTAAAGAATAGGAAGTCAGTAGTACGGTAATACCAGATTTACGTGTATAGCTTAATGCCGTTAAATACAACTCGATTCCGGCATTAGTCAAGTTGGTGAGCGGATTTTCGATAAGCAACAAGTCAGGTTGCAGGATGAACGCTCGAAGTAGTGCCAGTCGTTGTTGTTGATCAAAGGATAAGTGCTTAATCTTGGTATGGGCGACATCCTTGAGCGCGAAATACTGCAAAATATTGTCAAGATCCTGGTTAAAGGCACTGATTTGCTGAAAGGCCCTTAAATAAGTCATGACCGTTAATTGCGGATAAAAGCCGTCATCATGAAAGATGGCCTGGATGTCTGCAGCCGCGACGCCGGTCATGACGCCACTAGTTTGGGGTGTGGTTTGGCGTAATAGATTAAAAAACGCGTTGGCTTCAACGTGACTCATCTGAATACCAATATTACTTTGTGGTGGAATAGTCAGTGTGAGGTCTTTTAAGATTGTTTGGTGGTCCTGTTGCTTAAAGATATTGGTTAACTGAATTGTTTGCATGGTTGGCACCTCATTAGTTTAGATTGCCTGATTGAGCTGGCTAGGAACAGATGCTGAGTGACCACATCAATGATACCAAAAGAAATATCTGATACAGACAGCAAAATTATACCATATCAATGTTACTGCAAGACGGCGTCTCATTTTTGGGCCAATACCGTTAGTGTCGTATCCGACAAGCTCAAATGAGTATGGAAATTCGTCGTAAGTTCCATGAAATCACTGATTCGAAAAGTTAAAACATAGGTGATAAAGTTTAGCTATCAACAGAAACTAGTCTGACAGTTGAATGACAAAGTAACTGGTTTCTGAAAATCAATGATCAGTTCATTAATATAGTTGGGTCCATAAATGTCCGCCTTTCGAATAGAATCCCGGCTGGAAGGTATTCTGGGCAAGGCCCAGTGGTGAAATTTCACTTAGCAAGCGTTGTGTGCTTGGTTAGTGAAAGACCAGTATTTAAGACGTGGGTTGTCGGCTTAAATCTGTGTCCACTACGTTCCGGCCATTGCCCAGAATGCCTGGAAGCCGGCGTAGGACGACCCTACCATTGCATGTTTATGGTAACTTGCACTGCTTCCAGCGGGTCTTAGCTGGCTGCACTTGAACTTAGAAAATAGCAAGATTTAATCGTGATTCATGAGATTTACCTAGCACATAACCACATATGACTGAAATGCGTTCAGGTCAGACTGGGGCTTCCAGTGAATGACGCGGGGACGATATAATTAATACGCTAGTAAAGCTAATCCTCAGTTCTGATCTGTTTGATTGACACACTATGAAATAAAGCGGTTGCATTTCCCTCAATCTTTCGCTAGAGTGGAATGGTAAAGCTAAACTGACCGAGGACGGTCGTAGTGGACTGGATGAGAGGGACGATTGAAATGTATAAGATGATTGTTTGTGATTTAGATGAAACATTGATGAATGATGACGGGACGTTGTCTGCCAAGAATACGGCGGCCATCAAAGCGGCGGCTGAAAAGGGCGTGTTCTTCGTGCCAAATTCCGGGCGGAGTTATACTTCTTTTCAAAATGACTTGGAAACAATGGGGCTTCGCAATCAACCGCACCAATATTCGATTTCATATAATGGTGGCTTGATTTTGGAAAACGCTGGCAACAAACCGTTAGCCGTTAATGCCATGCCTTATGAACTGGCCCAAGGTGTCTTTGAAGCCGGGGTCGCAGATGAACGTGCAGCGACCCATGTATACACGCAAGATAAATTGTACATTTATAATCCGGTTGCCAGTGATTCCGCCTACCTTGAAAATCGCGGAGTGACGTTTGAAGTGATGGACGAACCTGATTTTTCACGCTTCAAGGATATGAACATCATGAAGATTATCATGGCCTTGCCAACGATGGCCGACCGCAAAGCGATGCGGGCTGCGGCGGAACAACGGGTTGACGCTAGTAAGTTAGCCGTCACCTATTCATCGGACCGGTACGTGGAATTCAATCCCGCCGGCGTGAATAAGGGGAGTGCGACCTTGCAATTGGGCAAATTACTCGGAATCACCGCGGATGAAATCATTGCGGCTGGTGATAACGGGAATGACTTACCAATGTTGAATGCTGTGGGCCTGCCAGTCAGTGTTGCAAATGGGATTGACACCGTCAAAGCAGCGGCGAAGTACGTGACGGCAGCGGATAATAATCATGATGCGTTAGCTGAAGTAATTAATAAATTTGTATTATAAACCGATTTTTATCGTCAAAATGAAAGATACCATTTGGATTTCAATATTTACAAGTGGTATCATGATAATTGAAAATGTGCTAATATGAGATAAATTATTTGTTACAAATTACCGAATGGGGGAACACGCATGAGTGCGATTCGCGACGATTTAGCTAAGGCGATTAAGAATAAAAACCTCGTTGAGATTTATTCCAAGGGAACCAATGAGCAATTTAGTGTCGGCTATGTCATTCAGCAGGACGAAAAGTTTGTGCTGGTTAAGGCCGTTAATGTCGATGGTGAACTAGATGGGCTAGTGGTTTTTCGTAAAGCATCGTTAGCCCGCGTGATTAGTGACACTGATTATTTGAAGAGTATGACGACCATCATTACACTCGCCAAGCAACGCGGGTACTTTGACGTCTGGAATACGGAACGGTTGGTCACTAAGTTGTTGAAGAAGCAAAGTAAGACCAAGCATTCACTGCTCAAGACACTGTTGAAGCAGGCCTTCCGTCACGATCAAGTCATTCAATTGTCTGGTCGTATCAAGAAGCACGGTGATAGTTATGCTGGCTTTATTCACAGTGAACACAAGAAGTACATCGAATTCAATTACGTCGATATGTTTGACCTCAAAAAGCGGCCGCAAATTGCGATTCGCTATGCTGAAATTGATGAGGCCAGTTTTCATAGCTTTGAGACCTTTAACACCACCGCGGTGATTGAAAGTTTCATGCCCGGTGATTTTCATTAACTAAAATAATCAAGCGACGCCAATAGTGTATGGGGGTCGCTTTTTTGATGCGGTCATAACTGTTAGTCGCAGGAATAATGATCTGCTGCCAAAAGGCCTGGGTGCCATGGGGCGACTGGGTTGAGGCCCATTTCGTTAGAAGTCAGTGATTCGATAAAGATTGTTAAGTTTTTATGCTGTAAATATACAAACCGGATTAATTTCGCTACAATGGTAGTATTGAGCTGAATGTGGGGAGGGGAGCAGTTATCGTTTACGTTTATTGGTATATCGCGGCGTTTGACCATTGGTACTCAGTCATGCTGGTATTTTTACTACAAATACTGATCAATCGCGAGTTACGCCAGAAAAGGGTGTATGCCAGTATCGCGGTGATGACCGTGCTCCTGACCGCGATTTATATGCTATACGACGACTATTCGGATATTATCACCTTTATGGTCAACATGGGGCTGCTGGCGTTTGTGCGTCGCAAAAAATACTTCATTGTCACCAGTCTGACCGCGACGTTAGCCTACATTCTATTTAGTTTCTTTGGCAACTACGCGACCGAGTCGATTCTGCACCTGCTCAATCTCGGATTAAATGATTGGAGCGGCTGGTTATTTGAGTTAATTGGTGAGACGATTGTGACTGCCTGCATGCTGGCAGTGGCTGTTAGCTTTAAAATTTTACAAAAACGTTATCCACGGCAATTTAGTGACGAAGTAACCCTAAACGTCATCGTCAGCGCCATGGTCGTGGTGGCCGTGGCCTTCTTCACCATTACGACTGCCGCCGACAATTACAATATTGGTTCCGGCTTTTTAGGCATTTTGATGCTGATTCTAGTAGCCATCTTGATGATTAATGGTGGCACGTTTATTTACTTATTTTATAGCTATACGATGCGTCTTCAGAGTAATCGACAGGCTCTAGAGCGCAAGCAGTATGATATTTATGTTAAAAATCTTGAAAGTAGTTACCAGAATCTACGTAAGTTCCGCCACGACTACCAGAATATTCTGTTGTCGTTGGGCGAATACATCCATACGGCGGATGATCCTGAATTGCAACAATATTTTGACCGGGTCGTCATCAAGTCCCAGCAGAGTTTGAGCCGCGATTTTGGTCATTTTGATAATTTAGAGCAGATTAAGGACAAAGCCTTAAAAGCGATTGTCCAGAGTAAGTTTTCGGCCGCGCGCCAAGCAGGGATTCAAGTTCGGCTGGAAGCCAATGACCCCGTCGCTGCGTTGTCAATCGACCCCGTAACCTTAGCGCGGGTCAGTGGCATTTTATTAGATAACGCCATTGAAGCGGTCAAAGGACAGAGTGGCGGCCAAATCACTGTGGCGGTAGTCAAGTATCCGAAGATGGTCGAATTGATTTTTGCCAATTCACTGGCGGCACCGATCGAACGGTTAGACCAATTGATGGTGGCCGGCCATACATCCAAGGGCGCGGGTCACGGACAGGGCTTAGCGACTGTCCGTGAGTTATTAGACCCGTTGGCCAACGTGACCTATGAAGTCAGTTCGCGCCACCGATTTGAGTTTATTATTAGCATTGAAAGTGAGTGAGCAGCGTGTTAAAAACCTTTGTTGTGGAAGATGATTCAGAGCAATTAGCGACCTTAAAGCAAATTATTACGAATCACATTATGATTAATGATTTTGACATGGAATTGACTTTGGCAACTGGTCAAGCCCAAACGCTGTTGGATTACATGCAGAGCCATGAAAGTGTAGAAGGCTTGTATTTTTTGGATATTGAATATCCAGGCCAGGACTTGAATGGCTTGTCGCTAGCAACTAAAATTCGTGAGGCTGACGTGAACGCTAAAATCGTCTTTGTCTCGACCCACTCTGAAATGGCGTTTTTGACGTTTGAACGGCGCATCGAACCACTGGACTTTATCGTCAAGGACTTAGGCCAAGATACCGTCAAAGCCAAGGTCGAAACCGATATTCGCGTGGCATACGAGCGCTATACCAAGCAGGGGGTCACGAGTAAGGCGACGTTCTCTTATTCTAAGGGTGGCCAACTGTTCAACGTGCCGCTGGAACAAGTCTTGTTCATCGAGACTGGAACCAGTCGTAACAAGCTGGTCTTGCACTTATTAGACCGGATCGTTCAGTATAATGGCAAAATCAGTGACGAAACGGTTGCGCATCCTGAGCTATTCCGGGTACACAAGAGTTTCTTGGTCAATCCGCAGATGCTGGTGCGGATTGATAAGCAACATCAGCTCGGCTACTTTGAAAACGGCGAAACGGTCGACATTGCCATTCGGAAGATGCATGATTTAGTCGCTTTGATCAAACAGTCTGATTTATCGGTCACGATGGATTAGCGCGACTCTTATGTAACAAAACCGTTAATGACAACTAAATAATCCTAACGTTGGTGCAGGCTATTTTGAGCTTTGCACCTTTTTTGTGTTTCAGTCGTGATTTGCAGGTATCCTTATAGTATCAAATACCAGTTATGGGGACTGGATTGGAGGTGGTGTCATGAAGCAGTTTTGGTCACTGAGTCTAATGATTCTGGCGGGCTGTCTGTTGATTTTTGGTTCTGAATATAGTTTACAAGGCGATTATCATCGGCCAGTCAAGCAGTTGACAGTGTCGAAAGTGGTTTATCATCAAAACGCCACCTCCGCCACAATCAGCGGTCACACGAAACATGGCGTGATCGTGACAGTCAAGAGTGGCAAGCATGTTCGCCAAGTGATTTCAAATAAGCAAAATGGCAAGTTTTATCTCAAAATGCCCGTTAAAAAGCAAGTGACGATTCGGGTCGTGGGGTTGAAACCGAAAGTCTTAAAGGTACCAAGTGGGACAAAGAGTTAGTTTAGTGAGAGCGCATTGCACGCTCTTTTTTGTTGGTTTGAAACGAGTCCCGTTTACGAGAGTGCCGGGTTTACAGGCTAGCATTGATGGTCAATAATTGCCAGGCCGTTCTAAAGATGGATTCGGACCTAGCAGCGCTATTGAGTGAGCCGCGGTGCTTTGCTAAAAATCCATTAAGCTTCATCCGAGTGGCTAGGCGCTACCCATATTTTAGCGTAAGGTGAACATGACTAGATAAGGGGAGCGTGCGGGAATGTTAGTGATTGGCATTATTTTGATCATCGGGATTGTCGGGACTTTTGTCCTGCGATTCCAATATCATTTTCGATTATCGATGGGCGCAGTGACTGAGACCGCGTTTGCATGTTCGTTATTAAATATCGGCGTCTTTTTATTATTCGTGTTGCTGGGACAACTCACCGGACCAGTCTTGTTGTCGCAGTGGGCCTACTTGCCAATTTATCGACTGTTACAAGGCGGCCTGATTCCCGTTATCGGGATTGGTCTCGCCATTTTCGGCATGGTTCGCGAAAAAGGCCTGATGAATTGGTGGTTACTGCACTTTAACGTCTTGTTTTTGATCTTTGACGTGTTATTCGTGTGGGTGGGCGCGGATATGTGATGAGTTTGGACCGGTGTCTGTGTAAAATGAAAATTGAAATTAGGGCGGATGTTTGGGTAGTAAGTGAGACGTCCCGCCATTGAAATTACGTTACTAGTGGATGTATTTATGCGCGGAATTCACTCAGCTCAGCAAGCGTATATCGGATGACCTGCCTAATCGTATTTTTAAGATAAAAATCCGTACCGTCCTTACGACTGATGCGGATTTTTTCGTATTGTACAACAGGTCTCCAGCTAAACACATGCCAGGTAGTGCCTCAATTTGTTAATCGACATTTCAGTCAACTTAATGCATCAAGAGCAGGCTCATCGCCAAAGCATTAATGATAAAGTGGAGACTCATACTGGCGTGAATTTTGCCAGTCTTCTGATAGACACTTGCCAGGACGAGTCCCATTGTGAGGTAAATCATGAAACTGGGTAGCGTGGAACTACTATGCAGGCTGCCGAAGACGAGGCCACTGAGGATGATTTTGAGCCAGGATTGCTTGAAAAAGGCATTCATAAGGACACCCCGAAAAACCAGTTCTTCGGTAATCGGCGTCAAGAACACCGCGCTGAGGGCCATTAGCCACAGCGAAAGCGTGCTGCCGGCCATCAAATTTTGAATTGCGGTGTTATTTTGAGTTTGACTCTGATGATAAATAAGTTGATTAAGTAATTGAAATAGACTTTCCAGTACTAATATGACGGCGTAACCGCCAAGAACGATGTACCAGTCGTGGCGAGTCATTCGTTTTGGCTGATACGCTCCCGTATAATGACGCATCAGAGCATTGGCAGCTAAGATGACGATGCCAAAAACGAGCACGTAAACGACGGCTAAGGAGATTTCTAAGCTCGTGACTCGTGATTGCCGATTGAGTTGGTTAATTAACCTAAGTAACATTGGGGGAATGACGACGCCAATTACCAGGCCAATCGTCATTAATACCCGGGCGAGCCAGCCTAATCCCCGGTCGACTAATTCCATTGGACTTCACCTCTTGAGGCAATTTTACCGCAGTCGCGGACTTGAAACACGTAATTGCAAATCTGAACGATCGATAGCGCGAATGAGGCTGCTTGGATTCTGGTATTATTAATATGCGGAATTTTTAAAAATTATGTAAAAACAATCATATATTTAAAAAATAATCTTTAATTTTACCGTTTCCAGATAAATCTTCACAATTTCTTCACAATTATGTAATAGTATATACTTGTACCTAATAGTTATACACTTGTTCATTTTACTCCCCCAAAGTGGATGGACGAGCAAGTACAATCCCCCATATTGTACTTAAACCTAACTCTTTGGCCCTACTGCTAATAAGCGGTAGAGTCATTTTTTTTGCGCAAATTGCACCAATAAGCGGCCTAAATTAGATTAAATCATTAATAAAGCCGTAGATATCAAGTCTGATTTGCGGATGATTTCGGTACTCAACGTTTTCATGATAAGGGCTATTTACAGTCTGATACCACAAAAAAGCCGAAGCAACGCGCTTCGGCTTTAATCGTCTGATGCTGTTAGAACGTGTCACCCGTATAATCAATTGTGCTTGGATTAGCATTTTTAATGCGTTCAGAAGCAAAGTTGACCGTTTCGCGGATTTGGTCATACGTGTCTTGGTCTAAACCTAAGAGGTCCATGCAGGAGTTAACGTGCGCGAAAATCTCAGGCTTAGCATCGATCGCCTTTTGGGATAAGGAAATGTTGACCTGCCGTTCGTCATCGGTATCACGCTTCCGTTCGACCCAGCCTTGAGTCTGCATCCGCTTGAGTAGTGGGGTCAACGTCCCACTATCCAAGTTGACGTGTGATCCGAGTTCCCGGACCGTCATTGGACTCTTTTCCCACAATGCAAGTAACGTAATGTACTGCGGATAAGTCAGCTTAAAGGGTGCTAAAGCTTCGGCGTAAAAGTGATTGTAGCGTTTGCTGGCAGTGTAGAGTGCAAAACAGAGTTGTTCGTCTAACAAAATATTCTTCGTTGGTGTTGCCATCAAACCGCCTCCTTTACTATTATTCTAGTACATTGTACGCAATTAATTTGCTAAATGCAATTAATATTGCGCAAATACATTGTTTTCTATCAAATTATTTATAAAAAGGTTGATTAGCTGACCTTGCTATGGGTCGTTTGCCGGATACAAGTTAGAAATAAGTGGGCCATTGCTTGCTGGTTAATGACTAACTGGTGATTATCCGTGAAGGCGTATAGCGGGACTTGGTCAGGTAGATCAGTCGCATAGTGCTTGCTGACCGGAATCAGACAGGCCAGTTTGGTTTTATCGTGGACAAATTGGCGGGCGTCTTCGGGGGCCGATTTGATCGTTAATGACGCGAGTACGTGATAACCGTTGGGCACCAAGTGGCGCGCGTGTTTGACGTGCACACCGTGTAGCCGGGAACGTAACTGGAGTCCGGCCGTGGTCGTCAATTGTAACGCTTGCTTCAGTTCAAGCAAGTAGGACTGTTGGTTATCGATATTTTTCAGTCGAATTTTGAAGTGACCGAATGGAATGGCGCGGTCCTGTGCTTGGACAGCTAAGGTGTGTTGTTCGGCCCGCAGTTTCGACTTAACGGGCTCGAAAGTATACTGTTGTAAAAGTTGTGTTGCTGTTTCCAAAAATATCACTCCCTAACCTTTAACTTAGTCCTTTAAAAACGGATGGTCAAATAATTGGTTACGTTTGCTAGTCACGGGGTTTTCAAGTAGAATTGATGTGATAGGGGGTTGGGATAAAATGTTTATGACAACCGGTGATCTACAACGGTCACACATGATTAAAGGTGTTGTTTCTGTCACCAAGCACCTGATGTTCGAATCTGATGGTGTCGATCAATTTGAACGTTTTGATGATTTGATTGAACAAGTCAAACCGTTGTTGCTAAAAAAAGCTGAAGAACAAGGTGGCGACGGCCTTATTTATGTGAACTTCAATACGGAAGTTGCACAGATGAGTGTCGCACCCCGGTTCCTAGTCGTTACGGGCTACGGGACAGTCGTCAAATTAGTGGACGAATCAGTCTGAGGCGGAGGATCTGAGCATTCAGGTCCTTTTTTATTTGAGAGGGGAAGATTAGATGAGCAAGCAACCATTTGAACATGGGGCAATCGAAGTCTTTGACGCGACCCAAAACAATTTGCAACACGTCAGTCTCCGGGTCCCCAAGTACGCCACGACGGTCTTTGTGGGACTGTCTGGTTCTGGAAAGTCGTCGCTAGTTTTTGATACGATTGCGGCAGCGTCACGACGCGAACTGAATGAGACGTTTCCGAGCTTCACGCAGCAGTATTTACCGAAGTATGGGCAACCGCATGTCGGCCACATCGAGCATTTGCCGGTCGCCATTGTGATTGCGCAGCAACGTTTGGGTAAAAACGCTCGTTCGACGCTAGCAACTTACACCGGAATCTATTCCTTATTGCGACTATTGTTCTCGCGAGTGGGTAAGCCGTTTATCGGCTATTCCGACACGTTCTCGTTTAATCTACCACAAGGCATGTGCCCGACCTGTCAGGGCTTGGGGTACGTCGACGATATTGATGAGCACCAATTGATCGATCCTGAAAAGTCTCTCAATCAGGGGGCCATCACGTTTGTGAGTTTCGCTCCGGATACGTGGCGCTGGCGGCGTTATGCGACCAGTGGTTTGTTTGATAATGACAAGCCCATCAAGGATTATACGCCGGACGAATATGACTTATTGATGCATGCACCCCAGCAAAAACTCGCCCATCCCGGTGAAGGTTTTCCACGGACGGCGCTGTACGAGGGCGTGGTTCCGCGTATTAAGCGGTCGATTATTGGTAAAAAGGAAGCGGAACACCATCGCGATGCCATTGCGGCGGTGGTGACTCGCAAGCCGTGTCCCGACTGTGGTGGCACCCGTTTGAAACCGGTCGTGTTGACCAATCACATCAACGGCGTCAATATTGCGGAAGTGAGCGCAATGGATTTGAAGCACGTGCTGGCCTTTTTACAAACGATTGACGCGCCACTCGCACAGGATATCGTCCGTGAATTAACGACCAAAATTCAGTCGTTAGTCGATATTGGCCTAGGTTATTTAACCTTGGATCGTGGGACGAGCTCGTTGTCGGGTGGAGAGGCACAGCGCATCAAGATCGCCAAGTACTTGACCAGCGCGCTCGTTGATATGGTCTACATTTTAGATGAACCAAGTGTTGGCTTACATCCGCACGACATTCAACTGATCAAGCAAGCACTCAATAAGCTCAAGGAAAAGGGCAATACGATTCTGATCGTGGAGCACAACCCGGCGATGTTTGCCTTAGCAGATTACGTGGTTGAAATGGGCCCACAAGCTGGCAGTGCCGGTGGACAAGTGACTTTTACTGGGACGTACGCGGAACTATTGGCTTCGGATACATTGACTGGTCACTGGTTGCGTCAGCCGCATCAGTGGGGTATTGAGCGGCCGGTCAAGTCAACGCTGGCTTTAACACACGTTAACGAGAATAACTTGCAAGATGTCAGCGTCGACGTGCCGTTGGGCGTGATGACGGTCATTTCAGGTGTGGCGGGCTCCGGTAAGAGCTCGTTAGTGACTGCGTTGAAACGGCAGCTGAAGACCGACTACATTGACCTAGCGCAAACACCCGTGGGGATTAACATTCGCTCGACGCCCGCCACGTATGTAGGCGTTTTGGACGCGATTCGCCAATTGTTCGGTAAGACTAACGGCGTTGCGACTAGCTGGTTCAGCTACAATGGCAAGGGCGCTTGTCCGCGGTGTAAAGGCAAGGGTGTGACGATTACTAACATGGCGTTCATGGATCCGGTCGTACAGACCTGTGAGTTGTGTCATGGCCAACGGTATAATGAGACCGCGCTCAGTTATACCTATCTGGGCAAAACGATTGCGGAAGTGCTGCAATTATCTGTGACTAAGGCACTCGAATTCTTTACAGATACGGCCAAAGTTGCCGCGCCGTTGAACAATTTGGTGCGCGTCGGTTTGGGCTATTTGACACTCGCCCAGCCACTGACGACCTTATCTGGTGGCGAGTTACAACGTTTGAAGTTAGCAGTTGAGCTTGGTAAACAGGGGACGGTCTATTTACTGGACGAACCGACCGCGGGACTGCATTTGCAGGATACCCAACGGTTACTGAAGTTATTTGCTGAGCTGGTCGATGCGGGCAATAGCCTGATTATTATCGAACACAACTTGGCAGTCATCAGTCAGGCAGATTGGTTGATTGACGTCGGCCCGGATGCTGGGCGGTATGGTGGCCAGATTCAGTATAGCGGCACGCCACGAGACGCCGTAGCAGTCAGTGGCTCACGAACCGGCGCGGCCTTGAAGGCTTGGATGCAAGCTTGAAGCGAACATGAAAATAATGTAAACAAAAAGCACGCGCAACATAAATTGCGCGTGCTTTTTTAGAAGGGCGGTAGGTGGGAATCGAACCCACGCGTGCCGGAGCCACAATCCGGTGCGTTAACCACTTCGCCACTACCGCCATCACGTTAACTTTTCGCCAACATATCTAGTATACACTAAAATGGTGGGGTGCATAGTGTTTTTTATGGATTTTTGAAAATTTATGTAAATGGGATGGCGAAAAATAATTAAATAGATGCGCGTTGTGCTAGTTACTATTTAGCGTTAAAGATGATTAAAACGTGTTATTTAGTTGGATTCCGGTTTGTCAGCCAAGGGTGCTTCCCATTCCGACTTACGGTGCCAGCTGACGATTGCTGGGAACAGCGGCTTGAATGTACTGTCGTTAGGGGTAGCTGGAGGATTGATCATGGACAGTTTGGTCTTCAAACGCAACTAATTTAAAATATTGAATGCATAAATATAGAAAAAGGTTTATTTTTTCGTGACTTTTCGCTATAATGAATATTGTTGTTAATTCAACTGCCCCAGTGGCGGAACTGGCAGACGCGCAGCGTTCAGGTCGCTGTATTGGAAACAATGTACAGGTTCGAATCCTGCCTGGGGCATTAGTTTTATTTTCGGTATGTTCTACTTTGAAAAGTCCTCGATTATTCGAGGGCTTTTTTGTTTGAAACGCAATCAGATGTTCGTCGCATTAAAAAACGGTCCATCTCAGCCATTATTCACTTCGAGTGATAGCTGAGATGGACCGGTCTGAGTCTCTATCTACATTCCATTAATTCGCCTGTTTCGTCGTAATATTACCATTTGCATAAACAAAGTAACTATTCAAATAATGACCGCGGCCACCATCCGTCTTCTTGCGGTAGGCGTCCACTTGATAATAGTGGTGCCCTTGTCCATCCCGGTTAGCGGTGGGGATGACTGCAAACGTCTGAGATTTTGGTTCGTGAAGCACCTGGGCAACGGCTTGAGCGGCACCCGTGGCACTAGTGATATGGTCATTGGTTGCTTGATAATTATTGCCGAGACGCTTTTTGGCACTGGCGTCGGCGGCTTGATTGTCGCGCCGTGTTTGTTCTGCCCGGTCCGATGCGGCGACCGAACTGGCCGTTTTGGTCGAGATGCTTGGTTCGGCTTGTGAGGTGCAGCCGGCTAACAGCAATAGGCTGCAGAGCCCGATAATGATTCCCCGAGTCACGCGTGGTCCTCCTTACTTCGTTTGTTCCTGCGACAGACTCGGATAGGGGGTCTGTCGGATAATTTTCATATCAACGATCGTCATTACACCAATGGCTAAAATTAAAACAACGGCTAGCAAAAATTTTTTCATGACGGTAACCCCACTTCATTAGATGACTTATTTCCAGTTTGGCACCCAAATGACCCGGTCAATCTGTTCCGGAATGACCGTAATCTTAGATCCAGTCTGCGGGCCATCCTGAACATCGATAACGTAGGAGATTGGGCCCGCATCAACTTCGACGATTGAACCGCGCTGACCGTCGACTGTATCGACCAAACTGTAGAGCGGAATCTCATCATTGCTGATTTCCATTTCATAGAGCGTGAATTGGAGGAAGTACGATTTTTTCCCGGTCTTGATTTTGAGCGGCGTGTCGATGGCGCCGTAATCAGGCAAGGCCCGGTTCTGAGCGTTCGGATCGTTCATGTATTGCATTTCGTCAACGGCATCAATGGCCATCTTCCATTCGCCACCCGTCAAATTAGTCTTGGAGGAGAGCGTCATCACGGAATTAGCGTAAATATCGATGACGTTGAAGGCTTCATCAACTTGCTTCTTTGGCAGATACCCAATCGTATAGCCATGTTCCGCAACTTTGAGTTCAACACGCACCGACCGTTGCGGCCCATCGACTTCTTCGACCAACTGGATTTCCCCAATGTTGGCGTTGGCATCGACCCGATATTTCTTGGCGTACAAGTAGTCCGCCTTGAGACCAGAATCGTTATAACCACCATAGGGCTTGAAATAACCGCGTTCACTGGCATCCGCTAACGCTGCTTCGAATTCTTTTTGATAGTAATCGAGGCCAATCACATACGAACGAAAGATTGCACGCGAGTTCGCATTGATTCGACGCGTCTGCGGAACTGACACGGGCCGGGGTGCCGTCTGGTTGAGCCGGTTACGAAGACCGTTATTTTGCGTCTGCAATTTGACGATTTGTCGGTCCTGTTCCTGGTTCGCTAAGGTTTGGTGAACAAGTCGTTGGCGAATCGACTTCAATAATTCGGCTTGTTTGGCCGCTGCCTGGTTCGTGTGGTGCAGGTGAACCAACACCGCGATTAAAATCGTGATCAAGACTAGGCAGGCAGCAATCAGCCCAGCAACAATTAAATAAATTCTCATAATAATTCACTCCAAGAAGAATTGCAGATTAGTTTTAGTATAGTCGACCAGCACGCAGAGCGCCAATTTTACGGCTGTGCTTGTCAGCGAATCGATAACAAGGTATGATATTGCTATTGTATAATAATTTTGACTGATAAGAAACGGTGGCGAACAGCGTGCAATGGTTGATTAAAATCTACCATCAAGGTGAATATTTTTGGAAATATGCCGTGTTTGGCTTTATGGCTGCGCTAATCAACGTGTTGGCATTCTGGCTACTACACGCTGTCTTAGCTGAACACTACCTATTTTCCAACACGATTGCGTGGGTCGTCGCAACTTTGTTCAGTTTTTTTACCAACAAAGCGGTGGTTTTCCAATCAAAATCACAAAACTTTTGGCACTGGTGCCGCGAGTTCGTGAGCTTCATGTTAACGCGCGGACTGTCTTACTTTTTTGATACGTTCTTGATGTTTCTCGGCATCTCAGTCCTCATTTGGCCAGCGATGTTAGTGAAAATCATTGACCAGGTGCTCGTCGGGTTGTTCAATTATGGCACCTCACGTCTGATTTTTATGGAAACCAATCAGAAAATGCGGATGCGACGGATGCTGCTGAAACGATTAAATAATCGTAATAACTAACGACGCGAATCAGTCGTGCGAAGCAAGTGGTCAGGGATGGCGGCTTGCTTTTTTGATGACTTTAATTAGGTGCTCTTTTCATATTTTAGTTAGTCAGGAAATCTGGACGGTCGCCTTTAAATCAAATGTCCCGTCAGTTGCCAATGCAGTAGGGCACCACAAACGATGGTAACAACGGTACCGCTGACGAGCAGGGTCAACAGGCCGCGATTCAAGTGGCTTTCCTGTTTGCGTGCAAACGTGATTTCGACTAAGCCGATTGTGCCGAGCCCCAGTATCGCTTTGATCAGCGTCAACCACCAATTACCGCTAAAGGTTTTGGTCGCTAAGACCACGCCGGTGATGATGATGAGTAGGTAGCCCAAACGACTGAGAATCAAGTAACGGTTGGCTGCTTTGATTGAATGGCGACTCAGGCCCAGCGTGACCGTCACCATCAGCCACAGCCAACCAAAAATGTGTCCGAATAAGTACATAGTAAAACCGCCTCCGCATTTACAATTCATGTCTAATTTTAGCATGAAAGTAACTGCTGGCGGCGGTTTCTTTTATTGGACTTTCGTTAAATTTTTTTGCTGGACGTAATTGACGAGTTCCAGCACCGTTTTGAAGCGATTAAACGGGGTGACGATGTGCACGCCGTTGAAGCGAGCACAGATGCCATCGATTAATTCTTTAGCAATCGTGATTCCGACGGCTCGTTCGTTGCCGTCTAGTTCAGCCTGTTGCATCCGTTCCAGCACTGACTTAGGAAGGCGGATGCCGTGGACTTCATGATGCAGAAATTCAGCGTTGCGACGCGAAACTAAGGGCATCACGCCAACGAAGACGGGCACGTCGATCTGATCGGCAGCCAGTGCGTCGGCCAACGCATCAACGTTAGCGAGGTCGTAGACGGGTTGTGTAATAATGTAGTCACAACCATAGCTGAGTTTGCGACTGATTGATTTAGTCGATACATTGGTCCGATACGCGTTTGGATTGAAAGCACCGGCGACTCGAAAGTCACTGGCTTCTTTTAACGACTTCCCAGTCGGGCCAATCCCGCTATTAAACTGCTTGATCAGCTTCATCAGCTCCACGGAGCGGACGTCACCGACTGAAGTCGCACCCGGAAAATCGCCGAGTTTAGCGGGATCTCCAGTCACGGCCAGGATGTCTTCAATCCCGAGGCTGTGTAGTCCCATGATTTCAGATTGCAGGCCAATCAAGTTGTGGTCGCGGGTTGTCAAATGAACGATTGGCGTGATGCCATAATTCAACTTCAACTGTGCCGCAATCGCGGTGTTGGCGATTCTGACCGTCGCTAAGGAGTTGTCAGAAAGCGTAATCCCATCGACGCCGGCTGCTTTGAGGCGTTCGGCACCCCGGAAAAATTTACGGGTATCGAAATCCCGCGGTGGGTCTAACTCGACCAGCACCGTCTTTTTCGTCGCAACTTTGTGTAAAAACCGGTGCTGACTCTTTGTTGTAACAAGCGTCGGCGCCTGAGCCACGTGACTTGGCGCGTTATGTGGAACCAGATTGCGACTGCTTAACCCGCGAACGGTGGCCGCGGTATGAAGCGGCGTCGTCCCACAACAACCACCGATGATCGATAGGCCTAATTGTCGAAAACGTTCGGCATATTCTTCAAAGTAACTCGGTTCGCCATCATAGACGATTGCGCCGTCCTGGTCAGTACCCGGTAGCCCAGAGTTCGGGTAGACGGCGAGTTTGACTTCCGCTGGAATCGCCAAATTTTTAAATGACTGTGCGAGGTAGTAGGGTCCTAACCGGCAATTCGTCCCAATCACGTCCGCGCCAGCCGCATGCAGTTGGACGATGGCATCCGTGAAGCTCGTTCCGTTGCGCAAGACACCAGCAGCTAACATTGAAACGTTTGTAATCACGGGTAGATCCGTGTGCCCTTTGACGATTTTGAGTGCCGCTAGCAATTCACTCAAATCATAGTAAGTTTCCAGCAAAATGCCATCTAGCTGTTCAGTTGCTAGCAGGGCGGTCAGCTGTTCGGTAACATTGGCCGCAATTTCGGCTTGCGTGGCACGTTGGACGGTCGCATCGGTGTCGCCAGCCAGGCCACCGATCGTCCCTAGAATATAAACGGGATGATCAGCATGCTCGCGGGCGGTGACGGCGATTCTCACGGCAGCCTGGTTAATCGTCGTGACTTGGTCCTGCAAGTCGTAGCGCGTCAATTTAAGACGGTTGGCCGCGTAGGTGTTGGTTTGAATAATGTCGGCACCCGCCTGAATATAGGATTGGTGCACGCGCAGAATCGTGTCCGGATGCGTCAAGTTGAGATTTTCAAAGGCCGAATTGATACCATAATTGCCATATAAGAGGGTGCCCATTGCGCCATCGGCTACGAGGACCCGTTGCTGTAAGGCTTGTCTGAGATTCATCCGCACGACCTCCTTTAATGGACACTGGTGGTCAGCTGAGCTTGAATCGCGTTGCGGGCAGCGACCATGTTTTTGAGCGCCGCCAGTGTTTCCGGTTCCTGGCGGGTTTTGAGGCCGCAGTCGGGATTGATCCAGAACTGGTGGGCGTCGATGACTCGCAGTGCGCGCTGAATATTAGCTTCAATTTCGGCCACACTTGGGACGCGGGGACTATGAATATCATAGACGCCAAGGCCAATTTCCTTATCGTAGCCCGTTTGCTCAAAAGCACTGATGATTTCGCCATGGCTCCGCGACGTTTCAATCGAAATGACGTCGGCATCTAATGCTTTGATGGTGTCGATAATGTCGGCGAAATTCGAGTAGCACATGTGGGTGTGAATCTGGGTGTCATTTTGGACGCCGGTCGTCGTAATCTTAAATGAATAGACCGCTTCGTCCAAGTAAGTTTGCCAGTGACGTTGCTTGAGTGGCAACCCTTCTCGCAGTGCGGGTTCGTCGACTTGGATAATTTTGATGCCCGCCTGTTCGAGGTTGTTGACTTCTTGCCGGAGCGCCAGGGCAATCTGGTTTTGGACTTGGGCCTTAGGGATGTCATCGCGAACAAAGCTCCAGTTGATAATCGTCAACGGCGCCGTCAGCATGCCCTTGACAGGCCGGTCAGTCAAGCTTTGTGCGTAGACGGATTCGGCAACGGTAATCGGTTCGGTGTAAGCAACGTCGCCAAAGATTACCGGCGGCCGAACGCCACGTGACCCATAGGATTGGACCCAGCCGTTTTGAGTGGCGTAAAAGCCGGTCAGCTTTTGACCGAAGTATTCGACCATATCAGTCCGTTCAAATTCGCCGTGGACGAGGACGTCCAAACCAAGGTCTTCTTGTAACTTGATCCAACGCTTCGTTTCAGCGTGGAGGAAGGCTTGATAGTCGGCATCCGAAAGATTACCTTTGCGCCATGCAGCCCGTTTTGCGCGGACCGTGGCGCTTTGTGGAAAACTCCCAATCGTGGTCGTTGGTAGTAACGGCAGCCGCAAGCGGTCGTGTTGCAACTTGATCCGGGTCGCAAATGGGGCTTGGCGTTCAAATTTCTGATCCGCAAGTTGGGATTCAGCTGCCCGAACCGCTTGATTATTCCGGTGACTGGATTGATTGAGTGCCTTCAAGTTAGCCTGATTTTGGTCAAACGCGGCTTGAACGGCATCGACGCCATGATTAGCGGCTTCCGTTAGTACGTGCAATTCTTGGAGCTTTTCATCCGCAAACGCCAACCCTCCCAGCAACACAGGATCAGCCTTCGTTTCATTTTTGGTCGTGATTGGCACGTGTAGCAACGAGTTGGCGGGTTGTAACCACAGTTGGTCGTCAGTGACGAGTTGACGTAATTCTTGCACGAGGTCGAGTTTGACGTTCAGGTCGCTGGCCCAGACGTTATGGCCGTCGATAATCCCAGCGGCTAAAATCTTATCAGCGGGGAAACCGTGTTGACGCAGGTGCTCAAGGTTTTCACCGTGGTCATGGACTAAATCGAGTCCTAAAGCTTGGACTGGTAAGTCAACAATTTGGTCATACAGGTCGAGACTGTCAAAGTAGGTTTGTAATTCGATCTTGAGAGCTGGCACAGCCGTGTGCAAGGCGGTCAATGCAGTGGTGTAGGGCTCAAGTTCGGCCGGCCGCGTCGTTTTGACCAGGGTCGGTTCATCCAGTTGGATCCATTTAGCGCCGGCGTCCGCGAGTTCCTGGAAGACCTGCTGATAAAGTGGCAGGAGTTGTGGGAGTAATTCTGCGACTGCGGCATCGTCCAAGTACTGGCCGTGGCGTTTGCCGAGTTTCAAAAATGAGACTGGACCTAAGATAACGGGTTTACCGTCAATGCTTAATTCCTGCTTGGCTTCTTGGTAGTACCGCAACCAACGATTGTCGAGTAGTTTAAACGTGACATCGTCAAATTCTGGCACAATATAATGATAGTTAATGTTGAACCATTTCGTCATTTCAGCGGCAACCGCCGTATCCGTGCCACGCGCAATCGCGTAATAATCTGGTAAATCAAGTGCCCGGTCAAAGTGGCCAAAACGTGTTGGAATGGCATTGAAGGCGACCAGGGTGTCAAGCACGTGGTCGTAGTCCGAATTGTCCGCGACTGGAATGTAGTCAACGCCCAAGTCACGTTGTTTTTTCAGATTAGCCAACCGTAATTTCTTTGCGTTGGCGTGGAAGGTCGCGTTGTCGAGCTGACCTTTCCAAAAATGTTCCAATAGATGTTTCCATTCCCGATGTTCCCCTAAACGTGGATACCCCAAATTGCTATTAATAATTGTCATCGCTGACCACTCCTTCTCATTTGCTCATTAATTTAAACAAAAAACGGCAACCTCGTCCTCATTAAAGGACGAAGTTGCCGTTCGCGGTACCACCTTAATTCGCCAGCACCTCACGATGTTGACCTCAACCCGTACGTTTCATACGGTAGCTTAATAACAGTAGCTAACTGTCATCACCTAGCAAGTGCTCAGTGGTGCCGTTTGGAGGCCATTTTTCATCAGTCGATTTCCGGTTTGGTTTGCACTATTCCAAACTCACTGCACGGGTAGCGACGATTACTTTCCTCTTCGGGACGTTTACGTGTTTTATGATTGATTAGAAAATACCACCGTTTACTCATTTAGTCAAATTATTTTTTAATGTTTTTAACATGTTTTGTGTTATTGGACATTAAAGATGATTCAAACGTGCTAATTGTGGATTCCTGTTCGTCAGCCGATGCGCGTCCGATTCCGACCTCTGTGGCTGGCTGACAACGCTGGAATGGCGGATGAACGGCCACCTATTTGGGTACAATTGATTACTGAATATTAAGTGGCTGGTCCTTCAGGAAAACTTTCAATTTGTAATCAGTGGTACTTAATGGTGTATGAGTACTGAGAAGATCAGTTGCATATGATTCACTATTCTCAATGCTACTAATTTCAATGGACACAAGTCTTGAAATTAGTCGATAAAATGGGCTTCCTTTATAACTAGAGCCTTTTTTTCTCAGGCAACCAGAGAAAGTCCTGACAAATTCAGTGAAGTTGCTTGCTAGTTGCTTGTCAAAAGTGCCGTATGCTAAGAACCAACGACTAAGCCAACAAAAAGTGAGTCCGCATATGTCTGTCCTTCGAATACCATCCTAGAATGCCTGGAAGCTGGCAGAGGACGCAGGTATCACAGAAAGTTTACGCTAAGTCGTCTTATTTTCCAGCGGTTCGAAGCTGGTGATTTTTGAACTTAGACTGTTTATCCAAACCTCATCAACTGCAATCCACGGGGTCAAAAATAGACTAATTATCAGTAGAATTATCATCGATTTAGACTGGAACTAGGTTGATTAATGTGTTTAATTAGTTCACCCCGAACATCTCACGCTTACCAGCGACCGTATCCAACCTAAATGACATCAGTCAGTTTCTTAAAAATAAAAAAGTGTCACAATCCCCGATAAATCAGCGTTTTTAGCCATCACGATAATTCCAGTTATCTACATACAAAGTGCTGCAACCTTCACGAAATCATCACATTTTTTTCGGGTTATGGTTATTAATTTTTACTGAAAAGTTGCTAGTATAGTTGGTGAGCCCACTAGCGAAGTACTAGAAATAAAATAAATAATGATGAGGATGATGAATTAATGAGTTTGTGGCAACGATTATTTAACCACCACCAACAGCCCAAGCAGGCAGTACTGATTCTGGGGAGCGGCCGATCAGGTACCTCAGTTATGACGAAATGCATCAATTTGATGGGCATTTCGTTAGGAACCGATAATTTACTAGCACCAAGTAAGAAAATCAATCCTAAAGGTTACTTCGAAAATAAAGACGTCATCAAGATTCATAAGTCCTTAGGGAGTCGCGTTCGTTATCGGCCGGCTTTTAAGGGTTACTACGATAGTCCGAAGATTAAAAAAGATCGGGCGGACTTAACCAACTACCTCAAAAATTTCTTTGAAAATGAACAATATTTAGCTATCAAGGATCCACGGATGAATGATTACATCGAACTGTGGCAACATGTCTTAGCTGACATTGATGTTTTGCCAGCCGAAATCGTGTTATTACGGAACCCAATGGACGTGGTTCATTCCAACGAACGTGCTTGGCACCGGGATACGACTTTAGCCATGCGGCAATGGCAAGTGCGGACACTGTTATCCTTGCGTGACAGTGATCGAACTCACCGGATTCTTGTCACCTATGAAGATTTGTTTGGTCAGACCTTAACGACACTCAAACGCATCGCTACCCAATTCGACTTACCGTGGACCGACGATGAAGCCACCTTGCAAGCCAAAATCGATGATTTTATTGATCCAGCGCTGCAAAAGAGTGATAGCGGTGAAAGCTTAGCGGATTTTGAAGCACGTACAGATGTGGAACCAGACGTTAAGGCACTTTACTTACTAGGTCGACAAGCTGCCGCTGATCCCGACTTCTTTGCTTCAGAAGAGTTCCAACAAAAGATCGATGAGATGACGGACCAATATTTAGCCGATTACGGTGCGTTATACCGGGACTTCAATGCCAAGATCAACAGTAAGACGTTCTTCGTCTTCGGTGAAGACCAAGCACAAGTTGACCAGGTCAATGACATTTTACGCGCCAACCAAGTCAAAATGGTTGGGACAGAAGCTGATAGTCATGCCGTCGCTGAAGATTTGAGCGAGCGGTTGAATAATGAGACGTTGAACGTCAAGACTTATCCGTTAGACTATTTGGTCGTTGAACAGAAGGAAGAACTCAACAATTATCTACGCAAGAATGCCAAACGCGAGGCGCTCTGGGGTATCGGTGATGCCAAGAACAACGAAATCGTCGAAATGTTGACCAACGTCAGTCGTGAATTAGGTGCCGATACTCATAACGTGGTGATTGCGGAAGATTTGACGGCAATTGACGATTCACGGGAACTACGGATTGCCACCCAACACTTGATTCGGACGTTGCACGCCGTTGAACGGCCACCGTATCAAGTGATCATGGCTAATCAGTTGGCGACTCCCGCTACCCAGACGACGCTCAAAACGTTTGTGGCCGCAGAACCAACCAAGGCGGACCAGCCCACTGATTCGAAGCCAGATGAAACGTTCAAATTGCGGACGCCAATCGATTTTCAAGAAGTCGCTGGCACGTTGACTGCGCTATGTGAACAAGCCAGTCAGGACAGTACCAAACAAGCAACGTTAAACCATTTTGTTAGTGTTAATTATGATGAAATTTTAAATGTGAAAGGTGATCAATATGCAAACAGTGTACGGAATTAAAGCCCATGGTGGTAAGTTAATCAACTTAGAAGATTTTAGCGATGAAACGCGTCAAGCAGCCGAACAATTACCAAGTTTGACCATCAATAATTGGAATATCTCTGATCTAGAATTGATCGGAATTGGTGGCTTTAGTCCACTGACTGGGTTCATGTTGAGCGACGATTACCATTCAGTTGTCAACACGATGCACTTGAAGAGTGGGGTAATCTGGAGTGTGCCGATTACGCTCGGTGTCAGCCAAGCAGATGCTGACCGGATCGAATTAAATAGTGAAATCGCCTTGAAGGGTGAGGATGGCATTATTTACGGGACGATGCGCGTTGAAGACAAGTACGTCCCAGACAAAGAACTTGAAGCTCAGAACGTGTATAAGACGACGGAAGAAGCCCATCCTGGTGTCAAACGCTTATATGCCAATGGTGATGTCTATCTAGGCGGGGCCATCAAGCTGCTCCACAAGCCTGACCACGGTGCCTTCAGTGACTATTACATGGAACCAATCGAAACTCGGAAGATGTTCCACGACTTAGGGTGGAAGCGCATCGTTGGTTTCCAGACACGGAACCCAATTCACCGTGCGCATGAATATATTCAAAAATTAGCCTTAGAAAACGTCGACGGCTTGTTCTTGAACCCACTTGTTGGTGAAACCAAGGCCGATGATATTCCAGCGGATGTCCGGATGGAAAGTTACAAGACGATTTTGAAGTACTACTACCCAGAAGACCGGGTGCGGTTAGTCATTTATCCAGCTGCAATGCGGTACGCTGGGCCTAAGGAAGCTATCTTGCACGCCATTGTTCGGAAAAACTACGGCTGTACTGACTTTATCGTCGGCCGGGACCATGCCGGTGTTGGCGATTACTATGGCACTTACGAAGCCCAAGAATTGATTTCATCCGTTGAAGATGAGATGGGCATGCACTTCTTCAAGTTTGATAACTCCTTCTACTGCAAGAAGTGTGGCTCAATGGCCACTCAAAAGACCTGCCCACACGGCGAAGAAGACCATATTTCATTGAGTGGGACTAAGGTCCGGAAGATGTTGGCTGATGGGATCGTGCCACCAAAGGAAGTTTCTCGTCCAGAAGTTGCCAAGGTCTTAATCGAAGGTTTGAAGCGGAAACGCGAACAGCAACAGGAGGTTTAATGAATGACAAAGTCAGAGAATATCACTTGGCATCATTCACAAGTTAGCAAGGAACAACGCCAAGCGCTCAATCATCACAAAAGCGTCGTCTTATGGTTTACAGGGCTTTCAGGTTCAGGTAAATCAACGATTGCCAATGCCGTAGAAAAGGCCTTGTTTGACCAACAAATCGGTAGTTACGTCTTAGATGGCGACAATATGCGGTTTGGGTTGAACAGTAATTTGGGCTTTTCCGCCGAAGACCGGGAAGAAAACATTCGCCGGATCGGTGAAGTTGCCAAACTGTTCGTTGATGCGGGCGTCATTACGTTGACGGCCTTCATCTCGCCATATCGGGCCGACCGCGATAAAGTTCGTGAGAACCTTGAAGCAGACGAATTCATCGAAGTATTCGTCGATACGCCGCTCGAAGTCTGCGAACAACGCGACGTTAAGCAGCTGTATGCCAAAGCGCGTCGTGGTGAAATTAAAGGCTTCACGGGGATTGATGCCCCATATGAAGCACCACTTAATCCTGAAATTACCATCGACACTTCCAAACAACCGCTAGCGGATTCAGTTAAGCAAGTCCTGACTTACTTAGCTGATCACAATTACGTTAGCTTAGCGACTGCCGATGAAAACTAACGAAATCTTGACTGCCATCGTGCAATCAATCGCTAAAATGGACCGAATCTTGGTCTATCGTCACACCAATCCAGATCCCGATGCAATCGGGGCCCAGTTTGGTCTGGTCGCATTATTAAGTGCGGCCTATCCAGACAAAACGGTGGTGGCGATGGCCCAAGTTCCGGGCCATTTGGCGTGGTTGCATGCAGACGACCAGCCAACCGTGACGCCGCAGTCAACAGATTTGGTCATTGCGGTTGACTGTGCCAACCAGCAGCGATTAGCCGGTGACCTGCCAAACGACGCGTTTACCATTAAAATCGACCATCATCCCAATCGAGATCCCTATGGACAGCTCAACTGGGTCGATGAAAGTTACAGTAGTTGTTCGGAAATGATTTATGATCTCGCAAAGATCGACCCAGCCCGCTTTCAAATTAACTTGGCGATTGCGACTGACTTGTACGCTGGCATCATTGGTGATACGGTCCGGTTTTCAACGCCGGAAACAACCGCAAGAACGCTAGCGATTGCGAGTGAACTTGCGGCAACTGGTATCGACATTGCAGCCCTGAGTCACCACGAGATGGATTTGACTCCGGCATTGAGTAAACTTTACGGTTACGTCTTGAGTCAGCAAACGATTGAAGCGAACGGCTTAGCTCACGTGGTGTTGCCGCGCCGGTTGTTTGAAAAGTGGGACATTAACTACGGGGATGAGGACGCGATCGTACCGCTGCCTGGAAATCTGACGACGGTCAAAGTCTGGTTGTTTTTCATTGAAACGCCAGAAGGCAATTATCGCGTCCACTTCCGCTCGAAAGCCATCAACGTGAACGGTGTGGCGAAGGCCTTCAATGGCGGCGGCCATCCGTTAGCGAGTGGGGCATTTGTGCCGGACTTAGCCACGGCTGAGCAAGTCGTCGACCAAATGCGAGCGCAAGTGTTAGCACAATCCGCGTCAGAGCAAGTATAATTAGGTTAATATTATAAATAAAGTAATAGGGCTGGTGAATGGTAAATGCGAAAACGAAATTGGTTGATTGCGCTAATTGTCGTCATTGTGGTTGCAATCGGCGGTGGTTGGGGATATTACAAGTATCATCAATCCACGACGAATTCGACGACGACTAGCAAGGTCCGGTCGGCAAGTAAGACGAAGAAGGATATCAACACGCGTTTGGTCAAGACTGAAATCAAGGCCCAAGCGGGTGAGACGGCAACGCTCAAAAAAGCCGTCGCTAATAAGAATTACACGGTCAATAACATGTATACCAAGGTCAATCCGTATGGGGTGTCACCACTTTCAGCTAAGGTGATTTTCCATACTGATAAGGCGGCCAAAGTGAGTTATACCGTCGTTGGTAAGAGTGCCAAGACGTCAATCTCTAATACGATCAGTAAGTACTCGACGAGCCATGATTTAACGGTACTGGGGTTATACGCGAATACGAATAACCAGGTTAAAATCAAGGTAACGTATAAGAACGGGACCTCGACGACCAAAACGATTCGTTTAAAGACGGCTAAGTTACCTTCAGCGTTAACGGATTTCAAGATCAACGTTAAGAAGGCTAACAAACAAAAGATGGTTCTCGGTACTGGAAATTCGAAGTTGACCTTCATGGTTCGGACGACGATTTCTGGTAGTAAGCAGTCAAAGAACTTATCCTTTGGGATCGACGCTGATGGCAATATTCGGTGGTACACCACCCGGCCAACCTCACACATCTTCAAACAACTCAACAATGGGCACTTGCTCATTTGGACCAAGTCGAATGCTAAGAATTCATATTTCGACGAGTTAGTGGAAATGGACTACACGGGTAAAGTTTACAAGACTTACAAGTTTAACCATAAGGCGTGGGGCAAGGCTAAGGGCTCTAAGAAGCAGAACCATAACCAAGTCCACCATGATGTGACTGAGCTGCCAAACGGTGACTTGATTGCGACCGTTTCAGATGGTGGTCGGACTTATGTCGAAGATACGATGATCGTCATTTCGCATAAGACTGGTAAAATCACCAAGGTCATCAACATGAAGAACCTGTTACCGGCCAAATTCTATACAAAATACAATGCTACTAAGTCGAATAAATACATGGGTAAGAAGGATTGGTTCCATCAAAACTCAGTTTATTACGACAAGACGGACAAGAGCCTGATTATTTCTAGTCGGAACCAAAACTTAGTCATGAAGATCGACTACAAGACTGAAAAAATCAAGTGGATTCTCTCAAGTAAGAAACGGTCAGCATGGCCGAAGTCTTACCGTAAGTACTTGTTAAAAGCCAAGGGTAAAATTGCCTGGCCAGGTGGTCAACATGCAGCCATTGTGGATCCGTCAACCTTAGGCAACAAGGGTTCCTTGAATGTGCTGATCTTCAACAATAACGTGGCGGTCGGGACGACTAAGAAGTCCTTGCAAGATTCTTCTGGTAAGTATTCCGAAGGTGTCGAATACCACATTAACGAGAAGACTAAGACCATTTCACAAGTTGGTGCTTATGGAAAGTCGCTCGGTAAGAAGAACTTCGCGAATATCATTGGTTCGAACCGTTACTTGAGTGCTTCCAACCGTTTGATCGACTTTGGTTGGTTGAACAATGGTAAGTCAGCCAATATTATTGAATACGACCTCAAGAGCAAACAACAAGTGTTTAACGTTAAATTGACAGGCTTGCCAAGCGGTGGTTACGTCTACCGGGCAGAACGTTTCTCGTTGTATCCAACGAAGCACGCATATGGGATTAATGAATAGTGTTAGGATTGACGAGTTAACTGCATAGTAGGTGAGGACCTGATTGTCACCTGGGTAACTGGACCACTAGCAGTGATATTAAGTTAATTTGTAACACGAATTGATTAATTGGAATAAGCTCCTCGCGATTTTAGCGCGAGGGGCTTATTTTTTTGAGCGGAAGTTTGAGCGGAAGTTTGAGCGGAAGTTTGAGCGGAAGTTTGAGCGGAAGTTTGAGCGGAAGTTTGAGCGGAAGTTTGAGCGGAAGTTTGAGCGGAAGTTTGAGCAGAAGTTTGAGCGGAAGTAGGGGACGTCGACACTGAGTCGTGTGTTGAGGACGACACTTAGCCTGCAATTTTCACTGTACCGAAAACGTTAATTAGTCTAAACCAATAAGTTAACAAAATATTCATAACTTCGTCGCAAAATTATCTGAAAATCAGGAATTATTTCATACCGTACCGTAATTAAGTTCATATTCCAAGTCTAAAATGGTTCTTGTGTTAATGAATGACCCGGTTTCTGAAGTGGTACCGGGAATGTTCAGATTACTGGAAAGAATAGAAATTAGCTGAAGCGGAGCGATGACGATGACCCTCAATATTGCAATAGTTTTAATTACGTTATTAGTATCATTTGTATTAATGGCCATGGAAGTTACCACGCCTAACGCGGTCATCCTCTGTGCGCTAGCATTTTTGATGTTCGTGGGGATTTTATCGCCAACGGACGCCTTATCGGGATTTGCCAATGATGGGCTCGCAACAATCGCGTTAATGTATATTATCGCGTACGCCATTGCGAAGAGTAATTTAATTACCCGGCTGTTTGACCGCATTCTCGGCGATGGCCATAATGAAAAACGGTCGTTGCTGCGGATGCTCGCCAGTGTCAGCGTGATTTCACCCTTCATGAACAATACGCCGATCGTGTCAACCTTGACGCCGATGATTCAGCGTTGGACCAAGCGCAAGGGGATGGCGGTTTCTAAATTTTTGATTCCATTATCGTACGCCACGATTTTGAGTGGGTTGTTGACGGTGTTAGGGACGTCGACCAACTTGGTGGCGCAGGGCTTATTATCGAAGTATAAATTGGCTAAGTTCGGAACGTTTGACCTCGCCATCGTCGGGATTCCAATCACAATTATTGGGCTGATTTACTTACTAACAGTCGGATACCGGCTATTGCCTAGCTATTATGGTAGTAGTGTCGATGATGTCGCCGCTGAACCGAATGATTATTTGATTGAAATGTCGATTTCTGATGAATTTGAACACTTGAATGAAACGGTGGCTGAAGCCAAATTGCGGAACTTGCCACGCTCCTTTTTAGCCGCCATTAATCGGGGTGGGCAAGCAATCGTACCGGTTGCGGATGATACGGTGTTACGACTCGGCGACCGTCTGTACTTTACCGGGACCTTTGATTGCATCAACGATTTAATGAATATTAAGGGATTGGTCCCGAGTACTCAGAAAATTAATTTGGCAGATATTACCAACGAACGGGCACGCTTAGTCGAAGTTTCGGTTCCTGACACTTCGAGTTTAGTTAACCAAAGTATCAAGTCCGCCCGTTTCCGGAACGTCTTCGGCAGTGTCGTCGTTGCGATTCGACGTAACGGGGTCAACCTGGAAGGTCGGCTCGGTGGTATTCGGCTCAAAGGCGGTGACAACCTGGTCATGATCACAACGAGTGACCAGGATGAATTGGCGACTTTGAAAGACTTGCACGTCTTCAATTCACAACCAGTCCAGTCCCGTAAACATACCTACAAAGACTTTTTACCGATTTTCTTATTAGTGGCGACGATCGTCGTTTCAACGATGGGCATTATTGATTTATTTGTTGGTTTGGCTGCATCCTGTGTGGTGTTATTCCTGACGAAGTGTGTGTCGATCAGTGACATCGTTAAAGCGGTCGATATGAACGTGCTGTTCCTAGTCGCAAGTAGTTATGGCCTGGGATTAGCGATGTCCAATGTCGGTGCCGATAAGTTTATTGCAAAGTCGCTAGTTGCCATTACCGGTAACGCATCACCAATCATCTACATGTTTTTGATCTACTTTGTCACGAACTTCCTGACAGCTATTTTATCCAACGCGGCGGCGCTCTCGTTAATGTTCCCAGTGGTCGTGTCGGCCGCCAAACTGGAGGACCTGCCCGTTATGATGCTGGTCATGCTGATCACGATTGCGGCGACGGCAGACTTTTCGACGCCAATCGGCTATCAGACTAACTTGATTGTGTATGGTCCTGGTCATTATAAATTTACTGATTACTTCAAAGTTGGGATTCCACTGAACTTAATCTGTATGGTCGTCTGCGTCTTCGTTTCGTATTACTACTATATGGTGATACTGTAATTTTGACGCTATTCTGCGGCATGAAGTTTGGCCGACCGCGAATACAAGTGACTAATTGAATAAAATCTGATTGCGTCGCTCGCTGGATGCGGATGACGCGTTAATCAGAGAAACTAAACGCAAGCGTGCAGAACTTCTGGACGCTTTTTTCGTTATTCGGATTGGTGCCACGGAAAAGGGGATCGTTGCAACAGGGACAACAAAATAACCAATCTCATTTGCCATGCGATAACGTCAACTGTGCCTTTCTGATTAGTGGTTGCTGACTTGATAATGCCAAGTCGGATGCCCCAAATAATTGCGAAAATAAATTATTTAATTTTTAGGGAACAAACCACTAGTATTCTAAAACCAAAGTTGATATACTAGCAAAGTTTGCTTGATTGTTTGGTCAGCAGGAAAACGATTACAAGCAGGCCATCTTAATTAACGAAAGGAGTGCGAAAATGAACGATTTAACAAAGGGGAAACCGTTAAAATTAATTTTCTGGTTTACAATTCCATTACTAATCGGTAACATTTTTCAGCAATTTTATAGTTTGTCAGACACGTTGATCGTTGGTCAGACGCTTGGGGTCAAGGCTCTAGCAGCAGTCGGGTCAACGGGGAGTGTCCAGTTCTTGATTATCGGGTTCGCGCAAGGCTTGACGGCCGGACTGTCGATTTTAACGGCGCAACATTTTGGTGCCCGTGATTTTAAAGCAGTTCGGCGGAGTTTTGCCATCAGTATCGTGATCAGTTTGATCGTCGGCATTATTTTGACGATACTGTCACTGATATTTGTGGACCATATTTTGTTGTTGATGCAGACACCGACGGATATTATCGCGGATGCCCGGACCTTCTTACAAATCATGCTTGGTGGGATGTTGGCTCCGATTGGGTTTAACTTGTTGTCAAACATCATTCGCGCACTCGGCGATAGTCGGACACCGTTGTGGTTTCTGATTATCAGTGCCTTAATTAATATTGGCCTCGAATTACTGTTTATTCTCGTCTTTAAGTGGGGCATTGCCGGTGCGAGCTGGGCCACCATCTTGGCGCAAGCGATTGCGACTTTGATGTGCGTGGTATATATCATGGTCAAGGTGCCAATTCTGCACATTGGCTGGCGACATTTCAAGCTAGTCTGGGCAGAAGTGCGGGCCCATTTAAACGTCGGCTTGCCAATGGCGTTTCAAATGTCGATCATTGCGATTGGGACGATTGTGTTACAAGCAGCCCTGAATAGTCTCGGAACGAACTCCGTGGCCGCAACGACCGCCGCTCAAAAAATTGACCAGTTGGCCACGCAACCGTTGATGTCATTTGGTGTCACGATGGCGACCTTCGCGGCTCAAAACTACGGTGCGCACAAGTACGAACGAATTATTACGGGTGTCAAACAAACGATGTGGCTGTCGGGGAGCTTTAGTGTGGTTGCTGGTCTGATTGAAATTATCTGGGGCAAGCAACTGGTCGGCTTCTTCGTGGGCCATCAAGATATGGCCGTCTTGAACTTGTCGCAGACGTATTTCAACGTCATTGGGAGTACTTATTTGTTACTGTCAATGCTCTTCATTATGCGTAATACGCTTCAAGGTCTGGGCCGTAGTGCAATTCCGACGTTGGCGGGGGCTGCGGAACTCTTCATGCGGGTGTTTGCTGCTTTGATTTTGGTTCGGTTGCTCGGTTATGCCGGGGCATGTAGCTCAGAACCCCTAGCTTGGCTCGGATCGTGCGCAGTGCTCTTACCAGCCTACATTAAATCTGTCCGCGATTTGCGGCGGCAGGAGCGCATGACGACCGTGGTCGCTGAAGAACCGACGCCTGTTTTGGCAGATTCAGACAAATCATAATTAGGACTTGCAACAAGCTAGATTTTTTGATAATATTTGTTATCAATTTTATTTTAAAAGTCTCTCGGTGGGTCGCTGGCAATAGTGAACTAGCGATACATCGAAGAAGGGTTAAGGAGTTTAACACATGGCCGTAGAATTAAAAATTGGCGATTATGTCGCCGGTAAAAAGTTTGCTTCACTAGAACACGATTTCAAGGGTGAAATTGAAAAAGTGTATGAAAATTCAGTTTTGATCCTCATTAAAGAATTTGAAAAAGCCGACGAACCAATCGTCAATGAGTACAACCACCGGGCCGTTGTTCGTAAGGAAGACGCTAAGCTCATCAAGGCGGCACCAAAAGCCAAGGTTGTTCCTCAAAAAGAAGACTAAAAAATTTATAAATAACCATGACAACAGAAAAAATGTATGCTATACTAATTTCTGTTGTTAAATGCGGGTGTAGTTTAGTGGTAAAATTCAAGCTTCCCAAGCTTGCGTCGCGGGTCCGATTCCCGTCACCCGCTTTGTAGTTAACTTCGAGGTTGAAATGGCCTTTGCTACAAGCTCCTCACTTATGGTCCGTTGGTCTAGTTGGTTTAGGACGCCTGCCTGTCACGCAGGAGATCACGAGTTCGAGTCTCGTACGGACCGTAATTTAGATGAGAAACGTGTCGTTTGACGGCGCGTTTTTTTGTTACCATCAACCTCCGAGGTTAAAGTCACTTTATTTACAGAATCCCGGTACAGTCAATTGCTGATTTGCACTGATATTCTGGCCAATTTGGATGAGAAGAGGAGAAGTTGATGAATTTTACAACGATTGCTTTTGATCAGTTAACGGTGCGCCAATTGCACCAAATCTATCAGTTGCGTGTTGCTGTCTTTGTGGTTGAACAGCATTGCCCATATCAAGAGGTCGATGATACCGATCTGAACGCTTGGCATTTACTGGGTCAGGATCAACAGGGACACTTGATTGCCTACGCACGCTTGATGCAGGAAGCCAATCACCAGGCCCGCATTGGACGCGTGCTGACGAATCCGGACTTTCGTGGTCAGGGTGCTGGTAAGCAACTGGTACAACAGGCGATTGAGCAGATTAAGACACTGTGGCCGGAAACGATGCAGGTCAATATTCAGGCGCAACATTACTTGGATCGTTTCTATCGCAGCTTTGGCTTTGAACCCGTTTCAGCCGTGTATCTGGAAGATGATATTCCACATCAGGATATGGTTTTGAAGTTACGCTAGTCAAATGCAATAAATTCTGTTATACTAACGCATGGTAAAAATTTACACGTCTAATGAGAAAGAATAGTACAATAACTGGTCAGCACAGCGAGTTCGGGGTGATGGAAGCCGAATCTGATCCTTACTGGAAGCGCGCTTTTGAAGACGACAATTCGATAATAAGTGGATGCAATATCAATTAGAGTGGTACCGCGGGAACATCTCGTCTCTTACATGTTATAAAAATATGTAGGGGACTTTTTTTGTCCCGTCACGCAAGTCAAGGAGGACAATATGGATTACAAACAACTCGTTACGGCAGCCTTAGCGCCTGCCTTACCAGATTTCACCAAGGAAGCGATTCTTGAAAAACTCGAACAACCAAAGACTTCCAAACAAGGTGATTTGGCCTTTCCAACCTTTACGTTGGCTAAGACATTACACAAAGCACCACAGATGATTGCTAGTGACATCGTTGAAAAGGTTGACGATGCTGATTTTGAAAAGGTCGTTGCCATGGGCCCTTACGTCAACTTCTTCTTCAAGAAGGACGCGTTTGCGGCTGATATTTTAGGCCAAGTCCTAAGCGCTGAAGGTCATTTTGGTGACAGCAAGTTAGGTGAACAGGGTCAAGTGCCAATTGACATGTCATCACCAAACATCGCCAAGCCAATCTCAATGGGCCATTTACGCTCAACTGTTATTGGTAATTCATTAGCCAATATCTTAAGTAAGTTGGATTACCAACCTGTCAAGATCAACCATTTGGGCGACTGGGGCACACAATTCGGTAAGTTAATCACGGCCTACAAGATGTGGGGGAGTGAAGCCGAAGTTAAGGCTGACCCAATCAATAACTTGTTGAAGTACTACGTGCGGTTCCATAAGGAAGATGTCGACCACCCTGAAATGGACGATGAAGCACGTGAATGGTTCAAAAAGTTGGAAAATGGCGACGAAGAAGCCACTAAATTGTGGTCATGGTTCCGTTCTGAATCACTGAAAGCTTTCAAGAAGATTTACAAACGGTTAGACATTGACTTTGATTCCTTTAAGGGTGAAGCCTTCTACAACGACAAGATGCAAGAAGTTGTCGATATCTTGGAAGACAAGCACTTATTGCAAGAAAGCCAAGGTGCTGAAGTGGTTGATTTGAGCAAATATGACTTAAATCCAGCCCTGATCAAGAAGTCTGATGGCGCGACGCTGTATATTACACGGGACTTAGCTGCCGCAATTTATCGGAAACGGACTTATGATTTCGTTCAATCCCTGTACGTCGTGGGTAACGAACAGACGAACCACTTCAAGCAATTAAAGGCCGTCTTGACCGAAATGGGCTTTGACTGGGCGGATGAAATTCATCATATTCCATTCGGTTTGATCACTTCTGGTGGTAAGAAGTTGTCAACGCGGAGTGGCCGGGTCATTTTATTAGACAAAGTCTTAGATGATGCCGTTTCATTAGCACATGAACAAATCGAAGCCAAAAACCCTGACTTACCTAACAAGGATGAAGTTGCGGATGCAGTCGGAATTGGTGCCGTTGTATTCCATGATTTGAAGAACGAACGGATGAACAGTTTTGACTTCAACTTGGAAGAAGTCGTTCGCTTTGAAGGTGAAACTGGTCCTTACGTGCAATACGCACATGCTCGGGCTGAAAGTATCTTACGCAAAGCCGGTAGCCCTGAAATTGCGACGACTGACCAAGCGTTAGCAGATCCTGCCGCCTGGGATACCCTCAAATTATTGAGCGAATTCCCAGCAACGGTCGTTCGGGCAAGTACCGAATACGAACCATCAGTAGTTGCCAAGTACGCCATCCACTTAGCAAAAGCCTTCAACAAGTACTACGCTAACACGAAGATCTTAGTTGAAGATGATGACTTGAATGCACGGCTTGCACTGGTCAAGAGTGTCAGCATCGTCTTGAAGGAAGCCCTACGCTTGCTTGGGGTTAAGGCGCCTGACGAAATGTAATTTATGAATCACTAATGTTTAAATGAGTCGCTCCGGGAATGAGATAAATTCCTGGGGCGACTTTTTTTGGCCATCTTAGTGGCCGGAAATACTGGTCTGGGTGCTTCATGAGATTAAGCATCTGAGTCACGACTCTTGATCAAACTTTGTTAGCGCGGCCAGATTTGCCGCAAATAGTGAATGCTTCGCCAAGCCCCAATGATGACGACCAGTGGCCACGCCATCAGTTGTAGGCAACCATGAATAATGAAAGCGACGGTGATTCCCATTAAGTCATCTTGATAGTCATTTTTGGCCAATAACATATCGCGGCTGATGACTGGATTGAGTGCGTTATGATAGATTTCGGTGAGGCTCTGATGGTTGCCAGCCGTTTGGTGCAGTGATTTCGAAGCAGCGGATACCAACTGAAAAGGGTGGTGGGTGAGTTTTGGGACTAACGCCATTAATAAGGGATGCGCGACGAAATAAGCACTCAGCAAGTAGCCGTTGATGAGGGTCCAGTGGAACTTGAACTGCCCCGTGGGTGATGCTGTCACGGCGTACACCGCGATAATCGTAAATAACGCACACCGGATGTAATCACCACCCACGAGCAGGATTAATTTTTTCATGATGCGTCATCTCCTTACTTAATCTATTTTTTGCTTGATTATAGCGAATAATTAGCGCTTTGATGGTCTTAATTCCTTAATAAGGCAAGTTTCGATACCAAATAGTTCCGCAATCGTTTTGAGCGACCGGGTGGTATTCTGAAGGGTAATTCAGAAAGCCATATTGGGGGCCTGGTGATGAGTTATTTGGAACTAACGAACATTCATAAAAATTATCAGATTGGTAAACAAAAATTTGACGTATTAAAGGGCATCAATATGCAATTTGAACTTGGGGAGTTTGTCGCGATAGTTGGTGAATCAGGCGGTGGTAAAACGACCTTGGTGAATATCATCAGTGGCTTGGATCATGATTTCACTGGAACGGTCCGAGTTGCGGGACAGTTACTGGATTACCACCATGAAAAGCAGCTTGACCAATATCGGCGTGAGGTGATTGGCTATATTTCACAGTCATACAACTTGATTGCTCATCTGACGGTGCTCGAAAATGTGATGTTGGCGTTAGATATGACTAAGGGTAGCCATGGAGAGCGACTCCGACGTGCGCATGAGTTACTGGCGCACGTCGGTTTGACAGCGCAAATCAGAAAGTATCCGCAACAACTTTCCGGTGGACAAAAACAACGGGTCGCGATCGCACGCGCGCTGGCTGGCGACCCACAGATTCTGATTGCAGATGAACCCACGGGTGCGCTTGATGTGGACAATACGGCCGAGGTGATGGCAATGCTTCAGAAAATCGCCCAAGATGGCCGGTTAGTGATTTGTGTGACCCACTCGCAGCGAGTTGCCCACGCCGCCAGTCGGATTGCCGAACTGAACGATGGTCACATCCAACCACAATCAGACCTGAACGACAAAGCGCAAGCTTCAGCGATGAACGCCGGTGCGGTTGCGGATGCTGGTTCGTCTACGCAAGTCCAGCCAAAAGTTCGCCAACAGTTGCCCGCCCGACCGTTGCCTTGGTACGTCTCAGTCATGATGGCATTTAAACACATGCGCCATACTTGGACGTGGAATACATTAATCGTCATCGGGACCGCGATTGGACTGTTTGCCGTGATGCTCTTTAATGGTTTAGGAACAGGAATCAAGGGCTACATCAACCATGAAATGAACGCGCTAGTCGATCCGCAGTCAATCATGGTCATGCATCAGGCCGATAATGCCAAGGATCGGGAGGAACAAGCTGCGGCGGTGTATGATCCCGCGGTGGCGGGTGGAATCGCCGCGCGGATGCCAGTATTTACGGGGCCTCAGTTGACCGCGTTACGCGACCTAAAACATGTGACTACTATTGAACCAGGTATTTCAGCGACTAACGCGACGATTGCGATTAATCAGCAGAAATTTGCAGCGCCAGAACTAACGACCTGGACGAGCGATGAATCGACCCGTAATTTGAAAGTGGGGCACGTTCCAGGCAATAACCAAATTGTGCTTGATAAATCGTCGATTGCTCAGAAATGGTCGGCAACCAAGTGGCGGCAATTAGTGGGTCAGCCGGTAACGGTCAGTTATCAGACGTTTAATCTTCAGGGCAAGCCAGTAACGATTAGTCGAACACTGACCGTTGCTGGTATTGTCGATGGTTCCTCAGAAGTCGGTATCAATGCGCTCAATTATCAGACGATGCAATCCATGCGGGCCGCTGCCAAGGTTTCGACTCAGCCAACGTTTGTGACGGCTCGAATTACGAGTCGAATGCAGAATCAGGCGGTGGTTAACGAAATTAATCATCTGACGATTGATGGTAAACGGCCGTTTGCGGCGACCAGTATTTCTGCAACACTAGACTCATTCAATACTTACGTTAATATTGCGACGGCCGTTTTAGCCGCAATTGCAGGTATTTCATTGGTCGTTTCAGCCCTCATGATTATTGTGACTATGTTCATGTCGGTCAGTGCCCGCATGAAAGAAATCGGTATATTGCGGTCGCTGGGTGAACGGCGGCGTGATATCCGGCGCTTGTTTACCAGTGAAGCCTTAATGCTTGGGCTAATTAGCGCCAGCATCGCAACGGGACTAGCCTACGTTGCTGCGTGGGGCTTGAATCATGTGCTAGCCAAATTGACAGGGGGCTATGCATTGGTTCAAATACAAGTTGGCAATATTGTGACTGTCTTCATTCTCGCAATCGTCATTGCCTGGTTAGCCGCTATTTTGCCAGCACGGCGGGCAGCGCGGGCAAATCCGATCAAAGCTTTGCTAAGTGAATAAGGCTTTGATTGCCTTCAAATGACATCCTCAGTTCACAGGCAATGAAGCTGTGATAAAAAATGATGACTTTCACATTAAATTATTATCTTAGCTCAACTAGTGTGACCTGCTGGCTGAGCTAATTTTTTTGACGATATCTATCGCATCTTACAGGACGAGGTCTCATGTTATCGTGAGTTTTCTGGGCTTTATCAAGCTGAAAATGGGTTACCAGTGGTTGCCAAATGTCAATGAATGGCTGGGATTGAGCTGCTAGTTAGTTAATTGATGGAACAAATTATTATTAGTAAAAACTAATTTTTGGTCGGAATATTAACATTTTATAAATTAAATTGTAATTGTTTAAATTGTACACGGCCAATCTTTTTGAAGTGGGACGTCTGGCCAAAACCGTGTCTTGACAGCTAATCTGACGGATACAGGGGGACTGCTTTTACTGGTTCAGCGAGTGAATTAATTCGCCAACAAACTTATCAGTGACTTCTCATAAAAAGCCCGAAATTCCCCCATTTGTACATGCAAAATACTAGCAATTACCGGGCGCTGCGGTTATGCTGTTGGTGTAAATTAAGTGAGGGAGGTTATTACTTTGAAGAAACAACCGCATACACTGGTTATCGGTGGCACGCAGCCAGCCAGCGGAAAAAGTTTGTTGACGCTCGCGTTGGCAAACGTACTGACGAATTGGAATGCCACGGTTACAATCGTACAATGTGACTATCATACAGCAACGTGGACGGCGATTAATGGCCGTTCAAGCCACGAGTGGCAAACAGACATCCAAACGGCAGCAGAACTGGATGAATTCTGGCTGGCATTGCAAGGAATTCAAACGGATTATTTATTAATTGATCTCGCTTCAAGTGGTCCGACGCACGATAATTATACATGGTTATTGAATGAATGCTGGCTACCATTGGCCCAACAAATCATTTTAACCTATTCTACTGAAACGGACGTTAATACATTGTTGTACCAAGACTTAGGCGCATTACAATTCAGCATGGAATACACGGTAACCAATCCCAAAATCTATACGGTTTTGAACCAATACCCGGCACCAGTCGCAGTTCGGCGCCAGATGCCAGTGGCGGAATTAGTGCCATTTCACCGTCAGTTTCAAACTCGCCATGCTGAGTTTGCGGCCCTCGACCTGCAACCCCTAGGCATGTTAGCGGATGCGCGCCAACATCCAGAGCAGGTCCTGGCAGACGCCACTCAGATTTTGACCAAATTAGTAGCTTAATCCTTTAAACCAAACGACACGCGCTGTGAAGAGCAACGGGTGCTTTTTATTGTGTTGGTGGCTGCGTCAAAAGTTTTGATTCAAAAGTAAGCTGTTGGATGACTCAGTTGACAGGTTGTGTTCAAACTCGTTGCTGGCATTGCATGCGACAGCTCCGTGCGATGAAATTTAATGGGGAGCAAATTAGTCGTGATAATAATTATTGGCCTTGTTGATTACGCAAAATCCAGCAATCATGGCACTAAGTACTGGTAACGTCCATGCACCAAGGTACAGAATCAATCGAGATGTCATCAAACTTCCAATGACGGTACTGGTATCAATAATCGTGAGGACCCACATCATGAGTGCGTGGCGGTCACTGGTATTAACGGTGTCAAGTTGATCCATTAGCTAATCACCACGGGTGTATGGGTCGGGATGTTCTCATACAGCCACTTAGCATCGGCAATCGACAGGCGGATGCAGCCGTGTGAATTGGCCACTTTTCCAAGCTGTTCAGCTTCCGACTTGATATAGTGATTATTTTCGTCCACGGGTACCGAGTGAAAGAGGTAGATGCCGTGGTCCTTGAACGAAACCCAATAGTTGGCCCCTTCGCCGGACTGGGCGTTAAAGAAGTGCAGGCCACGTTCAGGCTGAATTTCAAATTGGCCACGGGGTGTTTCAGAACCCCGTTTACCAGTTGAGGCGCGCATGGTATAGAGAACGTGGTCGTTGTTTTTTAAATAAACGCGCTGCCGTTTGATGGATACTTGAATATTCAAGTCAGCATAATTGCTCAGCGTTGGGTAGGCCTTGTGCATTGACGGTTGATGCCAGTTGATTTTGACCGGCGTTGGCGCTTTAGGCTTAGCGACGGGCCGGGCCACAGCGATGGTTGATTTCACCTGGACAGCCTGCTGATGGTGGCTAGCAACAAGCTGTCCGAATCCCATCAAAATGGGTAAACTACTGGCTGCAATAGTCAGCCAGATGAGTTGCGTTTCACGTGTTTTCAAGTCGATTCCCCCCGCAAATGAACGATTGCATCATAATAGTGTAGTTTACTCAGCGAACGAACGTTTGTTTATCAAAATTGTGTAAACTTTGCATATTGTTTGCGTAAAGTTTTGGCTGAGCGACGAGACGCTGATGAATTTCGGATGAAGCGGGGGACCGAACGTTAATGCAACTGAGCCAACACAGATACTGATTGGCTTATACTGAGTGATTGATTGACGATACTAAAAAGCGCATCAAGAGTCAACGCGATTCTTGATGCGCTTAATTTCATGATAACAGTTTCAGTGTGGCCGCTTATTGTAAACTAGCGACCTTGGCAACGATTTTTGCCGGTGTTTCCCATTCAGAACGTTCAAATTCAGAGACGGGGACTTCAATCCCTAATTGATTTTGGAGTTCCAATAAAAGTTGCACGGAACCCATTGAATCCAAAATACCTTCGTCAAATAAATTAGCGTCCATATTGCTTGAAACATCTTCCCCAGTTAGATCTTGTAGAATCGATAGTACCGTTGCTTTAACATCGTCCATGATTAACATACTCCCCTTGTTTATAATTAATAGAACATCATCATCTTAGCATAGTTTGCAATCAGATGATGGTTCATTAGGGATATTAACCAAATCTTTACAGAGTCAAACATTGAAGTTGGCATGAATCAATTCGGTCAAAATTTTGATGCCTTGTTCAAAACGGGCGCTCGATTCGTAAGAGAAACTCAGACGAATGTATTGATTAGGCTGGAAATCATAGATGCTACCGGGATTGAATAGCACGTTGTGGGCAGTCGCCAAATCAAAGAGTTTAGGAATGTTGATGCTGTCTGCCAGGCGCACCCACAAATAAAAGCCGCCAGTCGGTGCTTGCCACGTCGCGAAGTCATCCCAGTAATGGTGCAAAATATCTTGCGCGGTAGCGGCTTTCTGAGCTAAAACAGCCCGGAAATTGGCCTGATAAGTTTCGTATTCGGGATCCGCCAGAATCTCAGCTAAGACCAACTGTGACAATGAGCTTGCGCCGTAATCCGTTTGCATCCGCACGTCCGTCAGTCGATCGATGACTGGTTGAGCCGCGACCGTCCAACCGATACGCAGTCCGGGTGCCAGTGACTTTGAGATGCTACCAAAATAAATCACGTTGCCAGTCGTATCAAGCGCCTTCAAGGGCTGTGGTGGTTGCTGATCGAACCAAACGTCTTGATAGGCGGCGTCTTCCAAAATTGGTAACCGGTGTTCCTGAGCAGTTTGCAGGACTTGTTGGCGGCGTTCAGCACTCATCACAATCCCCGTCGGATTATTGAACGTTGGAATGGTGTAGAGAATCGCGTGTTGTCCGGGTGCGGGCGCAGCCATCTGCCAGTATGCCAGACCCTGATTATCCATCGGAATACCTGCCAGGTGGGTGTGGGCGGACTGAAATACGTGCAGGGATTTGACGTAGGTCGGCGCTTCGGTATAAATTGTCGCGTCCTTTGGAAACAGTGACATTGAAACGAGTTGTAGCGCTTGCAATGAACCGGATGTAATCAGAATATTTTCGGGTTGGGTCTTAATGCCGACCGTTTGCAAGTGGTGCGCAATTTGTTCCCGTAACGCCAGGATGCCGGCGGGTTCGGTGTAATTGAGACTAGTCAGTCGTTCGCCGAGATGTGCGAAGGCCCGCTGAAAGAGTGGCCGTGGGAATTGTTCCGGTGCGGGTTCGCCGGTGCTCAAACGAATGACCGCATCGGTCTCGAATTGATTGATTTTTTGCAAGGCGTGGGAGTTGGGTTTGAATTGCCCAGCTTTCACGTATTGGGACCAGTTGACGTGTTCGGCAAGGAGGCTGGACCAGTGATTCCCAGAAACGACCATGCCAGAGCCGGGATTGCTGGTAATCAGTCCGACTGCCATCAACTCGTCCAGTGCGGTAATCAGGGTACTACGGTTGACGCCAAACTGCTCAGCGAGTTTGCGTTGCGCGGGAAGTTTGGCACCGACAGCCCAGTTGCCGGTTGAGATTTGTTGCTGAAAATAATCAGTGATTTGTTGATAAATTGGTGTGGTAGCTAGCTTATCTGGCTGCCAGTTAATCGTTATTACGGCCATAGACGGACCTCCTGTATGTAGAAAAATAGCAGCTAAACCAATCTTTTTGAATTTAGCCCTAGTGGTTGGGTTAAAAAGGTTAAATTGGTTGGCTACAAATGAGATTATCTCTATTATAATCATCTCTGAATTAAAAGCTAGTCTAGTTTGGTTACTCAACTAATCATTAATTGGTTGGGATGGCGACAGGATTGGCTGGTAACGGGGGGTAACTATGCAAATCTTTTTACAAGGATTATTATTCGGCATCGTTTATATCGCACCAATTGGGATGCAAAATTTATTCGTGGTCTCAACGGCCATCGAGCAACCACTACAGCGGGCCTTGCGCGTCGCGCTGATTGTTATTGCGTTTGATACATCGCTGTCACTCGCATGCTTTTACGGCATCGGTAAGTTATTACAAACAACACCGTGGCTGGAATTAGCTGTGTTATTTGTCGGCAGTTTACTGGTCTTTTACATTGGCTGGCAGTTGTTGCGGCAACCAGAAGCGGCGATGGACACACTCGATAATGATTTTTCTTATAAAACAGCGATTTTGACGGCATTTTCGGTGGCGTGGCTAAATCCACAAGCCTTAATCGATGGTTCCGTATTACTCGCGGCTTTTCGAGTGTCCATTCCCGCGGCAATGACCCATTTCTTCATCACCGGTGTCATTATTGCGTCCATTATTTGGTTTATCGGCCTCACCAGTTTGATTAGTAAATTCAAGCACCTGATGCGGCCACGGGTCTTATTGTGGATCAACCGCGTCTGCGGGCTGATTATTATTTTATACGGAATTAAACTACTCGCGAGTTTCGTGACCAAAATATAGTTGCGGTTCCCGCGGACAATCGGTATGCTAGTCGTATTGGACTTTTAATGAGAGGGACGATACGCATGAAAATTGCTGGTTTCGGGGTGGAAGCCTGGCTAAACGCACACGAGCGTGAGGCGACCACTGATATTAGCCAAAGCTCGATTGCGGCCTTAACGATGGCTGAAATTGCAGCTTTGGACGACCAACAAGCACCACAGGAGTTTTACCAGGAGCTGGGGGCAGCGCGTCTGGATTATGGCTGGATCGAGGGTTCACCGGAATTCAAACAACTCGTCAGTCACTTATATGAACGGGTACCCGCGGACAACGTGTTACAAACCAACGGGGCAACCGGCGCCAATCATTTAGCCATTTACAGTTTAATTGAACCCGGCGACCACGTAATCGCGCTATACCCGAGTTACCAACAGCTATATGACATTCCTAAGTCGTTAGGGGCGACCGTTGATTATTGGCATATCCATGAATCGGCAAACTGGCTGCCAGATATTGAAGAATTGCGGCACTTGATTCGACCTGACACCAAAATGATTTTACTCAACAATGCGATCAATCCGACCGGAAGTCTACTGGACCGCGCACTGTTGGAACAAGTTGTGGCTGTGGCTCAATCGGTTGGCGCTTACGTTTTAGCGGATGAAGTGTATGAACCGTTGGATGCAACGCCGTTTGTCTCAATCGCTGATTTGTATGAGCGCGGCATCGCGGTCAACAGTCTTTCGAAGACTTACTCGGTACCTGGTATTCGTATCGGGTGGACTGCCACGCCTAGTCAGGAAGTAGCCGATATTTTTCGCAAGTATCGCGACTATACCATGATTTCAGGTGGCGTCATCAATGACCAACTGGCGGTCCGAATCTTGCGTCATCGCGATAAGGTTCGCGCCCGCAATCATGAATTGGTCGCTCGTAACCTCGACATTTTGACGACCTGGGTTGCGAACGAACCGCGCGTCGACCTCATTGCACCACACAGTATTTCGGTGTCGTGCATCAAGCTGAATATTCCAATTGATGACGAGACTTTTTGTCGTGAGTTATTGAAGGATACCGGCGTTTTATTAGTGCCGGGATCGCGTTTTGACATTCCGAATCACGCGCGTTTGGGCTATTGCACGGATACCGCAACTTTGAAACGAGGGTTAGCTTTGTTGGGTGAGTATTTACGACGATTTGATTAGGGGAGTTTTTTCACAGGGGCGGCTGGCCCAATTTATTGGCGCCGGCACGTCGGCTGGATGAATAAATTTCGAGGTCGCTAATCACATTTTGACTGGTGATTGGCGGTCTAAGTTAACAGTTGCGAATGCCGAGAATTCATAAATATACAATAACAATCAAGCACATTTTCCTATTAAACGCGGAAAATGTGCTTTTTGGCGTCACACGCGTAGTTTACAGCCTGAATATTTGGTATAATGTATTCACTTATACGAATTAGGGAGGTTCCGCGAGATGAAAAAGTCTGAGCGTCAAGCAGTTATTGCGCAACTAATTACTGAATATCCAATTGCCACCCAGGAAGAATTGATGGCCAAGCTCAAGGCGGAGGGTATCGCTGCCACGCAAGCGACGATTTCGCGGGATATTCGGGAGATGCAAATCGTCAAGACCCCGGATGAGCACGGCCAGACGCGCTATGCGATTTTTAAAGCGAATAATAAAAACGAGCAAGACCGGTTGTTTGAAACCTTGCATGACGTGGTCACGAGCATTGATCGAGTCGAATTTATGAATATTATTCATACGCTGCCTAGCAATGGGAACTTGCTTGCAGCCATTATCGATGATTTGAATTTACCCGAAGTGAGCGGCACGCTAGCCGGTCATGATACGATTTTTGTCGTTAGTCCGAACACAACGGTCGCCAAGCAGCTCTACGATTCATTTGCCAGTCACGTGGCCAATGAGGACTAGTCGTGGACTAATTGGTTGCATCGATTAGCTGTTCACGCTATTATGTTAACATTGAAGAGGTGGGAAAGATGAAATATACCAAGAAACGGACGCCTCGAAAAAATCAAAAACAACGCGATGCGACATTTGATAAATTCAAACAACAACAGAATGAATTGAATGCCAATCGACGTGGCGTTCGGCGCAAATAGGCGCACATCAATCATAACAGTTGAGCTTTCAAGAGAATCTTAATGATTTTTTTGGAAGCTTTTTTCTTACTTGCCGAGTCACTAACCGGGCGGGACGCTTATCTGAACCTCTGATGTGTTATTTGGCATTAAAGATGGCTAAAACGTGCCAAGTCAAAAGTTCAAAGGCAACCAGCTGAGACCCGCTGCAAACAGTGCGAGTTACCCGTAAACATGCAGTAATAGGTTCGTCCTAAGCCGGCTTCCAGGTATTCTGGGCAATGGCCGGGACGTGGTGGACACAGATTTAAGCCGATAACCCACGTCTTAAATACTGGTCTTTCACGTTGCCCACAATATGGAGGAAACGTGCTCGGGTCAGACTGGGACTTCCGGTTAGCTACGCCAGAACGCCAAGCGGAAGTTCACCGCTTACCGCTCTAGCTAGGCTAATCCTCAGTCCCAACCGTCTGAACCTCACACTCTGAGAATCACTTGGCCTTGCCCAGAACACCTTCCAGCCGGGACAGTATTCGAAAGGCAGACATGTGTGGGCCCAACTTTTGATGAACTTATCGTTGATTCAAGGTAAACCTTCACTTTAATCACTAACTGTGAGACAATCGATAACCTCTTAGCTGCTTTATCCATTTTTAATTATGCGAACCAGTTGCATTACTGAACTTTTTAGAATTTTTTTAGCCGGTCAAAGCGGCAAAACCTAATTTCTCTATGCAATCATCAATTCAATTGCTTAACTCTCAGATTACTTTTCCTTGGAATTAATCGGTAATTTCCAGTCCTTCTTTTAAATGCCATAAATCATCATCCATGATGATTCAAGGGTTCATGAAGGGCCAGTTTCATAATGTTCAGTGGTCAATTGCACCAAGATAGGTGGCCGTTCATCCGCCATTCGAGCGGCTTCCCGACTGTAGGGGCCGGCTGACGAACAGCAATCCGTTTTAGCCATGATTCATCCTTAACCAATGACAAAAATTAACATTATTGAAGATTTTTTCAAGGTTCGTGCGAATTCTAGCCGGTTGAAAGATTTATGATACAATTGTAAAAGCTAACAAGTAACGTGAGTGGTCGTGACAGGGCCATTCGCTGAACAAGGGGAAGATTATGCAAAATAATGGTTTTTGGGCCACGATCAAAGACGGCTTGCGAGTCATTGGCCACTGGTTAGCACCTTATTGGCGGCGGTTTGCTGCCGTGGTGGGCTATCAGTGGCATCGCCGCCAAGTCACACGGTGGTTGATCGTACTCGTTTTGTCGGTCATTTTAGTTGGGAGTGCCTACTTAACTTATGAAGCAAAAACGGCCAAAGTTGGCAATTTGCAAGCCGAGTTAGAAAAAACAACGGTCATTTATGATCAGGACAACAAGAAAGCAGGGTCACTGTATTCCCAAAAGGGGACTTACGTTCATTTGAGTAGTATTTCGAAGAACTTGCAAAATGCGGTGATTTCAACGGAAGACCGGAACTTTTATAAGGAACACGGTTTCTCCGTTAAAGGGATTGGCCGTGCGTTTGTCTTGTATGCCATGAATAAGATCTTAGGCCGCGATTACATCAGTGGTGGTGGGAGTACCTTGACGCAGCAATTGGTCAAGAATGCCTACCTGACACAACAACAGACGTTCTCACGGAAGTTCCGGGAAATCTTCTTAGCGATTGAGACTGAAAATGTCTATTCCAAGAAGCAAATTCTAACGATGTATCTGAATAATGCCTACTTCGGCCACGGGGTCTGGGGCGCTGAAGACGCATCGGAACGTTACTTTGGCGTGCATGCCTCTGAATTGTCGGTCGACCAAGCGGCGACTTTAGCAGGAATGTTGAGTTCGCCAAGCGGCTATGACCCAATCAGTCATCCGAAGGCGTCAACGGCGCGCCGGAACGTGGTTCTGAACAATATGGTTGAAAACGGTAAGTTGACCAAATCAGAATATAACGTCTATTCGAAAAAGACGATGGCATTGACCAATAATTATCATTATGAAAGTGGCTATAATTATCCGTACTACTTTGACGCGGTTATCGATGAAGCCATTAATAAGTATGGGTTGTCGGAATCCGACATTATGAATCGGGGTTATAAGATTTATACGTCATTGAATCAAGATGACCAGACCCAGATGCAGGATTCGTTTAAGAACTCGTCCTTGTTCCCAGCGAATGCGGACGACGGGACTAAGGTCCAAGGCGCTTCGATTGCGGTCGATCCATCCACTGGTGGGGTTCTGGCGGTCGTTGGTGGTCGTGGTAAGCACGTCTTTCGTGGTTTCAACCGGGCGACGCAAATCAAACGGCAACCGGGTTCGACGATCAAACCGCTCGCGGTCTATACGCCGGCCTTACAAAATGGCTACACTTATGATTCGAAGCTTTCTAATAAGAAGCAGACCTTTGGCGCCAATAAATACGCCCCGAAGAACTACGATAACGTTTATAGTAAGTCGGTGCCGATGTACACAGCGCTGGCCCAAAGTATGAATATTCCGGCGGTCTGGCTTTTGAATAAGATTGGGGTCAATAAGGGTTACCAATCCGTCAAGAAGTTCGGGTTACCCGTTACGAAGTCTGATGATAACTTGGCGCTGGCCCTGGGTGGCTTGACGACTGGGGTCTCACCAGAACAGATGGCGAGTGCCTATACGGCGTTTGCGAATAATGGGAAGAAGACCACCGCCCATTTTATTACCAAAATCGTCGATGCCAGTGGTAATGTGGTCGTCGATAACACGAAGACTAAGACCAAACGGCTGATGTCCGCCAGTGTTGCCAAAGAGATGACTAGTATGATGCTCGGCACCTATAATAGTGGGACCGGGGCGACAGCCAAGCCATACGGGTATTCGGTGGCTGGTAAGACTGGGAGTACCCAAGCCGACTATAGCACCGGCTCCGGAACCAAAGACCAGTGGATGATCGCCTATACGCCGGATATTGTCATGACCACTTGGATTGGGTTTGATACCACTAACAGCACCCATTATCTGAAGAGCTTGTCTGAAAATCAGTTGTCTTCACTGGTGAAGAATGAATTGCAAAATATTCTGCCAAACACGGCCAATACCAGTTTTGGGACCAAAGATGCGGCTACCTTGGCAACTGAAAACGATAATAATGATTCAGACAGTTCAGACAGTGGTTCTTCTGTTTGGGAAAACGTCGAGAAGGGCGCCAATGCCGTCAAGAACAAGGCTAAGGACTGGTTCTCGAAGGCTAAGAGCTTCCTTGGTAACTAGTAAAGTCAACGACCGAATAGACTAATGCTATTCAAGCTCGGTCAAAAATGCTAAAATAATGACGACACATACTTTGAGGAGGAACTCACGATGGCCGTAAACATTTACGATACTGCGAACCAATTAGAACAAGAATTACGTCAAACGAAAGAATTTAAGGAATTAAAGGTCGCTTATGACACGATGAAGACCAACGACAGCGCCTTTTCACTGTTCAAAGATTTCCAAGAAATTCAGATGCAACTGTCACAAAAGCAAATGAACGGCGAAGAATTAACGGATGAAGAAGTCCAAAAAGCCCATGAGCTAGCTGACAAAGTTGGTAACGTTGACGAAATTAAGTCCTTAATGGGTAAAGAACGTAACTTGAACCAATTGATGAATGATTTGAACCAAATCATCACCAAGCCCGTTCAAGATTTATACCAGAACTAAGTAAATTAAGGGTCGTGGGGCAATGACGGAATCAATTTCGTGATTGCCCCTTTTTCGTGGAGGGAATAATGAAATTTTTACACGCGGCAGATTTACATTTAGATACTCCGTTTCAAGGATTAAGCGGCGTCACACCCGCATTGCAAGAACGGTTGATCACGGCGCCATTACGTGCTCTGACACACTTAGTTGATTTAGCCATTGCTGAAAAAGTCGACTTTGTCCTGTTAGTCGGGGACTTATTTGATCAACAAGGTCAGAGTGTGCAAGCACAAGCCGCACTGATGACGGCTTTAGAACGGCTCAACGACGCACAGATTCCAGTCTTACTCTCTTTTGGTAACCATGATTTTCAGACGGACTTAGCACGTTGGCATTTTCCAGCTAACGTGCACATCTTTGATGCGACCGTTTCCACGGTGACCCTGACCACGCGGGCCCAGGAACGGGTGGCCATCAGTGGTTTTAGCTATTCACAACGTTGGGTGACGACCGACGTTAGTGCCGACTATCCGACTAAGGACCCGACTGTTGATTACCAGATTGGGACCTTGCATGGACAAACCGGGACGGCGGGGGACCATTACGCGCCGTTTAACGTGACGGAATTACTGTCAAAACATTACGATTACTGGGCACTGGGACACATTCATCAACGCCAAACACTGAATCAGCAGCCCCCAATTGTTTATTCGGGTAATCTGCAAGGCCGCCATCGTGGTGAAACCGGGTCAAAAGGCTGCTTGATCGTGACGAGTCAGGCCGATGGGCAGCTGCAACCCAGCTTTCATGCGCTAACCGAGATTGAATGGACGGATTGGACACCGACGTTGGCTACTAACACACCGCTCAGCCGGGCTGCGCTGCAGCAACAACTAACGGACCAACTCATGGCGGCGGTGACGACTGGTTTAAAACTGGTGACCATCATATTGCCAGCGACACTTCAACTCACCGCGCAGGCTGAATTGTCTTTGAATCAGGGCGCCTTATTAGCCCAGCTCCAATCCCATGCTGGTGAACATTGGTGGCCAGTCGGCATCACTCAGCAAGCAGCACCAGCCGTCGCGCCATTGTTTGGCATTAACGCAACGACTTGGCAACGGGTCGGCCAAGATGTTGTCACTGACGAACAGGTCGCCACGCTGGCGGGCAAGCTATTAGACGAAGATTTTTTGAATACGGCGCTACTAGAGTCCACGACGCCTGCTGACTGGCAGCAGCGGGTCGCACGACTTTTGAACGACCAATATCACTTAACGACGGGAGGAACGGATGATGCAGATTAAACGGCTTGATATCGCCGGTTTCGGTAAGTTCCAACAACGTCAATTTACCTTTGGCGACGGTCTGCAAGTGATTTATGGCCTAAATGAAAGCGGTAAGTCCACCTTACGCGCGTTTATTCTGGGCATGTTATTCGGATTCCCGTCACGACGGCATCCACTGGAACGCTATGAACCTCAAGGCACCAGCCAATATGGTGGCTCGATTGACCTACTCGTTGATGGGACGACTTATCGCCTGACACGGTTGGGTGATCAGCCGGCTACTTTGACGAATCTGTCGACCCAGGAACCCCAACCGCTGGCGCTACTAGAGAAGTGGTTGGCGCCCTATGACCGTGACCAGTACCTACGATTATTCACCTTCAACCAGGCTGAATTGACGGCGCTCAAGACCTTGCGTGCCAGTGATTTGAACGTCCAACTCCAACAAGTTGGGCTAGTCGGTAGTGCACCATGGCGTGAAACGGCGGCAACCTTGCGTGCGGATGCGGAAACCTTATACAAGCCGCGGGGCCGCAAACCTGAACTTAATCAAGCTTTACAGCGCTATCATTTGTTAAATGAGCAGGTGAAAACGGCTAAACAACGCTATCCTGAATATGAGGGATTGCAAAATCAACTCGCCGCATTACAAACCCAACAGGGGCAGGTCAAGCGGCAATTATCAGACCTAGAACAGCAGCAACAGCAACTGGCTAACTTACGCAACCAATGGCCGGTATATCAGCAATTGACTGCCTTGCGGGCGAGTCAACCGACCACCACACTTGATGCAGCGACGGTGGCGACTTATCGCAAACTCAGCCAGCAACAGACTGACTTACAGCATACCTTAGCAAGCGCGCGGCAACAGTTAAGCCAGCAACCCGTCGACACTCAGTCTCAGGGGTTAGTCGGATTCTACGTGCAACATCAAGCACAATTTGATCAACTCTCAGCACAACTGCCGACACTGCAACAGGCAGTTGGTCAGTATCAAGCGTTAACGCAACAGGCCGCGACGGCCAAAGCGGATTTTCAAGCACAAAGTAACGCCCATCCCGAGCTACTCGGGTGTTTGTCACCGCACAAACAGGCGGCGATTGCGACACTCAAAGCGACGTTGGCGGCCACGGCGAATACGCGAACGCAACGGGCACCAAGTTCTTCGACTTCATCGCTGGATTGGCGCTTGATTGCCGGGGGCGTCGCAGTTGTTGCTGGCGTCGGATTACCACTAGGGGGCTTCAAGTGGGTACTCATGCTGATTGGGGTCGGTTTACTGGGTTGGTTCGGCCTGCAGCACACTACATCCTCAGCGCAAACTGTCGGTCAAACAGCCGCAGACCAATTGTCTGAGCAGTTGGTCGCGGCTGGCTTGGCACCGGATTTAACGGCCAGTGACGCTTTGCAACAGTTAGACTTAGTTGCCGCGCTGCAACGGGCACAGACCGCCGCCACGAATGCCGACCAAGCGTTAGCCACGCAAGCGACCAAGTTGTGGCATGATATTCAAGCCTATCAATTTGCGAGTGACTGGCTACCGGTTGATGAACAGCACCTGGTTGAAAGTGTTACGCGAATCGCTGATTTCTACGACCACGTGCACCAAGTGATGCAACAACAAACCATGGCGGGGCCTGATTTTGCCTTTGCGCAACGACAAGTTCAACAGCTGACGACCCAGGTGCGGTCAGTGACCGAACAATTACAACAATTGGCAACGAATCAGGGCTTAGCGGATATCGATGCCTTGACGCAAGCGGTTGCTGACCAAGAAACGCAGGCGGCGAATGCGACTAGCGCGCAGCAGTTGGCCCAACAGTTATCAGCGCCCGAACTGGAGGCGTTGCAACAATACGCGAGTTTGGACGACTTACAAGCCGCCATTCTGAAATCACGGCAGCAACGTTCCCAAATCGACCAACAACAGACCCAATTAGCAGCCGACATTGTGACCGCGCAGACTCAGCTGCAACATTTGACGGAAGATGGCCGCTATGCAACTTTGCGGCAACAACAAGCCAACCTGCAGACTGAGATTACCGTGATGGCCCGCCAGTGGTTGACGCGGCAACTGGGGGCCAACTGGATCGATGCGTCATTAGAAGCATTGACGCAGCAACAATTGCCGACCGTTTTAGCTGCGGCAACCACCATTTTCGCCCAACTTACGGCACAGCGGTATAATAAGATTGACTTAGATGGTGATGAAATGGTCGTCAAAACCAGTGAGACTTCCTTCATGGTCGCGGCGTTGTCAACGGCCACAAAAGAACAGCTTTACTTGGCGCTACGACTGGCTTTGATCGACCATCTCGCAGAACAGGCGCAATTGCCACTAATGATTGATGATGGCTTCGTGAATTTCGATGACCAGCGTAAAGGAGCTGCTTGGCAGACCTTAGCCACCGTCGCGCGCCAGCATCAAGTGTTATACTTTACTAATGAGACGGCGGCTTTAACGCAGCTACCAACCGCGACCGTGCAGCAGTTAACCTAAGGGGGATAATATGGCAAAAAAATTATTTGACTATCAATTGGATGAAACAGTGGACGGCTATTTTTTGCTCAAAGATTCGGAAGTACGCATTGCCAAGAACGGTAAAAAGTTTTTAGCCATTAATTTCCAAGATACCTCGGGTGAAATCTCCGGAAAATTCTGGGATGCCAGTGATACCGACGTTGAGAATTTTCAAGCGGGGCGGATCGTGCATCTTAAAGGGAAGCGTGAAAACTACCAGGGCAATCCACAAATCAAAATTCAGCAGATGCGGCTGACACATGCCGGCGAACCACAAGAAGTACAACAATTCGTCGAACATGCACCCATCAAAACGGACACGATGGCGGATGAAATCAACCAGTTCGTCTTTGGGATTACTGAGCCAAACTGGAATCGAATCGTGCGGCACATGTTGACTGAATTTCATGATAAATTCTTTAGTTATCCGGCAGCCAAGAAAAACCACCACGCTTTTGCAGGTGGTCTGGCGTACCATACACTTTCAATCTTGAAGCTGGCGAAGGCCGTCGCGGACCAGTATCCACATGTCAACCGGGCTTTGCTCTACGCGGGAGCAATTCTACATGACATGGGTAAAACAATTGAAATGTCTGGTCCCGTTTCGACGACCTATACGCTAGCCGGCAACTTGGTTGGTCACATCGTGTTGATTGACGAACAAATCGTCGAGACGTGTCAGCAACTCAAAATTGATGAGCAATCAGAATCGGTCCTAGTCTTACGCCACACGATTTTGGCTCATCATGGGTTATTGGAATACGGCTCACCCGTGCGACCACACATTATGGAAGCAGAAATCTTGCATGACTTAGACGAATTGGACGCTTCGATTCAAATGATGCAAACGTCAATTGGCCACGCTGAACCGGGGACGTACACGGAACGCATCTTCGCAATGGATGGCCGTAACTTCTACCGGCCAACCGGCGACAAGACTAAGGGCGATTTGTCGGAAGATAATGATTGAGTTTAATGATGGCTAATTGCTAGCCAGGGTGCTCTTTACACCTCGTTAAGATGGCGCCTGTCGCGTGATATTGATTGCAAACTAGCATAAAACGGCTTCTCGGATTTGTTAAAAAATCTGAGAAGCCGCTTTTTTTGTGGCATGCTGACATTTAAATATGATGACGTTCAGCGTACGTCAATACGGTTAGTCGACTGAATACTTGAGCCAAACGGCATTGGAGTCAAACTGCTGAACACTTTTGAGGTGTAAACTGATTGGTTGGTCACTCTTAGTCAATCCGTCAAACACAGCGGTTTGCCCCGCACGGCCATCAACACCAGCCCCAATGAGCAGGCTCACTTCGTCGATCAATCCGGCTTCAAGCATCGAGCCATCGATATGACCACCACCAACGACCGCGAGTCGTTGTACGTTAAACTCGTCGGCTAATAGGGCCATGGCGCGCTTCAAGTCAATTTTAGTTTCACCCGTCGCAATCCATGAGATGTGCTTGGATTCAAGATAGTCGACATATTCTTGAGGGGCGGATGTGCTGACGATTAAAAGGTGCGGCCGACTAGCATGACGATCATCGTGCCAGCGTAAGGTGCCATGCGTATCAACGACAATCTCATAGCCAGCAGCTTCGCTATTTTTCTGAAAAGCTTCGTGACCGATTGCTTGCGCGTTTGTCGCTTTGAAAGGCCCCGCTGCTAATTCCAATTGACCAGTGATTCGTCCACTCAAACGGCTGGGCGCATCCAGCGCCGCTAGACTAGCGTTATAGTCTTCAACGCCGCGAAGTTGGGCAGTCATGTTGCAGTCGATACGCCCATCGACTGAGGTCATCATTTGGCAAATAATGTAAGGTTTATTCATGTTTAAGTTCGCTCCATTCATGGTTAAAATATGAGGTTGCTTTTATCATAACTGTTAAAGTGTACTTTAACGCAAGCCATTGGTTGAAAGAAGACAATTATTTGCCAAAATAACCGGTAATCTGATAGTGTAGAGAAAATTAGTCAATCAATTCAAAGTGGTCGGTTGACGCGGACACAACTTGTTAGCGAGAGTTGTGAATGATTAAAGTTAATGAAAGGAAATGGGTAACCGTAATCAGGATGGCAAGTCAGTATGATGCCTGGTCTGAGTCCTACGTTTGCCCAAGGTGACAGCAATGATAGTAGAATATTCAATCAGCCAGGTCAGCAAACTTTTAAATTTACCAAGTTCCACGATTCGTTACTATGATAGTCTGAACTTATTGCCCAATTTACAAAAATCAGCCCAAGGTGTGCGGCGCTTTTCACCTGATGATTTAAATACGTTACGGGTGATTGATTGTTTAAAACGGGCCGGTTTGAGTATGAAAGAGATTAAACGTTTTTCTGAGCTAAGTGCTGAGGGTGATGCAAGTATTGAAGCACGGCGAGCACTATTTTATCATGCGCGGGATGAATTTTCGCAAAAACTTGCAGAAATGCAGGAAACGATGGACGTCCTGAACTTCAAGTGCCGCTACTATGACCAAGCCTTAGCGGATGGGACAGAAGAGCAGGTTCAAAAAGACCTACCACTGTCAGAAATCGTGCCCATTCCTGAGCATTAAACCAAGGTTGATAGGCAGGGCTCAGTGTTTTTGAGGCGATAATCGAATACGCAACTATTCCTCTTGATCTAGTCCGAATTATCATTAATGACGTGAAAATGGCTCGCTCAACACGTTAAAATGAATATCGGCTCATTTCTGAAATAGTCAAAAAAGCCACCGATTAGTGAAAATCGGTGGCTTTTTTAGACTGATTAACAAATAGACCAGTTTTGGTGGCACTACTGCAGAATACGTTTCGGCACGCAAAGTCAGGCACCACGCGCTGGCAATTAGTACTTTGAGATTAGCGCTCCAAATCAACTTTTTACCTAATACATATCGGGTCGCTTTAGTGAGATTCTGAATTATGGCCAGGTTGTCTCTCGGATTATGCGAAAAAATGAGCAATTTTCACGATCAGCTGTCGTATTGCCATCCAACTAGTCAGCCTGTGCCCATTGATCTTGAACACGTTCAATGAACGGCGTCAGGCGCATTTGATTGCGCTTTAAAAAGTTCATATAAAATGGCTGTTGCGCGACATCATCTGCGAGTGGTTTGAAAATCCGATTATCTGGTAACCCTGTGCCCCAATGCGGGTCTAGACGTGTGAGATTGGTCGTGAAAAAGGGCAGACTGGAATATTGCAACAATGCTTGATACTCACTGGACTCATCTTGATAAATGAAGCGTCCATTTGGAATATGACTTTCATAGATTGATTGCCAAAAACCAATTTCTTGCGGACAGAGAAAGGTGCGGCCGGCAAGATCAGCAAATTTAAGCTCAGGTAGGTCAATCAATGACGTGTCTGGCGGCAAATTAATACCCATCCGCTCTGTCCCAAGATACATTGAGGTGATCTGCTGATCATGGAGATCGCGATTTGTTAGTAAGCAGGTCACTTGTTCCTCATTCAATATGTTTTCGAAGCCTTGTTGAACGTGGACTTCCTTGACACTGATATTGGGTGCGGCTAAAGAATTGACCACGATCAGAGGACCGGGAGCGTTGGCACCGACCGTAATCGTCGTGTTGCTTTGTTCGAAATGGCGAACTTTGTCGGTGAATTGTGTGTCGAGTTTAAGTATCTTTTGTGCTTCTTGCACGGCATACTGTCCAGACTCGGTTAAAATCAACCGGTTCGGTTTTCGAATGAACAGTTGGACACCTAACTGGTCTTCCAAACTTTTTAATGAATGCGTTAATGCTGGCTGGGTTAGCCCCAAGACTTCCGCGGCCTTAGCCAGAGTGCCGTATCGTGCAAAGGTCACTAGGACCTCTAGTAAATGGATTTCAATCATTTGTCCGCCTCCTAGTATAAATCGTATTTATACTAGCATTGAAAAGTCTAAATTTTCAAGTCTTCGCATTCGCCATATACTAATAACCGTTGATAAGGACAAGCGCACAGCTCAATACAATGGTTAACCAAGCAGTTGTGAAAAACAACGACGTCCGTCAGAATTTGTCAGTCAGGATAGGATTAGCGAAAGAGGTTGAAGATGAACAACAAGAAATTTTTAATTTTTACACTTGCATTTGGAACTTTCAGTATTTTAAACACTGAGGTCGGGATTCTCGGAATCCTCCCTCTGATTGGGCAACGCTTCGGCGTATCCGTTGCATCGGCTGGATTATTTGTCAGCATGTTTGCTTTAATCATTGCCATCTTTGGAACGGTGTTACCCACACTATTGAGTCGGTTTAATCGCAAACACGTGATGTTATTGACCTTAGCTATTTTTACGGTCGCAAACGTATTAGGTGGTTTGGCTTCCAACTTTTGGATCGCATTAGTTTTTCGACTCTTACCAGCCGTCTTGCATCCGGTCTATTGTTCGTTAGCGTTCACGATGGCAGCCGAAGTGGCCGATGCTGGTCAAGCATCCAAAGCCGTTTCACGTGTCATGATGGGTGTTAGTGCTGGGACTGTCTTAGGAACCCCGGTGACGACCTTAATTGCCAACAACATTTCTTATTCTGTAGCGCTAGATTTCTTTGCCTTAGTCAACTTAGTGGCGTTGATTTTGAACTTGATTGTACTACCGAACCGTTCACAACAAGGGGCTACTAATGACGATCGTGCGGAAAAGCAAGAATTGACGCAGGTCTTACGCAAGCCGGCACTTTGGTTCTCAGGACTTGGAACAATTTTAGTTGGGAGCGTGCTATTCGTCGTTTATGGTTACGTGTCAGATTTACTTGCACGATTAAGTCATTTTTCGGCAACTCAACTGAGTTTAGCGTTATTCATGTTTGGGTTAATGAGTATTGTCGGTAACATGATTGCAGGAAATCTACTATCAAGTCCCCCTCGTAAATTGGTGACGTTCTATCCATTTCTATTGATTATCGTGTACTTGCTGATTTTGTTGCTTGCGCATTCCACGTTGATGATGTACCCAGTAATTATTTTGTGGGGCATGATTTATGGTATTGGGAATAACATTCAACAATATCTCATTTCGGCAGCCATTCCAGAAGCGCTTGATCTTGCCAACGGCTTATTCATTGCCCTTGGAAACGTCGGGACTGCACTCGGCACAAGCCTAGGTGGTCTGGTATTGAGTTCATTTGGATTAATCATGTTACCCGTCAGTGGCATTGTGATTCTATTGTTGACCTTTGGTGTCATTTTGATTCGCAATAAGACGGTTAATCAAGAACTGAATGAATTTGATGATTAATGTCAGGCAGTCAGTGATGTAGAGACACGATTGGGACGGTTATCAGTCCCAGTTATTTGAAACAAAGTCAAAAATAAATTAATGATTAGGAGATTATACAAATGATTAAAGATAAAGTTGTCGTTATTACAGGTGCTTCAAGTGGAATCGGTGCTGCAACGGCTATGTTGTTAGCAAGCAAAGGTGCCAAGTTAGTCCTAGGTGCGCGGCGTGAGGAAAAGCTTCAGCAGCTCGTCGGTAAGATTCGAGAAAACGGTGGTGAAGCAATCTATCAAGTGACTGATGTCGTCAATCCTGATGATAGTAAGGCGTTAGTTCAAATGGCCAATGATATTTTTGGCCGCGTCGATGTGATGTTCTTGAATGCTGGTTTGATGCCAAGTGCTGAAATTTCCAAGTTGAAAACGGATGAATGGAATCGGACCGTTGATGTCAATATTAAAGGGGTGCTGAATGGAATTGCAGCCGTACTCCCAACCTTTAAAGCGCAAGGTGGTGGACACATCATCACGACTTCTTCGGTAGCTGGACTGAAACCTTACCCCGGGGTCGGGGTCTATGGTGCCACTAAGTTTGCGGTTCGCGACTTGATGGAAGTACTGCGGATGGAGTCAGCGCAAGAAAACAGTCATATTCGGACCGCGACGATTTATCCGGCCGCGATTCATACGGAATTGTTGCGTACGATTACTGATCCTGAAGCTGCGCAGGCCATGCAAGCCAACTACGATCAGTATCAGATTGGGCCCGACCGCGTGGCCAATGTCGTCGCGTTTGCGATTGACCAGCCTGAAGATACGAATGTCAGCGAGTTTACGGTCGGACCAACTAATCAACCATGGTAAGCCGTTGCCGTTAAGCGGATTGGGCCTTGTTATGATAGATCAGCAATGATGTTGGTGCGTGCAACACATTTACTGATTTGATCATTGTCAGACTAAAAATGGATGAACCGATAAATGGACCGGGTGTGTAACCTGGTCCATTTTGTTTGAAAAGTAACGGTCATGACAGGACCAAAACGCAACTTGACGATCAGTCTGGAGGGAGTTCATAGATGAACAGATTATTGGCGTTTACAGCACACGTGAACCGTGGACATTTAGCAACGATTAGCCGTCGGACTTTTCGTATGATGTTTCCAATCATGTTGCTAGGAAGCATCGCAGAAGTGATCAAGTATGCTTTTCTGACCAGAAATGGCTACATGGACAGCCTATTTCGGATTACAACGTGGTTGCCATACAGTGCTAGTCTGGCGGGGATGCTAGAAATCATTTTCCATTGTACCATCGGCATGATCGCGTTATACGGTGCCTATGGGATGGCCCACTTTACCGTTAAAGAGTCTGGTCACCAAAATGCAAGTGCGGGAATCATCGCTGTGTTGGCTTTTTTGTTGATTTGTTACCGTCCGACTAAGACTCAAAGTCTAGCCTTTGACGCAACTTTATTGGCACAGGGATTGCTAATTGCGATGATCACTGGATACTTAGTGGGCAGGCTGATTCTAAAGTTTGACCGCCAAAATAATAGGCAGCCTAATCCACTCGTGATTCCCATACTAGTTGTGCTGATTGGTGCCACACTGATCAATCGGGGCCTCAACTTGATTAATCAGTGGCAATTACCGACTACCTTTGTGAGCTTGATGTCAGTACACGCGCAAACTAGTTCGATTTCCGTCGTCATTGGCTTGGGAGCGTTGACTGAAATTCTCGCCTGGCTGGCAATTGGCGGACCATTTATTAATGCCCCAACATTTACGGATGCACCCTCGTGGGCCAACATGAATGCGGCACTTCGGCACCAGTCAGCGTGGCAGGTCCCTTATCAATTTACGGATACAACGTTATTTCATAGCTTTGCCAATTTCGGTGGTAGTGGGGTGATGCTTGCGTTGGTAATTGCGATTTTATTATTTTCGAAAAACGCCAATCACCGGTCTGTTTCGAAATGGTCGCTTTTTCCAACGCTATTCAATAGTCACCATGCCATGATGTTGGGAATTCCAATTTTGTTTAACCCGATTTTCCTGATTCCGTTCGTGCTTGCACCCATCGTCAATATGCTAATTGCAGCGGGGTTCATCGCCCTCAAGTGGATTCCAGTGGCGACTTATCCTGTGCCGTCTGGGACACCGGGACCGTTGATTGCGTTCATCGGAACGAACGGCAAATGGTTGACGCTGATATTAGGCCTACTGTTGCTTGCGTTGGATGTCATGATCTATATACCGTTTGTCAAGGCCACGGATTGGCTGGATGCTGACCGAGTTGGGAGGGCTAATGAAACTGAAAATTAACAAAATATTTTGGGTGTTACTAATCTTGATCATAGGTAGTGGCTTCAGCTGGCTATCAGTTAGATGGTCGCGTCACAACGTCGCGGAATTATCACGTTGGCGCAATTCGAAGTTATCGCCGGTGATTATGATTCCGGGTAGTTCAGCTACCGAGAACCGGTTTGATCGATTGGTCGCAAAACTTAATCAGGGGAATAAGAGTCCTCACAGCCTGCTTAAAATCCGCGTGACCAACGACGATCAGTTACACTATTCAGGTCGGATTCGGCCGGGTGATAACGAGCCTATTATTGTGGTTGGCTTCGAGAATAATCATGATGGTTATCAAAATATCAAACAACAGGCCCGGCGTTTCAACATTGCGTTTAAAGCGTTGAGTCAAACCTATAATTTTAATAATTTTAAAGCGATTGGGCATTCCAATGGTGGCTTGATCTACACCCGTTTTTTAGAAAACGAGTTCGCCCAATATCGCTATCGAATACGGCTCAAACGCCTGATGACGATTGGTTCGCCATACAACTTTAATGAAAAAACCATCGACCATAAAACGCAGATGTTATCCGAGATGATTCACACGCGCAGCAGATTGCCCCAAGCGATGACCGTTTACTCGATTGCGGGAACGCAGACCTATAATTCAGATGGCCTGGTGCCGTTGGCGAGTGTTGAAGCCGGTAAGTATATTTTCCAGGGACGCGTCAAGCATTATACGGCGATTTCGGTCTCTGGTGCGGATGCCCAACACTCGGATTTACCGCAAAATCAGCAAGTTGTGGCGTTAATTAAGCAAGATGTGCTGGACCATCCTGTTAAAAAACAGGCGTCGACCAATACGCCTTATCTCAATCAACGTGTGAACTAACGGCTATCAGGCATTCGATCATCCATTGGCCACTGAGATTTTTAATATGAACGAAAAATACCGATAGTCGCCGGTCGGTATTTCTGGTATGAAATCACGATTATAAAAATTTTTATTGTAATTCCTAAGCTAACATGATAAATTATTACGAGTTATTAGTTATGGGACTCAACGATTATAAGGCTATTTGGTTCGTGAAATGGTTGATTAATTGGTGCGTTATGTGCAATTGGCAAGTTTACCAACTGATTGGTGCTTGCCAGCTTTAGACGTTAGCCCAACTTGACCTGTCCATCAGGGGGAACTTCATCGCGAGACTCAAGTACGGTCCGTGAAATGATGGGCTGTCGCAGTTAACAACTGGCAATCGCACACAGCGAGAATTATGGACCTAACTAAATGATAATTGAAAGCAAAATAAGGGGAATTACGGGAAATGATGACTGAACACGAAGCCTATTTAACGACGTTTTACTGGCTGGCCGACAGCTGGGTGAACGATGATTATCTTGGCCTAGAAGATGAGTATGACTTGGATGAAATGAATGAATCTGTCGAGGATCTGCTGAATCAGATGCAGCGGGGGCGATTGGTACACCGAGTGAAGATGATGCCTATTGGGCCGACTGGCAACGGGCGGTCACTGAAGTGCTCAAGCCGACGTCGGACGTTGAGAATACTTCAGTAACAACCGATGACGCATCAGAAGTCGTCTTGCCAACGTCGGTCCGTCCTGAACGTCAATTAGAAAATGTGCAAGCCTATGCGGCGATGAATGCCTTTTTGCAAAGACAAGCCAATGATGAGTACCTGCGTTTACTTGGGACTCGCGCGGCTGTTCAGGTGACCGGCGCCGGGTGGCAGATTTGGCAACGACATCGTCAAAGCATGCATCCCGAGGGTGCGCCTCAGACCTTGACGATGCGTCAGTTACGGGCAGTCGTGTGGGTGTTCATCTCGCGGTATAACTTGAAAGATGATCCGTTTGATATTTATTCTTTGCTAAACGCCTTAGAGTCGTGGCAGGTGTCGGGTGACGCTAAGTTGGATGCACAATGGCAACAAATCGTGGATGCTAGCGATGTTGATCCCCAGGCCATTACACTCGTGGAAGGACTCTCACTAGCCTTGCAATTGTTGGACCAAGCAGAATGGGATGGCGACCTGACAGCGAAGGTGACGCTGCAAAACAAGCTGACGCAGCGAACACTCGATGGCAAACTCAACGAAGAGACTGAGCGAAATTGGGTCTATGCATGGCAACATTGGGATTTAGCACAACCGGCGAACACTGAACAATGGGCGCGGCATTTTGATGCTGAATTCAATGATGAAGACGATGATGACGAGTCGCAAGAACAGCCAGCCTGGAAATTGGGCGCGAGTTACAGCACGGTTTTGATTGCCGTACGCTTAATTGCGTATGGCATGTTTCGGCCTGAAAGCGTCCCAGGCTTAGCCGCTGTTGGCATGTCCAATCAAGCATTAGGCGCGATGGTCAGTATCAGTATCGTTTTAGTAGCATGGTTGATCACCGCGATTGTGATTACCATTGGAATCTGGGGCTGGCGTCAAATTCGCCGGTTGATTTTTTAGACTAGTTTTTATTAATGACTGATGTACATCGGTGACCGTGGACTCGGCAATTCGGCTGGGGCTGCGGTCTTTTTTTAATTGTTTTGAACGAGTCGGCGTTCTAGGGCAGGGCTGAAACGAGTATCAGGCGCGGTGGTTGCAATTACAGTGCGATTTGATGACCGAGTACGAGAAAACCGGTCATTTGAAGCGAGTTACGAGAACGAAACGTGCCCACTTACTAGCTGTCGTGGGAACGGGCAATCGTTTGTAGTTCCGAGATGAAATCAGGGTCCAACTGCCCCGATTGCTGATGATGGCCAGTCCGAGCAGGGGCTAATGGTTGGTAGAGCGTGGTCACATCGGGGATGAGTGGCTGATTATTAAAGAATTGCTGACCATGAATTTTGACGGTCGACTTGAGGGTGCCAACCGTCAACACGGCAGCGGCCCCGGTATTCAGGTAGACGCCACTATTCAGACTCGTATAGCCGGCAGTCGGATGTCCGACTAATGTCACGTGAGGGTTACGTTTCAGCGCCATAAGCGTGATTTCCGCAGCGCTGGCGGTCTGCTCGCCAACAATGACGGTAATGTGTTTAAAATGAAGCGGTTTAGGTGGTTGAAACGTTAATGCTTCTTGCCCCAAATTATTAGATAAGTGCCCATGGTGTAGGGTTCTTGGAAAGGTACGGTCGTGATTGTCGAGTCCGGTATAGAGCGTGCCGTTAGGGATAATCGCGGCCAGACCCGCAATCATCGGTTCCGCCAGGCCACCCGTATTGCCGGCAAAGTTCAAAATTAGTTGAGATGCGGGACTGGCTTGTTTCAATAGCGTTTGCAGCCGCTGCCAATAGCGCTTTTGAACGGGACGTTGCTGGCTAAAAAAGGCGGGCACGTTGATGATGTTCAAACGCTGGTTCCTGACGAGACGCGGTAATTGATGGTGCTCGACCTGCTTGATGCTGCTAACAGCGAACGAATGGCGATTCGCGCGTTGTAGCAAACGGCTCAATTGCGTTACTGAGGTAATTTGGCGTCCATTGTCAGTTTGTTTGCGGATACGTTGCCAACTCTCACGGTCATTGATGATTCCTCGACGCGTCATCGCAGCAATCGCGGGTCGTGCGTCGAAGCGGGACGAGATGTGCTGGCTGGCGGATAGCATCATCACCCCCGTGCAGGCTAGTAGGATACCGATGATGCGGAAAAGGTTACGTTTCATGTTTGGGACCTCATTTAATTAAGGTGAACTCGTTTGCTGAAAGCTTAGCCGGTGGGATGATGACGACACAATCTGTTTTGCGATTTGGTTTAAATGTGCCATTGCGCAAATTATGATTCAATCGGTTCACATCACCTAAAGTGTAAAACTGGTAAACGTAGGTTGCAATCAGAACGTCATGTGAATTCAAAAGCAGGCTAAAGTTAAAAATGGGTTACCTGACAGTTGTCTGATCGCTGCCGAGGTAACCCGTTTTTTAATTTATTTATAGTTCAGGTCATGATTGAGGGTTGCTAATTGCTCAAATCATGGCCACCAATTCAAATTGGGATACTCACGGAATCGTCGACGACTGTGCCAAATCTGCTTCAAGTTGCGTTAAGAAAATCGTGACCATGTCTTTTTCCACCTTGTTGAGCTGGTGGTCGGACGGGTAAGCGATAAAGTAATTCAGCGACAGCAGGTCCTGCGGTAACGGGAGTAGATTGTAACGTTCCGGGTCTGGGCGAGTGTGCACGCTGTCCGGAAGAAATGTTACGCCTAGTCCAGCGGTGGCGAGCTTCGTAATTGTAGCCGTACTGGTACTTTCAATCACAATGTTGGGCGTCACGTTGTATTTTTGCAGCAAATAATCGACTTGGCGCCGAATTGAAGAGCCATGGGGCGAGAGGACGAGTGGGGCTTGTAGTAAGTCCTGGGTCGTCAGTGCGCCGGGATTTAAATAGGCCTGATGCGGTTGATACAAAGCAACCGTGTTCGGAATGATAGCGTAATAGCCATCGCGGCCGCGGTCAAAGCTATCTAGACCGGGGGCAATCGTCTCTGGATTTTGACCAATCAAAAAGTCGAGTTCACCCCGTAAGATCCGTTGTTCATTACGGGCTAAAATATCCTCGGTTAGTTCAATTTTCGTGGTGGGGTGAGCTTTCAAGAAAGCTGGCAGAAACAACGGCAGCAGGTAGTTGCCCAAGCTGGGTAAGATGCCCAGTCGCAGGACAACTTGGTCCGCATGCGTATATTGACGCAATTGTTTTGTAAAAGCGGCCTTGTCATTTTCCAAAGCTGTTAAATACTGGTAATAGGTCCGACCGGCTGGTGTTAGTCGGAGTGGACTGACATCCCGGTTGATGATTTTGACACCGAGCGTTTTTTCGACGTTACGAATACTTTGTGTGAGATAGGGCTGAGAGATGTACAGGTCGCGGGCGGCCCGGGTAAAATTACCGTGTTTTAAGAGCACGTCTAAAAAGCGGCGCATCTCGCTGGAGTCAGCTTTTGGCAAGTGGGACACCTTCCTTCCGAAAAATGGGACGCCGATTGCAGCCTACACTGGCACTGATGCCCATCTTTTCAGAGTGGGGCTGACTAACAAGGGCGTCGAAGTTGTCTTAAGTTTACCGCGAATATTGGTTATAGTAAATTTGTTATAACGCAATAGATAAATAAATATTTCACAAGCGTGACGCTTTCATTTACACTAATCAGTATAAGCTACCGGTCAGAGGCAACTGATTAGAGACCATGACCGGATCAAATGCCACTTAAAAGTTACAATGGAAGGAACTGATATTATGAAGTTTGTCGGGATTGTCGGTACTAATGCGACCCAATCAACGAACCGTCAGTTATTGCAATACATGCAACGTCATTTTCAGCAACAAGCGACGATTGAAATTTGTGAAATAAAAGATTTGCCAGCGTTTAACGAACCAGATGACCGGACCGCCCCCAGCGCTGTGCAACAGCTGTCTGATAAAATCAACGCGGCAGACGGGGTGATTTTTGCGACGCCCGAATATGATCATTCGATTCCCGCAGTGCTGAAGAGTGCGATCGAATGGCTGTCATACACGACGCGACCGTTGATCAATAAGCCGGTCATGATCGTCGGTGCCTCGAATGGCTCACTGGGAACGTCGCGTGCGCAGGCCCATTTGCGGCAAATCCTAGAAGCACCCGAATTGAAGGCGCTGGTCATGCCAAACGTTGAATATTTGCTCGGGCGGTCCTTACAAGCTTTTGATGACCAAGGCAATTTGACGTATCCAGACAAGGTCCAGGAACTGGATAACGCGTTTGCTGAATTCGTGGATTTTGTCGATTTGACGAACAAGATTATGCCGTCCAGTCAATTTTTTGAAAAGAGCAAGCAATTTTCATGGAAACAAGTCACTGGGGAGGAATAGACAAATGAAATTTGTTGGAATCGTGGGGACGAATGCCCGCCACTCATATAATCGAATGTTACTAGAATTCATGCAACGGCACTTTGCAGACCAGGCTGAGATTGAAATTCTCGAATTAACGGATGTGCCGATGTTTGATGAGTCCAATGATCAAACGGATAGTGACGTCATTCAGAAGTTTGCGACTAAAATCGAAGCCGCGGATGGGGTAATTATTGCGTCACCTGAACATAATCACTCGATTCCGTCAGCACTTAAGAGCATTATTGAATGGTTATCATTCAAGATTCACCCCTTTGACGGGCAAGCAGTCATGATCGTTGGCGCTTCTTACAGTGTCCAAGGCTCATCGCGCGCCCAGTTGCATTTACGTCAAGTCCTCGATGCACCCGGCGTTAATGCCAGCGTCATGCCAGGTTCCGAATTCCTGTTAGGCCGCGCCCAAACCGCGTTTGACGACCAGGGTAATTTAAAGGTTCAAGGGACGATTGATTTCTTGGATAGCTGTTTTGCCAAGTTCCAGAAATTTGCAGAAATCGTGGCTGAGATGAATGCACCAGAAGCCTTGAGCTTCAATCCTGGAACCTATGAAGTCACTGCCACTGGTCATAACGGCGAATTACCAATGCGGGTCACGTTGTCGGCAGACCGAATTGAAGACATCGAGATCGATACCAGTAGTGAAACGAAGGGTATCGCTGACGTGGCCTTTGAACGGATTCCTAAGGAAATTATCGATGGTCAAACGTTGGCAGTCGATGCAATTTCTGGTGCTTCAATTACTAGTCATGGCGTGATTGATGGGGTGGCTCGTGCCGTCAAAGAAGCGGGTGCTAATCCTGATGAATTGAAGAAACGCCGCGCGACGAAAGCTGCAGCTAAACCTAAAGTTACTGAAGTGACGACGGATGTGGTCGTCGTTGGTGCGGGTGGCGCTGGTTTGACGGCTGCAGCCAAGGTCTTGCAAGCTGGTCATCCAGCACTAGTTTTGGAGAAGTTTCCAGCAGTTGGTGGTAACACCGTTCGAGCAGGTGGACCAATGAACGCCGCTGACCCAGACTGGCAACGGCAATTTGCGGCTCTACCCGGTGAAAAACAGTCGCTACAAGAATTGACTGAACTGGATGAAGCCAAGATTGCGCCTGAATATCGGGCTGATTTCCGTACGCTCAAGCAACAAATCAAGACCTACTTAGCGGATAATGCAGACCAGACGGGGACTTTGTTTGATTCCACGTTGCTGCACCGCATTCAGACCTACCTGGGTGGTAAACGGACCGATTTAAATGGGCAACAAATTTACGGGCAATATGATTTGGTCAAAGAATTGACGGACAATGCGCTGGATTCGGTCAAATGGCTCAAGTCAATCGGTGTCAAATTTGATGAAACGCAGGTCACGATGCCGGTCGGGGCAATTTGGCGGCGCGGTCATAAGCCGATGGGTGATCTCGGCTTTGCCTATATTCAAACTTTGAAAGCCTTCGTTGAAAAACAAGGTGGGACGATCATGACGGAAACGCCCGTTCAAAAACTGTTAGTGACGGATGGTCAAATCCGCGGGGTCGTTGCGACCAACGCAGACCACGAGCAGGTCATTGTCCATGCGGATGCGGTGATTCTCGCTTCAGGTGGTTTTGCGGCCAATACTAAAATGTTACAAAAGTACAATACCTACTGGACGGCCATCGACGACGATGTCAAAACGACCAACTCACCAGCTATGACCGGTGACGGGATTCGTTTAGGGACGAGCGTTGGTGCGGACTTGGTCGGCATGGGCTTTTCACAAATGATGCCCGTTTCTGACCCGAATACCGGTGAACTGTTCACCGGACTGCAAGTGCCACCGGCTAACTTTGTGATGGTCAATCAACAAGGTAAACGATTCGTGAATGAATACGGTAGTCGTGATGAATTGACGCAAGCCGCCATCGATAACGGGAGCTTGTTCTACTTGATTGCGGATGAGGCCATTAAAAAGACTGCTTACAACACGAGTCAGGCCAAGATTGACCAACAAGTTGCTGACGGGACACTCTTCCGGGCGAACACGTTGGCTGAGTTGGCCGAACAAATTAAGGTCGACCCTGACGTATTAACGAAGACAATTAACGATTACAACCATTATGTTGATGCGGGCTCAGATCCAGAGTTCCACAAGACTGCTTTTGACTTGAAAGTGGAAGTTGCGCCTTTCTATGCGACCCCACGGAAACCAGCGACGCATCATACGATGGGTGGCTTGAAGATTGATACTGGTGCACACGTTCTTGATCACCAAGGTCAACCAATCGATGGGTTGTACGCAGCCGGTGAAGTTGCTGGTGGGATCCACGCCGGTAACCGCCTGGGTGGTAACTCACTTAGCGATATCTTTACATTTGGTCGAATTGCGGCCACTAATGCACTCGCTGACCACGAGACTGCAGTGACAGAATAGTTCAGTTTTACCAGCACTTGGAATCACCTGCAACAACAGCTAGGCGTTAGTGTATAATCGACCTAGAAGTACCGAATTGAACGGGGGAGATTATCACATGCAAAAACCAATGCCAGTTGCAGTCACAAATATCGCCGGCAATATTACCCATCAACCAGCCTACATGACGATCGTGTTAAATGACCATAAGTATTCCACTGCGCGTAAGAAGACGCCTTTTATCCTCAAGGCGTTAAACGAAGGCGCGGCTGCACATGGTCGCTTGACGATTACGCCGAGTCGGCTGAGTTTGGCAGACGAACGTGGTCAGGTATTTCAAACGCTCGCATCGACACCAGCCGTGATTACGGATGTCCAACTGGGATTATACCGGTCGATCGTGCGGCAGCTAGGTAACGGGGTGCGGATGAAGGCTCGTTATACGTTGGCGGTAACGTTGACGACACCGAGTGCCAACTATCAGCTTTTAAACACTGACTTGGCGGTGATTGCGCCACTAGTTGCATGGACTCAAGCTTATCAACTCCACTTAACTGATTCGTTACAATTGGCCACTAGTGACTTAGATTGGCTGAACTTAACGACCGCGCAATTCGAGACGTTGACCAAGGGCACCCAGTACTTCACCTGGCAACAGACGATTGGTGCACATTGGTAAACAATCCAACAAGTTGAAAACCTGGCGCTTACTTGCATTCGATAGCAGGTGAGCGTCATTTTTTTGATTAAAATTTGCCAGTTGCAACCTACTGAATACGATGCACAACTGGGTGATTTAGTTCCAATTGCGCCACTATGTTCGGATAATTTGTTAATGTACGACCTGAAAATTGCTGGTTTATTTGAATTACCGATTGGATATTGGTACCATCAATCTGAACTATCGGCCGTGAACAGCAGTCATCATTATCAGTAGGTGAGCGCCATTGTTGGTGACGTGAATTCAGACTAAAAATTCACCTGATTAATCGCGATGACAGTCTAAACGGAGGTAGCTAGAAGCATCTTTCGTGATTGTTAAATCTGATACCGGGTCTGATGCTGAGCGGGTATCATCAATGAAGTTAGTGTATTGGGGGATACGCGAACAATCAGCGACATGATTTCAAGCATGGCAATCTTGAATTCGGGCAATCGTTCTCGGTGAGTGCCGATTACGCGGATGTCGTGGCTGAATATTTGTCACTAGATATTTGAGTCGTGATGTTGGGAAATAAGCAAAGTAATATTGGGGGAATTAGCATGCGAAGACCACGGTTAACGATTATTGTGCCTTGTTACAATGAGGAAGCGGTTTTACCGAAATCAGCACACGTTTTGGCAGAGATTCTGATGGGGCTGATTCAGCATAAACAAGTCAACTCAGAAAGTAAATTACTGTTTGTAGATGATGGTAGTCAGGATGCAACTTGGACCTTGATCAAGGGACTCGAGAAGCAGTTGCCAGTCGTGACCGGTATCAAGTTCAGCCGTAATTTTGGTCATCAGAATGCATTGATGGCCGGGATGAAAACGGCTTGTCCGACGTCTGATATGATGATTACCATTGACGCAGACTTGCAAGATGATCCGCAAGTCATCCCGGAAATGGTCGCGCGGTTTCACGCTGGCAGTGATGTCGTCCTAGGCGTTCGCAATGACCGCACTAGTGATTCTCATTTTAAACGATGGACGGCTGAACGCTTCTACGGCTTGATGAATTGCATTGGCGTCCAATTGGTGCCCGACCACGCTGATTTTCGCTTGTTGAGTCAGCGGGCAGTGCGGGCGCTGCTTAGCTATCAGGAAACCAACTTGTTTTTACGCGGCATCGTGCCACAACTCGGGTTCCCGACGACCAAACTTTATTATCGCCGGCGCCCACGGTTTGCGGGGGTTTCTAAGTATCCACTCCGTAAGATGCTGGCGTTCGCGTTTGACGGTATCACGTCGTTTTCCATCGCGCCCATCAAAGTGATTTTGATGCTTGGCGTGTTGATCAGTGGCGGTAGTCTACTGATGATGGTGTATGCGGTTATTCAAGGATTGCTGGGAACGGCCATTAGCGGCTGGTCCTCACTGATGACGAGTTTATGGTTTCTCGGGGGCATGCAATTAATTGGGATCAGTGTTGTTGGTGAATATGTCGGCAAAATTTTTGCGGAAGTCAAACACCGGCCACGTTATATTATTGAAACCGACGATTATACGGTCACTCAACAGCCGGCATTGCTCGATTCACAGCGGGTGCACGTATGAAAAACGTTGTTAAAGGCATTAATTGGCTGGCAGCTGCAGTGCTAGTTACCGCAGCCGGCTTGGCCTGGTTACAACCGATTCGATTCTTCGGTAACCAAGACTGGGCCTCGCCGCTGGTCCAATTGGCGTTAGTTCTGGGCTTGCTCGTTTGCTTAAATGCGGGCCGGCAAGTCATTCGTCAATTGTCAGTGAAACAGTATCGCTGGTTGGTGCTCGGCGCAATCGGTTTAGTGGTGGTCGTTCAGGGTTGGCTGGTGGTGAACTTTGTTGATGTTGCGCGGGCGGATGCCTTCTATGTTCGTCAGCAAGCACTGGTCCTTGCTAGTGGCGGTCATCAGTGGCAACACTATTTTATGATTTATCCGAATAACGTTGATATGACCTTACTTGAAGCGACAGTGCTCAAGCCACTGCTGCATTTGACACAGACGCCCTGGGCCCTCATGAATGGCTTGCGCTTTTTATGGGCCGATACAGCACTTGTGAGCGGCTTGTATTTGCTCAAACGGTGGCGATACTGGCAACCAGGCGCGCTTGGCTTAGTTACCTTGTGGCTGGTGAGCGTTCCAGTGGCCGCATACGGGCTGTTTGCCTACACCGACGTGCTCGTGTTACCGCTGATGATTGACAGCTTAGCCTTACTAACCCTCAGTCAACGGGTCAGCGGGTGGCGTCGCTGGGGTCTCTGGCTGATTGATGGCTTGCTGGTAGCGGCTGGTGTGATGATGAAAACTAACCTGATTGTCTTGTGGGTCGCACTCATGATGATTGGTGGGGTTATCTGGCGGCAACAGCAGTGGTCTGGTCGGCAACTATTAGGTTGGCTGGTGAGCCTGGCCGCAACCCTGCTGCTGATGATGGCGGTGATGCAACAAGCGCAACGACAAGCCGGCTATCAACGGCAACCTAATGCTGCGCTACCAGCTACGAGTTGGATTGCCATGAGTTTAAATCCGAAAAGCGACGGCCAGTACCGCCACGATGACTTCGCCTTAGTGAATCAGCAACCGACTGCTAAAGCTAAGCAACAGCAGGCACAGCAAATGATTAAGCAGCGGCTGCAACACATGGGCGTGACCGGGACGCTGGTGCATTTGCTGAAAAAGCTGCGGGTGTTTTGGGCGACTGGCGACTTTGATAGTTTTAAACTGACGACGCAGTGGATTCGCGTACCCCAGTGGTATTGGAATCATCAACGCCAATGTCAATTTTGGCTGGTCTTGATGACCCAGACGATTTATCTAGCAATGCTAGTACAGGCGATTTGGGCATTGTTGCAACGGCGTGATTGGCCCGTGACGTTTCTGGCGTTGACGATTCTGGGACTGACGATTTTTCATGTTGGTATTTGGGAAGTCGAAGGACGCTATGCGCTACCACTATTGCCGGGTCTGATGATGCTGAGCCTGATTGGCGGTCGCGAAATTCCTGACTGGCAGTTTTCACTGAGCACACGTCATCGTTTAATGTGGCTGACGGCAACGTTTGCCACGGTCAGCCTGGTCAGTCTATGGCAAACCAGTCAGTCGACACGGGTCAACGATGTCTTGCGCGGAAGTCAGGGCAATGGGACTTACGTGGTCACAATGAAGCAGGCGATTCACCCCCAGCAAGTGCTTAGGTCGGCGCTTCAATCGAGTGGCCCGAGTAACACTATTCAATTGCAACCTGATAAGTCGCAACAGCGGGTGACCATTACGTTGACGAAGGGTGCGCGGACGATTAAACGTTGGACTGGAACAGCTAATCAGTTGAAAAATTTGACGTACTCGGTGACAACTGGCGGACAGTTACAGTTGACCATCAAAAACCAGGGAACGCGCGCCGTTGATTATGGTGTTGTAACGGCCAATTACAGTCCGCTTACTGGCCAAGTGACAGCTAAGCCGAAACAGTACTTGCAGTACGCCGTTAAGCAACATTATCAGCAGCCAGCCACGTTAACGACTGGTAAGGCCTGTCTCGTGGCTGTTGCCATTGCCTGGGCCGCCACCAGCTGGTCAATCAGGTATTTATCCACTGGCAAACAAAAACTTGCAAGCCTGTAAGTATCGGTACCGACTAGCTAAGTCGATAGCAAGCCTGGTTGATCAACAAAAACGCCTGTCTGATAGGCCTAAGTATTCGTTATGCGTTGCGCTAGTTAATCTGTCATGAATCATGATTAAATCATGCCCATTGTTTGACTTACTGTTCGTCTGCCGACGAGCGTCCTAGTCCGACTTCCGGGGCTGGCTGACAACGCTGGAACAGGGCGGACATCGATTTGAACTCACGCAGAAGACCACTGCGCGATTTCAAATACGAGTCTTCTTCTAGCCCGGGAAACCCGTCCGGACAAGAAGAATTTCGCCCTTGAGCATTGTCAGCCGGCCCCTACAGTCGGGAAGCCGCTCGAATGGCGGATGAACGGCTACCTATCTTGGTACAACTGACCACTGAATATTTAGTAACCTGCCCTTCAGGTAAAGGCTTAATGAGTATTGGTGATGTTTTATGGTATTTAGTTATCGAGCAGATTACCTAAATGTTTTTCACTCATCTCAATTCACAAAGTTCAATAGCAACTGCTTTTGAATTTTATCGACAACACTTCCATTGTTTAAAATTCAAGACTTTATTATCATCTCAGACAGCTAGCAAAAATTCTGACAAGTTCAGTGAAGCTGCGTGTTCGAAGCATTAAATCATGGGTCAGGATACTTGACCACTGTTAAAACCAGCCTGCCAGTTGAATATCAAAATTCCCGTGTATCAAGGGATCAACGACTAGTCCAACAAAAAGTTGGGCCCACACATGTCTGCCTTTCGAATACCGTCCCGGCTGGAAGGCGTTTCTGACAATGCTCAGCGATGAAATTCCACTTAGCAAGCGTCTTTGGCTTGGTTAGTGGAAGACCAGCATTTAAGACGTGGGTTGTCGGCTTAAATCTGTGTCCATCGCGTTCCAGCGTTGTCAGAAATGCCTGGAAGCCGGAATAGGACGCAGCCACAACAGAAAGTTTACACTAGCTCGAACTGTTTCCAGCGGGTCTCAGCTGGCTGCTTTTGCACTTGGAAAATGGCACGTTTTAATCATCTTTAATGCTAAAGAATAAATCGCACAACATGTATTCATGCGATAACTTCATAAACACAGTAAACGACCGCACTGCCGATGATGGTTCATCATTGGCAGTGCGGTCGTTTCAATCGTCTATCTTTAATGGGCGGTGTCACGTAATCGGCGCCGATCCCAAATCGTCCAGCTCAGAAAACTAAGCCCGCTAAGCAGTGAAATCAAAACCCCAAGTTTTAGCCCAGGAACGTGATAAATCAGGCGGATATGGTTTTTGCCGGCATGAATTGGAACTGCGAGCATGCCGCTGATGACGGTGCGCGTTCGAACTCTAGTCCCATTCACAGTTGCCGCCCATCCCTGATCAGCTGGAATCGCAATGTAGCACCACCGTTGTTGGCGGGCTGCCGTGATGGTGCCACTGACGATGGTGTGCAGACCAGCAACGTGGTAAGTTGGGACGAAGCGACTGGCACGAAGTTGATGCTTGATTGAATTAAACTTGGCCTGATCGAGACTGGCGAGATGGACGTGAGTACCAAGGGTAGCGCGTGTACGTTTGACAGTCAGGGTGACGAGACTGCCCTTGTCGAAGTAACCTAAGGAACGTAAGACGACATTTCCATTGGCATTGAACTTCGTCGGAACCAGATGACCGTTAACGCGCATGGTCGTATATTTCGACTGGCCTAACGTATCGTTGTAGTACAGATAACCTGTCCGGGTGACACGCAGCTTAATCGTATGGCGATAGGGATAGGTCCGCGCCGTGGCGTCATAACTGACGTGATCAGCCAGCTGGACGGCGTGACCAAAGTAAGCCGTGGCACTAGGTTGCAGGCTTTGTAAGATACGCTCTTGATTGACAAGCGCACTGTTTTGTCGCAGTTTAACCTGTGTAAAGGCGTTCGGCACTGCAAATCCTAAGCCGTTTTGACTACGCGAGTTGATGGTCGCTTGGCCAACGGCATTGAGCTGGACGTCGTATTTGATGGCCAGCAATAAGTCAGTTACGGGATTCAGGCCTTCAGAACTCACACGGCGAACGTTTTTTGAAAATAACCCCAGTGACTTCAACATCAGGCGGGTTTGGTTAGCAAACGTCGAACTGTAGTAGCTGATGTCGTGGAAGTTGAACAACAGTGGATCGTTGTAATTACGGTAGTGACTATTGGTATTGTAGGCTTGGTTAATCAATGTATTGCGATTTTCAACGCGGTAGAGTTGGCCATCCGAGTCGCTGACTGAGCGCATCTGCCGGTCTTCAATGCGATAGGCCGTCACGTATTTGGCCTGATTGCCGAATGGACTATGGGCCATCATTAATTTGCTATTGAGACCGAGTTCAAGTGCGGTAATCCCAGTAATCCCCAGTACTTGCCAACGCTTGGCCGTCAGAAACAAGCAACTCGCAGTCAAAATGACCGCAGCTAAACTCAGGAATAGCGTGCTGGTTGCCAGCGGATGATGTGTGCCGCGTTGGACCCACCAACCTAAAATCAGGGCTGCCAGCAGTCCAATTGGCAATCCCCATTTCCAGATAAGTGTGACTTGACGGGGACCAGCTTGCCAAGCCTCAAAGGCAATCATGATGAGCACAAAGCTGAAGAAGAAGGCGTTCCGGTATGGAAAGCCGGCGGGCGTTTGAAACATGTGCCAGATTGTGTCCAGCGTCCGAATGGCCATGCTCAAAAATAAGGCCAGTAGAAGGCCGAAACTGTGCCATTTGTGCGCTCGTGATAGTTGCGGATGGACGAAGAAGCACCCTACAAGCAGTAAGACCAGCGTGCTACTGAACAGCGTTGGCGCGTGGGCCAGGCGAGTGGTGAAATTAGCGGCACCGACTCCAAGTTGGCTGAGTGTTTTCCAGCCGATTTGCAAAACAGGCAAGTAACTAGAAGGCTTGACCGCTGTTTTGGCCGTCGTCAACATGCCCAGCCCAGTCGGAATAAGCAGGAACATGGTACTCAAGCCACACAACAGGGTCGTCAGGATAAAGCGCCAAATCAAGGTGGATTGAGTGCGAATTGTCTGCCAGATGCGTTCACCGGCTGGTTTATTTTCAAACAATCGATAAATGAAGTAATAACCGACGAACAGGCCAGTCATATAACCTAAATAATAATTGGTGACGATGCTGAGCCAGAACCAACCGAAAAATTGGCCGCCGTGTCCGGTCGCAATCAAGCGGTCCAGGCCCATAATGACTAGTGGCAGCCAGATCAAGGCGTCTAACCACATCACCGTGAAATAATTGAGTGCGACGAATCCGCAGCAGCTAAAGGCCGTTCCAAAAATGGCCGTTGACCAGCGCCGTGTTTTGAAATGCGTTTGCAAAAACCAGGTCATACTGATGCCAATTGCACCGATTTTAACCATGATGAGTAAACTTAAAGCGGTCGGTAAATGGGCCGCTGGAAAAAATAAAATCAATAAGTTGAAGGGGCTTAATAAATAGTACGCAATGTTTGGTAGAGCGCTACCGCCAATTGAATGTGAAAATGAATAGACTTGAAAAGAATGTGCGAGAATTGCATGGCGATAGGTGGTGAAAAACGATAAGTATTGACCGCCCATATCACTTATCAGCAAATTATGGTTGCCAAAGGGCGTAATGTGATAGTATCCAAAGACGACCCCAATAACCATCATGGACAGCAGCCCTGAAAGGATGGCGACTGGCCATCGACTGGTTCTACGAATGTGCATTTTTAGTTGTCCCATTTAACCCAACTCCGATACTAGAAATACCATCAGACTAACATTGAAAAGTCTCAATTTTACATAAAAAAGTGCAAAAATTTTCTTAAAATAGCCAAGAATTATAGGCAAGTATCGATAAAATTATTGAAAGTTTAACACAGCAGTCGGCGGGTCGAAATTAAAGTGACGATTTGACAATTTGTTCAGAAAGTGTTTTTATAAAAAGTGAAAACTGAATACGATTTCTTCGGGGCAGGGTGTAATTCCCGACCGACGGTAACAACGTATGTTGAAGTCCGTGACCCGCGTGCGCGCGGTGGACCCAGTGCAAGTCTGGGACCGACAGTATAGTCTGGATGGGAGAAGAAAAATTGCTTAATTTTACTAGGCAGTAGTGGCTATTTGCGACCTTTATTAAGGCTTATTTAGCTGGACCCTACTGGTGAAATCTATTTAGCGAACACTCACACCCGATTATCGAATTTTGATGGTCGGGTGTTTTTTATTTAATCTATACGGAGGTGAAACAATGTTAACTGATTTGATGCAATTAGCCGTTGCTGAGGCGAAAAAGGCCGGCGTCGCGACTTATCAAAATCCGCAAGTTGGTGCAGTGTTAGTCAAGGATGGCCAAGTCCTGGCGCAAGGTTATCATCATTATTTTGGCGGTGATCACGCTGAAGTTGACGTTTTACGGCAAGTGACACCTGAACAGGCGAAAGATGCGACACTGGTGGTCACGCTAGAACCTTGTTCGCATTATGGCAAGACCCCGCCGTGCTGTGAGCGCATCGTTCAAGCTGGAATTCGTAAAGTGGTGATTGGTCAGTTGGACCCCCATCCAGTTGTCGGTGGCAAGGGCCGCCAGTATTTGTTGGATCATGACGTTGAAGTCGTCACAGGTTGTTTGGCGGATGAAGTACGGGCGCTGAATCCGCACTACAATCATTTTTATACGCATCAGCGGCCATGGGTGACACTCAAGACTGCAATGAGTCTGGATGGTAAGACCAATGCGGCCGGGGATACGCGGACGTTGATTTCTAATCGGGCCAGTTATGCCGACAGTCAGCGGTTGCGGTCGCAATTTCAAGCGATTTTGATTGGCGAACGCACCCTGACGACCGATGATCCGCAATTGACCGTCCGTTTACGAGCGATGGCTCACCCGCCAGTTCGACTGATTGTACTGAACACCAGTGCCAGCGCGCGTGATCGACGCGTACTGCAGGCCCTGACTGGTGAAACCTGGCTTTTGTGTCGCCAGGCGAGCGCCAGCGATGCGGCATTACAAGCGTTGCCAAACGTGGAAGTGCGGATTAGTGACTGGACCCCAGCAGCTATCAGCGAATTGTGCGTTCAACAAGGATGGCAGTCGCTACTGGTCGAAGGTGGCGCGCACCTACAAGCGGATTTTGTTGCGGCAAATTTGATTGATGAATGGGTCAGCTATCTCGTACCCACAATGATTGGCGGCGCCGGTTTGCCAGCAGTAATGGGAACGGTATCACCCGCGCAGCTGGCGTTTGAGCAACCAACAGTGAAGTGGTTGGAAACGGATTTGCGGCTACGGGCCGTGCGAAAGGGAGTCGAGTAAATGTTTTCAGGAATTGTACAAGCTAAGGGTCGCGTCAGCCAGTGCCAGCGTGACGCGTTAGAGATGACGCTCACGATTATTGCCCCGACGATCGTAACACCCACGCTTAAAATTGGGGACAGTGTGGCGGTCAACGGGATTTGTTTGACGGTCACGGCGCTACAGTCGGATGCATTTAGCGTCGCGGTTATGCCCGAAACAACGCGCCGGACGAATCTGGGCCAGATAAAAGTGGGGTCTGAAGTTAATTTAGAACGGGCGCTGCAGGTCAACGGCCGGCTGGACGGGCACATTGTTCAGGGGCATGTTGACTATTGCGGACAGGTTCAGGAGTTGGTGGCAGATGAACACGCGTTACGAGTACTGATCAGTTTGCCAGCGGATTATCAAGCGTTGGTCGTTCCTAAGGGCTCGATTGCGGTTGATGGGGTCAGCTTGACCGTTGTGGCCGTGACTGCGTCAACATTTGAAGTTGATTTGATTCCGCATTCGCAAGACGTCACGACCCTCAGCGCGTTACAAGTCGGTGATGCGGTGAATGTGGAAACCGATATTTTGGGCAAATACTTAGCCCGGCAAGTTGTTTTAGAAGGGAGCCATTAACATGGATACGATGACAAAAGTTGAACAAGCCTTAGCCACATTAAAACGCGGGGATTTGATAATTGTCGCTGATGATGAAACACGGGAAGCAGAGGGTGACATGGTTGGTTTGGCCGCCAAAGCCACTACGGCGACCGTCAATCGCATGATTACGTCAGCACGGGGGTTACTGTGCGTCCCAGTAGCGCCGGAAGTTGCGATCCGGTTAGGCTTAAAACCGATGACTGGCGAACGTGACGCATTTGGAACTGCCTTCACGGTCTCAACTGACCATCGAACGACAAGTACGGGAATCTCAGCTGCTGACCGTGCCAAAACGATTCAAGCGTTGGCCTCAACAGACAGTCAGCCAACTGACTTTTATCATCCCGGCCATATTTTTCCACTGATTGCGCGGGCTGGGGGCTTACTAGAACGGCGCGGTCATACGGAAGCTGCGGTAACGTTGGCCGAATTGGCTGGTGGTTCGCCCGTCGCCTATATTTGTGAAGTGGTTAAGAAAAACGGCTTAATGGCGCGCCGGCACGATTTGAAATCCTTGGCGGAAGGCTTGCAGATGCCGATGATCACGATTGAAGATTTATTACAATACGCCATCCGAACAGGGGCGATTCAGCTAGACACAACGCCGACAGTTGATTTACCGACTCAGGACGGCGCGTTCAAGTTGACGGGCTTCACGGTGCCGGGACACACGGAATTACCACTTGCATTACAAACCGGTGATATCAGTGGTGATGAACCCGTGTTAGTGCGGTTGCATTCCGAATGTTTTACCGGCGATGTCTTGGGCTCGGAGCGCTGTGACTGTGGCGCACAATTGCACGCAGCCCTGCGTAAGATCAGTCAAGCTGAACGTGGCGTTTGTTTATACTTACGGCAGGAAGGTCGCGGCATTGGCTTGGCAAATAAAATCGCGGCGTATGCCTTGCAAGACCAAGGTGCGGATACCTACGATGCCAATGTCAAACTCGGGTTTAAACCGGATGAGCGCCGGTATGACATTGCCGCCGTTATGTTACGGCAACTCGGCGTGACTAAGGTGCGGTTACTCACGAATAATCCCGACAAGGTCAAACAGCTGCAAGCGTTAGGTATCGAAGTCGTCGAACGCGTGCCGTTGGAAATTCCAGCTAATCAACACGATTATGCCTATCTCAAGACAAAGCGGGATCGTTTCCATCATGAACTCAAACTAACGGAGGTTAACTAATGACAACATTTAAGGGACAAATGACAGGTCAGGGACTCAAAGTCGGCATCGTCGTGGCACGTTTCAATGAATTCGTGACCAAACAACTGCTGGCCGGTGCACAAGAAAGCCTCCAACAACACGGGGTTAATGCGGATGATATTGACGTTGCTTGGGTGCCGGGCGCGTTTGAAATTCCACTGACGGTACAGAAAATGATTAACACTAAGCGCTACGATGGCGTGATTGCGTTGGGTGCCGTCATTCGCGGTGCGACTGCTCACTTTGACTACGTTTGTAGCGGTGTGACCACTGGCGTCGCGTCCGTCAGCCTATCAACCGACACGCCGGTGATGTTTGGCGTATTGACTACTGACACCATTGAGCAGGCGATGGACCGCGCTGGTTTTAAGAGCGGCAATAAGGGGGCCGATTGCGCGGTCAGCTTATTAGAGACGATAGATGTGCAGCGGGCGTTGATTGAGTAATTGGCGTGAAACGAGGCATTGTGGATTCAAAACAGCGTGAACTGTTTAGACACGTGTAGAGGCATCAAAAATCAGCTCGAAGCTAATTTGCATCGCGGATGCGGTTGGCTGCGGGCTGATTTTTATGTCGCATTAATTATGAAGTGTTTCTGACAACACCGTTTTTTGATAACTTACTGATAACGCTGGATTTCATGTCGCGTTACTGGCCGTAACTGGTTACGCGTGACCCGGTAGAAGCCAGTTCGAATGCGTTGGTGGTAGGTCCGCTTAACGCCCCGTGTGAATGAGCGGTCGTATTTAGGAATGACGACGTACTCATACTGACGCAAGGATTTGCGAAACCGTTGGGGCGATTTGCTGAAATGCGCTTGGCCACTGGCATTATTGGTGAAGAAATAATAGTTTGCCAGATAGCCCGCATAATAAGTGGTCACTTCAACTTGTTGCGGGTCGACAATCAAAATTTTGGCGTTGTTCAGTTTGGTCCACGGTTGCGTCACTTGACTGAGCTTGACCGGCAGTGAGCGGCGGTTATAGTGATTCGTAAACGTCGTACCATTGATTTCAGAGTACATCATGATGATTGCAAAAAACATCACCAAAAAGGTCGCAAGTTGGTAGCCGTTCTTGGTCCAAATCGAACGAAAAGTCCGGGGACTGCGCTCGGCTAGATTCTGTTCATAGAACGTTTTGTCAATGACACGGACGAGGGCCATCATGCCGATGAACAAATTCAACACTACGACGGTCGACATGTACCGTTCAAAGCCATCGAGTGTAATGGCTTCAGCGTATGGCATCGATAAGACGTACATACCGAGCAAGCTGCCGTAATAGCAACCCGTGATCAGATCCAGCAGGCCTAAAAGTTTTAGTAGCGAATTGGGATGATGGCACACGAATTTAATAATGGCCCAGGCCGCAATCAAGCCAATGTTGATCACCAGGAAGCCTTGGGTGGATAACGACTGCCAACTGAAAATTTGGTTTAAAAATGCTTGTCCAATTTTGATTAGACCGGTGACGCCTTCACGAGCAAACTGGTTTTGATAGGCGGCCACACTGATTTCATGTTTCGAAGTGGTAAAGGTCAAGTGAACATGAATTTCCCACCAAATAAACGGTAGCGCCGCAACTAGCAACGTTCCCAATAATCGTGCGGTGATCGTCAATGTTTGTCGGAATCGGCGTCCACGTAAGCGATGGTGAATCAGCGTGGCGAGATAATCAATGACTAAAATGGCGACGAAAAATGCGGCCGAGTTTTTGATGAGAAGCAACGTGCCACAAAACAGGGCAACGTGTGCGGCTAACATCTTAGGGCGCGACTGGTAAACAAAAATACCAACGATACCGGCGACGGTGATGATTGCAAGTACGTAATCGACCAAGAGATTATTGAGTCGAATGTTGATGTTAAAGACGTACGAAATTGCAATCGTCAGACAGAGTAGCATTGAATTGAGACCGCGTGTTCGATCCCGGAGCGTCGCAAAAATGGTGTAGCTAGCCGCCCAAATCAAGATAAATTGTCCGACCAGCATCGCACCCGCACTGAAGCCAGTAAATGTCACGAACTGCGTCAGGAATAGGGCAGTTGCGGGTGGATAGGAACTAAAGGAAATGATGGTGTCGGCCGCGCCTGGTAAATGGCCGGTATACGTCATGAATTTAACCATCGTTGCCCAGTGTGAAAAATTATCATAATGAATCAGTGGGCTCTGACCAAGTACGAGCGCCATCACGATTCCCAGGAAAATCATCCAAATGTCAAATAGGTGCAGTCCGTCATAATGGATGCTAACTTTCCCGGTATAGCCGAGTACCAGGCGGGTGATTAACAGCACGACGCCCAAACTAGTCACCATCCAGATTCCAGGTCTTAACAGATTGAGCATTGCAAAACCGTACAACAACATTATTTGAATGAGAATGCCGGTAATCCACGTTAAATAGGGATTCACGTGGACTAGCCGGAGTGCGCTACTATAACCAATTAACGCCAGGGCGAAGAAGAGGCCCCCAATGATAGTCAAGTTAATCCCACCTTTCTTAATGCATACGAATCAACCCGTGTTTGGTGACTTTAAACAGTCCCGTAACGACATGTTGATGAAAGACTTTCTTAGTCAGTACCGTAAACGTGCGGTGACTTTCAGGAATGGCGACGTACTGATACTGTTCGACGGTCTGTTTGAAGACTTTCGGCGTCATCATAAAGTTCTCTTGTCCGACCGCTTTGTCAGTGAAGTACCAATAGCGACCGACATAGCCCGCGTAATAATCGTTCACGTCGACGACTTCCGGATCAACAATCAGCACTTTCCGGTGATTTAAGTGAGTCCATTGTTTGGAGACCCGTGACATTTGTAAAGGAAGTGTATTGTGATTCATCTCATTGGTGAACTTAGTCCCGGTGATTTCAGAATACATCATGGTGATGGCGAAAAATCCGGTGACGAGGGTCGCTATCTGATAAATGTTTTTGGTGGTCGCACTTTTGAAAGCTTGGGTGTCACGCCTTTCAAAGTTTTGCTCGAATTGTTGCTGATCAAGAATCCGGACCAGTACGATTGCGCCGATGAATAGGTTAAGAATCACGGTGCTTGCCATATAGCGTTCAAAGCCATCGAGGAGAATGGCTTCTGCGTATGGCATCGACAAAATGTACATGCCAAATAAACTGGCATAGTAGGCGATGAAAATTACATCGAGCAAGATGGCGGTTACCAATAGATTATTGCGTTGATGTTGCCGAAGCCGAACAAAGGCCCAAGTTAGAATCAAAACGACGTTGATCAGTAGGATGCCTTTAGTGGACAGTGAATTGAGACTGAAAATTTGATTTAAAAACTTGTGCCCAATTTTCAACAAAGCTTGCTGACTTTCACCACTCAGTTGCTTAGCGTACGCTTGGGTACTGATTTGGTGTTTTGAAACGGTGAACGTCTGTTTCACGTGCCATTGCCACCAAACAAATGGCAAAATACCAACACCGATGCTAGCCACAAATTGAATCGGTACGGTAACTAGTCGGCGCCAGTGCCAGTGATGATTGGTGATTAAGGTGTATAAGAAATAGGCACCAATCATGATGACGAAAAAGGTCGCTGAATTTTTAACCAGCAGTAAGACTGAAACAAAAATAGCGACGTGGGCGCACAGCAAAATTGGCCGTTTCCGATAGACAAAGATGCCGACGAGCGCCGCAATTGTTACAATTGGCAGCACGTAATCAACGAGTAAATTATTAAGTCGAATTGCCACGTTAAACACGAATGAGATTGCCAAGGTGAAGCATAGGGCAAAGCTCGTCAATGCACGTGAACGATCCCGTAAGCCAGCAAAAATGGCGTAGGCCGCACCCCAAATCAAGATAAACTGAGCGACCAACATGGCGCCGTCACTAAAACCGACCCAGTGCACAAATTGTGTGATGAACAGTGCTGTTGCGGGTGGATAAGACGTAAATGAAATCAGATGGTCGCTGGCTCCTGGCAAGCGACCGGTGAACACCATAAACTTGACCATCACGGCCCAGTGGGAGAAGTTATCGTAATGGACTAAGGGACTTTGCCATAAAGTATTCCCAGTGACAATGCCTAGTCCAATCATCCAGAAATCAAATAAATGGATACCTTCAAAACGCAGCTGGGCTTTCCGAAAGAAACTCATGACTAGCCAGAGGCCTGCTAGTCCAACACCTAGATAGGTGACAATTTGAATGCCGAGCGTGAGCCAGCCGGTCATGGCAAACCCATATAAGATCAAAATCTGGACTAACATTGCGGTAATCCAGGCGAGGTAGGGACTGACCCCTAGGCGGCGGAGCGTCCCATTGTAACCTAAGAGTCCAATGGCATATATCGCGAATCCAAGCCAAACTGACATGACGATTGATTCCTCCTAAAAGCGATTAAAGCGCCGACTGAGTTTGCGTTCATAAGTTCGCGCACGCACCACTAAGTTCATGTAAAGTTCATCAAATGGGGTGACCCAGGTATCCTGAACACTTGGCAGAGTTTTGTTGCTACCATCGTAAATGAGTTGTAAATAATGGTTGCGATTTTCATCAGCGGTGACTTCAACTTGAACACTGTAGATCACGTCGCCATCTCGATGACTGATGCGAGCAACTTGACCAGTTAAGTGGATGGTGAAGTCTTGATGCTTAACGGTCAAGTTGACATGGTCGCCCTCGGCAATGTTTTCAACCGGTCCATCAGTGGTTCTAAAGGCAATCCCGCCCTCAGACACATCCTCAGTCATGATGGGGTGCCAGTGTCCATCGGTGGCTTGAACAGTTCCAGCTACTCGACGGATAAAGCGTTCATTTTTGCGGTACACTGGGCGTCCCATTGCGATAAATAAACACATACTTAAGTTCACAAAATGCATCAGGAGCCAGAAAGTAATGACGCTACCGACTAAGATTTCGGACCCATATTTACCGTAATTAAATTTAATAATCGCCACCAAGGTGATGGTCCATAAAATCAAGTACGGTAGGATATAAAGTTTGTCTTTTAGTGAATAGGTCACGTTCTTGGCGGTAACTTTGAACTTTTTCGCTTTGATTCCGAGACTTTCAAGAATAACAGGAATAAAAAGGTAAGGTGCAAAAAAGGTCTCTTGAACTTCGCCCCAGCGTTCATTGCGAATCTTGGCGTTATCACCCATGCCAGAAGTGTCTCCCATGACGTAGTGGAGTAGAAAGTATCCCGGTGCCCAAATGACCATCAAAATCCAGAAGTTGGCATTAACGACTTGAATCTTGAAGAGTGCATACAAAATCGGGGCAATCATATAAATCATCCGCCGGAAAAAAGCCCACCAATAGAAGTACGTATTGAGCAGGATGACGCGATTAATAAAAGATAAGTGGCGATTCGTAAAAATATGCAAGTTGCGGCAACTCTGAATCACGCCGCGAGCCCAACGTGTCCGCTGTTTGATGACCCCTTTCATATCAATGGGGGTGATACCACTTGATTGCGGCACCTTAGTCGCCAGGCTAATGTAGCCAGCCATATTGAGCATCGTACCCAGTTCAAAATCTTCAGTAATCGTGTCGGTCGGAAAGCCACCAACTTCATCGACTGCTTGCCGTAAAAAGACAGCGTTGGAGCCAGTGAAGAGGGCACGCTTGTTACCGCCGTTTAGAATATTGACATCACGCGAGAAAAAATCTTGTTCATTTGGAATGATTTTTTCAGAAAATAAGTTGAACTGAAAGATGTCCGCATTGTAAAAGCTTTGCGGTGTTTGCACAAATCCCAGTGGTTCGGTGTGGTCAGGGTCGTCAGTGAGCTGCTGGAAATTTTCAGTGAACAGTGGGACCGTGTTCCGAAGAAAACTCGAAAACGGAATCATGTCCGTGTCAAAGATTGCAAATAGCGGTGCGTGCAATTTTGCGAGCGTATGGTTGATATTTCCAGATTTTGCTTGATGATTGTCTTCCATACCGGAATAGCCGACGTGGTAGTGCTTTGCCAACGCTTGTACTTCTGGCCGATTGCCATCATCTGCGACCACCACATGAACTTTGTTTTTGTCTGGATAGTCAATATAAGTCGCGGCATTTATGGTCTTTCGTAGCAGTTCAACCGGCTCATTGTGCGTCACGATAATGATATCAACGTCAGGTAATGCTTGCGTAGACGAGTAATCGGGAATGACTAAGTTCCATTTTTTCTTAGTTGAAAGCATCCTGAAAAAGATCAAGATAAATCCAGTCAAGTTTGAGAGAATTTCACTAATCACGAGCAATAATGCAAAAATAAGCGTTAAAATATTTGCCCGCCACGGAATCGTAAAAAAGACTCGCCACAGTAAGTAAATAATGGATAATGCAATTGCTAGAAAATAGAGAAAACGCCGCTTATTGGACATGTTGAGTCCGCTCCTTGAATATAAAATCACGCTGAATCTGATAACTGATAATAAATAACATAAAGTCGACGAACATCTTGGCAATCGTTGGTACGATTTGCCCACTTGAAGCCGGTAACACCGCAGTTAGGGCATTGGTCAAGAAACCAGATGCGAGCATTTGCACGACGAAGAGGCCCGCGTATTTAATTAACGTCTGCTGACCGGCGTGCGCAAAGACGATACGATGGTTAATTGCGTAGTTGACAATCGATGAAAGTACGCGGGATGCAATTGTCGCGATGAGAATACTGTTCAAGACATGGTTCCCCAAAATAAAAAGGGTGAGATAGAACAGGCTAATGTCGACCACAAATGAGATGAGGCCACTCGCAGCAAATTTAAAAAAGCGCGCATAAATCGCAATCGAATCCCGAATAACGCGAAAGTGAGAAGAAACGTTTCCATCCAGATAAATCGTCGGAATTGGCTGTTCAACGACTTGAATCTGGTACTTTTTAGCTTGCAATAGCATATCAAATTCAAACTCAAACCGATCTCCCGGAAACTGAATCAATGCTGGTATGTACGCGATTGGAATTACACGCAATCCAGTCTGCGTATCGGAAATATTCTGATGAGTCAACAATCGGACGAGACCACTGGTCAACAGATTACCGAACTGGCTACGAAATGGGACCGCGTTGGTAAAGTGCCGCACGCCAATGATCAACTGTTGTGGCTGTCGACTGAATGTCGCGACACAGCTTGCAAGTGCTGCGACAGTGTGCTGACCATCAGAATCCATTGTTGCAACTCCGGAAACCGTTGGTAAGTGTGTCTCAACGTACTGAAAGCCAGTTTTCAATGCGGCCCCCTTACCGCGATTGTGCGTGTGATGCAAGATTGTTAAGTTGTTTAAAGGTAGTTGTTCTAATTGTGTGAAAATCGATTGGTGGTCGCTGTCACTGCCATCATCCACAATAATGAATGCTCGAATTTTCTGCATTAGTTCCGGCGCGTCAATAAAATCCCGAATCAGAGCAATCAGCTTTTTATCGGGATTTAGTGCCGGAATAATAACGTTGATTTGTTCCATGGTTCCCCCCGTTGGTACCTGAATCTGTTGCGTTTATATACTTTAACTTATCACATTATTGTTGGAAAGTATATATAATTAACAAAGACTAGTGGTAGCTTTGAATTATGGTATTTACTTAAAGCTAGTCAGTGAGAAGGAACATTACAAGCTTGATAATTGAATTAACTAATTTGATTTTCAGTAAACCGGTATATGGAATAATTGATAGATTCGACGTTGTGCTCGTGATTTCTTGCATCAGTATGAGTAGATACACATTTATTAAATTCAAAAGCAACCAGTATAGACATGTGGGAACAGTTTTAATTTGTAGAAATGGGTTTAATTGGCCACATTTACGATTACTGTAATTTTGCTGCCAATTGAATGATTACTCACCCAAAAAATCCCCGAATCACCTCACCAACCTGTTGATGACGTGCATCAAGTTGTAAATCAGCAGGAGAACTCAAAAAAATGCGGCGAGTTAGCCGTTCTGGTGCGATATGTAAGAGGTGCACATGCGATAAGTTGTGGACGTTCCAAGAACGTGCGGGGATAAAACTGCAGCCGAGATTTTCCGCCGTTAATTCGTAAATTGATAGGCGATCGCTAGTTGTAAAAGCAGGGATGACTGGGTTGGTCGGCGTCGCCAGAAAAGATTCAATCAGGGTCCGCAGTGGACTAGCGGCGGTTAAAATCAGTGGCTGGGTTCGCAAGGCTTCACGGGTGATGCTGGTCTTGTGATACCAAGGTGATTGCGGCCCGACACCAACCAAGATTTCTTCGTCTAATAGTGGGGTATTGATATTCCCTTTGATGGGAGAAGTACTCAATTCGAAATCATAATGGCTCAGCGCGTTATTTTCTAGACCGTCCTGGACTAATCTAACCTTTACCGTGGGCAATTCGACTTTTAAATAGTGCACCAGTCGCGGCAGTAATGGGGAAGAAGTGACTGTTCGAATGATGATTTGGTTGGCGCGGCCCTGGGCTTCGTGTTGAATATCAGTAACCGCATCATCAACCAACTTCAAGGACTGTGTGACCTGTTTTTGAAAATAGCGACCGCTCTCATTTAATTTTAACGAATGACCGTTGCGAATGAAGAGTGGCACCCCAATTTCTTGTTCGAGTTCTTTTAATGAACGGCTTAAAGCGGGCTGTGAAACATGAATCAGTTGGGCAGCTTTGGTAATGTTTTCCATTCTCGCTACAACTAGAAAGTAGCGTAATTGTCGTAATCGCATGTTGGATAACCTCCTCAGTATAACCATTTTGATATAGTCTATCATAATAGTTGTATTTCACAAAAAATGATTTATTCGTTATTATCATTTTAATGAATTTTTCATTAGAATGACATGAAAGGAGTGACAGCTATTTGACAACTCGTGATCAATTTATTGACGCACATCAGTCAGAATTTACCCAAGAATTAGCAACGCTGGTGGGTTTTAAAAGCATGTCGGCAACCGGTGACGACATTGAGACAACGGTTGCTTATCTCAATCATTGGTTACACGATAATCTCAAGGCAAAGGTGGAAATTATCTCAACCGCTGGCAATCCAATTATTCTTGCCACGATTGTTGGTCGTTCATCGAGTGCCACCTTGTTTTATGGGCACTACGATGTAATGACTCCGGGAGATTTAGACGCGTGGCAGCAGGATCCCTTTGTATTGACGGCCCGGCATCATCGCTATTATGGACGGGGTGCCGGTGACAACAAGGGCCAATTGATGGCTCAGTTGTTAGGAATTTATACCTATTTACAATTACATCAGCAGTTACCGTTTACGATCAAGCTTTTAATTGAAGGAGAAGAGGAACAAGGGAGCCGCAACTTGGCACCGACTGTGATGCGTTTAGCTGCAAATCAATTACAAGATGTCGAAACGGCGATTGTGGTAGATGGCTCGATGAATCCAGACGGCACCCACGTCTTAAGATTAGGCAATCGCGGGTTGCTCGCATTTGAGTTAGTCGCCACGACTGGTGAGCATGATAATCATTCGGGTAATTTAGGCAATGTCATGCCCAATGCTGCGATTAAATTATGGCAAGCATTAGCACAGCTGTATGATTTTCAAACGCTGCAAGTTCGTGTTCCTGGCTTTTATGATGGCGTGGTTTCACCGACACCGACTGAGCAGCAGTGGTTAGCACAGTTGCCTTATGATGCTGAACGCATTGCCCAGCAATCAGGGTTGGCTAACTTGTCACTTGATAAAATGGCCTATTATCAAGCGTTGATGTTCAGGCCAACTTTCAATATCAATCGGGTGCTTGCTGGAGATACTGGGGCGGGAGTCAAAACGATTATTCCGCACCGGGCTGACGCGAAAATTGATTGCCGATTAGTAGGTCATCAATCGCCAGAAAAAATCTATACCGCTATTCAGCAGTTGTTTGCGGGGGATGATCAAATTCAAATTCAGCCGTTGGGCATGATTCCACCCGCACATACGGATGCCAACGCACCGCAGATTTCTTGGCTGTCGCAGGCGATTCAGCGTGCAACTGGCCAGGTGTCGATTGAGCCAGTGATGCCGGGCACGGTGCCCAACTATGTTTGGACCGATATTTTGAAGGCCCCGACCTTCACGATTCCATATGCAAATTATGATCAACATAATCATGACAGTAATGAGAATATTGAACAGTCTGCTTTTTTGGCGGGTATCCGCATCTCATATGAAATTTTAAATCAGAAATAGAACGAGAGGTTAATTTATGGAAGAAAAATTGATGATTACTAAAGCAGCACAGTCAAAGCTGAAACCCAAAATCACCTTTGTCTTGCTCTACATTGCTTATATTATTTGTTTTATTGACCGTTCCGCCATGAACATCGCGTTGGCGTACATTGGTAAAGATTTTCATCTGAGTACGACCACGCTGGGCGTCGTTTCCAGTGCTTTCTTCTTCAGCTATGCTTTGATGCAGATTCCAGGTGGATGGCTGACCGATAAATTTGGCACGAAGCCGACGATCATCTTTGCCATTAGCATCTGGTCAATCTTTACAATTTTGACCGGATTTGCCTGGTCCTTGGCATCACTGTTGGTGATTCGCGTGCTATTTGGTATCGGTGAGGGCGCTTTTCCATCTGCAAGTTTGAAGCAGATTTCTGAGTCCGTCGACTATTCGCACCGTGCCAAAGCCACGTCCGGCATTATTTCGTCCAACTATATTGGTTCGGCCATCGCACCCCTTTTGATTGCACCAATCATGGTCAACTTTGGCTGGCAAACGACCTTTCATTTAATGGGCGTGATTGGGGTCATTTTCGTCATCGTTTATTACTTCAATCTTCGACACGTTACATATCAGCAACAACAGCCTTCACACCAACGTCGCCATATCAATTGGTCAAGTGTGATACATAATCGCCTGATTTGGCAATTCTTCATCGTCGTTTTTGGACTTAGCATTGTGACAAAAGGGCTCGATTCTTGGATGCCCACGTATTTACTGCAAGCGCGTCACATTAATCTGGCCGGTATTGCCTGGCTAGTACCATTGCCTGCATTGGCTGCCGGGTGTGGTGCGATTCTCAGCGGCTTTGTCATGAATAAATTCTTTGTTAATCGAGAAAAATGGTTGATCGTTTTGACCAGTTTATTAGCGACTGGATTTATGTATGGCATGTATCGGTCAACCAGTTTGGCGGCGGTGATTCTCTTTGAAATTGCCACATATTTCTTCAAATCAATCGCATTCAGTAGTAGCTTTGCGTTGTTCGCGATGTTGATGGATAAAGATGCGTACGGCTCCTCAGTGGGAATCGTTAATTTTGGTGGTCAACTGGCTGGTTTTGTTGCACCACTGTTGATCGGCTATTTGGTCGACCAGTTAAGCGGCTCCTATTCAGCAGCGTTCCTGGTCCTCGTTGTGGCCGCTGCAGTCTCATTTGTGGCTGCAATCACCTTTAATTCTAAACATCTGAACGCAAATAAACAAACAGCAAGTCAGGAGGCTCAAGTCAATGAAGATTACTAAAGCAACGATTCGGTGGGTGGATATTCCGTTACGCCATCCATTTACGACCAGCTTTACCACCATGGCTGCCAAGCAGTGTTTGATTCTATCCTTAACGACTGATACTGGTTTGACGGGTTATGGGGAATGCTCGGCATTTGCCCAACCCTTCTATAATGAGGAGTTTCGCGACGGGGCGGCAGCGTTGTTACAAAAACAGTTGTTGCCACGGTTAATGGCCCAGCCGATTCAGCATCCAGACGATATCTATCCGTTGTTTGCAGGTTTTCGCCGTAACAATATGGCTAAAGCAGCCATCAATTGTGCACTTTGGGATATCTATGCACAAGAACGGCAGCAACCGTTAGCATTGGCACTGGGTGGAAACAAGCCACAAGTTGAGACGGGGGTCAGTATCGGTATTCAAGCATCCCCACAAGCCCTTGTGACCGCGGTCGCGGGGTATCTCGCTGATGGCTATCGCCGAATCAAGATGAAAATCAAACCTGGTAAGGATTACGCTTACTTAAAGGCGGTTCGGGATCAATTCCCAACGGCGATGCTGATGGCGGATGCCAATTCTGCGTACCGAATTGAAGATTTACCACAGTTGCAGCGGTTAGATGATCTGAATTTGATTATGATTGAACAACCCTTAGAACCAGGTGACTTGATTCATCATGCACAGCTACAGGCGGCACTCAAAACGCCGGTATGCTTGGATGAAAGTATTACCTCCGTTGAGGATACCCAAAAGATGATTCAACTGGGCAGTGGCCGGATTATTAACATTAAGGTGGCACGGGTCGGCGGTCTCACGATTGCCAAACAAATTCAGCAGATTGCCCAGGATGCGGGGATCGCTTGTTGGTGTGGTGGTATGTTGGATTCCGGCATTGCTCGGGCGGCTAACGTCGCGATTGCAACCTTATCCGGCTATACGTTACCCAACGATATTGCGGCCAGTGAACGGTATTACGATGCTGATATCATCGAACCAACCATCAGCTTAACCGGCACCAATGTCCCAGTCTCAAAGCAAATTGGACTCGGGTACGCGGTCGACCAAATCAATTTGCAACGATTCACAATCGCCACAGCTAACATTGACGCAGCCGAATGTGCTACAGTAGTTGAGTAAGCAAGGTGTTGCAAGTACATCGGAAATGCAGGAGGCGGACGAGATGAGTATTCGCAAACAGTTGTTACGGACGGCAATCAAGGTTGGAACGGTGAATAAGCAGTTGCAACGTGAGACGATGGTGGGGCGTTTGATTGGGGGCAATTTTCCTAGTTACGCCCCCAGCCACCAAACCTTGAATCCCAAGTCACCACTTATGGGGCGGCGGATTGCATTTCTGGGTTCGTCAATTACGGCGGGTGCAGGTGCGCTGGAAGACTCATTCGTCGACTATCTCGTTGCGACGGATGGTGTGATTGCGGTTAAGGAAGCGGTGAGCGGCACCACTTTAGCAGGTAACGCACCAGATAGTTATGTGCAGCGGCTTTATCATCGAATTCCAGTGACCCAACCATTGGACGCCTTTGTCTGCCAACTTTCGACTAATGATGGCCGTCATGATAAGGCCATGGGACATGTCACGGGTGCACGGCAGCGCCACGGCTTTGACGAAACGACGACGCTCGGGGCAATTGAAACAATCGTGGCCTACGTTCAACAGCACTGGTCAGTGCCAATCGTATTTTTCACTTGTGTTCGAGAGAATGATGCCAATTATGGCAAATTGGTGCAGCAACTGAAAGTCTTGCAAAAAAAGTGGCACTTCACAATCATTGACCTCTGGCAAGATCCAGTCGTCAAAGCTGAAAATAAGGCCCAGCCACTCGCAATGGTCGATGATGCCCATCCAACCCGATTAGGCTATCGGAACATCTGGACACCGATTTTTCGGCAGCGATTAACGGAAGTCCTCCGCCAGTCGGAATCAGAATCGTAAGCTAATTTCGTGTTTTCAAAGCTGCCGTTGATACTCATAAACAATCAAAAATAACGACTGGATGAACCTGTGATAGGTTCATTCAGTCGTTATTTTCTAGTTTGTTTCAAATTTCAGTTTAGTTTGCGACTTCAATCTTACCAACCGCAATTGGCAAGGTGACGTGTGCATCGTAGGCGCCAACTTCACCGGCAACGGTCGCTGGTAACGCCAAATCTTGTGGTACGCCGTGAATGTAGATGACCCGCTTGTCGAGTTCCAAATCATCGGTACCAAAGACTTCCTTGAACTTTGCTTGTAAATCAGCTAAAGGCACGTCGATTTCGTAGGCAAAATGGCCTTGGGCGTCAGCGACTGGATAGTTATCATTAGGCACGTCCATGTGGTGTGGGGCGTTGTCGAATGGCACCATCGTTGTCCCTGAGACTGGTTCAGTTTCGGGCAAGTCGACAAATCCGTCATGATTAGCATCTTGCGCCATCGTGGCAATTTGGGCCGCCTTACCATCTGGGAAACCGTGGAAATGTTCCCAGTGTTGCGTATTTGCAGGTGTATCAAACATTTCAATCGCCACGTGTAATTGGTCACCGTCTTCAACAAAGGTGGCTGTCCCGTGGGGTGCCGTTCCAATGCCTTCTACGTTTAGTGGTACGATGTTAGCAACGTATTTTTTAGTCATGAATGATTCCTCCAATTCTTCATTATAAGTCTATTATATGCTATTCTAGGCTTAATAAAATTGATATATATCAAGAAAGGGAAAATTATGCACTCAAAAATGGATTGTATTAGTCGCTCGCCACTTTTTGCGCCGTTGTCACCAACAATTAAAACCAAATTGATCACGGTGACGCACCATCGCAAGTTTTTTCAAAAGGGCCAACTGATTCGACAGCCGCTGGATCACCAAGAAGGAATGCTGATTTTGGACGAGGGAACGGCCAAAATTTATGCGTTAGCCGACAATGGCAAGGAGAAGATTATTGACTTGCTACATACTGGTGATGTGGTTGGTCAGCACTGGTTATTTGCCCCACATGAAAATCAGGGCTACATCCAAGCAACTAGTGATGCGTGGGTTTGTTCGATTCAGTACGCCGATTTTCAGCAGTTACTCGGGGAATCAGCGAGTTTATCGTTAGCGATGATCAATAATTTCGGCAACCAATTAATTGAAGTTGAGAAAAACCAGATGCGCCGTGATCTATTGGACGCAAAGGACCGCTTGATGGCCTATTTGCGCGATGTCGCGGTGGAATCCGGACAAGTCGTTTTTGAATTGCCGCTTAAAAAGAAGGAACTCGCCAACATTCTTGGAATTACGCCGGAGACCCTCAGCCGCCAGTTTAAGCAGTTAGCGGCAGAAGGCAAGATTATCGTGAATAACCGGCAGATTACGATGTGCTAGGAAGATACGGTGAGTGACAAATGTATGACTATCAAGCAGATTGAACAGATGGGGGACTGACGAGAATGCAACGACAAGCAATTATTAACGAGTTACGGTGGGCGGTCGTCGGTGATGCGCTGGGATTGCCCGCTGAAATGCGTGAGCGGGGCACTTATTCGCCAATAACAACGATGATTGCCAGCGAGTATTGGCAACAACCCGCTGGAACTTGGTCAGATGACACTTCGATGAGCCTAGGGATGGTTGAAAATTTAGTTGTCGACGGCGATTATAATGACCTGATGTGTCGCTTCGAATCGTACATGCGATTTGGAACGGACACGCCACGTGGCGAAATGTTTGATATTGGCCGTACCTGCGCCCATGCAATTCGTAATTTTGCCATCAATCAATTACCAGCAATTCAGTGCGGTGATTGTTCGGTTAATGCGAATGGCAATGGTGCGCTGATGCGGATGGCCCCCCTGGGGATTGCGTTGCAGTCAGATTCAAGTATCGCGCATCGGTTAAATCGGGTTCGTGGTTATACAGCAGTGACACATGGGCATCCTCGTTCAATCATGGCTAGTCTGATTTATTGTGAGCTCTTACATGCACTTCATCAGGGACAAGTACTATCAGCCGCATTAGTGAATGTGCATCAGTTACTTGCAATGACGGTTAAAGCCCCAGCGCTTTTAAGTGAACTAGATACCTATCAGCCGTTATTCTTGCCTCATTTCAAACAGACTAGTAGGGCGGATGTTCGCAACACCGGTTATGTGGTGGATACGTTGCTTGCAGCGTGCTGGTTGGCGTTAAATTATGAGACACCCCAAGAGACAGTACTCGCGGCTGTTAACTTCGGTGGTGATACTGATACCATTGCAACGATTGCAGCATCGCTAGCTTCGGCAAGTCATCCTAGAATTCCAGTCACGGCTGATTGGTGGTAACAGATATTGAATCGCCCATTACTGGATGTGCGGTTTAATGCTTTTGCAAATAAATTTGGTGATGTAATGCCAGAATAACATTCAGCACACAAAAAACCACCCAAACCTAAACAGGTCCGGGTGGTTTAATAAGCTAAAAATTAGTTAGAGCTTGATGAAGATGAGGTTGAGAGGTATGACGATAAGATATCCTTCAAATCGTTATCCTTGATTGAAACGTTCCCACCTTTAAGCACTTTAGAAACAACGTTTTGTAAGACAGTTGAGTCACTCATATCATTGTCCCAAATTTGCTTCTTCAATTCGGCAGTGTGATCAGACATCTTGCCCTTACCAGGGTTCTTGATCATCCGAATGATTTCGTAACCGTTGCTAGTCTTAACAGCAGAAGTAGTGTATTCACCGTTCTTCAGCTTGAATGCGGCGGTCAAGAATTTAGATGAGTAGCTGGTGTTCGTGTTATCGAAGGCAGCTAACTTACCACCCTTGTTCTTAGTGGTCGTATCAGTTGAATATTTCTTAGCTAACTTCGTGAAGTTGGCTTGGCTAGAATCCTTCTTCAAGGCGTCTAAGACTTTGTCAGCAGTGGCACTCTTAGCAACTAAGATGTGTTGAACAGTCACTTCAGGTTCGTAAGACTTCCATTGTTTCTTCAAAGCCTTGTCAGTGATCTTAACTTTGTCTTTAACGGCTTCCTTCAATAATAAGTTAGAACGCAATTGTTCCTTGAAGGTCTTGGTCGTCAAACCATTTTGGGTTAAGACCGTTGAGAATGAACTACCGTATTGTGACTTGTAAGTATTGTATTGCTTTGTAACTTGTTTCGTTGAAACCTTGTCACCGTAGTCCTTTTCGAGCACCTTGTTCAAAATCATTTGTTGTAAGACTTGCTTACCAGAGGAGGTACCCTTCATACTACTATAATATTGGCTTTCGGTAATTTTACCACCGGAAGTTGTTGCAACGGTCTTGCTACCGCAACCAGCCAAGGTGAAGGTTAGTAAGACACCAGCAAGGGCAATGAGCCATTTCTTCATGCTTAAAACACATCCTATTCTTGAAATCGTTCTGCATCAGCAGACTTTACAGACTACTATACCATAACTATGAAAGCTTCTGCAGGCATATGGAAATCTTTACAAAATATTCAGAGATTTCACAGCGTCTTCATAAAGTTTACCTAATGTGTCAGTGAATTTAAACGAAACCAGCTTGTTCGGATACCAAACAAAAGAATCGTGAAACCAACGATTGGGTTTCACGATTCAAGTTTAGGACTGCTGATGAGGGTCAGTCTCATCGCCAGTTAGTCGGTCTAAAGTCGACTGCAGATGCTCCGCGCGTTTCTTCATAATCGCGACGTGGGGTTCGATTTGGAACTGAAACTTGTCGAGTTCCGTTTGAATATCATCGAACACTTCGGCCGCATGGGCCATTTGAACACTGAGATCCGATTGGGCATCGCTGAATTCTTCGCGGGCATTTTGTAAGTTGTCGGCAGCATCTAAGACGTCTTGGACGTAACTTTTGATGTCATGATACACCGCTTTGGGCGTCTTCTGGTTGACCAGCATGTAAGCAGCGGCACTGAGGCCTAAGCCAATCAGACCGTTGCGAATAAATTTTGCCATGAGCGTCCTCCTCAGTTAGTGTGCTAATTCAGATTTGATGGCATTCTGAAGGCGCGTATAGTCGGTTTCATCGTATTTCTTGGCGTTATCCTTGAAAATCATTCGGAAATCATCCTTGTCGCTGTAACGTGGAATCAGATGGAAGTGTGAATGAAACACGGATTGATAAGCGACCGCACCGTTGTTATTGACAATGTTCATGCCAATGATGTTTTCGTCAGAAGCCTTAATTGCCCGCGCAATTTCAGGGATCCGTGCAAACACGATGCTAGCAAGGTCACGATCATAGCCGAAGATGTCAGCGACGTGGGTCTTAGGAACGACTAACGTATGGCCGGGCGTCCCTTGAGAGATATCAAGAAAAGCTTTGACCATGTCGTCTTCGTAAACTGTGTAGCTCGGAATATCACCTTTGATAATTTTACAAAAGATACAATCGTCATCGAGTTTTGGTTCAAAAGCTGTCATATGATAACCTTCTTTATTTATTAGTTGGGTTCATTATACACTATCGGCGCGACTGCAATCAAAACACGATGGTGTGGTGGGCGAAAATGCTGAATTTTTCTTAAAGTCGATTCGTCTGAATGACTCCAGTGCGGATTCCAGCAGGAGCTATGCTATAATAGGAACACTTATACCAACACAGAAAGAGGTTAACGTAATGGCATTAGCGGTACAGCACTTAGTTGGTGGGTATTCGCAAATTCCCGTCCTAAAAGATATTAGTTTTGAAGTCGAACCAGGCGAGCTGGTCGGTTTGATCGGATTGAACGGGGCCGGTAAGTCAACAACTATTAACCATATTATTGGCTTATTAACGCCGATGAAGGGGACCATCAGTCTCAATGGCACGACACTTGCCCAGGACCCACAAGCGTATAAGCGGCAGATCGCTTATATCCCTGAAACACCCATCTTATATGAAGAATTAACACTCAAAGAACATTTAGAAATGACGATGCTGGCTTATGGTTTGGATCAAACCAAGGCTTGGCAACGTGCTAACGACTTACTCAAAACGTTCCGTTTAGCGAACAAGTTAGACTGGTTTCCAGCTAATTTTTCTAAGGGGATGAAGCAAAAAGTCATGATCGTCTGCGCCTTCATCACCAACGCAAAGTTATTCATCATTGATGAGCCATTTCTAGGACTCGATCCCTTGGCCGTCCATGATTTATTAGCGCTGATTGCGGACGTGAAGCAACAGGGTGCTGCCGTTTTAATGTCGACCCACGTCTTAGACACAGCCGAAAAAGCGTGTGATAAGTTTGTCTTGCTACATGCGGGTGAGGTCCAAACGCAGGGGACGTTCGCGGAAATCAAAGCTAACTATCCGGATGCGGGTGAATCACTGAATGACATCTACCTTTCATTGACCGGGGTGACCCGCGATGAGTGAGTTATTTCAAACCCGGTTACAACAACATTTACGGCGGATGCTACGCTATTTACGACTGGTCTTTAATGACCACTTCGTTATTGCCCTGATGTTTTTTGTCGGTGGTCTTGGTTTGGCCTATTCCAACTGGCTAAAGACGCTCGGACCACAAAGTACTTGGCTCGTCTACGTCTTAGGTCTCATATTATGGGCTGGTTTGGGGCTGAATCACGTGGCAACGTTGTTAGAACCGGCAGATACGGTGTTCTTGTTGCCGCGCGAACACGATGTGCATGACTATCTCGTTCGTGCCTGGCACTATAGTTGGTGGCTAGCGCAACTCGTTCAAGTCGTGTTAGTTGGTCTGACCGTGCCGCTATTGATGATTGTTGATCAAATTACCGGTTGGTCATTATTGGCACTGCTCGTGACGCAGCTCGCGCTCAAGGATGCACAGTTGACGTTAAGCGTGACGCGCCTTTACCAAATCCCATTGAAGTTGCGGCGTTGGCTTGAGTTTGGCAATTGGGCATTAGCGTTAGTCGTGATTGCACTCGGCTTGCTAGTGACGCCATGGCTCAGCCTGGTGCTTGCGCTGGTAGTGGCAGCCGGACAACGCGTGCTACATCAACGGCTTTGGCCGACAACGGTGATTGCTTGGCGGGACGATATTAAGGCTGAAGCCAACCGCATGCTGGGTATTTATCGCTTCTTCAATTTATTCACGGATGTGCCAATGGTGCAAGGAAGTGTCAAACGGCGCCGGTACTTAGATTGGTTACTCAACTGGTTACCGCGCGACCAACAACATGCCTTTGGCTACTTATATACCCGTGGCATGTTACGTGGCACCGAGTTTAGTGGATTGGTGGTTCGCTTGACCGTCATTGGCGCGATACTCTTGTATTTCAGCGGTCATGGCTGGCTGGCAATGGCGTTAGACGTGCTCTTTATTTATTTGATTGGGTTCCAATTGTTGCCGTTTTATAAACAATACGATAATATAGTTTTTACGCACATTTATCCGTTAACGACGAAACAACGCCTGCAAAACTTCCAACGGCTCTTGCGAAACGTCTTGGGTCTGACTGGAATGATCTTTTTAGTCGTGTTTTGGTTAAGCAACGCACCGTTAGCTCAGGTGGGTATTTTAGCGATAATCAACGTCATCGAAATCTATCTCTTAGTTACTTGGTATCTGAAAGTTAGATTAGCTTAAAACCTTGGTGTATCAAGGGTTAAAAAGGACTTGACGGATGCGGTTTTCGTCTATAGAATGTGATTGTTAAGTGAAATAATCATGTTAAGTGAAATGGTCATGTGACATTAAATAAATTTTGAGAGGAGTGGGGCTGATGGATTTCGAACTTGATGATGGCTGGGACGTTTATCCGATATATGGGAATACGAACAAGGCTTTCATGGGCAAAAAAAATCACCAACGATTGTTCTTAAAACGAAACGCCTCGCCGTTCCTAGCGGCGCTGTCGATGGAAGAAATTACCCCGCGATTGATCTGGACGAAACGTATCTCAAGTGGGGATACGTTGACGGCCCAAGAGTGGCTGAATGGTCAAACTTTAACGAAGCAACAAATGCGGCTGCCTGATGTGGCGCATTTATTGGCACGTGTGCACAATTCCGAGTTGCTTCACCGGATGTTAAGAAAAGTCGGTGGTCAGAGTGTTCGACCACAAGATTTTATTCAACAATACTTACAAGATTTACCTGATGATTTGAGACATCATCCGCTGATGGCACGGGTCCTAGAAGAATTAAAAGGAACTTTGCCAAGCCTACCCGTTGCAAAATATCGGGTCTGTCATGGTGATCTCAACCATAAGAATTGGTTGTTATCTGATCGGCAACAGCTCTATTTAGTTGATTGGGATTCCGCACGTTTTGCTGACCCAGCATCGGATATTAGCCTCTTGTTGTGTGAATATATTCCACTCAAGGACTGGCAAGAGTGGTTGAGTGCATACGGCGAGACGATGACCACCGCGTTACGAACCCGGGTCGTGTGGTATGCCAAGATTAATTTGTTGTTGAATATCAAGGACAACTATTATCGGAATCAGTATCATCAGATGAACCATGAAATCATCTTTTTAGAAGAACTATCGCAGTACGAAGTATAATGACAAGTTACCGATAGCCGCGAGTCCCAGTCGGAATTCGCGGCTATTTTACTGAATTAAGCTTAAGAAGGAGTCAACATTATGCGTGTCAGAAACAAACCATGGGCGCCCAAATTGATTGCGGCCCATCCCGAACTAATTACTGAGGACCCGACGCAATTGAAAGGTCAGTGGCAAAGTCGCTTTGCCAAGCAGCAACCGTTACAAATTGAAGTGGGGAGCGGCAAAGGTCAATTCATTATTGAAATGGCTAAGCGCCACCCAGAGATTAATTATGTGGCCATTGAAATTCAAACTTCGGTGATTGCCATTATTTTGAAGAAATTGGTTGAAGAACCCTTGCCAAATCTGCAGTTGGCACACGCTGACGGCCAGGCCGTGACGGCGTTTTTTGAACCCCATGAAGTCGACCGCCTGTACTTGAACTTTTCTGATCCATGGCCCAAATCGCGTCATGAAAAGCGTCGCTTGACCTATAAATCATTTTTAGCCGGTTATCGCGAAGTGCTGAAACCCAATGGCCAGATTGAATTTAAGACCGATAACCGGGGCCTGTTTGAATTCTCATTGACGAGTATGAACAACTTCGGCATGCAGTTTGAACAAGTCTGGCTGGACTTGCACGCGGTCGCAACGCCTGAAGATAACGTCGAAACAGAATATGAACAGAAATTCAGCCAATTTGGCCCAATTTATAAGATTATTGCCACGTTCCCGGCCAAGTAAGGGGACAATTGCAGCGGTTCTCAGGAGAGACCGCTGTTTTTTTGTCGATTCGCGGACTGGCCGAAACTAGGCTAGTCCCATTAAGTTGATGAGCTGATGGTGTACTTGCAACTAAACTTGACCATGATTGTTCCTGTTCTTCAAAAATGAGTCGATAATGATTGAAAACGATGGTTTTACGATAAAAATAGTGATTGCCGGCTGGAATTGATAAGATAGGCAATGAATTGGACTACCAACCGTTGTAATAAGTAGAAAAGAACATTCCGGAAATCATTCTGACGCTCCTCGACGGTCAAGCTCAGGTATGCGATACTTAATTTGAGACTAACTTGGAGGGGATGGCATGACAGAACAGTTGCCAAAAGAAATTAAACACGTCTGGGTCGCGAGTATCGTGCTGAGTGGGGGTATCGGGTTGCTGCTTACAATCGGTGTTTGGTTCGGCTATCTTTGGTGGCATTGGTGGTGGTGGCTAGCAGTAGTCGTTGGTGGTTTAACGATTCTAGATATCATGGTTGAACTTGCAATGGTGCCATATCGGTATGCTTTTTGGCGCTATCAGATTACAACGGATGCTGTGTTTTTGCATCATGGTGTGATAATGAGACGAGTTATTGCGATTCCAATCAGACGTATTCAAAACGTGACGCTTGAAGCCGGTCCGCTGCTGCAGTGGCAACAACTTCAAAAAGTAGTCGTGGCGACTTCCGCTGACAGTTATGAAATTGATGGTGTGGTACCGGAAGTGGCTAATCGATTGCGTGACCGAATTATGCAACTTGCACGGGAGGCCCGCGATGAAGCCTAAGCACTTGTCACCGCTCGCGTTACTACAGTTCAGCTGGCAAGCCATTCAAGTCGCATTTTATCTGGATGTGGGCATCGCCTTTTTAACAATGAAATGGCTAAAATTGTGGGGGCACCATTCAACGCTAATCGTTAGCCTAATGGGGGTGATGGCTGGTGGCGCCTTACTGCTGGCGGCGATTCGTTACTGGCGTTTTACCTATTTACTAACGGATGGTGGTGTCACAATCAATAAAGGCCTGGTTAATCGTCAAGTTCGGCACATCCCTTATCGTCAGATTCAAACGATTCAGCGGCAACAGTCGTGGTTTCTGCAACCTTGGCATCTAGAGCAACTGACTATTGACACCGCTGAAAAGGTGAGTGAAGATGACCTCATTCAGTTGCCGCTAGTCCGGCAAACGGTCGGGGATGAGTTAATTGCTCGTCAGCGTCAAAGTCAAGACGCAACTGCATCCAAACATAGTGACCAATCGGTGCAATCAGAGCCGGCTACACAACGTTTACGGGTCAGCTGGCATGATTTAAACGTGTACGCCCTCAGCTCGGTGAACATCGTTCTAATCATGGGTGTGGTGGCCTGGTTCGGTCAGCAGATCTTTGATGTTGGTCGTGGTGGTGTTTGGCGACGGATGACCAGTCTAGTGGATCAGTGGTCGGTTTGGCAAATCAGCATGGCAGTGGGCGTCGTCATGCTTGTCAGTTACGCGTGTGCCTATGTTCAAATCATGGCACAATATTATCATTTTACGATTGAAAGACGTGCCACGGTGGTGACCGTGACACGGGGCTGGTTGCAACGACGAGAAGCAAGCGTTGCACTATCACGTATCCAAGCTGTCAAATTGCAGCAGAATTGGTTGCGACAGTGGCTACATCTGACCACCGTCCAAGTGGTGACGGCTAGTCAGGTCGGGGATACTGAAGATAATGATGAATTGAAGTTGTTGCCAGTCGTGCCCCAGTCACGAGCATTAACAACAGTCAGTCGCTTTATTGACTGGGTACCAACTATGATTACTAATTTAAAGTCCCTCAATCGACGTGCACGTTGGGCCGTGACTCGCAATTGCCTCCTGTTATGGAGTGGCTTATTGTTGGTCGTTGGCCTGATTATTCTAGAAGTTAGCCGGCAATCCCTCAGTTGGTTGTTCATCAGTCTACCGGTATGGGTCATCGTTGCGGTGTTGCAGGGCAGCTATGCCAGTCACTGGCGGGGTGCAGCAATCAATTCAGACACGATTTTGATTTTACAAACCAGTCACTTTTTCACCCGGCAACAGTGGGTGCTGCCGCGTAATCAAGTTCAGGCACTAATGATCAAACAAAGCTGGTGGATGCGTGCCAGTCATAGTGCACATCTGCAGGTTTCAATTCGCGATGGCCGCCATGAGCGAACAATTACGGTGCGTTATTTGCCGACGACGATGGTGCGTCAGATTCAAGGATGGTATGTGCCCAATGATAAAGTATTAAATGTAAACTAAAAAACTTTCGCACTTTTCATTGTGAAGTGCGAAAGTTTTTTGATTTAAAGTCGATAAATATCTAAGATACTGCCCGTGTTGGCATCCGCTAGAAATTCGTACTGCACCAGCTGGCCGTCTTCGTAGCGGGTAATGCCGCCATAGTAGACATCCGTGCGCAAGGCAAATTTTTGTAGCGGCGATTTTTTCATTTCAATCCATGAGCCTTCAATTGGCGCTTCTTTAAGAAAAGCGCGTTTCACTTGTCCGAGGATTTGGTTAGGGGTGGGACGGCGCAACCGCTTGAACAGGCCGCCAACGGAAAAGCCCCCGGCGATACCAGCCATCCCAACCGCTAACAGGCCGCCATACTGTAATTGTTTATTCATGATGCTGCGTCTCCTTTCAGCTAACTTGACTAGGAAATGTTTGTTTAAATTTAGTATACCAATGATTGACGAGAATACAAAGAAAAGTCATAATTAATCAGTATGATTTAAGTAAAATACGCTATAATAATATCTGAACGCTAAAAATGAGAGTAAAGGGGTTTCACATGTTAATTACAAGTTATAATCCATCCGAATTAGGTGACACGTTAATCACCATCTTACGACCAGATACGGCCACCCAGACGATTGAAACACATGCCAACGTCACGCGTATTAGTGACGCCGACAGTGGCGAAACCTTGGGCTATAATTTTTTTGACGTTTCCAAGACGCTTGGGTCCTTGGATGTCAATGGTCAAGTTCACTTAACTGCCGAACAAGTTGATCAATTAAATAATTTATTACAAGCGAATGATTTTGAACCTGAATTAATCTTAGATACAGATCCTAAATTTGTGGTCGGCTACGTCCAATCTGCCGAAGCCCACCCCAAATCTGATCATTTAAAAATTACGAAGACCGACGTTGGTGCTGATGAACCACTCCAAATTGTCAGTGGGTCACCGAACATGCAGGCGGATATTTTAGTCGTGGTCGCCAAAGTCGGCGCGATGATGCCCAACGGTTTGATTATTTGGCCAGGTGAATTGCGGGGCGTTAAGAGTAACGGCATGATCGTCTCCGGACGTGAATTACAACTGCCAAACGCACCACAACGTCCTGGCGCTTTGATCTTGCCAGCAGACTATCAACCAGTCGGCGCAGCCTTTGATTTTGACCGCGCCCAAACGTTATTTACGGCTTAGACTTGCAGACATTAAAAATTAGGATGATTGAAAATGAACCATTATGATGGCCCGGCATTTTTCCGGAAATATCGATATAACCAACGACAAATGAATAATTCAGCGGCCAGTCAATCAACTCCAACAGCAGTGTCGGCTAGTTCTCAAGCAGCCTCCAGCGCTGCCAGTGCCGTTGAAGCGCCTGCCCGCGCGGCGAGTCCCGTCCAGTCAAGTCCTGATGCCGCGGATGCCAAAACGCTGTTCAATGGCGGCACTCATGGCGATTTCCACCCATCACGGGTCCCCGCACAGTTGACGAGTGCATTGACTAATGGGGGCATTATTCAGGATAAGGACGATCGCAACTACTTAGAAATTCAAGCCAGCCTGCACAAACGACCAGAATCATTTTTGTTGTTTGCGGACGAAACAACGGCCGATTTGCCACTGGTCGACTTACAAGCACCACAGACTAGTGCAGGATCATCAAGCCAAACGCCATTAAGTCAAGCACCGTTAAGCGAGGCAGACAGTGCTGTGGCCAATGAGCCAACTCGTCAGTCGCTGGTTGCCACTTCCACAAACGCGTCTGAGAACACCGCAGCCGCTGAACAGTCTGCAGCTACATCGCAGGCAACGGTTGCAACTGCGAGCGCAGCGCCAACTGAGGTGTTTGAACCGAGTGAACCCGAGTTAGCGGCTTCAGCAGCGGCGATTAATCAGTCGCGTCCAGCTGAATCTCAAGTCGCACGGCCAACGGAAGTCTTCGAACCGAGTGACCCTGAATTAGCGGCCTCGGCAGCGGCAATTAATCAGCCACGCGTCGCTGAATCTCAAGTCGCACGGCCAACGGAAGTCTTTGAACCGAGTGACCCTGAGTTAGCGGCCTCAGCAGCGGCGGTCAATCAGCCGCGTGTCGCTGAAAGTCAGGCAGCGCGGCCAACAGAAGTGTTTGAACCGAGCGACCCTGAACTAGCGGCCTCAGCAGCCCAAGTCAATGCCCAATCAGCTAATTCGACGGCTGACGCCGCAGCTGAAAGTGTAGCGGCCAAACCCGCCCATGGCTTAGGTCTGTCCCTTGGCGATATTATGACCGCGGAACATGACGCCCAGGCTGATTTGGCACTGTTTAAGGATCAGCCGACGACGGGTTCAGAAGCAGCGGTACCGGTATCTTCAGCTGCCAAAACTTCAGACGCAAATCGCCTCGTGTCAGCTGCCGCAGCTTCTGCAACACAGGAATCTGAAGTGACTGACCAACATTCGTCAGAAGTCACAGAACATTCAGAAGGACCAGTTGGTTCCGAAGCGTCCGAAGAATCCGATGATTTTAATGGACAAGCGCAATCGACATCAAATACAGCAGCCGATTCACAATCGACTGATTCCATCACGCACAATAACGAGAGTGGGGGAGCATCAACAGCTCCGCGTTCGCAGGCGCCAGAACCCGATGAACTGTATCAGCCAGTCGGTATGCGACCTGCTTCGAGTGCGGCAGTGACGCCGGTTTCGACAACCGAATCAGCAGCGGCTTCAGCAACGTCTGTGCACCAAAATCAGGCTGACATGCCGACCGGTAATCGGCCAGCACCGTCAACCACGGCAACTTCTGCGGTAACGGCACCGACGCCACATGCCACCGTTGAACAGTCTTCCGACGAAGACCAGCCGGAATTAGTGCACAGTGGTGAATCGGCGGCGCCAGTGCTGGAAGATAAGGAACTGGCGGCGTACCATTTGCCACCATTGAACTTGTTGAAGGCGCCAATCGTACCGAATGAATCTGAAATGGATGATTGGATTGAGCAAAAAGCCAGTGCGTTAGATGAGTCGCTGGATGCGTTTGGCGTCAATGCGAACGTGGTCGACTGGACGATTGGTCCGACCGTGACGCAGTTCCAGGTCAAGCTTGCCCGCGGTGTCAAAGTCAGCAAGATTACCAACTTAAATGATGATTTGAAGTTGGCCTTAGCGGCGAAGGACATCCGAATCGAAGCACCAATTCCTGGCCGTAACACGGTCGGCATTGAAATCCCGAACATGAAGTCGCGGCCAGTCATGCTGTCAGAGGTACTGGATACGGATAAGTTCCGGCAGTCCAAATCCCCATTGACAGTCGCACTCGGTGTTGATTTATTCGGCAAACCACAAGTGACCGATTTACGTAAGATGCCGCATGGGTTGATTGCGGGGGCTACGGGTTCCGGTAAATCAGTCTTCATCAACAGTATTTTAGTTTCGATTTTGTACAAGGCCAACCCGCAACAGGTCAAGCTATTGTTAATTGACCCGAAAGCCGTGGAATTAGCACCGTACAATGAAATTCCGCACTTACTAGCACCAGTTATCTCAGAACCGAAAGCCGCTTCGGCCGCCCTTAAATGGGTCGTCGATGAAATGGATCATCGGTATGATAAGCTGGCAGCGGGTGGGGCGCGCAATATTGAGCAGTTTAATCAGCTGGCCGAAGAGCATCATGAACCTGGCTTGAAAATGCCGTACATCGTGATCGTCATCGACGAATTAGCAGATTTGATGATGGTCGCGTCGAGTGAAGTGCAAGATTACATCGCTCGAATCACGCAGAAGGCCCGGGCAGCCGGGATTCATTTGCTGGTTGCCACCCAACGGCCGAGTGTCGACGTGGTGACTGGGTTGATCAAGAACAACATTCCGACCCGGGTCGCCTTCATGGTGGCGAGTCAAATTGACTCGCGGACGATTCTGGATAGTAGTGGCGCTGAACGTTTGCTTGGCCGCGGGGATATGTTGTACCTCGGTAATGGTCAAAGTAACGCCGTTCGGTTGCAAGGAACCTTCGTGGATAGCGAAATTGATTCGATTACTCAGTTTGTTCGCGACCAAGCCGCGCCACACTATGAGTTTCAGCCGGATAGTTTGTTGAAGCACGAGGAGGCCGCTCGTAATGAGGACGACTTGATGCCAGAAGCCTTGGCCTATATTGCCAATGAAGACACGATGTCAACGTCCAAGTTGCAACGGAACTTCTCAATCGGCTACAACCGCGCCGCAAACATTATCGATGATTTGGAGAACCGCGGCTACGTTTCAGCGGCCAAAGGGTCCAAGCCACGAGATGTCTACTTTACTGCGGATGATTTAACTAAATTACAAGCCAATTCATAATTAAAAATAAACGATTCACCGGATGATTGATGAATTGTGAATATGGGAGATTATTTCATAATGGATAAAACGACGGTTTACTATTTTGTTGGGATCAAGGGTTCTGGAATGAGCTCGTTAGCGTTAATTTTGCACGATAAGGGTTACCAAGTGGAAGGCTCTGATATTGAGCAATATACGTTTACCCAAAAGGGTCTAGCCGCAGCCGGCATCAAAATGTTGCCATTCTCAGAGGAAAATATTCATGAAGGTTTGACGGTGATTGCTGGGAATTCCTTTACGGATGACCATCCTGAAATCAGGAAGGCCCGTGAGATGGGCTTACCAGTCTACCGTTACCATGAATTCTTGGGTAAATTGATGGAAGGCTTCACGAGTATTGGGGTTGCCGGCACACACGGTAAGACTTCGACGACTGGCTTGCTTTCACACGTTTTGAGTCACATTGCACCAACGAGTTACTTGATTGGTGATGGGACGGGTAAAGGCACGCCGGATGCCCGTTTCTTCGTCTTTGAAGCGGATGAATATCGCCGGCACTTTGTGGCTTACCATCCCGATTATGCGATCATGACCAACGTCGATTTTGACCATCCAGACTATTACAAGGATTTGGCCGACGTTCAATCTGCCTTCCAACAATTTGGTAATCAAGTTAAGAAGGGCATTTTTGCCTGGGGTGACGATGAAAGCCTGCGTAATTTGAACGTTGACACACCAATTTACTATTACGGGACTAGTGATCGCGATGATTTCCAGGCTGTCAATATTCAACGGACGACGAAGGGGTCTTCATTTGAAGTCAAGTACCACGACGAATCATTGGGTGAGTTCGAAATTCCATTGTTCGGTGAACATAATGTTCTGAATAGTACGGCCGTTATTGCGGTGGCTTACTTTGAAAAGGTCAACTTAGACGAAATTCGGCTCGAATTATTGGACTTCAGTGGGGTTAAACGGCGCTTCTCTGAACATCAAGTTGGCGATATGGTCATGATTGACGACTATGCGCATCATCCATCTGAAATCAAAGCGACGCTGGATGCCGCACGCCAAAAGTACCCGGATAAGGAAATTTTGGCCGTGTTCCAACCACATACGTTCTCACGGACCAAGGCTTTGATGGACGGGTTCGCCAAGAGCTTAAGTATGGCTGACCACGTCTTCTTAACGAACATTTTCAGTTCAGCCCGTGAAAAATCTGGCGACGTGTCATCGAAGGATTTAGCTGCCAAGTTGCCAAATGGCGGTGAAATTATTACGACTGATGATATGTCTGCATTGACGGCTTACCATAATGCTGTTGCAGTCTTTATGGGTGCCGGTGACATTCAGAAGTATGAAAAGATTTATGAAGATCAAATGAAATAGAGATAATTTAAAGCGCTCCGCTCTTTTGCGGGGTGCTTTTCTTTATGCGACGAGACTCAAAATTCTCCACCAACATTCAAACGATGTTGGTGGAGAATTTTGGGGCTATTCAAATCAAGTAATGAGCTAGAATAACAGACTAGCCATGCTGTTTCTGCGCCTTATTGAGCATCTTCTTGGCTTCACAGTCATAATCACAAGCTGCGCATTTACCTTTCTTAGCTCGCTTGACGACCCGGACGATTTGATAGCCGGCAGCGCCAATAATCAGTGCAATAATCAAAATATTAATCAATAATGCCATGTGAATCAGACTCCTTTGAGATTTGGTTGGTAAGTGTGGTCATCATAAATACTAAGTTAAGTGGGTTGTGTTGGCTGATTTGTCGTCAGTTACAAGTAGAACAGGTCGTTTCTAAAGCTCGATGGTAGCCGGCTCCGAGAGTTGGCCATCAGTCAACCTACCCAGTCATTCATAACGTTAAATAAACAAACTGCCGACTTGATAAATAATGAAGGCTAAGCCATACGCAATCGCGAGGCTCGAGAATACCGAGTAGACGGCCCATTTTGTGGAACCGGTCTCGGACTTGATCGTCCCAATCGTGGCAAAGCAGGGCACGTACAGTAGGATAAAGACCAGCATTGCGTAGGCGGATAGTGGGGTGAAAAAGCGCCCCATCATCGCAATCAACCCAGCTTGATTGGCACTGTGGAACATCACCATCATGCTGGAGCTGATGACTTCTTTGGCGAGAATCCCGGTGAATAGTGCGGAGATCACTTGCCAGGCAGTGACGCCAAGTGGTGCGAACAGCGGCAGCAAGGTTTTACCAAGTGTGGCTGCAAAGCTGTGGTCGATATCGTTGACTAAGCCGCTGGTCCCAAATGAAGAGAGCAACCAGATCAAGACGGTCCCAGCAAAAATAATGGTCCCGGCTTTTTTAATGAAGCCCTTGCCCTTATCCCAGGTGCCACGCCAGATGATGTCGGCGCGTGGAATGTGGTACTGCGGAAGTTCAACGATGAAGACTGAACTATCGTCGACGTTGAAAATGACTTGGTAGAACTTCGCCATGGCGAGTGCCACCGCGATACCGAGAAAGTAAATCGATAAGACGATCAGCGCTTGGTTACTCGGGAAGAACGCGGCGACGAACAGACTGTAAATCGGGAGACGGGCCGAACAGCTCATAAACGGTGAAATCAACGTGGTGATCAACCGTTCCTTGGGCTGCTCAATCGTCCGCGCGGCCATGATTCCGGTCACGTTGCAGCCAAAACCAATGATCAGTGGGATAAAAGCCTTCCCGTTTAACCCAATCATCTGCATCAAACGGTCGGTGACTAGTGCGGCCCGGGCCATGTAGCCAGAATCTTCCAAAATCGAGATACACGCGAACAAGACGAAAATTTGTGGAATAAAGACTAAGACCCCACCGACGCCGGCAATCAGTCCGTTGACGATGAGTGACCGCAAAATTGGGATCGCACCGGCAATCGTTAACCAATGGCTGACTGTCGTCGATAACGGCCCCGAAACGAAGCCATCCAGTAAATCTGACAATGGCGTGCCAATCCAATCGAATGAGAGCTTGAACATCAAGTAGAAGATACCGACAAAGACGGGCAGTCCGAGTAACGGATGAGTAATCCACTTGTCGATTTTGGCCGTCATTTCAACGTGACTGGTGCTGGCGAGATTCTGACTGGCGCTCGCTAGCGTTTGCTCGATAAAGGTCAACCGAGTTTGAAAAATCTGATCGTCAAACTGCTGTGCATCGTAATAGGCGGCTTGGCTCAGGAGTGGTTTTAAATCCAACTGCTTGGCGTACGTGCGAATCCGTTTGTTTTGATTAATGAATTGAATCGTGAGCCACCGCGCAAAGTCGGGGGTGCAGTCGTAATTATTCACAAGTTGATTGCTGGCCTGACGAATCGCCTGTTCAATCATAAATGGATAGTTGAGCTTGAGTGGACTCGCGGCAGGGGTGGGTGCCGCCAATAATTCTTCACGTAGCTGAGCTAACCCTTCCTTATTACGCGCGTTGGTCGCCTTGATCTGACAACCTAATTGTTGTGCTAGCGTCTTAAAATCATAGTAGTGGCCGGTGCGCTTTAAGTCGTCAATCATGTTAAGCGCGATGATTACCGGAGCGCCGAATTCTAAGACTTCAATTGACAGTAGCAAGTTTCGTTTGAGCTGACTGGCGTTAGTGACGTTTAAAATCAGGTCAGGGTGATTGTGCAGTAAGTAGTTCGTCACCACGGCCTCGTCTTTGGTGATCGGATTCAGTGAATAAACACCGGGTAGGTCGACCACTTCCACCTCAGAATGACGGATGCGGCCCATTTTCTTCTCAACCGTGACGCCCGTCCAGTTGCCGACGTACGCGTACTTGTCCGTCAATTCGTTGAACAGCGTGGTCTTGCCAGTATTCGGATTTCCTAATAGTGCGACGGTTGTCATGTCACTTGCCTCCAATCAACGTCTGGAACACCGTATAGCGAATGCCGATACGTTGCTGGTCGATTTGAATAATCACTGGGCCGTGGAACGGGTAGTAGCGGACTGGCACGAGTTGGCTGCCAACGTGTAGTCCTAAACTGTGCAAGCGTTGGACGGTTTGCTCATCCAAACCTGTGAATTGTTGAATATGTAACTGCGAGCTTGTGACTGATTGACTTAGCATGTGACTCAGTCCTTTCTGAATATTCCTATCGTGAATAATTCGTTAAAAATTTTATACCTACATGATAGCATGAAAGGGCTTTTAATAATATGGGGAAAAGCCTTATTTTCTTTTGAAATGAAAACGGTTATACTTTAGGTATAGAATACAGAAAGCCCGATTTTTCGGTATTTTTGTTGAAGCTGTTAACGATTCGTTATATACGAAAGGAATAACGGCTTGCGTTATAAATTGAATTGTGGAGGATGATTTACATGGCAACCTTGGAAGTTAAAGATTTACACGTTGAAGTGACGGATGATGAGCAACAGAAGTCTCGTGAAATTCTAAAAGGCGTTAATTTATCGATGAAGACCGGTGAAATTCACGCGATTATGGGCCCAAATGGGACGGGTAAGTCCACTTTATCACAAACTATTATGGGACAACCAGCTTACCATGTGACGCAGGGGGACATCCTATTAAATGGTGAAAGTATCGTCAACATGCCAGTCGATGAACGGGCACGTAAAGGACTCTTCTTGGGCATGCAGTATCCAGCTGAAATCCAAGGGGTCACCAATGCCGAATTTTTACGGGCAGCGATGAACGCTCGGCGCGCAGAAGACGACCAAATTTCGGTCATGGCCTTCTTAAAAGAGTTAGATAAGAATTTGGCCTTACTAAATATGAGTGAATCAATGACGGAACGGTATCTGAACGAAGGCTTCTCCGGTGGTGAAAAGAAACGGAATGAAATTTTGCAATTATTGATGATCAAGCCATCCTTCGCCTTACTTGATGAAATCGACTCTGGCCTCGATATCGATGCGCTCCAAGTGGTTTCAAAGGGCGTTAACTCGATGCGTGGCGATGATTTTGGTTCATTGATTATTACCCACTATCAACGGTTACTGAACTACATCGTGCCAGACGTTGTCCACGTCATGATGGGTGGCCGGATCGTGAAGACCGGTGGCGCTGACTTAGCTAAGACGCTGGAAAAAGAAGGTTACGCTGGCTTACGTGATGATTTGAACTTAGACGTCAAGCTTGTTGATGACGAAGACTAGGGGGTGTGAAGCGATGGAAGCAACTGCTGATTATGAAGCAATCAAAACAACGTTAGCTGACGCGGCTAACGAACACGGCGAACCGCACTGGCTCGTTGAACGGCGGTTAGCCGCTATTGATGCGATGCAGGGTTTGGCCGTTCCAAAAGCCGACCGGTTCAGCATTCGAGACTGGCCGCTCACGCCAACGGATCAACCCTTAAAGTTCAGCCGCTCTGACCGGACACTGGCAACCGACGTGACCGCCGAAGAAGGCCACATCCAGATCGTGCAGGTTGGTCAGACGACGGTAACGGTCAACTTACCAGATGAACTCGACGAACAAGGCGTGATTTTGACCGACATGTTCACCGCTTTTCGTGAACATCCGCAATTAACTGAAAAGCACTTTATGGCCAAAGTCGTTAAAACGGATGAAGACCGCCTGACCAGTTATCACACTGCCTTTTTGAATGCGGGGGTCTTTCTCTACGTTCCAAAGGGTGTCACGATTAAAGCACCCATTGAAATCAACACGATTCAAGACAGTACTCGCACCCAACCACTAGTCAGCCACGTGCTGATCGTGGCGGAAGCGGACAGTCATTTTGCCGTTACCCAGCACCTCACGACTAAGGGGGATGTGACCAACATTGCCAACTGTGTCGTTGAAATCTTAGCGCGCGGTGACAGTGAAGTGCACTATTCCGCCTTTGACGAACTCGGTGCCAATACGACGGCTTACCTCAATCGACGGGCGTCAATCAGCCGTGGGGCAAAAGTGGACTGGGCGATTGGGATGATGAACAACGGCAATACTTTTGGTGATTTTGATTCTGAACTGATTGGTGAAGGCGCCAAGTCGGATGCCAAAGTGATCACGGTCACCACTAAGTCGCAAGATGTCTGCATCAATACGCGGGTCACTAATCGCGGCAAGAAGACCGATGGCAACATCGTCCAACGTGGGGTCATCATGGAAAAATCAAATCTGATTTTCAATGGAATCGGTCATATTATCCACGGTGCCTCTGGTGCCCACGCTGAACAAGAAAATCGGGTGTTGATGATGTCCGATGATGCGCATGGCGATGCCAATCCAATCCTATTGATCGATGAAAATGATGTCTTGGCCGGGCACGCAGCCAGTGTTGGTCAAATCGACCAGAACCAGATGTACTACTTAATGAGTCGGGGAATCGACAAGGCCCAAGCCCAGCGACTCGTTATTCGGGGATTCTTGAGTACCGTGATTGGTGCGATCCCATCGAAGACGGTCCGGACGCGGCTGACGAATACGATTGAAAGGAAGCTTGAAGATGGTATCGAACTTTGAGGAACATCGCGCAGATTTTCCCATTTTAGACCAGCGCGTCAACGACGAACGACTCGTCTATCTCGATAACGCGGCGACTGCCCAACGTCCCAATCAGGTGGTTGACGCCCTCGTTCATTTTTATCAGCACGACAATGCCAATGTGCACCGCGGTGTCCATACTTTAGCTGAACGGGCGACGACACAATACGAAGCCGCTCGTGCCAAGGTTCAAGCGTTCATCAACGCGCCGAAAACTGATGAGATCGTCTTCACGAAGGGTACGACCGATGGCTTGAACTTGATTGCGAGCACTTATGGTGAAGCAAACATTCAGGCCGGTGATGAAATCGTGATTTCAATCATGGAACATCACAGCAACTTGATTCCCTGGCAGCAGCTAGCGCTCAAGAAACACGCAACTTTAAAATATATTGAGTTAACACCGACTGGCGAATTAGACTTGGCGGATGCGCAACAAAAGATTACGCCGAAAACGAAAATTGTCTCAGTCACACATGCCAGCAACGTGTTAGGCACGGTCAATCCAATCAAAGAATTGGCACGATTGGCTCACGAAAATGGCGCCATCATGATTGCGGATGGGGCCCAAGCAGCGCCGCATATGCCAGTTGACGTGCAAGCGCTCGATGTTGATTTTTACGCTTTCTCAGGTCATAAGATGATGGGGCCAACTGGTATCGGCGTGCTCTATGGTCGCGAGGCTTTATTACAAGCGATGCCACCGTACCAATATGGCGGTGAGATGATTGGTTTCGTTCACCGCGACAATAGTACCTGGGCGGAATTGCCTTGGAAATTCGAGGCCGGCACACAAAATATCGCTGGTGCGATTGGCTTAGGCGCTGCCATCGATTATTTGAACGCGATTGGCATGGCCCAGGTCCAAGCCCACGAGCAACAATTGGTCAATTACTTATTACCGAAGCTGATTGCGATGCCCGGCGTGACCGTCTACGGCCCTCAAGATCCACAACGGCATACCGGGGTGATTGCCTTCAATATTGACGGGTTGCATCCACACGATGCGGCCACCGCGCTGGATATGGAAGGCGTGGCGGTTCGTGCCGGTCATCACTGTGCACAACCGTTGATGGAAGCGCTCGGGGTGGTGGCGACCGCCCGCGCTAGTTTCTATTTATACAACACGCAAGCTGACGCTGACCAACTGTTAACGTCACTCCGAGCAACAAAGGAGTTTTTCAAACATGGGACTGTCTAAATTAAGCGGTTTGTATCGTGAAGTGATTCTCGATCACGGCGACCATCCGCATCATAAAAACGCGCTCCCAAATGCGACGCACGCGATTACCTTAAAAAACCCGACCTGTGGTGATGTGATCAACTTATCGATTCAATTAGATGACACAGACAAGATTGAAGACATCGGCTTTACCGGGGAAGGTTGCACGATTAGCCAAGCATCTGCCAGTATGATGACCGATGCTGTGATGGGTAAGTCGAAGGAACAGGCCTTGGCGATGGCGAAGACCTTTTCGGACATGGCGATTGGCAAGCAGCATTCACAAGCGGATATTGACGCCTTAGAAGATGCTGCCATTTTATCAAATATTATGCAATTTCCGGCACGTATCAAATGTGCCACGCTAGCTTGGTGGGCGTTGCAACGCGCATTGCTCGCTGAAAATGGCAAAGAGGAGGAATCAGAAGTATGAGTGAAGTACCTGACGTGGTCAAAAATGACCGTGATTATGAATATGGGTTCCATGATGATGTGCAGCCAGCTTATTCGACTGGCCGTGGTCTGACAGAGGAGACGGTGCGCGAGATTTCAGCGGCCAAGCACGAACCCCAATGGATGCTAGATTATCGGCTGAACGCTTATCATGAATATTTGAAGATGCCGATGCCCAAGTTTGGTCCAGATCTGACCAAGCTGGATTTGAAGGACATGTTGTACTACCAGAAGATGACGGACAAGAAGTTCCGTGACTGGGATGAAGTGCCTGCTGATTTGAAGCGGACGTTTGACCGGCTCGGTGTGCCAGAAGCCGAACGTAAATATTTAGCCGGCTCATCCGCACAATACGAATCTGAAGTGGTTTATCACAACATGCGTCAAGATTTCGAAAAGCTCGGTATTATTTTTACGGATACCGATACGGCCTTGCACGATTATCCAGAACTCTTCAAGAAGTGGTTCGGCAAGCTCGTAAAACCAACGGATAACAAGTTTGCGGCTTTAAACGCCGCCGTTTGGTCCGGGGGGTCGTTTATTTACGTGCCAAAGGGTGTTCAGACTAAGACCCCAATTCAATCCTACTTCCGCTTAAACGCTGAGAACTCTGGCCAGTTTGAACGGACCCTGATCATCGTGGAAGACGGTGCCAGTGTGGATTACGTTGAAGGCTGTACGGCACCTAACTATTCTTCAGATAGTTTGCATGCCGCCGTCGTAGAAGTTAACGTTGAACCAAACGCTTACTGCCGTTACACGACGATTCAAAATTGGTCTGATAACGTGTATAGTTTGGAAACTAAACGGGCTGCGGCCGCCGAAAATGCGACGATGGAATGGGTCGATGGTAACTTGGGCTCTAAAGTCACGATGAAGTACCCGAGCGTTTATTTGAACGGTGAAGGCGCGCGTGGCACGATGTTGTCGATTGCGGTTGCCAGCAACGGGATTCACCAAGATTCTGGGGCGCGGATGATCCACAATGCCAAGAACACGTCCAGTTCGATCGTTTCTAAATCAATCGCTAAGACTGGTGGCGCCACTGATTACCGTGGGACGGTGCGGTTCGCCAAACATTCTGACGGCTCCAAGGCCCACGTGGAATGTGACACGATCATCATGGATGACCAGTCCTCATCGAACACGATTCCGTATAACGAAATCGACAGTGCCAACGTTGCCATGGAACACGAAGCCAAAGTTTCGAAGATTTCAGAAGAACAACTGTATTACTTGATGAGTCGTGGGATTTCAGAAGCTAAGGCCACCGAAATGATCATCATGGGCTTCGTTGAACCATTTACCAAGCAGTTGCCAATGGAATACGCGGTTGAATTGAACCGGTTGATTAGTTTTGAAATGGAAGGGTCAATCGGCTAATTCAGTTAGTTCGGTTATTTTGGAGTAGGCATATGAAGAAAACACAACGAATTTTACTGGGACTGGCGCTCGTTTTCGGGATCAGTGTCGCTGCGGGTTGTCAGTCTCAGACGAAACAATCAAAATCGACGGCCGCGGCTTCTTCAACGACGCGCACGGTCACCGATATGAGTGGTCAACGGGTTCAGTTACCAGCTAAAGTCACGCGTGTCGCAGATTTATGGCATGCCAATAACCAAGTGGTCTTATTACTCGGTGCTCAGAAGAAGCTAGTCGCGACGACTCAGATGATCAAGCAGTCGCCGTGGTTCAAGACGATCGATCCCAGCATCACCAAAGTTACCGCACCGTTTGCCGGTGATGACCTGCAGTCTGAGGAACTCCTGAAGACCAAGCCAGACGTCGTGATTGCGGCGGACCCGGCGCAAATCAAGCAGGCTAAGAAGACTAAGGTGCCCACGGTCAACGCGATGTATCAGACGTTTGCTGGACTGCGGCGGTCGGTCAATCTGACTGCACAAGTCCTCGGTGGCCAGGCACCTAAAGTGGCCAAACGCTATCAACGCTTGCTGAACGGCAACTTAGCATACGTCAAGCAGCAATTGAAAGGTGTGACGAGCAAGCCAAAAGTACTGCATTTTGTGAATGCGACTGACCTGAACCAGGTTGATGGTACCGGCACGATCGTCGATGAATGGATCAAAGCTGCCGGGGGTCAGAATGCGTTGAAACAATCCGGCAATATGATCTCTGTCACAACGGAGACGCTAGCGAAGTCGAATCCGGATGTGATTATCGTCGGCAGTGCCACCACTGCCCAGGCTCGAGCAGCGCTGAAGAAGAATGCGGTATTGAGTAAACTTAAGGCGGTCAAGACTAATCATGTCTATGGTAATCCGCAGGGAACTTTCCCGTGGGATCGCTATAGTGCGGAGGAAGCCTTGCAAGTCTTGTGGGCCGCACAAAAACTACATCCAGCTCAGTTTAAACAGCTGGATATGGTCGCCAAGACGAAGGCCTTTTATCAGGAATTTTATCATTATCAATTGAGTACCGCCCAGATCAACCGACTGTTGAGTGGGGCGTCGACGCCTAAGTAAATTGGGCGCAATCATGAAAAAAGTTAAGCGAACCAACTGCCGAGAGCATTCTCGTGGTTGGTTCGCTTAACTTTTTTCGGGTGTGCGGTTATTTTCGTTTTGAATGCAGGCCGCGACAGCCTGATGAGTAGTACGGCATCGGGCGCTGCTCGGTTGGTGATAAGTTGAATTTAACTGGCGAGCAAACGATTAAGTGACCTGGTGCGGTTAATTTACGACCAGTCGCCTTGAAAAATCGAGTGGTGAAGGTCGGCGGCCAAATGCTTAATTTGAAGACGGTCAGCATCGCCGAGTCCCGTCTTGCCACTGCTCACTAACCAGCAAATCGTTAAAATTCACAAATCATTCGCCCAAGCTCAGGGACGTACAACAGGTGTAGTTTGGTCTGGTAAGTCGCTTGCAGCCGTTCTTCGGTCAATAGTTCGACGCCACCCGTCCGAAAGTCGCCGTGCGCGCCAAACAAGCCGACGTGCTGTTTCAAAATCAGCGCATGATTAGGATTGTGGGTCGTTAGAATTACGGCGATACCGGTCGCAGCTAACTGTTGGACCAGTTGTAAGATCTGTTGTTGACGTCCAAAATCCAAGGCGGCTGTCGGTTCATCCAAAATGATCAGCTGTGGTTGTTGAACTAACGCGCGGGCAATCGTGACCAGCTGAGCTTGCCCACCACTCAAGGTATTGATGGCGCGGTCCGCCAAGGCAGTCAAGTGAAGTTGAGCCAAGACGTCGTTAGCCAATTCTTCGTCAGCGGCGCCTGGCGATTGTGCAAAATTCAGATACGGTGTCCGACCAGTCAGTAAATAATCACGCACACTCAGACTAGTCGTGACAGGAATGGTCTGCGGCACGTACGCAATGATTTGCGCGCGTTGTTTGGGCGTCAGTGCCGCTAATGGCTGGCCATTGAGCTCAAGTTGGCCGGCTGTCGGCGTCAACAGGCCCAACAGACATTTCAAAAGTGTTGATTTGCCGATACCGTTGGGCCCGAGTAACGTCAAAACTTGACCACGGGCCAGTTCGAGATTTAAATCAGTGAACAAGTCGGGCTGTTGGCCATAGTGGAAGGCCAGGTGTTTGCCGGATAATAATGCGGTCATAGGGCCACCTTCTTTGAAAGTAAAATTGCGATAAAAATTGGGGTACCAATAAAGCCAGTCAAAATGCTGAGCGGAATCTCACCAGCAGACAGCGTCCGGGCGAGCGTGTCGACGACTAATAAAAAGATGGCGCCAATCAATCCAGCCAGTGGTAAGGACCATTTGGTGTTTTCACCAATCACGATGCGCGCCATGTGGGGGACAATCAGGCCAATCCAGCCAATCGTCCCACTCAGGCAGACCGCACTGGCGGTTAGCATCGTGGCACTCAGAATCACCAAACCACGTTCCAAGCGAACGTTGATCCCTTGGGCCAGCGCGACCTGATTACCCAATGCTAACACCGTCAGCCGCCAGCGCATGATCAGTAAAATGAGCATGCCGATAATAAATAGCGGTAGAACGGCACCAAGACTGCTAAGATTGACTTTTGCTAGACTTCCAAGTTGCCAGTAGACGATGTCTTGTAACTGCGAATCAGGGTCGGCCAGATATTTGAGTAAGCCTAAAATCGCTTGCATCAGTCCGCTGATCACGATGCCGGCTAAGACCAATGCCAAAGTGCTCGACTGATGAATCAGCCGTGGGATGCCGACACTGAGTAATACGGCCAGTAGTCCAAGGACGAATGCCAATAGTTGTGTGCCTACCGTGTGCCAACCCAGCAAAATAGCGAGGGCGGCACCGACTGCCGCGCCATTTGAGACACCAAGCAGGTCGGGCGAAACCAATGGATTTTGAAATATGCTTTGGTAGGCCGTCCCAGAGATTGCCAGGGCCGCGCCAATTGCGACGGCGGCTAGAATTCGGGGTAAGCGGAGACTGAACACAATATTGTGAACGACTGGACTAACGCTGGCTTGCCCGGTTAAGGTGGCGCTGAGTTCTTGCAGACTCAACTGGTAACGTCCAAGACACAGTGCAACAAACATCAGGACGAGTAACGTCACTAATGCGAGCGTCAAAATACCGTAACTGCGCGTACGAGTTTTAACCATTAGCTAGACCTCCAGTTGCGTGGCGGTTTGAATCAGACTAGTGGTAAACGCTGACAACCGATGTTCGTCTTCAGCTTCCGGATGTAGGTCGATAAAGACTGGCTGCGCCCCACGAGTTGCCTTGGTGCCCGCAAGTTGCTGATCAAATTCGGTGACGGCTTTGCAGTATTCATCCGCGTACCATTCATCACCAGAGCCGGCGACGCCAAACACCACACCGGCCAAATCCGCATCCAGCAAGTCTTCGTAAAAATCGAGACCTTCTTCAGGTAAATCACCCTCACCATACGTGTAGGGGACGACAATCGCCAAATCTGCGGATGAGAGTTCAAAGGCGTCCGCCTGACTGATTTCAATCAGCTGAGTCTGAACCCCCTGTTCCTGTAGTTGTTTTTTAATAATTTCAGCAACTTCTTCATTGTTGCCAGTTAATGAAGCGTAGATAATCGTTGCGTTCATGGTGGATTCCTCCTCTGTTATACCGAATGGTCACTGGCCCCATTATCGCGAGGTGCTCTTGTTAGTGCAGATTTTGCGCCTCAAAATCGGTCAAACAGCCCAGTATACCAATTTATGCCTTAAACGCATTGTGCTAGTTATTGTTTCGTATTAAAGATGATTAAAAAATGTCAGTTGGGTGGCGTATTGTTCGTCAGCCAGGCGAGCGTCCTAGTCCGACTGGGGCTGGCGGACAATTGCTGGAACGTAAGCCGACATCGATTTGAACTCACGCAGCAACCCACAGCGTAATTTCAAATACGAGTCTTATTCTAAGTCGGAAGAAAATCACTTCCAACTAAGAATAATTTGGCTACTGAGCATTGTCCGGCGGTCCAGTCGGGAAGCCGCTCGAATGGCGGATGAACGGCCATCTATCCTGGTGCAATTGGCCACTTGAATATTAGGAGACTGGCTCTTCGTGCGAACTTTGAATCTGTATTCATAACGATCTATGGTATTTAAATACAGAGTTGACTATTTGGAGACTAATAACTGAATTTTAATGGTACTAATTTTTAAATTCGCCAATAGAATATCTTTTGTTTAGTGTTCGATATTTATCGGCTTAGACAATCATAGAAGATAAACGTCACGTTCAGAAAAGTTGACGATTAATCGAATTGTGAACGAGTCTGTCAATACAGAACAGAGATCAGTTAAAACTAGTCTTACAGTTCATGGACAAAATAGCTGCTTACTAGGGATCAGCGATCAGTCAAGTAAAAGTTGGTTCCGCACATGTCTGCCTTTCGAATACCATCCCCGGCTGGAAGGTGTTTCTGACAATGCTCAGCGATGAAATTTCACTTAGCAAGCGTCTTTTGCTTGGTTAGTGAAAGACCAGTATTTAAGACGTGGGTTGTCGGCTTAAATCTGTGTCCATCGCGTTCCAGCGTTGTCAGAAATGCCTGTAAGCCGGTGTAGGACGCGACCACAACAGCAGATTTACGCAAGCTCGCACTGTTTCCAGCGCTTCTCAGCTGGCCGCTTTTGACTTTAAGTTTAATCACACTTCATGCCCAATTAAGTAACACAATACGTGCTATAAATATATGATAGCATTTTCACGAACTGACCATTATTAGGGATTTGACTAATTCATTTTAAAAGTGGGCTCTGACATAATAGAAGGGTAAGCAAATGAGGTCAAAAGGAGGGTGCGCCATGGCGAAAATCAAATTATCTGCGACGCCGTTGGATGTCAACGCGCTGTATCAGGCGTTGAAGGCACCGGAATATGGGGGAATCGTGACGTTTGTAGGGACGGTTCGCCAGTGGACGGGGGACATTGAGACGCAGTCAATTGAGTACTCGGCCTACTCGGAAATGGCAATCAGTCAATTAGAGAAATTGGCCGCACCGATTGAAGCTCAGGGTGCCCGGGTCGTCATTGCACATCGCGTGGGCCATTTGGAATTAATGGACGAAGCGGTGTTCATTGGCGTTGCTGCGGCGCATCGTGCGGAAGCTTTCGAGTGGTGTCAGTATTTAATTGATACGCTGAAGCAAGAAGTTCCAATCTGGAAGAAAGAATTTGATACCGATAAGGTTCGTTGGGGGGATTGATGATGAAACTGACAGTTAAGCTCTTTGCCATGTTGGGCGAACAGCTGGGGCCGACCGTGACGATTGACGTCGCACAGCCCAGTACCGCGGCAATGGTCAAACCGGCCTTGTGCCAGCAAGCACCAGCATTAAAAACGCTGATTAATAATGCGCGCATTGCCGTCAATCAAGAATTTATTGTGGACGGGCAACAGGTCCTACAGTCCACCGACGAGGTTGCACTGATTCCGCCAGTAAGCGGGGGCTAGGCGCAGCGGGTTAGTGACAACGAAGGAGGATGAACAAATGGAGAAATTATATGATAGTTTTGACCGGCTCCATGACTATGTCCGGTTATCGATTACTGATCGGTGCAATTTACGGTGTGTGTACTGCATGCCCAAGGAAGGCTTGCCGTTCTTCCCAACCGACCGGGTGTTATCGCAGGATGAAATCGTTCAGATGATTGAAAATTTTGCGGCGATGGGCGTTTCAAAAGTGCGAATTACCGGTGGCGAACCATTGTTGCGGACCGACGTGGTCGAAATCGTACGGCGCATCAAAGCTGTTGACGGAATTAACGACGTCTCAATCACGACGAATGGCCTATTTTTGGCGAAATTGGCGAAGCCGCTCAAAGAAGCGGGTTTAGACCGTCTCAATATTAGTTTGGATACATTCAAACCAGACCGGTACCGTAAGATTACGCGTGGCGGGAATATTCAGCAGGTTTTAGACGGCATTGCCACGGCCAGCAAGTTACATTTTAAGAAAATCAAATTAAACATTGTGCTGATCAAAGGTCAAAATGACGATGAAGTACTAGATTTCTTGCAGTACACCAAAGATCACGACGTCAATGCCCGGTTTATCGAATTTATGCCGATTGGGAATTCGCTCAAGACTTGGCAGAAGGAGTACGTCGGCTTGAAGAGTGTCTTTGACACTTGTGATGACAACGGCCTGACCTATCATCCAATCGAATTGCGGGGTAATGGCCCTTCGGATAATTACCAGATTGACGGCTATGAAGGGAGCTTTGGCTTGATTCACCCAATCAGTTCGAAGTTCTGTGAAAACTGTAATCGGTTACGAATCACGGCAGACGGCTACGTGAAGGCGTGCCTCTACTGGAATGAAGAAATCGACATTCGTGCGGCCATCGGTGACCCAACAGCATTTCGTCAATTGATTCAAAAAGCCTTAGATAACAAGCCACTCAACCATGAAATGGCCATGAAGGAGACGGACCGGATTATCGATAAAGCCCCAACATGGCGTCATATGAGTCAGATTGGAGGATAAATCATGACTGTTGAAGAAGCACAAACCAGTAATCGGGGGCGCGCGTATTTAGCGCTGGGACTGGCAACTGTTGCAATGATCGTTTGTTTTATGTCGTGGTCAAACTTTGCCCCACTCGCTGGGGAGCTAGCGACCAAGTTTCATCTCAGCGTCTCACAACGGACGCTACTGCTAGCGACACCAGTTCTACTCGGCTCCATCATGCGCATTCCAGTGGGGATTTTGAGTGATCGGTATGGGGGTAAAAAAGTCTATTTAATTTTGATGGCTTTTATTCTGATTCCGTTAATTATGATTACGAAAGTCCACACGTACGGGATGTTACTTGTGGCCGCGTTGCTCGTCGGGATGGCCGGTACATCGTTTGCCGTGGGGGTCTCGTATGCGTCGGTCTGGTTTCCACCAGAAAAACAAGGACTTGCGCTTGGAATCGTCAGTATGGGGAACATGGGTAACGCCGTCGCAGCGTTGACGCTACCTTCGATTTCGACGTCCTATGGCTTTAACATGGTCTACTATTTCTTGATGGTTTTAACGGTGATTTTAGCCGTGTTATTTGCGATTTTCTGTCGGGAAATGCCGGTCGATAAGACCAAGACGGTCACAGGAGCGTTAGCGGTCGCCAAAGAAAGCAGTACTTGGTATCTGTCATTATTCTATTTCTTGACTTTCGGGTTGTTCGTTTCATTTACGAATTTAACGCCGCTCTTCCTAGAAGATATTTTCAAAGTGCCACAAGTCACGGCTGGATTATACGCCGCCTTGTTTGCAGGGTTATGCACGATCGTCCGGCCAATCGGGGGTGCGGCAGCTGATAAATGGCGGCCAATGCAGATGCTCCAGTGGATTTTTATCGGGATCACGGTCTTTGCCGTCATCATTACCTTGACATTCAGTAATCAGTCACTGTTTATCTTCGGTATCGTTGGTGCTGGGTTGATTGCTGGTTTTGGTAACGGGGTCATCTTCAAGATGGTGCCGTACGTTTCAAAAGGCAACACCGGGGCAGTGACCGGCTTTGTGGGTGCACTTGGTGGCCTTGGCGGGTTCTTCCCTCCATTGCTCGTCGGTTGGATTCACACTTGGACTGGGAGTTACCGGTTAGGCATCGTGCTACTGGCCTTGACCGGGTTGGTCTGCTGGTACGCATTATGGCGCCGGTTTATTCACGGTGACGTGCATATTGTGAAATAAGTTGTAATCGATTACAGTTGTATGTCAAATATTAGCAATTGACATAAAAACGCTTATAAAAATGGTATAATTAAACGCATAACAGTTAGACAGGAGTGTGGCAGAATGGCAGATGGCATTGGTGAAGGCGAAGAATTCTCGCCGATTGAAGACGCAGTGATGAAATCACTTGAGGACGTGATCGATCCAGAATTAGGTATCGATATGGTCAATTTAGGCCTGATCTATGATATTCATGTTGATGATGGTGGTAATTGTGTGGTTACCATGACGTTAACGACCATGGGCTGCCCACTTGGGAACCTATTGGCTGACCAAATCAACCGTGCGGTGACGAGCGTTGATGGCGTGACGGGCTGTGAGATTGATCTAGTCTGGGAACCGGCTTGGGATATGAGCAAAATGAGCCGGTTTGCCAAGGTTGCGTTGGGTATCCACGGTTAAGTGGTCACTGGAGTTAAATTGTGAAGTGGGGTTGAAACGAGTATGGACATTCAAAAATTTGTGGCCCGTCGTAAGGCCCTGAAAATTTCACAAGTGAAGTTATCGACTGGCATTTGCACACAAGCGACGCTCAGTAAGTTTGAGCGGCGCGGGCGGGTGCCGTCACTAGCAATTCTAGAACAACTTTGCGGGCGACTGGGGCTGACGGTCGACGATTTAAATGAAAGTCGCGACCACTCGGTGACTCAAGTCCGTGCGCAACTAGATGAGATTGAACGGCAGTTGATGATGGAAAATTACCAACCCGTCTTACAGGCATTAAAACAAGTGCAGGTTGCCCAAATCGATGCGGTACCGCTAAAAATGCAGTTCTACTACCTCAGTGGGCTACTCAAATCATTGATCAATGGTGCAGCGAGTGATGTGTGTTTTGATTTTGATCAAATCTTAGACGACCTGGACCATTCCCACGAGACCGTCTTCACGCCGTTAGCCTATGTTGGCTTAGGTGTCATGTATAGTCGGCTGGCGGAATTGGAAAAGGCACAGTTTTATTTTGAAAAAGTCCATCAGGCAATCGAACAGTTAATGGCGGCGGTGGCTGACCAAGACTACTTGCGATTGCTGACAATGATTTTTTATACGGCTGAGTATTACAGCATGCGTGCCGACTTTGCGACTAGCAATCAGTTGATCGATAATGGCGTCAACTTATGTTCAAGTCAACACGTGACGTACTATTTGCCACGGCTCAAATATTTGGCGGCGGCGAATGCTATCGAACGTCAGCGACCGGATGATGAGATTCAACAACTACTCAGTGAGGCGGTCGCGTTTGCGCGTATCAACCATAACCAAGTCGTGGAAGTCAAAACGGCGGCGTTACGGAGCCGGTATTTACGTGCGAGCAAACGGGCGTAAGTAACTAACGCGTCAGTTAATATCCAAATTAAAAAGCAGTTCGACCCGTATTCAAGACGAAGGCGGGTCGAACTGCTTTTAGATTATCGGGTGACAACTAGGAGCGGTTGAATCATGAACAATTGCCCAAACAACAGCCGCATCGAAGTGATTCACCTGAACGACTTCGATGCGGCTAGTTATTGATGTGAGATGAGGTTGAACCAGCATGATAACGATGAATATCCGCTAGTTCTGACTACTCGCGAGCTCCGTCAATATGTGCCTCGGGGTCTATGCTTCACGAGTCGCTACCAGTCGTTCCAAGGCCCGTTCAACGCGTTGCCGCGTGTCGCCGGCGGGTAATTGCTGGCAATCTAGCCGTGCTTGGTCCACTAATTCATTGGCCATCGTGAGGGCGGGCTCAATTCCGGTTGATAAGACCTTTTGTTGAGCGGCCACGAATTGGTCGGCAGTGGGCTGGTGCGCTTGATGGAAGAAATCGTAAAAATAGCCCGCTTCATTTTCAAAGCCAAACAGCAATGGCAATGGGTAGTCCCCGCGTAAGAGTCGTTCGTGAAAGTCGGCGATCTGCCGCGTATCTTGGACGTCGTGGTGAATCTTGGCAATGATCCCAATCGTTTCCCCAATGGCGCGGGCGAGGCCGCTGACTGCGGTGTCGGAATCGGCAAGACTGGAAGCAAGTTGGGCACTCAAACCAGTTAAGCGGGCCGAGCGATCTTTGGTGTCTTTTAAGAAGTCGGCAATGCGTTCACGCTGGTTGAAATTCAGACGTAACCGGTTGAGATTAGCGAGCGGTAACTCGGTAGCTGCTGCGAGCAAATCTTTTTTGGTGGTGTCACTCAGATTGGGTGCATCAACCACTAACTGATTAAACCGCTGGCCGAGATATTGACTGGCATAGGCTTGTGCTTTACTGATGGCTAAATCATTCAGGGTCGGTTTGGGCGTGAAACTGGCACGATTCAGATTAGTTGCCAGTGCCAAACACTCGACCGCTTGCGTCAATTTGGCTGTCGGACTGCCAGCACCAAACAGGGTGTAAACCGCTTGGCGCTCATGGTGCGCATCGGTATCAATGTCTGTCAGCAAATCACGGACAGGAGCAGGTAAGTGAGCCAGCCATTGTTGAAAATCGTCTTCTAAGGCGACGTCATAATCTAGTAACATGCATGTTTGCCCCCATTAATTTTGAAATTGATCCACTTCGCGAGCCAGTTGTTCAGCGATTGGAACGAAAATGTCGCTGAAATACTTGTCCATATCGATTCTAGTTGTCGTATCATCCAGGGCCGCTTGTGCGCGCTGATAGGCGTCGTTGCGCATATTAATGATCAGTAGCTTTTTCTGATGATGGAGATGTTTGACGAGCTTGTCGCCATTGGTTGTGTCGCGATTCTTCTCGATGAAATAGTAAAGTGTCTCATAAAACGTATTATCTAAAACCCAGAAGAGGGTGTTGCGTGAAACCTTGTCATTCATGACCTGTGCAAATAAATCGTCACCTAAAAGTTCATGTTTGACGAAAGTGGCCGCTGAAAGAACAATCGCCTGAATTTCGTGCATGTCGGCCATGTACGCGCTAAAATGGCCCAAATCTTCATCGGCTAATTCGAACCCTAATTTGGATTTGCGAGTGGCGGCGTCCATCATTTTGAAGTTGTTTTGATATTCACTTTGCACATCGACGCTATCGGCAATCAAATCGCGTTCCATCGTCACCAACAGATTTTGATTGACTTGCAGGTCTGCTTTGACCACGGTCCAGATTTTAGCGAATTGAGTGTTAAAATCTGCGAATAACGCCTGTGTGCTGTCCACGATTTGTTTTTGAACTTGGCCCTTTTCAGTGTGGGGTGCGAATTGAACGACCAATGGAATCGAATCATCATCAGCGCTAAGGCCAGCTTCTTCACGACGCTTCGTTTCGTAGGCTTTTAATTCATCCAAACTCAGCAGACCCAGTGGCATGACGTTGATTTCGCCATTCGTCGTCATGATTTGTAGTGAGAAGGGGGTATCTGCGTGCTGATTCATCGTGAATGATTTGAGCGTCTCACTGAGCTTGCTACGAGTCCCCAACTCATCTTCAGGATCGGCATAGAAGCCAGCCGTATAAATGGCGATGTTATCATATTTTGCAGCTAATTTTTCTTGAATATCCATGAACAGCCTCCTATGCTTCTGGTTGGTTGTTATCGCCTGTTGCGGTGGCGTCTTTATCTTGATTGTCGTCATCGTCGGCATTAGTAAGGGCTTGCAATTTTGCGGTGCCCGCTTCAGTCAACGTCGCCTTGGTCAGGTCGATACTGGCTAAGGTATGACTGTAGTTGGCGTCCAAGGTCGCGTTGTTCAGGTAACCGCGGTCAACGGCAACGCTCACTGTTTGGTAGAGCATTGAATTGGGATTGACTTGTCTTCCTTGGTGAAAACGGTGAGTCGCAACGTCCCGTAAGATTCCTAATAGTTCTTCATCTTGACTAACATTATGTGCCATGAGGTAGTGCTCCTTCCAAGTGCTTTTAATCCTAGTTTAGCGGACTGCACCGGTATTAGATATTGGGGAAATGACTAATATTACGCGGTGTGCCTTTGGTGGGATGGATTATCGAAAAGGTTAGGTTTAAATGCAGCCAGCCGAGGAATGCTAAAAACTGTGCGAGTCCGTGTAGATTAGTGGTGAGCGGCCCAGTACTGGTTCCTTGAATGGGGGAATAGGGGTCGTATTGGTAGACGAACAGCAAGCTAACTAATTCACTTGTTTTCAGATTCGATCAACTGTACTTGAAGAAGCGCTAGTTTAAGTATTAATCATGACCAATTCACGCGTCTCAGACGTTCAGCAGCTAAATGGGCCTAAAAAAAGAACCCAGCTAATGCTAGATTCTGCGATGTAACCATTAAGTTGACGGTCCAATTCGTTGTGCCGATTAGAAGTCAATCAAATGATGGTGAATAGCGTAGCGAATCAAATCCGCACGGTTATTGAGCGCTAGTTTATGCATAATATTGGCTTTATGCGCCTCGACTGTTTTAGTGGAGATAAACAGTTTGGCGGCAATCTCTTTGTTGGAGTAGCCTAACGCAACTAATGGGAAAACTTCGCGCTCACGTTTGGACAGGCCGTTATAGCCAGTCAGATTCGTGTCGACACCGTCTGAATTAATTTGTTGCACATCGGACTTAGTCATCACGATATTGGCATCGACATATTCCTCGCCGTTCGCAACCGTTTTCAAGGCTTTCAGTAATTCATCGTCAGAAGAACTCTTCATGATGTACGACATGGCACCATTATGTAGCGCTTTATTGATGTACTCCTGTTCTTCGTGCATCGATAAAATTAAGATCCGCACGTCCGGAAAATGGTCGTGAATGCGCTGAGTCGTGATTAGACCGCTTTCACCAGGGGGCATGCTTAAATCCATGACGAGGATATCCACATCGCCTTGTTCAACGCGTAGGTAGGTCGAGGTGCCATCCGCGGCTTCATCGATAACTTCAAAATTAGGTTGTTGGTTAATTAAGTAGGCTAACCCTGAACGGACGACGGCATGGTCGTCCGCGATTAAGACGTGATACATGATAAAACAACTCCTCTATGCAAATAGCAAATAGCAAATATGGCAAAGCGTGACGCTGGTATCGTGCGATTGAGAAACCTGGTCGGACCGGCAATGCAAGACTTGTTCAGCCTGTTCAGTTATGAGCGAGTAGTCGCAACATAACTGCTTATTTGTCGTTTGGCTCCAAGCCATCAAACGCACACCGGCTATCGTTCGTGGCGAACACGATTCAATCGTTCCCCACGAACGTTCGATGGTCGACTCAATCTGGTTCATCGGCCATCGGAAACTTTGCCGTAACGGTGGTGCCGTGTCCAGGTTGCGAATGAATCCCAAACGTGCCGTTGAGTGCCTTGACCCGTTCGTTCATGTTCAATAGTCCCAGTGAGTGGCCATTAAACCCGGATTGGGTAGGCACTGAAAAGCCTTGGCCGTCGTCGATCACTTCGAGTGTAACGTAGTGATGATGAGCCACTAATAATAAGTTGATTTCGTTAGCATGGGCGTGTTTGAGCGCATTGTTGATTGACTCCTGGGCCAACCGGTAGAGCACGTTTTGCACGTCCGTCGATAGTGGTAATGCTTTCTCCTGACCGGTAACGGTAATCGTCACACCGGAGTTGGCTTGGAGCCGCTTGGCAAGGGCCCGTAACGCCGCCAATAAACCAAAATTGTCTAGGACTGAAGGTCGAATGTCTAGCGCCATGCCCTTAACTTCAGCCAGGGTATCTTCCAGTTGCGTCTCGATCACCTGGGTCAAAGCCTGGATTTGGCTGGGATTAGCTTGGTCATCACTGATTCGACGCACGCCCATGATTGCGGAATAGATTCCTTGGGCAATACTGTCATGGAGGTCCGCTGAAATTTTCTTACGTTCCTCTTCGTGGGCCCGGTTCACATACGCATTTAACTGCCGTTGTTGCGCCAGCTGATCCATTCGTTTGATGGTGCCCCGATTTTTGAGTGTCAGTGAGAAGACCCGCTCGTTTTTATCAATAACGTGATAAATGAGAAAATAATTGAGTGGGTGGGGCTTGTTGACAGCCAGCGTAATTGGAATCGAAATTTCCGGCATCAGATTGCGGATGACACAGTCGAAACAATCATCGGTCGTATTAAATTTTTGTTGAACCGCATTATCCGCGACTTGTACTAAATAATTGGGGTCGAAATCCAACTCCGCTTGCAAATCACGAGCGAGTTGATTGCTAATAACGAGTTGCTCGTCTTTAAAAATCAACACCGCATCCGTTGCCTCTGCAAAGTATTGTTGAATCCAATGATTTGATTCTAGCAAAAAGTCGGCCTCCCTTCGCCGAATTAAAAAGTGGCCAAGTAACGGGAAAGCCGACTGACAGTTGCTTCAGAAACAGTTTGCGTGCTGCGGTAGCCGACTAGCAACACCCCGGTAACTAACCGAAATGGGGTCGCTAGAATCGGAATCGCTGCGGCAGCCGTCAATGATTCACTGGCGGCAATCGGGGTATACAGGGCATCACTGTAACTGGTGGCGAGTAACGCATTTTTCCAAAATGGTTTGCCAGTGCGTACCACTAGTCCGGCAATGCCAATCCCACTGCGTAACACGATATTACGAAACTGCTCACTTTGATTTCCGGCAACGTATTGCCAAGTAATCTGATGGGGCGGTTGCGCACTTTGTAGGGCAATACCAACAAAGTCAAAATCGCTTGTCTGGTAGAGTTGGTCAACGACCTGTTGATAATTCGGTCGATTGGCATTTTCAGCTAAGGTCACTTTTTATTCCTCCTTTATCATACCATGATTACAACGGTTTGAAACCGATTTACACATTTTTATTTTTTACAATTATACATAAATGGAATATTTTATCAGATTTATGCCAACTGATTTATTTTACCTTATTACTATGGTTAATGGGTAGCGACTTGAGGGCATTGTGCTAATTGAGTTGCCTTGAATCATGATTAAATCATGCTATTTTATAAGTTCAAGTGCAGCCAGCTGAAAACCGCTGGAAATAGTGCGAGTTAGCGTAAACTTCATGTGGTAGGTTCGTCCTAGGCCGGCTTCCAGGCATTCTGGGCAATGGCCGGAACGTGGTGGACACAGATTTAAGCCGATAACCCACGTCTTAAATACTGGTCTTTCACTAACCAAGCAAAGAACGCTTGCTAAGTGAAATTTCACCACTTGGCCTTGCCCAGAATACCTTCCAGCCGGGATCCTATTCGAAAGGCGGATATTTGCGAACCCAACTTTAAATGAACTAGTCGTTGATATTTGGTACACCCCATGTTGATATTCGGCTGAAAGATTGACAAGTTAGGTTATCTAGCTGTATTTCAATTCTGCGAACCTTTAGGATTATTGGAGGTTGTACTCGCCTGAGATGACAAAGTCTTTGTGCTAAGTGAAAGCTAGGACTATCAACTAATTTCATGGCATTTTACCAACATTTAAATACGAAAAATCAGTGTAATGCTAATTCAAAGTTTGCTTGAAGTTACTGCAACTAAATATCCATTGGTCAATTGCACTAAGATAGGTGGCCGTTCATCTGCCATTCGAGCTGGCCCCTCCAGTCGGACTAAGGCGCGCATCAGCTGACGAACAGGAATCCACCAACTGGCATCATTTAATCATCCTTAATGCTTATGAATAACTAGCACAACGCGTTGTACGTTGTATGGATTTTCCTGAGTCACTTGTGATATTAAGGTTAAAAGTGCGATATGAAAGGCGAGCCTACTGACTGATTTTAAAACTAATGGCCAATGAAATTAGCGAATGATTTTCAGGCCATTTTCTCAGTATTTGAATCGGACAAGTATCTGAGCTCAATCATAGTTGATGCTGACCAGCAGCTTGCCTGAAAGTCCAGTCTTCAAATACTCAGTGGTCAATTGTACCATGTTGAGTAGCTGTTGGCTTATCGGCTGGCTTGGTCTGTAAGTCGGACGAGGGCGCACATCTGTCAACAATCAGTAAATCAAACAATTGTCATGCATCAATCATCATTCATGACAAATTAACTATCACACTGCGTAACGTACAGTAATGCTGCTGAGTCTTGTAATTAAACACGAGTATGATCGCTTTCGTTAAAAAATAGTCATAAACGGTTTATTACCAAAAAGACTATTTACTAAGAATCGACGACTAGTTCGTCAAAAGGTTGGGTCCGCATATGTCTGCCTTTCGAATATTATCCAGGCTGGAAGGCGTTTCTGACAATGCTCAGCGATGAAATTCCACTTGGCAAGCGTTTTTGGCTTGGTTAGTGGAAGACCAGTATTTAAGACGTGGCTTTCGGCTTAAATCTGTGTCCATCGCGTTCCAGCGTTGTCAGAAATGCCTGTAAGCCGGCTTAGGACGCGGGCATAAAGCAACTTTACGCAAGCCTGAACTGTTTCCAGCGATTTTCAGCTGGTGTGTTTTGATTTTGAAACGAATATCAAAACAACACTTAAGATTCCCGATATTGATCCGCAACATCTAATTTGAAATCAGGATCGACGAATTGCCGGTAGTGGTCGTAGTCTTGACGCACAGCGCGCAGTTGCATATCTAGTTTATCCAATTGGTCATCTTTTTCAAGTGAGCGCATTTCTTCGTTGACTTCGCTGACGCGATTTTCGAGCATGGTCTGGCGAAGTCCTAAGTCGGTCAGGGCCACCTGTAATAATTTTTGAAAATCGCGGTCGGACATATCTGCTTTAGTTAACATCTGTAAGTGCCTCCAGTTTATTTAAATTAATGAGTGCGCGGCTAGCCGGAAAGGTGATGGGAACGGCCTGACAAGTTGCGGTCATGAAGTGGCTGACGCGCAAATCACCTAATAGTAAGTCGTCGCGGACGATGGCTTGACTCGTTTGAAAGTGACTGACGAGGTAGTGGTCACGTGTCGGTGTCGCCGCGTAACAGTTGGCTGCAGTCGTCAGGCTCGTCAAAATCGTCGTGGTCATCAGGGGATAGTCGACGGCTAATAACAAGTAGTCGGTGAGTTCAGGTGAAAGACAAGTGGCCGCGTAGATACCGCTGAGCGGACCTTGCTGCACAAACGGCGCTTGATCGCGGGTGACGGTCACGTGCTGGTCGCTCGCAAATTGGGCGGATAGTGCACTGTAATTGTTGGCATTCGCGCTCACAATCACATGTTCACACAACAGTTGTAACTTGGCTGCGGCCAAACCGACGTTGTTGAGTGGTTGACTAGCCAATTGGTAACGGGCTTTGTCTTGACCAAAGCGTTGTGATTGACCGCCCGCTAAAACGATTCCCAACATCTCGAGGCCTTCTTTCTTATGATTCCGGTGTGTCGTGATAGACGAAGTGGCCGCTCTTGCCGCCATCTTTTTCGACGAGGTGGATGTCACTAATCAGCATGCCACGGTCGATCGCTTTGCACATGTCGTAGATGGTCAGTAAGGTCACTTGAACGGCGAGCAGTGCTTCGATTTCAACGCCGGTGACGTGTTTGGTCTTGACGAGCACGTCGACGGTGATGGTATCGGTGTTGTTATCGCTAAAATGAATGTCGACGCCCGTCAGCGGAATCAGGTGGCACATGGGAATCAGATTGCTGGTCTGTTTAGCCGCCATGATACCTGCGACTTGGGCAACCGCGAGCACGTCACCTTTTTTGATTTGACTATCGTGAATCCGCTGAAGTGTTGCGGGATGCATCGAGATTTGACCGGTGGCAGTCGCAACGCGGTGAGTGACGGCCTTATCGGTGACGTCAACCATCTTCGCACGGTTTTGGTCGTTAAAATGTGTCAATGAATCAGTCATAGCAATCAGTCCTTCGTTTCCTTGAGATTAATGTCTGTTAAGTAATGTTGTTGGAACCAGTCACAGATGGCCGGCGCCCCAATCAGTGTTGCTTCCGGGTGGGCAGTTAAACTGGCGAACACTTGAATGTTCGTGCACGTGGCAAAATCGGTCACGTGATCATCTGGTCGTAGCAAGACCAACTTGGGGTAGTCAGCTTGTTTAAATCCTTCCAGTAAAATAACGTCGGTCGTTGCGGGTAACTTGGCAATCAAAGCGGTGACGGGCGGCATTTGCGGTGTCGTTTGATGATAAAACGTCCCGTTGGCTGACTGTAGCAGGACGGCTTGCGCGCCGGCGTCACTGAAACGTGCGGTATCAGTGCCTGGCACGTCCATACTGCTGGCATGGGCGTCGTGTTTGAGCACGCTCACGTTTAGCTGTTGCGCACTGAGTTGCCGGACTAGAGCCGTCGTAATCAGCGTTTTACCACTTTTTTTATAACCAATTATTTGAAAGGTAAGAGCCATGTTTCCACCTCGGCATTGAGCGCGATCGGCTGGTTACTGTGAGGAATCTTAATCAAGCAAGTTGTGGTTTGTAAGTTGCTGAGTGCGCCTGAACGGTCAGGACCATTCGGATAAGTGGCGTATTGGCCATTTTCAACGGTGTAAGTCGCGCGTAAGATGCGGTCAAAGCCGTTCGTCTTATGGTACGGGGCGGCCAAGCGTGAAGTGACTTTTTGCAGGCGACTGGCTTGATGGACGAACCGCCGTAACAGTGGTTCGACATACAGGTAAAAACCAGTGTAGCAGGCGCCCGGATTACCAGATAGTGCCATGACGAGGGTCTTGTCTTGCACAAAAGCGGTCGTGACGCTGCCGGGGCGCTGTTTGATTTTATTGAATAACAATTCGTCAGCTTGACGGGCCGTATCGCCGATGAAATCAAAGTCACCGACTGAAACGCCGCCGTCCGTGATGACGATATCATTTTCGGCGATGGCTTTTTGTAGCGAAGCTTGTAGTAAGTCGTTGTCGTCGACGAGTTGATCAACACTGGTGACGATCCCACCGTTTTCGCGTACGAGTTCAGGAATCAAAATGCCATTACTATTGTAGATTTTGCCTTCTTGGACCGGTTCGTTGGCCGCCATCAATTCACTACCAGTCGTAATGACTGCGACGCGTGGTTGCCGATAGACAGAAACCCTTTGAACGCCGAGTGCCGTCAAACCAGCCAGTCCGCCGGGGTTCAATTCGGTGTCTTTTTCAATCAAAACGTCGCCGGCCTGATACTCTTCGCCGATTTCGGTAATGTTGCTGTGCTTTTCAGGGACCACGATGTTGATACGTTGGTCGTCAAGGTCGCGGGTCTTTTCAAGCATGACGACGACACCAGCGTCAACTGGGACGTCTGCTCCCGTCATGATACGGACGGCTTCGTCTTGGCCCAGTGGTTGATGGAAGGTAGCACCGGCTGGGACGTTGCCGACCACTTTAAATTCATGTGGATAGTCGTGGTCGTCAGCGTGGCGAATCGCAAAGCCGTCGACACCGGACCGCCGGAAATGCGGATAGGCGAAGGGTGCGGTCACCGTTTCAGCTAAGACGCGGTGATTAGCCTCAGCGACTGGGATCGTTTCGGTAACGGTTGGCAGTGCAACGTTGTTGATTTTAGCTTGGGCTTCAGTAATTGAAATCGGATATCTTCTAGTTAACATAGCGATTACTCCTTGTTTCGTTATTTATGACGTTCATATAGTAAGTGTTCAAATTCAGGTAAGATCAATTGATCCAGGGCCGTGCGACAGGCATTGGTGGATCCTGGCAAGCAGTAGCAGAGTTGGTTGCGCACATTGAAACCAGCTTCGGCCTTGGAAGCTAGGGCCCGGGTGCCAATTTCTTCAAACGACAGCTCCCGGAAGGCTTCACCAAAGCCCGGAATCATGGTGGGTAACAACGGCGTCAACGCGGCAATCGTCACGTCGCGCTGCGCGATACCAGTGCCGCCATTCGTGACGATCAGGTCGGGTCCAAGTTGTTCAAAGGCCAGGAATTGTTGCTGAATGTCTACGATGTCATCAATGACGACCTGGCGCGCCATGACAGTGACCCCATGGCTTTCGAGTTGTGAGGCAATTAATTGACCAGATTTATCCATTCGTAAGTCGCGGGTATCGCTGACGGTCAATATACAAGCACGAGTCATGAAACGTTCACCTCCAGAAATGGGTTTAATTGGGTTTGTAACCGGTTGAATAATTGGGTTGCGGCTGTGATATCAGGTAGCCCATAGAGCAGGACTTTGCCGTTTTTAAAAATACTGACGGTCCGGTCTTCAGTGGTAAAACTGACGAAACTGGCGTGGGCGTTGACCGTTAACTGACGGTCGACGAGCCAGTCACTGATGGCTGCGAGCTGGGGCCGACTAGTCAAACGGCCCTGATAGGTTTCCGTCCCACAGAGGACTTGTATCTGATTTGGAATCGCGGACTCGTCCAAGTCCCAATCGGTGCGCTGACAAGTTGGACAGGCGGGGTTCTTACGTACGCGAAACGCTTGTTGTGACAACTGCCAATTATCGACCGTAGTGAGCTGGTCAAAGTTGACGGTGCTAGCATCAACTAAATAATGCAATGCCAGTGAAACTTGTAACCCGGCGATGATTGGGACGAGTGCCGTATTGACACCTAGCAAATCACAGTCAGTTTGCTGAAGTTCAGCGAGATTGGGGTAGACACAATTGAGGCAAGCGTGCTGACGGGCTCGAATCGGCATCACGCTGCCAAACGTCCCCGCACAGCTCGCAAAAATATAATCAAAATTTTGCACGAGCGCGGCCCGATTCAATAAGATCCGTGCGCCATAGTTATCTAAACAATCGAGAACCAGGTCGAATGTCGTTTCCTCTAAAAGGTCACCAGATAGCGATGTAGGCATTGCCGTGATGTCAACCTGATGATTGATTGCCAATAAATGACGTTTTGCCACGTCAACTTTGAGGGCGCGCTGCTGCACATCGGCTTCCGTAAATAACGTTTGACGCTGAAGATTCGTCAGTGACACCGTATCTGGGTCAACCAGAATCAAGTGACCGACGCCAGAACGGACGAGCTGTTCAGCCGCATAGCTACCCAAGGCACCGACGCCAGCAATTAAGATGGTTGCCGCGCTGATCTTCGCCTGCCCAGCGGTACCAATGGCGGCTACGCGTTCTTGGCGGTCGTAACGATTTAGCATGTGCTCATCTTCTTTCTACATATTGTGTGCATTGCTTTTTATGAATCATGATTTAGACGGCCAATTTTAATGGTAGTTAATCTTAAAATCAGACGACTAATTTCGTTCAGAAATCATGGGTGGTCAACCAGCATCTGTTCGGCGTTATTGACCGATAAGACTCATTTGAAATTCAATGACTAAAACCAAAAAATATAGGTGTTTCCCTAGTCGAAGTATAACAAAACGCCTGCTACCATAGATATTAGGGAAATGGCTTACTTTTAATTCAAGCCGTTTACACGTGATAAAGGAGGTCTTATCGGTGAAGAAATCTCGGTTCTTTAAAAACGTCGAGAAGTTCAACGGCACGTTCACACAGCTGGAAGAAAATAGCCGGCGCTGGGAACGACTCTACCGGGAACGTTGGTCGCATGATAAAGTGGTCCGCACGACTCACGGCGTCAACTGTACCGGTTCATGTAGCTGGAATGTGTATGTTAAGCAAGGCATCATTACTTGGGAACATCAGGCAACGGATTATCCGGAATGTGGGGTGAACATGCCTGGATACGAACCACGGGGCTGTCCGCGGGGGGCTAGTTTTTCTTGGTATGAATATAGTCCGGTTCGGATCAAGTATCCTTATATTCGGGGCAAATTATGGCAATTATGGACGGATGCTAAAAAAACGCACACTAATCCGTTAGACGCCTGGGCCAGCATTGTCGAAGACCCAGAAAAGACTAAGCTGTATAAGTCAGCACGTGGTCATGGCGGCATGGTGCGGGTTCATCGCCCAGAAGCACTCGAATTAATTTCGGCCATGTTACTTTACACCATTAAAACGTATGGTCCGGATCGGTTGGCTGGGTTTACACCAATTCCAGCGATGTCGATGATCAGTTATGCCTCTGGCGCTCGTTTCATGTCACTACTCGGTGGTGAGATGCTCAGCTTCTATGACTGGTACGCGGACTTGCCACCGGCTTCCCCACAAATCTGGGGTGAACAAACCGATGTGCCTGAATCAGCGGATTGGTACAACAGTCAATACATTATGATGTGGGGCTCGAACGTCCCATTGACGCGGACACCAGATGCCCATTTCATGACGGAAGCCCGTTATCACGGCGCTAAAATCGTGGCGGTCAGTCCAGATTATGCGGAAAACGTTAAGTTTGCGGATAACTGGCTGGCACCTAATCCGGGTTCTGACGCTGCTTTAGCACAAGGCATGACGCACGTGATTTTGCAAGAGTTCTACCAGAATCGCCAAACGCCTGAATTTTTGAATTATGCTAAACAATATACGGACTTGCCATTCATGGTCATGCTGAAACCGAGTGCGGCCAATGATAGCGATTACACCTCAGGCCGGTTCGTTCGAATCTCTGACTTACAAGGCAAGCAGTCAGCGGTGAATGCGGAATGGAAGCCCGTCGTGTTTGACCAGAACCAACAGCAAGTCGTCGTGCCAAATGGGACGATTGGGCAACGTTGGGAAGCTGGTCAACAGTGGAATTTGACGTTGAAGGATGCAGACGGCAACGACATTGACCCACAACTCACGATCAACGCCGAACAACAAGTCGTCATTGATTTTCCAACTTTCGATGCTGATGGCAATGGCGTCTTAAAACGCCACGTACCCGTCCAAACGGTCACTTTCGCGGATGGGCAACAACAGCTAGTCACGACCGTTTACGAATTAATGTTAGCTCAATATGGGATCGACCAAGGCACGCACGATGAATTGGCCGCTAGTGGCTATGACGATGTCAACAGTCGCTACACGCCAGCTTGGCAAGAAACGGTCACCGGAGTCAAAGCCTCATTAGTTGTTCAAATCGCGCGCGAGTTTGCTCAAAACGCCTTAGACACTGGCGGTAAGACGATGGTCATCATGGGTGCTGGGATCAACCACTGGTTCAACTCCGATATGACGTATCGTTCGATCATCAATAACTTGATGTTGTGTGGTTGTGAAGGCGTCTCTGGTGGAGGCTGGGCGCACTATGTTGGTCAAGAAAAATTACGGCCACAAGAAGGCTGGAGTACGATTGCCTTTGCCAATGACTGGCAAGCAGGCGGTGCCCGGCAACAAAACGGGACCTCGTTCTTCTACTTTGCTTCTGACCAATGGAAATATGATGAACTCGACAATGCCGCACAGAAGTCACCGGTTACTGGATCTGCGCACGCCTATGAACATGCAGCGGACTACAACCAGCTCGCGATTCGGCTCGGATGGCTACCCTCATATCCACAGTTTGATCGCAGTTCGCTGGCGTTTGCCAAGCAGTATGACTCGACCGATATCAATGAGATTTCCAAGCACGTGGTTGAAGAATTGAAATCAGGTCAGCTGCACTTTGCAGCGGAAGATCCAGACGCTAATCAAAATCAACCAAAGGGCCTGTTTATCTGGCGTTCGAACCTCTTTACCTCTTCTGGTAAGGGGCAAGAATACTTTATGAAACACTTGTTAGGGGCTGAAAATGGCTTATTGGCGAAATCCAACAGTCGTTGTCAACCTGAAGAAATGGTGTGGAACGATGACACCATCACCGGTAAGCTCGATTTAGTCGTCGACATGGACTTCCGGATGGTTGCAACGCCGATGTATTCCGACGTGATTCTACCAGCGGCAACTTGGTACGAAAAAGCTGACTTGTCCTCGACGGATATGCATCCGTTCATTCACCCGTTCAACGCAGCCATCAACCCAATGTGGGAATCCAAGAGTGACTGGCAACAGTTCAAGACGTTAGCCAAGACGTTCTCTGATATGGCGAAGAAGTACTACCCAACGCCACAGTACGACTTGAAGACTCAACCACTCGGCCACGATTCCAAGGGCGAAATCAGCCAACCATTAGGTGAGATTCGTGATTGGAAGAAGGGTGAAATTGACGCGATCCCTGGTCAAACGATGCCAGCCTTGTCACTGATCAAACGGGACTACACCCAAGTTTATGACAAGTACATTGCGTTAGGACCAAATGCCCGCGGCAAAGTCGGTGGACTGGGCTTCAGTTATGATGTGTCACCAGAATATGATGAACTCAAGGATATTTTGGGCGAGTATGACCGTGGTGTTAACGAAGGTTGTCCAAAGCTTGACCAAGACAAACGGGTCGTCGATGCCATCTTGCACCTGTCGAGTACGTCGAATGGTCACGTTGCCAAGAAGGCCTGGGCCAATGCTGAAACTGTTACTGGTCGGCCATTGAGTGATATCAGTGCCGGACGGACCGAAGAGCAGATGACGTTTAAGAGTATTACGGTGCAACCGGCAGAAGCCATTCCAACGCCAATCTTTACGTCGGCTAAGCATGACGGTGATCGCTACTCACCATTTACGGTCAACGTCGAACGGTTAGTGCCATTCCGGACTTTGACCGGGCGACAACAATTTTACCTAGACCATGAAATCTTCCAAGAATATGGTGAAAGTTTGGCCAACTATAAGCCGACCTTACCACCACAAGTCATGGCACCCGGGGATACGGATGTTGCCCCAGCTGACCATGAGCTGACATTGCGGTACATGACGCCGCATGGTAAGTGGAACATTCACACGATGTACTACGATAATCTCGAAATGTTAACGTTGTTCCGGGGCGGTCCCAACGTCTGGTTAAGTCCAGTCGATGCCGATAAAGCCGGGATCAAGGATAACGACTGGCTGGAAATTTACAACCGTAACGGGGTCGTCACGGCCCGGGCCGTTGTTTCGCATCGGATGCCTGCTGGGACGATGTATATGTATCATGCACAAGATATGGAAATTCAAGAACCGTTGTCGACCATTACCGGTAATCGGGGTGGGTCACACAACGCGCCAACCCAAATTCACGTCAAACCGACTCAGATGGTCGGGGGTTATGGTCAATTGAGCTACGGGTTCAACTACTACGGGCCAATCGGTAACCAACGGGACCTGTACGTGAACGTACGGAAGCTAAAGAAGGTGAACTGGAATGAAGATTAAAGCACAAATTGGGATGGTCTTAAACCTCGATAAGTGTATTGGTTGCCATACGTGTTCGGTCACATGCAAAAATACTTGGACCAATCGGCCTGGGGCGGAATACATGTGGTTTAATAACGTCGAAACCAAACCAGGGGTCGGCTACCCGAAACGTTGGGAGGACGAAGACCACTATAAAGGTGGTTGGGAACTCAACAGCAAGGGGAAACTTCAACTCCGGGCAGGAAATAAGGTCAATAAGATCGCGCTCGGAAAGATTTTCTATCAACCCGACATGCCAGAATTAGATGACTATTACGAACCATGGACTTATGATTATCAAACCTTATTCGGTCCAGAAAAGTCGCATCAGCCGGTTGCACGGGCCCGTTCCCAAATTACCGGACTGAAGATGGACTTGAAGACGGGACCTAACTGGGATGATGACTTGGCGGGCTCACCAGAATACTTCAAAGCTGATCCCAACATGGAAAAAATCGAGACCGACATCAAGGCCAACTTTGAACAGGCCTTCATGATGTACTTGCCACGACTCTGCGAACACTGCTTGAACGCACCCTGTGTGGCATCTTGTCCTTCCGGTGCGATGTATAAACGCGATGAAGATGGTATCGTGCTGGTGGACCAAGAACGGTGCCGCGGCTGGCGTTTCTGCATGACTGGCTGCCCTTACAAGAAGGTCTACTTCAACTGGAAGACCCACAAGGCTGAAAAATGCACGTTCTGTTACCCACGGATCGAAGAAGGTGAACCAACTGTCTGTGCCGAAACTTGTGTTGGCCGGATTCGTTACATTGGCGCCATGCTCTATGACGCTGACCGGGTAGAAGAAGCTGCTGAAACACCTGAAGAAGATCAACTTTATCAAGCCCAATTAGACTTGTTCTTGGATCCCAATGATCCAGAAGTGATCGAACAAGCGTTGGCTGACGGAATTTCAGAAGAAATGCTGGAAGCTGCACAAAATTCACCGATTTACCGGATGGCGGTCGAAGAAAAAATTGCCTTTCCATTGCATCCCGAATACCGGACGATGCCGATGGTTTGGTACATCCCACCGCTGTCACCAGTGATGAATTACTTTGAAGGTCGCGATTCGATCAAAGACCCTGAAATGATTTTCCCAGGAATCGACGAAATGCGGATTCCAGTGGATTATTTGGCTAGTTTACTAACTGGTGGTAACGTGCCGGCAATTAAGCACGCGCTATATAAGTTAGCGATGATGCGGTTGTACATGCGGGCCAAGACCAGTGGCAAGGACTTTGACGTTGCCAAGTTACAACGTGTCGGTTTGACCACGGGCACGGCCACGTCACTGTATCGTTTACTGGCGATTGCCAAGTATGAAGACCGGTTCGTGATTCCACAAAATCACAAGGAACAGGTCGAAGATGCGCAGAGTGAACAGGGTGGCTTAGGTTACGATGAATGTGCCGGCTGTGCCTTAGCACCACAACACGGCAGTATGTTCAAGAAGGCCGAAGCTGGTGAATCAACCAACCAGATTTACGCAGAAAGTTTCTACGGGGGGATTTGGCGTGATTAATTTTAAACAACTGACAACCATCCGACCGGCCTTGGTGACGCTGTCGCAACTGGTTGATTATCCGGATGAGGAGACGTTCACGACTAGTAATCGCGCGGCACTCATGAGCTATCCGGTCAATGCACAAAAAGCAAAGCTGTTAGCTGCTTTTGATGCAATTGCCGCCCAAACACCACTCGAACAGCAGTCCCACTATGCGGGGTTGTTTGAAATGAATAAGCGTTACACCTTGTATATGAGCTACTACAAGATGACGGATTCGCGTGAACGCGGCACGATTCTGGCCAAACTCAAGATGATGTATGAAATGTTTGGCTTGACGACGGTCAACAGCGAACTGGCAGATTTTTTGCCCCTGCTGTTAGAATTTCTGGCATACGGCCATTTCGAAGGGGATGCCCGGCAACAAGATATTAAACTCGCCTTTCAAGTGATTGAAGACGGTACTTATACCTTGTTGCAAAATGCCGCCGCGGACTTGGATGATCCGTATTTCCAACTTTTACAGGTCGTTCGGGCCACCTTACGAACCTGTGTCGAAACGGGGGTCGTGGCGTCATGAAAGATTTCTTCTCCGTGGTCGTATGGGTCATTTACCCGTATGCCATGTTGTTATCGTTCTTTTTCGGAACCTTTATCCGACTCAAATTTTATCCGGCTAGCGTCACCGCAGTTTCCAGTGAAATGCTAGAAAAGAAAAAGCTGATGATTGGTGCAATCACCTTTCACGTTGGGATTATCCTGGCGTTCTTTGGGCACATCTTAGGAATTTTGATTCCGAAAGCTTTTACGGATTTCTTAGGGATTTCGGATGAAATGTATCATATGTTTGGCTCCCTGATGATGGGGACTGGTGCCGGGGTGTTAGCGCTGGCCGGGATGATTATCTTGACTTACCGGCGTTTCACCAATGTGCGGGTCTTCATGACCAGTTCGTGGAGCGACTTGATGGTCAACGTAGCCCTGTTGATTACGATCATCTTAGGGTTAGCGTCGACGCTGTCAGGACCACTGCACCCAACTTTTGACTACCGGACGACCTTATCAGTCTGGGCCCGGTCCTTGTTCTATCTCCAGCCAAAATGGTGGTTGATGGCCAATGTACCGTGGATTTACAAGGTTCACGTGGTGTGTGGCTTTGCAATTTTCGGTTTCTTCCCGTATACCCGGTTGATTCACGCGATTGCGATTCCATATCAATACTTCTACCGTCGTTACATCGTGTATCGTCGGCGCCCACGGGTCTAGCAGCTACTGCTTAAATTCAAATTAACTAAGCTGGTCTTCGGACTTTGAGAATGCTGAATTCTTGAAGTCTGGGGGCCAGTTTTTGGTTGCCGGCGGTGCCGGTTTAGTGGCGATTTGGGGCTGAACTCAAAATGATTTGGTTTATGAGAATTGACGGTGGTTAGGCCCAGCAATGGATTGTTCTGGAGTTTTGGCGATACGTTTAAATTAGAACCGATGACGTCAAACCTCTCGCAGATTGTGTCAGGTTGTTGTGACTGAGACGAGTTCAGAATTGCTGAAAGACTGAATTAATGTGAGCGTGACCAAATTGTGAGCGGACGCGCTTTGGGGTGTTTCCCTAATAGGATTATGGTGGTGGGGGTGCTATGCTGAAATTAATTAAATTATTGGAAAGGAGTGCCGTCATGGCCAAGTTTAATTTTACATTGAATGCTGCGCGGATGGACGCGAGTGGGCACTACGACTTCCAAAATGTCTTTGAATTTCCTGATTTTATCGAAATGCGACCGACATTGCGCGCTGCCGTCCGAACCGTTGCGCGCGAGGCGTTTGACCAACCCGTGTTGCCCGTCAAAGTCGAGCGGATGACCACCTCACTGGAAGAACAATTAGAACGCGAAACCCGCAAGTACGAGCGTCAAGTGGGCGTTTATGAGAATCAAAAAGGGGAGCGCAATCAGCTCGTTCGGTTGTTCACCCACGTGCTACAAGTCATCAGTCGGACTGACGAAATCACCGAAGAACTTGAGGACATTATTTACGCGGTCAACCAGACCCGGCTAAGCTTGATTGGTTTACCAGACCTGGAAGGCACGGGTGAACTGTACGACGCTGACCGCGACCGGGAGCTAATTCCAGGAACCTATTATCATTTTGTGACTCAGCTGTTGGTCAAGCCCTATTTGCGTGACGCGAGTGGTGAGTTAGTTCCAGAAAACGTGACGGCACCCGGGCGGCATTTGGTCGTGCGGATGACGACTTACGCCTATCGGGACTGGGATGCATACTTGGTTCATGAATATGACGAGCAGCATTTGATCAAAAATGAAAAGGGCCTGACCGACGCCGAGTATTACGATAAGTTGGAAGCCGTTGAGTTGAAATATGCCGACCACATCTATTCAGAAGTGCTGGCAGATACGTACCAAGAATTCATTAAAATCCTAGTACCAGACCAGTTGCCACGTTTTGAAATCATGTCGAGTGACTTGCGCCCGCTATTGGCCAAAAATCCGGGCTTGCGAATCCGACTGGCAGCAATCGTTAATCGTAATTTCAAACTCGATGCGCAGGGTTACGAACACGTGATGGATGCACCGCTAAAAGAAATTAAGCAGAAATACCAATTTTATCGGGAAAATTTTTAATGAAGGGGGCGGTGCAAGATGGCCGTTGATGCACAGTTAGGAACCGAAGCCTTTGAAAAGGTTATTTTTATGTTAGACGTGGTCCCAACCGCGAATAATATTCAAGAATTTGCGCTACAGGGCAATTTATATCCAGAGCCCATCGACGAGACGGCCTGGGCGCTGCCAGGATATTTGTCGGATGATTATAATGTCTTTTTGGTGTTTGCACCCAACGTTTTAAATCATTGGACGGTCACTTGCGCGCAAGTCAAGATTGAAAACGGACATGACATCACCGAGATGAGTAACGTCGTCCCGACTGGAACTGGGATGAATGCAATCGCACATGCTAGCAAAGCGGGGGCGATTGAACTGTTGGCGTACTTCAAGACGTTGGAAGCAAATGGGCTCGGGCACTTTGATGATGAAATTTGGAAGTATGTTGAGTGAAATTTGAATCGTAGCATTTGAAATTGAGTCGTGGCGGAACTTGCATTGTAATTGGCAGTTCTGTGGCGACTCTTTTTGGTGAAAGGCTGTTGTTCAACCGTATCGAATCAAACTTTTCGTATCGTTATATCAGGGTGTCTAAGTAGATGTGTGGTCATTGAATAGATTTCCCTTTGAGGAGCGCGTTGTGGGTTGGCACGTCAGAACATATTAGGTCCTGATCAATTGCTTATCAGACGACATCGGTCCTATTTCCGGGTAAGTCATAGGTATACCCGATAAGTAATCATTAGAAATCCTTAGCAACACGGGCACAGTCTAATCTCTTTATATCAGGGATTGCACTGTGCCCGTACATAATCTTCCACAAAAAGTCTCGCACTGAGATATTAGCTAATCTTGCCATTTTCTCTGTGAGGTCTCGGCTACTGCTCTGAATTTCATGAGCATAAATTTTCAGTGTGACGCTCGGACTCGAGTAGTCTAAGCAATGGGGAACTGCAACTAAGTTCCATTATACAGGCTAGCAGGCAAATGGCATGGGTATGGCGTCATAGCCCCATCAAAGCATTCTTTCATGACACTTTAGTTAGAACTAGCTCAATTAAGCGATTATTTTGAACTAAATCACTTCGAGCAGTCGAATGTTTGAATGACGTGACTGCATATGATGAGCATATGCAACAGTTATTGGAGAAAGTCATTATAACTGTAACTTAGTTAAAGAGGGTATTAACGCACGTTTGGCGCTTGAATGCCAGGTATCCATGTTGGCACATCTAGAGTCTTGACCAGGATAGGATGTGAACTTGTATGTTTTTTGAAATTGTAAATATAGACAACACTGACTTATGAATTCAGAATGTCGCTTCCCCAAAATGGGATGTACTTCATGTTTTTTCTTCCTGCGTTTCTATCATATGGCTTTATCAGTCCCGCCTCAATCGCGTTTCCAATTGCCTTTGATACGGCAGCGCTGTGACGTGTAGCCAAATGAAATCTTGTTCTTACTGTTGCGTTGCTCATCTGTTCATCTGCTACATACTTGAGACAAGCATGCCAATAGATTGAATGATTTTTTTCGGTAATTGACATGTCAGTAAATTTTTGTTGCTCATGCAGGATTACAACTGTTGAGTCACTTCCCTGAACGGTAATGTCCATTGCAGGAAGATCTTGTTCTTCAAGAGAATTGACCACCTTATCAATTCCTGTCCCGCGCGATTCTACAATGTTCAATTTTCCTAATAAATCTGCAAGTTCATCATTACGAGACTTAGGCTTATAATCTAAAAAACGATACGGATTAATAAGAGGAATTCCTGGGTTTGAGATTTCAATTTTTGAATCAAATATCTCGACAAGAGGCCTACTTCCTAGGACAGAGAAGTCTTGGTGAACGAGTGCATTTGCTATTAGTTCTCGGATTGCTATCTGAGGGAATGCAGGAATGTCTTTTCTTGTACCTTCAGAATAGTCTTCAGTATATTTAAGTAGTGACATTGTAGTCTTGATAACATTGTCAAAGCTAACAGCAATTCCAAATTGCCCCATTTTGTCAAACTCTGCATTATCTAATGTTCGGTTGCCACGGTATTTAGTGATTCGTATAGTACGACGTTCCAATTTGGGGAAATATTTAATGTTTTTTGCTAGGGTATATGCACCTAGATTTGTAATACGCATTGTGCTAGTTAATTAACCAAGACTTCAACGACAAAAAAATAGCCTAACCAGGCTACACTTCAAGCATCGCAAGCAAAGGAGTGTTGCCTATGTTAGACCAGCTTTATCATAACCAATTTGTCGTTAGTTCGCAATCAAGTATCATGGAATGGTTCAAAATCTTAACCCCATTGTATGAAAAATATGTCCCTAAGCAAATTCAAAATCGCCGTAATGTCAATCAAGGCAAGCCTTCAGACGTCTTATTGTTATCATTACTTTTGTGGCAAGTCGATTTAAAGATGACCGTTCAAACTAGATTTTACCGATTTCTAAAACGAGATATCTTTAAACCAGGGGAATTACCGGAGCGTTCGCGTTTTAATCGCAAGTGTCGCTATGCGTCCAATGAGCTTCGCTGGATTCGTTTTGGCGTATTAAATGATTTATGTCCAGAATTGACTTACACAATTATTGATAGCTTACCCATACCATTATGCCAAGGTATTAGAAATCATCGGGCTAAGGTATTCCAGGGGAGCGCTAACATTGGCTATAATGCGACCAAAGGTATCTATTATTATGGGTTCAAAGGTAACTTTGAAGTCGCTGATAATGGTATTGTTTTGACTTACGCTTTGACATCAGCTTCTTGTCATGACATCAAGGCAGTAAAAACATTATTATCGTTATGGCCCAGTCATCAAGTATTAGCGGATTTAGGCATCTGAGTCGCAAGCTCAAAGAAGAACTTGCCAAAAAGGAGATTAATTTGTGGACACCCGTTCGTCGAAATATGAAACAACCAGCTGTCAACCAACAATTACTAAATCGACAACGGCGCAGGATTGAGACGACGTTTTCACAATTGAATGAGTTATTTGATATTGAACGAATGCACGTAAGATCAAATGATGGCTTACAGTTACGATTAGAACAATGTTTACTTGTTCATACATTGAGCAAGTTAGGAATTAACTAGCACAACGCGTATTTGTAATGTTAAACTGGTGTCCAGTTTTTTGAATTACATTGTCTTCTAATAAGTTTTGGATGAGTTCTTCAGTTGAAGAAAGGCTGGTTAGTTTTCTAGCCTTGATATAGTAATCGATGTTCAAGAGTACATTTACTTCATCAAAATTCAAATCTGTTTTAGCAAATTCTAACTCAAACTTTGAAGACTCAAAGGACTGCCAAAGCCGACGTTCTTTTTCTGGAAACTCCGCCAGGTCTTTATTTGAAGTGCCAACCCGGATATACTCTTTGCCATGGTACTTAATGGGTCTATTGATATGCGTCACATCTATAGTTAATAAAACCAATTTCTTATTATCTTGTAGTGTAAATTCTTCAAATTCAAGGTTTACGTGTGGATCTGTGAAGGTCGATAAATGTGTTGTAAGAGGCATTTGATTTTTACCACTGGTTTTTGTTTTGTATGGCTCAAAGGTAGTTCCGACAATCTTCTTTGTCATATCTTTAATTCCCCAAATCATATGGGCAGCAGGAAAACCTGCGAGTAACGCAGAGTTGCCTAAAGATGATATGTATTCGCCAATGGCAGATGCTTCTTTTAAATTTTCTTTATAATCCAAAGTTTCAGATTCATCATACTTTTTAATAAACTCTAGTAAGGCATTTAATTCCATAAGTTATATACTCCTCTTTAGTTCTTTTCTCAATAAAAGACAATATCGTCGAAATGCTAATAGACCAACACTTACGCTTTTTTCTCAGTAAAATACACTTACTAGACATACCTCAAGCGGGCAGGTAATATTTCTCGGTGATTCATTGAAAATCAGCAACAGCTGCAGAGTTCACGGATAGGCGTAACTGCTATAATTTGTCATACATTATGAGCGTTTGTTGAACTGTCATAATTAAATTGAGAAGCTGATTTGTTGCTTGTTTAAGGTGCGCGAGCTTTGCTCTCGTAACATGATTTAGTGTGACTATTCAAACTTCTACATTGCAATCCACTTGCTGATTCAGGTTGCTTTTACTAGATGTTGTATGATTTGATGCTGGCTAACATAATTAACTGTTTACCTTCGCACAAGAATTGCCGCTTCCAGCATACGTGGAAATCACATTTAACAAAATGCCTAACAGGATTAGACTTTAGTCGACAAAACCAAAAAGAAGTCGTAAACCTTGCTAGGTTGTTAAAAGTGTAACAGAAGCGTCATCAATTACAAGCCAAATTTCAACTTTTATATCATCTTGATACTTTCGTGTACCAGCATAATGCTCACATGGGAACTTACAAAATTGGGTTGATAGTTACTTTCAATCTGAAAAATTCCAATGTATCGATAATTTATCAAAGGCAATGATTGAGTAGAACACAATCAGTCATTAGAAATTCTTAGCAAATTCCTAAGCACAAACTATTTTACCTTCTTTGACTAATTTGATAAACTTAGGATAAGAAAGTTGAGGTGACTGATTGAGATGGCTAGTCATAGGCAAATGATTGACAAACTAGTGTGAGGAAGTTGCTAGCGCAGCATGCGTTAGTAACGATTCACTAACTCAATTTTAATCTTAACTCGGGAAACGTAACGAGTAGTCAATTTTAGGTGAAAGAGGGATTCTATGAACAATTTTCAAAATGACCCACAACCACGGACCATTAATACGCAAGTTGGTCTCCGTAGTTTCTTAACAAAAATGTATGGGTTCATGACGGTTGCCGTGTTGGTTTCAGCCTTGACCGTTTACTTATCAATGACCATGTTCCAGGCACAAATTTACGCTGCCTTTAATGCTCATCCAATCATGGCACTGGTCATTTTCATTGTCAGCATGTTCGTCATGATTGGCGGAATTCAAGCCAACGCAACGCGTAATCCGGCGATGAGTTTTACCTTGCTGATGCTGTTCTCAGTGGTCTTCGGGGTTGAAATGTCGATCATCTTATCCTTATACACGGGTGCGGTGATTACCGGGGCCTTCGTTGCCGCCGGTGCGGTCTTCGCCACGATGGCCGTCATTGGGACGACCACCAAGCGTGATATTTCACGGATTGGTAGTCATCTGATTGCCGCATTAATTGGTTTGTTTGTGGCTTCTATCGTTAACATGTTCTTACAAAGCGCTATGATTAGTTACATCTTCTCATACATCGGTGTCTTGATTTTCGCCGGTTTATCCATGTGGGATGCTAATCGGATGCGAGACATGTATTTACAATATGGTGACCAAGTTTCATCTACTGGTTTAGCCGTTACTGGGGCCTTACAACTTTATTTGGACTTCGTTAACTTATTCTTATACTTCGTCCAAATCTTCGGTGGCTCGAGCCGCGACTAATTACGAACAAAATAAGCTTCAAACTAGACACGCTAGCCAGTTTGGTTAGGGTGTCTTTTCATTAGTATCTCGATATAGACCAATTTATGGCCATGAATTGCAACGAATAATCATTGAAACATGGGACAATACGTGTTGTGGCAGTTATTCTTTGACGTTAAAGATGATTGAAAGGTGCCGTTTTCTAAGTTCAAGTGCTACCAGCCGGGACCCGCCGGAAACAGTGCGAGTTGCCGTAAACTTGCTGTAGTGGATGCTTCCTACACCGGCTTCCAGGTATTCGAAAGGTGGACACGTGCGGACTTAACTTTTTGTTGGATTAGTCGTTGGTTCCTTAGTACACGATAATTTTGATATTGAACTGTCAGACTGGTTTCTAACAATCGCTAAACTTTCTTAACCATGTTTTAAGGCCTCTGACAACCAACTTCATTGAACCTAACCTGCCATAATTTTTTCTAGTCGTCTGCTATGGCAAAATTTTGAATTATAAGTGAGGGTGGTTTTATCGACTAAATTCAAGGCTAGTGGTCATTAAATGAGTGAATCATATTCAGTAATCTTCTCAGTACTAAAATGCCATAAAGCATCCTTGCTATCGATTAAAAGTTTGTCTGAAGGACCAGCCACTTAATATTCAGAGGTCAATTGTACCAATGTAGGTGGCCGTTCATCCGCCATTCGAGTGGCTTCCCGACCGGAGGGGCTGGCTGACAATGCTCAAGGGCTAGAAGAAGACTCGTATTTGAAATTGCGCAGTGGGTTTCTGCGTGAGTTCAAATCGATGTCCGCCCTGTTCCAGCGTTGTCAGCCAGCCCCGGAGGTCGGAATAGGGCGCGCCTCCGCTGACGAATAGCAATCCAATTAGCACGTTTCAATCATGATTCATAACACACAATGCGTGTCAATGTTCAAAGTCAATGGTGACCAACTCGCCAATGAACAGAAAATCTGTGATTTGTTGGGTTTTCAGTGGGCCGAACTCCCGTTTTAGGTGATTGTTTGGTACAATTATAAGGGTAAACCACTTGTTAGTGGACCACATACTGGTCGCAAAATCAGATTGATGCAAAATGACTGATACCACTGATGAGCGTTGCATGATATCGATAACTTAAAATTAAGAGACGGGGAGCAAACCAATGGCAAAAAAATTATTACTGATTGATGGTAACAGTGTGGCGTTTCGGGCGTTCTTTGCCTTGCATAACCAACTGGAACGGTTCGTAAATCCGGATGGCTTGCATACAAACGCTATTTATGGCTTTAATACCATGCTTGACCACATGATCAAGGCCGTGGACCCTACTGATATGCTGGTGGCTTTTGATGCGGGCAAGACCACGTTTAGAACCGCCATGTATGATAACTATAAGGGCGGTCGCGCCAAGACCCCAAGTGAGTTCTCTGAGCAGATGCCATATATTAAGCAATTGTTGGACGCTTATGGCATCAAACATTATGAATTAAAGGACTATGAAGCCGATGATATTATCGGGACGCTGGCTGGTCAGGCTGATCAAGCTGGCTATACGACGACAATCGTTACTGGTGATCGTGATTTGACCCAGTTGACGACGGAACGGACGACGGTGGCAGTGACCGTTAAAGGGGTTTCAGAAGTTGAACGCTACACCCCAGAACACGTTACGGAAAAATTAGGCATTACGCCAGCACAAATCATTGATATGAAGGGGCTGACGGGTGATACCTCGGATAATTATCCGGGTGTGACCAAGGTCGGCGAGAAGACAGCCCTGAAATTATTGAAACAATACGGGTCGATGGAAGGCATCTATGAAAATATCGATGCGATGAAGGCCAGCAAGATGAAGGAACACTTGATTGAAGACCGTGAACAGGCGGCTCAAGCTAAGGTGCTCGCAACCATCAAGCGGGATGCACCGATTGAGGTTCAGTTGTCAGATTTGACCTATAATGGCCCTGATTTGGATCAGTTGGCGGCGTTCTATCAAACGATGGATTTTCAGTCATTTTTGAAGAAGTTACATCTGCAATCTGACGAACCGGCAACACCAATTGAATACACCGTTTTGACTAAGGATAATTTGGATGAGTTACAACAATTTACGACCCATGTCGACTTTTACCTTGAAATGCCAACACCGAACTACCACACCTCTGCCTTCGCTGGTTTTGCAATTGGTGCGGATGGCCATTGGTATATTAGTCGTGATGTTGAGTTGTTGATGCAACCCGCAGTCAGTGCGCTTTTGACTAGCGATACGCTGACCAAGGACGTCTTTGATATGAAACGAACGATGGTTGGGCTGAATCGCTTGGGCATCCAACTCGGCACGGTTGATTTCGACTTATTACTCGTTTCATATTTGTTGGACACCAACGATAACAGCAATGACCTCGGGAGTTTGGCAGAACAGCACGGCTACACCGACTTGCCAAGCGACGAGACGGTCTACGGTAAGGGTGTCAAACGTGCGATTCCTGAGGATGATGACGTGTTCTTCAGTCATTTGGCACGAAAATTAGCGGCAATCGCTGATTTGAAACCGCGCCTGTTGAAAGAACTCGCGGATAACGAGCAGGCCCAACTCTACGATGACATCGAAAAACCAATGGCCACAGTGCTCGCTCAGATGGAAATTGCCGGTATCACTGTTGATAGTAGTCGTTTGAAAGCGATGGGCAGTCAGTTTACGGAACGCCTGAGTGAGATCGAACAGACCATCTATCAAGAGGCCGGCGAAGAGTTCAATATTAATTCGCCAAAGCAATTGGGACACATTTTATTTGAAGAAATGAAGTTGCCAGTCATCAAAAAGACCAAGACCGGTTACTCGACCGCCGTCGATGTGCTGGAAAAATTAGCACCAGAAGCACCAATCGTGGCGAATATCTTGCAGTATCGTCAAATTTCAAAGATTCAATCAACCTACGTGGTGGGCTTGCTGGATGCCATTCATTCCACAGACCAAAAAGTGCACACGCGTTATCTTCAAACGTTGACGCAAACCGGCCGCTTGTCCTCAGTTGACCCGAACTTGCAAAATATTCCTGTTCGGCTCGAAGAAGGACGCAAGATTCGCCAAGCGTTCGTCCCAAGTCATGACGGTTGGCAGATTTTCTCATCCGACTATTCACAAATCGAATTGCGGGTGCTCGCCCACATTACCGGTGATGAGAACATGCAAGCGGCCTTTAAGGAAGGCGACGACATTCATGCCGCCACAGCGATGCGGATCTTTAATCTGAAATCCGCTGAAGACGTGACACCTAATATTCGTCGGCAAGCCAAAGCGGTCAACTTCGGTATCGTTTACGGCATCAGTGACTATGGCTTGTCACAAAATATTGGTATCAGTCGTAAGCAAGCGCGCAGCTTTATTGACGCTTACTTCAAGGAATATCCTGGTGTCAAGCAGTATATGGATGACATTGTCAAATCGGCAAAGGAACAAGGCTACGTTGAGACGATTTCTCATCGTCGTCGCTATTTGCCAGACATTAATTCGAAGAGCTTCAACCAACGCTCGTTTGCCGAACGGACGGCCATGAACACGCCAATTCAAGGTAGTGCGGCCGATATTATCAAAATTGCGATGATCAAGATGCAAGCCGAGTTGAAAAAAGCTGGTTTGAAAGCAACCATGCTCTTACAAGTTCATGATGAATTGATTTTTGAAGCACCAAAGGAAGAAATTCCAGTTTTAGAAAAATTAGTACCAAGCGTGATGGATTCCGCCGTGAAGTTAGCCGTACCGTTGAAGGTCGAGAGTCACTACGGTGATACTTGGTACGATGCAAAATAGGGGGAACCACCATGCCTGAATTACCAGAAGTTGAAACGGTTCGCCGTGGGTTGAACCGGCTCGTTAGGGGTGCCACGATCGCTGATATTGACGTCTATTGGCCCAAAATCATCAATAACGACGTGGCTTTATTTAAAGAGCGACTGATCAACCAGACGATTCAAACCATCGACCGGCGTGGCAAATATTTGTTATTCCGGTTTAGTAACGGCTTAACGATGGTGTCGCACTTGCGCATGGAAGGTAAGTACAACGTCGTTCCACGTGGTGAAGCGCGCGATAAGCATACCCACGTCGTCTTTCATTTAACGGACGACCGCGACTTGCTGTATAACGATACCCGTAAATTTGGGCGGATGACGTTAGTGCCGACTGGTGAGGAGTTGTCGGTGGCTGGGCTACGCACGATTGGGCCGGAACCAGTTGCTGACCAGTTGACTTTAGCTTATCTGACTGCAACGTTTGAACATTCTAAGAAGATGATCAAGCCGCTCTTACTGGATCAGAGCAAGATTGCGGGCATCGGCAATATTTATGCGGATGAAACCTTATGGATGAGCAAGATCCATCCGATGCGGCCAGCTAATTCGCTGACAGCCGATGAAATTGCGACTTTGCGTGACAATATTATCACTGAAATGGCGTTGGCCATCAAAGGTCACGGAACGACGGTTCATTCATTCTCAACCGCGTTTGGCGAGGCTGGTCAATTTCAGAATCACTTGCACGTCTATGGCCGTGAGGGACAACCTTGCGAGCGGTGTGGGACGATGATTGAGAAAATCAAGGTCGCGCAACGTGGGACACATTTCTGTCCCCTTGAACAACGATTGTAGGTGACCACCGTGACGAAATTAATCGGGTTGACCGGTGGAATTGCGACCGGAAAATCAACGGTTTCTAAGCTATTAGCGCAGTATCTGCCCATCGTGGACGCTGACAAAATCGCGTGGGCAGTCGAAGGGCCTGGGCAACCGACGACGCAGAAAATCGCCGCGAAGTTTGGACCGCAAGCATTATTGGCTGATGGCTCGCTCAATCGGCCGTGGCTCGGCCAGTTAGTTTTTAATGATTCGGCCGCCTTGCAGGAATTGACGGCCATCACCAGTTTGCCGATTCAATACGCGATGTTTGAAGCCATCGTTGCGGCGGGGCGGTCGAATCCAACGGCGATTATTCTAGACGTGCCGTTGCTCTATGAGAGTGGCTGGCAGAATGTCTGTGACCAAGTTGTTGTTGTGACTGCACCACCGGCCGTCGTACTAAAACGCTTGATGGCACGTAATCAGCTGTCAAAGCAAGCGGCACAGGCACGGATTGCGAGTCAGTTGCCGCTAGCCCAGAAGGCAGCGTGGGCGGACGTGGTGATTGATAACGGTTCAACCGTTGATAAAACTGAAGCCGCCGTGTTAAAATGGCTAGAAACTATGACTGTTTAATAAAAATAATTGTGACTTGTTACAAGGGGTGTGAAAGCTATGCAATGTCCACATTGTCATCATAATGGCTCCCGTGTGGTTGACAGTCGACCGACTGATGACGGTCGTGTCATCCGGCGTCGGCGGGAATGCGAAAACTGTGGTTTCCGATTTACGACGTTTGAACGGGTCGAAGCGACCCCGTTATTAGTGATCAAGAAAAATGGTGCGCGTGAAGAATTCAACCGTGAGAAAGTCTTACGTGGGATTATTCGCTCCGCCGAAAAACGCCCAGTCAGCATGGAAACCATGACTGGGGTCGTTGATGATGTAGAAAATAAAGTCCGGTCGCTGGGTGAAAATGAAATTTCCAGCCAAGTGATCGGTGAGTACGTGATGGAGCAACTTGCAGATATTGATGAAATTTCTTATATCCGCTTTGCCAGTGTTTATCGCCAATTCAAGGATATGCACGTTTTCTTGAACGAACTCCAAGATATGATGGAACGTGACAAGGTCAAGTTGGCGAAACCGTCAGCTAAGACCGACCACGCACCAAAACGTAAAAAAGATTAGGTCAAAAGAATGGTGAACAAGATGCCAAATGAAGAACCATTGACGCCCAAATCAGGACTGGTGGTTCCGCAAGCCCCAGCATTGAGCGCCGCCCAGCAAGCGGTTTTAGCTGAGCTGTATTTACCGTTAATTGGGCCATTGGCATATAGTTTGTATGCCGCGCTGCGAAGCTTACAGAGCAGTGAAAATGAACTGAGCAATCGTCGTAGCCATGCGGAATTACTAGGAATTTTGAACGCCGATTTGCCGACCGTCTTGGCAGCCCGCCGTAAACTCGAGGCGACCGGGCTACTACGCAGTTATTACCAACAAGATGAGCTTGGTACTTTGTATATTTATCGTTTGCAGGCGCCACAACTGGCGTTACAATTTTTTGCGGATGATTTATTGAGCGTTTTGTTGCTCGATACCGTTGGTGAATTACGCTACCAACAGCTCGCTAGTGATTTTGCAACGCAACCAGTGGATCTGACGGCGGCTAAAGATGTTACGGCTAATATTTTAGAGGTGTTCCACGTTGATGGTCATAAAGTCACGACCACGCCACTGCCTGTCCAGCAGGTGCGAGCACGGCTAGCTGCCAACGAACCAGCTGAGGACCAATCGCCAGTACTCAGTGATGATGACTTTGACTGGCAATTGTTAGGTCAAATCTTGAAGCAAAACTACGTTGACCTCAAGCAAGTCGCAAGTTCGCGGCAGTTGATTGTTACGGAAAGTCGCGTTTATGGCATCAGTGAGATCGAGATGGCCAAGTTGATCAGTGAAGTTGCTAGTTTGACGACGGGGCAGTTTGACGAAAATCAATTGAAACTGCTGATTGCACGGCGCTATGAACGGCCCACCACACCGGTTCGTCGGACCACAGAGGAACGAACTGTCGGTCAAAGCAAATCGCAAGCGACTTCGACGGTCAATTCAACTCAAGCAGGGACGCAGTCGGTCTCATCAACACAGTTCTCAGAGTCGGAACAACAATTGGTTAATTTTGCGAAACAGACTGCCCCATATCAGTTTTTGGCAGCTGTTAAGCAGGAGAAGCACGGTTTTGTGACAAGTGGTGAAAATCGGCTGGTCCATGACTTAATTAACAAGGGCGAATTGCCGAATTCGGTCATCAATATCGTCATTTATTATTTGCTTCAAAATCGGGAGCTGTCTGCACTCAATCGCAACTTGATTGAGACGGTTGCGAATGATTGGCAACAGCATAATATTAATACGCCAGAAGCGGCTTTGGCATACCTGAAACAGCGTAAACGGCAAAAAAACTCGACACCGCGGCGTCAGTCTAATAAACGGCCAACGCGCAAAGAAGTCATGCCGAAGTGGGCACAGAAACAACAAGCTGGGGCGACACAGGCAGATAAGCCGAACAAACAACTGTCAGCAGAACAGCGTAAGCAATTGGCGGCCCGCTTAGCCAAGCTCGAGACAAATTCAGAAAAGGAGGACTAAAACATGGAGAATATCTCAGAAACACTCCGGACATTAATGAATCGTAAGAATCTGAATCATCGCTATGAGGCGTTGATGACGACTGTCTATCATGATCCTGATGTTCGTCAGTTTTTAGCCGCTCACCAGGATGAATTATCTGCGGATGCTTTGGAACGCTCTGGCGCTAAGTTGTATGAATTCTGTGAAGAAAAACGCAAGCTCGCTCGACATGAACCGACGCAGGCACCGGGCTATCAACCGACACTGATTATGAGCAATCATTTGATTGACATTGCTTATCAGCCCACACCGCAACTGCAAGAGCAGCAGGCAGCGCGGGCCTTACAGCAACGGGTCCGGTCGATCAGCATGCCGAAAAGCATTCAAACGGCCGATTTGAATTCGTATGATCAGGACGGTGACCGCGCAACGGCACTGGTGGCGGCGCTTGATTTTATCGATGCTTATGCCCAAGCGCCGAAACGTTTCCATCGCGGACTCTACCTATACGGGTCATTTGGGGTCGGCAAGACTTACTTGCTCGGTGGGATGGCGAATGAACTGGCTGCCCGCGGCTTCAATACGACATTGATTCATTTTCCAAGCTTTGCGGTCGAAATGAAACGGTCCATCAGCAATAATACGTCTGCCGACAAGGTCGATGCGATCAAACGGGCACCGATTTTGATGATCGATGATATTGGTGCTGACGCGTCGTCCACTTGGATTCGCGATGACGTCCTTGGGGTGATCTTAGAGTATCGGATGCAGGAAGAGCTACCGACGTGCTTCTCATCGAATTTTTCGATGCAAGAATTGCAGGACGGTTACTTAACGATTTCGCAAAAGGGTGATGAGGAACCAGTTAAAGCCCAACGAATCATGCAACGGGTGCGCTATCTCGCTAGTGAGATCGAAATGGTCGGTCGCAATCGGCGTTTAAATCCAGATGGTTAAAATCAAGAGTTGACTTTTAAGTTAAAAGTGGTTTAATGAAAACAGATGCAAAAGACACGCTTCGTTTATCATGGCTCACAGAGACCAAGACCTTGTTCTGGAAGTCTTGGACCGGATTTATGAAGATACCACTTTTGTGAACATGCTCAATTGAGCCGGAACGCTTCCGTTATTAGCGCTAATGAGTCAGTGTCCTTTGTGATACTGAAAAATCGGGTGGAACCACGTCAATGACGTCCCTAATGCTAGTTCAGTCTGGCATTAGGGACTTTTTTGTCGTCCCGGCGCGGTGTTTTGGTGAGTGGGTAAATTTTAAGGAGAGTGTCAAGTATATGGCAAGTATTAATGTTAAGTTCCCAGATGGTGCTGTAAAGCAATTTGATGCCGGCGTTACGACGGAAGCAATTGCTAAGTCAATTAGTCCTTCATTGGCTAAACGGTCGGTTGCTGGTAAGTTCAACGATCAGATCGTGGACTACCGCCAACCACTGACAACCGATGGTAGTATCGAAATTATCGCTGCTGATAGCGAAGACGGCCTGAATGTCTTACGGCAAACGGCTGCCCAAGTATTGGCTAATGCGGTCAAGCAACTTTTCCCAAACATTCATTTTGGGAGTGGTGAAGGGAATGCCAACGGTTTCTTCTTTGATACCGACAACCCAGACGAAGACGGTAAGCAAGTCAGTGAAGATGATTTGGAAGCAATCAGTGATAAGATGGCTGCCATCATCAAGCAAGACTTACCAATCGAACGCGAAGTTTTATCGAAGGCGGATGCACTCGCTTTAGTTGGCGACAATCCTTACCAACAAGACTTAGTTAACGAACGAGCTGCTGAAAATGATGACCAAGTTGTTGTTTACAAGCAAGGCGATTTCGTTGATTTATCAGATGGCGCGCAATTAGCTTCAACTGGTAAAGTCAAAGTCTTCAAGTTATTGTCCGTTGCCGGTGCATACTGGCAAGGTAAGTCCAGCAATCCAATGTTACAACGGATTTACGGGACAGCCTTCTTGAAGCAAAAAGACTTGGATGCTGACTTAAAGCGGCGTCAAGAAGCACGTGAACGCGATCACCGGGTCATTGGTAACGAATTAGACTTATTCTTCGTTGATCCTAAGGTCGGCAATGGGTTACCTTACTGGATGCCAAATGGTGCCACGATTCGTCGTCAAATCGAACGTTACATCATCGACAAGGAAGTCGCTAACGGTTACCAACACGTTTACACACCAGTACTTGCTAACTTAGACGTTTACAAGCAATCTGGTCACTGGGACCACTACCGTGAAGACATGTTCCCACCAATGGACATGGGTGATGGCGAACAATTGGAATTACGTCCAATGAACTGCCCATCACATATTCAGATTTACAACCATCACATTCGTTCATACCGTGAATTACCATTGCGGATCGCTGAACTTGGGATGATGCACCGTTACGAAAAATCTGGGGCCTTGACTGGGTTATCACGGGTTCGTGAAATGACCTTGAACGATGGCCACACATTCGTTGCGTTGGACCAAATCGAGGAAGAATTCAAGAAGATCTTGAGCTTGATGGTTGAAGTATATGAAGACTTCGATATTTCTGACTACCGGTTCCGTTTAAGCTATCGTGACCCTGAAAATACTGAAAAGTACTTCGATGACGATGCAATGTGGGAACGTAGCCAAAAGATGTTGAAATCTGCCATGGATGACATGGGCTTGGATTACTTCGAAGCTGAAGGGGAAGCCGCATTCTACGGTCCTAAGTTGGACGTTCAAACGAAGACGGCCCTTGGTGGCGAAGAAACCTTATCCACGATTCAATTGGACTTCTTGTTACCAGAACGCTTCGACTTGAAGTATGTCGGTGCCGATGGTGAAGAACACCGTCCAGTGATGATTCACCGTGGCTTAGTTTCAACGATGGAACGCTTCGTGGCTTACTTGACTGAAATGTACAAGGGTGCCTTCCCAACTTGGTTAGCACCTAAGCAAGTTACCATCATTCCAGTTAACAACGGTGCACATGGTGCCTATGCTGAAACAGTTCGTCGTCGTTTAGCCGCTGAAGGCGTTCGGGTAAGCATCGATGACCGCAACGAAAAGATGGGTTACAAGATTCGTGAATCACAAACGAAGAAGGTCCCATACTTGTTAGTTGTCGGTGATCAAGAAGTTGCTAACGGTAGCGTTTCAGTTCGGAAGTACGGTGAAGAACGGACAGAATCAGAAGCCGTTGACATGTTCATCGGGGCAATTACGCAGGAAATCAAGCGTTACAGCCGCGGTGCTAGCAAATAATTAACGGCCAATAACATCAATGTAGATTGATGGGTTGACAAGGGCGGTTGTTCTTGTTAATATATTGGAGTTGAGAAAAAAAGCAGAAGCACCCGCTTCTCGCCTTGGTAACCAGAGTTATCGGGCAGATGAACGATGAATTGATTCCCATTAACGGGGTTGAGCGGGCGTATTATGCGCCCGCTCTTTTTGTGAATTTCTCTAAAATTTTTCGGAGGTGAATTACCATAGCTAAGGATTCAATGGTTAATGACGGCATCCGTGCTCGCGAAGTACGTTTGATCGCCAGTGATGGTGAACAATTAGGTGTCAAGTCACGACAAGAAGCAATGCAGATTGCTGAAGACGCTAGTTTAGACCTAGTATTGGTTGCGCCGAAAGCGAAGCCACCCGTTGCCAGAATTATGGATTATGGGAAGTACCGTTTCGAGCAACAAAAGAAGGAACGGGAAGCCCGTAAGAAGCAAAAAGTGGTCAGCATCAAGGAAGTCCGCTTGAGCCCAGCTATCGACACCAATGACTTTAACACGAAGCTGAAACATGCTGAAAAGTTTTTGTCAAAAGGTGACAAGGTTCGCGTCTCCATCCGGTTTAAGGGCCGTGCCATTACCCACAAGGATATTGGTCGTCAGGTCTTAAACCGAATGATCGAAGCTACTAAGGAATTTTCGACGGTCGAAGCCTATCCTAAGATGGACGGCCGGAGCATGTTCTTAGTGCTAGCACCAAAAACAGATAAGTAATTTCTAGGAGGATTATTGATTATGCCAAAACAAAAGACAAACCGCGCTGCTGCAAAGCGTTTCAAGGTAACTGCTAAGGGTAAGATTAAGAGCGCCAACGCTTTTACTAGTCATCGTTTCCATGGTAAGACTAAGAAACAACGTCGCCAATTACGTGGTACGGCTATTATCGAAAAGCCAATGGTCAAAACATACCACAAGTTATTACAAAAATAATTCACAACGTTTTAGTTAAATCTAGGAGGAAATAACATGGCTCGAGTAAAAGGTGGAACTGTAACACGCAAACGTCGCAAACGGATTTTAAAATTAGCTAAAGGTTACCGTGGTGCTAAGCACATCCAATTTAAGGTTGCTAAGGACCAAGTAATGAAGTCATACCAATACGCTTTCCGCGATCGTCGCCGGCGTAAGAGTGACTTCCGTCGTCTTTGGATTGCCCGGATCAACGCGGCAGCCCGGATCAACGACATCAGCTACAGCCAATTAATGCACGGTTTAAAGGTTGCTAACGTTGACGTTAACCGTAAAATGTTAGCTGACTTAGCCGTTAACGATGCAGATGCATTCAAGGCATTAGTTGACACTGCTAAAGAGGCACTTGCTTAATTTAAAACTTAATTAGGGCGTTGCTCTAATGTTGAAAGACCGTCATCCTGTGGGGTGGCGGTCTTTTTTTGAACAAAATATTTGGTGTTGAACAATGATATCGGCTCGGGTGGAATACTACATGTGCAGAGAACGTGGCAGTCGTTGAGGAACCATCGAGTTCAGAAATCACCCTCGTATGCACGGGGAACAGAAAATTTATCTAAACAGAGCAGAGCATTCAGCAGGATCACCCCCGTATACACAGGGAATAGATGAAGCGGAGCAAGTTCAACTCATGGATTTGAGGATCACCCCCGTATGCACGGGGAACAGCTCCGAATGCTTGTTTTACCGATCGTATCGTAGGGATCACCCCCGCATACGCGGGGAACAGGTATAGAGATAAACCGGCTTAGTAGTCAGCTTGGGATCACCCCCGCATACGCGGGGAACAGTGGCTTCGCGTATGAGCTTTGGCAGTATACCGAGGATCACCCCCGCATACGCGGGGAACAGAAAACGGGGGCGGTCGTGATTCACGCGACGCTGGGATCACCCCCGCATACGCGGGGAACAGTGGCATTCCGTTTAAAATCGCGGGTAAGACAAAGGATCACCCCCGCATACGCGGGGAACAGGACGAGCTGTTCCTTTGTAAATGTCGAACCATAGGATCACCCCCGCATACGCGGGGAACAGTATTTCTTTTTGAATTATCATTAGGTAAAAACGGGATCACCCCCGCATACGCGGGGAACAGAGCAATTTATTGACCAAGATGAATGTTAGTCAGGATCACCCCCGCATACGCGGGGAACAGGTATAGCTCCTCATTGGTAAAGTCTGGCATGTGGGGATCACCCCCGCATACGCGGGGAACAGATTGAAATTGAAAAAGAATCTAACAGTATTTGAGGATCACCCCCGCATACGCGGGGAACAGTGATTGTCCTTCAAGGTTTGCTGTACGAATTGAGGATCACCCCCGCATACGCGGGGAACAGCTTTTCGCTCGTTGATATTCCTTGCTGTGTTTGGGATCACCCCCGCATACGAGGGGAACAGCCAAAGTAGTGGTTAATTCACTCTTACTGACTGGGATCACCCCCGCATACGCGGGGAACAGTCTTATCTAAATCCATAACCAACCAGCCCCTCAGGATCACCCCCGCATACGCGGGGAACAGGCTCCCAGCGCGTCTCGTACCGCGTCTGTCAGAGGATCACCCCCGCATACGCGGGGAACAGGAAAGTTTGGGAAAATCGAAGCGGCACCCGTCGGGATCACCCCCGCATACGCGGGGAACAGCCGACGTTTTCCCACGATGGGAAGTAGTTGTAAGGATCACCCCCGCATACGCGGGGAACAGTTACGACAGGGCCCAATGATAACGAAGGATATAGGATCACCCCCGCATACGCGGGGAACAGTACAAATGTAATCAGGGTTCGCGCCGTGAAAAAGGATCACCCCCGCATACGCGGGGAACAGACTGATTACACTAATTCGACTTGGACCAGTTACGGATCACCCCCGCATACGCGGGGAACAGTCAAGCGGGAGTCAAACGGGGACCCATCAGTGAGGATCGGCCCCGCATACGCGGGGAACAGTTTTTGCAAAGTAAACGAAAGTTAATTCAATCGGGATCGGCCCCGCATACGCGGGGAACAGGAATTGAAGCAATAACTCGTTGTCTGGCTGCCGGGATCGGCCCCGCATACGCGGGGAACAGATACGTGGGGTTTGGCGTACTCAACCGACCTGAGGATCGGCCCCGCATACGCGGGGAACAGAAGGCGGTAGCATTACCGGAGAATTTGATTACGGGATCGGCCCCGCATACGCGGGGAACAGCTAGCGCTTATGCAATCGATAATTGCAAACTTAGGATCGGCCCCGCATACGCGGGGAACAGGTCATTGATTATGACCAACAAAAAAAATTGGGAGGATCGGCCCCGCATACGCGGGGAACAGGAAAGTACAAATCGCCATTGTTGCTTGTTATTGGGATCGGCCCCGCATACGCGGGGAACAGACTAAACAAATCCCGGTAAATCAACAATCCAAAATTGGCTAAGTATCATTTTACATTAACTTGATCATTGAAAGCAACTATAGGGGAAACTTCAAAACTGGACATATAAGACTGGCTTGACTCAAACTAGTCGTCACAATTTATCAAAAATCCAACAAAGTCCTTCCAAAAATAGATGTTTATTCAAACATTGAATGCTAATATTAGAAGTATAGAATTAGAAATAATTCAACCAGTAAGTGGGATAACATAAAGCGAATTGTTGATGAATAGCCAGTATGTTAATGTAGGGGAGATATATTTAAAAGTCGAGAGAGTTTACAAGCAGTTTAGGGTTCTGACGAAAATGTACGGATGAAAGTCGATGAGTTTTTGCCAGTATAATTCAGAATTATCACAATGTTCACAACAAATTGTAAGCGCTTAATAAACGTGAATTCTAAATATGCATTAAATTTGCAGGCAAAAAGCTGCTTTTAATTTGCCACGCACAAATAATTTATGGAATGAAAGTGTGCTATTTCGTTCAATATCAGCTAGCTTTGGAGGTGCAGTAATGGAAAAACAATCAGGAGCAAAAAAGCCAGAATTGTCAGAGTTAGGTCGTGTTCGAGACCGGTTGACTTTCTTGTACTTAGAACATGCTAAATTAGATCGTCAAGATAGTGCGATTCGAGTCAGTGATGCTCGAGGAATTGTGTTTGTTCCGGCCGCAATTATCAGTGTTCTAATGCTTGGACCTGGTGTCGATGTGACACACCGTGCCATGGAACTGATGGGCGATGCAGGGATGGCGGTCGTCTGGGTAGGTGAACGCGGGGTGCGGCAGTACGCACACGGTCGCGCCTTAAATCACTCATCTTTATTACTTGAAGCCCAGGCAAAACTATTTTCCAATCAACGCTCACGTTTAGCCGTAGCACGAAAAATGTATCAGATGCGGTTTCCAAATGATGACGTGAGTGGTTTGTCGATGCAAGCACTGCGGGGCAAGGAAGGGGCCAGGGTTCGCCAAGTTTATCGGTTGCAATCAGAACGAACCGGGGTCAAATGGACTCGACGTGACTATAATCCCGATGATTTTGAAGCTAGCTCACCAATTAATCAAGCTTTAACTGCTGCGCATCAGGCTTTATACGGGCTGAGCTACAGTGTCATTATGGCGATGGGTGCCTCTGCGGGGTTAGGATTTGTCCACACGGGACATGATTTATCCTTTGTCTATGACTTTGCTGATTTATATAAAGCTGAATTTTCAATTCCAGTCGCGTTTAACACCGTCGCAGCTTTAACAGAAGATGACAATATTTCTCGAAACACACGACTAGCCATGCGCGATGCTTTTGTTGACGGTAAACTTTTGGGCCGGATGGTTTCAGATCTAAAAGCAATTCTTGGTGTCAGTGATGACCAGACTGAAATCAGTAACTTAAGCTTGTGGGATGATCGGCTTGGCTTGCAAGAGTTCGGCGTTCAGTATCATGAAATCAAGGTGGGTGAGACTCAATGATCGTGATTACGTTGACAAAAGTGCCGAATGCCTTGCGTGGTGATTTGACCAAATGGTATCAGGAGATTCAAACGGGGGTTTATGTCGGAAGTGTGAGTGCCAGAATTCGTGATTCGCTGTGGTTACGGATTGTTAAAAATATTGGCCGGGGTGAAGCCACGATGGTCTATAATGCCAATAACGAACTTGGCTATCAATTTAAAACCACTCGTCGGGATCATCAAGTGGTTGATTATGATGGTATTCCATTAATGATGCATTTGAACGCAGCTCCACAAGCCGAAGAACACGGTTATAGTGATGCTGCCAAATTTCATAAAGCCCGAGTGATGAGTCAGAAAGCTCACCAAAAGCGGTCCCAACCGTCTCGTAAAAATAATAAACCAATGGTAGCAGTAGACCTGGAAACGACGGGATTAGACCCTAGCAAGGATGTTATTATTTCGATTGGAGCAGTCAAAGCCACTGCTGACGGCCGGGTCGCCGAATTTAGTCGCTTAATAAGTGTGACTGAATCAATCCCAGAAAAAATTAGCACACTTACTGGGTTATCGAACGAGATACTGGCTAAGAAAGGTGTCCCAATCGTTGAAGCGCTAAGTGGGTTAAATGCTTTCATAGGTGATTGTACAATCTTGGGATATAATTTTCATTTCGATGAGGCCTTCTTAAAGCAAGCATTCATCAGCAATAATTTGGAAGTGTTAAGAAGTCAAACCATTGATTTAATGCCAATTGTGAAACGTACCAATGCGTTTCTGGATAACTATCGACTAGCCACAGTACTGTCAGCATACGAAATTGAGAATTCAAAACCACATCATGCGCTAGAGGATGCTCGGGCGACGTTGGCATTAGCTCAAGCATTAAGTAAGGTAGAAAAGTTAAAAATTTAGCACACCTCTGAGAGATACACTATTTGTGTAATGGAAGCTGGATTCACAAGGAAGATTGGTGGTGTGAACTTAAAATTTTAGCCATTGGTTCTCATAGAAGTTAAATTGTCCTGTTGATGAAGTAATGCTGTTCATCGCTCTGTATAAATGCTGAAATAGTCCTGTATATATTAGAGACAATAGCAATGCTGATTGTGTAATGAATCGGTACAAGACTGCCCCCGTATGCACGGGGAATAGGTTCCAAATACAGGAATGTCAATCGGTTACTGAGGATCACCCCCGCACACACGGGGAATAGTGATCGACCGTTCCATCCCTGGGATAGTCTTCAGGATCACCCCCGCATACACGGGGAATAGCATCTCGCCAGAAATTGGGGATATCAGCACTTGGGATCACCCCCGCATACACGGGGAATAGTCACCAAGCTTCCCGCGGGCCTTTTGGTACGTGGGATCACCCCCGCATACACGGGGAATAGTATGCTTTTATAGCATCTTTGATGGCCCTATTAGGATCACCCCCGCATACACGGGGAATAGGCGGACTCTTCCAGTGCAATCTGGTTGAGTTCGGGATCACCCCCGCATACACGGGAAATAGGTAACAATTGATGTGTTGATGGGGACCAAATCGGGATCACCCCCGCATACACGGGGAATAGCCGAATCCACGGCCGTACGTCGCAAAATCCGTGGGATCACCCCCGCATACACGGGGAATAGGTCAGATTGAAGGACGCAGAGTAACCTTTGACGGGATCACCCCCGCATACACGGGGAATAGTTCCAGGACTTGCGATTATTCTTCTGAATAGCAGGATCACCCCCGCATACACGGGGAATAGTGGCTATCGATGGGTACGCCAACCACGAGCAACGGATCACCCCCGCATACACGGGGAATAGTTATGGGACTTAAGGCCCTTGTCTCGCAACTTGGGATCACCCCCGCATACACGGGGAATAGGAGCTGACCGTTGAAGAGCTAAGCATGCTACGGGGATCACCCCCGCATACACGGGGAATAGAAATCCTTATTGAGCAATTCAAGTGCTTTTCTAGGATCACCCCCGCATACACGGGGAATAGCTTCTTCCACAGAAAGATGATGCAAATAGCTAAGGATCACCCCCGCATACACGGGGAATAGTAGTTGAGATCAACGATACTTTTGCATCTTACGGGATCACCCCCGCATACACGGGGAATAGGAAGCTCGTGTATAGTCATTTGTTTGTTGGATAGGATCACCCCCGCATACACGGGGAATAGCATCATGCAGGGTGCAAATCCTTGCCAAGCACAGGATCACCCCCGCATACACGGGGAATAGGGTAATGATTTGGCGTCGGCTTTCAATCAAAATAGGATCACCCCCGCATACACGGGGAATAGTGTTTGTAAACCGTGTCATGTAAGTCTGACTTGGGATCACCCCCGCATACACGGGGAATAGGGAGTTGAGTTTACATGGCCTTGCAAGCTCAAAGGATCACCCCCGCATACACGGGGAATAGGAATAATGAGGGCTTGTCATTACCACCTGATTAGGATCACCCCCGCATACACGGGGAATAGGACACACTTAACGCAAGTGAGGACCGCATGAAGGGATCACCCCCGCATACACGGGGAATAGTTGTTGACTTCTTCCTTGACACGAATGAATTTGGGATCACCCCCGCATACACGGGGAATAGCCTTTGCACCACTAGCGGCCGGTATTTCAGGCGGGATCACCCCCGCATACACGGGGAATAGTCGCGCGCTGGGCAATCCATTTTGATGGTGATGGGATCACCCCCGCATACACGGGGAATAGAAGGAATTAGTGTATCCCATTTGCAGCTCGTCGGGATCACCCCCGCATACACGGGGAATAGCTGATCAAATCAAAGCGTCCTTCAAATAGTCCGGGATCACCCCCGCATACACGGGGAATAGACTAAACAAATCCCGGCATATCAACAATATGAAATCAGTAAATCCGAAATTTACATCAACTTGCTGAATTGATATCTATAATTAGGACTATACAAGAAACCGGGATTTCAAGCAAGATGAATATCTGCATGGAACGTAACAAATTGGTAGATGATTTTCTGATTTCTAAATGTTAATATAAGATATACATGATTACGATTGTGCTTAAGTAGGTGTGAATGTTTGACCTATATCTTAATTTCCAAGAAAATTATTTCAACGGATTCCCACCTCAAATTGACCATTCTTACCGATCATGCGTGTGTAGTCATAAATAACTAACGAATATTTGTGAAAAGTGTTCGGTATTACCTGATTCTAAAGATAGCGATATGCCAGCTCATCAGACTAATCCAATATTTTACGTCGTATAGCGTTTGAGAATAGTTTTCACATCACTAGTTTTGTGGGGAAAATTGTGCGAAATGAATTACAAGCACCCGGCATCCTATATATTTATCAACATATTAAGAAGGTGAAAATCGATGACAGAATTTTCACGGTTAGCGCAGAGCTTATGGGCGAAGAAGCGTTCTAGTGACGGACAGCGACTTTGGTTGCCGTTGATTGTCCACTTGAAAGATTGCGAAAATACGATTAATTGGTTATTCAATCACTGGTTGAGTGATGGTCAGCGTCAACAGCTAGCCGCAGCGACTTCTGAGGAAGACGTACAGAAGCTGGTAAAATTTCTCGGCTTCATCCATGACTGTGGAAAAGCGACACCTGCATTCCAGATGAAGCCAGCATATAACGGTGACCACCAGTTAGATCAGATACTTATAGAACAGCTCGTGCAAAGTGGGTTTAAGGATTTGGATATCCTCAAATTGTCCTCTGCACAGCGTTCACCCCATGCGCTTGCTGGTGAAGCAATTTTGACGTCGTATGGTGTAGATCCCACGGTAGGTGCAATTATTGGTGGACATCACGGCAAACCCGAAAGCGCTTCACCAGTTCGCCAAATTAGGGACTATACTGCTAATTACTTTCAGAGTGATAATCGACCTGAGTTGCAAGCTGAGTGGCAACAGGTTCAGCGTGAATTGGTGGAATACGGGTTGCACAGTGCCGGTTATCAGGGTGCGGCTGAGATTCCCGCCATTAATCAACCAGAAGCCGTAATATTAACGGGATTATTAATCATGGCGGACTGGCTCGCTTCCAGCGAATACTTTAATGAAGATACTAGCAAACCACTTTTTCCACTAGTCACGACCGCGCAGTCAGTAGAAACCATCGATGTACAGACACGGTTTCAACGGGCAATTATGACTTGGCAGTTAGACGATGAATGGGTGCCCGCACCACTGAGTCAAAATCAAGATCCGTATCAGTTGCGGTGGGGCTTTCATGCACGTCCAGTCCAAGCAGCGATTACGCGTGCTTTAGGGGCGACAACTGATCCTGGAATGGCAATTATTGAGGCACCGATGGGATTAGGAAAAACAGAAATTGCTTTGATTGCCGTGGAGCAGTTGGCCAGAATGACAGGGCGTGACGGTGTTTATATGGGTCTGCCAACACAAGCGACCACGAATGCGATGTTCGCACGTGTGAACGACTGGCTGGCGAGTGTTGCGGATGAACAGGAAGCCCATCTATCAATTAAGCTAATGCATGGCAAATCTCAATTTAATCGGACTTATACGGCCTTGCCTAATGCTAGCAACGTTAATTCAACGGATGAACACCATGGTGCCGTAACTTTGAATAGTTGGTTCAGCGGGAAAAAGTCCATTCTGACCAAGTTTACAGTCGGGACGATCGATAATTTGTTATTAATGGGATTGAAACAGAAGCATCTCTTTTTACGCCATCTCGGTTTCTCTGGCAAAGTGGTGGTGATTGATGAGGTACACGCCTATGACGCCTATATGAATGCTTATTTACTTCGAGCGATCGAATGGCTGGGCGCCTATCACGTGCCTATTGTCATTTTGTCAGCAACTTTGCCAAAAATAAAACGGAATCAGCTCTTAAAAGCGTATTTAAAAGGTAAGTATGGTCGCAAGTTTCATCAATTGTTAAAATTGGCGCCCACTGGCTGGGAAGACACGCAGGCTTATCCATTACTGAGTGTGTTGGACGGTCCTGAAATTAAACAAGTCACGCATTTTGAAGGACAGAGTGATCAAGCTCCATTGACGTTAGCTGTCGAGCGTACTAGTCAGGATGATCAAGACCTGGTTGCGACGTTGCTGGCGCAGTTGGATGCTGGTGGAGTGGCTGGAATCATTGTCAATACGGTCAAGCGCGCCCAGACATTAGCAGCTTTGATTCCCGCGGATGTCCCATTGATGGTGTTACACTCTGCATTTTTAGCGCCAGACCGGGCACAACAAGAAGAAAAGTTGCAAGCAGCGATTGGTAAGCATGGTCAGCGGCCAGCAAAACTGGTCGTGATTGGAACACAGGTGTTGGAACAGTCCTTGGATATTGATTTTGATATCCTATATACGGATGTCGCACCAATTGATTTGATTTTACAGCGTGCGGGACGCTTACACCGGCATCAGACGATTACACGTCCTAAGCAATTTCAACAGCCACAGCTCAAAGTAATGGGAATCAATGGTTATGGTGACTATGGTGATGGTAATGAAGCGGTCTATGGCAAATATTTACTTATGAAGACGGATTATTTTTTGCCGGATAAGATTCAGCTGCCCGGCGATATTTCCACCCTTGTTCAGCGCGTCTATGATGTTGCGACGGATGCGGAAGTCCCAGAAATTGAACCTGCTGCGGAGAGATTTGAGACCGATTTGAAAGCTGAGCAACAGAAGGCGGGCGTCTTTCAAGTCAAAGCGCCACAGTTAAAGCTAGGCAAAACACTGCATGGCTGGTTGGATCGAGATCACACAGATGTGGTAACCGATCAACAGGCGAGTGCAGCGGTTCGTGATATTCAAGAAACGTTAGAAGTGATTCTGGTGCAACATACGACGGATGGTGACTTTCTACTTGATGGGCGTAAATTGGTCGAGGTTGCTTCTGCCGAAATTGCCCAGCAAACGCTGCGAATACCTGCCGCAATCACGCCAAATATTACAGCCGCCATTACTGAACTAGAAGATTTAACGCGACCCTATCATCTTCTGTGGCAAGATGATGTCTGGCTAAACGGGGCTTTGGTACTACCACTCGACCAAGATTTGACGGCGACGTTTAATGGGTGGCAAGTCAGCTACTCGCCACAGCTGGGACTAAGTTATTCAAAGGAGGAATGAGCAGGTGAAAAAAACGTTTAATTTGACAACTGAGCCGTGGATTGAAGTCATCGATGCACGGACGAATCAACAGGTATCAGTTTCATTAATTGAATTATTTCAAAATGCACAAAATTATCGCCAATTAGCCGGTGACATGCGGACACAAGATTTAGCTGTGTTACGGCTGTTGCTCGCAATTTTAACGACCGTTTATACCCGGTACGATGCGGATAACCAAGGGTATGAGTGGCTGGCCCTGGCTGATGATTTTAAAGTGGTGAGCGTCGATGAGGACTACGATTCTGACGAGATTCATGATGATTTAAAGCAGACCTGGCAGGATTTGTATGAAGGTGGTCAGTTTACCACAATCGTGACTGATTATCTAAAACAGTACGCCCACCGATTTGATCTATTCGGCGACCAACCATTTTATCAAGTGACAGCTTCGGAATATGACGCCGTCGTGCCTGAAAACAAGAGCGTTGCGCATGGTCAAAAAACGGGAAAGCCGACTGGACTAGTGGCTATCCGCCAAATGAATCGACGGATTTCCGAGAGTGGTAATTCGGTGGCATTATTCGCGCCGAAAGTCAACGAAACCAAGAATGACTTGACGCACGCTGAGCTAGCTCGGTGGTTAATTATGTATCAAAATTATACTGGTGTGACTGATAAGACAAAAATCAAGAGTGACGAAACTTTCTCTAATGGCGCGGGTTGGTTATATCAGCTTAATCCCGTCTATGCGAATGGTCGGTCACTATTCGAGATCTTGATGCTGAACTTGATCTTAGTGCCAATGGATGAAGATGTGCGGTATCCCGTTCAACGGCCCGTATGGGAGTACACAGGTCTGGTTGACTACCTCAAAGAACGTCAACGAAAACTGGTGCCAGATAATCTTGCGGCACTTTACACCACGTGGTCACGGTTACTGCACCTCGAATGGGATGATCAACAGCGACCGCTGATTTTTACTGCGGGTATTCCAATGTTCGATAACGTGGGTGCGCTGATTGAGCCAATGACCTTGTGGCGGCAAGATAAGAAGACCAGCCAGTTTAAGCCGGCGGTCGCTAGTATTAAATACACGGGTAAAGCGATGTGGCGGAACTTTGGCCAGTATGTCAATGTTAATCATCGTGATGACATCCATGAAGCTGGTATTGTCACTTGGCTAAATTATTTGAAAGCTCAAGGACTAGTACCGGATGAACAACAATTGTGGTTAGCTTCCACAGCGTTACTGAACGATGGTAACATGTCGTCACAGATGCCTGCCACTGAGGTTTATGACGACATGCAGATTCAAGCCGACGTGTTGTTTGATGAGTCCTCCGCGGATTATTGGCCAGTTCGAATTGAAGATGCAATCAATGTTACGCAAAAAATTGGTGACGGCTATTATCGCTTTGTCGCAACAATCGGCCAGATTCGGAACATTGATGCCAAACAATTTGGACAACGGTGTAGTGCACAATTTTACGCTGAACTAAATCGGCCGTTTAAGGCATGGTTGGCGAGTCTCACTGGAAGTGACGACCGGGAAGCCAAGATTAATGAATGGAAACAGACGTTACAAACAATCACGCTGCAGACAGCAAATACGATGATGGCGACGAGTTCCTCACGTGATGTACGAGGAATTGTTGATCATGATAAAAACAATGTGCCACGGCAGATTAATGTTTTTACAGCTAATAATCAGCTACGGCGACTGGTCTTTACACAATTGAAAGGAAAGCAGGTGAAGGTTGCAGATGAAAAATAAACTTCAGAAGGTCACTGCCAGTATTATTCGGCAACTCTATAATCACGGTAATCTCAATAAAGGCGTTTTAGCCAGTGTTCGGCACGCAACAGTACTGAGTAGTCCACAAGCCCAGGCACTGTGGCCAATCATGATGGCTGAGTTGGATGACGATATGCTGAGTCGGGATGGGCATCCAACAGCAGCTGAAGTGGCAGTCTATACAGCAGTCAGGTTCTATGCGATTCAGCAACAAGGTAGCGAGGTCCTAGTCTATGGCCCAGCTAACTCGCAAGTGGATGATGCTGAAAAAGGAATCCCATTGTTTGAAGCACTCGCAAAATTACGACGCAACGAGGAGACACGTGTTGCGCTAGATCGGCGCATGCAACCGCTGCTCGCGACGACCAACGTCGCGAGTGCGATTAACGCGCTAACTCACCTAGTCAGTATGCTTAAGTCCGCAAATCAGCAACAAAAAATCGACTATGCCCGCTTAGCGCAAGACCTCTACTGGTTGCAGCAAAGCTATGAGCGTGCGAGCCAGGTACGTTTGCAATGGGGACAACAATATTATCGACCACAAGACGCTAAAGAGAAACCTGAAGGGAAGAAAAACTAATGACGACCAACAACTTATATCTTGATATTCATGTGATTCAAACCGTACCATCTTCAAATATTAACCGCGATGACACTGGTGCACCTAAAACTGCCTTATACGGTGGAGTCAGCCGGTCGCGAGTCTCCTCGCAAAGTTGGAAACGCGCTGTTCGTCAGAGTTTCCAAGATGATACGGTCACGGTAGGTTACAGAACGAAAACAGCGGCACAGCTTTTGAAGGAAGCGCTCCAAAAGTTAACGCCAGATTTGAGTGATGATGACGCTTGGAACCAAGTCAACGCGGTCTTCAAGGCAGCCAGTGTTAAGTTGGATAAAAATGAGGAAACCAGTGCTTTATTAATGGTCAGTCCTGGTCAAATTGATCAATTGGCTCAGTACGTCAAAGACAACGCAGACGGCGAATTAGATAAAAAGGCCATCAAAGCAGTGTTAAAGGGTAATCAGTCGATTGATTTAGCCTTATTTGGTCGGATGGTTGCAGATAATCCTGAATTGAACGTCGAAGCTGCAGCACAGGTCGCCCACGCAATCTCGACACATGAAGTCGTTCCAGAATTTGACTATTTTACGGCCTTGGATGACTTACAACCAGACGATTCAACTGGTGCAGCAATGCTTGGCACACTAGAGTTTAATTCAGCGACCCTCTATCGCTATGCCAATATCAATATGAATGACCTGATTGCAAATTTAGGTGAAGCTGCAGCGGTTGACGGTGCGCGCGAATTCGTGAAAGCTTTTGTACTGTCCATGCCAACAGGAAAGCAAAATACGTTTGCCAACAAAACACTGCCAAGTTATGTCATGCTGACATTGCGTACGGATACACCAGTGAACTTGGTCTCAGGCTTTGAAGACCCCGTCACTTCGAAGCAGGGTTACGTAAAGCAATCGATTGAGAAATTAAACGCTGCTTATAAGCAGACGTTGCAATTTGTCGAGAAACCAGTGCTAAATGTTGCGTTGGGTGCTGATGCGTCAGCAATTGCAACGCCGGCTGAAAACTTAACAGATCTGTTGGGACGAGTCACGGCAGAATTAACGAAGGTGGTCAAGGATGAAAACGGTAACGATTAGACTAACGGCGCCGTTGCAATCTTACGGTGATGAAGCAAACTTTGATCGCCGAACGAGCTATGATTATCCATCCAAAAGTGCAATTGTTGGACTGATTGCAGCAGCGTTGGGTTATCGGAGGACAGATGCCCGGATTCAAACGTTGAATCAACTTGACTACGCGGTACGAATTGATCAACCAGCGGAGCCACTCACGGATTTTCAGATTGTTGAATGGAAGCGCGGCAAGCGTAAACTGACCTATCGTGATTACCTCCAAGATGCGGTCTTTTTGGCTGCAGTGGGAAGTGAAGATGATACACTCATTGACAGAATCGATTGGGCATTGCATCATCCGCGTTTTCAATTGTCATTAGGTCGACGTGCAAATGTGCCAGCAGGTCCAATCATGACTGAAATCTCCTTGGGCTCCAATCCTGTGCAGGTATTGCAGTTCTTATCTTGGCACGCGTCGAGATTTTATATGAAGAAAACGAAAAGTCCTACCTTTGTGGCAGAGATGATTGCGGATGCGGCATTGTTACCCGATCACCGAAGTTCGATGGTCAAGGATAACATGATTGACTTTGATCAACGACAACGTCAGTATGGTTTTCGGGCTGTGGCGTTTGATCGGGTGCCATTAGAGAATCCATATCACCCTGATCGCACCGCTGAGACAGATCACGATATGATGACTTTTCTCTGGAAGGAGGACCAGCGCTGATGTATTTATCAAGAGTTGAAATTGATCGAGATAATCGCTATAAGACTAGAGATTTAACTCATTTAGGCGCTTATCACAATTGGGTTGAACAGAGCTTCCCTGAAGAAATCGAAAATAATCAGCGTGGTCGGCATCTGTGGCGAATTGATCGGTTGAACGGCAAAGATTATTTATTGGTATTAAGTGCGGACCGGCCTAAGCTGGAACAACTGGAACAATATGGTGTGGCGGGAACTGCAATGACCAAGTCATACGATACTTGGTTAGACCATATAGAATCTGGCATGGTATTGCAGTTTCGATTGACAGCCAATCCGACGCATTCGATCATCGAACCTAACCATCCTAAGGGTCGAGTCGTGCCGCATGTGACCATTGAGCAGCAGAAACGCTGGTTAGCGGACCGAGCGCTGAGGGCAGGTTTTGAGTTGGTCACACGTGCAGAAGCACCTGCTGATGAAACGGAGAAATTAGCTTTCGATGTTGTGAGTCATGACTGGCCCACGCTTCATCGACGCAAAGGTCGGAGTGTTCGACTAAGCAGAGTCACCTTTGAAGGGGTGTTGCGTGTGCGTGATGCTGAAATTTTTAAGCAGACTCTGACCAAGGGCTTAGGACGTGAAAAAGCATTCGGTATGGGATTGATGACCGTAATTCCGACAGAATAACTAGTTGTATGGTGTGAGCTATTTACCGTATGTTGCCGTATATGCGGTGAATTTTATGAGTGTGTCACGCACTGCAAACTTGTACAAATTAAAAATTCCGATACAGAAAAGCGAGCCCCCAACCAAGGGGACTCGCTTTTCTGTCACTCATATACTATTCCGTATGATGCTTCCGTACCGGGCTGACCCAAGTTCCACTACCGTAACCAAGAATCGTTTTAACGGCTGGAATCAGTGTTGTGACTAGCGCGAGTGCGTTGACTTGCCAGTAGATCAGCATATATAGCGGCATAAAAATCAAGTATTTGAATTTACGACCGCGGTCATCCACAATCAGGGCTGACAGTAGCTGCAAGACGCCGGCAAACATTTCGAAGGTGACGAAGATGAAGGCCATGCAGAACATGTGGTAAACCCGTTCGTAGTTGCCCGTGAAGAAGAAAGTGACGAATGAAATTAAGAAGATCAGCGTTGAGACAAAGAAGAACAGGGACCAGATAATACTCAAGGTTTGGTCGGTAATGAATGCCCATTGCTTGAGATACTTACCAGGGTGGCTTGCGACCCGTTTAAAGTTGGTCAGCAATACTTCAGTCCCGCCTTTAGCCCAACGCTTCCGTTGATGATAGAGTGCGTCCAGATTTTCAGGGACATTCATATAGAATAAAATATCCGGTGAGAAGACAGTCGTCCAACCATTCAATTGGTGATCCCACGCAATACTGATATCTTCGGTGGCACGGTCTTGCCGGAACAAGCCAACATCAATCAAGGCATCGCGGCGGTACATCGTGTTAGCACCACTGTAGGCGTACATATTACCCAGGGCACTAACTTGGCTCCGCTTGATAACACCGACAATACTTGAAAATTCAACGGTTTGTGACTTGGCGATAATCGTACTCCGATTTTGAACGTCCATGTTAGCCGTGACTGCGGCGGTGTTCGCGTGTTCTTCACCCATGAAATAACTCATGTATTTCCACAGCGCGTCAGGTTCCGGAATCGAATCGGCATCGTTACTGAGAATAAATTCACCGCGGGCAAAACTAACACCGACGTTAAAGGCGTGCGCTTTCCCCTGATTCTTTTTGATCGTAATGACCCGCAAGTTATCATAAACGGTCTGGAGGCGTTCCAGAATGGCCGGCGTTTCGTCAGTGGAGCCATCATCGGTGACCAGCACTTCATAGTTTTGATAATTTAAATTGTTCATTAAGTAGTTGATCGTGTGTTCAATCATAACTTCTTCGTTGTGCGCTGGAATCATAATCGTAATAAAAGGTTGTTCTGCAGGCGCGAGTTCCTTGAATTCAACATCATCCTTGTGGCGGTGCCGGTAGACCAATTGGTAACAGAGCACGCCGATGAACCACGCGAAGGCGCCTAGGATTGGGTAGGAGACCAGTAGCAGCAGGACAAAGTTCCAGATGCTTTCGAAGGGCTTAAGTGTTTGCATAATTTTCATAGATTAGTCCTCGTATAGTTTGTGAATTTCGTTAACGTCGAGATTTTGTTCCGGATCAACCGTGTAGTGCTTGACGTGTTGACGGAAGGTTGCTTGTCCGAAGCGTTGCGTATAAAAGTGATTCAACCGGCGCTTACGAACCTCTAGCCGTTCTTCATCATATTGCCGTTGCTTACTAATATGTTGTTTGACTCGGTGATTGTTATGAATCGTGGAAATAACCACAATGATGGCAATTAAAATAAACGCGAAGATGAAGAACCGGTCAAAAAAGTAGAAGAGTGTCTTGCCTTCCTCGTACTTCCAAGCGTGAATGAAGCGCGGGTTGTTGGCTAATAACGTCGACGAAATCGTCCAGTAAACCGGGACGGCGACGCAGATCCAGGCAACAATGGCGACGAGGGTTTGCCAGATTTTTGTCCACCAGTGACCCTTTGAAAAGTATCTGTCGGTGACATATTGTTTCATCACATCTTTTTTCTCCATGAACAGACCTCCATAATAAGTATTTTGATAACTCGCGATGAGTGCGATTAAGTTATTTCTTGACTGATGACAACCGTTTAAAGGCTGATTGTTGACCAGGGTTATCTTGAGCCGAAACTGCGCTGAACAGTTTTAACTCAGATTGACCCTTTGACCATAATCATAAGCTTACACGAGGATCGCAATTGCGTGCAACGAATATGCACATCAGTATCGTGGCATAAGCAAAACGCACCACATCACACCTCAAATATACGCCCAAGCGCGCCATTTGTGAATCTATTTTGACGGATTTAGGCCATCCACATTTCGTACAGATGGCAAGGTGAACCAACGCATTTCCGTTACTGATGGCATCGTGCGACTAATTCCAGGCGTAATTACTGCACCACCATCAAGCTTGACGGATTTAATGTAGGAATTCTTATCACGACTAACTTTTCAAGTCATATTCACGGTAGTCGCTAACGAGCGCGGACTGCTGCCACTGATTGCCGACGAATTTCAACCAGCCATTCAACTAATTTAGTGACAAATTACGTCGGTGCCAGACCAACTGAACCACAAGCGTCAGCTAATTGCAGCATCCATCTTCAGCAAACCGATACCCTCATTTTCATCATATGGGTGGATTTTCGTTGCTTATTTTCAAAAAACAAATTATTATATAATGATGACTAAAATTAGCTCGTAATGGTCATAGAATCCGGTTCCAGTCCTGATTTGGTCCGGTATTTCGTGAACCAGTATGATAAAATGGGCTAGTGGGGTTAGATCAATAACCAAATAATCCAGTGAGAAGCGAAGGGGATAACGATGATTAATCAATTTAAACCAACTTGGATGATACCAGCAATTTATAATGTGACGCCGGCACAGTTACGGGCGCAAGGTATCAAGGCCGTTTTCACGGATCTTGATAACACGTTGATTGCCTGGGATAATCCAGATGGCACCCCGGAACTGAAAAAATGGCTACATGCGTTGCAAGACGCTGGCATTCCGCTAGTCGTCGTTTCGAATAATTCGGAAGCACGCATTGGCAAGGCGTTGGAGCAGTTAGACTTACCATTCGTGTCGCGGTCGTTGAAGCCGTTGCCGATTGGGCTCAATAAGGCGCGGCGTGATCTGGGTTTACACAAAAATGAAGTGGTGATGGTCGGTGACCAATACATCACGGACATGTGGAGTGCCCACTTAGCCGGTGTGCCAAGTATTCTGGTCAAGCCAATCGTAACGACGGATGCCTGGAATACGCGCATCAACCGCTTTTTTGAACGTTTTATTAAATTACGACTAGCACACGTTTATCCAGAAATGCATTTTCAGGAGGACTTAAATAAGTGAGTGAAACATCAGAAGAAACTTTATATTGTATCGGCTGTGGGGCGGCCATTCAAACGACGGACCCTAAAGCGGCGGGGTATACCCCAAACAGCGCGCTGCAAAAATCATTAGCGAGTGATGCACAGGACTTATATTGTCAACGTTGTTTTCGACTTCGGCACTATAATGAAATCGTGCCGGTCGGTTTGACGGATGATGATTTTCGGCGTTTATTAGCAACCATTCGTGATGCCAACGCGTTAGTCGTCTACGTGGTTGATATTTTTGATTTAAATGGGAGTATTATTCCCGGACTCCAACGGTTTGTTGGTGATAATCCCGTCTTGTTAGTCGGTAACAAGGAAGACGTCCTACCACGTCAATTACGGCGGACCAAGTTGCGTGAATGGATGAACCAGCAAGTTCGGGCGCAAGGTATCAAACCGGTAGACGTGGCATTGACGAGTGCTAAAAAAGGTCATGCCATCGACGACTTATTAGCGATGATTGAAAAATATCGGCGCGGTCGGGATGTCTTTGTCGTTGGGGTCACGAATGTTGGTAAATCAACACTGATCAATCGCATCATTGCCAATAACACGGGCTTGAAAGACTTAATTACGACGTCACGGTTCCCAGGAACGACGCTGGATAAAATCGAAATTCCGTTGGATGACGGCCATAAAATGGTTGATACCCCCGGAATTATTCATCCCGAACAGATGGCACACGTATTGTCTGGCGACGACTTAAAACTGGTCTCACCGCAAAAAGAAATTCGGCCCAAAGGCTTTCAATTGGGCAACGGTCAAACCTTATTCTTAGGTGGCGTCGCCCGTTTGGATATCGTCGATACGCTTAAACCAACGGGAACGGTATACGTCGACAACAATTTGACCTTACATCGGACTCGGACAGAAAATGCGGACAATTTTTATACGAAGCACGTTGGCGAGTTGATTACCCCCCCAACTGGCGAAGCGGTTGCAGACTTTCCACCGTTAGTTCGGCACGAATTCAAGGTCACTGAGACTAGCGACATCGTGTTTGAAGGCTTAGGATGGGTCACCGTCGCTGCAGATACGCGGGTTGCCGGCTGGGCGCCAAAGGGTGTGGCCGTATTGACGCGACCAGCGATGATTAACAAACGCTAATCAATGACTGCGACTGTTCTTGCCACGAATGAACGGCGAGTTCAGTCAATCAAACTAACCATAATCATAGGAGTAAATCAAATTTAATGGAAAATTTACGTGGAAAACAAAAGCACTATTTACGTGGTGAAGCCCACCATATGCGGCCACTTTTTGCCGTTGGTAAGAATGGCTTGACTGATGAGTGGTTGACACAATTGACGGGGGCACTCGACAAACGTGAGCTCATCAAAGTCAACATTTTACAAAATGCCGATGTGACGACTGCGGATGTGAAGGCTGCTATTGAACAAAATACGGCCATCACGGTGGTTCAAACCATTGGCCGGGTGCTGGTCTTATATTTGCCAGCCAGTCATGAGGAAGACCGGCACTATTCATTAGAAGTTGCAAAGTTATAGGAGGAATGACGGGTGCAGACGGTTAATCAAACAGCGACGAAAGTTCTGACGCAAACGGTGACGAATCGACCTCGACGCCGTGTTGGTATTTTAGGTGGCACGTTTAACCCACCGCATTTAGGGCACTTGATCATGGCCCAACAAGTCGGCGACCAGCTTGGCCTGGATGAGGTTCGCTTCATGCCGGACGCTGAGCCACCGCATGTTGATGAAAAGAAGACGATTGCAGTCGAGGATCGCGCCAATATGGTCCAAGAAGCAATCGTCGATAATCCGCTCTTTCGGTTAGAAACGGCCGAAATTGAGCGGGGTGGTAAGAGTTATACTTACGAGACGATGAAGGCACTTAAAGCGAAACATCCAGATACCCAGTACTATTTTATTATCGGCGGTGATATGGTCGATTATTTGCATACTTGGTACCACATCGAGGAGCTCGTTAAGTTGGTCACCTTCGTCGGTATCAAACGAACGGGGTATCCGACGACGAGTCAATATCCTGTCATCTGGGTCGATGCACCACTGATTGACATTAGTTCAACCCAGATTCGTCAAAAAATCAGTCATGGCCATTCCGTTCGCTATTTAGTGCCGGAAGCCGTGGCCGCTTATATTAAGGAGCATCATTTGTATGAGCAAAACGATTGAGTACACTGAAGACATTGTTCCGTATAGTCACGAAGAATTAATGGCCAAAGTTGCGGCACAGTTGACTGATAGCCGCTATCAACACTGCTTACGCGTTGAGCAAACGGCGCGGAAGTTAGCTGCAGCAAATGGCGTGGACGTGGAATTAGCTGGAATCGCCGGCTTGTTGCACGATTACGCCAAGCAACGCGATGATGCGACCTTTATCGACTTAATCAAGTCGCGGGGGATGGCACCAGACTTGGTGGCATACGGTAACGGCGTTTGGCACGGCTATGTTGGTGCCGAACTCATCAAAGATGAACTACACATTTACAATGAGGCGATTCTCAACGCGGTGCGGTTGCACACGGTTGGGGCGCCGTACATGACAAAATTAGATCAAATTATTTTTATGGCTGATTTTATTGAACCAGCGCGAGATTTCCCAGGCGTTGATGAAGCGCGCAAGGCGACTGCTGAATCACTTGCAGCGGGGGTCCGTTTCCAGATTCAACATACATTAGCTTATTTAATTCAAAAGGGTGCGCCCGTTTATCCGCAGACGTTAGCAACTTATAACGCCTGGGTCGGTGGCGTTGCACCTGAATACGCCAACTAAATTTAAGGGAGAGTTTTATGGATAGCAAAGAACTTTTACAATTAACTGTTGAGGCTGCTGATGACAAGCGGGCTGATGACATTGTCGCATTGGACGTCGCTGAAGTTAGCTTGATGGCTGATTATTTCGTGATTTTGTCCGCTGATTCCAAACGCCAAGTCCAAGCCATCGCGGATAACATCGTTGAATTTATTCGCAAGGCGGGTTCAGACGTGAAGAGTGTCGAAGGTCGGACTGCCGGTGAATGGGTCTTGATCGATGCTGGCGACGTGATCGTACACGTTTTCCAAAAGGATGCGCGCGCACACTACAACCTGGAAAAGTTGTGGTCCGATGCCCCATTGGTAGACGTTGATCAATGGGTCAACGCATGATCTATCAGACGTTTGCCGAACTTTACGATGAACTTTTCGATCCAGCCATGTACCAGCAATGGCTGGATTTTGTCCGTCGGGAGTTACCTCATAAGGAAGGTCAATTATTGGAATTGGCCTGTGGCACGGGTCGTTTAGGCGTGTTGCTCGCACAGGATGGCTACCAAGTGACCGGATTAGACTTATCCGACAATATGTTAGCACTGGCTCAAAACCATGCGGATGAAGCGGCGGTGACCTTACCGCTCTTACAAGGAGACATGCTGGATTTATCAGCCATTGGTCAATTTGATGCCGTCACCTGTTTTGCCGATTCGTTTTGCTATTTGCCTGACATCGCGACGGTGCAGCAAGCCTTTGAGCAGGTCGCACAGCACTTAACGGCGAGTGGTGAGTTCCTCTTCGATGTAATTACGCCTTATCAGACGGATGAGGTCTACCCAGGTTATATGTATAACTATCGTGATGAGGACCGGGCATTCATGTGGACGAGTTACGCGGGGGAACAACCGCACAGTGCTGAGCATGATTTGACGTTTTTTATCTATAATGAAGACAAACAAGCCTTCGATGAAGTCAGTGAATTACACCAAGAACGCACGTATGTCTTAGCTGATTACCATCAGGCACTGCAGGCAGCTGGGTTTAGTCAAGTGACGGTGAGTGCTGATTTTGGTCGGCAACAGCCGGACGCCCAGACGACGCGCTGGTTCTTCAAATGTCGTAAATAAAGTTTAAATAAGTGTTGGGAGGCCCAGTCGATGCAAGCAGTCGGGTTAATAACTGAATATAATCCATTGCATAATGGTCATCGTTATCACTTACAGCGGGCCAAACAGCTGACTGGTGCCGACTGTGTGGTAGTTGTCATGAGTGGCAACTGGTTACAGCGTGGCGAGCCTGCCATTCTAGATAAGTGGACTCGGTCCAAGCTAGCACTGGAAAACGGGGCGGATTTGGTCGTTGAATTGCCGGTATTTTACGCGACACAACCGGCCCATTTGTTTGCTGAGGGTGGCATTCGGTTGCTCAGTGCACTGGGTTGCACGAGTGTCGTTTTTGGCGCGGAGCATGCAGATTTAGACTTTAAACGCTTGACGGCTGAAATTAAGGCCCATCCAGACGCGTTTAGCAACTACAACGCCACTTATGCGACGCAATTCAATGCCGCCTTAAAAGCAGCGACTGGGGTGACGTTAACGGCCGCTAACGACATGCTGAGCTTCTGTTATTACACGGCGAATCAAGCTCTGGCGCACCCGATGCAGCTGTATCCCATCCAACGCCAGCAGGCTGAACACGCTACGCCAACGATTACGACTGGACAAGCGTATGCGAGTGGCACGGCGATTCGTCAGGCAGCCTTTGCGGAGGATTGGACAGCGATCGCGCCAGTTGTGCCAAGTGATACACTGCAGGCGCTGAAAAGCCAGCGATTACAGCGTTGGCAAGATTTTTGGCCGTTCTTGCATTATCAGCTATTAACGGTCGATGTGGCCCATAGCGGACAGTACGACCAGATGGCAGAAGGGCTCGAGTATCGCATGCAAGCGATGGCCCAACAGGCGAATGATTTTGATGATTTCATCCACCTCGTCAAGTCCAAACGCTACACGTATACACGGCTCCAACGGGTGGCAACGGCCGCCTTATTACAAGTGACACAGCAAGAGGTGCAGGCCGCCCAAGCAGCGCCGTATTTGCGATTGCTCGGGTTTACACCCAAGGGTCAGGCATATTTGCATCAGGTCAAAAAGCAATTGTCGCTACCACTGTATACCAAAATTAATCAAGATTTACGACAACATGCGCTTAATCTTGATTATCGTGCGGGACGGGTCTATGAATTAATTGATGGTCAATCTCAGGATTTATATCGGCGACCTTGGCGAATGCCAGCAATTTCAGTTGACCAACCGGAACTTTCTTGATATGGTTAGGACTGATGACGGGCATTTTGCCCTGTCAAGGAAAAAACATTGACAAAGGATTTTCACACAGGTATAATTTATCACGTTGCATTAGGAGGTTTTCAAATGAAATGGTCACTTTCACAGCTTAAAACTTACCGTGAAACGCCACTCCAGTTTGATGAAGCATTGGACTTAAAACACTCCTTGATGAGCCGCTATCCTGAAATTATTGATGTTAAATCCGTTCATGCAACGGGTTTGGCCAGTTATGACAAGGATAACGTGTTGGTCACTGCGAAGATTGACGCGACGTTAACGTTGCCGTCAAGTCGGTCGCTAACGCCAGTGGATGTGCCATTGGCTTTTCAGATGACGGAATATTATGTTCCCCAGGGAACGGATCTCAGTCGCTTTGACGAGGAGACCGATACGGTAATTATTTTACCCGAAGATGATATTTTAGATTTTGATGTCGCTGTGGAGGATAATATTTTAATTCACATCCCCATGCAGATTCTTTCTGAAGCTGAGCAAGACGGGGCCCCAATGCCAACAGGTAAGGGCTGGGAAGTTCTCTCTGAGGACGATCAAGCGTTGCAGGCTGCAGAACTTAAAACTGTTGATCCGCGTTTAGCTAAGTTAAAAGACCTGTTCCCTGATCAGGAAGACAAGGATTAAGTTAGCTAAGCGTATCAAAAATCACATTATGTGAATTCACTTGAAGGAGGTGTAGGTTGATGGCTGTACCAGCAAGAAGAACATCTAAGATGCGTAAACGCAACCGTCGTGGTCATATTAAATTGGCTACACCAAATTTGGCACCATGCCCAAATTGTGGCGAATTACGTGTATCACACCGTGTTTGCCCAAGTTGTGGTTACTACAACGGCAAGCAAGTCGTAAAAGTAAACAACTAATTGTTAGTTGGTGAACAGTGACATTGCGGCCATGGCGCATGGCACTTTTCGTTACCATAATACGATCTTAAAAAACTCGCTTAGGCGGGTTTTTTTAGTGTCTTCAATAAATTGAACTGGGGGGTTAGTCCAAAATAGGCGCACCTTTTTTGGCATTGATTGAAAGCTTGCCCTGAGCAACCTTTTTTGGGTGCTTTGTCAAGTGGAGTTGACAGAATATCGGCGTTACGTTAAGCAAGGTTGATAGAACTTTAGGGCGCTTTGTCTAACGAAGTTGATGAAATCCAGTTGACTTTTCTTGTTTTAAATTGGCTTAGATATTTTAGCCTGATTTCTGCGTCGTCATAGTCAACCGAGCCGCTTTGCATATTGATTGCGATGCATCATCAGACTTCCGTATACTAAGGAAAATAAATGGGCACAGTCCCATGACGATTGTTACTGACGTAGCGACAAGGAGGTTATGGCGATGATGAGCAAAAGAAGTAGCGTCGGGTTGGTACTACTAAGTGTGATCTTGTTGGCAGGGTGTGGGACCCAGCAGTCGGAGAAAGACCAAGCGGCCAGCCAATCGAGTCAAAGTCAAAGCAGTTCGACCAAAAATGTGACGGATACGACCAAGGTGTCCTTAAACGCGGCTATCAAGACATTTCAGCAACAATATCCAGACGCCAGTTTAACGAGTATCGAGCTAGAAGATCAACTCGGACGCCCCGTTTATACGCTGGAAGGTGTTGGTGGCACCCAGGAGCACGAATTACAGTTGAACGGTCGGACGGGAAAGGTCATCAGCAAACACTCAGAACGGCTAGACCAGGATGACCAAGCTGAGGCCGAGAATGACCAACTCAATTTGAAAAAGGTCATCAGTCCTAGTAAAGCGGTCGCGATTGCCGTTCATGATCGGAATGGCGGCTATGCCAGCGAACTCAAACTGGATAAGGACAACGGCAAGACTTATTGGGAGGTTCAGGTGCACCAAGGAAAACAACAAGTTGAGATTAAGATTGACGCCCAGGAAGGAAGTATTCTGAAAACTGAACATGACGATTAGGGTCCCTTGGTTGCCGATAAACAGGGGCATGCGTCAACTAGTCTTGGGGCCACCGGTCGAAAAAGGATGCAGATGAATGATTGAAAGTATCCGCACGCAAGGCCTGTGAGTGGCCTCAACGCGCTCCCAGAAGTCCGATAATAAATGCTCCGAAAACAACGGCCACGTTGCCCAGAGCGGGTGACGGGCCGTTTTAAGCGAAGATTACCTGATTATCCACGCATCTTAATGTCACTAAATTCAATGGTAACTGGTCCTAAACTTAGAAAATATCATAATTTAATCACGATTCCTGAAAATTAATTTCTTTCCGTAATGAATTATATGAAATTAATTTTGAAATTTGCGGTCATTTACTTTATAAAGAACGCTTTTTCTGGTACGATAGTTGCGTATTAAAAATTGGGAGGCAATAAACTAATGAGTAATGAAAAACCACAAATTGGTGTCATTGGGATGGCCGTCATGGGTAAAAACCTGGCGTTGAACATCGAAAGCCGCGGCTACAAAGTTGCGATTTTTAACCGGACGGGTTCTAAGACTGAAAAGGTCGTTAAGGACCATGCTGACAAGCAACTCGTTCCAAGTTACAAGATCGAAGACTTTGTCACTTCACTTGAAACACCACGTCGTATCATCATGATGGTCAAGGCTGGTAAGCCAACTGATGCTGTGATTGATGAATTATTACCATTACTAGACAAGGGCGATGTCTTAATTGATGGTGGGAACACCAACTTTAACGACACGATGGCTCGTAACGCTCGTTTGGACAAATCAGGGATCAACTTCATCGGTATGGGTGTTTCCGGTGGTGAATTAGGTGCATTACAAGGCCCTTCATTGATGCCTGGTGGTCAAAAGGAAGCTTATGACCTAGTTGCCCCAATCTTAGAAAAGATCTCTGCTAAGGCCCCTCAAGATGGCGCACCTTGTGTGACCTACATCGGCCCCAATGGTGCTGGTCACTACGTTAAGATGGTCCACAACGGTATCGAATACGGGGACGAAGAATTAATCGATGAATCTTACAACATTATGCGTAACGTTGCTGGGTTATCGGTTGATGAAATGTCCGATATCTTTACTGATTGGAACAAGGGCGAATTAAGCAGCTACTTGATCGAAATCACCGCTGATATTTTGTCACGTAAAGATGATTTAGGCGATGACAAGACGAAGCCAATCGTTGACATGATCTTAGACCGTGGGAACAACAAGGGGACTGGTAAGTGGAGTTCCGAAGATGCGTTGAACATCCAAGTCCCACAATCAGTCATTACTGAAGCCGTTTACGCACGTTACATCTCAATGATGAAGAACGAACGGGTTGCTGCTTCTAAGAAGTTAGCTGGCCCAACTGCTGACGTTAAATTACCAGCCAAGGAAGAATTGGTTGAAAAGATTCGTCAAGCCCTATACTTCAGCAAGATCATGAGTTATGCGCAAGGTTTCGAACAATTACGGTTCGCTTCTGAACACTATAACTGGGATCTGAAGTTCGGTGAACTTGCTCAAATCTGGCGTGCTGGCTGCATTATCCGGGCCCAATTCTTACAAAACATCACCGATGCGTTTGATAAGAAGCCTGATTTAAACAACTTGTTGATGGACGACTACTTTGCTGAAATCGCAGCTAAGTATCAACAATCAACTCGTGAAGTATTGAGTCTCGCCATCCAAGCCGGTGTACCAGTGCCTTCATTCAGTGCGGCATTGTCATACTATGACTCATACCGCGCAGAAGTTTTACCTGCTAACTTGTTACAAGCTCAACGGGATTACTTTGGCGCCCACACCTACGAACGGACTGACCGTGAAGGGTTATTCCATTACAGTTGGTACGAAGAACAATAAAGTTTAACTAATTGAAATGAACTGTGACTGACAATTTTGGTTGTTGGTCGCAGTTTTTTGTTTTGCGATGCTCCCAATTTTATTAAAACGAGTGCAAGTTTGACTAAACGAGGGTTTTAGTGGCTAAGAACATATGTTTGCGTTAAAATAGAACTAAGTATTCTCGTGAAAGTAGGGATTGTCATGCGGCAAGAATCATTATTTAATCCCGACAAGGCCAGCGCGAGTCCATTGGCCTATCGGGTTCGGCCAGTGAACTTGGATGGCTTCAAAGGCCAAGATCATTTATTAGGTCCCGGTAAATTATTGCGGCAGCTGATTGCTGAGGACCAGCTACCGTCACTGATTTTCTGGGGACCACCTGGTGTCGGTAAGACGACGTTGGCTGAAATCATTGCCCAGCAGACACAGTCGCATTTTATCACGTTTAGTGCGGTGACTAGTGGCATCAAAGCGATTCGTGAGATTATGGCTGAGGCTGAGGATAACCGCGATTTTGGCGAAAAGACGATCGTATTTATTGATGAAATTCATCGGTTCAATAAAGCCCAACAGGACGCTTTTTTACCCTATGTGGAACGGGGGAGTATTACCCTAATTGGCGCGACAACTGAAAATCCGTCGTTTGAAATCAACGCGGCACTACTGTCACGGTGTAAGGTCTTAGTCTTAAAAGCCCTGACGACAGACGCATTGGTGGCTGTCTTGAAAGGCGCGCTGGATAATCCGAATGGGTTTCCGGATCTAACCATCCATCTGCAACCTGATACACTCCAATTAATTGCGGAATTCGCCAATGGGGATGCCCGGATGGCACTAAACACGCTGGAAATGGCGGTGTTAAACGGTGATCGTGATGGCCATGATGTGACGATTACGACAGCCGGACTATCCCAGCTAATCAATACCAAGTCGTTACGCTATGACAAGCATGGCGAGGAACACTATAATATCATCTCTGCGTTGCACAAATCGATGCGTAATAGTGACGTGGATGCTGCGATTTACTGGTTGATGCGAATGCTCGCAGGTGGTGAAGATCCCTTATACATTGCGCGCCGGTTGATTCGATTTGCCAGTGAAGATATTGGCCTTGCAGATCGCCAAGCACTGCCATTGACAGTCGCAGTTTTTCAGGCTTGTCAGATGATTGGGATGCCAGAGTGTGACGTCAACCTAACTGAAGCAGTGACTTATTTGGCGCTGGCACCGAAGTCGAATGCGCTGTATGCCGCGAAATCTGCCGCACAAGCCGATATTAAGGCGACCGGTAATTTACCAGTTCCGTTACAGATTCGCAACGCGCCGACAAAATTAATGAAAGATTTAGGTTATGGTTCCGATTATCAATATGCACATGATACGACCGATAAATTGACGACCATGACGACGATGCCACCCGAGTTGAGTGCGCATCATTATTACGAGCCAACCAGCCAAGGACAAGAGAAAGCCTGGCAACAACGGCTGGCCGCGATTCGTCAGTGGCACCAACAACACCAGCCAGATGACGAGGCTTAAAAATTGCAATTTGATGAGAATTCGCTAAAATTAGATTTGAGTGAGGACCAGAGACTGGTTGGGGTGTAGGAAATTCAGCGTTTTCATGTTAAAATAACATGTTGTACTAGCTTAACGCAGGTTAGTGGTGATGAATCACTGATTCGTACGGTTTTTAGATAAAGTTGAATATTAGGAGTGACTAAAAGTAAATGAGTCGAATATTAATTATTGAGGATGAAAAAAACCTCGCACGCTTCGTTGAATTAGAATTAAAACACGAAGGCTATGATATTCAAGTTGAATATAACGGCCGTAAGGGGTTAGACGCAGCGTTAGCTGAAGATTTTGATGCCATCCTATTAGACCTAATGTTGCCAGAACTTAATGGCCTTGAAGTTTGTCGCCGGGTGCGCGAAGTCAAGAATACGCCAATCATCATGATGACGGCTCGCGATTCCGTCATCGACCGAGTTTCTGGTTTGGATCACGGTGCTGACGACTACATCGTTAAGCCATTTGCCATCGAAGAATTATTGGCACGGCTACGGGCTTTGCTACGGCGGATTGATTTGGAAAGTGAACAACAAAGTACCAAGCAAACGACGGTCACTTACAAGGACTTGACGATTGAAAAGGAAAACTTAGTCGTTAAGCGTGGTGACGAGGTCATCAATTTAACCAAGCGTGAATATGAACTGTTACTGACTTTAATGGAAAATATTAACGTGGTCTTAGCACGGGATGTCTTGTTGAACAAGGTCTGGGGCTATGAATCTGAAGTTGAAACCAACGTCGTGGATGTTTATATTCGTTATCTACGTAACAAGATTGACCGACCAGGTGAAAAGAGTTACATCCAAACTGTTCGTGGGACTGGATACGTGATTCGTTCTTAATGGCTGAAACTGATACCAAACAAGTGACGCCCAAACCACGGCGCCGTTGGTCATTAAAATGGAAATGGGCGCTCGGGACCGCAATTGGGTCCGCGCTCATTTTTATTTGTTTTTCTTTACTGGTCTATAAGAGTTTCACGAACCTCTTATTGCGCCAGGAACAACGGAACGTAGCGAGTGCGGTCACGACAGTTCAGCAATCATTACGAACTGAAACGTCTGGATTAACGATTAAATCTGTCGCAGCCAAACTGCAGCCGGAAGCTAATGTCGAGCCGGCCAATGGTATGAGTGAACGTAAACACGGCGTTCTCCAAAGTAAGATTTTTACCGATTCTGACTTGACTGCCTTATCGCGGACGAATTTAGCCGTAACCGTGTATGATCCGAATGGCAACACGCTTTATTTGTCACGGAAGGATGCCCATGAGTTTTCGAAAAACAAGTCACGCCAAGTTCGGTTAGTCGGTCACGGAAGCAACGCTGAATTAGTCGGACGGGCACCAATCTATGCGGCTAGCAATCATAAGTTGATTGGTTACACCCAGGTGACGGACAACTTATCCGAATACCATGCGACGACGCAGAACTTGATTTGGATTTTCATCGTCATGACGATGATTACGATTTTTGGCGCGACCTTGTTAGGGTATTTCTTGGCGGCCTTTCTGCTACGACCGATGCGTAAGATCAAGCAAACCATCAATGCCGTCAATGACGACCCACAGACTGATTCACGGGTGCCAGACCTCAAACGCAACGACGAATTATCCGATTTGGCGGTCGTCTTTAATGACATGTTGGACCAAATGCAACGATACATCACGCAGCAACAGCAGTTCGTCGAGGACGTCTCCCATGAGCTGCGGACGCCAGTTGCCATTATTCAAGGACACATGGAATTGCTGAATCGTTGGGGCAAGGATGATCCACAAGTCTTATCTGAATCATTAGCAGCTAGTTTATCTGAAACCAAACGGATGCAAAGTTTGGTTCAAGAAATGTTGGACCTATCACGGGCCGAACAGTTGGAAATTAATTTCAGTCATGAGACATCAGATGTCCAAAAACTCGTGACGCAAGCGTTTAACGACTTCAAGATGATTCATCCCGATTTTAGTTTTACGTTTGATGATGATGTTAAAAAGCCGGTTTACGCACAGATTTATCGGAATCATCTTGAACAGGTTCTGATTATTCTCCTCGACAACGCCGTCAAGTATTCGACGCGCCGCAAGGAAATTCATTTATCGTTATCGACCGACTATCGGTATGTGGAAGTTGCCGTTCAAGACTTCGGTGAAGGGATTTCTAAGGATAATTTGGACCGCGTCTTCAATCGTTTCTATCGGGTCGATAAGGCTCGCAGTCGCGATAAGGGCGGTAATGGTCTGGGCTTGTCCATCGCCCAACGCTTAATTGAAGGCTATCATGGCCACATCAGCGTTGAGTCAGTGGTTGGCCAAGGGTCGATTTTCCGGTTCCAATTACCGATTTTACGTGACGCTAAATTGCTGGAAAAGGCCGAAGCTGAAACCAACGATGTGGAGAAAATCGCGAAGTCGGAACTTCCAGCCGGAATTAAACCCGCAACGCGCGATGAAGACGAACCACCGCTGGATGACCACGAACACGATTCACTAAATTAACAATCAGTTTAAGATTACGCACTTGCGGGCAGTAACTTGCCGATTCGCAGGTGCGTTTTTTTGGTGCGACGAATTTACAATTGATAGGCGTCTTGCCTTGAGGCGCCGGTTACTTTCTTTTGGCCTGGTAATCGTGATGAAGACGGGCATGGCAACTAAAATATAAAAATTCACCTAATTAATTTATAAAAAAATTAATAAATAGATTTGTCTTGTGCTAAAATAACATTAGCATAATTATTCATGCAGTAAACAAAAAAGGGAGTGGTCAAAATGCATTGGGCAATCAAGGCAGGAATTGGGGTATTGGTTGGCGCTGGTAGTTTCACAGCCTTCATGAGTCAACCAACTCACGCATCGGCGGCAACCTATCGCCGAACCGCAACGACTAAGGTAGCAAGTAAAGCGTATTATACCACGAGCAATACAGGTAAAACTTATACGTTTAGCGGGTCGCTGAAGAAGACGAAGATGCACGCCAATCATGCGCTGAAGTCTTATCACAATTCGACGTGGACGCGCACCAAGCAGGCATATGTTTATAAGGGCAGCCGTAAAGTTCGTTATTACTATGTCAAGAGTGCTAAAAATGGTGCGACTGGTTGGGTCGCCAGCAGCTATCTCAAGGCCGGTAAGGATTACCAAGCCAAAACCGCCAAAAAGACGAGCGCTAGCGCATATGATAAAGTAGCTAGTCGTACGGGTAAAATTTATCAAGTCAGTGGGAGCAACAAGTATGTCAAGCTTAAGGCGAAGACGTCACTAAACGCCAATCTGGTATACACGCGGACGAAAACACGGGTGATTTATAAACGCGGTCGGGCGTATACGTATAACTATGTGACTGCGGGTTCGACGCATGGCTGGGTCGTGAGTGGTGATATTGTCAGTGAAAGTAGCATTGGTAAAACGAAGGTGACGTCCAAGGCTAATGGGCTGACCAGTTACGCCACGAGTGGTAACGTCCTCTCACCATATCGGTCCCAAGATTTTTCGACCGTCAACAGCAGTGGATACACGATGGGTAAAATCACTTACACCTATGATTCAGATTACAGTACGACGAATTCATTTCAGACGGCTGTACATACGTTACCTTTGACCAAGTCGACCAATGATTCTTATAGTAAGTATCATTTTCAGACGGCAGTCTACCTGCCAATCGATTATCCGGGCTTTAGTCGGAAGTCAATCCTCGGTAATCCGCAAAGTGCCGCGTTTTCTAAGGATGATCACTACTTATATGTGATGTACAACGATAACCAGCAGGCAAGTGATGAAAATCAGACTGGTTGGGTCATCCGGTATGATTGGACCAAGTTAAACCAGCTCCTGAATGCGAGTGGTAGTAGCTTATCGATGATTCGGCGCGCAACGAATCGCTACTATCGTGGGACGACGACCGCTTTGGACCGGCAAATCCTCGCTTGTATGAAAGTCGGGCCACAGTTCAAGGCCGGTCACGTGCAGTCATTGGCGTTGAATCCGAAAACGAATCAATTGTGGTTTATCAAGGCCTATAAGAATAGTACGACTGCGACCGTTCAACGCTTGAGCATGTCGACTTTGAAGCCGAATGCGAGTGTCAACTTTACCTTGAAATCAACGGTCCACATGGGCAGCGTCTTGAGCTTTGATAACAGTGGGAAGGCCTATTTCTGGACCCAGACTAAGTCGGCTTGGCCAACCGCGCCTGTAAATTCGGTCAAGTTTTATAAGGGGACGCTGGGCGTCAACCGCGTTCACTTTAGCCTAGTCAAGCAAGGTTTGAGTAAGGCGCCAGGACAGGTACTACAATCAATGAGCTACAATTCAAACAATGGCCGCCTGTACTTGGTATCTGACGAGAGTATCTTTTCGGTACCAGCTAACAAACTGGGTAAGCTGAGTACCTCGGATGTCAGTCGCAGCAACTTCTCTGGCAAACGTGAATTTGAGGGGCTCGTTTGGCAACATACCAGTAACACCGGGTATTTGTTAACCAACAAAGGACCAGAATTGATGAAGGTCATTGCTAACTAGAATGTGGAACGATGACATCTGAAAGTTCCAATTCAAGATTGTGTTGATCAATTTTGAAGAACGGCGCCGCTATTGTATGCAAACATTGCGTTTGTGTGCATTGGCGGCGTTTTTTTGCGGGGAATTTAGAAAAAGTTTCACAACCAAAACGTTGATGCGACGAGGATTGGCCTGGAAATAGGCGGCAACTGATTCGCACGGCTTCAATCATGTTGCATGACAAATGAACGGGAGTGAGCCGAGTTGATCCTTATCAGCATGACGTGCAACTGTACTGTTTTGTGACATTTTACACTTGAAACGGTTTTCACAAGTCTACTTCTTTGATATAGTGGAAGAGGAGGCATTGTGATAAAGTTACTATAAAAGATAGTCGAACGCGCTTCGGCAGTTAGCGGATGTGCGTCCAAACGCTGAGACTTGGTGACAATCAGATAAACACCCCATTGGGGCAATTGGTGGTGAGGGTTGGCGGTTGGTGCTCAGCAGGCGATTGGTTTTTCTGAACTAGCGTCGTCATGATTATCTTTTATGGGGATTAACCATGCACAGTGCAACGCGCAAGCGTCTTTAATTTTATCAGGGGGGTCGAGATTGTTGACCAATGAACCGGCTTATCGGCCGATGACTTTCAAAATCTTTTTGGAATTTATCCGGCTGAACGCCAAAGCGGCAAGCGTGGTGCCGTATTTTATCGGAGTGCTATTTTCAATTTATTATTTTCACGCATTTAATTGGATTAATTCGTTAATTTATCTAATTGCCCAAGTCGCGATTGCACTATTTGTGACGGGGTTCAACAACGTCCAAGATTACTATTTAGCCAAGGATCTGCATTATCGCGATACTTATAACATCGTGGGACGTGAACATTTGTCACCACGCCGGTCTTTAGGGTTGATGCTAGTGATGTTAGCGATTGCCATTATTTTAGGCCTGGTGTTGGTCTTTTTGACGAATTGGTTATTGCTATTTATGGGTGCCGCCGCAATTGGCGTCGCGATTTTTTACACCTATGGACCAGTTCCATTTTCCCGCTTTCCACTCGGTGAACTACTGTCAGGTTGTGTCGAAGGTTTTGGCGTCTTCTTTTTGAGTGTCTACATGAACGTTGCGACGCCCGTTCTAGCAGGGTTGACTTTTGACTGGCCGCAGTTTGCAATCGTCGGCAACCTAGAAAATATCTTAGTCATGATTTTGGTGGGCTTGCCCGGCATCTTCTTAGTTGCCAACATCATGCTCGCGGATAACATTTCCGATTTACAACAGGATATTCGCAATGAACGTTATACAGTTCCGTATTATATCGGTCATCACTGGTCACTGAAGGTTTATGACACCTTGGCATTACTGGGATACATTCCAGTGTTGATTAGTGTTGCCTTACAAATTTTACCCATCACGCAATTATTAGTATTGCTGGTATTGCCCAAAATTCTGAAGAATATTCGGGCCTTCAATGCTGTTCAGATCAAAGAAACCACGTTCAACACAGCACCGCAAAACTTGATGCTGTTTCAAGGCATGCAACTACTAGGCTTGATTTTGGGAATTCTATTTTAGCGTTTGAACTGAATCTTTAAGCGTTCTAACATTCTGCATGAATGGGAGCAACCGAAGCGCGTCATTCACTATATTTGCTCAAATCGATCGTCAAAAAGGACCTGTATCTGGTCACCACTTCAATGGGTGATTGGATACAGGTCCTTTTCGATTATCAAGAAATGGTGATTTACTGATGGTTACTTACTGATCAGACGAACCGTACTGCGACCGTCGCCGAGCTTTTTGATCAGTACTTGTTGGCCAATCGTACGCTTCATCGATTCGATGTGGCTGATAACGCCGACCATCCGGTTTTCGCCGATGGTTTCGAGCGCCTGCATGGCCTTTTCAAGGGTCTCATCATCTAACGAACCGAAGCCTTCGTCGACAAAGAGGGCGTCGATTTGGACCCCGTTGGCTGAGGATTGGACGACTTCACTTAGCGATAAGGCGATTGACAGTGCCGCAATGAAGGTTTCCCCGCCGGACAACGTCTTGGATGAACGCGAATTTCCAGTTTCATTATCGTACACGTTGATGTCTAAACCATGATCAGTCCGTTTGTCACTGGCTTCATCCGCCAATTCGAACGTATAGCGGTTGTTTGAAAGCAAGTTAATAAAGTGGTCATTGGCGTAGTTGAGCACTCGTTGGAGATAATGTTGGACGACATAGGTTTCCAGCTTGAGCTTAGAGTCATTGCCGTCTTTACCAGTGATAATGTTATACAAGCCGGTAATCTCGGCGAATCGTTTGGCAAAGCTGCCTTGTTGCTGCATGATTTTCTGGACACGTTTCAAACAGGCGTCGCCATCTGTGAACGCTTGGTGGGCGACTGTCTGTTGCTCAATAGCTTTGACGCGTCGTTGTTGCTGAGCGTCCAGTTGCGTTTGCAGTGCTGGCAGATCAGGTTGTTCAACGTTAGCGAGTGCGGCTTGTAATTCTTTGACTTCGTGGGTCAAACGCAATTTAGCTTGGTCGTATTTGGCAACTGTGACCTGCAATTTGCTGAGCTGTCCATTTGATAATTCTGTTAACCACGCATTTAAAACGGCAGTGTCATGAGTGGGCGCGTCATCGGCATTTAGCGCTGTCGTCAAGGTCTGATTGAGTTCGACCGTTGCTTGTTGATTCGTGTCTAAACGTTCGGTTAAATCAGTTTGTTGCACCCGATCTTTTGATAATGCCACTTCACTGGCCTGAACAGCGTCTTTGGCCGCATCAACTTCTTTTTGATAATCCGCAACAGCTTTTTCAAGTTGTTGCTTTTCGCTGGAGAGTGTTTGACTGGTCTCATCAGCCTTAAGTTGCGTTTCGGTTCGGGCTTGCTGCAGGTCATGTGTTTTGGTGTCAATTTGCGTCTGCTTTTGCGCGACAGCAAGCTTGGTGGCTGTGAATTGTTCTTGGAACTTTTGCTGGTTCGTTTTGAGTTCATCAATCGCGATACTGAGTTGTTGAGCAGCCGTCAATTGTTTACTGATTTCGTCTAGCTGTTTGTCAAAAGTGGCTGTAATTGTCTTTAAATTGTAGGTCGTAATTTGTTCTAGTCCCGCACGTTCCACCAATTGTTGATAGCTGGTTTTGATTTTGTTGGCGGCAACTTCAATTTGAGTTGTGGCTTGTTCAGCGTTTTTTTGCGCAGCTTCAACTTGTTGTTGTGCCGACTTAACGGCTTGTTGGGCACTCGCAACGGCGTTTTGGGCGTCATCCACGGCAGTCATTGATTGTCGCAGTTCAGTTTCACTCGCACTGATGGTTGCGACCATGTGCGAGTGGTCGGTTGATCCACAGACAGCACACGGTTCACCGTCGACCAGTTCTTGCTGTAATTGGGCAATCATGAGTTCTTGGCGACGACCCCGTTGTTGGGCAAACGAACGTTGGGCTGCTTCGAATTTTTGTTGTGCATCGGTGAGCGCAGCGTGTTGCCGCGTCAGCAGATCATTTGCGTCGGCGGCTGCTTTTTTGGCTTGATACCACTGATTGTCAAGCGGCGTTAGCGTTTCAATAAACACGGACCGCTGCTGGCTTAAACGATCCTTGGTTGCTCGCAATTGGTCGACTTCTGGCAACTTGGCTTGCTTGGCTTTAATTTGCTCATCTATATCAGTAAGCTGCTGTTGTTGTCGCTGTTCTGTTTGCTGGAGTTTCGCAAATTCCGGCGTCAACGTTGTCAGCTGGGCCGTCAGACTTTCAATGCGTGTTGCCTGTGGAATCAACGTCGTCAGTTGGGTGATGCGTTGTTGCTGTTGCTGGTTGACTTCACTTTTTTCCGCCAACTGCTTAAGCGCGGTCTGGGCAGCATTAGCCTTAGCCTCAGTCCGTTTGACGTTGGCTGCGATACCGGCTTGGGTTTCTAGCAACTGTTTGTGCTCTTGCTGACGCCGAAGCTGTTCACGAACAGTTGGCTGCAAGGTTTCAGCCCAAGTCAGGTCCTGGATGTGTTGCTGCATTGCTGTCATTTCGGTCGCTGGCTGTTGGATCTGAGTCTGGTACTCTGTTTGAGCATCCGCTAACCGTTTGAATTGCTGCTGACGCTCACGGCCGGCTTGGTTGGCAGCTTCAGCCTGTTTAACGGTCTTATCCAGTGCTGCAGTGGCCCGTTGCGCTTGTTCAAAGCGCGTTTGACGAGTGGTGACAAACTGGGTCAACAGGGGCACTTTTTGGTCATCGGGCGTGGACTTGAGCTGTGTTTGTTCATCGTCAGTCCAAGTGGTCGATGATAAAGCGACTCGTAAGTCTGTGATGAACTGTTCGCCGGTTTTACGGGCAGCAAGGTATTCGGTTTTGAGCGCCGCACTAAAGTCACTGTAAAGCTGGGTTCCAAAAATTTTCTTCAGAATTTTTTCCTTGTCGTCAGTCTTGGATTTCAAAAATTCTGAGAAATCGTTTTGTGGTAATAAAATGATTTTTTTAAACTGGTCGGCAGTTAAGTTTAGAATTTGACCGATTTCGGGACCAACGTCGGCTGGTTTCGTCGCAATTGAATTGATTTCCACGCCACCAACGCGATCAACCACCGCTAGTTTGGCCGTCGCAGCCCGTTGGGTCATTCCGGAACCGCGTTTTTTCGCCAGTGACTGCTCCGGCGTCCGGCTAATTTTATAAAGTTGATTGCCTTGTTCGAAGTAGAAAATGACTTTAGTCGGCTGGTCAGCAGGGGCAAATTGACTGCGCATGTCCTTAGCGGCGCGGCCATCGGTACCATCGTTAGTTGTCGTCCCGAATAGTGCAAAAGTCATTGCGTCAAAAATCGTTGATTTACCAGCGCCAGTATCGCCGCTGATCAAAAAAATCGGCGTGCTCTCAAGTTTACTAAAATCAATAATGGAGTGTTCGTGGGGACCAAAGTAGGTCATGTCTAAGTAGACGGGTTTCACGGCTAATCCTCTTTTCTTAAGTTGACAAAAATTTGATCGACAAGCTGCTGTTGTATTTTCGAAAGTGGCTGACCAGTAATATCATTGAAAAACTGGCCAACGATGGCGTCCGGAGATAACGTGTCGAGGGCTTGCGCATGGTTCGCAATCGCGGCTTGATGGTGCGTCTCGTAATCCAGTTCGACGATCGTCCCGTAAATCTGTTCTAGCTGAGCGCGGACGTTCAGATGCTTACTACGGTCGAAGTCCTGGACCGTAATCGCAAACCACGCCTGTTTTAAGGGCTGCTGCTGATAGAATTCAGGATCGATTAGGGTTTCCCACGGCGCTTTTAGACTCACTAAATCAGTCTTAGGTTGAATGGGCTTGAACTCGCGTGTGATGTGGTCTGGGGTGATGGTGACGATTTCGACGCCTTTACCTTGAAACTTGGGATTCGCTTCCTTGACGTTGAACTTCACGGGACTTCCTGAATAACGAATGCGGTCGGGTTCTGGCGAGGCCAGCCGGGTATGAATGTGTCCGAGCATCACATAGTCAAAAGCACTGAATAAATCGGTCGTTAAAGTTGCCAAACCACCGACCTTGGACGCCGTTTCACTGGTCAGCTCCAAGTCGTCATCGGCTTTAGGTGTGACCGTAAAATGTGTGATTAACAGGTGACGTTTCGCCGGGTCAAATTTGGCAGTCAAATCTGCGAGTACCAACTGCATGGCGTCGTTGATCGTATGAATCGCCTTGACTTGTTTTTCGGGCAAGCCCTGTTGCTGATAGTAGACCCGCGCATCGATGGGGTCGAAAAATGGCAACATGAAAATCTGAGCCTCAGGGGTCTCAATTGGCGTAAAGGCCTCGGCAAGTAACGTGTTGAGATGAAAATTAGTGTACGCTAGCCATTCACGGCCGTAATTGAGGCGTTTGGCGCCATCGTGATTCCCAGCAATCGCGTAAATCGGTAGGTGATGTTCGATATTGATTGCTTGCAACATGTGGTCCAGCGACGTGACGGCATCGGTGCTCGGAACGGCCCGGTCATAAATATCGCCGGCAATGACGATCCCGTCCACCTTTTCAGCGAGTGCAATCGCCAAGATTTGTTTAAAAGCAGCTTCCTGTTCGTCCAGCAACGAGTAGCCGTTGAGTGTGCGACCAATATGCCAATCAGCCGTATGTAGTAACTTCATGTGAGGTCCTCCCTTAAATGATTGAATCATTGAGTTCTATTATCGCATATTTTGGTAAAAATACGTGGATGGGGGACGTGGGGGAATTGGTTAAAATTGATTAATATCAAAGTGTGTGCATCATGTGTAGCTGTTAAATCATCTTGAAATGTATTTTATGACAAATTCACTTGCAGGTGACATTTCTGAATGATTTTGGGTTGCATTCTTCAGCATTTAACATTAATATTAGATTATAAAATTAAGTGATGATGAGAAGAGTAGCCAAACATAGCATTCAAAGCGACCATGGATAGTGAAAGCATGGAATTCAATGATTGGTGAAGATGAACTCGGAGCATGGTTTTGGTGAAAGCTGAAACTACGGCTGGTCTCGTTAACGACCATTTTGTAAGTGGAGTTATTAGATAATAGCTCAACAAAAGGTGGTACCGCGGGAAATCTCGTCCTTATGTTAAGGACGGGATTATTTTTTTGTCTGGAGGCGGAAATGTGAAAAAAAGGGTATTGAAACTTAGTCTAATGGTTGGTGGCACACTGCTAACGTTATCAGGATGTGGGCAATCAAACGGGTCTTCTAATCAAAACAAACGAACTTTGAATCTGATGCAGACTGCGACGCTCACGACACTGGACAGTACAAATCAGGCGACGCTCCCCGAATTTAATACTTTAGTCAATACGAATGAAGGTCTTTATCGTTTGAACAGTAACGATCAGCCAGTTCCGGCAATGGCGACTAAGGTGGTTAAACCGACCAAAAACGGCACTCAGTATGTCTTTCATATTCGGAAAAATGCCAAGTGGAGTAATGGGGATCCCGTTTTAGCAAGTGATTTTGAGTATGCTTGGAAGCGTGCGATGAATCCAGCTAACAAACCAGTTTATACTTACATTTTTAGTGGTATCAAGAATGCGGATGCCATCAATAACGGAAAGAAGTCTTATCAGAGTTTGGGAATTAAGGCAATCGGAAAACGAACCTTACGAATTCAGTTAGATCACCCGATGACTTATTTTAATAAGCTTGTGACCGTACCGGTGTTCTTGCCACAGGATAAAAAGTTTGTGACTAAAATCGGAACTAACAAATATGGCACTAGCTCGTCAACAACGGTTTCAAATGGTGCTTTTAAAGTGACTGGCTGGACCGGCTCTAACGATTCTTATGCCTTAAAACGTAATCAGTACTACTGGGATAAGCAGTCAATCAAATTAAAACAGATTCGTTATCAAACCGTTAAGGATGCGAATACCGCACATAATTTGTTTGCTGATGGGAAGTTGGATGACGCGACGATCTCAGGCGTAACCGCAAAAAGCTTACAGCATAATGCCAATATTAAACATGTTGACCGCGCGTGGACTTATTATTTACAAGTGAATCAACGTTCAGGCCAGCCACTTCAGAATAAGAAATTAAGGCAGGCACTGTCATTAGTTATCAATCGAAAACAGCTGACCAAGACGGTCTTAGCAGACGGCTCAAAGCCAGCGTCGAGCTTTGTCAGCCCTGGAACTGCCGTTGACCCCACCACGAATCGTGATTTTAGTGCCGAAACTAGTTTTTCTACAAAGGTAAATATTGCAAAGGCCAAACAACTATGGGCTGCCGGCTTGAAAGAAGCTAACATCAAGGGAACGGTACACTTGACCCTGATTGGTGATGATCAGGATGTCACCAAAAATGTTGCACAATTTGTTCAACAACAAGTCCAACAACATTTGACGCACGTTCAAGTCACCATCAAGAACGTTCCTGATAAAGGGTTACAAAGTCTGAAAAGTAGTGGGAAGTTTGCGCTTAGCCAATGGTACTGGCTCGCCGATTTTGCCGATCCAATCAATTACTTGGGCGTACTTCAGTCTAGCAACAGTATGAATAGCGGTCAGTTTAACGATAAAACTTATGACCGTCTGCTCACGCAAGCCAATCAAACGAGCAGTCAAACACAGTATTGGAAGTATCTAAGGAAGGCCGCACAACGTTTACACAGTCAAGCGGGACTAATTCCGTTATACTATGTTCGTGAAACACATCTGGTCAATCACAAATTGAAGGGTGTTGCTTATCATGTGGCTGGAGAAACCGACTATACCAGAGCTTATTTTAAATAACAGGGGAGTTCATAACTAATGAAAAAGGTTGAAACACAAACTAAAGATGAATTGTTGGAAAAACTTCGCGCCGGTCGTTTTATTATTTACTTCGGCGCAGACTGGTGTCGAGAATGCCAATATATTCGCCCTAAGCTCCCAGCAATTGAGAATAACTTCTCACAATATCGTTTCATCAAGGTAGATCGTGACGATAATACCCAGCTTTGTTTAGATTTAAACATTCGTGGCTTACCAAGTTTTCTTGCATTTAATAACGGCCAAGAAATTGGTCGATTTGTAAATGGTGATTTGAAGACACAACCAGAAATAGAAAGTTGGATCAGACACCTGAAGTAACGACGTGATAAGTTCTAGTTGCGATTGCCTTCGAAAGGCGGATATGGGTGGACTCAACTTTTCGTTGGGTTGATCGCTGGTTCCTTGGTGCACAGGCATTTTGACATTCAACTTTCGGACTCGTTCTAACAATTGCTAAACTTTTTAGCCATGCTTTAAGGATTCTGACAAGCAGCTTCACTAAACTTGTCAGAATTTTCTCAAGGCGTACGACATAACCAAGTCTTGAATTCTAAGTGAAGACAATATTATTGACTAATTCCAGGATTGGTAATGAAATCGACGGTATTAAGGTGAGTGAATAATATTCAGGTCAACTTCTCAGCAATTAAATACGATAAGTCATCATGATACCCATCAAGCCTTTGCATGAAGGGCTAGTCACCTAATATTCAGTGGTCAATTGCACCTAGATAGGTGGTCGTTTATCTGCCATTCGAATGGCTTCCCGACTGGAAGGGCCGGCTGACAATGCTCAGTAGCCAAATTATTCTTAGTCGGAAGTGGTTTTCTTCCGAGTTAGAATAAGACTCGTATTTGAAATTGCGCAGCGGGTTTCTGCGTGAGTTCAAATCGATGTCGGCTTACGTTCCAGCAATTGTCAGCCGGCCCTGGAAGTCGGAATCGGAAGAACATCGGCTGACGACCAGTAAGCCAGACAAATTAGCATGAGCTCTAATTATCTTTAGTGCTAAATAATAACCAGTACAACGCGTTATACAAGATATATTTTGTTTTAAATCAACTAGTGCCACATGTGGGATGCATGCAGCACTAGTTTTGCTTTGTCACGCGATTTGACTTAGTAAGGATAATAACCAGACAAAAACAACATACACCCCATACCAACCAAACGAACTATAATCTCCTTAGTTCAGTCAGCAAGTGCCAAACATCGTTCACCAGTGGACTGAGCCAATTGTCAGCGTTGTCATTAAAACATTAATTTGAGGATGAAACGATACAAGCTGTCACGGGTACGTCGCCCGGTGGAATGGGGGAATCACGAATGTTACCGAAAACATGGTATGCGCATTCAGCGCTTAAATGGTTGGTGCTGGTTAATTTTATTAATTTGCTGGTTTTATACGCACGAGATGTCGCAAGTTCACACCCAATTTGGAACATGAATAACCTGACGTTACTTAGCTTGACTGGGCTATTTTTGATCAGCTGTTTGCTTATTGTGAGCGGTTGGCGTGTAAGTGTCAATCCGGCATTAATGAAGTCTGGTCTGGACTTGGATTTAGTGGTGTTTTGCTATTTACTGTTGGTGGATTTCAATTTGATTGTCACCCCTGGAATTCTGACCATTGCGTTAATCGTCTCAATCGTTGGTGTGCCAGAAGCCTATGTACCGCGTAATAACCTGATTGGAGTCCGTATTCCTTTGACTTTTGCGTCGGATGAAAATTGGCGGAAGACCAATGTGTTTGGGGCACGTCTGCTGACAGCGATGAGCTATTTGACGTTGCTATTTTTCGGTCGGGCTAACCAAGCATTGTTCTTCATCGTATTTTTGACCCTACTGATACTGTCAACATTGGTTGTCTTTGGCTACTCTTATCGTTTAAGCCGGAAATTGCTGTGATGATATGTGGTACAGTCAGACAAACGCAACTTGAGACAGAAATCCCACGGTGCCGTACAAATTGGACTGATTCGTTGTCCGCTGATTTTTAAATGAAGCGTGGGGTCGAGCCGTATTACGATAAATAAAAAATCCGAACCACAGAATCATGTTGATTTTGTGGCTCGGATTATTTTTTAAATCCAGTTTACTAACTCATGTTAGCGATGATGACGTTGTTGTTTACCAGCATTCCGTCCGCGACCACCGTTGTTGTTACGTGGTCGGTTAGTTGGATGGGATTCCGTAGCCTTGACCGGTTTTGGTTGTGCTGCAGCTGGCGTCGGCGTCTTGATTGGGTGTTTCTTGAGTTCAGCTTCCACTTCTCGGCGAATACGTGGTCGGAAGAAGTTGATGATCAAGGTTTGTAAGCAGGCAAACAACCCACCAACGAAGAAGTACAAGCCCAATCCAGCAGGTGCTGACATGGAGACGAACAAAATCATGACCGGACTCATGATCAGCATCAAGCGCATGGTTTTCTTTTGTTCTTCTGGCAAGCCAATCATTGATAAGTAACCTTGTGCCAAGTAAGACAAGAAGGCTAAAATCGCTAGAATCAGACTAGATTTCCCTAGTGAGATACCCATGAAAGTGGCTTTAGATAATTCAGGTGAGTAACGGATGGCATAGTACAGTGCCGAGAAGATTGGCAATTGAATCAGCAGGGGTAGGCAACCAATCCCACCCGTCATGCTAATGCCATTGTCACGGTAGAGCTGCATCAATTCGTTACTGATGGCTGCTTTTTCTTCTTGTGTCTTCGCTGCTTTTTGCCGTTCCTGAATCTTAGTCATCTGTGGTCGAACGGCCGACATCTTTTCTTGTTGGTACGTCGACTTACGTTGTTGGTTGATCATCATTGGCAGTAAGACTAACCGCACGATGACGGTCAGGCCAATGATAGCCCAGCCATAGTTGTTACCAAATAATTGTGAGAGCCATTCCATCACCGTTTGACCAGGTTTGGCTAAATAGTCGTAGACAAACCCATATGGTTTACCAGATTTGGTCGTTTGCACACAGCCACTCAGGAACAATGCGAGTGTTCCCAGGGTGACCGTGAGCGTAAGGCCTTTTTTTGATTTCACTAGTTATTAATCCCCTTTGTAAAATTCATATAATGATGATGATACTAAAGATGTCGGGGGAATTCAATTGGTTATCCGAAAATCGTGATAGTTTTGTGGTTCGACTTCATGGACTTCGAGGTGCTTAACTTTGCCAAAATCAGTGGGTGACTGGCGGACAACGTCGATAAAGACTTGCACGCGCTGGTCTTCACCTTCAGCTTCAATGAAGACGGAACCATCCATCAGATTGCGGACAATACCATTGACGCCGCATTTATCCGCTGCGACCTTGGTTGCCCACCGAAAGCCGACGCCCTGAACGCGACCGGTTGCTTTTAACGTGACTGCACGCATAAAATCACTTCCTCTTAATTTAGTCTGTTGTGAGTGGCCAGATGTGTGCCGCTATGAGTAGACGATCACCGTATTAGCGACCCTTGCCATCAAGATTGCTTCCCACCAGACGATAGGTTTGATCTGAAGCTGCCTGTATCTAAACGTCGTGGGATACTGTGTCTCGTTGAATAGTGCTTCCTTAAACTGTGACGACTAACGGTAATTTAAACGTTAGCCGAACCAGATGTATGCAGCAGGGAACACCAATCGAAACCGCTCACAACAATCTTCACCTCTTATCATAGCATGGAACCAGTTATTCAGCGATATGCTATACTTGGAATCAATAACTTGCAGACAGGATGAGGAAGTTCATAATGGAAAAAATAAATTCATTACAAAACGCGCATGTCAAGGCGTGGAAAAAGTTACAGACGAAGAAGGGCCGCAAGCAACAGGGTCAATATTTGTTAGACGGCTGGCACTTAGTCAATGAAGCAGTCAAAGCGCACGTGGCCATTCAAACATTGCTGATCACGAGTAAGCAGTTGGCAACTGAACCAGATTTGACTCACTTTCCAGCGGTAATCGAAATTTCAGAAGAAGTCGCTAAGCATATTAGCGCGACCGTAACTCCCCAGGGCGTCTTTGCCGTGGCCACTTTACCAGCAGTTGTTGATGATTTAGCCCAACTTGATTTGACGCGACCGTGGCTATTATTAGATAACGTGCAAGATCCTGGTAATATTGGGACAATGGTTCGGACTGCGGATGCAGCAGGCTTTGCTGGCGTGGCGTTTGGGACCGGGACGGTTGACATTCATCAACCGAAAGTTGAACGTTCGATGCAGGGCAGCCAATTCCACCTGCAACTGATTAGCACGGACCTAACAGCCTTGGTCGCACAATTACAGTCACAGGGGGCGCCAGTCTACGGTTCAGAACTTAACCCGCAAGCCGCGCAGTACTTAGATGTGAACGCGCCAGCTACTTTTGGCTTGATTATGGGTAATGAAGGCAATGGCATGAGTCAAGAATTATTAACGCAAACGGATCAAAATTTATATATTCCGATTAAAGGACAAGCGGAGTCGCTGAACGTGGCGGTCGCAGCGGGAATTCTGATGTTTGGTTTGTATCGCTGACTTACATTTAGTAAGAAAATGCTAAAATCCAGATAAAATACTTTCAAATTCACTTACTTTTTAGTAGAATATCCGTAGATATTAGCAAAGGGAGCTTTTGATGAAAACTAATAATGCGTGGCAACAAGATTCCGAATACGTGGCAATTGTCGAAGATTTATTAGCACAGCCAGCTGTTCAACGGTTAGCTGAATTCACACAACACCACCATTCGAATCGATTGGATCATTCGATTGCAGTTTCATATGATAGTTATGTTTTAGCGAAGAAATGGCATCTTAATACGACGGCTGTGGCACGTGGTGGATTATTGCATGATTTGTTTTATTATGACTGGCGTGAAACCAAGTTTGATCTCGGATCGCACGCATTCATCCATCCACGGGTTGCGTTACGTAACGCCGAAAAGTTGACGAAATTAACGCCAATGGAAAAGGATATCATTTTGAAGCATATGTTCGGCGCAACGTTAGCGATGCCGAAATATCGGGAAAGTTTGCTCGTCTCTTTAGTTGATGATTATGAAGCAGAACATGAATTTTTTGGACCATTACGTATGAAGGTGGCCAAACAACTAGATCGGTTCCGAGGCAAGGTCTCCGCCGGTTAATTCAATAATTGGGGGTCATTGCATGTCAGAAATGCTAGCTGACACGGTAACAGAATCCAACGTGGATTTTGAGCTGTGTCCAAAATTTGAAAAGACGTTTTCAATTCTAGGTAAGAAGTGGAATGGACTGATTATCGACGTTTTACTTGAGGATGGGCCGCAACGGTTTAAGAACCTGGCACGGCGGATTCCTAAGTGCAGCGATCGGGTCTTGGTCGTTCGCTTAAAGGAATTGGAAGAAAACGGCATTGTTAGTCGGGTCACGCACTGTGATTCGGCACTGATCGAGTACCGTTTGACCACTAAGGGTCAGGATTTACGGCAAGTGATGGACACAGTTCATGACTGGTCGGATAAGTGGTTTAGTCCGGCTGAATCCTAATCACGGGGTTGACGTACCGGTAACTTTGCCATAAACTGACAATGTAGATAAAAGCCTTGACGAGAAATAGTAGTTGATTATGGCGTCACAGGGACGGGTGTCACCGATTGAAAGCACCCCGACGACCAAGATTGATGAATTCACTCTCCGAGCTGAAATTGGGCGTTTGTGAAAACAAATAATTTTCCGGTATCCCGACCGTTATGACGGGTATGAGTGTGTGTCGCTTCGGCGATGCAAACAAGGGTGGTACCGCGATGACCTCGTCCCTTTTTTGGGATGGGGCCTTTTTTTGTCCACAACGTGATTATAAATTGGAGGTAGCATATGAGTTTACAAGATCGATTAACCGAATTACGCGATCAAGGCTTGGCCGATATTAAATCAGCTGATGTTTTGAAGAAGGTTAACCAAGTTAAAGTTGATTTGCTTGGAAAAAAAGGACCGATTACGGAAGTTTTGCGTGGGATGCGCGACTTGAGTCCAGAAGAACGGCCTAAGGTTGGGGCCTATGCCAACCAAGTTCGTGACCGTTTGCAAGCTGCCATTGATGAACGGCGTGAAGAACTTGAACAAGCGGCAGTCAATAAGCAACTCGCCGCTGAAAAGTTAGATGTGACCTTGCCAGGTCGTGAAGTCCCACAAGGACAACCACACGTGATTACGCAAATTATCACCCAACTGGAAGACCTGTTCATGGGAATGGGTTACCAAATCGTTGATGGTGATGAAGTTGAAGAGGATTACTATAACTTCGAACGTTTGAATTTACCAAAGGACCATCCCGCACGTGATATGCAGGATACCTTTTACATTACCAAGGACGTGCTCTTGCGGACTCAGACCTCTGCGGACCAACCACGCTCACTTGAAGATCATGATTTCTCAAAAGGCCCATTAAAAGTGCTCTCACCAGGCCGCGTTTATCGGCGTGACACGGATGATGCGACCCATTCCCATCAATTCCATCAGATTGAAGGGTTAGTGGTCGATAAGCATATCACGATGGCTGACTTAAAAGGCACCTTGATTTTAGTTGCCAAAACGTTGTTCGGTGACCAATTTGACGTGCGGCTACGGCCAAGCTTCTTCCCATTCACGGAACCGTCCGTTGAAGCTGATGTGACCTGCTTTAACTGTAACGGTAAGGGTTGCGCCATCTGCAAGCAAACGGGTTGGATCGAAGTTTTAGGGGCCGGAATGGTACACCCACACGTGTTGGAAATGTCCGGCATTGACCCTGAAGAATACGGTGGCTTTGCCTTTGGTCTTGGACCAGACCGGTTTGCAATGCTGAAGTACGGTGTTGACGATATCCGCAATTTCTATCTAAACGACGTGCGGTTCTTGTCACAGTTCTATAAGAAAGGTTAGGCGTTCACATGAGAATTTCTACGACATGGTTACGCGATTATTTGAAGCTGGACATTCCAGTCGATGAATTAGCAGAAAAAATTGAACGGACGGCCGTTGAAGTTGACGGTGTGATTCGTCCGAGCGAAGGCTTGAAAAAAGTCGTGGTGGGGCATGTATTAACGTGTGAACCCCACCCAGACTCCGACCACTTGCACGTTTGTCAGGTTGATGTCGGTGAAGACGACCCCTTACAAATCGTCTGTGGCGCACCCAACGTCGCTGCCGGTGAAAAAGTCATCGTTGCGTTACCCAATTCTTGGATTGGTGGCCACACCAAGATCAAGAAGAGTAAGATGCGTGGGGTACCGTCAAACGGGATGTTATGCGCGTTAGACGAATTAGGCTTTGATGAAAAATTAGTGCCTAAGGAAGTTGCGGATGGTATCTTTATTTTTCCAGACGATGCTACGCCAGGCGAACCAGTCTTTTCATACCTGGGAATGGACGACGAAATCATTGATATGTCAGTGACGCCTAACCGCGGTGACATGCTGAGTATGAATGGGACGGCCCATGAACTGGCAGCGATTTACGACCAACAGCCAACGATGCCAACAGTCGACTTGCATGAAGACGCGGCGCATCCTGCTGAGGAGGCATTACAGGTGCGCGTTGATGCGGATGAACATGACGTGCCAATGTATAAGATGCGTCTCATCCAGAATGTGACTATCAAGCCAAGTCCACTGTGGCTTCAGATTCGCATCTGGAACGCTGGTATGCGGCCAATCAACAACGTGGTCGATGCCACTAATTACATTTTGATGCAATACGGCCAACCCTTACATGCCTTTGATTTTGACCAGTTAAACAACGGTCACGTCAACGTACGGTTAGCTAAAGCTGGGGAACATTTGACAACGCTTGACGGTGAAGACCGTGAATTGTTGCCAACTGATTTGTTGATTTGTAGTGATGACCAACCAATTTGTTTAGCTGGGACGATGGGTGGCTTGGATACTGAAGTCACCGACCAAACCACGACGATCGCGCTTGAAGGGGCCGTGTTTGATGCAGTTAAGATTCGTAAAACTGCGCATAACCACGACTTGCATAGTGAAGCTTCGATGCGGTACGAACGCGGCATTGATCACGGTATGACTGCGACGGCTCTAGATGCTGCTGCTGCGATGATTGCTGAATTAGGTGACGGAACGGTTGCTAGCGGCATGGTCGTTGGGCGTGACGAGGACGTTCAACCTGAAACGGTCAAAATTGATTTGGCACGTATCAACCATGTTTTGGGAACAGACTTGTCCCTTGAGACGGTTGGTGACATCTTCAAGCGCCTTGATTTTCCAACGACCGTGGACGGCGAGACCTTCACAGTGACGATTCCTTCACGGCGCTGGGATATTCACATTCCAGCTGACTTGATTGAAGAAGTCGCCCGGCTTTATGGCTATGATAACTTGCCAGCGACCTTACCAACTGGCCAACCCACGATTGGTAAACTTAATGAGACCCAACAAGTGATTCGGGACTCACGCAAGTTAATGGAAAGTGCCGGTTTGACGCAAGCAATCAGTTATTCATTGACGACTGAAGCTAAAGCACGCGCCTTTGCTTTACATGCCAGTGACGTGACTAAGCTGGATTTCCCGATGAGTTCAGAACGTACGACGCTGCGGTTGAGCCTAGTTTCTGGCTTGTTAGATGACTTAGCTTACAACAATGCCCGTAAAGAACATAACGTGGCGTTGTACGAAGAAGGACGCGTCTTCTACAGCCAACCCGAGGAAGTCCGGCCTAAGGAGATTGAACACATTGCTGGTGCCATTACTGGTTCAATGGTTCAAAAGAGTTGGGGTGTGGCCGAACAACCCGTCGATTTCTTCCAAATTAAAGGTATCGTGGCGGGTTACTTGAAGTCATTAGCCTTACAAGACGCGGTGAGCTACGTCGCAACGACTGACCATCCAGAAATGCATCCTGGCCGGACCGCCGATATCTATGTTGGTGATCAATTAGTTGGGTTTGTGGGCGAAGTTCATCCAACGACTGCTAAGGCTTATAAGATTCGTGAAACGTACGTCTTTGAATTGGATTTGACGGCGCTAATTGCCTTACCAAAGGCGCGGCAACAATATCAACCAATCTCGAAGTTCCCAAGTATCACGCGTGACGTGGCGATGTTGATCGATGATGATGTCACTAACGCTGCGGTAGTTGCCTTGATCAACAAGAAGGGCGGCGCACACCTGCGGCAAGTACAGCTGTTTGATGTTTATCATGGCAGCCACGTACCAGCTGGCAAGAAGTCGTTGGCCTACACGTTGACGTATCAAGACCAGAACGCTACTTTGGTCGATGATGACGTTACAACTGCTTTTGAAAAAGTGCTGAATGCACTGACAGATGAACTCGGTGCCGAGATTCGTTAGTTAGTTGCTTAAGTGATGAAACGCCGAATGATTTCAGGTCATTCGGCGTTTCGTGATTTCGTCAGAACGTATTTTGCGGGTTAAGTTGGCGTGAAATAGGATTGAAAGGGACTATTTAGTTGGATTACTGTTCGTCAGCTAAGTGCGCGTCCGATTCTGACTGCCGAGGCTGGCTGACAATTATATGGCACTGTCCACCACGTTCCGGCCATTGCCCAGAATGCCTGGAAGCCGGCGTAGGACGCAGCCGCTACTGAAAGTTTACGGTAACCCGCACTCTGTCCAGCAGTTCTCAGCTGGCAGCTCTTGAACTTGAAAAGGGCACTTATTAATCATCGTTAATACCCAATAATAACGAGCACAACACAGGTGCAGAACCTAAAAAAATATAAAACTAGTCGCGAACTAGTGCAAACTGAGCGTCAGTTTTGTATAATTGATAGGATTAATCAATAAATGGAGGGGCGAGTCTTGAATAACAACCAGGATAACCAGGATCAAAAAGATCAAAATGATCAACAGGATCATGGGGTAAGTGAGCCAAATCGCGTCGACCAAAAAGAACGTAAAAAGTTCTCTAAGCGCGTGATTGGTGGTGTCGTTGGGATCTTAATCGCGTTGTTAGTCATTGTCGGGGTGCTGGGTTACCGGTATTTTGATAATGCAACGCAACCTTACGATAGCAAGGATAATCGGGTCGTCCAAGTTGACATCCCGTACGGCGCAAGTAGTAAGAAGATTGCCGATATCCTTCAGCGTGACAAAGTGATCAAGAGCGGCTTTGTGTTTGAATATTGGACCAAAGCGCATAACTTGTCGAACTTCCACGCTGGCTATTATCAGTTGAAGCCATCAATGACGCTGTCGCAAATTGCAAAGGCGTTGAACAAGGGTGGCTCATCTGAACCACTGCAAAGTTCGAGTGGTAAAGTCTTAATTGTCGAAGGTAGTCAGATTAAAACGATTGCCAAGACGGTTCAGAAGCAGACTGACTTCACGTCGGCAGAATTTTTAGCCTTGATGAAGAATGAAACATTCATTAAGTCATTGGCTAAGAAATATCCGCAACTATTGAGTTCGGCAATGAGTGCCAAAAAAGTGCGTTATCGCCTTGAAGGGTACTTGTTCCCTGCAACTTACGTGGTGGGCAAGAAGACCACGTTGAAGCAGTTAGTTACTCAAATGGTTTCAAAAACCAATGATGAGCTCGAACCATACTATGCGAAGATCAAGAAGTCGAAGATGTCTGTCCAAGAAGTGATGACGTTAGCTTCATTGGTCGAACGTGAAGGTAGTACAACGAAGGACCGCCGTTTGATTGCGGGCGTCTTCTTGAATCGGTTAGCAGCTAAATGGCGGCTTGATTCAGATATTTCCGTGTTCTATGCGATCAATTCTAACAAGTCGACGTTAACGAACAAGGACTTGCAAAATGATTCACCGTATAACTTGCGTCTGCACTTGGGTTATGGTCCTGGACCATTCAACAGTCCAAGCTTGACTTCAATCAAGGCCGTACTTGATCCTGCGCAACGTAGCAAGGGTTACATGTACTTTGTTGCTGATTTGAAGACCGGTGACGTCTATTACGCGAAGACTGCAGCTGGTCATGCAGCAAATATCAAAAAGGTTTCGAAACACAACGAAGCCGCTGAAAAATAAGAATGAGGCGACACTTAAATGACGGAAAATAAACATCGCCGCCCCGTAGTCATCGGGGTAACGGGTGGTTCAGGTAGCGGTAAAACGACGGTTAGTAATGCAATCTACAATCAATTATCTGGTCAGTCATTGCTGATTTTACAGCAGGATTCGTACTACAATGACCAGAGTGAGATGACGATGGCAGAGCGCCACGCTGTCAACTACGACCATCCCTTGGCCTTTGATACTGATTTGATGATTAAGCAAATCAAACAGTTACTAGATTATCAACCGATTGAGAAGCCGGTTTATGATTATGAGCAATACACGCGGAGCGCGAAGACGATTCATCAAGAACCGCGTGATGTGATTATCGTGGAAGGCGTGCTGATTTTAGATGACCAACGTCTCCGTGATTTGATGGATATTAAGGTGTTCGTTGATACCGACGATGATATTCGAATAATTCGTCGGATCCAACGTGATATTAAGGAACGTGGCCGAACCCTTGATTCAGTCATCAATCAGTATCTAGCAACGGTCAAACCAATGTATCATCAGTTCGTGGAGCCAACCAAGCGTTACGCTGACTTGATTGTCCCTGAAGGTGGGGAGAATGAAGTCGCAATCGACTTGCTGACGACCAAGGTCCGTTCTATTTTATAAAAATAACGTCCAAACCAGCACCATTTCGAATTTTAACGTTTACATTTAAAATTCGAAATGGTAGGCTGGTTTTTGATAACTATATTTTCTATTCGAGGAGTGAAACACATTGGCTGAAGAAAAAACATATCCAATGACAGAAGAAGGGAAGGTCAAGCTTGAAAAGGAGCTTGAAGACCTTCGGATTAACCAACGTCCAGAAATTATCAACCGGATTAAGATTGCCCGTAGCTACGGTGACTTATCTGAAAATTCTGAATACGAATCTGCTAAGAATGAACAGAGTTTGCTAGAAAATCGGATCAAGACGGTTGAACACATGCTTCAATACGCTGAAATCATCGATAGCGATAAGATTGATGAAACTGAAGTCTCAGTTGGTAAGATTGTGACTTTCAAAGAATTACCTGATGAAGAACCAGAATCATATACCATCGTGGGTGCTGCTGAAGCTGACCCAATGGTGGGTAAGATTTCAAACGACTCACCAATTGCCAAGGGCTTAATTGGTCACCACGTCGATGAAGAAGTGGCCATCAATATCCCTGCTGGTACGATGACAGTCAAGATTTTAAAAGTTGAAAATGCGTAATTAACGCGTAAAATTCCCAGTGCTCACCAATGATTGGCGGGCGCTGGGAATTTTTTTTGACTCGAAAACTAAATAATCAGGTTAAGCGAATTACAGCTATTCTGGTAGCATATGAATGAAACGTTAGCGACGAAACGACCGCCCAGCACAGAAAGTCTGTACGAGGCGGTCGTAATTGTAGAATAATGCGATGGACTAGTCTATCGGGCTGCTTGGTACATGCAACTTACTCAAAATAGCGGGGGTGAAAATTAGTTGGCAATCGCAATATGCCGTTGTATCGAGATTTTTTATCAACTTAAATTTTGCGTCAATTTGATTGAATCAATGAAGGATTAACTACTAATTGCCGGGTTTAAACCGCAAAAGCGACTGGCATAAGCTCATCGAAAGCTGTTCGAGCTCGTATCAATTAGCTTGATTAACGTTGCCTCTAACGCCTACCAAACGGCTTTAACGTGTGCTTGCTAAGGAACAGTAAGGACACTGTTTTACTCATGTCGAAAAGTCAATGAACGAGCTAGATATAAATAATCCGTAATTCACCTAATGAGACGCTTCCCTTGAGTATGACGCCTGGCCCAGCTGTTAAGGGAGTGCCTTCAGTGGAGACGTGGCCCATTGAATTGCTGATAGATTCTTGGACTTGCCAAGATTTTGGTAAGTAGAGTTCCAAGCTCCCCAGTGAGACATCGACTGAAATTGTGGCTTGATTGTCTTGAACATTGACATCATCAAAGTAGACCTTTGCACTTGCCATTGAGACGTCTAAAGTTGCTGACTTGAAATGCTCGCTGTGAATGTAGCGGATACTATTACCGAGTGAGATATCCAGATTGACGTGGTCATCATTGATGGTGCCAACGTTCTCTTCGGTGTCTTGATGATGCTCATGATGGTGAGAATGGCCATGGTGATGCCGATAATATCTGGGGCGAATCAACATACTCAGCCCAATACTAAGTAGGAGGGCGGCGCCGAGGATCGTCCAAGGCACTAATCGCGTAATGCCCAGTGGTCTGGCGTAGATGATGGCGAGAAAAGCCACAGAGAAGACGATTCCGGACATATTTAAGTATCGTAAACTACTTCCTAAGGCAGCGATTAGAATCAGGGTGAAAAAAACGGTCAGCAGGCTGAGATGGTAACTAAATAGGCCGAGTTGGCTGGTAATTAGAATCACCGCACTCGCAATCAGGAAGATCGGCCAAAACCAATTTTTTCGCATTTATAACAGTCCTTTCTGTTCAAGCCGATACTTCAGAGGGGAATAGTATCGACGTGAGGCATACAATTGTTTGGGAGAATCGTGAAACGCAATCAGGTTGCCCGTCAACGTTTTCGTTAGGGCATAAACTTGGCGAGTATTCACGATGGCGGATTCTGAGACCCGCATGAATTCGGTGGGTAATTTGGCACCCACGGCTGTCAGGGAATGATTGACACGGTAGACACCCGTACGCGTATGCGCAGCGACTTGGTGACCCGTCGCTTCAATAAATAGAATGTCGGTGACTGGTAGTTGAATTAACTGACCACGTTGTGAAACGGGTAACGTAACCACCGTCGTGACCAGATTTTCTAGTGCCGCCACTAACGCATCAGAATCGGGATAGTCATCAGGAATTTCTAACGTGATCCTGGGCGCGTCGATTTTTGAATTGTGAATAAGATGCACCTTCATGGGTTTCACCTCCTTGAGTAATCTAAGTACACCACAAACCCTATGCGCTGTAAATCAGAATCTCCCCAGCGGTCATTTTGTCAGCGCAAGTGGTTTTGACCTTGCTCAATGACTGTCAATGTTGCGTTTTGTCGCTAAAACGGGCACAATGATTGTAAACGATTCCAATAATGAGGTGGCAAATATGAAAATAACGATTACGGATGCAGCAAGCAAGTGGTTTCATGATGATATGGGTGTGACGACTGGAAACGGAGTCCGTTTCTATGGCAAAACATATGGCAAAACGGCAGTTCACAGTGGCTTTTCCATCGGCATCATGCGCGACGACGAACCTCATCAACCGATTGCAAGTACCGAAAAAGACGGTGTTAACTACTATGTCAATGACCGTGACGAGTGGTTCTTTAAAGGTTATGATCTAACCGTCGACTTTGATGAAGCGAATGATGGTCCGAAATACGAATACACCCCTAACAATGAATAGGGCGCATAAAACGACAAATGGTGATTAAATCACGCATTGTGCTGGTTAATTTGTCATGAATCATGATTAAATCATGCTATTTTCTAAGTTCAAGTGCTGCCAGCTTAAACCCGCTGGAAACAGTGCGAGTTACCGTAAACTTGCTGTGGTGAATGCGTCCTACACCGGCTTACAGGCATTTCTGACAACGCTGGAACGTGGTTGGACACAGATTTAAGCCGACAACCCACGTCTTAAATACTGGTCTTTCACGTTAGCTGCAGTATGGATGAAACGTGTTCGGGTCAGACTGGGACTTCCGGTTAGCTACGCCAGAACGCCAAGCGGAAATTCACCGCTTAACGCTCTAGCTAGGCTAATCCTCAGTCCCAACCCGTCTGAACCTCACACTCTGAAAAACACTTAGCATTGTCAGAAACACCTTCCAGCCTGGACAGTATTCGAAAGGCAGACATGTGTGGACCCAACTTTTGATGACATGGTCGTTGGTTCTCAGTAGACAGTCATTTTGACATTCAACAATCAGAATGGTTTCTACCGATTGCTCAGCTTCCTAAACCATGATTTAATATTTCGGACACGCAGTTTCACTGAAATTGTCAGAATTTTCTCTAGTCACCGGAGATAGGAGACTCTCGAATTCTAAACGAAGGTCATTTTATTTACAAATTTCAACACTAGTTAACATTGAAATTTGTAATCTTGCGATGAGCGAATAATATTCAGATAATCTTCTCAGTAATTAATTGCCATCAGTCACCATCCGTACCGAATAAGTCTCAGCCCAAGGGCCAGTCACTTAATATTCAGTGGTCAATTGTACCCAGATAGGTGGCTGTTCATCTCCCATTCGAATGGATTCCCGACTGTAGGGGCCGGCTGACAATGCTCAAGGGCGAAATTCTTCTTGTCCGGGTGAATTTCCCGGGCTAGAAGAAGACTCGTATTTGAAATTGCGCAGTGGCCTTCTGCGTGAGTTCAAATCGATGTCCGCCCTGTTCCAGCGTTGTCAGCCGGCCCCGGAAGTCGGACGAGGGCGCGCATCGGCTGACGAACAGGAATCCACCAACTGGCATGATTTAATCATGATTCAGTACGTAAAAAAATCAGTGCAGCCAGAATCTCAAAAAATTCTGACTGCACTGATTTTTAATAACTAACTAATTTGCGTGGTTGCGACGACGGCGGCGAATAACGAACCAGCCGATCGTGTCGATTGCGCTAACACCGGTGATGATGCTCCCGGTGACTAGGAATGGTGGTCGGTACGTGAGTGTCACGGTGTGCTTGCCTTTGCTGAGCGGTACCGCGACAAACGTGTTGATGACCTTCTTAGTGGCAACGGACTTGCCATCAACGGTTGCATGCCAACCTTTAGAATACGGAATCGTCGTCATCAAGACTTGGTGCTTGTGCTTGATATTAATGGTCCCGGTAATCTTGCGGTTAGAGTGGGCGCTGATGTTCCACGGTGATTGCTGAAGTTTCTTGGCCGAAGTCTTAAATTGCGAGTTGTCTAACTTGTAAAGCGTAAAGTTTTGTAACCAGAGGGAGGTCTTCTTCATCTGAATCCCAAAGGTGACCGTTTTGCCTTTACTATTTGAAGCGACATTGACTGCAATCGTATGACGGTAGGTCGGATATTGCTTGAGTTCCTTACCGTTGATGTAGAAACTAGCATTCGACGTTGTTAAGTTTGCACCCAACGTAATGTAATAGGAATCATTAGTGGTTGGGGTGAACTTGAAGTAAATGGAACCGGTCTTGCTGAGATTTTCTTTGTTCAACACGGCACCAGTCAGCGTCGTGACCTTCTTAACGTTTTGGAAGACGACTTCGTTAAAGTTTTCGGCACTGATCAAGCTACTCGTCGAACGGTTAGCAAGCGTTTGGTAAATGAGCTCTTGCCGCGCAATCGGATCGCCGGTCGTCTTGGAAACTTTAAGTTTGGCAATCTTATCGGAAGCCGCAAATCCTAGGCCTAACGCGTACGGATTCTTGTAGGTCGTGACTTTGCTAGTGCTGAGCTTGTTAGCTTTCTTGTAGTTGGTCAAATCCTTCTTGGTACTCGTCACCGGAATGTAGCTCCGATAGTTTGTATTGTCGGTTTGCGAAGCAGGGACCTTCTTATCCATGAAGTATTGCATGTCCAAGAGTGAATCGGTAATCATGGTACCGTTCGTGTAGGCAACGACACCATCACCATCCGGTTGACCGATTGAACCAAAGAAGTTCGGAATGATGCTTTCAAATGTCGAGCTGAAATGGTCAGCGCCATTGTAGGCAGCTTGCATCGGATCATCCTTGGTCCGTGTAAAGGTCTTGCCGATTCGGTAAAAGCCCTTGCCATTTGCTTTGATTTTATTAACGGCGTTATCCAAAACGGTCGTATACTTGCCAAATTCTGATTGTGAGACGTATGAAATATTATTCAGTGACGCCACGACATTGATCGACATGTCGGTCGCAACCAGGATAAGTGCGACAATTTGGTAAATCAACCGTCGCTGTTTAGGCAGCGTCAAGAAGATCAACGTAATCGCAGCTAAGGCAACCGTAATTAAGAGGTTAGCTTGTGTGACGTACGATACCTTCTTGATGTTTAAATAGACGGTCGTAAACAGCCCAACAGTTAGTGCCAGCATGGTGAGCGCCTGCCAGAGCTTGATCGTAATCTTGTCGGCCATCGCTTGAGCGCCGAGCCAGACAATCCAGAAGCAGAAGACAAATGAGAAGCGGTACGGGTACCAGACTGGGAACTGGTCGGCGTGCCATAATAAGTCTAATGGCTCGTAGCAGAATGACAATAGAATAAAGCCAGTGACTAAGAGGGCGCTCAACTTAACGGTCCATTTGAACCGACGTCGTAAGAAGAACAGAATAAATGCGAAAATTGCAAACCAGGCGACGTAGAAGTTCGGTTGTCCCGAAGGCATCTGGTCAAAGTTAAATGTCCCGGTCACAAACTTCGCTAACATCTTCCAAGGCGCATATTCTAATTTCCAATGAATCTTGGTTTCATTATATTGCGCTTTACTTTGAATCAACGCCCAGAAGGTTGGTAGTAGCAACCATGCAGAAAGTGCGGCCGCCAGTAAGCCACCCCAAGCAAACTTAAGGGCGTGTTTGAGCATCGTTTTGAAATCTTGCCAATATTTAGTTGCACCATACAACCAGTATAAACAACTAAACAAGACAACCATGTAGCCCATGTAGTAGTTGTCAATCAGCATGACCGCGAGCCAACCCGCAAAGTAGCGGACCTTGCCCGTCGTGAATAGGCGTTCCAACCCTAAAATAACGAGTGGTAGAATCGCAACGGTATCCAACCAGATCATGTTTAACTGGTTGGCAACCATCCAACCCATCAAAGCATAGGCGGTACTAAATGTAGGCACCAACCAGCCCTTTTGCGTCTGAGTCTTCGTCAATAGCCATGCAAAGGAGAGTCCGGCAAAACCATACTTTAAGACCGTTACGATAAAAATACCGGTGGTGATTGATTGACCAGGGAAGAATAAATAGATTAAATTAAAGGGACTCATTAAGTAGTAAGCCCAGACCCCGACCATCTCACCACCAATGGTTTTGGAGAACGAATAGAATAGCGCACTTGGATCGTGCAGAAGCGTATGTCGGAAATAGGCGAACAGGTCCACGTATTGCTGACCCAAGTCGACCGTCAACAAACTGCTTGATCCAAATGGGGCCATGTGCCGGTAGATAAAGTAACCGGTCATAATCAGTAAGGGTAACCAAAAACTGATCCATAGCGGCCGCGTCCGCTTATCAAAAAAACGCCGAAGTTTCACAAATTGCCACCTCAATCTCTAATAATTCATCGCCGCGCAGAAAAATAATCAAAAAAACATTAAAATCCGCAATATCGGCTGAAATTTTTATGTCTATCGTTTAGAATAACATAAGTGTGGTATTTATCTAGGATTGCTAGTATCATCTGGTAAATTTTTGCGAAATGTTTACCAAATTAAGAATGGGAGCGCCTGAGAATTGAAATTTTTTAAGAAAATTACCATAAATCGTGATCCCAACAAGTCGCATATTCCATTTCGGCTGAACTTCTTGTTCTTCATTGTGTTCTTGTTGTTTGCCGCGTTGATTGCACAGTTAGCTTACTTACAAGTGGACTACGGTCAGAAATTCCGTAGTACTGTGAACTCGGCCAATAACACGACTGCGACAGGCAAGGTTCAACGGGGATCGATTTATGATTCGACCGGACGGGTCTTAGTGGGTAACAAGTCCCACCAAGCGATTCAATATACGAAGGGGCTGTCAGTTGCGTCTACCAAAATGTACGAGGTTGCCAATAAGTTAGGCGAATACCTAACCATTTCAACTTCGACCATGACGGATCGTAACTTGGCTGACTATTACTTAGCGGGGGCTGCCAACTTAAAGGCGGTGTCTAAGAAGGTCAAAACATCTACCGATGATGATGTCTTGTATGCCCGAGAAGTGGCCTACACAGAGAAGCATATCGTTAAGAATATGACGGATGCGCAAAAGAATGCGGCAGCCATCTATTATAAGATGAATTCCGCTTATTCATTGTCGACGGTCAATATCAAGTCGACTGGCGTCACGAGCACTGAGCTCGCTGAGATTGGTGAACATCAATCAGAGATGCCTGGTATCAAGGTCGGAACCAGTTGGACTCGGAGTTATCCGAACGGGACCGACTTAAGTAGTGTGCTGGGAACAGTCACGACTGAAAAGCAAGGGTTGCCAAGTGACAACATCAAGACTTTGCTTGCTGAAGGTTACTCACGCGATGATTCCGTGGGTCAAAGTCAGTTGGAAAAGCAGTATGAAAATGTGCTGAGCGGGACCAAGTCACAGACCGAGGTCAAAACTCAGGATGGGGTCATCCAAAAAGAAATCAAGAAGTATGGTGGTAAAAAGGGTGACAACATTCAGCTGACAGTTAACTCGAAGTTCCAGAAAAAGGTCCAACAGATTATTATGTCGGAAGCCAAGACGGTGGGTTCGTCTAATGCCTACTCACCAGGGGCATACGCTGTCGTGATGAATCCGTCGACTGGGGCAATCTATGCCTTGGCGGGTGCCAGTCGGAACTTATCGACTGGGAAGGTCACTGAAAATGCATTAGGAACGATCAACCAATCCTTTGTTATGGGGTCGGTTGTCAAAGGGGCCACTGTCATGGGGGCCTTGCAAGATGGTGTGATTACGCCAACTAACAGTACCTTGACCGATACGCCAATCAAGTTAGCTGGGACGGCTTCTAAGAGTTCTTGGTTCAACAAGACTGGGAGCACGAGCATTTCACTGAATGCCTCGACCGCGATGGAAGTTTCTTCTAACTCCTACATGATGCAATTAGCCATGAAGGAAGGAAACTTCAACTATTCTTCTGGTAAGGCCTTGACGATGTCGAATTCAGTCTTTGCCAAGCTGCGGGGCTACTTCAACGAATTCGGTCTCGGTGTGAAAACGGGGATTGACTTGCCTGGTGAAGCCACTGGTTACGAAGGGTCCTCTGCACAGAAAGATATTGGTAAAGCGTTAGACTTGTCCTATGGAAACTATGACTCTTACACGACGATCCAATTAGCACAATACATCGCCACGATGGCTAATGGTGGTCGGCGAATTGCTCCCCATATTGTGTCTGCAATTACTGGAACCAAGGCCAATGGGTCACAAGGGGCCGTAAAGACCAACGTCAAGCCACGGGTCTTAAATACGATTGACGTGCCATCATCATACTTTGATGTGGTGCATACCGGTTATTGGGACGTGGTTCATGGGACTAGTACTTACAAGACAGGGAGCGCACTGGAGAACTTGTCACCAGCCGTTGCCGCCAAGTCTGGGACTGCCGAAACTTATCATGGGACGACGTCGACTGAAACACTGAGTTTGGTGACGTACGCACCATATAAGAACCCGAAGGTCGTCATCGCGATTGCCTTTCCTGGAATCACGGCAACTAGTGGGGCATATAACACCACGACTGCAACCCAAATTTATAAAGCATTCTGGAAGTATTACAACAAATAATCACTGATTTTTGATACCAGTATCTTAATTGATACTGGTATTTTTTAGTCATTAATGGTATAGTAGTTCAAGTTAAGGGTTCCGGCCCTGTAATATGCGAATGAGTTTGGAGGGTCAACAACATGCGGGTACACATTACACTTGAATGTACAGAATGCCATGAACGCAACTACTTATCTTCAAAGAACCGCCGGAACAATCCGGACCGGGTTGAATTTAAGAAGTATTGTCCACGGGAACACAAAGTGACATTACATCGTGAAACAAAATAACAACGGGGACTCCTGTTGTTTTTTCTGTAACATTGTCATCAGACAATGGGTTTCTCATTTGTTGGCAACTGCCAAATTGAATTTTCAATTTGACATGTTAATGAATGAGATTTTTTTATACCAATGAATTTACGGAGGTGACTGACGTGGAGAAGCGCGCATTTCGTAAACAACAGCTACAACGATTGAGCCAGCTTTCAGATTTAGCTCGTCAGCAGCAGAACCTGGCCTTACAACGACAATTATTTGCCCATTCATCCTGGCAAGCAGCGCAGGTCGTTGCCATTACACTGAGCGGTGACATCGAAGTCGCAACGCAACCGTTCATCGAGCGTGCCTGGGCGGAGGGCAAGACGGTCGTGATTCCTAAGACCTTACCCCATCGGCAGATGGCCTTTTACCCATACACGTCGACGACTAAGCTTGCACGGACGAGTTTTGGCTTATTAGAGCCAGTCGATGGCCAGCCGCTCGCTAAATCAGCGATTGATTTGATATTAGTCCCCGGTCTGGGTTACAGTCGTGACCAACATGCTCGTATCGGCTTTGGCGGCGGCTATTATGACCGCTACTTGGCAGACTATGCTGGTACCAAGTTGACGTTGGCCTATAACGAGATGGCCTTCGAACACGCCGAGTGGCCAGTGGATGACTATGATATTTTACTAGACGAGCTCTTGGTAGCAGGGGATGGACAAAATGACAAGAATTAGACGATGGTGGCAAATGGAGCCTGCAATCACCCAGATTATTTTGGGGATTACGGTCGCAGTCTTCCTCATTGAATGGCTGATGGGTGATGGTGCCACGCTAGTCTTTAACGCCATCGGTGCGAAGAATAACCAAGCGATTGCTGCCGGTCAGTGGTGGCGCTTTATCACGCCCATGTTCTTACATATGGGGCTGACACACATCGCGTTAAACGGTGTGGTTATCTACTTTATGGGGATGCAGATTGAAGCGATGTACGGCCATTGGCGGATGCTGGCACTTTATATGCTCGGCGGCATCAGTGGTAACATCATGAGCTTTGCGTTATCGACCAACCAGTCTGTCGGCGCTAGTACGGCGTGCTTTGCCTTATTTGGCGCTTTCCTGACGATTGGCGAATCTTTCTGGGAGAATCCCGTGATTCGGCAGTTGACCAATCAGTTCCTATTATTGACCATTTTGAACTTGGTCTTTGATATGTTCTCGAATGGCATCGATATTTGGGGCCACGTGGGCGGCCTTGCAGGTGGCTTTTTGCTAGGCTACGTCCTCGGAGTGCCGCGAATCGGGAAGATTGCGCCGCTCAAACGAATCGTCGCTGGTGTGGTGTTAGTCATTGGCTGGCTCGCACTACTAAAAATGGGTTTTACAAATGTTAATTTAACTGTATAATTAATCGAGGATATGCACATGAAAACACTTTACGACGTCCAACAATTACTTAAAAAATTTGGCGTGTACGTGTACGTGGGCAAACGTATTTGGGACATCGAACTAATGGCCATCGAGATTGATCATCTTTATCAGGCCGGTGTGATCGACCCGAAGCTTTATGCCCGCGTCAAACTCGTATTGAGTCATGAGCACCGGATAGAAGCAGAACGCGCCCGTGAAGACACGGCGCAGGACTAATGGAGGGATTTAGCAGCATGGATCGTAAGTTAATCGGAGTCGACCTTGGTGGGACGACAACTAAGTTTGCTATTTTAACGGAAAATGGCGATATTCAACAAAAGTGGAGCATTGAAACCACGATTTTGGATGAAGGTTCACACATCGTGCCGAACATCATCGATTCAATCAACCACCACATCGATTTATACAAGATGGACCGCTCACAATTTATCGGTATCGGGATGGGAACACCCGGAACGGTCGACTTGGAAAAGGGAACGGTTATCGGTGCCTACAACTTGAACTGGAAGACTTTACAACCAGTTAAGGAACAGATTGAAAAGGGCACTGGTATCAAGTTCACTTTGGACAATGACGCCAACGTGGCTGCTTTAGGCGAACGCTGGAAGGGTGCTGGCGAAAATGGTAGCGACGTGGTCTTCGTAACACTCGGTACTGGTGTTGGTGGCGGAATCATCGCTGATGGCCGTTTACTTCACGGGATTGCCGGTGGCGCTGGTGAAATCGGCCACGTGACCGTTGAACCAAATGGCTACATGTGTACTTGTGGTAAGAAGGGTTGTCTTGAACAATACGCTTCTGCTACTGGGGTTGTCCACGTTGCGCGTGACATGGCTGAAGAATTCTCTGGTGACTCTAAGTTGAAGCAACTCTTAGACAACGGTGAAGAAATCAGTTCTAAGATTACCTTTGACTTAGCCAAGGAAGGCGACGTCTTAGCTAAGCGGGTCGTTGACCGTGTCTCATATTACTTAGGATTAGCCTTAGCCAACGTTGGTAACACAATGAACCCATCTTCAATTATTATTGGTGGTGGCGTTTCAGCTGCCGGTGACTTCTTGTTGAACCAAGTAGTTGATTACTTCAAGCAATTCACGTTCCCAACCATCCGTGATACGACCATCTTGAAGTTGGCCGTTTTAGGTAACGATGCTGGTGTGATTGGCGCTGGTTCATTAGCACAACGGTTTATTTAAGCTAAATATCTGGTTAAGAAAAGAAGCCCTGAATATTGTTTTCAGCGGCTTCTTTTTTTGAAACTAGTCAGGATTACTTGCGCTAATTTCTGATTTGATTATGTCCCGCTGATGGAACATGGCGGCAGTTCAACCAGTGATGCAAGTTGCGTGAAAAACGGAGGGGGTTACCAATGGCGAATTTATTATTATCTTCACGTGCATTGTGCAATCAGGCCATAATGGATGCTTTTTTAGCCCTAGTCAAGCCGAATGCGACGATTGTGATTATCGTCAATTCCGTTACAGAAGGAAAACGCCATCCCCAGATGCAAGCTTTACAACGAACGATCCAGCAACTCGGATTTGAACACGTGACGCTGTTAGATGTGTTGACGGATGATTTGGCGACATTGGAGACGGCGGATGCAATCGTTTTGAACGGTGGCTACGAATTTTTGTTGCTCAGCAATTTACGCAAGATGAACCTGCTGACGCGATTCAGGCAGTTAGCGCTTGCTGGTAAACCATTTTATGGCATTAGTGCCGGTGCCATTCTGTTGGGCCCGGATCTGGACTTGTATACGCAGCTGTATCCAGAAGATAATACGGAACAGCTGATTCACGCGCCGGCCATCAATGCGACCCCAATTCGCATTTACCCGCATTATGATGCTCATTGTCAACTCAATCCTAATTTACCAAGTTTGATTACGGACTGGGAGCGGCAGACTGGGTCGCACGTTACGAGGTTGACGAATGACCAGGGGTTACGGATTCGTGGTACAGCAGTTCAGCTCATTCAGCCAGCATCGAAATGAGTTCGACTACAGACTGTTGAGCGATAAAGATAATCTAAACGCACTAGTTATTAACGCCAAAAGTAGCCAATGCGTAACGCGTTGTGCAAGTTGTTTTTTGAAATTCGGCGGCGCGATGATTAAATCATGATTCTGTCCAAATTAATTAGCCCAATGCCTAATTCGTAATGTCATAGTAGTCAGTTTAATCGATTCTACCAGATGACCGTTGTGCGTACTAGTAGGCTCAACATGTTCGAAATGATTGGTAACGGTTTAATCAACGCATTTCCCGCTTACCCCTAGTAAAAGTAAGCGGTTTTGTGTAAAATAGGTAAGTGGAAATTAGGAGGGATAACGTGGTTTTAGGTGCAGTAAGCGGTCTGACTTATGTTAACATTGTGTTAGTTATCATAATTGCAGCCTACTTTATTTATGAGTTATATAGTTATATTCGGCGCCGGCAAGTTTCGACGATGCTGGATGAAGCTGAATTTCAAGCTGGGATGCGGAAAGCTCAAGTTATTGATTTGCGTGAGAAGAAAGATTTTGACGCCGGTCATATCTTGGGTGCCCGTAACATTCCATTCAATAGTTTGAAGGTCCGGATGGGCGAGCTTCGTAAGGATATGCCAATCTACGTTTATGACCAGACCCACACGTTAAGCACACGGGCAGTGGTAACTTTAGCTAAAAATGGTTATTCACAGCTATACATTTTAAAACCCGGATATGCACGTTGGGAAGGCAAGACGAAAAAAGCGAAGTATTAAAAAATGGCGGCTAGAACAACAACTTGTTCAGCCACCATTTTTTAGTTAATTAACCGTTGTGAGCAGAGCGACTCTTACGCAAAGCCTTTTTACGGTTTTCTTCGAATTTGTTTTCTTGGTCTTCGATTGGGTCTACCACTTGTTTCTTAAATGATAAGACAGAACCAATCACAGCGCCGGCAGTTGCAACAACTCCGAATAAGAAGCCACGAGTAAATGATTTCATTAGTTAAACCTCCTAGCAATTGTTAGTTTTATTATGCTTGTTTTGCGTGAAGATAGCAATCAATTCAAACTAAATTTTATAAATGTGGGGTGAAAAAAGATGCTGACTAAGATTATTGCCCATCGCGGCAGTAAAGGGACCCGTCCTGAAAATACGCTACCGGCGTTCATTGCGGCACTGGAGGATGATGCGGATGGCATCGAGACGGACGTGCACTTGTCACAAGACGGCCATCTCATCATTATGCACGATGAACAGGTCGACCGGACGACTACCGGGACCGGGTATATCAAAGATTTGACACTGGCAGAATTAAAACAACTCGATGCTGGCGTGAAATACGCCCCAGCCTATGTTGGGACGCAGATCCCAACCTTGGATGAGGTCGTTCAGCTCCTGATTCAACGCCAGTTTACGGGTATTTTTAATCTTGAGATCAAAACAAATAAGATCCATTATGACGGCATTGAAGATTTAGTCGCGGATTATTTCAAACATCATGACGTCCCATTTACTTTGGTTTATTCAAGCTTTTATGGCAAGTCGATCGAGCGCCTGCACATTCTACAACCGAAAGTGGAATCCGACAGTCTCTTCAAAGCGAAAGTTCAAACGGCCAAACGGTTACACGCGCAGCACATTGTCTTGGGTTATCATCCGGATATGCGCTGGGTTCGCTTTCATTGGTTCCTGTTACCAAAAGTCCAATTGCGGCCCTGGACGGTCAATACCGCCCGTGACATGCGCTTTTGTTATCGCCATCGCTTTGCAGGCCTGATTACAGATTATCCAGGGTTGGCGCGCCAAATTCGGCAACAAGTTCAAGGAGGTTAGAGACGTGGCCACAACACCTAAACATAAAGTCCTGTTGATTGCTGGACCGACCGCTGTTGGCAAAACAGCACTTTCACTGGCGCTCGCGAAACAATTGAACGGCGAGATCATCTCCGGTGACTCGATGCAAGTTTATCGGCATCTGGACATCGGGACTGCGAAAATCATGCCGGACGAACGTGCGGGCATTCCGCACTACTTGATTGACATTAAAACGGTTGACCAACGTTTTACGGTTGCTGAATTCGTGAGTCGCGCGACGGCGCTGATCAATGACATTACCGCCCGCGGAAAACTGCCAATCATCGTTGGTGGCACTGGCTTTTACTTACAGTCACTCTTGGCAGGTTACCAGTTCGGGCCCAACGACAATGCACCGGATATGGCTTATCGCCAACAATGGTTCGACCGTGCTGCCGTTGCCGGCAATCAGGTGGTCTGGGACGCCTTGAATCAACGGGACCCCCAAGCGGCGGCAGCAATTGCCCCCGCTAATCTCGTTCGGGTGGTACGGGCGCTGGAGTATCTGCATACGACCGGCCAACTGTTCTCAGCCCAGGCTGACACCGCTACTGAAACGCTCGATGCGTATACGCTCTGTCTGACGGCGGAACGATCGCTACTCTATGACCGAATCAATCAGCGGGTCGATTTAATGCTAGACGCTGGCTTAGAAGCGGAGGCACGTTGGTTGTATGACCAGGGTGGCGTAGACTTGCCAGCGGGGAAGGGCATTGGCTACCACGAGTGGTTCCCGTATTTTGCCGGCACACAATCACGTGAAGCAACCATTGCGGCCATCAAACAGGACTCGCGGCGATACGCCAAACGCCAATTGACCTGGTTCCGCAACAAGATGACCGTCGATTGGATCAACCTATTGGAACACCCCGAATTACGGGCTTCAATCGACCAACGACTGGCTAGTTGGTTAAGCTAATTATAAATTGGTATACCTAAGATAAAAACGTGTGATATTTTCTAACATGATTGATTGACATTCAATAATAACATTGATATTATTAAGTCTGTATTAAAGAGGAGGGTCGTTATGAAGGAAAAGGAACTGCGTCGCTCGTTAGCTGTCTTGCCGATTGGTACGGTTATGAAGTTGACCAATTTATCTGCACGCCAAATTCGCTATTACGAGGAACAAGATTTGATTACGCCAGAACGCAACGCCGGTAACCGACGGATGTTTTCGTTAAATGATGTTGATCGCTTACTTGAAATCAAGGATTATTTAGCGGATGGCATTAATATGGCAGGTATTAAGGAACTCTATGCGCTCCAACAACAGCGGGCTGAACAAAAGCAAGCTGACTTGGCAAAGCCACTAACGGATCGCGACGTTCGCCGGATCCTTCAAGACGAATTCCTGAATCTCGGTCGATTGCAGTCCGATAAGGGCCCCAATTACCCGGCACACTAAAGGTATTTGCATCCGTTAGTCAATCAATTTAAGGAGCGATTTTCATGGCAAAACAGTCCTACACGAAAGACGATATTCGCCGCATCGTCAAAGAAGAGAACGTTAATTTCTTGCGGTTGATGTTTACCGATTTATTCGGCACGATCAAGAACGTTGAAGTTCCAGTTTCACAACTCGACAAACTCTTGGATAACAAGTTGATGTTTGACGGTTCATCCATTGACGGGTTTGTTCGTATTGAAGAAAGTGACATGTACCTCTACCCAGACTTATCAACTTGGTTGATCATGCCTTGGAACACGGAACATGGTAAAATTGCACGGATTATCTGTGAAGTTTATACATCTGACCGCAAACCGTTTGAAGGCGATCCGCGGAACAACTTGATTCGGGTCTTGAACGACATGCGTGAAGCGGGTTATACGTCGTTTAATTGTGGGACTGAGCCAGAATTCTTCCTCTTCAAGATGAATGAAAAGGGTGAACCAACGACTGAATTGAATGATAAGGGGAGTTACTTCGACTTATCACCAATGGACTTAGGTGAAAATTGCCGGCGTGATATCGCGCTTGAACTCGAACGACTCGGCTTCAATGTGGAAGCCAGTCATCATGAAGTGGCGCCGGGCCAACATGAAATTGATTTCAAGTATGCGGATGCGTTGTCAGCGGCGGATCATATTCAGACCTTCAAATTGGTTGTGAAGACGATTGCCCGCAAATACAATCTCTGGGCAACCTTCATGCCAAAGCCATTGAATGGTGTTAACGGCTCTGGGATGCATGTCAACATGTCCTTATTCCATGACCAAGGCAATGCTTTCTACGATGCTAACGATAAGAGTGGCTTAGAACTGTCATCGGACGCTTACCATTTCTTAGGCGGTTTAATGAAGCATGCTCGTTCCTATACGGCAGTGACCAACCCAACGGTCAACTCATACAAACGGTTAGTACCAGGTTATGAGGCACCCGTTTATGTGGCTTGGTCTGCTTCAAACCGGTCACCAATGATTCGGATTCCTAGTGCGCGTGGCTTATCCACTCGGTTGGAATTACGGAGCGTTGACGCATCAACCAACCCATACTTGGCTTTTGCCGCCGTATTGGAAGCTGGTTTGGATGGGATCAAGAATGGCATCGAACCACCAAAGAGTGTTGACCGTAACATTTATGTGATGGATGAGGATGAACGTGCCGCTGCTGGCATCGCCGATTTACCATCGACCTTACACAACGCGCTGAAGGAATTCCAGACGGACCCAACCATGAAAAAGGCGTTGGGACCACACATTTATCAAAGTTTCTTGGAAGCTAAACGACTTGAATGGGCTTCATATCGTCAACAAGTTAGCGAATGGGAACGCGATCAGTACATGGAATTGTACTAAGCGATTAATTTAGATTAAAATGAGACGGTTAGGGCACCTTCAATGGCGTACTAACCGTTTTTGTTATAAAATTAGTAAATTAGTCGGGTTGACCTTTATTAATCGGTCAATTTTCGGTAACATTAAGAATAGCAGTGCAATTCAGCAAGTATCCAATTATTATTGATTGCAAGGAGATTATTATGGAAAAACAAAATCAGCCTGATCTTGAAAAACAAGATCAACCAACGCGCGCGCTTACGAAGCGACTTCAACAAAAGTTAGACTATGTAACCACGGTGCGCCAAGCAATAACGGCTGGTGACGACCGGTTGATCTATGAATTGATCGATGGTGACCATTATCACCAAGCCTTACTTAACGAGGAACCGGATCCAACCCGTAACACCCAAGTTGATTTAATTACGGACGTCTATCCGGCAATCAGTCACTATTTGAGCACTAAGTTAATTGATTATCTGGCCCACGAGTACCCATTTTTCTACTATGAAGAGACCCAACTCGGAGAATTCCAAATCTACTTTGGTAATTGGTGGGATCGGCGCCGTTTCGGTAAGCTGAACGTGTTAAAAGTTGCGTTTGAGTTCAGCTCCGAAGAATATAACAAACTTGAAAAGACGTTTGAATTAGCACCAGCCCACAAACGCTTCAATACGGACCGGATTCAACAAATCTCAGCTGGCAGCGACCAACTGCAAAAGCTGATTGACGCCCAGGCTGACCGCGATGCCCAAAAAGATGACTTGCGTAAGCAGTTGAAAGAAAACGGGCAACGGAACTCCCTCTTTGATTCCGGCCGCATCAAGGAAGAACGCCAACAGATCATTGATCAGTTGACTAAGTTAGCGGATGAAGATGAACAGGCGAATAATGCGCACGCAACCATGAAAGATAACGAAGCTAAAATTCTGACACTATCCAAGGAAGATACGATTTTGGCTTACGAAAAGCAAGCGATTGAAAACGCCTTTAAGAGTTTCGAGAATTTTAATGAGCGCAACCGTAGTCTTTACGTGGACTACTTGACAACGCTGATTGGGAAGGCGCAGGTAGCGGCTGATGGCGAATAATACAGACACACAAATTGATTCGGCAACATTGAGTACTCATGGCAAACTCAGTACCTTTAACGAAGGCCTCAAGAAAGGCTTAGCAAATGGGGAACGGTTTACGGCCCTGATGGATCAGTTGATCGACACGACTGACGGGGAAACGTTATTGGCGGCCGCCCAAACGTTAGCTGATTTTAAGTTGGACACGGCTTACGTCACCTTTCCGCATCAGTATAAGAATGCCGACTATTACCTAATTTTCATGAGTCGCTTGTTGGGGATGCATGGTGATGAACAAGCAGTCCTTAATTCGCAGCGCCATTCCGAAGCGTTGTACCACGTCTACAGCACTTTGACTGATGACTATACATTCTTGTATCAAGTCGTCACAACGGGGAATGGTGGCGCTTACTACCGGGAACAAACGACCGGCGAACAACTCTTCTATATTAATCTAGAACGGCGTTTATTACGTTTCAACAGTACAGCGTTCACCAATTTATTTATTAATAAATTATTGTTGAAGGGGACTGGTATTGATCAAATCAATACCGTCCTGTCGACACTGATTAAGTTTGGTCACTGTTTACAGGATGATTTCGGGTTCAACGTTGACTTTAATATTCTTGATGTCGCCAATGCAGCTAAGTATGAACTACGGGCGGCAGACCTGGACCAAGCAATTGTTGACAAACTGTTTGTGAGTGCGGCTGAAAATGATTATATGTTACGGAACTCACCACAGGGCCATGGTGCGCAGATCGAGCTGCGGGCGGGGCTAACTGTCGATATTTTTGATGCGGCGGATGCCGGTGCTAGCGCCAAGTGGGTCTTGACGGTGCATGATCCTGATCAGGCGGTCTCATGGTTCGACGTGCTCTTACACTTTGGTTTCATGCGCGACTGGTATTTAGATAATATCGACTCACTCGAAATAAAAGCGGATCCATTAGTATTTGCTTAGGCATGGGGGATTTTGATGTTAGAATTAACAACATTGTTACAGCAATCTATTCGACTCGACCGTGATATTACGGCCCGGCAACAAATTCATTGGCGCCCAGAGGAACGGCTACAAAATGCGATGGTCTCACTCGACGTGGAATTGGCGGAGATGGCTAATACATCGGAGTGGTTCAAGGTGTGGAAAATTCATCGCGGCAAGGCTGACCCGGATAAGACGCATCGTGAGACACTTCTGAATGAATACGTCGACGCGATGGATTTCTTCTTCCTTGTTTCGGCCATTCAGCAGTGGACGCATCTCATCCCACTGACCGCTGACCAATTACAAGAAATTGCGGCAAAGCCTGCCACGGATTTGAATAAGCAATACTTAGCCATCAAGCATTTAGTTTATGATGCTTATTTCAATCACCGTCAAGAGAGCTACCGGCACGCTTGGCACGTTTTCTTGAAGATTGGACTCGTTGACTTTGGCTTTACGCAAGATGAGATTCAAGCTGCGTTTACGGCCAAAAACCAGGTCAACCAGCAACGACAAGCAGATCACTATTAAAAAACAACCTAATTACGCGAGTATTCACGTAACTAGGTTGTTTTTAGTCTGCCGTAACTAATTCGGCGTCGTTATCTGGATCTTGGGCGACCAGTTCATTGACGCGATCAATCAACGTTTGCCGCTGATCTAGGTCGTCATCACATTCAAAGAATGCGCCTAATTCTTCGGCTAAAATGTCTTTACCGGCGTCCATGTAGCGGTAATCGTTGCTGGTGATGGTATAGTGTTGGTGATCAGTCATGCGCGCAATCACGCAACCAGTCGCAGATTTCCCTTTGGACTCCTTGTCTGTAAACTCCACCGCCAGTACGAACGGCGCGTCAGTTGACCGGTCTTTGATGGCGTGAGCCACGTTGCCGGCAATTGCTTCAAGTTTCAATACAGTTCACCTCAGGTCATATTATACGCACTATTTGACCCTGATGCGAGCGCAGATTTGACCGTAGAATCAATCGAGTAACTGTTCAGCACGTTGCCTTTCCGCGGCGTAAAACCGGTTGAACGCACGGTAGGCTAGTATCGTTAGTCGGTAGTGTCGTTGTGCGACTAGTAAATTGTTGTGAAATTCAAACGTCGCGCGCCCTTGTTGAATAAACGTGAGCGTGTCATTGAGATAGATATTGCTGCTGATGCCATGCCGGATTAACATTGGTGAACGCCTCCCTGAGGTCCATTGATACGCTTATTTTAATCCCGTTGGCAGATGGGGTGGTCGCGATGCACTTGGATTGTTGGGTCAGCGAATGATAGTGGGGATGAGTCAGTTCCAGTAATCGACTGAAATAGAGCCGAATAACCGTTAAGAATACTATTGTGAGCAAGTTGGCCATAATTTTAAAAAGAAGATAAGCGCTGGCATTGTTGAATATCTGCGCATCAAAACAACAGATAAAGATTGCAAAAAGTAGTGAAGGCAACGTCCAGTCACTCAACATCTCCAAGTGTTCGAGTGGGTCCATATTGGTGACTTCGTGAAATGGTAGTGCTTTAGTAACTACCAAAGTTATAAGAGAATCAATGACTATCATTACGGGGCTTGGTAACGAAAGCAATATTTGATTGACAATGTCTTCACCAATACCTGATAAAACAGAAAAAATGAGTTCTAGCATTTGAAACACTCCTTAAGTCTTAATAACACAATTATGGCGTCTGTTTTCGAAGCTATCCAATTCATTACGGTTATTTGTCAGTAGCTGGATTTTTATTCAATGTTTAAATAATAAATTGACACACTTCCACAACTTAACTATAATTAATCTTGTTGTTGTCACGGTAGCTCAACTGGATAGAGCATCCGCCTTCTAAGCGGAGGGTTGTGAGTTCAAGTCTCACTCGTGACATATTAGAAAATATTGGCGCAAAATAAAAAATCAGGGATCCCGTAAAATCAATGTTTAACGGGGTTCCTGATTTTTCGTGTGTCTTTAAAAACTGCAAATATTGAAAAAATGTGCACAAAATGTGCGCATGAAATTGACATATTGTTTACGCATTGCGCTAGTTATTTTTAGCACTATAGATGATTAAATCATGCCGGTTTGGATTACTGTTTGTCAGCCGGGAATCTCCTTATTCCGACTTCCGGGGCCGGCTGACAACGCTGGAACAGGGCGGACATCGATTTGAACTCACGGAGAAGCCCACTGCGCAATTTCAAATACGAGTCTTCTTCTAGCCCGGGAAGCCCACCCGGACAAGAAGAATTTCGCCCTTGAGCATTGTCCGCCAGCCCCTCCAGTCGGGAACCCGCTCGAATGGCAGATGAACGGCCACCTATCATGGTACAATTGGGCTACCCATATTAGGCGGCTAGTCCTTCATGCAAACTCCAAAGTAGCATCGATGACGATTTATTGAACATAAATACTTGTCCGACTTAAACACTGAGACGATCGTCTGAAAATCATTCACTAGTTTCGATAGCACGAGCCTTGAGATTAGACAATAGCGTTAGCCTTTGCTTGGTATTTCATGTTTTATCATTTTAGACTGCTAGCGAAAATCATGACAATGTTCAGTAATGCTGCTGATTACGATGATTAGAACACGAGTATGATGGCTTCTATCAGAAACTAATCTTACAGTTATTGCCAAAATGACTTTTTACTAAGAAACAACGACCAGTTCATTTAAAGTTGAGTCCACACATGTCTGCCTTTCGAATAGGATCCCGGCTGGAAGGTATTCTGGGCAAGGCCCAGTGGTGAAATTTCACTTGGCAAGCGTTTTGTGCTTGGTTAGTGAAAGACCAGTATTTAAGACGTGGTTTGTCGGCTTAAATCTGTGTCCACCACGTTCCGGCCATTGCCCAGAATGCCTGGAAGCCGGTATAGGACGCATCTAACACAGAAAGTTTACGGTAATTCGCACTGTTTCCAGCGGGTTTCAGCTGGCAGCTCTTGAACTTGGAAAATAGCATGATTTAATCATGATTCATGACAAATTAACTAGCACAATGCCGTATATTATTTAGCTTTTAGCGTGACTAGTTAGCCGAATCAGAATATTATTTGCGTGATCGACATCTCTGGTAATTGCAAGTGAACCCTGGTTAATGGTCACCACGGCAATCTGATATTTACAGCTACTTTGAGATGCGGACGTAATTTTGAGACGACAATAAACTGTCCAGCAAGTGTGCAGTTCGCAAGGGGAGCTAAGATCTAGCGGAAGTCGCTCAAAAAAGTTTCGATTTCAGCAAATGTGTCACATCTACATTGTGAAACTGTAATATTTGTAACAGAATTGTGTTGATAAAAAGTAAGTCTATCGGTTCAATTAAATCGCACGGATGATATTGCCGATAAAGTCGATGTTGATCGAATGACTTGAAATTCTTTCATCCCAGACAGATTACTTCAGAAAAATACGTCCGGGTATAAACCCTTTAATAACAGTCACAATGTCGGTAATTAAGCGAAAATAAATCACCTAAAAATCCATGCTAAAGCGGGACTAAAAAAGTTGAATTAACCAAGAAGAATTAAGAAAAGTTAAAGAAGTGCCAAAAAAGTGTTAAACCGATTTGTTTCGCTTGAAATATTGCTGTAACAAAACGATAATAATCATGTAACAAGGAAGGAGAATTCTTATGGGTTCAGTAGTTGCAATTGTCGGTATCATCGCCATCGCTGGTGGCGTCCAATATTATTCAAACTTTGTTGCCAAAGAGAATGCAAGCAGTAAGCATTTCACTGCTTCCCGTAACGACCGTTAGTCAACGGGGATTCTTACGCACATCGGTATTATACAATCAAATTAAAAAAAGAACTGCTCACCGTAATGAGCAGTTCTTTTTTTAATTACTTAAGCTTTGGTGCTTTTTCGATGGTGTCAGTCTTGCCGGCAGCCCAACGTTGGATAGCAGCAATTTCTTTTTCGCGACGAACGCGCTTTTGCTTGCCTGCAACTGGCCGACGTGCTGCCCAGGTGTTATATGGTTTTGCAACAACAGTCATAAGAGATGTCCCTCCTTTGATTAGTCCAATAACGACTATATTAAACAAGAATAGTGTACATTGCAACCGAATTAACAGGAAAAGCCAGACTTTTCCTAAAAATTGCATTATTAGTATACCGGTTATTTTACCCGGTTGTCAAGATAAAATCCTTTACAGCGATGATTACGGTGCCGGATTATGGATCAAGGTGCGATGAAATAGGTGAGAAATTACCAGTAGAGGACGGTCAAAGCCCGCTATGTCGGCAAGATTGCCTTCCATAGAGTAGTGGCGCTTCCCTTGATATTCCGTCTGATGTTAGACGTAATTAAACTTTTTGTCCGGGTAATCAGCAACTGTTAGACGCTCTTGGTAATTAATGTTATATTAGTTATGATATGAAAGTAGGGAAGTAAACATGAGCCATGAAGTTGACCCACGCGTCGATAAAACTCGGCGTCGACTAAGAAAAGCATTAATTACCTTGTTACAAACAGAATCGGTAGAGAATATCTCTGTGCAAAAGCTGACTAGTACGGCGTCAGTGACGCGGGGAACTTTTTACCTTCATTATAAGGACAAACCCGCCTTTGTCGACCAAGCCCTCGACGACTTGGTTGCGGAACTATTTGAGACGGCCATGGTCACGGTGTCGGTTGGGGATATTATGACCAATCCAATCGATCCGTTACAACGGGTGAAGGTCTTATCATTATCGAAAGCACTGGGCTATATTAGTCAGCACGCTGAAGCGTTTGAGACACTCTTACTTCATCAGCGGCAGTTAGCAGTTAATCAACGCATCAACCAGCAGATGACGACTTGGATGGACAAATTTTATCATCAATTTGAAGCGCAATTTGCAGATCTGGAAGTGCCAGTCAGCATTCAAATCGCTTATTATGTGTCCGCAACAGTCGGGTTGATTACGGACTGGCTGGAAAATGACATGATCTACACGCCACATTATTTGACGAAGTGTATCAAAAAGATGCATCATTTAATGACGATGAGTAATATCAGTTTTACTGATTTCTTTGTCAAATAAAATCATTGCTTGACTATTGAATGGAAATTTGATAATATTTTCCTGTTGTATTTGTGGACTTCTACAGCTACAACCGCACGGATTGAGTTTTAAGTTCAGCAATGACACTTATATTCGGCGAGTCTAAGTGATTCATAATTTAAGGAGGTGCACAAACGTGTACGCAATTATTGTAACTGGTGGTAAACAATATAAAGTTGAAGCAGGCCAAGCAATTTACGTTGAAAAGCTTGACGCTGCTGCTGGCGACAAGGTAACTTTTGATCAGGTTGTCTTTGTTGGTGGCGACACAACTAAGGTTGGAACACCTACTGTTGATGGTGCGACGGTTGAAGGTACTGTTGAAAAGCAGGGCCGTGGCCGTAAAGTGGTTACTTTCAAGTACAAGGCTAAGAAGGGCCAACATACTAAGAAGGGTCATCGCCAACCATACACTAAGGTAACGATCGACACAATTAATGCATAATTAAGAAAGTAGGCATTCCTTTATGATTCAGGCAACCATTTCCCGTAATGCGACCGGTCAGGTGACCGCCTTTAAGTTAACGGGACATGCTGATTCAGGTGCTTATGGACAAGACATCGTTTGTGCGGCGGTTTCGGTGTTAGCAATTAGTACGATCAATGGGATTGAACAAGTTGCCCACTTACAACCCGCAGTGCAAAGTGATGAAACCAATGGTGGTTTGTTGATTGCGGACTTTACCAAGCTTGACTTGGCGAACACCCAATTACAGACGTTACTGGCGAGTTTCACACTTGGTTTGAACGATGTGGCCGCGAACTATGGAGATTACATCCAAGTTCGCGAACAAACACGATAACCACATTCGGAGGTGGACTTTACTATGTTAATGAACTTGCAATTCTTCTCTCACCATAAAGGTGGCGGTTCAACTGCCAACGGTCGGGATTCAGCTGGTCGGCGTTTAGGTGCCAAGCGGGCTGACGGCCAAACTGTTAAGAATGGGAACATTCTTTATCGTCAACGCGGAACCCATATTTACCCAGGTGTAAACGTTGGCCGTGGTGGCGACGATACATTATTTGCAATGGCTGACGGTGTCGTTCGTTTTGAACGCAAAGGTCGCGACAAGCGCCAAGTTTCTGTTTACCCAGCAAAATAATTTTTGAAGAGCCTCTGCATGGAGGCTCTTTTTTTGTGACGCCATTACGTGCGTTCATTCATGAAACCAGGCGATGACCGTGCTAATTTTGCGGTTAACTAGTTGCTCCTTTGAAATCATTAGCTTCAGGTTTTAGAAAGTTTGGTATAATGAAGCGTGAGGTTATGATGGGAGTGACAGTATGAAAACTCGAGTTGAGCGGTTACAAGATCAGTTTGATCCACTGAAAATCGATGCATTCTTGGTTTCTAGCGGTGCGAACCTGCAATATTTGACTGGAATGGCGGATATGGCCGGTGACGGTTATTTGCTAGTGTTAGCGCACGACGCTTATCTGGTGACGGATGCACGTTACCAGACGGCATTTGCTGGCCGTTATGATGACCAGCACTTAGTCATCACCCGTGATTACCTGGGAGCCGTTTGTGATATTATTGAACGGACGCACACGGGTGTCATGGGCTTTGAAGCGGAGATTCCGTATTCAGCCTACAGCTACTTGGATGAAAACTTGGTCAGCGACTTAGTGGCATTGCCAGACGTGGTTGATGACCTGCGCATCACTAAGGAACCCGATGAGTTGACCAAGCTCCGTGCTAGTGCCAAGTTGGCGGATGCCGGCTTTGAGTACGTGACCAGCATTGTTCGTCCGGGTATGCGTGAAATTGACGTCAGCAATTTGCTGGATGCCTTTATGCGCACACACGGCGCGAGTGGGCCATCGTTCACCACCATCGTACTCGGTGGCGCCCGGGCAGCCTTGCCACACGGGACGGCCTCAGATGCGCTGCTTAAGGCGGGGCAGCTGGTCACACTGGACTTTGGTTATTTTCTAAATGGCTATACGTCTGATATGACCCGGACCTTTGCACTTGGAACGCCGGATGCCAAACTGGCGACGGCTTACCAAGCGGTTCAAGCGGCACAACAGGCGGTGGTGGACCAGGTGAAGGCCGGTGCGGCGACTGCTGAACTAGATGCAGTCGGGCGTCAACTTTTGACGGATGCCGGTTATGGTCCGGCATTCAATCATGGGATGGGCCATGGGATTGGTTTAGCGATCCATGAAGGACCACTGATCTCTAAAAACACGACCGGGGTCTTAGTGCCCAACAGTGTGGTAACCGTTGAACCTGGTGTTTATTTCCCTGATTTGGGTGGCATGCGCATCGAGGATGACGTGCTCGTGACTGCGACTGGGCATGAACGGCTGACACAGGCCACTCGTGATTTACTGATTTTATAGTTAAGACAGTTGCCACAACGGCCTGGTCTTGTTATAGTTATAAAGATATCTTTGAGGAGGATTTTAAAAAATGATTTCAACAGCAGATTTTAAAAATGGTTTGACCATTGAAGTAGACAACGCAATTTGGCGCATCGTGGAATTCCAGCACGTTAAGCCTGGTAAGGGTGGCGCCTTTGTTCGTTCAAAGCTTAAGAACTTACGGACGGGTGCAGTTCAAGACAAGACCTTCCGTGCTGGTGCTCGGATGGAACAAGCGCCAATCGAAAAGAGTACGATGCAGTACCTTTACGCCGATGGTGACAGTTATGTCTTCATGAATACTGAAACTTACGAACAAATCGAAATTCCTGGCGACCACATTCAAAACGAATTGAAGTTCTTGAAGGAAAACATGGAAGTTCAAGTAACGCTTTACAAGGGTGAAGTGTTAGGAATTGATTTACCAAACACGGTTACTTTGGAAGTTGCCGAAACTGAACCTGGTATTAAGGGTGACACGGCTTCTGGTGGTTCAAAGCCAGCAACGTTGGAAACTGGTGCAATCATTCAAGTGCCATTCTTCGTTAAGGCGGGCGACAAGTTGATCGTCAACACCGTTGATTCCACTTACGTTTCACGGGCTTAATTTCAACGAACTAATACCGGCAAACATGGAATTGGAGGAATGTCAAAATGGCTGACAGTAGCAACATTACGTTACAAACCAAAGAACCCAGCTTAGGACAAATTCAAATTGCACCAGAAGTGCTTGAAATCATCGTTGGCATCGCCGTAAGTCAAATTGATGGCGTCAACCGGATGCGTGGAACGATTTCTTCCAGTGTAAATGAGTTGTTCGGTCGCAAGAAAAATCTTGGTAAGGGTGTCAAGCTGACAATCGTCGATTCACAGATTAGTGTGGACGTTTATGCTTACTTAGACTATGGTGTGTCAGTGCCAAAAGTGGCGTTGGCGATTCAGGATAAGGTCAAGCAACAGATTTTATTCATGACTGACCTAGCACTGAGTGAAGTAAACGTGCATATCACGGGTATCGTGACTGAAAAGACTGAAAGTGCGATCGATCCAAACAACTTGTTTGGCGATGAAGACACCACTGCCGATGAAAATGAAGATGGTGAAGAATCGTGAGTTTAACGCGTCATGAAATCCGGGAAAAGGCATTTCAAGCACTGTTTGCGTTGAATGCGAACCCGGACGCTGATGAAAATCAGTTATTCCAACAGTTACTCAACCCTGAAGAAGCGGATGACATCGAGATTCCAGCCTATTTAAGCACGTTGGTAACTGGTGTTCGTGAACATCAAGCGGAATTAGACGCTCAAATTCAACCCTATCTTAGTCAGAAGTGGTCCTTGGATCGCCTCGCTAAGACGGATTTGATTATCTTACGAATGGCGTTCTTTGAATTGCAATTTGTTGACGACGTGCCAACTAAGGTGGCCGTTAACGAAGCAATTGAATTGGCCAAGGCGTTCAGTGATGACCGTTCACGGAAATTCGTGAGTGGTGTTCTGGGCAAAGTGGTCAAAAATCAAGCCAATTAGTCTAAAACCGAACAATCTTATGTTCTACCGTAAAAGTCTGGCGATTTGCCAGACTTTTTTTAATAAGTTATTAGCAAACCTGTCATAAATCAAGGCAGTGAATATGCTAAAATAAGACCAGACAGAGAAAGAGGAGTGTGGCACTTGTGACGAAGATTATTGATGGTAAAGCAGTAGCAAAAAAGGTTAATGCACAGACAGCAACGGCGGTCGCGGACTTAGTTGCGCAAGGAATTCAACCAGGGATTGCTGTCATTATCGTTGGGGACGATGCAGCCAGTCAAATCTATGTACGAAATAAGAATCGCAAAGCCACTAAATTGGGGATGCATTCCGTCGTTCGGCAATTACCGGCAACGACGACGCAAGCGGAGTTGTTAGCCATTATTGCGGACTACAATGCAGATGAAAGTATTCACGGGATTTTGGTGCAGTCACCATTGCCCGCCCAAATCAATGAACCGTTGGTTACCATGGCGATTGATCCTAAAAAAGATGTGGATGGTTTCCATCCAAGTAACGTCGGTAAGTTGCTGACCAACTTTCCAGGCAATTATCCCGTCGCCAATACGCCGCGTGGTATCATGACGATGCTTCATGAATATGGCGTTGATCCAGCTGGCAAGACGGCGGTGGTGATTGGTCGCAGTACGATCGTCGGTAAACCGATGGCAGCACTGCTGACGAATGCGAACGCCACGGTAACGATTGCCCACAGTAAAACGGCCGATTTGAAAGCAGTTGCCCGCACAGCTGATATTTTAGTGGTTGCGACTGGAATTGCCCATTTAATCACGGGTGATGACATCAAGCCAGGTGCAACGGTCATCGATGTTGGCATGGACCGTGATGAAAATGGTAAACTAGTGGGTGACGTCGACTTTGAATCTGCACAAGGGGTCGCGGGCTTAATCACGCCAGTTCCTGGTGGGGTCGGTCCAATGACGATTGCCACACTAATGCAGACGACAGTCGAACTTGCAAAATGGAGTGATGTACGTGAGTGAGAGTCAACAATATTTGACGGTTTCAGCTTTAACACAGTATATCAAGCGTAAATTTGAAGTCGACCCGTATTTAGGCAAGGTCTATCTGACGGGTGAAGTTTCAAACTACCGGCCGCGGCCGAATACGCATCAGTATTTCAGCTTGAAAGACGACCATGCGAAGATTTCAGCCATCATGTTCAAATCAGCCTTTGCCAAGGTGAAGTTTCAACCTGAAGAAGGCATGAAGGTGTTGGTGGTTGGCCGCATCGGACTATATGAGCCGAGTGGTAGTTATCAGATCTACGTTGAACGAATGGAACCAGATGGGGTTGGTGCGCTGTACCAAGCCTATGAACAATTAAAAAAGAAGTTAGCGGCTGAGGGCTTGTTTAGTGCGCCCAAAAAGCCGCTTCCGCGTTTTCCAAAACGGATTGCCGTGGTGACAAGCCGCAGCGGAGCCGTGATTCGAGATATTATCACAACGGCCCGGCGACGGTTTCCGATTGCACAGATTGTTCTATTTCCAGCTCAGGTGCAAGGGGATGCCGCGGCTGCCGAAATTAGTCGACAGATTGAACGTGCTAATGCCCAGGGTGACTTTGATACTTTGATTATTGGGCGTGGTGGTGGTTCGATTGAAGATTTATGGCCGTTCAATGAAGAAGTTGTGGCGCGTGCGATTGCCCAAAGCCAATTACCCGTGATTTCATCGGTCGGACATGAAACCGATACAACGATTGCGGATTTAGTTGCGGATGTTCGGGCTGCGACACCGACTGCCGCAGCAGAATTAGCGGTTCCAGTGTACAATGACGTCTTGCTACAACTGAAGCAGGACCAGACTCGGGTGCTGAACGCATTTCAAAATTTGGTCCAGCGTGACCGGCAACGTCTGAACAAGCTGACGGCTTCGTACGTCTTCACACAGCCCAATCGTTTGTATGAAGGCTACTTGCAAAAACTCGATTTTTTGAATGAACGCTTGAAACAAGCGGGCCAAAACCAGTTGAACGTCGCTAATCAACGCTATCAACGCGTTTTTCAGCAATTACGGCAGCAAACGCCAATTCACCAAGTTCGCCAAGCACAGACGCAACTAGCCAATTTAGAGCAGCGCTTAAATCGGAGTACCCAGTTAGTCCTCCAACAAAAGCGCCAACAGCTAACACAGACGGTCCAATCGTTAGATTTATTGAGTCCGTTGAAAATCATGACGCGCGGCTATGCGTTCGTTACGGCCGAGGACCAGGTCATTCATGGCGTCAAACAGCTGCAACCACAACAAACGGTGACGATTCATATGACCGATGGTGAAGCTGAAGCTCAAGTAACTAAGATTGATGGAGGAAAATAATGGCTGAACAACCTACTTTTGAACAAAACTTATCGCAATTAGAAACAATCGTTAACCAATTAGAGCAAGGTGACGTGCCATTGGAACAAGCCTTGGACCAATTCCAAAAGGGGGTTGCACTGAGCAAGCAATTACAAGCAACCCTCGAAGGTGCCGAAAAGACGCTGACTAAGATGATGGATGAAAATGGTGACGAAGTCCCGTTTGAGCAAGCTGACGCCAATGAATAAGCAACAATTAGCAGCCTTTGAAGCTGAATGGCGGCCACAAATCAATCGGTATTTGGATCAACAGTTAGAAACTTGCTCAGACCGGCCAACCTTGGCTGCGTCAATGCGTTATTCAGTGCTGGCAGGTGGCAAACGCTTGCGGCCATTATTAACACTGGCCGTCCTGGATGTCTTTGGTGTTGCAATTACACCCGCACATTTGCGTGCCAGTACGGCGGTGGAATTAATGCATACTTATTCGCTGATTCATGATGATTTGCCCGCAATGGACAATGACCGCTTACGTCGTGGAGAACCAACTAATCACGTCAAATTTGGTGAAGATGTCGCCATTTTAGCCGGTGATGCGTTGCAGCCGCTGACGTTTGAATGGATCGCGGATAGTGGTTTGCCGGCAACGATGATTGCTCAACAGACGCTCGCTTTAGCCCAAGCAACTGGGCCCAAGGGAATGGTCGCCGGGCAAGTTGCCGATGTACTGGGTGCGGGACGGCATCTGGCATTACCAGCTTTGCAACAGCTACATCGTGAAAAGACCGGGGCTTTGATTCACTATGCCGTTCAAGCTGGACTGATTCAGGCTGAAGTTCCAACGGCAGTTCAAGAACCCTTATTAGCATATGCGGATGCGTATGGGTTGGCATTTCAAATTTATGATGATATTTTGGATGTCACCAGTACTCCTGAAGAACTTGGTAAGGCGACCCACAAGGATGCGGATGAGCATAAAAACACTTATCCGGGCTTGTTAGGTCTCGACGGCGCACAACAGGCACTGACACAGGCGGTAGCGGCTGCTGAAGCAGCATTGGAACAAGCACAAGCAATCAGTGAGCGTGAAATGACACTGTTAGCAGCTTTCTTGACGTATTTTACAGATTAAGGACTAATTTAGATGGAAAAAGAACGAGTTGACGTATTACTAGTACAACAAGGGTTATTTGATACCCGTGAAAAGGCCAAGCGGGCGGTGATGGCCGGTGAAATTCTGGGCGTGAATGAAGAACGCTTGGACAAACCTGGGATGAAAATTCCAGTTGCCACTGCCTTACATTTGAAAGGCAAACCGATGCCGTATGTTTCTCGGGGTGGCTTAAAATTAGAAAAAGCCCTCAAGAGTTTTGAAATTGATGTGACTGGTAAGACAGTCCTAGACATTGGTTCTTCAACGGGTGGTTTTACTGACGTTGTGCTTCAAAATGGGGCCAAAATGAGTTATGCACTCGATGTCGGTAGCAATCAGTTGGTCTGGAAATTGCGCCAAGATCCTCGAGTAGTGGTCATGGAACATACCAATTTCCGGTATAGTAAGTTAGCTGACTTCAAGGAAGGACAGCCTAATTTTGCATCAATTGATGTGTCGTTTATTTCGCTGCATTTGATCTTACCACCACTACACGCAATTATTGAAAATGGCGGGTCCGTGGTGGCATTGATCAAGCCACAGTTCGAGGCTGGTCGTGAAAATGTCGGGAAGCACGGTATTGTGCGCGATCCCGCCGTCCACAAAGCCGTTTTGACGGATATTATTTCATTTGCTCAGGACAATGGCTACAATGTCTTAGGCCTTGATTTCTCACCAATCAAGGGTGGTGAAGGAAATATCGAATTCCTCGTTCACCTGCAAGCGACAGATGAAACGCCACAGGTCGCACCATCCGTTTCAATTGAAAAAACACAGACTGCTGCATATGAACAGTTGAACAAAGCCTAATTTTTAAATCCGGACTTTCATATTTATGCAATTTGGCTTATGATGTGTTTAAATAAGTATGAATAGCTACCGGGGGTGATCGGGTGAAGAAGCAAGAGCGCCAACGCTACATTAAACGATTATTGAGTTCGAACGAAATTGAACGACAAGAAGACTTTGTCAAGCTGTTACGTGCCGAAAATATCGACGTGACGCAGGCAACGATTTCGCGCGATATTAAGGATATGCAGCTGGTCAAGGTTCCCTCGGCAACGGGCGGTTACCATTATAGTATGCCGGTGCAGAAACAAATGGATACCGAGAAGAAGCTGAAACGAACGCTGAAAGATGCCTACGTGTCTTATGCGACCCAGGATAAGTTCGTGCTCATCAAGGTGTTGCCAGGTAATGGGCCGGCGTTAGCGACGCTGATTGAGGCGATGCATTATGAAGAGATTTTTGGGACGCTTGGTGATGACGCCAACGTCTTGATTATCTGTAAATCGCTCGCGATGACACTCGAGTTGCAACAAAAAATTCAACGCTTACTTAGCGATAATTAGGCTGGTAAGCCATCTTCGACCTGTTCACGTGCGTGTCAGGTCGCTTTTTTTCAAAAACTTTTGGGTCACGCAAATGCTTTTAAGGAGGGCTTGCGGGTGTTACAAGAACTATCGATTACAAATTTTGCAATTATTGAACATTTAGATATTGCCTTTGAAGCTGGGATGACAGTGTTAACTGGTGAGACGGGTGCTGGTAAATCGATTATTATTGATGCGGTCGGCCTGTTAGCAGGTGGCCGAGGTTCGTCAGAATTTATTCGGACGGGCGCAGATAAAGCTGTTTTACAAGGCATGTTTATTTTGCCTGCGGACGGCGTGACTGCCCAGTTACTAGACGAAGCGGGAATCGACCATGCTGACAATACGGTGATTTTGCAACGCGAAATCACGAAGAGCGGTCGTAATACTTGTCGAATCAACGGTATGTTGGTGAATACGACCACTCTGAAGCAAATTGGCGAAACCATCGTTGATATCCATGGGCAAAACGAACATCAAGAGTTGATGCAACCAGAAAAGCATTTGGGCTTATTAGATGAATTCGCTGCATCCAAGATTCGCAAGTTAAAACAACAGTATCAGCAGCAGTACGATCACTATCAGCAGTTGAATCGCGAGTTACGGCAAAAAAATGCGAATGAAAAAGAATGGGCACAACGCTTAGATATGCTGAATTTTCAAGTTGATGAAATTGCGGCTGCTCAAGTTAAAGTCGGTGAAGAGGCGGCGCTGATTGCTGAACGAGACCGACTTGATAACTATCAAATGATTAATCAGGCGTTGCAACAAAGTTACACGTTGTTAGCCGCTGGTGAAGAAACCACGGGAGCCGTCGACATGGTCGGGACAGCAATGAATGCGTTGGAGCCGATTGCCAACTTGGATTCAGCGTTCAATGAAATCACCGTTAATGTCAAGAATGCTTTTTATGGCTTGCAGGATGCAGCTGGGCAAATCTCAAACCAGTTAGATTTACAAGAATTCGATGAAGGTCGGCTAGATGAGATCGAACAACGCCTGGATGTCTTGAGTCAGCTGAAACGCAAGTACGGTGATTCGGAACAGCAGATTCTCGATTATTATCAAAAAATTGCTGCTGAACTCGCCAAAATGACTGACTCGGAAGAAAATAGTGAAGATCTCGCACAACGGGTGACGGATGCCAAAGACGAGTTACTGAAGACGGGTGAGGCCCTGTCGGATAAGCGGCGTACAGCTGCCAAAGTCCTGCAACGCCAGATTCATCAAGAGCTCAAAGACTTATACATGGACAAGGCCGTTTTTGAAGTCCGGTTTAAGCCGACCAAAGGCCAAATCTATCGGAGTGGGTTAGATAGTGTCGAATTTTACATTCAAACCAATCCGGGTGAGCGCATGCGACCGTTGGCTAAGATTGCTTCTGGTGGGGAACTCTCACGGATGATGCTAGCGCTCAAGACGATTTTCTCGGAATCGCAAGGGATTACTAGCATTATCTTCGATGAGGTGGATACCGGGGTCAGCGGTCGGGTCGCACAAGCGATTGCTGAAAAAATCAACGGTATTGCACACTTTTCACAAGTGCTGTGCATCACGCATCTCCCACAAGTGGCAGCTATGAGTGATCATCATTACTTCATTGCCAAAAAGATCACCGGCAAACGCACCAAGACGAGTGTGACCAAGTTGGATAATGCCGCTCGGGTGAAAGAATTGGCTCGGATGTTGGCCGGTACGAAGGTGACTAAGTTATCATTGGAACATGCCGAGGAGCTGTTACAGCTAGCCGATGAAGAAAAGGACGAATGACGAGTTTTTCATAGCTGATTTAAGTTCAAACTGGCAGTGTAACATAGGGTAAACTAGTCGTGCTGACAAGCAGTCAGTGGGGTAAACGGACTGATAACTTAATTGAGCGACCATTGTGATGAATTAACTTAAAAATGCAGGCGAGCAGCGTACATTCAAATCAGACCGACCAGCGATGGTGGGCCTTTTTTGGTTGGCCGTGAAAGGCTGAACAACTAGATATGACGTACGGGTGACAGGATGTTTTGGACGTAGTAATTCGTAAGTGAAAATGGTCCACAGTCTGAACAGAATACGTTATAATGTGACTGATTGTGATGTTGAAGCCGGTAAATCACGGGTCTAAATTTATTGACGAGGGCTCAAATGGTATGAATACTAGCTTATCGGCGTTGATATAATTATTTTATATGTCTTGTTATTTGCATTTTACTTTCGTTATAAGTTATGATTGATTACAGTACAGTTTATTAGTAAATGAAATAAACTGAGTAAATGATTGGAGTGATGAGGTTGTTTCTGACAATGGAACATTTGAATAAAACGTATCCTGGTGGCAAGGTCGCCGTTGAAGATTTTAATTTAGAAATCGAAAAAGGTGAATTTGTTTGTTTCATCGGGACGTCTGGTTCAGGTAAAACGACCACTATGCGGATGATTAATCGGATGTTAAGTCAGACTTCCGGAACCATTAAACTTAATGGGAAAGATATTAGCCAGATTGATCCGGTTAAATTGCGCCGTCAAGTGGGTTACGTGATTCAAAATATTGGCTTGATGCCCCATATGACGATTCGTGACAATATCACGTTGGTGCCACGGCTATTAAAATGGCCCCAAGAGAAAATGAACGAACGTGCTAAAAAGATGATCAAGTTGGTTGAATTACCTGAAGACTACTTGGATCGTTATCCATCAGAACTTTCTGGTGGGCAACAACAACGGATCGGGGTTGTACGGGCGTTAGCTGCAGACCAAGATTTAGTCTTGATGGATGAACCGTTTGGGGCCTTGGACCCAATTACGCGGGAATCATTGCAAGATCTAGTCAAGGACTTGCAGGAACGTTTAGGTAAGACCTTCGTGTTTGTCACGCATGATATGGACGAAGCGTTGAAGTTAGCCACACGTATCGTGATCATGGACGGCGGTAAGATTATGCAAATCGACACCCCGGATGGTATCTTACGGCATCCTGCCAATGAATTCGTTGAAAACTTGATTGGTAAGGATCGGTTGATTCAAGCCCGGCCAAGTATTACGACGGTTGGACAAGTGATGCTAAAAGACCCAATTGCAACCACCCCTGGGAAGTCCTTGACAGTTGCCTTACGCCAAATGCATGATAAGCGGGTCGACTCACTATTGGTTACTGATGAAGCGGGCATCTTGAAGGGTGTGATTGGCATTGAAGATGTTGATTACAACTTTAATTCGGCCACGAGTGTCGGTGACATCATGAAGACCGACTTGTTCTACGTGCAATCGAATTCCTTGATTCGGGATACCGTTGAACGTATTTTGAAGCGGGGCTTAAAGAACATCCCAGTTGTTGATGACCAGCATCGACTCGTCGGTATCGTGACCCGGGCAACCTTGGTTGATATCGTGTACGATGCACTTTGGGGCGATGAAGACGAAGATGAAGCTGAAAACAATATTCATCATGGGGAGGACAACGCGCCCGCTGAAGGCGGTGACCAAGCATGATTACTTTCCTACAGAATTATGGGATGCAGCTCATTGTTAAGACCTGGCAGCATATTTACATTTCAGCGTTCTCACTATTACTAGGGGTGATTGTCGCGGTCCCAATCGGTATTTTACTGACACGGGTCAAGCCGATTGCCAACGTTGTGATGTCAATTGCTAGTATGTTACAGACGATTCCAGCGATGGCGTTGTTAGCACTGATGATTCCGTTCTTTGGGATTGGTGCAATTCCCGCCATCATTGCGTTGTTCATCTACTCACTGTTACCCATTTTACGGAATACGTATCTCGGGATGGAAGATGTTGATCCTGCCCTGATTGATGCCGCCAAAGGGATGGGGATGACCAATTGGCAGTCGATTGTGAAGGTCGAATTACCAATGGCAGCGCCGGTGATCATGGCCGGTATTCGCTTATCAGCAACCTATGTGATTGCTTGGGCAGCGCTAGCTTCCTATATTGGTGCCGGTGGTCTAGGTGACTTCATCTTTAACGGGTTGAACTTGTACCGTACTGATTTGATTTTGGGCGGTTCGATTCCCGTGATTATTTTGGCCCTCATCGTTGACTGGCTATTGGGTAAGCTGGAAGCAGTTGTCACCCCAAGAACCACACAAGCGTAAGGGGGAAAACTGAGATGAAAAAATTTAAAAAGTGGTTATTAGGTGCGGTCGCAACGGTTGCTAGTGGTATCTTACTAGCCGGCTGTGGTTTTCCTGGCTTATCAGGGACATCTTCCGACACGGTTCGGATTGCATCGCAGAATACGACGGAACAACAAATTATGGCCTATGTGATTCAAGATATGATTCAGCACTATTCTAACTTGAATACGACCATTATTAACAACTTAGGGTCTGGGACGGTTAGTTTCAATGCCTTAAAGAATGGTCAGGCTGATATTTCCGCGATTCGCTATACTGGGACTGATTTGACAACCATTCTAGGTGAAAAAGCGGACCGTAGCAACGTTAAAGCAACGGATGCTAAAGTTAAACGCCAATTTAATACCAAGTACGATATGCATTACTTCCCAACTTATGGCTTTGCGGATACCTATGCGTTCATGGTTACCAAGAAAACGGCTAAGAAGTATAACTTGAGTACGGTCAGCGACATGAAAAAGGTTGCTTCGAAGTTGACAGTTGGGCTGGACCAAACTTGGTTGGAACGTAAGGGTGACGGTTACGATGCCTTTCAAAAACTGTATGGTTACCAATTTGGGAAGACCTATCCAATGCAAATTGGGCTGGTCTACGATGCGTTGGAATCCGGTAAGATGGATGCCATCTTAGGGTATTCCACCGATGGGCGAATTGGTAGTTATGATCTGAAGATTTTGAAGGACGACAAGAACTTCTTCCCACCATATAATGCTAGTGCGGTCGCTACGAACAAGATCTTGAAGGAACATCCAAAGTTGAAGCCAATTTTGAATCGCTTAAACGGTAAAATCAGTTTAAAGACGATGCAAAAGTTGAATTATCAAGTTGATAACAACTTAGTGGAACCTGAAGTGGTCGCTAAACAGTTCCTTGAAAAGCACAATTATTTTGAAGGGAGTGACAAATAATGGCTAATATGAACTTGCTGGAACAGTTGATTTATTACTACCAACAAAATGGTGTGTACGTCTTGAGTCAATTTAGTCGTCACTTCTTGATTTCAATTTATGGTGTGCTTTTTGCGGCCATCGTCGGCATTCCGATTGGGATCTTTATTGCCCATCATAGCCGGCTGAGTGGAACGGTAATTGCCATTGCGAACGTGATTCAAACGATTCCATCATTAGCGATGCTATCGATTATCATGATTGGACTTGGCTTAGGCGTTAATACGGTGATTGTGACGGTCTTCTTGTACGCCTTGCTGCCAATTATCAAGAATACGTATACAGGCATGCAAAACGTTAGTGCCAGCATTCTCGATTCTGGTAAAGGGATGGGGATGACTCGCTGGCAATTGCTGCGCATGGTTGAATTACCACTTTCGTTATCCGTCATCATGGCTGGTTTACGAAATGCGTTGGTCCTAGCCATTGGGATTACCGCGATTGGGACCTTCGTTGGTGCTGGTGGTTTAGGAGACATCATTATTCGTGGGACTAACGCCACGGATGGTGGGGCCATCATTCTTGCTGGTGCGTTACCAACGGCCTTAATGGCGATTATTTCTGACACGGTCTTAGCTTGGATTGAAAAACGGGCGGACCCAACACAAAAATAAATGTAATTAAAAAAGATTGATTTACAGGTACTCCGACTCACTCATTCAGGGAAGTTCGTGGAGCTGTAACATCAATCTTTTTGATTTGCATCGAAAACACCACGCGAATATGCAAGGTTGTATTAACGTGATTTCATCTTTCGATGCAAGGATTATTGATTGGAATTAAACGCGTTTGACATAACGGACGGCTGCTAGATCGACCAAATGCGTCAGATGCTGTTGACTGTTGACTAAGACCAGTTGTCCATTGGCCAGATATTTGAGGACGCCATGAATATTGTATGGGTGAGTCTCCGTTAACTGCGGCTGCATCTGTAACATCACTTGGTAATGCTGGTCATGCGCCTGCTTTAAGAACAAATCCCGCTGGAAAGCCGGCATCGTTGGTAATAATGGGGCAACGATGGTCGGGGCAGCAGTAAAGTCATCCATAAATTGGCGATACGAAGCGTGTAAGTTCTTAGAAATTAGTTTTAAATTTGATTGTTGATTTTGCATAATAGCCACCTCGAACATTTGTTTGTGTTTTCATTATACGAACAGGCGTTCTAAAATGCAAGCCCTAAATCTGGAAAAATCATTTTTAAAAAATGAAAAATCAGGTGAAACCTTGATAATACTTGCAATCTAAGCTTAAAAAGTGCAAAATAAACTTTAAAACATATTTTAATTAAGGGGAATTTGTGATCATGGCGAAACAAGGCATGTTAATCGTCTTATCAGGTCCTTCTGGTGTCGGTAAAGGTACTGTGCGGAAGGAAATATTTGACTCAGATGATAACGATTTTCAATATTCAGTCTCGATGACGACGCGACAGATGCGTCCGGGCGAAGTAGACGGCAAGGACTACTATTTTGTGTCCAAGGAAGAATTCGAGGATGAAATTAAGAGTGGCGGGATGCTTGAATATGCCAAGTATGTTGACAATTACTATGGAACGCCCTTAAAATATATTAAGCAGTCATTAGCAGCTGGCAAAGACGTTTTCTTAGAAATCGAAGTTAACGGTGCGATGCAAGTTCGTGAAAAGATGCCTGATGGGGTGTTTATCTTTTTGACACCGCCAGACTTAATGGAATTGAAGCACCGGATCATCGGTCGTGGGACGGATGATATGAGTGTGATCAACAAACGGATGGCTAAAGCCGTTGATGAAATCAAAATGATGCGGAATTATGATTACGCCGTAATTAATGACGAAGTCCCGTTAGCCGCTGAACGGATCAAAGCAATTATTCGTAGCGAACGGTTTAGTGTCAAACGGGTGATGCCTGAGTATGAAGAAATGTTAGGAGATGTGGAATCATGATTTTATATCCATCAGTTGATGATTTATTAAAGCAAGTTAACTCACGGTATTCACTGATTATGTTAGCTAGCAAGCGGGCCCACGAATTAGATGCCGGTGCGCCGCCAATGCTCAGTGAATACAAGTCAGTCAAGACGATCGGTCGGGCAATGGAAGAAATTGCCGCTGGCGACTTAATGATCGATCCAGATGAAATCGACGAAGACTAGTCATAAAACAAGGTGCTAAGCCAATTTGGGCTTGGTGCTTTTTTTATTTTGCACCCAAACGGACGTTCAGCTTCACGTGACCGTGGATTCTTGATACAATTGAAATATTAAAGTGACAAAATGACGTTGCAGGTCGTAGCGTTGATTTTTGAAGGACGTGAAAAAGTGAGTGTATGGACAAAGCGCCACGTGACAGTAGTGGTCAGTGGTGGGATTGCGAGTTACAAGGCACTAGTGTTGATTCGGAGTTTAATGAAACAAGGTGCGGTAGTGCGGGTGGCAATGACTGCTCACGCCGCTGAGTTTGTAACGCCACTAACTTTTCAGACGTTAACCCAGCAACCAGTCGTTCTGGATGAATTTACGACGACTGATCCGCAGCACGTCGTCCACGTTGCCTTAGCAGATTGGACGGAAGTGATGGTGCTCGTTCCAGCCACAGCTAATTTAATTGCCAAAGTCGCGAATGGTTTGGCGGATGATGCTGCAACTACCACTGTCTTGGCGACGACTGCGCCGAAGTTTGTGGTTCCAGCAATGAATTCTCACATGTACGCGAATCCAGCGACACAACGCAATTTGAAACAACTTGCCGCTGACGGGTTGCACGTACTGACACCAGCGACTGGCATGTTAGCGGAAGGCTATGCCGGTCGGGGGCGCTTGCCCGAGCCTGAGACGATTCTGGCATGGCTGACGGACCAATTGATTCAGCTCACACCTGATTTACCGTTGGCGGGACGCCACGTCGTTGTGACGGCCGGTGGTACGCGTGAAGCGTTGGACCCCGTCCGGTTTATTACCAATCGTTCATCAGGCAAGATGGGCTATGCCGTGGCACAAGTTGCGCGTGAAATGGGGGCGACCGTTACCTTGATCAGTGCAACGACCCATTTGCCAGTACCTGCGGGGGTTGCCATCGTTCCCGTTGATTCGGCAGCGTCGTTATTAACTGCTGTTCGTACTGCCTTTGATGATGCAGACATTTTAGTCATGGCAGCGGCCGTTTCAGATTATCGACCAAGTGAGCTAGCGACGCAGAAGATTAAAAAACCAGCGGATCATGGTGATTTGGTGCTTCAATTAACGGAAACGCCCGATATCCTGAAAACGTTGGCGGCCGAAAAGAAACACCAGTATGTGGTTGGTTTTGCCGCCGAGACGCAAGATTTGCTGGCGAACGCCAATCGTAAACTCGCCAATAAAAAGTTAGATTTGCTAGTTGCTAATGACGTTTCTCAACCAGGCGTTGGCTTTAATGGTGATACCAATCAGGTGACGTTATTGCGGCCACATCAGCAACCAGTGACCACGGATTTAGCATCTAAGACGGCGATTGCCAAAATTATTCTAGAGACGGCAATTGCGGATGGTGCACTTAACTAGTCAAAGCATTTAAAAGAGAGGAAGAGTTGTGTGGCACAAATTGCCCAAGTTTTAGTCGATGTGCCCACTATGCAGACAAATCGACCATATAGTTATCAGATTCCGGCTGCCTGGCAGTCCCAGGTTCAACCTGGCATGCGGGTCGTGGTCCCATTTGGCCGTGGAAAACGGCGCGTGCAAGGCTTCGTGCTGGCTTGTGATGATGTCACTAATTTCGATGGTGAACTTAAACCAATCGATGCGGTGGTCGATTTGGCACCGGTGTTGAACACAGAAGGTTTAGCAATGACCAAGTGGCTCGCTGAGAGTACCTTTTCATTTCAAATCACCTGTGCCCAGACCATGTTACCAGCCGTTATGCGGGCTAAATATGAAAAACAACTGCGAACAACCGCGACGACGCCAGACGAGGTTCGTGAGACTTTGTTTGGTGGCCAAACGATGGTACCGTTTGATACGGTTGCCACGACACCGGCGATTGTCAGCCAACTCTTGCGACTGCAAGCAGCTGGTCAGTTGGATGTCTATTACCAAGTGAAAAATCAAGCACGGCGTAAGACCCAGATGGCTCTGAAAGCAATATTGTCGATTCAAGAACTTGAAGCTGAGAAGGCCAACGTTCGAGCAGGCGCTAAGCAACAAATGGCGATCTTACAAGGCCTGATCACACTAAATGGTGAAACGATGGTACAAAAAGAATTCTGTACCCGTTTTAAGGTCAATGAGAGTGCGATTCGGACTGCTGCCCAGAAAGGTTGGCTCGAAAAAATCGCGGTCGAAGTTTATCGCGACCCCTATGCTAGTCACGATATTAAGGCAACTAAGGCCTTGAAATTGAACGATGAGCAGCAAGTTGCCGTCGATCAGATCACTAAGGCCGTTGATCAAGCTGCGACGACCACCTTCTTATTAGAAGGTGTGACGGGGAGCGGGAAGACTGAAGTGTACCTGCAATCGATGGCGGCCGCCCTGGCTCAGGGAAAGACCGCGTTAATGCTCGTGCCGGAAATTTCATTGACACCACAAATGGTCCAACGCGTGAAGGGTCGGTTCGGTAAGGCCGTGGCGGTCCTGCACAGTGGCCTTTCCAGTGGTGAAAAATATGATGAGTGGCGCCGGATTCAACGTGGCGAAGCCCAAGTCGTGGTCGGCGCCCGTTCGGCCGTCTTTGCACCGCTGAAGAATATCGGGTTGATCGTCATGGATGAGGAACACGAAAGTACTTACAAACAAGATGACGCACCGCGGTATCATGCGCGTCAAGTAGCCTTGTGGCGGAGCCAGTATCATCATTGCCCAGTTGTTCTTGGGTCTGCGACGCCATCACTAGAGACGCGTGCGCGGGCTGAAAAGGGCGTCTACCAACGATTGTTGTTGGCGGACCGGGTCAATCAACGGCCGCTGCCTAAAGTGTCCATCATTGATATGAAAAAAGAGATGCAGCAACACGCCGAGAGTAATTTTTCGGCGCCGTTACTTGTTGCGTTGCAGGATCGGCTTGAACGTCACGAACAGAGTGTCCTGATGCTGAATCGGCGCGGATACTCCTCGTTTGTGCTCTGTCGGGATTGCGGTTTCGTGTTGAAATGTCCCAATTGTGATATTTCACTGACGTTACACATGGATACCCACACCATGAAGTGCCATTATTGTGGCCATGAAGAAGCAATTCCGCGGACGTGTCCCAACTGCCATAGCCGTCAGATTCGCTATTATGGAACGGGAACCGAAAAAGTCGAAGAAGAATTACAGGATTTGCTTCCGGACGCAACGATTATTCGAATGGATAATGACACAACGCGTAAGAAGGGCGCTCACGAGAAGTTGCTGGCCAAGTTTGGTAGTGGCGAGGCGGATATTTTGATTGGGACTCAGATGATTGCTAAGGGCCTTGATTTTCCAAATGTTACGTTGGTTGGCGTCTTGAATGCTGATACGGCCCTTGGATTGCCCGATTTTCGCGCGAGTGAACGGACCTTTCAGCTGTTAACTCAGGTGAGTGGTCGTGCCGGTCGAGCGGAAAAGACCGGACACGTCTATATTCAGACGTTTAATCCGGACCACTATGCGATTCGTTTTGCCCAACACCACGATTATGAAGGCTTTTTCAAGTATGAAATGCAGATGCGCCATCGTGGTGGCTATCCACCGTACTATTTTACGGTTCAGATTACCGCGAGTGATTTGGAAGAAGCAGTTGCGGCCAAACGAATGTACCAATTATTACAGTGGCTACGGCCACGCTTGGCACCATCCACGATTTTATTAGGCCCAACGCCCAAACCAATTGCGCGGGTGAACCGGCGTTATTATTACCAAATTGTGATTAAATACAAACAGGAACCCAATCTAGCCAAGACGCTAACGACGTTGTTACATGAAACTCAAGCACAACAGCGCCAAGGCCTACAGATTGGAATTGATGTAGAACCGCTGCATTTTATGTAACGATTCGAGGAGGAATAAGTGTAATGACATCGATCGTTTTTATGGGAACTCCCGCTTTTGCGGCCCCGATTCTCGAAAGTTTAATTAAGGCAAATTATCAAATTTTGGGTGTCGTCACCCAACCAGACCGGCGCGTGGGCCGAAAACACGTTCTAACCGCCTCACCAGTCAAAGAAGTAGCAGTCGCACATGACATTCCCGTCTTTCAACCGGAAAAAATCGGTGGCAGTCCTGAAATGCAGCAAATTATTGATTTACAGCCCGATTTAATTGTGACGGCTGCTTTTGGGCAGTTTTTACCAACAAAACTATTGAAAGCTGCCAAAATTGGCGCAGTCAATGTTCACGGCTCGTTATTACCAAAATATCGGGGCGGTGCGCCGGTGCAATATGCCATCATTAACGGTGAAGCAGAGACGGGCATTACCATTATTTACATGGTTAAAAAAATGGACGCCGGCGACATGCTGGCGCAACGTGCGATTCCAATTGAAGCAACCGATGATACTGGGACGATGTTTGATAAGCTGAGTCTAGTTGGCCGTGATTTGTTATTGGAAACTTTGCCAAAGCTCATTGCAGGCGAGATTCAAGCCGTGCCACAAGATGAGGACCAGGTGACGTTTGCACCAAATATCCAACCAGAACAAGAGGTCTTGGACTTCTTTACCAAGACGGCTACTGAAATCGATCACCAAGTTCGTGGTATGCGGCCAGCACCAATCGCTTATGCCATGATGGACGGTAAACGGACGAAGTTTTGGGACGTCACGCCGTTAGATGAGGGCCCCGTGACCCAAGAACCTGGTCAAGTGGTCCGGAAAACCAAGCATGAACTGGTCATTGCGGCAGCTGACCATACCGCACTGGCAATTAATCAGTTGCAGCCAGCTGGCAAACCGAAGATGACGATTACAGACTTTTTAAATGGGGCAGCAGATAAATTTGCTACCGGAGAGCAGGTTATTCGTAAATGAGCACAGTTGACAACACCCCCCGCTGGTTAGCGGTAGCAGCATTAGCCAAAATCAAAAATGGGGCTTATTCGAATTTACAATTGAACCAGTTGATTAATGAACACCATATGGATCGACGCGATATTAATTTATTGACCAACATGGTCTACGGTGTCATTCAGCATCGGTTGACATTAGAGTTCTGGTTAAAGCCCTTTGTTCGCCATCCGCATCAGCTCGATCCATGGGTACGTGAATTGCTATTGAGCGCCCTATATCAATGGCAATACTTGGATAAAATTCCACAACGGGCCGTTTTCAATGAAACGATTGAGATTGCCAAAGTGAAGGGCCATCCTGGGATTCGGCGTTTCGTGACCGGCGTTTTGCATCAAATGGATCGGAGCGGCTTGCCCGCATTCGCTACGATTGAAGATCCTGATGAGCGATTGAGTGTCACTTATAGTATGCCAGTTTGGCTGATTCAAGAATTACGGCAGCAGTTGGGTGCGACCAAGATGGAAGCCATCATTGCCTCATTGAACCAACCAGCCAAGCAGTCGTTGCGGGTCAATACGGCCTTATCCACGGTTTCGGACGTGACGACTGCTTTAACTAACGCCGGACTGACGGTGGAACCAAGCAAAATTTCACCACTCGGGTTAGTGGTCACGGACGGACAAGCCATCAATACTGAAGCGATGCGTTACGGCATGTTCACGGTTCAAGATGAAAGTGCCCAACTGGTGGTTCCAGCCTTAAATCCGCAGCCTGGCGACCGGGTCTTAGATGCCTGTGCTGCGCCTGGTGGGAAAACGACGCAGATTGCAGCTGAGTTGGATGCGGATGCTGGTGGCGAAGTTGTCGCATTGGACATTCATGCGAATAAAGTGCGACTGATTGGCCAAAATGCGGCCCGGATGCACGTTGCTGACCGCGTGGCCGCGACTGAACTGGACGCTCGTAAAGTGCAAACCCAGTTTGATGACGAAAGTTTTGATCGAATTCTAGTAGATGCACCATGTTCAGGATTAGGTTTAATGCGGCGTAAACCGGAAATTCGCTACGAGAAACAATTACAAGACAGTCTTAACTTGCAAAAGATTCAACTTGCGATTTTGACGGCGGTCGCGCCAACCTTGAAAAAAGGTGGTATCATGACGTATAGTACGTGTACGATTTTGCAACAGGAAAATCAGGATGTGATCGTGAAGTTCTTGGCGGATCATCCCGAGTTTGAGCTGCAAACAACGCCAACCGAGCAAGATTTAAAAGCTGACCGGACGGACAAAACGTTATCGATTTATCCAGACGACTATTTATCTGACGGCTTTTTCATTGCTTGTTTACGAAAAAAATAATGGTGGAGTGGTAAACAATGGATTTTGCATACCGGTCGGATATTGGCCAAAAGCGTGATGAGAACGAGGACTATGTCGGCTTCTTCCAAAACAAAGCAGGGATCAACTTTGCGATTGTGGCGGATGGCATTGGCGGTCATCAGGGGGGCGACGTGGCTTCTGAGATGGCCGTGTCGCACATGGGTTTTCGGTTTGAAAATACAACGTTTCAAGAACCCAATGATGCCGTCAAATGGCTTGCTAGTGAGGTTCAAGACGAAAATCAACACATTATCGAAAAAGCACGCGAGTTTTCGGACTTAAATGGGATGGGCACGACGATGGTTGCGGCACTCCTGTTTGACCAGAAATTCTTGATGGCTAACATCGGTGATAGTCGCGGCTATCTTTTTCGTGACGGCAAATTGCATCAGCTCACGGAAGATCACTCGTTAGTCAACGAACTTGTCAAACGTGGCGAGATTTCCGCCGAACAAGCGCGCGAGCATCCACAAAAGAATATTATTACCCGGACACTTGGAATTTCGCCAGATGCGGACATTGATACGAATCTGTATCAGATGCAAGCCGGCGACCAATTACTGCTATGTTCAGATGGTTTAACTAATATGGTGACTGACGACCAACTCGCCACAGTGTTAGCAACGCAGCAAACTGCGACGCAGAAGTGTGAGACTTTGATTAAGTTAGCGAACGCAGCTGGCGGTAAGGATAATATTACTGCCCTGATTATGGCACTTGATGGTGAGGTGGCCAGTAAATGACACCCAACTATACCCTTAGCGGACGGTATCGTATCGTCCGGTCCTTAGGTGAAGGTGGGATGGCCAATGTTTACTTGGCACATGACTTAATATTAGACCGTGATGTGGCGGTCAAATTGCTCCGGCTAGACTTACGTGACGATCCAAAAACGATCAAACGATTTCAACGTGAAGCGCTAGCGACGACTGAATTAGTACATCCCCACATTGTGAGTTTGTACGACGTCGGTGAAGAGAATGGCATGCAGTACCTCGTAATGGAATATGTTAAGGGAATGGATCTCAAGAATTATATTAAAGAGAACTTTCCACTGCCATTGCAGCAAGTTATCGACATTATGGAGCAAATATTGAGTGCCGTGGCAACGGCCCACGCGCATAATATTATTCATCGGGACTTAAAACCACAAAATATCTTGATTGACGAGCAAGGAAATGCCAAAATTACGGACTTTGGGATTGCCGTCGCCTTGTCTGAACATACGATGACCCAAACTAATACGATTTTGGGCTCTGTGCACTACCTGTCACCGGAACAAGCGCGCGGCAGTATGGCAACCAAGCAGTCAGATATTTATTCACTAGGAATTATTTTATACGAAATGTTGACCGGTTCGGTACCTTTTAAAGGGGAGACGGCGGTCTCAATCGCCCTCAAGCATTTTCAGAATGCAATGCCGTCGGTCCGGGAATTTGATGCGGATATTCCGCAGGCGTTAGAAAACGTTGTCTTACAAGCAACGACGAAGGACCCCCGCGAACGGTATGCCACGGTTGAAGATATGGCCGCTGACTTGTTGACAGTTTTATCGGCTGATCGGGCAGGGGAGAAACGCTTTGTGCCGCAAGATATTGGCAATGATGAGACAAAAATCATGCCGAGTGCGGATATCCAAGCGGCGATTGCCGCTAATCAGGATGGTAAGACGCAGGTCGTCGCACATAAACTCGCACAGCAGCCTAAAGCAACTTCTAATGATACCGATTCTCACCAAGCCACTCACGATGACGACGATGATGCACCGCTACCAACACGGTCGTGGTCCAAACGTCATCCGTTACGGCGCCGAATCATTTTTTGGGGTACCGTCGTTCTACTACTGATCATTGCCGTAATTGTCGGCCTTGAATTGAGCCGACCACAAACGACTAAGGTGCCGAATGTGGCCGGCATGAGTCAAGCTGCTGCAACCAAGGTGTTGAAAAAGCACAACTTGACTGTTGGTAAGGTGCAACACGCCAAGAGCAATCAAGTCCGTAAGAATCAGGTCATTAAATCGACACCGGCGAAGGCATCCAAAGTGCAGTCGCGTTCACGCATCAACTTGGTGGTCAGTAACGGCGCTAAACCGATGAGTTTTGGTAATTATGTCAATGATAATTATCATGACGTCCGTCAAACGTTGATTTCGGCGGGATTTAAGGTCAAGGAGACGTACAGTACGTCATCAGTATCGGCTGGCCAAATTATCAGTCAAGATGTCGTTGCTGGTAGTCGGGTCATGCCGACAGACACGACCGTCACGTTTACGGTCAGTGCCGGTAGTCGTTACGTCGAATTAAAGGATTTAACGGGTGAGAGTCGCGGCGATATTTTGGATTACGCGCGGTCGAATGATTTGAATATTAATTTCAAGCAAGGTTATTCGAGTGAGCAGAAATCCGGCTATTCATTTGATCAAGATCCAGATGGTGGCGGTAATGTTCGCACTGGTTCGACGGTGACGGTGACCATGTCGCGTGGATCAGATGATCATACGACGCCACCGAAGAACTTTTATGTCAAGTTGACGATTCCATACAAGGCGTTGTCGACAAGTAGTACAGCGGCCAATGATGTGAAAATCTATCTGTATGATGATACCCACATGATTGAGTCCGTTTATCGTGATATTACCATCATGCGGTCGACTAAAATCAGCTTGCCATTTCAACTGACCGGTGACACGAAGGGGCGTTACCGGATTGTCCGCAACGGGGTTACGATTATGGAGAAAAGCAATATTACCAGTGAAAATGCAACAAAATAAGTCGAAGTCATGCGCAACGCATGACTTTTTTGGTACAATAGAGAAAGTGGACCGTACCAAATATAAAATAAGGTGGTGCTAATTTGAAAATTGGACAAATTCGGCAATCCCTAAGCGGGTTCTATGACGTCTATGCGGATGGCCAAATGTATCGGACTCGGGCGCGGGGCAATTTCCGAAAACGTAAGATTACGCCCCTCGTGGGTGATGTGGTGGAATTTGATGCCCCAACGCCTCAGGAAGGTTACGTGTTAAAAATTCGTGAGCGGCAAACCCAATTGGTGCGGCCGCCGGTAGCGAATGTTGATTTAGCCATCGTGGTGACTGCCACGACGGAACAGGAATTTTCAACCAACTTGCTTGATCGGCAATTAGTGGCGCTGGCTGTCGCAGGCATTGAACCGTTATTGTATTTCGCAAAAACAGATTTGTTGACGGATGCCGTCTATCAGGACCGACTGGCGTTAGCGGACGCTTATCGCAAAATTGGCTATCAAGTCATCTGTGAGCGTACCGCGTTTTCAGAATCGGCGTTGGCAGCGGTTAAGGCGGCGTTGACAGATCATGTTGCGGTCGTCATGGGCCAGACGGGGGCGGGTAAGTCGACCTTGCTCAACCACTTACAGCCGGGCTTAGATTTAGCGACCGGAGAAATTTCTCAGGCACTTAATCGTGGGAAACACACGACGCGTAAAGTCAGTTTGATTCCGATTGCAGATGGTCTAGTTGCCGATACACCGGGATTTTCATCGTACGAAGTCTTTGATATTGCGGCTAATGAACTAACCCATTACTTCCCAGAATTTGTCCGCCTGAGTGCGGATTGTAAGTATCGGGGGTGTGTGCACATTAACGAACCACAGTGTGCGGTCAAGCAAGCACTGGATGCCGGTGATATTTTGGCGAGTCGCTATGAAAATTATTTGCAGTTTTATGAAACGATTAAAAATAAAAAAGTTGTTTATAACAAGAAAAAATAAAAAAGTGAGTGAGATTAATGATTAAAGTTGCCCCTTCAATTTTAAGTGCAGATTTTGCAAACCTACAACGTGATGTTAAGATGGCCGAAAATGCCGGTGCGGATGCCTTGCATATCGACGTCATGGATGGCCAATTCGTGCCGAACTTATCCTTTGGTATGGGGACGGTCGCAGACTTACGACCCGTCACGTCATTGATGTTGGATTGTCATTTGATGATTATGGAACCAGAACGGTTTGTCGGTCAGTTTGCCAAAGCTGGTGCGGACTTGATTGGTGTGCACGTTGAAAGTACGCGCCACATTTACCACGCCTTACAACTGATCAAAGATGCAGGTGTCAAGGCTGAAGTGGTCGTCAATCCTGGCACCCCACTTAATATGATTACTGACTTACTTCCATTAGTAGACCAAGTTTTGATTATGACTGTCAACCCTGGTTTTGGTGGCCAACATTTTCTAGACCGGATGGTTGCTAAGATTGCGGCGTTGAACGAAATCAAGCAACAACAGGGCTATCAATTCGATATCGAGGTCGATGGTGGTATCAATGATCAGACAGTCAAAGCTTGCTACGACGCTGGTGCAACGGTTGCAGTGGCCGGTTCCTACGTCTACAATAGTACGGATCCAGCGCAACGGATTCAAGATTTGAAGGTGGCGACCAATTAATGGCGACCATCATTAATTTATTAGTGGGCGGGCCGACTGCCAACTATCCGGCTGATTTGACGGCGATCCCAGGTGACTGGGTCGGTGCAGACCGGGGGGCGTTGCGACTTGTTAAACGTGGCATTCAGCCGGTGATGGTCGTTGGTGATTTTGATTCAATCGATGAAGCGGAATTACAGACGGTCAAGCAGGCGTTGGCAGGGACGATTATCGTCAAACCCGACCAGGACCACACCGATACCCAGTTGGCGGTCAAGTCGATCTTTGAACAGTTAAACCCAACGGCCGTGCATATTTATGGCGCTACCGGGGGCCGTTTAGACCATCTCTTAGCAAATTTGTGGCTGGTTTTAGACCCCGTCTTTCGCCAGTGGGCACCCCAAATCAAATTGATCGATAAGCAGAACAGTGTGCAATTCTTTTTGCCCGGTGACTATGAGATTCAAAAGGAAGCGGACAAAAAATATCTGGCGTTCGTGCCGATGATGCCGATGCACTTGACGTTGTCGGATGAAAAATACCAGCTGAAAGCTGCTCATAATGATTATCCAATCTCGTGGGCTAGTAACGAGTTTAGTGGTGATACCGGCCACTTCAGCTTTGATGCGGGTGTTTTAGCGGTGATTCAAAGTAAGGATGACCAGGTGAGTGATTAGGCGCTGCTTGGAAGTCTTGAGCGTGGCTACCCTGGCATTTCTTTAATTGAAATTTCCAAGTCTTTCAGAAAACTTGAACAGTGTTACTGAAAAAGAATCAATCAGATTACCATGAAAAGAGGACCAGGTTGGCCGTTGCAAACAACGACTAACCTGGTCCTCTTTTGAGAACTAAAATTATAAACTTTATAAAAAAATGGTCGTGACAACCAAATTTCAGGTAACAAAAAACGCCAGTCACAAAAAAATTGTGGTGGCGATTTGCTGCGCTAAACGCGCGTAACTTTACCTGATTTCAAAGTCCGAGCTGAAACCCAAACCTTCTTTGGTTTACCATCAACTAAAATGCGAACTTTTTGCAAGTTAGCTTTCCAGCTGCGGCGGCTGTGGTTTAAAGCGTGGGAACGCGTGTTACCAAAGTGCGTCCGCTTGCCTGTAACGTAGTCTTTTGCCATGTTGATCTGCCTCCTTCGGTAATCATTGATAAAAGGTCGTCTTTATCATTCACTAGAATAATTTATCATAGATTAATGAAGGTTGCAATACATTTCTATCAAGTAATTTTACTTTACTGCTAAATTCCCAGTTTCCGGGCTTTCAATAAGCAGTCGCTTAATTTTTCTTTCAAGAGTGGTTGTGCTATGATAAACTATCGTAAATGAACGCGTTAAAACAAGGAGGCTATTTTCATGGCTGTCAAAATCAAAACCCAATTTGGAACCATTGATATTGATAATGATGTTATCGCGACGGTCGTTGGGGGCGCTGCAACGGATAACTACGGTGTTGTCGGTATGGCAAGTCGCAACCAGATCCGTGATAACGTTAATGAAATTTTACGCCGCGAAAACTATGCGCGCGGTGTGGTTGTTCGCCAAGAGGATAATGGGGTGGCAATTGATGTCAACATTATCGTCAGTTATGGGACCAAAATTTCAGAAGTCTCACGCAATGTCCAAGCCAAGGTCAAATATAACTTACAAAACATGCTTGGCGTTACGGCCAATTCGGTCAACGTCATTGTCCAAGGTGTCCGGGTAATGAACGACTAAATTGAAGTTGGTGGAAGCCAAGGAGGAATTTTGAAATTGAAAATCACCACGATTACTAATCTTGAATTTGGCAAAATGGTGCAAGCGGCGTCACAAAAGCTGAGCCAACGTGCTGAATTTATTAATTCTTTGAACGTCTTTCCGGTACCAGATGGTGATACCGGGACTAATATGAGTCTATCGATGGCCAGCGGTGCCAAGTATGAACGTGAAGAAACCAGTACCAAAGTCGGCGATTTAGCGTCAGCGTTAGCTAAGGGACTCTTAATGGGTGCTCGCGGCAACTCTGGGGTTATTTTATCGCAAATTTTTCGCGGCTTTTCAAAGGCGGTTGCTGATAAAGACGTCTTAACAGCGAACGATTTGTCTGATGCGCTCGCTGCAGGTGCTCAGACCGCCTATAAGGCCGTTATGAAGCCTACTGAAGGAACAATTCTAACAGTGATTCGTAAAGCTGCTGGTGCCGGTAAAGAGGCCGTTAAAACGACCGATGATATTTGTGAAGTGATGGACGCTGTGGTTACTGCTGCTGAGGCGGCATTAAAATCAACGCCAGACCTTTTGCCTGTCTTAAAACAGGTCGGTGTCGTTGATTCTGGTGGTCAAGGGTTGACCTTTGTCCTAGAAGCCTTCAGCGACTCACTGAGTGGTAAGGTCGATGAATCGCAAGACTACGTACCGGACGATGCCGAAATGGACTCAATGATCGATGCTGCTCATCATCAGAGTGTTCAGGGTCAATTAGATCCGAACGATATCAAGTACGGTTACTGTACTGAAATCATGGTTCGAATTGGTGATGGTAAGTTAGTTGATCATAAGTTTGACTACGATACCTTTTACAATTACTTAGCCCAACTCGGTGACTCATTGTTAGTCATTAACGACGATGAAATCGTCAAGGTCCACGTCCACACGGAACATCCTGGTGATGTTATGACTTGGGGCCAACGTTTTGGTGCCCTCATCAAGGTTAAAGTGGACAACATGCGGCTTCAACAAGAAACCATCATGGAACATGATAAAGAAAGTGAAGCGCAAGCAACTGCGGAACAAGCGATGCCAGCCCAACCAAAAGTTGATATGCACGGTTATGCCATTATTTCTGTTTCATCTGGTGACGGTATCGGCAAGCTGTTCAAGGGCCTCGGCGTCACTGACATTATCGCTGGTGGGCAGACGATGAACCCAAGTACGGCGGATATCGTCAAGGCTGTCAACGACAGTGGTGCCAAGCAGGCGTTAGTCTTGCCAAATAATAAAAATATCTTCTTAGCGGCTGAACAGGCAGCAGAAGTTGCTGACGTTCCGGTTAAGATCATTCACAGTCAGACCATTTCACAAGGGATGACTGCAATGTTGGCCTTCAATGCGGAAGCTAGCCTTGAAGATAACCAGGCAGCGATGGAAGAGACTTTGAGCACGGTGGTTAGTGGTCAAGTGACTCATGCGGTGCGTGACACCACCATCGATGGTTTGGCAATCAAGAAGGATGATTACATGGGCTTAGTTGATGGCAAGATCGTTATCACGAACCCTGACCGCGATACGGCGGCATTAGATATGGTTAAAGCAATGCTGGATGAAGATAGTGAACTTGTCACGATCATTTATGGTCAGGATGCAACCAAGGCGGATGCCGATAAATTAGCAGCCAAAGTGCAAGACCTGGATGATGAGTTAGAGATTGAAATTCATGAGGGTGACCAGCCGGTTTATCCATTCCTCGTATCAGTTGAATAGTAATATTCGTAAAAATAGGGCTTGGCAGTGATGCTGGGGCCTGTTTTTGTTCAATCAACCGTTGTACTGAGCGTAAAACTGATTTTTTGGTATAATAATGATGATTGACTGTTATTTGGGATACGCTTTTGGTCGTGTCTAAGCGTAAGCCGCAGTCCGTGGCAGTAACATGGAAACGACCAATGCATGAGGCGGTCTCCACGATGACGGCAGATTTTGAGTTTGGTAGAAAGGTGGGTGGCCAAGCGTGGTACAACAATTGAACGATGCAGTCGCAACGTTAAGCGGTGTCGGTCCAACCCGTCAGAAGGCCCTGGCAGCCCTCGGCATTAATACGATTGCGGATTTGTTGACCTATTATCCGTTTCGTTATGAAGATCTCCAAGTCAAAGATGTGAATGAAATTGCGGATCAGGAGAAGGTTACCCTCAAAGGTACGGTGGCTTCTGAGCCGGTCTTGGCGCGGTTTGGTCGCAAGAAAAATCGCTTGAATTTTCGCCTGCTGATTGACCACGATGTCTACATGGTCACTTTTTTTAATCAACCTTATCTGATGAAACAGATTGAAACGGGGCAAGACTTGGCGGTTTATGGGAAGTGGGATGCGACGCGCAGTAGTTTGACTGGAATGAAAATTATCAATCCTAATAATGCGGACTCAGCGTTTGGCTCGATTTATCCTGCTAGTAAGTCCGTTAAGCAGGGGACGATTCAAAAATTAATCAAACAGGCGTATGACAGCTACGCGCCGGTCATTACCGACATCGTGCCAGAGCCGTTGCGCAAAAAGTATCGTTTGTTACCTCGGCGGCAGATGATTCATGATATGCACTTTCCAGCCAGTCAAGCAGATTCGACTGCGGCCCGGCGTTCAGCGACCTACGAAGAATTTTTGCTGTTTCAAATGCAAATGCAAGCGTTGAAGCAGTCGGACGCAACGACGGATGGTATTGCGATTGCCTATGACAATTCACGGCTGAAAGCGTTCATCAAGACGTTACCATTTGAACTGACGCGCGCGCAAAAACGGGTCGTCAACGAAATCTGTTTAGATTTGAAATCGCCGAAGCATATGAACCGGCTGTTGCAAGGTGACGTTGGTTCCGGGAAGACGATTGTGGCGGCTATCGTCATGTACGCAGCGATTACGGCAGGTTATCAAGCAGCGTTGATGGCCCCAACCGAAATCTTGGCGGAACAGCATGCCAATAATTTGGCAAAAGTTTTTGCCGACACGGACGTTAACGTTGCGTTGTTGACGGGTGCGACCAAACCAGCTGCCAGGAAAACACTCTTAGCAGCTTTGGCAGCTGGTGAAATCAATCTGTTGATTGGGACGCACGCACTGATCCAAGATGGTGTCGAGTATGCCAACCTGGGACTGGTGATTACTGATGAGCAACACCGCTTTGGGGTCAACCAACGAGCGGCCTTCCGTCAAAAAGGTGGTCAGCCTGATACGCTCGCAATGACGGCGACTCCGATTCCGCGGACCCTGGCAATTACCGCGTATGGTGAAATGGACGTTTCAGAAATTGACGAGTTACCTGCTGGTCGGCAACCGATTCAAACGACGTGGGTTCGCAGCAACCAGGCCAACTCTGCGTTGAGTTTTGTTCATCAACAAATTGACAATGGCTCGCAAGCATACGTGGTCACGCCGCTGATTGAAGAATCGGAGACGTTAGACGTGAAGAATGCCGAAGCGCTATCTGCGAACTTGCAAGATTATTTTGGCTCGCAGGTCAAAGTGGGATTGCTACACGGTCGCATGAAACCGGAAGAAAAAGAAGCGGTGATGGCGGCGTTCAAAGCCAATGAGATTCAATTGCTCGTCTCGACGACGGTCATCGAAGTCGGTGTGGATGTCAAAAATGCGACGATCATGATGATTTATGATGCCGACCGGTTTGGTTTGGCCCAGCTTCACCAGTTGCGTGGTCGGGTCGGTCGGGGGACCCAGGCGTCTTACTGTATTTTAGTGGCGGACCCGAAAAATCAGCAGGGCATCGAACGGATGCAAATCATGACCAAGACGACCAATGGGTTTGTGCTCGCCCAAAAGGACTTAGAACTGCGGGGTGCTGGGGATGTCTTAGGCGTCAAACAATCCGGCATGCCGGCGTTCAAGGTTGGCGACCCGATTGCGGATTTGACCGTCTTACAAGTGGCACAACAGGATGCCCACGCCATTGTTCAGCGACCAAACTGGCAGGATGAACCTGAGAACCAGGCGCTAGCGACGTATTTGAGTGCCAAGCTAGCAGCAGTAGGAACACTTGATTAACAAACAAATCGCGTACCGTGATGAGAGGAATGGTGACATAATGATTAAAATTGCGATTGATGCTATGGGTGGCGATTACGCGCCTAACGCAGTGATTGAAGGGGTTGAACAGGCTCGGGACTTATTTGAGGATACGGTCTTTTTACTCTATGGGCAACGAGATGTAATTAATGCCCAACTGAAAAACCGTGACCGGATTCAGATTATCAACGCTGATGAAGTGATTACGATGGAAGATGAACCGGTTCGAGCAGTTCGCCGAAAAAAGCACTCGTCAATCGTGATGGCGGCCCAAGCGGTCAAAGATGGGCAAGCAGACGCCTTCTTCTCCGCTGGTAATTCGGGAGCAGTGCTGGCAGCTGGATTATTCATTGTCGGCCGAATCAAAGGAATCGACCGGCCAGGACTCGTGACCGTTTTGCCGGTCGTCCGCAACGCCAACCAGTCTAACTTTGTCATGATGGATATCGGGGCGAACGCAGACAGTAAGCCACTGAACCTCCAACAATACGGTGTCTTGGGCAGTTACTACGCTGAACGGATGATGCAGGCTAAACACCCACGGGTCGCTTTATTGAACAACGGGACTGAGGACGATAAGGGGAACAAAGTGCACAAGGCAGCCTTTGAACTCCTTTCCCAAACGGAAGGCGTCAACTTTGTTGGTAACGTTGAATCGCGCGACTTGTTGAACGGGGTGGCGGATGTCGTCGTCACTGACGGGTTCACTGGTAACGCAGTCTTGAAAAGCATCGAAGGGACCGCGCGCTCAATGTTGGGTCTCGTGAAGGATGCGGTCTACAATACTGGGATTAGCGGCAAACTGGGCGGCTTACTCCTCAAGAACGGGTTCAACGAGATTCGCTCACAAATGGACTACTCACAATACGGTGGTGCCGTACTGTTGGGTTTAAAAGCACCAGTAGTCAAGACGCATGGCTCCAGTAAAGCGCCGACGATCGTTAATACGATCCGGCAAATTCGGCAGATGGTCAGCACCGATATTGTGCCGGGAGTCGCGGAATATTTTGCAAATCAACAGGCTAATCAGCAAGCAAGTGTAGACAATCCTGCTGAAAACGATTAGAATACTTTAGTGAATTCAAGTTAGTGAGGGATTTTTACATGACGAAAGAAGAAATTTTCGATAAAATTGCGGATATCATTGCTGATCGGTTCGAAGTTGATAAGGCAACGATTACCAACAGCATGAACTTGCAAACCGATTTGGATGCTGATTCCATTGATTTTGTCGAGTTTGTACTCGAATTAGAAGATACTTTTGGTAGTGAAATTTCAGATGAAGATGCTGAAAAGCTATCAACGGTCGGTGAAGTGGTCGATTACGTGGCTGCTCATCAAGCTAAATAAGACGATTCGCCTTAAGAACAGGTATGCGATGTGCAGCGTACCTGTTTTTAATTGGCCTGAATCCCGTTTCACCTAGGCGCTAACGTTGTTATTAACCCCTAAATCATAGTATAATGTTATGATACGCAATGGTTTGACAACGTGTTGCCATAACAAGCGTATTTTGATACCTAATCAGTACAACTGGGATTGACAGGCATTCAAACAAAATCTGAAAGGAAGTTTCAAATGATAACTGAATTAGCTGCAATGCTCAAGGAACGTTTTGGCATTGTCTTTAATGATCCTGCGTTACTAGCAGAGGCCTTTACTCAGGCGTCTTATGTCAACGAACATCAGGACCAGCAATTAAAATATTATGAACGGGTCGAATTTTTGGGGGATGCCGTCTTGGAATTAGTGGTATCCGAATATTTATACAAACGTTATAAAGACATGCCCCAAGGCAAGTTGACTCGTTTACGGGCAGCGATGGTCTGCGAAGAAAGCTTCGCCAGCTTTGCCCGTGAATGTGACTTTCCAAAATATATTCGTCTAGGTAAGGGTGAACAAAAAGCACGTGCTTGGGAACGCGACTCACTCTTATGTGACATCTTCGAATCCTTCGTCGGTGCGCTCTATCTAGACCAAGGTCGCGAACCTGTTTTGAAGTTCGTTCATCAAGTCATTTTTCCAAAGTTGGATGAAGGACGTTTTGACGGCGTCTTCGATTATAAGACTACGTTACAGGAATACCTCCAACGTGACGGTGATGTGGCCATCGAATATCAGCTGATTGAGCAGGAAGGCCCAGCCAACGAACGCTCTTATGAGGTTGCCGTTGTTGCTGATGGACAAAAAATCGGCGAAGGTCGTGGCCATTCCAAGAAGGAAGCTGAGCAGAGTGCTGCTCGGCAAGCCTATTCACAGCTACAATAACAATAAATCAACGATTGGGTGGACGCTTAGTGGCCGAAAATTGCAGGTTGTCATCAGTTGATGACGTACTGGTACTAGTCGCGTGTGACTCACGATGCGATTACGACAGTGCGTGGGCGACTAAGTAGCAGCTGGTCAAGAAACCCGGAGCCGTCCGTTGCCTGCTCGTTTAAGTCAACGGACGTTTGCGGTGGTGCGTGCCATTAAACGGGCCAGCCCAATCCAAGACGACTAATAATTACAGGAAGTTTGTGTCGAATGCAACTTAAATCATTAGAAATCAGTGGATTCAAATCATTCGCTGATAAAACCAAAATTGATTTTCAAGCCGGAATGACGGGAATTGTCGGCCCAAACGGTAGTGGTAAGAGTAACATTATTGAAGCTATTCGCTGGGTGCTTGGTGAGCAGGCGGTCAAAAGTCTGCGCGGAACCAAGATGACCGATGTGATTTTTGCCGGCTCGGCGAATCGCAAACCGTTAAATATGGCGAAAGTCACGATTACCTTTGATAATAGTGATCATTTTCTCCCGCTCGACTATGCTGAGGTCAGTATCACGCGGAAGCTCTTCCGCAATGGGGACAGCGATTATTTAATTAATAATCAATCTTGTCGTTTGAAAGATATTACCAACTTGATGATTGATACCGGACTGGGTAAAGATTCATTTTCGGTGATTTCACAAGGCCGAGTCGAAGCCGTATTTAACGCCAAACCAGAAGACCGCCGTAGCATCATTGAAGACGTTGCGGGGGTGTTGAAATATAAAAAAGATAAGCTCACGACGGAAAATAAGCTGGCCGAAACGACCGATTATTTAGACCGCGTGAACGATATTATTGCTGAACTAAATCAGCAAAAAGGCCCGTTAGAAGAACAAGCCAGTTTGGCACGTGACTATCAGGACCAAAAACAAAAATATGATTATTTAGACCGTTCGCGGTTAGTCAAAAAGTTGACGATTGCTCATGACCAGTTGCAAGGGGTCAATAAAAAACTAACTGATGCAAAGGCGTTAGTCGCCAAGTATCAGCGAGACGTTGATGCTGGTGCCACTAAATTGGCCGAGCTTAAAACGCAACAAACGGCTGCCTTGAAGCACAAGGATGAATTAGCCGCTCAAAACCTCGATTTGACCAAGACCATTGAAAATACGCAGGGTCAGCAAGGAGTCGACGCAGAACGGCGGCAAAATCAACAATCTGAACAGGAACGCTTGAATACGACGCTGACGACGACTGAGCAACAGATTGCCGAACTGACCGAGCAACAGGGCCAGTTGCAGCAAACTCTGGCTGAACAACAGCACCAAGTTAAAACCTTAAAGGCAACGGTTGCCGAGTTGACGACGGCCACTAGTGCCGCTGGGCGTCAACAATTAGCGGATGAGCTAGAGAAACTGCGCAATGCTTATATTGATGAGAAACAAATCCAGGCAGAATTGAATAACGAAGCCAAGAATTTAACCAAGCAACATCAACAATCAGGAACGCAGAGCAACGCCTTAGCTGAACGATTGGCCCAAGCGCAAGCTAACTTGAAACGAGTCCAGACGACGGTCGACGTGCATAATCGTGACCAGCGGGATTTGGAAAATCAAGTCAATCAGCAACAGTCAAAACTAACGGCACAACAGGCGCAAGTTAAGCATAATGCTGAAGAAATCGATACCCAGCAACAACGCTGGTTGGATGCGGCCGGAATGATGCAACGTGAGAAATCGCGGTTAGAAGCCTTGCAAGCTGTTCAAGAACGCTATACGAATTTTTATGCGGGTGTCCGGATGGTCTTGCAACACCGGCAGCAATTCAGTGGCGTCGCCGGTGCGGTCTCAGAATTGCTGACCGTGCCAGCGCAGTACACGAAAGCGGTCGAAGTGGCGTTAGGTGGCCAGTTGCAAAACGTGGTCTGTGACACGCAACAAACGGCTAAAGCGGTCGTTAATTTCTTGAAGCAAAATCACGCTGGTCGGGCGACGTTTTTGCCGATTGAACGAATCACCGCACGGCAATTGCCAGTTAATACGGAACACGAGCTGTTACAACAACCCGGCGTTTTAGGTGTTGCCAGTGAACTCGTCGATTGTGAACCACGGCTGATGGCAATCAAGCGCTATTTATTAGGCACGACCGCCATTGTGGATACGTTAGACCACGCCATGGCGATCTCACGCACGCGCCGTTTCAGATGCAAACTGGTGACGGTCGATGGTGAAACGATTGCAGCCAGTGGTGCGATTACTGGTGGGGCGACGCGGCATGACGATAACGGCCTGTTGCAACAGCAGCAATCCGCTGAAAAGATTGCGGCCAATGTCCAACAAATGCAGTCCGAACTCGTCACCTACGAACAGGGACTGGCCAACTTGAAGAAAGCCAACCAGGATCTGACGGCGCAGGTCGAAACCTCACGCCAACAACTCAGCCAGCTTAAGGACCAACTTAGCCAAGTACAGGCCCAATTACAGGCTGCACAGACTGAACAGACTCAGCTGAGTCGGCAAGCTAAAGCCTTAGCGTACGAGCAGCAGCAAGCACAAGCCGATGACAGTTACGATGAGTTGGTGGCGCGCAATCAACAGGCCCAAGCGGAGAATGCTAATAAGTTAGCTGATTATCAAGCTAAGATGGCGACCGTTCAGCAACAACAAACGGACTATGAAAGCTATCAACAAACTCAGGCTGCCAAGCTGCAGGCCCAACGTGAAGCGCTGATTACGGCGCAAGAGCACGCCAAACAGACGCAGCAACAGTTAACGCAATGTCAAACTAATTTGGCCCAAGCACAACAGACTAAGCAACAAACCGAAGCAGACTTGGCCGCAATTCAAACGACGTTGGCCAGTCAACAGATGTCTGTGGCTGAACGTGATGCGGTCTTAAAGGAGGCCAAAGCGCAACAAACAGAGGTCCAAAAAGCACAAGCCACTTGTGAAAATCAATTGGCTACGCTCAATGACGATGTTGAAGCGTTATCGACCAAGCAAGTACGGTTGCAGCAATTAGCAGCCGCAGCGACGGATGACTATCGGCGCTTAGAACTCAGTCAGACGAAGCTGACCGGTGAAGTTGACCATGCGACGGCAGATTTAGCCGAGAAGTATCAACTGACGGTTGCGGCCGCCCAGGAAGATGTCAGTCCACTGGAATTACCAGCCATTACCGAGCAATTAAAACTACTCAAACGGGGACTGGATGAAATTGGAACGGTTAACCTTGGGGCCATTGACGAGTTTGAGCGGGTCAAGGAACGCTTTGACTTCTTGAACAATCAAGCCAACGATTTGAAGGAAGCTAAGGAACATCTGTTACAAACGATGACTGACTTGGATACAACGGTTGCAACTCGTTTCAAAGCCGCCTTTGACCAAGTCGCCAGCGAATTCAGTACGATTTTTGAGCAAATGTTCGGTGGCGGTAAGGCTGAATTGATTTTAACGGATCCAGACCACTTATTGACCAGTGGGGTCGATATCATGGCCCAGCCACCTGGTAAAAAATTCCAGCGACTGAGTCTCCTCTCTGGTGGGGAACGAGCGCTGACGGCGATTACGTTGCTGTTTGCCATTTTGGCAGTTCGGCCCGTGCCATTTAGTATTTTGGATGAGGCTGAAGCAGCCCTGGATGATGCCAATGTCGACCGTTTCAGTCAATATTTGAATGATTTCCAAACGGGGACACAATTCGTGATCATCACGCACCGTAAAGGAACGATGATGCACGCAGACGTGCTGTATGGGGTCACGATGGAAGAATCTGGCGTTTCTAAAATGGTTTCCGTCTCCTTGTCAGACTTGAAAGATAATCAAAATTAACTTAAAAGGGAAGTGTTACAGATGGGATTATTTAGTCGTTTAAAAAAAGCGTTCAGCTTGCCTGAATCCGATGACTCACAAGCCAATTCGACGGCGAGTGCTGCTTCTGAAACGGCGAGTCAAGCGTCGGCACCTACTTCTGCGGCTAGCGATGGGTCGTCCCAACAATCAACAACGGCGGTCAATGAGACGACTGCGTCTGAAAGTAGCGCCAATGCGAGTGCTGCTGACAGTGCTAGTGCTGAAAGCCAGCACGCACCAGTCGATGTGAGTGAAGCTGATGCTGGTGAAGCAACAGTTGAGGCCCAACCGGACGCACAATCTCAAGTCAATGTTGAACCAACTGAACAGTCGGCAGCGGCCAGTGAAGGGGCGGATGCGACCGTTTCAGCTACGCCACTAACGGCTAGCGAAATGGTGGCCCAGTCTTTGGCGGCCTTACGTGAATCAGCCGCTCAAGCTGAAACGGCCAAAACCAGTGAAGCGCTAGTTTCCAGCGAGACGTCGGTAGCTAGTCAGCCAGAGTCAGTTGAGTCCGTGGCTTCTCAAGTTGCGACCCAATCGGCCGATACCGTGACTGACCAGCAATCTACGACTGAAACCACGCCAACAGTTGAAAACACGGAAGCGTCGTCAGAATCTGAATCGCCAGCAACGACTGCGGAAGCCGAAGCCAGTGACGAACCAACCGAAGCGGAACGGTATGACCGCGGCTTGAAAAAGTCACGCAAGACGTTCGGGGACCGCATCAATGCGTTCCTAGCGAACTTCCGGCACGTCGATGAAGCGTTCTTTGACGACCTGGAAGATACCCTGATTGAGTCCGATGTTGGTTACGAAACGGCGATGCGCATTAGTGATGAGCTACGTGATGAGGTCAAACTCAAGAATGCGAAGAGCAAGAAAGAAATTTCGAGCGTTATCGTTGAAAAGCTAGTCGATATGTATGGTGAAGCCGGTGAAGGCGAAGATAATTCGATTCACATGGCTGCCAGTGGCCCAACGGTGATTTTATTCGTCGGGGTCAATGGGGCCGGTAAGACGACTACCATCGGTAAAATGGCCAATATGTATAAGCAACAGGGCAAAAAAGTCCTGTTGGCAGCTTGTGATACCTTTAGAGCCGGGGCCATCCAGCAGTTACAAGTCTGGGGGCAACGAGATGGGGTTGACGTCGTCGCTAAGGCCGAGAAGAGTGATCCAGCCTCGGTCTGCTTCGATGCCGTCAAAAAGGCTAAGGCCGAAGATTACGATGTCCTATTTGTTGATACTGCCGGGCGTTTGCAAAACAAAGTCAACTTGATGAATGAGCTGGAAAAGATCAAGCGGGTCATCACTCGTGAAATTCCGGACGCACCCCATGAAGTTTTACTGGTCTTAGACGCAACCACCGGACAAAATGCCTTGAATCAGGCGAAGTTGTTTAAACAATCAACGGATGTTAGTGGAATCGTCCTGACGAAACTCGATGGGACAGCTCGTGGTGGGATCGTACTGGCGATTCGTAATGAGTTACATCTTGCCGTCAAGTACGTTGGTTTGGGCGAAAAGGTGACCGATTTACGACCATTCAATGCCAACGACTTTGTCTATGGATTGTTCAAGGATATTATTACTGGCTAATCGCTGTTAAAACGTATTTAGCTAACCATAAATGGTAATCGTTCCGGTCGGGGATGATTGCCATTTATTTTTAGCTGAAATCGCGACTGATAGTTGACGAATGCCGATAAAATCGGTACTCTTATTTAGTGTGTAGTCTGTGATTATGAGCGTGAGGAGTCCCGCATGGAAATTGAAAAAAATTATCGAATCAATTCGTTATTTGAGTTCTACGAGCCCTTGTTAACGAACAAGCAAAAAGAATATATTCAACTGTACTACGCTGACGACTATTCCTTAGGCGAGATTGCAGCGGAGTTCTCCGTTTCACGGCAGGCCGTGTATGATAATATCAAACGGACGGAAAAAATCTTAGAAGGTTACGAAGCTAAGCTGCACCTCTACAAGGACTTCGTGGAACGTAATCATGAAGTCGACGCGATCTCTGACTATATTAAGCAACATTATCATGGGGATACCCAGTTAATTAAGATGATTCAACAACTAGTCAACTTAGAAGCTGACTCAGAATAATAATAAAGGTTAGGTGACACCAATGGCATTTGAAGGCCTAACGGAACGTTTACAAAAAGCGATGACCAATTTACGGCGCAAAGGAAAGATCTCGGAAAGCGATTTACGAGCCACGATGCGCGAAATTCGGTTAGCCTTACTGGAAGCCGACGTTAACTTTACGGTGGTTAAGGATTTTGTTAAAACGGTTCGCGAACGCGCGCTCGGCGCAAAGGTGCTGGAAGGGTTAAATCCAGCACAACAAATTGTGAAAATCGTTGATGAAGAATTAACGAAAACGATGGGTGAAAAAGCGGTTCCGCTGAATAAATCACCTAAAATTCCAACCGTTATCATGATGGCCGGACTTCAAGGGGCCGGGAAAACGACGACGGTCGGTAAATTAGCCCTGAAGTTGAAAAACGAGCAAAAGGCACGGCCGTTAATGATTGCGGCTGACGTTTACCGGCCCGCTGCGATTGAACAATTGCAACAGGTTGGTCAGCAGATCGACGTGCCAGTCTTCCAATTAGGGACCGATGTCGATCCCGTAGAAATCGTTCGTCAAGGGATGGCGCAAGCCCAAGAAAATCATAACGATTACGTCTTCATTGATACGGCTGGTCGTTTACAGATCGATGAACAGCTGATGAATGAATTGGCCAACATCAAAGATTTAGTTCATCCAGATGAAATTTTGCTGGTTATCGATGCGATGACTGGGCAAAACGCCGTTAATACTGCCGAAGGGTTTAACGACAAGCTCGACGTTACTGGGGTCGTTTTGACTAAGTTAGATGGTGATACCCGTGGTGGGGCCGCCTTATCAATTCGTGCCGTGACAGGTAAGCCAATCAAGTTCGTTGGTCAAGGTGAAAAGATGACCGACTTGGATGTCTTCCACCCAGATCGGATGGCAGACCGAATCCTTGGTATGGGTGACATGCTGACGCTGATCGAAAAAGCGCAACAGCAATACGATGAAAAGCAAGCCGAAGAAATGAACCTGAAGATTCAGGAGAATACCTTTGACTTTAACGACTTCATCGACCAATTGGACCAAGTTGACAAGATGGGAAACATGGAAGACATCATGAAGATGATTCCCGGAATGGCCAACAACCCAGCCATGAAGAACCTGAATATGGATCCCAAAGATATTGCGCATATTCGTGCAATCGTCTATTCGATGACTAAGGCTGAGAAGGCCGACCCGGACCTACTAAATCCGTCACGTCGTCGGCGAATCGCGGCCGGTTCTGGACGCCCAATTCATGAAGTCAATCGGATGATCAAACAATTTAATCAGACCAAGAAAATGATGAATCAAATGTCCAAGGGGAACTTCTCCGGTATGGAAGGTCTCATGGGCGGTGCAAATGGCGGTGGCGGCATCGGTGGTAAGATGCAGCAAATGGCGATGAAGCGGATGGTTCGTCAGACAAAGAAGAAAAAACAAAAGCGGTTAGCTAAGGCGATGCGCCGTCGCAAACGCTAATCAGTAAGAATTTTTAGCCTGTCAAGAAAAAGTCCTTTACAAGCTATTGATTTACTGGTATATTATTACCTGTTAAAGAATTCGGGAGGTGTTTAAATGTCAGTCAAGATTCGTCTAAAGCGGATGGGTTCAAAGAAAAATCCATTTTACCGGATTGTTGTCGCAGATTCACGTTCACCACGTGATGGTCGTTTTATCGCCCAAGTCGGCACATACAACCCACTTACTGAACCAGCCCAAGTTAAGCTTGAAGAGGAAGATATCCTCGGTTGGTTGAACAATGGTGCCCAACCTTCAGATACGGTTAAGAATATCTTATCCAAGGCCGGTATCATGAAGAAGTACCACGAAGCTAAGTTCACTAAATAATAAAGCGGTAATAGATCATGGCAGATATTAAAGCTTTAATCATCACAGTTGTTACCCCGTTAGTTCAATACCCGGACGATATTCAAGTCGACTTCAAGGAAACCACACGGTACCTTGAATACAACTTGACGGTTAACGCCGAAGATATTGGTCGGGTCATTGGCCGACAGGGACGGGTTGCTTCCGCAATTCGGACGATTGTGTATAGTGTCCGAGTTTCGGGACCAAAACGTGTCCGGCTTACGATCGAAGACGGACAACAAAAAAACTCTTGAGCGAAGCAGTGATGTTTTGTTTAAGAGTTTTTTATTATCCTCGAAGCAATCGCCAAGCTAGTCCGAGACCGGAATAGTCTAAATAGCGTTTGTCGCCGGATGGTCAGAGTGGGTGCTTGATTGGCATCAGATGTGTTAAAATAATTTACTTAGTCATTGAGATGAAATGAGGAGGCAGGTAACGCATGGATTACTATCGTGTTGGAACCCTAGTTAATACCCACGGCATTCGTGGTGAAGTGAAGGTCGTCGTCGTGACTGATTTTCCTGAAGAACGCTTCAAAGTCGGACAACAACTAGTCCTGTTTAAGTCGCCAGATGTAACGACTGGTGGTGTCACGGTCACTGTTGCAAAAGCACGCGAACAAAAAGGACTCTATTTTCTGACCTTTAAAGGTTTGGACAATATCAATGATGTTGAAGGTTATAAGGGGTGGACAATCAAAGTGCCTGCCGAAGCCTTGCATCAATTACCAGCTGGTGAGTATTACTATCACCAAATCGTCGGTTTAAACGTTGTGACGACTGATGACGAGCCACTGGGAACGATTAAGGAGATCTTGTCACCAGGCGCCAACGATGTCTGGGTCGTGAAACGAGCACACGGACAAGCAGACGTGTTGTTACCGAAAATTCCGCAGGTCATCAAAAATGTTGATCTGGATGCGGGAGTTGTGACGGTTGAGCTAATGGAAGGGCTGATTGATTAATGCAAATCGATATTTTAAGCCTGTTTCCAGAGATGTTTGCTGGGCCGCTGCACGAATCGATGATTGGCAACGCCATCGAAAATCAGGTCATTAACGTGGATGTGACGAATTTTCGTGATTTTACGACCGATAAGCACAACCATGTCGATGACTATCCATACGGCGGTGGCGCTGGCATGTTGCTACAGCCACAACCGATTTTTGATGCATTGGCGAGTGTTCAGGAGAAGCATCCGCAACCCGGACGCGTGATCTTACTTGATCCAGCCGGGGTCCAGTTCAATCAACACGTCGCTGAGGACTTCGCTAAAGAAGATCACCTAACCTTCATCTGTGGCCATTACGAAGGCTATGATGAACGGATTCGGTCATTAGTCACGGATGAAGTCTCATTAGGCGATTATGTCTTAACTGGTGGCGAACTCGGCGCAATGGTAATGATTGACGCTACGGTTCGTTTGTTACCAGGCGTGTTGGGGAATGAGGACTCCGCACCGGGGGATTCGTTCTCAAGCGGCTTGTTGGAATATCCCCAATACACACGTCCCGCTGATTTTCGGGGTATGAAAGTCCCTGACATCCTACTCAGTGGCGATCACGGTAAGATCGATGACTGGCGTTTAGAACAAGCGCTTAAACGTACCTATGAACGGCGGCCTGATATGTTGGCGGGTTTGTCGTTGTCTGGCAAGGCGCGGCAGATGCTGGCTGAGATCAAATCGGACGCGGAACAAGCATAGCACGTGAGCACCAGTCTGATGAAAAAGTTAAGAAAAACTTGCACGTCCGGTCGCGGATGTGGTATTCTATTTATTGGCTATTGTGCCCATTAACGATGTTCCGCTGACCAGGTTGTCACGAATGTCGGCGAAAGGAAGAAATACATTATGCGTCAAAATCAATTAATCGAAAAAATCACCAGCGAACAACTTCGTACGGATATCCCTGATTTCCGTGCCGGTGATACAGTTCGTGTTCATGCACGAGTTGTCGAAGGTACTCGCGAACGGATCCAATTATTCGAAGGTGTTGTTATCAAGCGCCATGGTTCCGGTATCAGCGAAACCTATACTGTTCGTAAGATCAGTAACGGTGTTGGTGTGGAACGGACATTCCCATTACACACACCACGGGTTGCCGCAATTGATGTCGTTCGTCAAGGTCGCGTACGTCGTGCCAAGTTATACTACTTGCGTAACTTACATGGTAAGGCTGCTCGTATCCCAGAACGTCGTCGTGGCTAAATCACAACGTCAACAATCATTGGTTGCAGCCTAGGCTGGGCTAATGGTGAGGACAGGTCATCACATTTTCGTGGTGGCCTGTTTTTTTACGCTTTTTTAGGAGGAGGAGCTGACTGCGAGTGTTCAGAATTTGGTGACTATGTGTCAATTACTTCCATATTATTAGCAGGTGAACTAATTGCCGTATAAGTGCTGATCGGATTTATTCACTAATTAACTAACCGAACGTCGTAACCTAAGAATTTATGTCAAACCGTTGCTTCAGAACTGAAACAACAGCGTTATAACGTTAACCAATACTATTGGTCAGCAATATTGCAACATAAGTTAATATTTACCCTTGTTATTTCCACCTGTTTGAACATATACTAATGATTGAAGGGGTCAATTGAGTAGCTATTTTATAATTAAAACCGGGGATTAAATCACATCAAAACGTTCGCAACTAGTTGTGAATAACGATTGATTAATTTAGCTCACTTATCAGCCTCATATGTTCGAACTTTGGAGGTCGTATCATGAGAAATCGAATCACTCAAATGGGTACAACAAGTAAGACGCATTTTAAGCTTTACAAGTCTGGCCGGCGATGGGTAACTGCCGGTATCACAGTGTTTTCAGTCGGACTTGGCCTAACGTTTAGTCAGGTGGAACAAGTCAAGGCAGCCACTAGTACGGCTGCGGATGACGCTGAAAGTAGTAGCAATGTCAGTGCGAGTGCGACCACGGTCAAGAGCCAGACCGTGGTTTTAAAGTCAGGGGCTTCGTCGCCGACGACTGAGAAAGCGGGTACTGCTACCACGGCAAGCATTGTGGCCGATACAACGTCGACGACAAAGTCGGATGAGACAACTAAAACTGATTCAGGGACCACAGTAGCTAAGACGACAGCTACAACAGACGCCACCACTAATTCGTCGAGGACTGCGGCTAAAACCGGAGACGAAACGCCGACAACTGCAACGGATAAGACCAGTACAGTGAATGCAGCTAGCGATAGCACTAAAGCGGATACAGCCACAACGGCTTCGAGCGAGACAGTCGCTTCCCAGTCTGAAACAAGTGACGCACAATCGACGGTGACGTCAAAAGCTGATTCAGCCAGCGTTGCAAGCGCTGATCAGGCTACTGTAGCTAAATCAACGGGGACTAGTGCGCTCTCGAATGCAACGACTCCGACAACGACGCAAGATTCTAAGGACGATTCAAGCAAGACCAATCAAGAGAACCTGACGGCAGGTAATTCCACGACTGACGTGACAACGGATAGTTCGAAGAATAGCGGCTCTAGTGCACAGGCAAGCGATACTGTCTCAGAATCAGATGTCGCAGTTAATTCCTCATTTGATTCTAGCACGACGCCAGTGACGAGTTTACGGACGAATGCAAAAATGGCTGCCCTAAGCGTAACGCCGACTGCCACCAGCACCTCACTGACGACTAAATCAGCCATTCAGGCTGTATCGGCGGTAGCCAGCGCGGATGAAACCCAGGCGACGGTCTCACTAGCGACCAAGGGCACTGTCACGATGACCTATCATGTGAATAACGCGGCCCTGAATTATTTGGGTGATCATATTAGTGGACCAGAAGCTAACCCGGATAATGATATCGCTTACTATATTCAAGATGCAGCTGGTAATTACTTAACGGATACGGACAATCAAAAAGTCAATCTATTATATTTATTATTTATGGATGTAGGCAATGTTAAAGATTATTTTGATATTGCTTATAAGGATGTCAACGGCCAGGTCACGAATTATAATGGCGATACCGATTTGGCAGAGCTTGATCAAGTCGGAACTTATGCCTTTACATTGAGTGCTGCTGGAAAATCAGCGATGGCTGACATTATTCAGGAATATGCGACTTACTATGACCTTGCGGACGATGTCAACTTAGATGACTATGTGCCAACATTTTCAGCGGGTGCTTCAGACTATACCTTTACCGTCAAAATTTTGCCCGCAACCATTACAAACACAGGTGTTGGAGATGTTTTGTTAATGGCGGCAACTTCTCAGGAATATTCTGGTTCACTGACAATGTTGCCACAAGTAACGGTCAGGGATGGCTCGAGTAAAATAATTCTTCAAATCAAGAATGGTGTCATTACCGCCGCAAGTGATGATGTCGCTGGCCAGGCTAATCAGACTATTTTGACGGCAGCTGATTTCACGGACACTTACCAAGGTACTGAACCCAATTTAACGGGTGCCGATGTTGGGTCGTACACGATGGCCTTGAACGCAGCTGGACGAGCTGCCATTCAAGCGGCACTGGGGTCCAATTACGTTCTCGACGCATCGTCAGTGTTCACTAAAACCAATAATAAAGTGACGGCCGCCCCACTAGAACTGACCGCTGCTGATGACACTGTGACATACGATGGTAAGGCCCACGGGACCAGCGTCAGTGTCACTAGTGGAACGGCGTATGATCAGTTTGATTTTACAACGTCAACTGAAACCAATGCTGGTTCATATACCATGACGGCAGTCTTAGCTGATGCCGACCAAGCGGCACTGTTAGCCAAAAATTATACCGTCTCCAAGGTTAATGGCACATTGGTGATTAAGCCGGCAGCCCTAACTGTAACCGTGAACAATGCGAGTGTTGATTACGATGGGCAGGCGCATGGGACGACGGCGAGTGTCACCAGCGGGACCAATTATGATGCGTTGACCTTCACCGCCGTTACCGCAGATGGCAGTGGGACTGCAACTGAAACCAATGCGGGGTCGTATGCCATGACCGGTACAACTGCCGATGCAACACAAAATTATCAAATCACGTATGTGAATGGCACGTTGACGATCAATACCGTGAAGGCCACGATTACCATTCCGAGTCAGGTTTATTGGGTTGATGGCACGACTAAAAATTTGACAGCGACCGTTTCTGGAACCGTTGATGGTGAGTCACTGAGCTATCGGCTGACTGACGGGATGAGTACGGTGGGCAGCAAAACCATTACCGCGACAGTTGATCAGACCAGTGCGGTCAATCAAAACTATCAAATTAGCGTGACGCCCGGTACTTTGACGATTGGTGATGTGGACGTTGCCTATCGTTACGAGTACATCGATGCTGATGGACAGACGCATGTCGTGGCAACGGACACGGGTCGTGCGACCCACGGGACGGATATAACCGCTGCCGATTACTTGAATTACACGACTGTTGGACAGCCTAAGACTGGTTACACCTTAAAATCCGATAATACAGGCATCGCCGCGAACGGGACGTTAACCGATGAGGGCGGCTCCGTGGTCTACGTCTATTTAGCAAATACGGAAACCGCCACCGTGACGTATGTCGATGGGACGACGGGGGCCACGTTAACGGCCGCTCCCCTGAAAGGTGCTTTCGGCACAACTTCTGACTATCGAACAGCTGACACGATTGCGAACTACGAGAATAATGGCTATGCGTTAGCTAGTGATAACTATCCGAATAACGGTGTGTCCTTCGATGAGGATGGAACTGTCAAAAGCTTTCAAGTCACCTTGGTTCATAAGTTTGTTACCGTGACGCCGGATGACCCTGGATATCCTGGGGAACCAATTGAACCTGATAATCCGAATGGGCCAAAATATCCAGTCGGGACAGCGACCGATGATCTGACTGAAGCTGTACGTCAAACGATTGAATATCGCTATCAGAATGGCAATCAGGCTGTGGCTGATAATGTGCAAACACTCACGTTTAGCCGCACCGCCACGGTTGATGAAGTCAATCAAGCGGTAGTTTATACAGATTGGTTAACCAGTGGCGCAATGACTGGTGCTTATCAAACGGTCGTTTCGCCAGTGATTACGGGGTATACTGCCGATAAGCTCAGTGTTGCCGGTCAAGATTCAGTAACAGGAGCTAGCGATAACACAACGATTGTGGTGACATACCAGCTTAACCAGGAAACGGCGACCGTGACATATGTCGATGGGACCACTGGAGAGACCTTGGAACCAAAAACTTTGACTGGGGATTATCAGACCTTATCTGATTACCAGACCGCTGACACCATTGCCAAATACCTTGATCTGGGCTATCAATTAGCTAGTGATAATTTTCCAACCTCTGGCCAAATATTTGATGAGGATGGCGTTGTTCAAACTTATACGGTCACTTTGACGCACAAGTTGGTTACCGTGACGCCGGACGATCCTGGATACCCAGGTGAACCGATCGATCCTGATAATCCAAATGGGCCGACTTATCCAATCGGGACAGCGACTGATGACTTAACTAAATCGATTCGCCAGACGATCAACTATCGCTATCAGAATGGTAGTCAGGCTGCGGCTGATAATGTGCAAACAGTGACGTTTAAGCGCAGTGGGACGGTCGATGAAGTCGCTAATACGGTCGTTTATACGGATTGGAATACTGGCAATGCGAGGACCGGGACTTATACAGCCGTGACGTCACCAATAATGACGGGTTATACGGCCGATAAGTTAAACGTGGCCGGTAACGATGGTGTCGCCAACACTGACCTGAATACGCAGATCACGGTGACGTACACGGCCAATGAAGAACAAGCAACCGTGACCTATATTGATGCGACGACCGGGAAAACGTTATCGATTGAGCCCTTAACTGGTGGCTATCAAACAACATCTGACTACAGTACTGCCGCAACGATTGCTAAATACAGCCAAGCGGGTTATGCCTTAGTAGCGGACGACTATCCAGTATCAGGAAACATTTTTGCGGTCGACGGGAAATCTCAAACTTACACGGTCACCCTGACGCACAAGTTGGTAACCGTGACGCCGGATAATCCTGGAACCCCAGGTGAACCGATTGATCCAGATAATCCTGACGGGCCGACTTATCCAGTTGGAACAGCGCTTGATGACTTGACTAAAGCCGTTCGCCAGACAATCAATTATCGCTATCAGGACGGCAGTCAGGCTGAGGCCGATAATGTGCAAACGGTGACGTTTACGCGGACTGCGACGGTCGATGAGGTCGCTAACACGGTCGTTTACAGCGACTGGACTAACGGCAGTGACACAACTGGGACCTATGCTCCGGTAACTTCGCCGGTAATGACCGGTTATACCGTTGATCAGTCGCGTGTGGCCGGTAACGATGCCGTCACCAGTAAGGACTCGGATACGAACGTCGTCGTGACGTATACGGCTAATCAAGAACAAGCTACCGTGACCTATATCGATGTGACAACCGGGAAAACGTTATCGATTCAACCTTTATCTGGTGACTATCACACGGCATCTGCTTATCGGACCGCTGCAACGATTGCGAGCTACGTGAACCAGGGCTATGAATTACTGAGCGATGATTATCCAACTTCTGGTCAGATATTTGATCAGGATGGCGTCACCCAAGCTTATACGGTCAAACTGGGTCATCAGTTGATTACGGTCACACCAGATCAACCAGGGACGCCGGAGCAACCGATTGATCCTGATAATCCAAATGGGCCAACCTACCCGAATGGCACGGCTGCACAAGATTTGACCAAATCTGTCAGCCAAACCATCCACTATCAGTTTAGTGATGGCCGTTCAGCTGGTTCTGATCAGGTTCAAACGCTGATTTTTGAACGGAAGGCGACGATTGATGAAGTTGATGGCACCCTTGTTTACACCACTTGGCTGAATGGTACGGCATCCACTGGCCGTTATACGCCGGTAGCAACGCCGCAAATGACGGGCTATACCGCTGATCAACAGCGTGTGGCGGGCAATGAGGCGGTCACGTCCGCTGACCAGAATACTGATGTGGTCGTCACGTATACGCTGAATGAGGAACAAGCGGTGGTCACGTATGTGGATGCCACGACCGGTAAAACACTAGCAACGAAGACCTTAACCGGTGACTATCAAACCGCCTCCGCTTACCGGACCGCTGCAACGATTGCCAGCTACGTGAACCAGGGCTATGACTTAACCAGTGACGACTTTCCAACTTCCGGATTGATTTTTAATCATGACGGGGTCACGACGCACTATCTCGTTCGTTTAGCACACGGGACGGATGTAACAACGACGACTAAGACGATTACGCAAACGGTGCGTTATCAAGATGGTGCTAGCAAACAACTGCATGCCGATAAGGTCAGGACGCTGACGTTTAGCCGCGCTGATGTGGTCGACAAAGTAACTGGTGACGTGACGGCGGGGGCCTGGTCATCAAATGACGCTGGCAGCACGTTTGCTAGCGTGCCCGCGTTAAGCATTTCTGGCTATCGAGCTACGGTGGCCGGGACTCAAGCAGTTACGGTGATCCCAACAAGTGGTGACGATGTCCAAACGATTCGGTATGTGGCGGATGAGCACAACCCTGGTGAGACGCCTAAAACGCCTGATAAGACCGTTACGGTGACGACGCCGGATAAAGTCACACCGGCGAAGAAAACACCGCAGACGAGCACACAGCTGAAGGTCAATCAAACGGCTCAAACCAAACGAGCAACTAGTGCGACCAAGCAAGCTGACCGAGTTAATCAGTCAGTTCAAGCTAAACACCAGGTCGTTACGCCGAAGACGAAGCAATCAACGCGCGTGCGTCATACGGCTGAAACCAAGCGTCCAGCTGCAGTGGACAAATTCATACAGTCGACGGCGTCAGTCAAGTCAACGACAACGCAAGCGCCGGTTCGGCGGCAAGCTCAAACTCATAAGCAAGCGACTTTGCCGCAGACTGGTGATGACCGGCAAGCTAGTGTGGCGGCCGAGATTCTGGGTTTGACGGCAGCTACCTTGCTGGTCGGGTTAGGGGCGTTACTCAAAAAGCGGCGCAACTAGTTGAGTGGGTGTGACTGAGCAACGCACCTTGTTGAGACTTGGAAAAGTGAGCCGTTGCCTTCGTTTGAAAAGATGTCGGATGGTCGACAGGGCATGAGCTATAACGTGTTGGTATCAGCCTTGATTTTCTGCGTACTAGCGGTTTAATGCGCGATTGCAATTGATCAGCGACCAGTAAAATAGCTGAATGGCACTGCAGTTGTCAGGTCAGGCTGCAATTAAATCAATATGAATAGGGTGGTAAACCACAATTTGGTTTGCCGCCCTATTTTTTGCTACCTTATCGTTTTTTCGTGGGAAGAGAATGGCTCAAGTGGGGGAATTCCCGCCGATATTTAGCGTGTTTTGCGCATTCGTCGTGAAAAACGTTAATACGTCGAAAACAAGGTGTTGTAAAAAAACACCGAGGACACTGTCACCCAAACTTCTTAATACCGCAGCCAATCCAAAGCTAAGCATTAGTTTGTTGAAAAAACAATTAATCACTTAGGCCGAGCAAATGATGTAAATCCTAATTGCGTGACCCGCGAAGTTATAAAGGCACTCAGTATAGTATAATAAAGCTTAACTGATACCTGGAGGGGGACGATCCGGATGATTGAAATTCACGACTTAACGAAGCGTTATGGGGAGAAGACGGCCTTGAATCAACTCAATCTGAACATTGCACCAGGCCAAATTTTTGGACTTTTAGGCCATAATGGTGCTGGTAAATCAACGACGATCAAGAACCTAGTAAGTATTATTCAACCCACGAGTGGCACGATCACGGTTGATGGCTTAGACCTTGTACAGCAGCGGTTGGCGGTCAAAGCGAAGATTTCTTATGTACCGGATACGCCTGATATTTTCCTACAATTGTCAGCGACGGAGTACTGGGATTTGATTGCTGCAGCTTATCAAAAATCCGAGGCGGAGGTCCAACAGCGCCGGCAACAATTGGTGGCATTATTTGATATGGCTGAACACGCTGAAGAACCGATGGCCAGCTATTCACACGGGATGCGGCAAAAAGCGATTGTAATTGGCGCGTTGCTTCCAGATCCCGACATCTGGATTCTGGATGAGCCGATGCAGGGATTAGATCCGCAAGCGGCCTTTGATTTGAAAAATCTGATGAAGGCACACGCGGCCAAGGGTAAAACGGTGATTTTTTCGACGCATAATTTGGATACCGCTCAGCAGTTATGCGACCAATTAGCAATCTTGAAGCAGGGCCAACTTATTTATACCGGCACGGTCGAAGCGTTGTTAGCGCAACATCCGCAACAATCTTTGGAGACCATTTATCTCGAAATGGCAGGACGACCGACAAATGGGGCCTTGGTGGATGCGATTGAGGGTGAGCCAGATGAATAACCAGCAGTTACGCGTGTTAATGGCCGTCAATCTTAGATTAGTGAATCCGCAACTGACGGAACGGTTACGCAAAAAAGGAACGTCAGGCTCGGCCCTCAGTAAGAAACTAACGCGGCAGTTTTACTTGAACGCGTTAATGTTTCTGGGCGTCTACGGGTTGACGATGGTCGCCATTGATTTCAGTAAGCTCCCCGGCATGTTTACGTTTTATGTCGCGCTATTTATTTTATTAGGAATTTCGCAGAGCATTGCAGGGATTTATAACGTCTTTTTTGCCGGTAATGACCTCGTTGAATACTTGCCATTGCCGTTTCGTAATCAGGAAATCTTTCTGAGTAAAATTTTAGTTGTGATCTTCAACACGGTGCCGTTCACGATTCCGTTACCGTTGATTTTTGTGATGACGATGACGCGGGCAGGATACTTCGTGGGACTGGGAATCGTACTGGCAATCTTGATGTATGCCCTGATTTTAGGCCTGATTCTATGTGGGTGTGCCCTGATCGTTTTTGGCTTGACCAAGCTTAAGGTATTTCGCACCCATCAAAAAATGGTGATGAATATCATGTTAGGCCTAAACGCGCTGTTAGTATTTGTCGGTATTTTACTGATGAATCGGGGATCAGCGACAGATTCAGGCATGCGTATCGACCGGACAGTGCTGACACCACTCTTGCCCGTTTACAAAGCCTTTATGACGCCATTGACGATTGAGAGCATCTTGACGTGGGCTGGCTTAATTGTCGCCTTACTGGTAGTGCTTACCTTGACTTGGCGCTTCGTCTTGCTGCATTTGGTCGAACAGTTGACCCAAGTGAACACCGCGTTAACAGCTAACCGACAGCGTCGACATCCGCGGCAGCATAACCTGAATAAAATCTTACGTTCCTATCAATGGCAGCTCCTAAAAGAGCCGAGTTTGGCGTTACAATTGTTTACCAACTCAATCCTGTTACCGATGATTCTCGTGGGGAGCGTTCTGTTTTCGGGGTCGAGGGCTAACTGGAGTCAGTTGTCCCTTAACTGGATCGGTGTCTGGTTTGTCGCTGGGATGGCGGGGGCCATTATCAATGTTAATCAAACATCTTTGGTTGGTAATCTGATTTCACTGGATAAAATGAACTTTGACTTTGTGAGCGCACTGCCCATCCCATTAGCCCGGTATTTACGGCAGAAATTTTACCTCGGCTATTGGTTCCAAGTCGCAATCAACGCAACGATTGCGCTCGTCATCGGAATCGCTGTTCACGCACCCTTAGTTTTAGACGTGGCACTGATATTGGGTATCGCTTGGGGCACGTATTTAGCCGCGCAACACTATTTCAAACGGGATTACCAATTACGCATGACGAACTGGACGAATGTGACGCAGCTCTTCAATCGGGGTGGCGGTAACTTTGGCTTGTTGCTCAACTTATTTGTTTGCAGTGTGATCGGCATGATTGTCATTGTGAGTTACAGTGTTCTGATTCATTTGTTTGCGGCTAGTGCTATATGGATTAATATAATCGTGTTATTGATTCTTGCCTTGGTATCGGCCGCACTAGTTTGGCACAATTACCGGACTTTTTGGCAACGGCTGGATTAAATTAATCGGCACAACTCATCTGATTGATTGCATGATGGGGTGTATTTGCTGAGTGAAAAACCACTTAAGAACTGGCACATTTTAATCATCATCAATTGAAACTAGTACGCGTAGTGCGCTAGTTGGTGGATTCCTGTTCGTCAGCCAATGCGCGTCCTAGTCCGACTTCCGGGGCCGGATGACAACGCTGGAACCGGGCGGACATCGATTTGAACTCACGCAGAAAATCACTGTGCAATTTCAAATACGAGTCTTCTTCTAGCCCGGGAAGACCACCCGGACAAGAAGAATTTCGCCCTTGAGCATTGTTCGCCGGGCCGGCCAGTCGGGAACCCGCTCGAATGGCAGATGAACGGCCACTTATCTGGGTACAATTGACCACTTAATATTACGAATCTAATCTTTCAGCAATCTTTGAGACAACATTAATGATCACTTGCGGTATTTTAATGGTGACGAGATGGTCTGAAGTTTACTTCCTAATCCTGATAACAACTAGTCTTGAACATAGAAGGCTAAGTCGATAGAATTGCCATCTGTCTGGAATTTAAGACCTATCATATTAGCAAAGTCAGAAAATTTCTGACAGTATTCATGATTCTGATGATTCAAGGCCCAAAACACTAACAAAGCTATTACCGGCAGCTAGTCTGACAGTTGACTGTCTAACAATAATCAACGATCAGTTCATCAAAAGTTGAGTCCGCACATGTCTTCCTTTCGAATACCATACAGGCTGGAAGGCGTTTCTGACAATGCTCAGCGATGAAATTCCACTTGGCAAGCGTTTTTGGCTTGGTTAGTGGAAGACCAGTATTTAAGACGTGGTTTGTCGGCATAAATCTGTGTCCATCGCGTTCCAGCGTTGTCAGAAATGCCTGTAAGCCGGACTAGAACGCAGCTACCGCTGAAAGTTTACGCTAACTCGCACTGTTTCCAGCGTTTTTCGGCTGGCAGCACTTGCACTTAAAAAATGGCATGATTTAATCATCCTTAGTGCTTAAAAATAACTAGCACAACGCATATGACATTAAATTTAAATAAAACTGTTGACAAATCGCTCATTAAGTTTTAATGTTAGTAACAACTTAATATTCGTCCATGAAACCGATGAAGTGGAGATCAAGATAATGATGCCCGTAAAGAGAGTCGCCGTTGCTGAGAGTGCGATCGAACGCAAGTTATTAAATGGACCACTGAGGGCGCGACCAACGAACAATTTTGTTCTAGTACCTCGCGACGATAGGGAGCCGTCAATTCCCGGGAATGTGTTTGCATTTCGCTAAGCTGGGGCACAAGTCTAACCTGAATGGGGTAGTTTGGTGTCCAACCAAGGTGGTACCGCGGAAAAATCCGTCCTTGACTGTCATTAGTCATGGGCGGATTTTTTGATTGGAGGCAGGTACATGCAACAGCGATGGCAATTCACCACAACTCAGTTTCAGATAATACAATCGATGGCTCATTAGTAGTCATTCGAACGCCTTCGTATATGAGGAGTGGTTCAACATGAAACCAACATTACAAACATTAATGCCTTATCAAACGCACTATCCCTATGTGCCAGTCATGGTTCAACAAACTTTACCAGATTTTGATCCGTTAGCCGTTGCCAAGCTCGTTCAACGGATGGGCAATGGTTTTGCACTGACGATCGACCGGCATCATCGCTATAGCTATTTTAGTTTCAAACCGCAGCAAAGCTTGACCAGCCGGACGTTAGCACCGCACGACCGCGCCCATCCGAATGATATGTTGCAGGCGATCCTGACGCAATATCGGACACCACGCATTCACGGATTACCACCATTTACCGGTGGTCTGATGGGGTACTTTGGTTATGAATATGTCCAGCATTTTATACCCAAGCTGCAGCTCACGTCCGCGGCCAGCGCTAACTTCGATGACTTCGGACTATTCCTAGTGACCAGCGTATTGGTTTACGACCATCAACACCATGAGTTGGGATTGACACAGCTGATTCCAACGACTGATTTACCTGCGGCATACGCGACCGCTGAAAATCAGCTGACTACCAAGTTGAAAGCAATCATCCAGCAGTTACAAACACCATTAGCTATGCCGCCGTTTCAAGTGCAGACGCCACTCTCGATGCAGGCTGATACCGCAACGTACGCCAGTCGGGTGGAACGGATTCGCCACCACATTCGAGCCGGCGATATTTTTCAAATGATTTACGCTAATCCACGGATTGGAACCATGAGCGGGTCGTTATTAGCGGTCCACGCGCAATTGCAGGCAACGCAGGCCCCGTATCAATGCTATTTTAAACAGGCTGATTTTGAACTCGCCGCCGCGTCACCCGAAACGCTTGTCACCAAACAGGGCAACCAGATTGCCACCTATCCGTTAGCGGGAACGCGTCGTCGAGGCAACACACCCACGGAAGACGCTGCATTAGCGCATGAACTGCAGACGAATCCCAAAGAAATCGCGGAGCACAATATGCTGGTGGACCTTGGTCGCAACGATTTGGGCCAGGTCGCACAATTCAAAAGTGTGCGGGTGACCAATCTCCGCCGTTTGATTAGGTATTCGCAAGTGATGCATCTGGGATCGAGAGTCGCTGCGGAAGTGGCACCGACCACAACGGCACTGCAAGTTTTAGCCGCAACATTTCCAGCGGGGACGTTATCCGGGGCGCCAAAAGTGGAAGCCATGACACTGATCAATCATTATGAACACCAACCACGCGGTGTTTATGGTGGCTGCCTTGGTTACTTGGATAGTAATGGCAACATGGATATGGCAATTGGTATTCGGTTGGCTTATCGGTCGCACGAGCGGTTGGTGGTGCCATCTGGGGCCGGAATTGTCGCTGATAGCATTGGCGCTCAGGAATTTAAGGAGTGCCAGAACAAACAACGTGCCGTGATGAATGCAGTACAATGCGCGAAAGGACGTGAAGTTGATGAAATTGCTCATTGATAACTATGACAGTTTTACTTATAACCTGTATCAGCTGATTGGCCGCTTAACGCCAGACGTGCGGGTGATCAAAAATGATGAACTCACGGTCGAAGCGATTGAAGCCTTACATCCCACCCACATTATCTTGTCGCCTGGCCCCGGGACACCGGCGCATACAGGCGTCAGCCCCCAGGTCGTTCAACGACTGGCTGGAAAAGTGCCAATTTTGGGCGTCTGCATGGGCTTGGAAGTACTGGTGACGGCTTTTGGTGGCCGACTGCGTGCTGCACATCAGTTGGTTCATGGTCAGTCAACGTTGATGCAGGTTCAAGCGTCGCCACTTTTTCAAGAGTGCCCGATGCAGTTCATGGCGGCGCGCTACCATTCGCTGGTGGCGGATTCGTCCAAGTTACCGGGAAATTTCAGGGTGATCGGGACCAATGCCGACCAGGAGATTATGGCAATTGAGGATGTTAGCCGTCACTTGTATGGCGTCCAGTTCCATCCGGAATCCATTATGACGCCGGCGCCAATTGGTGAACAACTGATTACCAACTTCTTGAAAATGACGGTTTAATGAACGAAATTTGAGGGCTGCGATTAAGGGGCCAATTTAATAACAAAACGACAGATGCAACTATGGAGGCATGATTATGATTGAAAACGCAATTGCACAACTAACCAACCAAAAAAATTTAGACTTTGCAACGACTCAACAAGTGATGACTGAAATTATGCAAGGACAGGCGACTGACGCCCAGATTGGCAGCTTTTTAACAGCACTCGCTATCAAACACGCAACCATTGATGAAATTGCCGGCGCGGCCACTGCGATGCGTGCGCAGGCACTACCATTCAAAGCAGGACGACCGACTTTAGAAATAGTTGGGACTGGTGGTGATCGGTCTAATTCGTTCAACATCTCAACGACGACTGCGCTCGTGGTAGCGGCTGCTGGGGTGCCCGTCACCAAACACGGCAACCGGGCCGCTTCGTCGAAGAGTGGCGCTGCCGATGTCTTGGAAGCGTTAGGCGTCAAAATCGATTTAACGCCCACCCAAAGTTTAGCTCTCTTAAATCAGACTAATTTTGCTTTTATGTATGCCCGTGAATACCATCAAGCGATGCGCTTTGTGGCGCCGGCGCGGCAACAGATCAAGATTCCAACCATTTTTAACGTCCTAGGTCCGCTGGCCAATCCGGCGCATGCCCAAATGCAATTACTGGGCGTTTATCGTCAAGATTTGATGGCACCTTTGGCACAAGTTTTAATCAAATTGGGTGTCAAACACGCGATGGTCGTGCATAGTCGGGATGGTTTGGATGAAATCTCAGCCGCGGCGCCAACGGAATTATTGACATTACTGATGGCCACACAACGACGAGGACCATGACTCCGGAACAATTCGGTTTAAAACGGTGCGCACATGCCGATTTGATTGGCGGGACGGCGCAGGAAAATGCTGCGATTACGCGGGCAATTTTGGCAGGTGAACCGGGTGCACCGCGCGACGTCGTCCTCATGAATGCGGCTGCTGCACTCCACATTGCGAAACCGCAACTAACTTTAGCCGATGCTTTTGCGCGTGCGACACAAACCATCGATTCAGGTCAGGCCGCCGCGGAACTTACACAACTGATTCAGAAGAGTCAGGCGGTGATGGCGTCATGATTTTAACGCAATTGATTGCGGCCAGTCAGCGTCGCGTACAGGCCGTGCCGAAAGCTGAGCGGTTGGCCATCGAACAGCGTGCCCGCCAGATGACGGTGCCAGCGCCTTCGTTTAAACGAGCACTGGCGCAACCCGGATTAGCAATTATTGGTGAAGTGAAGCGGGCCTCGCCATCCAAAGGACTGATTGCGCCCGACTTTGATTACCTGCAAATCGCCCAGGATTACCAAGCTGCGAAAATCGATGCGATTTCGGTGTTGACCGAGCCGGATTATTTTCAGGGGCAGCTGGCCTATCTAGAAGCTATCGCCGCCACAGTCAATGTACCCACGCTGCGCAAAGACTTTATCGTGGATGCAAGTCAGGTGGCGGCGGCCCGCGTGGCAGGGGCAAGTGCCGTCTTGCTAATTGTTGCCGCTTTAGACCCGGATCAATTGAAACGATTACTGGATCTGACACACGCGTTGCAGTTAGACGCGTTAGTCGAAGCGCATACTGCGGTTGAAATTCAGCAAGCCGTCGCAGCCGGTGCGGACATCATTGGCATCAATAATCGTAATTTACAGGATTTCAGCGTGGACTTTGCTACTAGCCAGCAACTGCGGCAACAAATTCCAGCGACGTGTTTGGCTGTGGCGGAATCCGGTATTCAAACCGCGGCCCAAGTCCACCAGTTAGCCACGGCCGGCTTTGATGCTATTTTAGTCGGCGAAATGCTGATGCGTGCCACGGATAAAGCGGCAGCCGTGGCGCAATTACGGGCGGGGGTGGTCGCGTGACTAAAATCAAAATTTGCGGCCTGATGCGGCTCGCAGATGTGGCGATGGTCAACCAAGCACGGCCAGATGCCATTGGATTCATCTTTGCACCCGGACGTCGGCGGCAGATCACACCAGACCTAGCGAAGCAAATGGCGGCACAACTTAATCCACAGATTCAGCGCGTCGGCGTTTTCACAACTAACTCGCTGGCGGAAATTCTAGCGTTGGTGCAAGCCCACGTCATTCAAGTGGTTCAGCTGCATGGTGCCCTAGATGATCCACGTGTGACCCAACTACGAGCAGCTCACATTCCCGTGATTCAAACGGTGATTCCCGCTGATGCAATCAGATGCCAAGCAGACTATCCGTTACTAGACAATTCGCACCCCGGGAGCGGTCAAGCCCTGGATTGGACGGATTTGCCACGGCTCAAGCGTCCATTCATCTTAGCGGGTGGTTTGACGCCAGACAATGTGGCGAACGCCATTCAACAAGTTCATCCAACAATGGTCGATGTGTCCAGCGGGGTCGAAACAAATGGCCAAAAGGATGCTCAGAAGATTGTGGCCATTGTTGCCCGCGCGCACCAGCTTAACTAATAGATAATCAGTAGACGAAGAATAAAAGATAGTGACGAATTCGATATGAAATCACACGACCAACTAAAACGGAGGATCAAATATGATTAAAAATACAACGCGACCAGGTCGTTACGGCGACTTTGGCGGCCAATATGTACCAGAGACCCTGATGACTGAATTGCATCGATTAGATCAAGCCTTTCAACATTATCATCAAGATGCCCAATTTCAAGCCGAACTAACCGATTTGCTAAATAACTATGCCAATCGCCCATCCCTGCTATACCATGCACAGCGACTCTCTGACCAATTGGGTGGTGCTCAGATTTATTTTAAACGTGAGGATTTGAACCACACCGGTGCGCATAAAATCAATAATGTCTTAGGGCAGGCGCTCCTCGCTAAGAAAATGGGTAAAAAAAGATTGATTGCCGAAACGGGCGCTGGTCAGCACGGCGTGGCAACGGCGACGATTGCGGCCTTGTTTGGGATGGAATGTGAGATCTTCATGGGTAAGGAAGACACGGACCGGCAAGCGCTGAACGTGTATCGCATGCAGTTGTTAGGTGCTAAGGTTCATCCAGTCACGACGGGCTCGATGGTGCTCAAAGATGCCATCAACGCGGCGTTGCAGGAGTGGACACGGCGCTGTGACGATACCGCCTACATCATGGGTTCAGCGACAGGGCCACACCCATTTCCGATGATGGTCCATGAATTTCAAAGTGTCATCAGTATTGAAGCCAAACAACAGTTATTGGCTGAAACCGGCCATTTACCGGACGCCGTCGTGGCTTGCGTCGGTGGTGGGAGTAACGCCATTGGGAGTTTTGCTGCCTTTTTAAATGCCCCCTCCGTTCAGTTGATTGGCTGTGAAGCTGCTGGCAAAGGCATCGAGACGCCATTGACGGCTGCAACGATTGAACGCGGACGCACCGGAATTTTTCACGGCATGAAATCTTGTTTCTTACAAGATGAAGCAGGGCAGATTGCGCCAGTCTATTCCATCTCAGCTGGGCTGGATTATCCAGGTGTCGGGCCAGAACACGCTTATTTGGCTGAAACGGGGCGGGCCCAATACGTCGGCGTGACGGATGACCAAGCCGTTCAAGCATTTGAAATGATTGCTAAAGTCGAAGGCATTATTTGTGCCATTGAAAGTGCTCACGCCGTTGCCTATGTGCAACAGCTCGCACCAACCATGCGACCAGACCAAACAATTATTTGTACCTTGTCTGGTCGTGGCGATAAAGATGTGGCCGCAATTGCAAAGTATCGGGGGGTAGAAATCAATGACTAATTTAAACCGCGTTTTTCAAAATCATAAGGCATTCATTGCATTCGTCGTGGCGGGGGATCCAACATTTGCCGCGACTGTCGACCAGGTGGTTGCGCTAGCGGAGTCTGGTTGTGACTTAGTTGAAATTGGCATCCCATTTTCGGACCCGGTTGCGGATGGTCCGGAGATTCAAGCCGCAGATTTACGCGCCTTTGACCAACAAATCACACCACAGCGAGTCTTCGAATTAGTCGCTGCGATTCGGGAGCAAACGGCAGTGCCGCTAGTGTTCCTGACCTATGCCAATATCGTTTATCAATTCGGTTACACGGCGTTTGCCAAGCGCTGCCAGGAATTGGATGTTGCCGGTTTGATTATCCCAGACTTACCCTTAGAGGAATCTGATGAACTCCGGCCAACCCTTGATCAATATGACGTGGCGCTGATTCCATTGATTGCGCCGACGAGTGACGATGCCCGAATTGCGGCGATTGCAGCTCAGGCCCGCGGCTTTATCTATGTCGTTTCTTCGCTGGGCGTGACTGGGACCCGCAACCATATTACGACCGACTTGGCTGCTCTCGTTACTAAGATTCGGCAAGCGACGACGTTACCCGTTGCGATTGGGTTTGGCATTCATGACCCGGCCCAGGCGCGCGCAATGGCCCAATTTGCGGATGGCGTGATCGTCGGTAGCGCGGTAGTACATCTAATCGCGAACAACCAACCAGCGACGGCGGTTTTGACCGACTATACACACCAGATGCGCGCGGCGTTGGATGCAGTGCCGGTGCCCGATGGTGAGAAGGGGTAAGCCGAGCAAGCTATCACGACAATAACTCAATTGGTCACTGGAAACTGGCCAAGTCGCAGGCAAGATTATATTGGGGTCGTGACAATTATAGGAGTGCCAAGTGACTAGCTCACAACAGTTAAATTGATGTCATCGTAACGGTATCTGAACCTGCTTAGGTGAGGATACCGCTTTTTGTCAGATTAGTACCGAATATTTGACGACTACGACCTTTAGATTCTTAGCGAATTTCCGCTTAATAACTAGGAATCAGCTGTCCAAAGCCGTGTAAACGTGGATTTGCATTGAATTGGCGTCAGTACCTCGTATTCTAATTAGTTTTCTGTTAGATTATGATAATACGATTAGAAAACCAAATCGCAAATCAATCAAATGGGAGTGATGACAATGGCAGCTATTCTTTCTTTAATGGTCGTCATGGGCTTCATGATGGTGGGCGAATGGGTCTCAACCCGAAGTCGAGCCTACGTGCCGTCCGTTTTTATTACCGCACTTTTGTTCTTAATTGGCTTTTGGACAGTTGTTCCCAAGAATATTGTGCCGGCCGCCTCATTTGGCACGGCTTTTATTCAAATCACCCAAGCCGTGCTGTTAGTGCATATGGGGACGTTGATGGACTTGAAACTCTTACTTAAGCAATGGCGCGCCGTGGTGATTGCACTCAGCGGCGTCGTCGGGACCATTATCCTCACGATGGGAATCGGGCGCTTATTTTTCAATTGGCACACGATTGTTGCAAGTGTCCCGCCATTGACTGGTGGCCTAGTGGCGGCATTTTTGATGACGGCTGGCTTAAAGGCCCAACATATTACTGCCTTAGTTGCGTTTCCAGTCGCCATGTTTGTCATGCACAGCATGCTCGGTTATCCATTGACGGCTTGGATGCTCAAACGCGAGAGTCGGCGGCTGTTAAAAACCAGGCAGGCAGTCGCTACCGTGGTCACGGATGATGCTGTAACGGCACGCGCCACCGTTAATACAGTGGCGCAGGTGCCAAGCGGAGACGTGCCGACAGCGGATGCCAGAGTTCAGTTATCGAAATTTAAAATCCATGCTTGGCATCTACCAGCTGCTTACGATACTTCGGCTTTCATGCTCTTCAAGGTCGCGGCCGTTACGGTATTAGCTGAAGGGACGGCGCAACTAATGCACGGCGTCGTGAACCAATATATCGTTTGTTTGATTTTTGGGGTCATTGCGCATCAACTCGGCTTTTTAGAAAATGCCGTCTTAGAAAAAGCGGGTGTGTTTCATTGGTTGATGTACGGGTTACTGGCCTATATTTTTGCCAATCTAAACATTGTCAAGATCAGTATGTTGAGCGGTATCTTAGTGCCAATTGTGACCTTGATCGTATTAGGTGTGTTAGGGATGTTCATCGCGTCTAGTTTATTGGCTCGACCACTCGGATTTAGTCGTGAAATGGCGTTTGCGAGTGCCCTGACAGCGTTATTTGGATTTCCCGCAGACTATATTGTGACCCATGAAGTCACAGAAATTATGGGGACGACCCCGGATGAAAAGCAATACTTACTGGATCAAATGCTACCTAAAATGTTAGTCGGTGGCTTTGCAACGGTCTCGGTCGCTTCGGTCATTATCGCGTCAATTTTCTTAAAAATTTTATAGGGGATGTTATCAATGTTGACCACAACTTTAAGTGCATGGATGACCACGTTACGGCATCAATTACACGCGCATCCTGAATTAGCTTTACACGAAGTCGCAACGACCAAACTCATCAAGCAGACCTTAAGTGACTTAGGGGTCCGGTTGATGGATTATCCAGGTGAGACGGGGGTCGTCGCCGAGATTGGCCAAGGTTCGCCAACGATTGCCTTACGCGCAGATATTGACGCTTTGCCAGTTGAAGAAACTAATGATTTATCCTATGCTTCAACGGTTCCTGGACGAATGCATGCTTGCGGTCATGACTTTCATACCGCATCCTTATTAGGCGCGGCTCGGCTGTTGAAAGCACGTGAGGCTGATCTTTCTGGAACGGTGCGCTTGATTTTTCAACCAGCTGAAGAGGGACATCGAGGCGCACGCATCATGATTGATAACGGCGTCTTAACGGATGTGCAGGCCATTGCGGGCTTTCATAATATGCCAAATTTGCCAGTCGGGACGGTGGCGATGAAATCCGGACCGTTGATGGCTAGTAATGACAACTTCGATGTGACGATTCAAGGTCAGGGCGCACACGCGGCTATGCCAGAGGCCAGTCATGACCCGATTGTGACTTTGGGTGAACTCATCGGCAATTTACAGACGATTCGCAGTCGCAATATTGCGCCCGATGCGGCGCTAGTTTTAACGATTGGTGCGATTCAAGCCGGGACCACGTACAATGTGATTCCCAATACAGCGAGTCTCAAAGGCACCATCCGCACCTTTAACGCGGCAAATCGGGCACTGGCCAAACAGCGCTTTTACGAGATCGTCAACGCGACGGCTAAAATGAATCAGCAAGCAGCAACCATCGAATGGAATCGTGGCCCAAGTTGTGTGACGAATGATGAGACCATCACGAGAATTTTAAAGACTGCTTTTGAAAATGATTTTAGGCTAGTTCCGGCCCAACTGTGCAACGCGGATGATGACTTTGCCTTATATCAGGAACGTGTTCCAGGTTGCTACGGCTTTCTGGGCACGGGAGGCACCGGCGTCTTACATCAGTCGAATTATCAATGCGATGATGCCGGGCTGGCGTATGGGGCACGTTTCCATGAGCTGGCGGCACTGGCACTATTGAAGTGGGCACAATGATAGGATTGTTGATTGTTCTCGGTAAAATGGTGAACGGCCGGGCTAGACTTTTCAAACCATTGCGCGTGACCGCGAACAGCTGAGAGATCCAAGTGGTTTGCACGAATTCAGTTAAGTTTGTTCTAAAATGATTCAGATTCTGCGCAATAAGGTGATCAACTCGCTTTGAGTTAGTCACCTTATTTTGATTTCGAACATATCACGCCTGGTTGACTTTATTAAAGAGGGCATCCTTACGACTTCTAATGATTGTAAAGCAAGTGTTGTCCACACGCTCAGATAAGCCGATTGCTTTATATTGGGTTAGTGATAAGATTGAATATGAAAGCGATTACTTATATGCTGATAACACAGATGAACCAACAAAAGGATGAGGTGAGCAACCATGACAACTGCTTTGCCAAAGGCCGTCAAAGTTTGGATGGGGGCCAATGTGATTCAAATCGAATTTGATAATGGTCAGTATCGCTACATGCGCACGCATTTTATCAATGATTATCTCTTAGCTTGGTCACCGAAGAAGGGCAAGGGGAAGCGCAAAAACTTGTGGTTGCCGCCGACCTGGGAATGGCTCGGTTCTAACGCCCAAATTCAGCCGGACGGGACCGTGATTTTGTTTGACAAGGATGTCTATACCGCCAAAGAATTGTGGGAAAACAGTTATGACAATATAGATTTAGTGTCAGGTGTGTAATCGAATTGATGATGTGTGATGAGATTCATCCGCGTGTTTTGACAGTGGTATGCTGTCTTGCTGTTGGCGATGGGATCTTTAAAGCGGCGAAGGTCAATCACAGCCAATGGATGCCATCTTAAATAGTTGTCGTCCAGGTTTGAAAGTTGTGCTCGTTATTATTTCAGATAATTGCCGATACCAAATGAACGCCACCTGACTGCAGAGTGCGTTGCAACAGGTGGCGTTTATTTGTTTTAAATTTAATTGCTACGCACAAGTTCTTATTATAGTGGATTTGTTAATAGAACCAGTTTTGATTTCACGCTGCAATTTCACGCATCCTTGATGCCATCCAACGCCGCCAACCGGTGCTTGACTTGCCGGAATTTTTCTGGAATCTCCGCATCCGGCATATCATCATGTGCCGCACAAGTTCCAGCGTCTTCGGCAACTTGGTAGTACCAATATTTATAATTAACAACGTCTAAGGTCGCTTGTAAGTCAGCCATTTGTTGTTGCAGAGCGGTCCGCCGTTTTTGAAACATGTCACGCCGTTCCGCGATTGTCGAATCACCAGCCATCGTCCAATCGACAAAGGTTTTGATTTCTTTGATGCTCAGGCCGGCATTTTTGAGGCACTTAATGAGATAAATGAATTCTAAATCGGATTCTTTGAATAATCGGGTCCCCAGCTTATTGGAACTCCGAGTGACAAAGTCCAATAAGCCTTCCTTGGCATAATACCGCAACGTATACGTGGTCAATCCGGTTCGCTGTGCCACATCATGGATCGTTAAAGTCATCGAAACACCTATTTTCATAAAAATTCTTGACTGATAGTTAACTATCAAGTCTAGAATTAAATATATGAGCTGTCGGAATATTTGTCAAGAATGCAGGTGAATGTGCATTTATTAGCATTTGGTTCATGAAACCTGTTACAATTTAGGCGAATTAGACAGTATCAATATCTTAATGGAAGGAAGAACTACTCATGAATTTGGTAGTTCAAGGTGATTAGGATGAAAGCAACCATTTTTGAAAAAGCGGGACTAGTGAGTGTTCAGGAAGTTGACAAACCAACGCTTCAAGCGGATGACGATGTGATCGTGCGGATCGTTCGGACCTGCGTTTGTGGTTCAGACTTGTGGGCTTACGCTCATGGTGATAACAAGGATGCACATTCAATTAATGATGGGCATGAAGCAATTGGTATCGTTGAAGCCATTGGTGATGCAATTACCACGGTCAAACCCGGAGACTTCGTTATTACACCATTTACGCACGGCTGCGGCGACTGTGCCGCTTGTCGGGCAGGCTTTGATGGCACTTGTGACCGCCATCCTGGAGGTTCCAACTGGTCAAACGGCTTCCAATCTGAATACATTCGGTTCACATACGGTAACTGGGCACTGATCAAGATCCCTGGTCAACCAAGTGATTACACTGAAGGCATGTTAAAATCATTGTTGACTTTAGCGGATGTCATGCCAACTGGCTATCACGCAGCCCGTTGTGCCAATGTTCAACCAGGCGATAAAGTGGTCGTCATTGGTGATGGGGCGGTCGGTCAATGTGCCGTTATCGCTGCTAAAATGCGCGGCGCTTCTCAAATCGTTCTGATGAGTCGGCACGAAGACCGGCAACAAATGGCCCTTCAATCTGGTGCAACAGCAGTCGTCGCTGAACGGGGTGAAGAAGGCATTGCCAAAGTCCGTGAAATCTTGGGCGGTGGCGCTGATGCTGCCTTAGAATGTGTGGGTACTGAAGCTGCCATCGACCAAGCCTTGGGCGTACTGCACAATGGTGGACGCGTGGGTTACGTCGGTGTTCCACATTATAACAATCGGCCACTCGGCTCGACGTTTGCCCAAAACATTGCGGTCGCAGGTGGTTCAGCTTCCGTTACGACCTATGACAAGCAGTTCCTACTGAAGGCTGTTTTGGATGGCAATATTAATCCAGGACGCGTCTTTACGCAAACGTACGCTTTAGCAGACATCAATCAAGCATACCAAGATATGCAAAATCGTCAGACAATTAAGGCAATGGTGGTTGTCGACTAACTGGATAACTAAGTGTTGTGATTAAACTAATCAGCGAGGCAATTAGAAGATGCGCATCTTCTGATTGCCTCGCTTTTTGGGTAAAACCATACTTGTCTCAGTCATGAATACGCATGGATCACCTATTTCAACACATTGTGCTAGTTGGTTTGTCACGAATTATGATTAAAACGCGCCAGTGGATGGATTCCTGTTCGTCAGCCAGTGCTCTCCTTATTCCGACTTCCGGGGCCGGCTGACAATTGCTGGAACGTAAGCCGACATCGATTTGAACTCACGCAGCAACCCACTGCGCAATTTCAAATACGAGTCTTATTCTAAGCCGGAAGCAACCCACTTCCAGCTAAGAATAATTTGGCTACTGAGCATTGTCAGCCGGCCCCTCCAGTCGGGAAGCCGCTCGAATGGCAGATGAACAACCACCTATCTGGGTACAATTGACCACTGAATATTGGTAACTGGTCCTTCAGGCGAACTTTTAATTTGGAACCGTTGATGCTTGAGGGGATTTGAGTGCCGAGAAAATCACTCAAATAGCGTTCACTATTCTTAATGCTACCAATTTCAACGGACACGGGTCTTGAATTTAGTCGTTAAAATGATCTTCGTTAGAATTCCAGATTTTGCTATCTCAGTCGCCTAGAGACAATTCTGACAAATTTGATGAAGCTACTCGTCAGAAGCCTGAAAGCCGGCCTAAGACGAGACTACCATTGCAAGTTTACGTTAACTCGCACTGTTTCCAGCGGGTCTCAGCTGGTAGTACATGAACTTATCACTGGCGCGTTTTAATCATCTTTAATGCGAATAGAATAACTAGCACAACGCGCCCAACCTAGGTATTTATGCACTGGATTCAGGGGATTGAACTAGGGGCTAACTTGCCAATCATGTATCGTTACAACATGACCTGCACCCAGCTTTGATAATTCACCATCCGAAAAAATGCATATTACTATTCGTGAAATTCACCACTTGATATACTGGTTCAAAAATGAGGTGGACCCCATGCGTGTATTTACTTGGATTGTCCGATCGATAGTTGGTGTGATGGTCTTAATTTGTCTCATCATGATTAGTTTAGCGCCCCAGCAAGTCGTGACCCATTTTAATGGTGCTGGTCTTGCGGATGCATTTGGCCCGCGGTGGTGGTTGATCGTTTTGCCATTGCTGACAGTGATCTTAGCCGAGTTTTGCATTCGTACGGCCCGGCAAAAACGACGTAAACAAGGCATGTTACAAGTGCCCACACTGACTGGATTTGAGGGGCAGTGTATCGCCGTATTGGTTAGTTTTAACGTGATGCTCTGGGTGATGTTACAATCTGAGATTCAGGGCTTGCTCGTCGGGGGCATTATGGGCCTGTTGTGAGTACGAACATTTTAGCCAGTGTTGATCGGCAAAGCGGGCGATTCTTAAGTTAATCCGAATGTCCTGTTTCGATGTTGCCAACTAATTATAAATGGATTTGAGGCCATCTGGCGAGAACGTGTGTGTAAGCTTTACACGAAACGGACAACCTAATTTAAACGTCCTAACAGCATGCAGACGAATTGTGACTAATTCGTCTGCATGCTGTTTTTGGTATTCGGGTAAAAACAGCGCGTTTACGGCAATGGCGAGATCAACCGACGCGCCAGTTTAGTGCATTGCGTGTCAGTTGATGGTCGCCAGCCAACGAAACGAATTGTGAATTTAGCGAATTATAAACTTTATAGTTTTGCGATAATTTTTTGACGAAACGCGTGTACTTTTTCACACATCATTAATGCGATTTTTGAGTAAATTTCAAAAAAATTTGACAGGTCCAATTCATTGATGTGGCGGGAATTCGTTTCCGCCCAAAAGCGTCATACTATGAATTAAACTACCAAAATCAATTGACAATTATTTGGCGGACGATTAACTTAATGCCATTCCCAAACGCCGTGAAAGGAGCGACTAGCAATGAGTGTGTTAGAAGCAAGCGAAATTATGCAATTAATTCCTAACCGGTATCCGATTTTATTCATGGACCGGGTGGATGAACTAAATCCGGGTGAATCAATTGTGGTGACGAAGAATGTCACCATCAATGAATCCTTTTTCCAAGGTCACTTTCCAGGTAACCCGGTGATGCCAGGGGTGCTGATTATTGAAGCACTGGCCCAAGCAGCCTCAATTTTAATTTTAAAGTCTGAGAAGTTCGCGGGCAAGACCGCCTATCTTGGGGCGATCAAAGACGCCAAGTTCCGTAAAATCGTCCGGCCAGGTGATGTCTTGAAGTTGCACGTTCAGATGGTCAAGCAGCGCTCGAATATGGGCACCGTCAGCTGTCAGGCGATGGTTGGTGATAAGGCTGCCTGCACGACTGATTTAACGTTTATCGTTAGTCCCACTGATTCAAAATAGAAAGGTGGTAACTGCAATTCGGCAAGCGCGTTTGGGAGATTTTGATCGACGCCGATTGTATCTAACTAACTATGACAAACAATTTTTCAATTCAAGCAACCGCCAAAGCCGTGCCACAAACTGAGATTTATAATCAGGATCTGACGCGCTTGATGGAAACTTCGGACGAGTGGATTCAGCAACGGACCGGGATTAAAGCCCGGCATGTTGCGACCACTGAAACCACGACCAGCTTGGCCGTTGATGTCGCCCAGCAGCTGTTGCAACAAAGTCAGCTCGCTGCGACAAATATCGATTTAATTATTGTGGCGACCATGTCTCCGGATTATTTGACACCGGCGACGGCACCCCAAGTACAAGCTGCAATCGAGGCAACGAATGCGATCGCCTTTGACATTAATGTGGCCTGTGCTGGGTTTGTTTACGGCATGCAATTAGTCCATCAATATTTACAACCCGGTCAGCATGCCTTGTTGATTGGCAGCGAAACGCTGAGTCACTTAGTCGATTGGCATGACCGTCGTACCGCCGTTTTGTTCGGTGATGGTGCGGGTGGCATGTTGATTGCGGCGGATTCCACTGCACCAACCGGTCGTTGGCTCGGCAGTCACTACGCCACGTTTGGCACGGATGGCCACTATTTAATGGCAGGACAACAACCGCGATTGAATCCTTGGTCGACTGATATGGCCGCCAAATCAACGAATCAATGGGCGTTTCAAATGAACGGCCGCCGGGTCTATGACTTTGCGACCAAGAAAGTGCCACGATCCATTGAACAAGCGTTAACCGTCGCTGAACTGCAGGCAAATGAGGTGCAATCATTTATCCTGCATCAGGCCAATGCCCGCATCGTGGCCAGTGTCGGCAAGAGGTTACAGCTGAATACCGAACAATTACCCGTTAATATTGCGCAGTACGGCAATACCGCAGCCGCCAGCGAACCGATTTTATTTGCTGAGCTGGTGGCCCAACACCAAATTCAACGGGGCGACAAACTAGTATTCACCGGCTTTGGTGGCGGCTTATCCGTCGGTACTGCCGTGATTGAATATTAACTGAAGACAACACGAATATTATTTTAAAAATTCTGGAGGAACAGACTAATGACTAAAACTGAAATTTTTGACCAAATTAAAAAGATGATTGTTGAACAACTAGACGTGGATGCTGACAAGATTACGATGACGACCAACTTCACTGAAGATTTGGCGCTCGACAGTCTGGATGTCTTTGAGGTGATCGACAAGATCGAAGACGAATATGATATCGAAATTGAAACGGATGACGCGCTAGCCACAGTTGGTGATTTAGTCGATTACGTTGCTAGCCACCAGGAAGCAAGCGAGGAATAAATGATGAAGCTGGCAATCTTATTCAGTGGGCAAGGGCAACAGTTCGCTGATATGGGACAAGACCTTTATCAAGCGCTGCCAGCCTACCAAAAGACGATTGATGCTGCCAATCAGGAACTGGACTGGGATTTGCGGGTTACTGAGGATTGGCTGGATGATAACCAACGCAGCCCAGTTGCGATTACGGCGATGAATATGGCCCTCTATCAAGCCTTAACCCCGCTGATTGGTTGCCCGACTGCGCTAGTTGGCTTAAGCCTGGGTGAATATGCCGCACTGATGGCAGCGGGAACGTTGTCGTTTACAGATGGGCTCAAACTAGTCGCCGACCGAGCGCGTTACATGCAACGGGCCGGGTTACAACAGCCTGGTGCAATGGTGGCGGCGTTAAAAGTCACACCCGAGCTGGTTGCGGCTGCTTGTCAGCGTGCCAGCGCGGTCGGAGCGGCCTATCCAGCCAACTATAATTTAGCCGATCAGATCGTGATTGGGGGCGATACTGCGGGAATCCAAGCGGTTACTGATGATTTGCACGCCCATGGAATCAAACGGGTCGTGCCTTTAGATGTGGCGGTGGCTTCCCACACGCCCTTAATGGCCAGTGCCAGTGAAGCGTTGGCATACCGCTTACGCTATACGAACGTGGCAGCACCACAGATCCCCGTCATCAGTAACACGACCGTGGCACCGTTTAGCGAGTCCACGGTTAAAGAAACCTTAGTCAAACAGCTGGTTTCGCCGACGCATTTCGCGGCCTGTTTAGAACGACTGACAGATTATGATATCGATGGTGTGGTGCAAATTGGACCGGGCCATAATCTGGCCAAATTTGCCAAAAAAACGTTATCGAACGTACGAGTTTGGTCGATTGAAGATGTCAGCGATTGGCAGACCTTTAAGCAAGATATCGAGGAGGTACGTGAACGTGGATGAAGTGATTATCGTGACGGGTGCAGCTAAAGGCATCGGTCTAGCGACGGTCAAACGTTTGGCTGCACAGGGCGCGCGCGTGGTGCTGAATGTCCATCACGAAATTGACGCGGAAGCTTGGCAAACCTTAACGGCGACCTACCCGCAACTCATTCAATTAGTGGGCGATGTCAGTGATGAACACGCTGCGGCACAGTTAGTCGAAACGGTGATGGCAAAATTTGGGCGCATTGACGGCTTGGTCAATAACGCCGGTGTGACCCATGATCAATTATTGACCCGTTTGCACGCTGAAGATTTTAAACAGGTGCTAGAAACGAATTTGGTCGGGACGTTTAACATGACTAAGCACGTGCTCAAGGTGATGCAACGTCAACGGCAAGGAGCCATCGTCAACGTTGCCAGCGTTGTCGGCTTACACGGCAATATTGGTCAAGCCAATTATGCGGCTAGCAAGGCCGGCATTATCGGTTTAACCAAGACGACTGCCAAAGAAGCGGCTCGTCGACAAGTGCGCTGTAATGCAGTGGCGCCGGGGATGATTGAAACGGCGATGACTGCACAACTGAACGAACGCGTCAAGACTGCCGCTTTAAGTGGCATTCCACTGAAACGCTTTGGGACGCCTGATGAAATTGCTCAAGCAATTGACTTTTTATTACACCAACCGTATTTGACTGGTCAAGTTTTGACGGTCGATGGCGGGATGACGATATAGACATGGGAGGTTAACCAATGACAGAACGAGTAGTGGTAACTGGAATGGGTGCGGTAACGCCCCTCGGAAACGATGTTGACACTTTTTTAGCGAACCTGTTCGCAGGAAAAGTCGGCATTGGACCGATTACTAAGTTCGATGCGACGGCAACTGGAATCAGTGTTGCGGGTGAAGTTGAAGATTTTCAGCCCGAAAAGCGAATTGAAAAGAAATTGTCGAAACGCCTAGACTTATTCTCACTTTATGGCTTATACAGTGCCAGCGAAGCAATGGCGCAAGCGGGGCTAGATGAAACGACGATTGACCCCGAACGATTAGGTGTGATTTATGGCTCAGGTATCGGTGGTTTAACCACGATCGAAGCGCAAGTGATCAAGATGCATGACAAGAGTCCCAAACGGGTTTCACCGTTATTTGTGCCGAATTCGATCATTAACATGGTCGTCGGCAACATTGCGATACAGTTCAATGCGCAGAATACCAGTCAAGCGATCGTAACGGCCTGCGCGTCAGCGACCAACGCGATTGGTGATGCGTTTGAATACTTACGCCAAGGAAAAGCGGATGTGATGATTACTGGTGGTGCGGAAGCGTCAGTCAATGAGATCGGTATTGCTGGTTTTGCAGCGTTGACGGCGTTATCTAAAGCGACTGACCCGACGAAAGCGTCGTTGCCATTTGACGCGGACCGTAATGGTTTTGTGATGGGTGAAGGTGGTGCCAGCTTAGTCTTAGAAACGTTGACCCATGCCCAAGCGCGTGGTGCCAAAATTCTCGGCGAAGTTGTCGGTTATGGCACGACTAGTGATGCTTATCATATGACTGCGCCACGGCCAGATGGTGCGGGTGCTAAACGTGCCATGCAGCAAGCCGTAGAAGAAGCAGGCATCCGACCTGAAGATGTTGGCTACATCAACGCGCATGGTACCGCGACCCACGCCAATGATAGCGCTGAAGCTCAGGCGATTGCCGAGCTGTTTGGTGAAAATACCCCTGTCAGCAGCACTAAAGGAATGACTGGTCACTTGTTAGGCGCTGCCGGTGCGATTGAAGCAGTTGCCACGATCGGAGCGTTACGGGCGGGACAATTACCGTCCAATGTCGGTTGTACGACGCCAGATCCCGACTGCCCGGTAAACTTGGTTTCGCCCGCGACCCAGCAGCAAGCCGCCACTTATGCGTTGAGTAATTCATTTGGCTTTGGCGGGCACAATGCCGTCGTGGCGTTTAAAAAGTGGGTGAGTGCATGAGCGTGACGGATACGGAAGCCATGACGGCGCTGATCGACCAGTTTAACCAATCCAGCGCGCAAGTCATGGATGTCAAGACGAGTGAGTTTGAATTGCATCTGAATAAACAAGCGACAGTGACCCAGCCAACAGTGGCAAATGAACAGCCGTTGGCGGCCGTCGTACCCGAACAGGGCGTATCGGCGACACCAACAGCTCCAAGCTCATCAGCGACGATGGTGACGGCGCCGTTGGTCGGAGTGGCCTACCTCGCCGCTGAACCGAAGGCGGAACCATTTGTCCAAGTTGGCACGCATGTCAAAGCTGGCGAAACGCTGTGTGTGATCGAAGCGATGAAGATGATTAACGAAGTGCCGAGTCCAGTGAGTGGGACGGTCAAGGAAGTCTTGGTCAAAAACGCGGCGATGGTCGAGTTTGACGAACCACTGTTTGCAATTGAGGAGACGAACGCCTAATGGAAGTGACGAGTTTTATTCCACAACGTTATCCGATGCAACTATTGGATCGGATTGTCAGTGTTGAACCGGGGGTCGGCGCAACGGCCGAAAAATTAGTAACCATCAATGAATGGTTTTTCCAAAGTCCAACATTGACAGGACGGACGATGATGCGGCCAATCTTGTTAGAAATTTTAGCCCAAACCGGGGTCGTGGCCTTGTTATCGATTCCTGAGCATCACCGGCAAAATGTCTTCTTCGGTGGAATTCGCCAGGCTGATTTCAAAGCGGATGTCCGTCCTGGTGACCGCTTAGAATCAACCGTGACCCTGACGAAGCTCCGACGTCAAATTGGCACCGGCCACGGAGTGATTACTTGTGCGGGTCATGAAGTCGTCAGTGCGGATTTGACCTTTGTGATTCAGACGTAAGGGAGGTCAGCGGATTGTTTGAAAAAGTATTAGTGGCCAACCGCGGCGAAATTGCGGTGCAAATTATTCGTGCGCTGCATGAAGTCGGCAGTCAAGCTGTCGCGGTCTATTCAGTGGCCGACCAGGATAGTCTGTTTGTGAGACTAGCCGACGAAGCTGTTTGTATTGGTGACGGTCCAGTTAATCAGTCTTATTTGAATATGCAAGCGATAATCAGTGCTGCCAATCTGACAGGTTGTCAGGCTGTTCATCCGGGTTACGGTTTCTTATCTGAAAATGCCGCGTTTGCCCAACTATGTGCGGATTGTCAATTAACGTTTATCGGGCCTAGTCCAAAAGTGATTGACCAAATGGGTGACAAGGAAAATGCGCGCCAGACGATGCAACAGTTGGGTGTGCCAGTCATTCCCGGCAGTCACGCGGTACTGGAAAATGTCGACGCTGCCTTAGCATCTGCGCATGAGCTGGGCTACCCGGTCATGATTAAAGCTGCCGCGGGTGGTGGCGGTAAGGGAATTCGGGCCGTCAGTGATGATCAGTCATTAGCACAAGCCTTTCAGACCGCTCAACAAGAAGCACAGGCATCATACGATGATCAACGGTTGTACCTCGAAAAGATTATTGCCCCTGCCAAGCATATTGAAGTACAAGTCTTGGCAGATCAGCAGGGGCACGTTGTCTACTTACCTGAACGCGATTGTTCACTGCAACGTAATCACCAAAAAGTGATGGAAGAAAGCCCATGCCAAGTGATCACCAGTGCTGAACGACTCGAGCTAGGTCAGTTAGTGGCGGATGCAACCAAAAAGTTGGGTTATACAAATACGGGGACTTATGAGTTTTTGATGGATCAGCAACATCACTTCTATTTTTTAGAAATGAACACGCGATTACAAGTTGAACACACGGTTACTGAAATGGTGACGGGAATTGAGTTAATTAAGGTTCAACTCGCGATTGCGGCGGGTGAACCATTACCATTTGAACAAGCAGATATTCATGCTCAGGGAACGGCAATCGAATGCCGCTTGAACGCGGAAGATCCGTACCACGACTTTCGGCCACAACCAGGTCGGATTGAACAACTGATTTATCCAATGGGTACTTTGGGGGTACGCATTGATGCCGGCGTGGTTGCAGGGAGTCTGATTGCACCGTTCTATGATTCGATGATTGCTAAAGTGATTGTCCATAGCAATCAGCGTCAGACCGCACTTAACAAGATGCGGCGATGCCTGGATGAATTGATACTGACTGGCGTTAAAACCAATCAGGGTTTCTTAGCCGCACTGTTGGATGCACCAACAGTCGTGGACGGTACTTATACGACCACGTACATTGAACAAGATTTTTTGAAGGGGTGGTTAAACAATGCCCAAGCGCAAGTTTCAAGCGCCAACTGAGCAACAGCTCGCAGTTCGGCGAGATTATATTCCGGATGAACTGTTGACTCGTTGCCCAGTTTGTCATCAAGATTGCTATACGCAAGATTTAGGCGAATTCAAGGTTTGCCCGCATTGCGACTATGGCTTTCGGCTGCCAGCATGGACCCGTGTTGGACAATTGACGGATGCTTTTGATGAGCACGATGCTGATTTAAGTGCCCCAACTGATTTTACGGATGCCGCTTATCAGGACAAATTAAAACGGGCAAAGAAGCAATCACAGATGAATGAAAGTGTCTTGACTGGGATTGCGACTATTGCCGGCATGCAATTTGGCTTAGGCGTCATGGATACGAATTTTATGATGGGCAGTCTGGGATCGGCAACAGGAGAGAAAATCACCCGTTTGTTTGATACTTGTACAATACAAAAGCTTCCGGTCGTGATGGTCACAGCTTCTGGTGGTGCGCGGATGCAAGAAGGTACTCGGGCACTGATGCAGATGGCAAAAATATCTGCGGCAGTGGCTAAGCACCGTGAAGACGGGTTATTGTATATCACAATTTTAACTGATCCAACCACAGGTGGTGTGACTGCCAGTTTTGCGATGCAAGGTGACGTCATGTTGAGTGAGCCGCGAGCTTTGATTGGATTTGCGGGGCGTCGCGTCATTGAACAAACCATTCAACAGACGCCGCCTGCAGATTTTCAACGGGCAGAAACGCTATATGCTAACGGTTGGTTGGATCAAATTGTGCCCCGACCGGATTTGAAACGAACTGTAGAACGATTATTACGTCTCACGCAAGGAGGTCGTCGAAATGACTGAAGCCACGGCTTATGAACAAGTTCAGGCGGCACGGGCCGCTGACAAAATTAGTGTTCAAACATTGATTGATGGTCTGACGGAAGACTTTTTTGCGTTACATGGTGATCGTCAACGCGCGGATGACCCGGCAGTGATTGCGGGACTAGCGACGATTGCTGAACGTCCCGTCACCATTATTGGGATTCAGAAAGGGCAAACATTGGCTGAAAATCAGGCGCGTCACTTTGGCTGTGCAACGCCGAGTGGCTATCGGAAAGCGCTGCGGTTAATGCAACAAGCAGAAGCTTTACGTCAACCAGTCGTCACGTTGATCAATACTCCTGGCGCCTATCCAGGGGTGGACGCTGAATATCAGGGCCAAGGTCGTGCGATTGCGGACTGCTTGTTAGCCGGAATGCAGTTACAAGTGCCATTTTTGAGTCTTATTGTTGGTGAAGGCGGCAGTGGTGGTGCACTTGCGTTGGCGTGTGGTGACCAAGTCTGGATGCTTTCGAAGAGTACCTATTCAGTGCTCTCACCGGAAGGCTACGCCACCATTTTATGGAAGCAATCTCAGCGTGCAGCAGAAGCGGCAGAACAAATGCGGCTTACCCCGACAGAATTATTAGCAGACGGCGTGATCGACCGGATTATTCCGGAAGTCACAACAGCCGCTGATTGCCAGTCGCTTAAAGCCGCAATCGACGAAACACTAACTGCTTTAGCAGCAAAACCGGTGACAGAACTCGTGGCGCAACGCCAGGCCCGTTATCGACAATTTTAAATTAAGTAAGGAATGATGAGTGATGGATGGAATTTTAGCAGGCAAGACCATTGTGGTGATGGGCGTTGCCAATCAGCGTAGTATTGCCTGGGGGTGTACCGAGGCATTGATGGCCCAAGGTGCGCAAGTCATCTTGACCTATCAAAATGACCGTTTGAAGCAAAGTTTACAGCGATTCGTCGCACCAGAAGTGCCATTGGTTGCCTGTGACGTTGCCGATGATGACAATATTGAGCGGGCATTTGCAACCATTAAGCAGCAATATGGCGCCCTGGATGGAATTATTCACGCAATTGCCTATGCGGACAAAGCGACGCTGGAAGGCGATTTTGTGGATACGACTAAGGACGGTTATGATTTAGCCCAAAATATTAGTGCTTATTCGCTGATTGCGATTGCTAGAGCAGCGCGACCAATGCTCAAACCGGGTGCGAGCCTCGTGACACTGACGTATTTTGGGTCAGAACGGGCCGTGCCGAATTATAATATGATGGGCGTCGCAAAGGCAGCTCTCGAAGCCAACGTCCGCTACTTAGCCCGTGACTTGGGTCCACAACAGATTCGCGTCAATGCCATTTCAGCCGGCGCGGTCAAAACATTGGCCGTAACGGGTATCCATGCGCACCAGCAATTATTGAAATTATCTCGTAGTATGACAGTGGATGGTGAGCCGGTTAAAACGCGTGAAATTGGCAATGTAGCGGCCTTTTTAATGAGTGACTTGTCGACTGGGATGACTGGCGATGTGGTCTACGTAGATAAAGGGGTTCATTTGAGTTAATGGCCATGACGCAGGTCCAATTTGCACAACAGTGGCTGGATTTACCAGCGGATGCTTCTCGACAAACGCAACGGGCAACACAACGACAAGTCAGTCGCGCGCTGATTCGGCAATTACTGCCAGCACCACTCGCTTATCGTCGTTTAGGTCAGCCATATTTTCCGAGTCAACCACAGCTAGGGGTCAGTGTGACGCACACGGCCCAGTTCGTGCTAGTTGCATTGGGCCCAGGTCCACTTGGGATTGATGTCGAACAGGTGCGACTACGAGATTTTACGGCGATTCAGCGCGCGTTTACGTCCGCAGAGTGGCGGTTGCTACAGGCCCAGCCCGAATTAGCTCGGCAGCGTTTAGGCTGGCAACTGTGGACGGCTAAGGAAGCGGTCTTGAAGCTCGTAGGTTGTGGGTTAACGCAGGCCCCGCGCCGAGTTGAAGTGCTAGATTTAAAACAGGGGATCGTGCGTTATCAATCTCAGTTGTATCGCCTGCAACCCTTGGCCTTACCAGCGAGGTATGTCGGTTGGGTCGCACAACCAATGCGTGGTGGCCTGGATTAGCAGTGTGTGGTTCAAAGCTGGACGGAATGGGTGACGCCAAGTTCAACTTGCGTGCGCATTAACAGGCAATGCACGGTGTCCGTGTTAATGTGCGCTAGTGACCTGACATAAAAGCAGTTCTGAGCATCACCTTAATTGGCGATGGTACTCAGAACTGCTTTTAGATTGCCTTGAAATCGGCTAATTATAATAATGGCATGACGACCTGCATCCAGAACCAGGAGATTGGCATGATCACGATCATCATTGGAATCATATCGGCGGTCGGAAACATTTTGACCTCGATGATTCGAAACCCACTCGCGACCATTAAGATCCCACCAACGGCCTTAAAATCGAGAATCATATTTGGCGTGGTGAGTGGGGAAATCAGGTGAGCAATCAAAAACAGAATCGTCAGGATGATCACTTGTGGAATCGCAATCAAAGAGACGACTAGCCCTAGATTGGCGCCAAAAATGACCGCGGCAAAGAAATCGAGAATCGATTTAGAAATCAGAATGGTAGCATCACCGTTCATCCCTTCAGTCAATGTCCCGTAAATACCAGTCCCACTCGCACAGAACAAGACGATGACGGTCACCATCGTGCGTTCAAAGGCATGTTGTTCAAAATTGTCCGGTGCGCTGACAAACCGTGAGATCAATCGCTGCATGGCCATGGCACCACGGTTGATCAGCTTACCGAGATGGCACAGGAGACCGATGCCGGTACCAATGATGACGGCAAAGATGACGGCTGCCAGATTTTTTAACGGCGCAATCGCATAGACGCCCATTGCCATCGACGCAATTCCGAAGGTCATGTTGAGGCCTTCTTTAAGTTCGGTGGACATTTTTTGACCACCTAGTGCACCAACGATGCCACCTAAGAAGATGGCACAAACATTTGTAATAATTCCAACTGGCACGCAAGCCCTCCTCAATAAAATCAAAATAACAGTTTTTAGTGTAGTCGTCGCCAGTAGCAGGAACAATTCTAATTATGTGGTAAACTATTCTAAACTGGAATAGTTGGAGGAAGAAATGTGGAAACCCGTAAATTGGCGGTATTCGTAGATTTGGCTCAGACTTGCAATTATAGTCGTAGTGCTGAACGGTTATTTTTGTCCCAGTCGACGATTTCAAAATATATCCTGGCCTTAGAAGCTGAGTGGCAGGTACAGTTATTTAAACGCGCGCATCGGCGAGTGACGTTAACGCCGGCTGGTCAACGGTTGTTACCACAAGTCAAAGCAGTTTTGCAAGCCACCGACCAATTGCAACGGGCAATCACGGCACAACAACAGCAGGCGGCGCAATCATTAGTGATCCGTGGGTTGCCATCCTTGCCGCAGTATCAAGCCTTTCGCATCATCACGGCGTTTACGAAGCGGTACCCGCAAATTAAGTTGCACTTCACTGAAGCTAGCGTCGGTGAATTGACTCACGCCCTTGATGATCAGGCAGTCGATCTTGTGTTTACACGAATTTTTAACGAAGCCCCAGCAGCTTATGACTGCTTAGTCAATGAGTCGGATCGATTCGTGGTCTTAGTGCCGAAAGATAATCCGTTGGCGCAACGTGCGGAAATTAGCTTGCCAATGCTTTCAAACGAGTCAATTTTATTATTGAAGGTCGCTGTCAGTCCCGACAACCCCTTGTTTGCGACCCTGCAAAAAATGCGCGCACAGGCACAGGTCAAGTATGATGGTCAGCGGATTGAACTGATTTTGGAAATGTTGAATCAAGGGGAAGGCGTTTCAATCGTGATGGCGCGCTCGTTTGACCTGACGGGATTCGACAACATCACGGCGATTCCGCTAGTGCCGAAAGTGACGAGTCGAATGGCCTTCATGAAACGACCAGGACCGCAATCGGCCGCCGTTCAGCAGTTTTGGGAGTTTGCGACCGATTATACGCGTCAACACGGTATTGAGTGACGTGGGCTGATAAGTGGTTTGATGACAATCAGTCGGGCTGCCGCAATCATAAGTTGTCATTAGATCCGATGTTTTGAGGCACAACGTTTGCCGCTACCATACGGATTTAGTGGCCCACGTCGATGAAAATTCGCTATAATTATATTAATCAGATTAATTACAAATGAGGTGCACAGATGGAAGCGATGCGAATATCAGAAACATTATCAATTAGTAATCACCGGGTCTTTTCAGCTGACCTGAACGAACATGACACGGTCTTTGGCGGCAAGATTTTAGCGACGATCGATGATAATTCATCGATTGCGGCATCTCGGGTCGCTAGAATTGAAACGGTGACGGTCTCGGTCGACCAGGTCAACTTTCTGTTACCATTCCGGTTACAAGATTCGATGTGTGCCGAATCCTATGTCTCTGGCGTTGGTCACCGTTCAATCGAGGTGTTCACTAAAATTATTGGTGAACACTTAAAGACCGGCGAGCGCTTTTTAGGACTAACGTGTTTTTCAACGTTTGTCGTCACTGACCGCAATGTGGTCTTGCCGGAATTGACCGCTGACAAGCCAGAGTATGCTTACGTGGCGGATGGCTATCAGGAGCGGCAAGCACAACGGTTAGCAAAGTTAAAACGTCAGCAGGCGTTCAATGCCCATATCAGCGTTGAATTGCCTTGGTAATTGGTTTGAATTGACAAACGTTGTGGGACTTGTTAAATTAAGAGTATCAAATTTAGGAGGGGTGCTTGATGTCGGTCAGTCGTTAGGGTGTTTGTTGGACGAAAAAAGTGGGTGCGACCCGCTTAGTTTCGTGTACCCTAATGTGACGAATGACCACGGCATTTTAGTACGCCGCACGGTTTTGCGCACAGTGGGCTCACTGGGCGCTTTTTTAATCGCGAAGCGTTAGGGTTAGTCACTTTGCGAAAGGATAAAAAAATTGATAATTAATTTAACAGAATACGGCTTAAATCAGACCATCCAGGAGACCATCACAGCTCCTGAACAACCGCGACTCGGACGAGTGATTGAACAGCATCGAGAACTGTATCAACTGATCACGGCTACGGGGCAGCGGCAAGCCCAAGTCACGGGTAAACTGGCACATCAAGCCACCAGTGCTACTGCTTTTCCGGCAGTCGGTGATTGGGTCCTGTTTTCGGCTGGCAATGATGACACCACGTTGATCGACCGCATTTTGCCACGGCAGAGCGTGTTGGCGCGCGGGGCTGTCAATCAGCACGATGGTCAGATCATTGCGACCAATATTGATACCATTTTTATTTGTATGTCGATGAACGCGGACTTCAATGTACGCCGAGTAGAACGGTACCTGACGATTGCCTGGGATAGCGGTGCAATACCCGTGCTGGTTTTGACCAAGGCGGACGTTTGTACGGACCGTGCTGATAAATTACGGGCGTTGGCGGATGTCACGATTGGCGTGCCGACCGTGATGTGTTCAGCGGAAACGGGTGAGGGTCTGGAAGACTTGCAGCCATACTTGACTGCTGGCCAGACGGTTGCGTTTGTTGGTTCATCGGGTGTTGGTAAGTCGACACTGATCAATCGCCTCCTGGGGGCTGCAGTTCTGGCAACCAAGACGATTCGGCAGGACGATGACAAGGGTCGCCATACAACGACGAGTCGGCAATTGCTGCCGTTGCCATCGGGAGCGTGTGTCATTGATACGCCCGGGATGCGCGAACTTCAAATCTTTGTTGGCGACCTCCAACAGACATTTGCTGAAATTACGGCGTTGGCTGCGGACTGTAAATTCAATGATTGCACACATACGAGCGAACCAGGATGTGCAGTGCAAGCGGCCGTGGCTGACGGGCGCGTTGCCCTCGAGCGACTACAAAGTTATCAGAAGTTGCAGCGTGAGATGAGTTACCAAGGATTGAATTCGCGCCAGTTAGAACAGGCCAAAATTCAACGGATGTTTGGTGGCAAACAGGCCATGAAACGGGTCAAACAGCGGTATCATCGGGATTGATTTCACGATAAGCTGAAAACTGAATCAAATTGGTGAGCAAAGCCGGCCACCTCAAGAGCGATAGTGCCTTGAGGTGGCCGGCTTTTTGTCTGGTTAGAAGTCATTTGGGAGCAAGGAGTATGCTGATTTTCCCTGACTTACGTTTGAGATGTGACGGCTAACTGAGGTTCATCCGTCGAGACGTTCCGTTCCAGCGGGCTGAATCTAGCAATGTTTGCCCCTTAAAAACTTGTCCATTGTCGTTACCGTCATTTCAAGTCGTTACCGGTATGACTGGCGGTGAAGCGGACGATTTGTTGGGCGAGATAGCTGGGTGGTTCGACCATGCCGGCCTGTTGCCAATGAATGAGAATGTTGACGACTGCGCCAGAAAAAAAGGCGATGTAGTAGGGCTGATGGTGGATCGTTGAATCGGTGACAGTGATGATGCGGTCGTGTTTGATGAGCAATGTATACGCCGCTTCAAAGGTCTGAACGATAATTTGAGCTTTGCCATTGTCAATCAGCAACTGATTGGTTGCGGCCATCTGCTGCATGAACGTAAAGTATTGCGTCATCAAGACTGGTAGCGTGAATTTAGATTGCCGCGGTAGACGCCGAAAATAGGTCAAGATGGCTTGTTCCTGATAAGTCAAGATGATTTGGTCGAAGCTGGTAAAGTTGCGATAAAAATAGGATCGTGAGAGCTGCGCGTGGGCACAGAGTTCCGTGATTGAAATCGTACTGAGTGGTTTGTGAGACATCAGTTGTAGCAAGGCTTCGTAAATGGCGGTCAAGTTTTGCCGTTTGCGTTCTTGTGGATTCATCCGTAACAACATCTCCTTTTTTGTAACGTAAGGCTATCTGTCTCATATTATATCAGCTATACTGCCGTTAATTCATTTGGAGGCGGTTATTATGAAAGAATCAACAAAAGTGATCAGCATGATGATGATTGGCATCTTTTTATGTATGTTGGATACGACGGTAATGAATATTGCCTTGCCAGCGATTCAAGTGGGCTTAGCGACGGATTTGGCGCACTTATCATGGGCACTCAATATTTATACCGTGTTGTTTGCCAGTTTGACGATTCCGCTTGGCCGAGTCGCCGATGTCTGGGGCCGCGGTCGGGTTTATCTGATTGGACTGGCATTATTCGGCCTTGGTTCCGTGATTTCGGGGTTGTGCGGTAATGTCGACGTATTGATCGTGGGCCGGGCCGTACAAAGCCTCGGTGCGGCGGTCGTCTTCCCAGCCAGCATGACGATTGGCATTCAGAGTGTACCACTGAATAAACGAGTCGGTGTGATTGCCGAATTGGGTGTGATGCAAGGTTTGGCCGCTGCATTGGGACCGACAATTGGTGGCGCGGTGACCCAGTTCTTGGGCTGGCGAGGGATCTTCCTGATGAACGTGCCGCTGGTGCTGGTTGCCTTTACGGGTTGTGTCGCCTGGTTGTCTTGGCGCCATCCGGTTCGTGGTCAGGCCAAACTAGATTTGGTGGGGAGTGCCTTGATTATGGTGACGTTACTTTCGTTAACACTCGTGCTGGTTAAGGGCAACGCCTGGGGTTGGACCAGTCAATTGATTATCGGTCTGATGGCACTCAGTGGACTAGCATTAGTGACCTTTATTTGGACGGAGGCACACGTTGACCAGCCGATGGTCCCGCTAGCGTTATTTAAAAATCGGCAATTCAACGGGGCATCGCTTGCAACAGTCTTGTCAGGGGTGTTTATGGTGGGTTTGTTAGTGTTGATGCCAAGTTTCTTCACGAAAGTCCAGAACCAGACGGAACTATTGGCCGCCATCATGATTACGCCAGCTTCAATGATGATTTTTATTTTTTCACCCATTAGCGGATTCTTGTTGACAAAATTAGGCTCACGCCGGGTCATTTTCAGCGGTAGTTTTGCTATGATGACAGGATACGCCGTTCTTAGTCAGATGAATCCGAATCATTACTGGCAATTTGCGATTGCGGCCATTTTGATTGGTGCTGGCTACGGGACGATTATTGGCCCGATTACCGTTTTGGCTGCCGGTGATTTTACTGGTGAGTTATTGACGGCTTCGCAGAGCGTGATTGGCGTTTTCCGCCAAATTGGAACGTCGCTGGCCGTCGCTATTTTTGTTTCAGCGCTTTCAGCCAATTTGACGGTTGCTAAGACCCAGACATTGACGGATGCACACACCACCGTCGCCAAACTCGCCATTTCCAACCAGGCTAAACGCGATACGTTACAAGTCATCGCGCATCAAGTGGATCAAGAACAGACGGCTAAACCGATTGAGACACCGATTACGGTTGCGAAAGAACACCGTTTAATTGCGGCAGCAGCCCGTCAAGTCCTTAAATCTCCCGCGCTGCAGGGCGCACCAGCTAGTGCCAAAGCTAAAGTCCAACGTCAGGTCGCGCGGCAGGTAACTGTGCAGGTCAAACAAACCAATCAGCGAATCGTAAACGCCGCAACTGCGATTAAGACTCGAAGTAAAGCGGCATTCACCCAAGCGTTTATGCAGCCGTATCAAGTGGCGTTGCCGTTTACGTTACTACTGTTACTGACGACTTGGTGTTTTGAGAAACGGGGTCGGAAAGTCAACGACTAAGCTGGAATGTGCGGTCAGTATTGTGGCGGTAGTTTGAAAACTGAGTCCTCCCGTCTGGTCCCTCATCAACGTCAAAGTGCGTAATGACGTGGTATGATGGTATCAAGAAATTTACGAGGGGGAACTGCCAGTGCAACTTAACTATCCAAACTCACATCAGTCTGTCACACAGCGTAAACAAAAAGACGCTGCTAAAGCCAGTAAACGTGCTTTAATTGAGCGCTACCAATCAAAGCATTTGGCAGTTGAAACTCAGAACGTCAAGCCGGCCGCAACTGTGGCGGGGACGCACTCAGCATCCAAGACACAATCTACATCTGAAACACAATCAGTATCGAAGATACAATCTACAACTGAAACACAAGCAGTATCCAAGGTGCAATCGACAACTGAAACACAAGCCACATCCAAAGCAACGAAAACCTCTGAAGTCCAAACAGCGGCTAAAATGTCCGCAACACAAGGCCATCCCGTTTCGACGATGGCACAGTCGCAAACGGCAACTACTGGGACACAAGTGGCAACCGGACAAGCCGATGTTGCCCAACTCAAGCGACAGGTGCGACGTCTAAAACGGCAGCTAGCTCGTGAACAGGCGAAAAATCAGAAACAAATCGATGAAGGCTTGCAGCAACAGATCAACAACAAACGACGACAGCATCAGGCTGAAGAACAGGTGGCGATTGCTCAAGCCGACGTGGCACGGCTGCAGACCGCCAATGATGAGTTAACGGTCACTAATCACCAATTGCAGCAGCGGGTCACAGCAATGCAAAGTTATCAGGATGCGGCGGGACGGTGGTTCGCGCAATCGGCGGTATTGTTGAAGCGCCAACAGGGATTGTATGAAAAGACCATGGCTGAGCGCCAGCGTCAACGTGATGAGCCGGTACTGACCCAGAAGCAGCGTGATAAGTTGCAGAAGTATGACGCGATGGTCAAGCAAGTTAAACGATTGTCGAAATCTGTTTCTGAGCAGGAAAAACGACTTGCGAAAGGCCAAAAGGAGAACGAACAGTTACATCGTCTCCGACCAACAGGCGTGCAAAACGTCAGTGCTGACGAGCAAGTCAATCAGGCACTGGCAGCGGGCAAATACGAGCAGTTACGGTGGTTACCACGAGCAAATAAGCGCTATCGGCGACTGTTGTTTGACCGTGTGATCATCGGGGATGGTGAGCACGTCTTCGGCTTCTTCGTTAATGTTGGTGAACGTTTAATTTTCAAGACAATTACCGGTCAAACCTATTCGAAGTATCAACGCCGGTTTCCGGCCAACACTCCAATTCAAACGGGTGTGGTCTACGGCGGCGTCATCGCTGGGCAGCAGCTGTGGTTGACGGATCTGTTCTATGATGTGACGCCGAGTCAGCTGCAGCGACAACATACGCAGCAACTGCATCGCCGGCGGTCACATTTTGATTTCAGAAAGGTGTTACCGGCGGATGCAGTGGATGTCTGCCGCGGCAAACGAGTGATGGTCGTGACCTGGCAACGTGCGCAAACGTTGAATCAAGCATTGCGCGCTTTCCGGATGGAACCGGTGATCGTGAATGACCACGAAAAGAGTATTGGTTGGATCAGCCAACAAATTCGTTCCAACCAAGTCGATTTTACATTGCTGTTGAGTGAAGGCCTCTCCCATAGCATGTTAGGCACACTAGGTAAGACGTTTATTAATCAAAGCCCCGACATCCAATTAGTTTATAATGAATCCCCAGAAGAACTATTACGACGGTGCTACGCTTACTTTAAGCGTTAACTGATATGCTATAATAGTGGGCAAAAGGAGGCGCAATCATGAAAGAAAAACAAGTCTTTCATATCAACGGCTACATTGGCTTGGTCCTGGCGATTGCATTCGTGTTAGTCGGTGGCTGGCTAGTCTGGGCCGGTGCGACGGGGGACCATTTTGCTAGTATCTTCTTAGGGGCACTGCTGATCATTATCGCGGCGTTCGGGGCAAGTTCGTTAACAATCGTCGGGCCAAACGAGGCGCGTGTACTTACGTTTTTCGGTAAGTACATCGGGACGATTCGGGATTCCGGACTGTTTATGACGGTCCCACTAACGAGTAAATATTCGATTTCATTACGGGTGCGTAACTTTAATAGTGCGATTTTAAAGGTGAATGATTTGCGGGGTAACCCGGTTGAAATTGCCGCCGTGATTGTCTTTAAAGTCGTCGATACCAGTATGGCACTGTTTGCGGTCGATGATTACGAACAATTCGTCGAAATTCAGAGTGAGTCGGCTGTTCGCCACGTTGCTTCAGAATATCCTTATGATACATTTGATGACGACAAAAAGCTGACCTTGCGTAGTAATCCAACGGAAGTCTCAGACCGGTTGACCGAAGAACTGCAGGAACGGCTGAACGTGGCTGGGGTGGAAATCGTGGAGACGCGGCTAACGCACCTGGCATACGCCACAGAAATTGCGAGCGCGATGTTGCAACGGCAACAATCGTCCGCCATCTTGTCAGCACGAAAAGTTATTGTTGAAGGGGCGGTCTCAATCACTGAAGATACGATTGCCCGGCTGGAGAAAGATACTGGCATGCAACTGTCAGATGATAAGAAGTTGCAGCTCATTAATAACATGATGGTCACCATCATTTCGGAGCGTGGGACGCAGCCGATTGTGAATACTTCGGATGTTAAGTAGGAACGTTGGTGTGACAAGGATTACAAGCCCAATTTTTAAAACGCATCACCACTATAAAAGCTGGTGATGCGTTTTTGTGGTGAAGTTCGTGGTGGCGTGTCGATTGAAGATCACAAAACCCAAGCCAGACAAAAAATTAATGTGTCTTATTTGTCTCACGACGGAACCTTATTCATACTAGCCACATTAATCTATGCTACACTACAAACATCAATATAATGGCTCAGTTTTCGTTAGTCTCCAAATGATGCGAAAACGGATGGGGAGGGCAAAATAATTTACGATATTAATGACATTGCGGCTTGGTTCATCAACAAAGAACCGATGAGTGACAAAAAGTTACAAAAATTGTCTTACTATGCAGTCGCTTGGGGTTGGGCGTTGTTCAATCGCCCAATTGTGCATAATGACCGATTCGAGGCTTGGGTCCATGGACCGGTTTCACCGCAACTTTACCAAGAGTATCGGGAGCATGGCTGGAATAAGATTGCGGCGCCTGTCAAGGAGGCACACGCCTTTGATGAGGAAATGACTAATCTATTAGAATCGGTCTGGGCAACCTATGGTGATAAATCAGGCAATGAATTAGAAGCACTCACTCACACAGAAGCACCATGGCAAGCTGCTCGTATTGGGCTGCATCCTGATGATGCCTGCCAAAATGTGATTTCACCCCAAACGATGCGGCAATTTTATTTAAGCATCTACAGTGGGGATTAGTGATGGGAAAACGATTAACAAGTCAGAACAAGGCGACAGACGCCAACAATCCAATTTTGGTGACACCCAGAAAGTCGAGTGTCCAATTTAAAATTGCATTGGAAGACGCACTGATTGCACCCTATACTTTCAAAAAAGCGAAAGCAGAAGGTGCCAAGGGGTTTGGTGAATTTATTGCTAAAACGGTGGGCAAGCATCTGTCAATCACCGCTGTCGAAAATCTATATTTGCGGACTGACGGCCCACATGGTGCGAAGAATAAGGAACGAATTGGTGAAGTCGTCCGGGACATGTATCATTTTAGTAATGGCTCGCGCCAATTTCGGGTTCATGGTTATTACAATGCTCAGAACTATTTTTGTCTTTGTCGACTCGACCCTAACCATCGGTATAATTTCAAATGATTGAAATCCATGTTCTCAGTTTGTTGTGGCTGAAACATGGATTTTTGTCGATTAAGACATATTGAACCGAAAGTCTCGGAAAAATTCGCCCAGCGGTTTATAATAATTATGATAAATATGGCTAGGCACATAGAAGAGGATATGTGATTTTCAAATTCGAAAGGTGTGTGGTTGAAATGGCATTACGGTCCTGGCAATTTAATGAGGGCGATATAGACTTTATTGAACAGAATTATCCAGATTTATATCGGGAGCTTGAACCGACACTGTCTGCAGATCGGCGTTCCGTGGCAATGAAGTCTGAAGAACAGTGGGACAGAATAGAGTATCTGTTTGTTTATGAGTTATCAGGGTCGGTCACGCCACATGAGGAGCTAACGGAGAATGGCCTCAGGCTTGAATCGATTCTTGATTTTGCATGAGTCAGTCCTAAATGACTTTTGATTAATATCGGGGGATGCAGTTCATTGAGTGGTCTACAAATCATCCTAGGCGATTGCCGCAATAAATTGGTCGCATGTTGGTGCGCTTTCTTATACGAAACAAGCTATGAGATTGTAATCAATGTGCAACGAGCGATTTCGGATAGCAGCGCTACCTAGCCAAACGACGGTCAATGTATGGTTAAGACTAGGCGTATGATTTAGCCGGTCCGCCTAATTGTAAAAGCATGTTAGTAACTGAAGAAGTTCAGACAAGGAGTGTGGTTGAAATGGCGTTACGGTCTTGGCAGTTTGATGAGGGTGACATAGATTTTATCGAACAGAATTATCCAGATTTATATCAGGCGCTCGAACCAACCATGTCTAAAGATCGGCGTTCCGTGGCAATGAAATCTGATGAGCAGTGGGATAGAATCGAAAATCTGTTTGTGGATGAAATTGCACTTTCTGCAGATAAAAATGGTGAGCTAACGGAAAACGGTCTCAGAATTGAAGCGATTCTTGATTTCGCATAAGCCAGTTCTAAATTGCCTTTGATTGCACCAGGGATGCGATTTGGCATGCAGCAACGCCGCTCTGCCAAACGACTGTCACTGTGTGATCAAGATTAGAGCTTGTTGTAGCCAGTTCGCCTAACCATAAAAGCGGACTTAGTAACAAAAGTATTCATAAAAGGAACGAGTTAGATGGCATTAAGACCCTTAAGATTTTTTACTGGTGACGCCGATTTTATTCAAAAATATTAACCGGAGTTATATCGGGCAATCGAACCAACGCTGTCAGCGGACCGGCTCTTGGTCAAGCTAAATACGCGCGAACAATGGGACGAGTTGGAAAATTTGTTTGTGGACGAAATTGCGGGTTCCGCAACTGAAAATGGTGAACTGACTGAAAATGGTATCAAACTCGAATCGATTCTAGACTGTGCGTAGCCTGGCGCGTTGTTAGTCATGACCAATCATCAAAAAAAGGAGTCAGCCCACAAACCGGACTGGCTCCTTTTAGCTTACTGCCTAAATATGCGAGTGACGTGAACTGCTCACATTAACCTTAGTATTCCACTCGCGTCAACTGATTGATTGCGAGGCGATTCTGATAAGCGATATTTTCTAAGAATCGGTAGAGCGGTGTAAAGTCGAATGATTTCGGAAATTCAAATTTGACTTCGGCATGTTGCTCGGTCAGTCCTTGGCGGTGGACGTTGGTGAGGTAGGTAATGACGATTTCGGCATCATCAATGCCAAAACCAGCTGTTTCAGCGGCGACGTCAATAATACTCATGAAATAAATTGAACGATAAGCAGCCTTTTTGCCAGTCACGTTTTGCCGGTCCATGAAGATGATGCGGGTGTCTGTAAAGACGATCATATCGCGGACCAGTTTGTAACCACGCTCAATCTTTTCGTCTTCCATTAAAAACTTACCGAATTGCTTCTGAATTTCTTCAGGGGTAACTTCACTCATGTTACCAAGTATCCCGTTTAAGAGTCCCATCGTGTGCCCTCCAAAAATTGATTTCAGGTTAGGCGGCGGTCGTTGTCTCTGTCCATATGTGACAGCAGTGCGCGACAGCCACTAGCCTTATGATGAATTATATCGGAGCGGGGCATAAAAGAATAGACCAATCGACATAATTGAGTGTCGGTAAGCGGTTTCGTGTAGTCACTATTACTGATACTGGTTAATCCAGAAAAATCGGACAGTCCTCACTTCAGCGCCCACTATGCATCTTAATGGTGTTATTATGCAATTCGCGGTATATTAAAAATATCAAATGCCAATCATCAGCTGCACGCCCAATTCAGTTTCATGTTTGAATAAATTCTGTACAAGCACGGCGTTGATGGGCTGATGACGATGATGCCATTAATGAGGAGGTGACGATCGTGAGTAAAGTTTACACGGATGTCTTCAATATTCAGCATACCGACTGCACGGTGGTGGACACGATCAACGAGTTCAGCCGAATTTTTATTATTCAGGATAAGAATGGCTCGCGGTTCACTTGCTTAAAGGACGATGCCAAGCCGGCTAAAAAAGGGAGCGGTCACTGGACAAGTGCCAGTCCAGAAGATGCGCCGCAAGACTATGCCGTGCCGTATCGGTCACGAAAACGGCAACGTAAAAAATTATCGTAGCAAAAATAACGACCTTGTCACAGCGCATTGAAGCTGTTGGCAAGGTCGTTATTTGATTTAGTTTAGCAAGGCGACACCGAGGGTCAAGTAGGTCGCAAAGCAGATCCAGATGAAGTAGGGCACCATCAATCCGGCAGCGAGACGGCTACTGCGATAAAACTGGAGCAAGCACATCAAGACGACCAGGTCGAGCAGGATAATGACGACTAAGCCCCACCAGTACGCTGATTGGCTGAAGAAGATGATTGACCAGATGAAATTTAGGAGTAACTGAGTGCCAAATAGGATGGTATTCATCAGTCGTTCCCGTTTGGTGGTTGCCCAATAAAACACTAGGTAACCTGCAATTGCCATCAGGGCGTACAGAAGCGGCCAAACAATGCCAAATAGCCAATCTGGCGGTGAGAGCACGGGCAAACTCAGGCTGTTGTAAATGCCTTTGATGTCACCAGAGAGCCAACCGGACAGACTCCCGATAGCTTCGATAATGACGATAAAAATCACTAGATGAAGCCAGCTGAATTTGGGGCGAGTTTTAAGCATGTCGATGCACCTCGTTTCAAAGTTTAGGTCGCGTCGTCGGGCATATTGATGACGGTCACATTGACAGCTGCCTTTTGGACGACATAGGACGTGGTTGAGCCTAGGAAAATTCGTGAGACGGCGTTGGTCCCGGATTTACCCATGACAATCAAATCAATCTCATATTTCTTCGGAATTTCAGTCGCAATACTAGCTTTGGGTGAACTATTGACTTGGATCGGCAGTGCTTCAACGTCCGCTTCGGCTGCCATCCGCTGGCCCCGGCGTAAAATATCACGGCTATTGTCCTTCGCGACCTGGAGTAAGTTTGTATACAGCGTGCCACCATAGGCTGCGGGGCTATAGGCGTTTAGTCTGGTGATATCAATCACGTTGACGAGGTACAACTTTGACTTGAAGGTTTGCGCGAGTTGGACGGCGTGTTCTAAGGCCATGTAGGCGTTGTCGGACCCATCTAATGGGACTAAGATATTTTGATACATCGTCAGGACCTCCTATAATGAATTATTTGTTATAAAAATCATAACATTTATATAATTATTACGTCTATCAATATGATTATCAGTTGCGTGCAAGCAGTAAATCCAGCCTGATATATCGTGTTAAGCTGACTCACATCATGTTCCGCCGAATCTTTAACAGGATATGGCACCATTTGATAGTCGACAATCGTATTCGATGTTTATAACGGCCAGAACTGACCGATGATAACTCCGGCAAAAATAAAACGGATATCCCCACAGTCAAACTGCAAGGATATCCGTTAAAAAAACGCCTACTGCCAACGGTTCGGCCGTGATGGGAGCACCATCAAAATAAAGAACCAGATGCCACCAATCAGCGGCACTAAGTTAATCAACAGCCACCAAGCGGAATGGTCGCTGTCATGCAGGCGCCGGAATTTGAGCGAGAGCACGCCAAGCCAGACGATAAAAGCAATCAGATTGCTCATCGTGTTGACACTCCAGTCGCTCCAATTGTAAATATCATCGATTGGATGACCGGTCACGAGCTGAATGATTGTGATAATCAGGCCCCCAAGAATGTAGTTGATAATGAGTGGCCACCAAAATTCGGACCGGCTAGCCGTCCCAGAAAAGTTAAGCAAATTGTCCCAAAATTTACGATAAGCAGTTGTCATCGTTGCTTTCCCCCTGAATAAAATAATAATTGCTGCTAGTTGCCGACTGCAATCGGTACCATGTTTAAGAATAGCCAACTTACCGAGTAGACGCAATCAATATGCGCAATCAGCAGCATGTTAAGTTGTTTTATACGGGTTTATGGACGATGAGGTCAAACCGGTCGGCCAAGTAATTCAGTTCAATCGGCAGCTTAAGGGCCGGATCGCCATCGATTCGCGTGGTGACGGCCTGCCCACTGACGCTGCTGATTCGGACGTCGGTCGCGGTAAGTTGGGTGATTGATTTAGAGTCTTGCAGGTTGCCCGTCCAAGCAAACCACAAATATGGCAACACTTGCCGCCAGCCGATATTATTGAGCAAGCTGAGATGCATTTTCCCAGGAGCTGAGGCGCTGTAAGTGTGTCCACCAACGGACTTGGTCGTGGTAATCAAACAGAACCAGGTTTTAAGCGTGCGACTGCCAGCGTGCTTGAATTGATAGCGAATCGGTAGCGATTTATTTTTACCGATATGCTTGATAGCTCGGTAAAGATAACTGAGTTTGCCAAAGCGCTGTTTTTCAGTCTGCCGCACCTCATTTGAAATGTCGGCTAAGTTGCCAAACGTCAGTGAACTGACCACCGCGCGCCGTTGGTTACAAGCTAAAATACCAACCGATTGGAGTGCCGGTCGTTGACAAATCAGGTCGATGGCAGCCGTGGGATCAGTAGGTAAGTGGTAGCGCGTCGCAAAATTATTGACGGTCCCCATCGGAATCACGCCAATTTGAATACTGGCATTGGCTTGTAATAAGGCTGTCATTGCGACGTTCAAGGTGCCATCACCGCCGATAATAATCAGGGCCGACAACTGTGGCAAAGTTTGTTTAATGAGGGCAATTGCCCGTGGAATACCCGGTGTCGTCAGAAGTTGTGTTTGAATGTGGTGTTTGGCCAACGCTTGAGCAGCTTGATGGGCGACCGTCGCAGCCTGACCCTGACCAGCTTGACCGTTATAAAATATTCCATATGTTATCGACATGATAAGCACCTCGCAATTGTGATTTTTAGAAATTCTGATGACCTAAGTATACCCTGACACCAAATTCAAATGGAAATAAAACACCTATTTGGCACGGTTATCACTGGTAATGAGCGTTTTGATTGCTCCACGCAAAAATTATGGTTATGATAACTTCAATCGATAAAATATATTGCAAATTGGGAAGTGATTAACATGCCATGGTTAGCGGCAGTCTTGATGGGGTTAACGGTCGGCGTTATTACAAATGCCGTGGGAACTCATGACCGGCGACAAGCACGTGTTCATTTGATTTTAGGTGTTGCTGGTGCGGTAGTCGGTCAATGGTTGTTCAACAGCTTTGGACCAGGAATCGCCGGAATGAGACTACTGCCAGTCGTCGGGAGTGCGGTCACGTTGATTGTTGTGGGAACCGTTTTGATGCAACTACGACGGTTCCGGCAATCATAATTCTCAATCAAGGTTGAATTTTTTAGACGAGTGGAGGTGGCAACGATGTCAAAGAAAATTAAACGGCGCGGACCTGGTTTATGGGGTAAATTATCCTTAATCATTGCGATTGGACAATTAGGCTTGACCATTTATCGTGAAGTGCGCCAATTCAAAGCACGGCGTTAAGTGAGGAGGTGGCTGCCATGCATTGGTTATGGGTGATGCTAGTCGGTGCCGCAATCGGCGCTTTTGCCGGTGCCATCGTCAGTCCGGAACGTTCATTCAGTTGGATTGGACACATCTTGGCTGGGCTAATTGGCGCGTGTCTTGGTAAAGTACTAATTGGGCCAATGGGGCCAGAGTTCGCTGGTATGGCAGTCTTTCCAGCAGCGATTGGGGCACTAGTGATTGTGCTGATGATGGTCACGCTGAGCTACTGGGCGCACGCCCGTTGAAACAGTGCGTGATATTGTTGTCAGATGCAAAGTTAGTGCTAGCCACAATTCAGTGTGGGTCAATCAATCGATTGGTCCACATTTTTTTGCATTTTCTAGCTGCCAATACCGGATTAATGTTCAAAACATAAAAAACGTGCACCAGCCGCTAAGCCAGTCCACGTTTGCGCCGTGCCCACGACGATTAATGGTCGTCAGATTTTTGCTTTAATTTTTCCTTAGCTTCATCGACGGCACCTTTCACCGTGTCTTCAGCGTCGGCCAATTTATCCTTTGCTTTTCCCATCAAAGATTGCGTTTTACCCTGTGCTTCACGCGCACGGTCCCCGGTTACCTTACCTTCGACTTCTTTGGCCTTACCACTCACTTGGTCTTTCTTGCTGTCGAACTTCTTGTTAACATCAGTCATAAATAACGCCTCCTGTATAAGAATTACCCTTAGTTTGCTATAAGCGCTCATAAAAGGCAACCGATATGCACAGGTGTTATAACCACTCTGTTAAAAATGCAATCAACAGGGCGGCAAAATTAAGTAACCAGACTGATTGGCGCTGGTTTAAAGCAATTTCCGGATGATGAGTCAGTACGATGGCATTGCATAAAACGAGGCCCGTCACGAGGGCGCTTAATCCGTAATTCGAGGTGACTAGCAATCGATTGTTGGCAATGCCGGCCCAGTGGGTTAAGGCGAGTAATAAATTGAAAAAACAGCTAATGATGATACCAAAACGTAATGAATTGAGTGCACGCATGCTCGGATCCTCCTTGTTCACTGTTCAGTGATAGGAAGAAGGTACACCCGTGGCACTATGAAAGCGTCTGGTAAGTTCCATTCGGATAGTGACGAAACTAAGTCGGGGAATCTAATCGACCATCGCCTTGAATGAAACGAGTCAGCTAGCTTAACTGTTCGTCCGCTGGCTGTGCGTATGGAGTCAGCCGACAACGCAAAACGCGTCTGCCGTCGATTTGAACTCAGAGCAGGAACGCCTTGCTTAACGTGTTCTTTCATGCTCAGTCGACAAAAAAAGTCCCGCCATTCAAATTAACTTGAATGGCGAGACTAGTTGGACCAATCCGCCTGTCCGGAGATGATGTCAGGCGGTACCCGTGCTGGTAAAACAATTGAAAGGGCGAATTAGAGATTTAAATCCGTATTGTAATTGAGTGGTGACATGTCAGTACTTTCAGTAATCAAATCAGCTGCCAGTGCCTGCATCGCGTTCAGGGCAATGTCTGCGGCTGTTTGGTTCGCTGCAGTTAAGGCTGCCGTTAAGTCATCACCCGTCAGTTGACTGACCTGTTCGTCGGTCGTAATCAGGTGATGGCCAAGTTTGATAGCGAGTTCCTTTTGAACCGTTTGTAAGGCATCGTGCAAGTCATGGTAATGCGCGTCGACTAGCACGCCGACATGCTTATAAACCCAGTAAGCGGATGTTGGGTCGTATTTAGCAGTGGCTACCTGGTAAGCGGCCGGCGTATCAGTAGCGCCCGCGTAGAATGGGACGTAGACGCTCTCGGCGGCCACGCCCATGGCTAACCAGTGAATGCCACGCTGTGTGACAGGCAAATCAGGCCGCAACTGCAAGACGTGTGATTCTTGTGTCTTAGCGAGGCTGATTGGGCGATACTGATGTTTTTCAGCATCAGAACCGTTGCCGACTGGGTCAAACGGGGTGCCTTGATAATGTGACGCCAGGTAGTCCCGGACTTGATCGATATGGATCAAGCCGTCCGCGCGTTGAATGAACGGCAGGTCAAAGGATTCGGGTGCTTGTTCAACGCTCGGTGTGAAGCAGCGCTGACCATACCACACGCGTGGGGTATTATAGTAGCGGTCTGAGAGGTCGGCAGTGCCAAATACTTCTCGGAAATTGAGGCCATTATCCATCGAAGCCAGCTGGTGATCAAGCACAAAATTACGAATGTTTTTCGCATAAAGATAATTATCATGGTCACTGAAGTCGATTTCTTGAATCGCCAGTTGATTGGCGACGACGGCGTATGCATCGTCTGGGATCCGTTGTGCGACCCAGTAATGTCCAGCGCCCGTTTCCATATACCACACTTCGTTGACGTCACTAAAGAGGATGCCGTTGGTTTCGTATGTGCCATAGGTTTCGATAATATGCCCGAGGCGTTCAACCCCTTCACGTGCAGAGTGAATATAGGGGAGCGTCACGGTGACCATCGCTTCTTCACCGATGCCGTCCGTGACGTAGGGATCCGCTGCGAGCACGCGGGTATTGCAGTAAGCACTCTCGGTTGCGCTCATGGCCACGCCGTATTCGTTGATCCCGTCTTCTTCGAATAACCCGTACTTGCTCGTCCATTCAGGGGTAGCCGTATACTTGGCCCGAATCTTGGGCAGCGTCATTTTAAACGGATGCTCGGCATCACTGGATTCAAATGACTGGGGTTCATCGAATTCGCGGTGTGGGTGAACGACGAATTTTTTCGCCCAGGCTGCGCGGGAGTCTTCATTGCGGCCAATCATGGTCGAACCATCCGCAGTCGCATTCTTGCCCACTAAAATACTGGTACAGGCAGAATAGGGGTTAAACTGATGAGTCAGCATAAAATTCCTTCTTTCTCGGCTTCCTAACAGGTGGTCGCCGATAACTAATTATCGTGTCGCTGGTGGCCCTGGTAAAAATTGGGCGAACCAAGCTGACAAGATTTTGATTAAATTAATTTTAGCATGTTTGACGCTGATTGGGGTGGTTGGGATTTCGTTTGCTGCCCTGTGGTGTCAAAATGCGGTGTCAAAACGAGGGCTTGCCTGTACAGTGTTGAGGCATTAAAACGAGTGACGGTTGAGGAGATCGGCAGTGTCGCCGTCGCATTGTAAGGGCCTCCCAGTGTAACGTGAAAATGTCAAATTTGAGCAATCGAATTGATGGTGTCCACGCCTGCTGTCTCATGCCAGATGTCGGTTGAGAAAAAGTTTCTGCCAACCACGATGTCGCGGCTTGCAATCCCGTTAAGATTAAAGTAAGATTAAAACATTCGAAAATAATCATCAGAATAGGAGCGTGGCCCCATGCCAATCGTACACATTGATTTAATTGCTGGTCGTTCACAAGAACAACTCAAAAACTTAGTTAAAGACGTGACCGACGCAGTTAGCAAGAATACCGGTGCACCCGCAGAACACATTCACGTGATTTTAAGTGAAATGCAGAAAAATCGCTATAGTGTTGGTGGTGTCCTCAAGAGCGACGAAGAAGCAGAATAGGTTATGGATTGCCGGACCGGTCGCATGACACGGCCGGCATTTTTTAAATGATGGCATTTGGGGAAGGTAGGTTAAACAGTGAACGAACAAATTAAGACGGATGATTTAAACGCGGTGCACCATTTAATGGTCGGCGGCGTCGATACCTTGGATTTAGCGGCACAATACCAGACACCGCTATACGTTTATGATACGGGCGCGATTCGAGCCGAAATCGCGGCCTTTAAGCAGGTCTTTGAGACCAATCAGGTGGATTATCAAATCAGCTATGCTAGCAAGGCGTTCGCGACGGTGGCGATGTATCAATTGATTGCGCAGGAGCAGATTCATTGTGACGTCGTGTCTGGTGGTGAGCTGTACACGGCCCAACAAGCGAAGTTTCCGATGGCTAACATCACATTCCATGGTAATAATAAATCACTTGCCGAATTGACGCAGGCGCTGGACTGTGGTGTTGGGACCATCGTCGTCGATAATTTTGATGAATTGCAACAATTGACGACGCTGACGAACCAGCGCCAACAGCTGACGACGATCATGTTACGAATTGCCCCTGGTATTTCAGCGCACACCCATGATTATATCTCGACCGGTCAGGAAGACTCGAAGTTTGGCTTTGACTTAAATAGTGGCCAGGCAGATACCGCGGTGCAACAGGCCCAAGCAGCACCATATTTGAACTTAGTCGGGATTCACTGTCATATTGGTTCTCAAATCTTTGAACTGAATGGGTTTGAAATGATCGTCGACAAATTGGTCGATGTGTTTGCACGTTGGCAGGCGACCCTTGGGTTTTATCCCCGTATCATGAATGTCGGCGGTGGTTTTGGCGTGAAGTATACGGCGGCCGACCATCCGCTTCAACCCACGGACTTCGTGGATGCAATCGTCAAGGAAACGTTGGCACAGACGCAGGCGCACGATGTTCCAATGCTTGAGATTTGGATCGAACCTGGCCGTTCACTCGTTGCGCAGGCTGGCATGACGCTCTACACGATTGGCGATTCCAAGGATATTCCAGGTATTCGTAAGTACCTCTCCGTTGACGGGGGGATGGGCGATAATATTCGACCAGCGCTGTACGAGGCGGAATACGAGGCGGTCCTCGCTAAAGATCCCACTTTACCAGCTGAGCAGGTTGCTTCGATTGCCGGTAAGTATTGCGAGTCGGGTGATATGCTGATCTGGAACCAGCAATTGCCAGCGACCCAGCCCGGGGATATTTTAGCGGTCTTGGACACCGGAGCATACGGCTATGCGATGGCCAGCAATTATAACCGCAATCCGCGGCCGGCCGTCGTCTTCTGCGAAAATGGTCACAGTCAGTTAGTCGTTCAGCGGGAAAGCTATGCAGACCTGACCCGTTTAGACTTACCATTATCAGTGCCCGAAGAGACCAAATAAGTCGAATTGAGTCCTACAATCAGGCGTTCTAGGCCGAGAGCTTGGAACGCCTTTTGTTTATCGATTTAGTTGAGTTTAGGGGCATTGTCCAATTTAAGAATCTGGACAAGTGCCGTCAAAGAAATCCGTATGAAGCGCTTAGATTCAAATAGTCTGGATGCGCTGGTCTTCAGCGGATGGTCAGATTTTCGACCGGGACGCTTGAAATTGGCTGGTGACTCAGCCGTGAACACCCAGCAGCTGGTTTTACCTTGTTTTTAGCGTTGCTAGTGGTATATTGAGCACGAATAAGCGGTGTCCTGTAGCCAAATCGCACGATGGCGGTGCCAGCAATCTGACTGCTTGATCGGTGCAACCAACATAACCAATCAACTTGTGTCGTTCAATCGCAACAAATTCGTTATTCGGCGGTTGTGATGTTGAACATGCGGCATTGGCCTAATTTTTGCTTAAATCCCGTGACTTTGCTTGCGTTCAGCCGTCAGTTTGTTAAAATTTGATAGTTAATGTAATCGATAAGGTTCAGGTGACACTTGTCGATGCACACCAGAAGTGATAAATAACCGGTGGGGGAGTTGTTAGAAATGAACAAGAAATGGCTAACTTGGCCTGTATTTTATGAGTTGACGGAGATTTATACGGCGCCGCTCAATGTCATGTGGTTTGTCTTAGGGGTTGCCATTGCCCAGTTTCACTTAGGTACGGTGAACTGGCTCAATGTCGCCCTGTGCTTAGTGGCTGTTTTTATATTCGATTTGGCGGTCAATGTCTCCGATAATTACTATGATTACCGGCATGCGGTCGATCGTGAGGGTTACGCGCAAAATACCAATCCGATTGGTCGGCTGAACTTGCCAGTAGCTGGCGTGGGACGACTTGCATTGAGTCTGTATTTGATCTCACTCGTGCCTGGAATTTGGCTCGTCTTGCGGACCGGCTGGTTAGTGCTGGCCCTAGGTATCTTAGGTTATCTGGTCGGTATTTTTTACACCGCTGGACCGTACCCGATCAACGCAACGCCATTATGTGAGACGGTCGTTGCGCTGTCGATTGCGTTCATGATTCAATTGACTTGTGTGGTCGTTTCGACCTATGGGCAGCATCCATTGACCTGGTCGATCGTCGGTAAGACCTTCCTGCTGTGCTTGCCGTTAACCCTGATTTTCTTCACGATCCAGCTCGCGAATAACACGGCGGACCGGGATGAAGATATTTTAAATCACCGCTATACCTTGGCTTATTATTTGGGTAAATCAGGTTCGGTACGCTTGATTCAAGCCTTTTTGATTATTGGCGGCGTGTGGCCGTTAGTGAACGTGTTGCTAGGGTTAGCGCCGTTAGTTACCATCTGGGTCGTCTTATTATTACCGATCATGTGGCAAGGCATGCGCCCATTTTTCGCGGTCCAAGATAAAAAGAAGACGTTTATTACGACGGTCAAAAGTGCGTCGTTATTCTTCGTGTTTTATCCAATTCTGTTTGTTTTGGGCACTTGGCTATAGTGAACGGATGAATTGGGGTCAAAATTTCAAACATTTATCATGGTTATTTTGATTAAAGTGGACTATATTATTACCAGTTTATAAAATAGGGGTAAGCATGATGGAAACAGAACAACGCCAGCAGCGTCGAATCATATTTTATCATTTGCTCGTCACGATTTTGACGCTGTGGTCGGTCGTCAACGTGATTTTATTAGCGTTCAATATCGGTGATTGGCACCTGGAAACACGCATCAGTAACGGCTTATTAGTGGTCTTTGCGGTCGATTATTTCGTGCGGCTTGCACGCTCACCTAATCGGAAGACTTTTTTGATTCATTCGGCCTTTGACTTGATGGGGATTATTCCGATGCACCCGGTCTTTGCGCTATTTCGGCTTGGACGACTGGCGCGAATGGTCCAATATCACCATTTGTTTTGGAAGCTCGGCTGGGACGGTAAATGGACCCATGATTTTCATCGCTTTATTTATAGTACCGGCTTTATTTATTTGTTTTCAATTAGTATTGCCATTATTGTTCTGAGCGCGCTACTATTCTCGGTCTTTGAGCACCAGAGTTTGTCGGATTCATTGTGGTGGGCGATTACGACGGCAACGACGGTCGGCTACGGTGATGATACGCCGCATACTGCCGTCGGAAAGGTGATTGCGGTCGGTCTGATGTTTGGTGGGATTGGGTTTATTGGTTTGTTGACCAGTACGATCACGGACTTCTTCACCCAACAAGCCAGTCAAAATGTTGAACCTGAAGCGGATCCCAACGAAGACGAATTACGCCAATTGTTAGTCAAAATCGATACGTTGACGCAAAAGGTCGATCACTTGCAAAAACAGGTCAAGCGGATTGAGAAAGCCGACCGGCGTAAATGATGCGGCGGTGTAAAAAAGACTGACATTTAATTTGAAAATATGCGATATTTTTTAACGGTATTTACTGCGTATAATGGTTCAGCGTAAAGCACACTTGTCGGTGGCTTTGCGCTTTTTTTCGGCCAAAAATCGTTATGACAAAGTCAATCACTAATTTTTGGGACGCACGAGGGAATTAAAAATGGCATTTAGTTTGAAGCTGCCATGCAATCGGGTCGAGTTTAGTTGGTTTATTTTGATTATTTCGGTGATTTCAGTCAATGTGATTGCGCCATTAGTCACGTGTTTTGAAGTGGAATTTAGCTAGCGGATCTAGCAACAGACACTGACCGTCCTCCCAATGATTTGGGTTGTAGTGGCTGCGCTGGTGCTAGTAACGCACCGTCTGGCAGACCAAGTGACCCGGAAATTATTAGCACGGGATAATTCTTTTCGGGCCAATATGATTGTTAATTGCCTGGTGAATGTTTTTACGATGTTGATCATCTTGACGGTCGTCGCCAGCTGGATTGGGACGCGCACCATCAGCTGGTTACCAGTGCAACAATTCTTTTATAAGTGGTCACGTAATTTTTGAACTTCATTCTATGTTGAAGTGGCGTTAGCGCAACCAATCGCGCGGTTGGCTATGGCCAAATGGCATCAAGCCCAAGCCTCAAAACACCCGGGGTAACTCAGTGCTGATAAGCAGGTCGTCGCAAGGCTGCAGTCGTCCGAGTGGGTTAAATTTCGACGGTGGTCACAGATTGACCTATGCTATAATAGCGTTAACAAGATTGAAAGGACGGTGGTTAGATGGGACAAGCGATGACACGGTGGGTCTGGTTGCCGGCGCCAGTCCTGACTCGTCAAGCCACATTCAAAACGCATTATGGTGATTTGCAACAGCACCCCTTGCCGTTACGTTCGGCGCAGTGGTATGTGTTTAAAGCGCAACACTGGAGTGGCATTCACTCGGCGGCACTTGCCCCTGAGCAGCAGGCAGCGTTTGTTGCACTTGCCGCTCAGACGGTCGGTCCTGGGCAGGCCGCAGTTCAAGCAGCCCCGCAGCAACCTGTAATGACACGGGGCACCACGATTTGTTTCAATCGGTAGGTAAGTTTAGCGTCAGGACTAAGTAAGCGTTAAGCTCGCACAAATACAATCAAGATGCTATCCTCAGACTCACAAAATGAATATGAACTAAGTGAGGGTGTGAGGCAGATGAGACAAATAAGTAACGGTGGCGAGCGAAGCGTTGGTCACCGAATCAGTGTCATCGTAGTCGGGGTGACCTGTGGCGGCCTGAGTTGGCTGCAAGCGTCAACCGTGGTACGCGCCGCAATTCGTCCACTGGCAGGGCCCGCAAGTCCAGCAACATTAACTAGTGCTGTGAACTGGGAGAGCCTGTGGTTATTGTTAGCAATGGCCTTGATTGGTAGTGGGTGTTGGTGGTTGAGTCGACGGTCATGATTGGTGTGTTGGTTGCAGGTGAACTGCGACGTCGAGCGTGAATCATCTGGAAACGTGCGAGTTGTGATGCTGGTGGCTTGTCGGCTCTTGAACGCGTTAGTGTCTGTTTATCAGCAGTTGGGGTGCTTGCCAATGACCAAGCAGTATTACTAAAAAGATTCAGCGATGTAAATCATTCGACTGATTTATATCGATTAGTGAACCGCTGAAGCGTGCGTCATCAGCCGGATTTGAGCGCCAATTAAGCTTTTTTGTATAATTCTGGTTTATTCATAGAATTTGGTTCATGCTTTACAAGTGAAACACGAGATTTGTATGCGTTGTTTTATAACAGCCTACAAAGCTAAGTGGCGTTTCGTAGTTGTGTTTTCATCAAGCAGATAAAAACAAAGTCCTGAGATTCTTATCGTTTTGGCGATAGGAGCCTCAGGACTTTTGTTAACAATTTAGGCAGGTCTGAGTTGCTTTTTGGCTTGGATAAATCGGGTTTTAATATATTTAACATATTTGATATATTTGCAAAAGAGGCAAATACTTCCTACGACAGCTTCGGCGAGCGGAATTATTTGTCTCCTTTTCTGAGCGTAGTCTTCCAGATATATAGAAAAAATTATCAAGCCGGTCGAGATGATGATGAATAAGTTCCAATTTACTTTTAAGTATAATGAAAAAACAAACTATAAAAGTAAATCGTTTGAATCGATTGAAAAATATGAGCTTTGAGTTGCGCTTTAGAGTTAGTGAACTTAGAATTTAACCATTCAATTAATTGTTCTATCTTCAGCGGCGGATGATATTTATGCATGTCAACCAATAAGAGAGAATAACCACTCTCAGAAACCTAGTCATGTGGAAATTGTTAACGGTTTGATGATTGAAATAACGACTGAGCCTCTCCTATTTTGTGTTCGATCGGGCTAGTGCATTAAATGGGCACTAGCCTTTTTTGAAACAGGTTTCCTATATGCTCTCTTCTCAAAAACATATCAGTAATTATTAAAAAGGCGGTGTCTAATGAAGCTAATGGGGAGCAGAGATGCAATCAAAATAATTGTCTCACAGATTTGCAGTGGTGTTGCCACATGGTGTATCACCTTAGGAATACAAATGATAATCATTTTTAAGTATAATGCGAATATTGCTGGCGTTTCAGTGTTATATGCAGCTGCTTTGGTACCAAGAATAGTTTTACCAAGTTTCATCGGATCTCTGTTGGATACAATTGGTAATCGGATTTACTTTGTGAGAGGTGCACGTCTATTTGCGGGTATTATCGCAATTGTTTGTTGCTTTCAGAAAAATAGTGGGGTTTTATTGTTCATGGTCATTCTATTAAATTCAGCTTTATCCGTAGAAGAACCAGGAATGATTGGAATAATTAGAAATTTGCCACAGAAAGACCACACCCAAAATTTTAACCTCTTAGGGATTTATTATATGTTGGAGGATATTATCAAAATTCTTGGTCCAGCAATGGCTGCTGGAATATCATTTTTCTTAGGGATAACCAGACTATTCTCTTTAGCTGTTATTCTCTTTCTTCTTTCTTTTGTCCTTTTAAATGTACACACTGGCAAGGACATTAACAATGTCAAAGGCGAAACGATTAAAAAATCAATTAAACTGGAAGTCGTGAAGGAAATAGTCAGAAATAAAGAATTAGGCTACGTTTTCGTTATCGTCTTTACCTTCTTATTTGCACTAAATGCCATTGATACAAGCTCAGGTATCTTGATTCGAACATTCACACACAAATCATATGTACAGGCTGTTTTCGTTACATTAATGGGAGTTGGCGGTACATTGGGTGCATTAAGTGTTCTTAAATTGGATAAAAAGTATAAGTTATTGAATATATGTTTGATCAGCATGTTCTGCTTTGGTATTTTAATTAGTCTTGTCGTATTTGTAAAAAGCTTAACCTCGCTGCTTTTAATAGTGACGTTAGCCGGTATCTTGTCTCCTGGAATTATAATGGCGGCTGAGTTGAAAAAGCAAAAATTAATTGACAAAGAAAAGGCTAGTCGTTTATCAGGGATCACTGTAACCGTTAATTCTATCGCACAATTAGCTGGGATAGCACTATCACCGCTCATTGTCACTAAAATTTCAGTTAATGGTATCTTTGTCTTTTGCGGATTGTTAATGATCTTCGTCGCGCTCTTAGGAATTGTAGGACATAGAAGGATGGCAAAGGATTAATATAAAGCTTCAATTCTTGTGGCACTAGTTCGTAATAGAGTCTAAGAATTCTAGGTATACACTAAAATAACAGCCCAAGTATCGTCTGGAATTCAGCCATACTAAATCCGAGATTGTTCGCGATACTGGACTGTTATTATTGTGCTAAAGCTTTTTGATTGTTTGTCGGACGGTGTTGCGTTTGTGATGTTGTTAGGCATCTTTCATCTTAGAACGATGACATGTCCAAAATTGAATTGCATTTTTAGCTATCACGCGCTGTAATGGCATACAACATTACCCACATCAGTCAACACAATTGCTAGTAGCTCTGGTGCGGCTGTTATATCACATACTGAAGCTGGTATTATTTCATAATTTAAGCCCCAGCGGCTGATACTGACAGGAGCCGTAAAAGGGCATTTCTCTTGTGCGATTCTAACCAATATTGCCGTCGCCATCAAAAATTTTGGCCATGGAGTTGCGTAGTTTCATACAAAGCGGTATCGGAAAACTAACAATAACGCCAATCGAACTGTAATGGCAGATTGCGTGTAACACCACGCCAAATTGCATTAATAACCGGTAATAATTTGCTAGAGCAATTATTAAAATGTTGACGTGAGAAGTCATGACCCAGATTTCCAAATGCTTGACCAATTTAGCATTAATTAGTTGATATCGTTCTCACATCATTTTCGTCAGCGCCTTTCTTAAAAAGTTTTTCTGAGCGGACAAATTGCCGCTTATTAACTCAAATAATGGCAAATCAGGGATATGCTGGACACACAACCTGATTTAACCACTATTCATAAATTCGTTTTTCGCTGAGTTCAGGAGGTTTAAAGAAGTGTAAATCGCCTTTTATGCTAAGCTGTCTTTTTTCCGCTTCTTAATGAGGGTGGATGCATACATGGCAATAATTGAAGCTATTCCAATGTACAGCAAGCTCAACATTGAAGATCCGGTGATTGATGCATCTGTAATATACATTTGATTAAGAAGAAGATCATAGGCAAATCGAATTGGGGTAATATCATAAACGTAATTATGATAGAAGGGACTCAGCATTTGCGGAATGAAAGTGATGACTGCCATGGAACCGATCCAGATAATAAGCAGTAATGGCCATCCTTTTAGTCCAAGTAAATCGAGTACAGCTGACTGCAGTAGATAGAAAACAAATGAGATACCACCAATCATTAGTAGGAATTGTTTTGGATCATGAATTGGCACAGAATAGCAAACTTTTGTGAAGAAGTATACTGATACAGCAATCGCAATGACAATTGCGACACCCGAAATCAATTGACTTGTGACGCTAGTTAATGAGAGGCGGCCATCCGTACGTTTTTGCTCATTCTTACTATGGTCTCGCCAGTTCAGTAAACTAGCAATAAGACTACCGAGCCAACAGAAGATGGTTACTAAGAATGGCGCCATACCACTTATTTCCTTAGTTGAAACCTTATTGCGTTTGATAAGTGTTGTGTGAATTGGTGTTTGCAATTTAGACCAGTCCTGAGGAGAGAGTGTTAGTCCTGACTTATTTGCAACGGTGATATATTCGTTAGAAATCTTCTGGTTTAGGTGGTCAGTCATCTTTGGAAGTGCAGTAGTTAAAATATTTGCAACGGTCATATTACTGCCTTGACTGACGTATAAAGAGATTTTTGCTTGTTCGGGGGCCTTCTTGGTCAATGAATTTGCCAAGGCCTTTTGTTGTTGGAATGGTGCTGTCTCAGCAACCATTGGCGTTTTAACTACCAGGGCAGCGAGCTTCTGAGTGATGATTTTGCCCTTTAAATAGTCTGTTTGTTGATTGATAGCTTGAGTAAATCCCGAATGAATGACAACCGCCCCGTAGTATTTTCCGGATGCAAAGCCTTTAGTGAGTTCGCTCGTGTGGGTGACATTGACCCATTTAATTTCAGCGCTTTTCTGATGACTCTCTTTCCGTAATTTCTTTACAACATTCTTAGCATCTTTTCCGTTATCGGTTACGACTAACGCTAATGGTAAATGACGAACCTTGACTGTGCTCCTAGCACCAACTTGCGCGAAGGCAAATAATCCAATTAGTACAGCAGCGACTAACATGCTGATCCAGATACTTTTTCGCTTAAACACATTGAACATTTTCACGACCCCCTTCTTTATGCTACGAGTAGTTTATATTAATTTTGAAAGGAAAAACATGGCCAAATTAATATGATTTGTGTCATAAGGGGACAAATGGCAGCAATATGAGCCATAAGGTTACAGAATTGGCAAAACTGGTAATGGAGGAATCGATATGACGGATTTTAGGATGAAAAAGACTGACGATGTGATCACCAAATTATTTGTTGACCTAGTAATAGAGAATGGATTTGACAACGTTACGGTCAAGGACATCGCACTCAGATCGATGATTAGTCGTAAAACGTTCTATTTACATTATGAGGACAAATTTGCACTGACGGATGCCATATTACAAGACATTCTAACGTGGCTTGATGCGACATTGAAAAAGAAACGAGCACTCATAGATTAGGGCATTGTCTTAAGTCGCGCAATTAGTAAATTGGAACCTGAACTTAGACAATTACTGCTGTGTTGGAACAGACCAATACATGCGATAATGACCATCCCACAAGCTAAGATGCAACTAATGGATGGTCTTAAGGATATTTTGGGTCAGCATTTACAGGCCGCTTTCAAGCATTCGGAGTCGGATTTGGAACTTAATGTCATTGGTGGCATGATGTTAGGGATGATCAGATATTACTTGCAAACAAATGAATTTCCATCAAGCAAAGAACTTCATCAATTATCAGACACCCTTAATTTGATATTTAAAGCTTAGTATCAGTCAGCCACATCTTGATAAGTTGTGGCACGGCGCATGCTAGCTGGGGTTGGTAATGCATTATCTTGTGAGAAAATGCTTGCGGGTCTTGTTCAATCCGCTATACCATAGTATGGTAAGGATAAACAAGTTAACGGAAGTGACAATATGGATTGGGAAGACTACTTTCCAACGGCAATCGCTGAACGTGGGTACGATTATTATTCAAAGGGGTATGTGACTGATTTAAAGCAGACCGAAACACAAATTACGGCAACGGTTACGGGCACGCAGGACTATTGCGTATTGATTGATCTCACTAATGGTGACTTTCAGGATGGCACGTGTGAGTGTCCGTATGCCAATAGTCATCCTTACTGCAAGCACATGGCGGCCGTTTTGTACCAAGCGACGGTGGCCGATAAACCTGCCAGTCAACATCAAGTTTCTAAAGCACCAATTGATAACGACAATCGTGAACAGACTGCCACTAAGCTGGTTGAGCGGGCGACTGATCGGCAAGTCCGGGACTTTTTGAGTGTGGTGTTGGCCCATGACAATCATCTGCTCAAGATGTTCCGGACGGTCATAGGTGAGACTAATGTCGTGACAGATTTACCTAACTATCTCGCGAGTGTTGACGATTTATTTGATAGTAACGCGGGTGCCGGTGGTTTTATCGATTATGGTGCGGCGACAGATTTCGGTGATGAGACCTTGACTTTCCTAAACGAAGAGGTACAGCCGTTGGTCGATCAGGGCGAGTATGGTTTGGTATTTCAAATCTTGGCGCATCTGATGCTTAAAATCGACCACGTTGACATTGATGATTCCGATGGTGAGACAATGATGATCGTGAATGCTAGTGTCGACTTGTGGGAAGCTGTCTTGACAAAAGCCGACGCGGATGTGCAGCAGCAGGTGTTTGATTGGTTATGTAAACAATTAGCGAAACCGTTGAATATCATTGAAGATACGCTTGATGATTTATTATTCACGTATTTCAAGACGTCGACGTTTATTGACGCGAAGCTGGCGTATACTGCTAAACGGTTTCGTGCGGTACAAAAGCACCCGGATTCCTGGGATTATGACTGGCAGACTAAAAAATGGCTAAAGCACTATTTACAAATGATGACTGAGGCGCATGTGCCTGATAAGCAAGTGATTGAATTTTGCGAGGCTAATTTGGCGACACCGCAAGTCCGCCTGTTTTATAGCCAGTTCTGCCTTCAACATCACGATGTGGCGCACGCGGTCCAGTTGCTAAAAGATGGCAAAACCTTGGTCACGGACAATCGAAGGATGTTAGCGGAATTTAGTCGTCAACTAAAGGATGTTTATCAGCAATTAGGTGAACAACAATTGTATCGACAGGAATTATGGCAATTGCTGACTGAATATGCGCCAGCGGATGAGGCGCTATTTTCAGAGTTGAAGCAGAGTTACCCGACCAAGGATTGGCCAGCGGTTCGCGAGCAACTGTTGACGGCGATAGCAAAGGATTCCAATGTTGATTTGAAACCACTGTACATGCAAGAAAAGCTATTGGACCGGCTATTAAAAGCGGTCGTGGCTGCGGACGGACTCTGGGATTTACAGACCTATGAGTCTTTATTGAAACCACATTTTTCAAATCAGCTATTAGCCAAATATGATCATGAAGTGCGGAAGATGGCTACGACTACCGGAACTCGGCGAAAGTATCAACAATTAGTCCGCATATTGAAACGGATGCTCGATTACCCGGATGGTAAATCAACCGTGCAGACGATCGTCCATGATTGGCAGCAACAATATCCGCGACGCTCAGCAATGATGGATGAGCTCTCACGGCTTAAATTGTAATTGATCGTTAGTTGGCGCAGCAACCGCGCACAGATTTGAGTTGCACCGCTAAGCTTAGGATAGGTCCTGTCCCAAACTTAGCGGTGCTTTTTTCATTGCGCCCGTCGTGGATGATAATTCGGCAGTGCCAGTCCGCTGTGAGCCGTAGCAGGCGGAACCACAATCTGAGGGCCAGGGCGTTCAACGTGAAGCTGAAGGAACGCATTATCATCAGATTGATGTCGTCACTTGAAATCGCAGTAGATGGTGTAGAATTTGTTAATTTTATTCTTATTAATCAAAAAAATGATGACGCTTAAAAGGCGCGTGACACCGGGAAAAGACGAGTTTATGCCGTGGATTAAAGGGCTAACTGCACTTGCATAAATATTAAAGTATGATTAAAATGGGTCTTATTAAATAAATGGGGGCTTGCAGATGATTAGTAATAACCACCGTTTGGACCAACAGCTGATTGAACGTGAAGACCATTATATGGCGACGGCCGCACGTATCAATTATTATGACTTAGTAATCGACCACGCGCACGGTGCGCTGCTCACCGATGTTGACGGCAATCAATATATTGATTTATTGGCAAGTGCCTCGGCCATCAATGTCGGTCATACGCATCCGCGAGTGGTCAAAGCCATTCAGGATCAGGCTGCTAAGTTAATTCATTATACGCCGGCATATTTTCACCACCAGCCGGAACAACAGTTAGCGGAACGGTTAGCCAAGTTGGCTCCGGGAACTGATAATGAAGTGATTTTCGGTAATTCCGGGTCGGATGCCAATGACGCCATCATCAAATTCGCCCGGGGCTACACCAAGCGTCAATACATAGTGGCCTATACGGATGCTTACCATGGCTCAACTTATGGCTCGATGTCTTTGTCGGGCGTCAGCCTCAACATGACGCGTCACATGGGGCCACTATTACCTGGAGTCGTGCACGTGCCATATCCAGATACTTACCGTCGACTGCCGCATGAGACGGATCATCAGTTAGCACTGCGGTACTTTGAAGCGTTCAAAGCGCCGTTTGAATCCTATTTACCAGCTGATGAGACGGCCTGCGTCTTGATTGAACCGATTCAAGGTGATGGCGGGATTCGCCAAGCACCTGAGGAATACGTTCAACTCGTTTATGATTTTTGCCATCAACACGGCATTTTATTTGCCGTTGATGAAGTCAATCAGGGCATGGGGCGAACGGGCAAAATGTGGAGTATTCAAAACTTTCCTGGTATTCGCCCGGACCTGATGTCTGTCGGTAAGTCGATTGCTTCAGGCATGCCACTGAGCGCCGTGATTGGGCGGCGGGAGATCATGGAAAGCCTCGGTGCACCGGCCCACGTCTTTACCACCGCGGCTAATCCAGTCTGCTGTGCGGCTGCGTTAGCGACGCTCGATGTGCTGGCTGATGAAGAATTGGTTGAACGGTCCGCACGTTTGGGTCGTTACGCGGAAAGCCAGTTTTTAGACTTACAAACGCGGCACCCCAAGATCGGTCAAGTGCGGATGTATGGGTTGAATGGTGGCATCGAGTTAGTCACTGATCAAGCTAGTCAGCAGCCAGACCCAGAATTTGCAAGTGATGTCATTTACGCCGCGTTTGAGCGGGGTGTCGTCATGATTACGCTCAAAGGTAACATTTTACGGTTCCAACCACCGCTAGTCATTACGAAGGACCAGCTCGATACAGCGCTAGCCGCCATCGACGACGCGATGACTGCGGCGGAACAGGGACGCGTTCACCGGCCACAAGGAAAAATGGGCTGGTAACGGTTAATTTTAGGAGGAATTAGATGCAACGCTTATTCAAACGGTTAACACTAAAAGAAGACCCCAGTATTTATGAGGATAAGGATTCCCATTTAGCTCGGGTATTAACGGTCAAGGATTTCTTAGCCCTCGGGGTCGGGACGATTGTTTCCACGTCAATCTTCACTTTACCTGGCGTCGTGGCGGCGGAACATGCGGGCCCCGCGGTGGTCTTTTCATTTATCGTGGCGGCCATCGTTGCCGGGCTAGTTGCTTTTGCCTACGCTGAAATGGCGGCAGCGATGCCGTTTGCTGGTTCAGCCTATTCCTGGATCAACGTCATGTTCGGTGAATTCTTCGGTTGGATCGCCGGTTGGGCGTTGTTAGCGGAATATTTCATTGCGCTGGCCTTCGTTGGTTCCGGGCTCTCTGCCAATTTGCGGGGTCTCTTGACGCCGCTAGGATTAAAGCTCCCGAACGCCTTATCGAACACCTTTGGCACGAACGGTGGGGTGGTCGATTTGATTGCCGTGCTGGTGATTGCGTTGGTTTCACTGTTACTGTCTCGCGGTGTCAGCAAGGCATCCCGCGTGGAAAACGTCCTCGTTGTCCTGAAAGTCCTAGCCGTATTGACCTTCATCGTGGTTGGTGCGACGGCGATTCATTGGCAAAATTACGTCCCGTTTATTCCGAAGTATCATTTAAACGCGGATGGTAGCGCGTTTGGTGGCTGGCAAGGGATTTACGCCGGTGTCTCAATGATTTTCTTGGCCTACATTGGGTTTGATTCGATTGCGGCCAACTCAGCTGAAGCGAAGAATCCGGGCAAAACGATGCCTCGTGGGATTCTCGGCTCACTGGTCATTGCGGTGGTGCTGTTTGTGGCCGTTGCGTTGGTCTTAGTCGGTATGTTCAAGTATTCTTCTTATGCCAATAATGCGGAACCGGTTGGCTGGGCATTGCGGCACGCCGGCCATCCAATCGTGGCAAGTGTCATTCAGGCGATTGCCGTCTTAGGGATGTTCACCGCCTTGATTGGGATGACGTTAGCTGGTTCACGGTTGATTTATTCTTTCGGCCGCGATGGCATGTTGCCAAAGTGGTTGGGTAAATTAAAGCACAATCAACCGAACAACGCGCTACTCGTGTTGACAATCGTGGCAATCATCATTGGGGCCTTTTGTCCATTTGCGTTCTTAGCCCAATTGATTTCCGCGGGGACGTTGATTGCCTTCATGTTCGTTTCGTTAGGTATCTATGCACTGCGGCGGCGTGAAGGGGTCGACATTCCTGAACCAGCCTTCAAAATGCCTTTCTACCCAGTCCTACCAGCCGTGGCCTTCTTGGGGGCACTGTTCGTGTTCATGGGTCTCGATATTCAGGCTAAGTTGTACGCGGGTATCTGGTTCATCCTGGGCCTGGTGATCTACTTCTGTTATGGCATGCGCCATTCATACCTCGCTGGCAAACAGCGCCAAACGACGACTACTGCGAAGTCCAGTGCGCACGTAGATAAGTCGGTCGTTGAGGAACAAGAAGATTAGTATTTGTGATTAGTAATCAGTGAATGAAAACATAAAATCGGCGTTTCGAGTATGTAGGCTCGAAACGCCGATTTTTTGGATTACTTCGCATTGGTAGTCAACAAAGCGGGTGATTAAATGGCCGATACAAGTCCTTGCCAAGTCCTGCCTGCAGCTGGGGGATTACCGGTCAGCTGAGAGCCGTCAAGCCTGGCCGGATGGTAACCCATCCTGAAGACTGACAGAGACACCAGTAATATTGTGGCGTCGGTCGTGGTGCATTGATCGGTACAAGTTAACCGTCATTATTCAGCTACAGGGATTTATTCGGCTAGTTCAAAGTAGTCATTCAAATACCGTGCGACGCCATTTTGGTCGTTATCATACGGTGTGATATCATCCGCGGTCGCCTTGATTTTGTCGGTCCCATTGGCCATTGCGACCCCCAGGCCAGCGTATTGGAGCATTTCTAAGTCGTTGTGTTCATCACCAAAGGCAATAATATTGCGACGGGCAATTTGCAAGTGGTCCGCTAAGTAGGCGACGCCCTTGGCTTTATGAACGCCCTTGGAGGTAATCTCTAAGATCGCATTCGGACCACCCCAAACACCGACATCGACTTGGTCACCAAACCGGTCGGTGATCCAGTCAATAATTGCATCACGTCGGTCGAGTTGAACCAACAGTACCAATGAATTTGGATTGCGGGTCAGTGTGGCGGGTGTCAAACGAGGACTATCCGCAATTTCTGGAAAGAATTGGCCAGCAATCAAGTCTTGCCCGGCTGTCATCGTACTGGTCTTATTTTCAGCAATAATTTCATTGATGCCCAAGTGTTCACGATATTTGACCAATGCGAGCACGATGGCTTTATTAATGGTGAACTGATATTCTAACGGCCATTCTTGGTGGGGTAGGTGGCCAAGAGAACCATTGAAATTAATCATTGGGCTCGTGAGATGGAGCTCATCGTAAATCGACTGAGAGCCTTGATATGAGCGACCAGTGATGATACTGACAACGTGGCCCGCTGCTTGTAAGCGCTGCATGGTGTGGATCGTCGCTGAATTGAGTTTGGATTCAGCATTGAGTGTGGTGCCATCTAAGTCTAACGCAATTAGTTTTCTTTCCATTTTGACAAACATCTCCCATATCTTCCGGTGGTTAATTAGTTTAATTTAGCATAAATATCGCTCGAATGCGAATCTTTGCCACCTTACAGGACTGGTGAAATGTGGTAATCTAGTTGAGGATGATTTATCGCGTAAGGAGGAGAATCTGTTGCAATTACCAGCAGCGTTTATTCAAAAATATCAAGACTTATTGGGTGACGAAGCGCCCGCCTTTTTAGCGGCTTTCGATGGGCCCGTGGAAAAGGGATTTCGAGTCAACCCCAATAAGGCGACGACTGCCACCATGCACGCCAAGATGGACGCACCGATTGCTTACAGCCCGATTGGTTATTACGGCAAGGTCAACGGCAACGCGTTGGAACATTTAGCCGGGGCAGTCTATAGTCAGGAGCCGAGTGCCATGACAGTCGGTGAGTTCGCCAAACCAGAATTGGGTGAACGGGTACTCGATCTATGCGCTGCGCCAGGTGGCAAAACGACTCACTTACTCAGCTATTTACAACAAACCGGCTTATTAGTCACTAATGAGATCAATCCAAAACGGGTGACGGCGCTGGGCGATAACGTTGAACGTTACGGCGCCCGTAATACCGTGATTACTAACGCAACACCTGCAGCACTTGCAAAGGAGCTCCCCGGATTTTTTGACCGCATTTTAGTCGACGCGCCGTGTTCTGGTGAAGGGATGTTTCGTAAGGATCACGATGCCGTCCAATATTGGACACCCGACTATCCAGCCGAATGTGCGACTCGTCAGCGTGAGATTTTGACTGAGGCGGTCAAGATGCTGAAGCCCGGTGGCCATTTGATTTATTCGACCTGTACGTTTGCGCCGGAAGAAGACGAGCAAATGATGGCTTGGCTGTTGGCGACCTACCCAGAATTCGAACTGGAAGCTCTGCCCAAAACCGCTGGCATTGCGGATGCGCGTCCGGAATGGGCCGATGGCAATCCAGAGTTAGCCAAAGCTGCCCGGTTATTCCCACACTTGATGCGTGGCGAGGGCCATTTTATCGCCAAGTTGCATTATCGCGGCACCGACACGGTCAAAGCCAAAAAAGTGGTTCGTGAACAGTTGAGTGCGCCGCAACGTCAATTGTGGCAAGCATTCGAACACCAACAGGGTTTAACTAGTTTATCAGGCTTAGTTTTGCAAGCACATGGTGATCAACTTTACGGTGTGCCGGAATTAATGCCCGTTCTGCGGAAAGTTAAGGTCTTTCGTCCCGGAATTTTACTCGGGACCTTCAAGAAAAATCGCTTCGAACCGGGCTACGCCTTAGCGCTTGCTAGCGATGGACTTGGTCTGACGACCGTCTCCATCAGTAGGGACCAGTGGCGGCAATATGTTCACGGTGAAACGTTTGACTTAACTTCTAGTGTGGAGACCGGTTTTCACGTGCTAGTTTGTGACGGCCTGCCTGTTGGTTACGGCAAAATCGTTGGCAAGACGGTCAAGAACTTCTTCCCGAAAGGCTTACGATTCTTGGCAACGCCGGAGAATACTGAGTTATAAGTTGACCAGCAGCGTCTATTGTCGCCATGCAAATCGAGTACTGGCGTGTTTTTGCAACAAGTCTGGTCAGACCGCGCTTGACATGACTTGAGCGGCGAGCCCCAGCTAGATCAGGTTTCATGGTAAACTGATAGATGCGCAATCGTGGCAATGATTACGCAATGGAGAACAACCGTAATATTGGAGGAGAAGCTATGTATTGCCCAAATTGTGGGAAAAAGAATGACTTGGACGCCTTGTTCTGCGAAAACTGCGGGGCACGTCTGATTTTGCCAACCTCGTCGAGTACAGCCCCACGTTCAGCGGCTAACTCGGCAAATACTCACGCAACCAGTGGGAACGCAGCAACCCGTGCGGACACCCATTCAGCAGCAGATGGTGTCGATAATCAAACGACTGGAGCGGCTCAGTCTGACGTTGCGGCAGGAGCCAATTACACGACTAGATCTGCTCAGTCGGATTCAGCGACCGGGGCCGACAACACAACTGATGACACAGTGACGCCTACCACGCGCTCGGCGCAACACGCCCAGCAAGCGCCACGGCCACCGCATCGTGGCCTGCCAGCGCTCTTGTCGGCCCTCGTTGTCATTGTGCTGGTTGGTGGTGGCTACTACTGGTTCAGTCACAACAGTGCCAACACGGATTCGACTACCACGACAACGTCCAGCTCGTCAACAGCTGCGAAGTCCTCGTCATCATCGAGCTCGAGCACGAAAACTGCGGCGAAATGGTCGACGGCCAAGATGAGTGAATTGTCCTCGTTTATGTCGACGTGGCAGGATACCATGAATCAATCGTATGCAGGAACTTATGATGGCCAAAGCGTCTCGGTTGATGGGTTAGACTTGCCAACCGATATTCGTGACAATAATTATCAAGATAAAATTACCGTTAATGGTGATGCTGTCAAGTTGACCTGGACGACTAAAGCTAATACGGATGCCACTTATCAAGTTGTGGCCGCCGCAGCTTATCAGCATGGCACCCAGGTGATCATTTACTTATATGTCTTCCACGATGGATCACCGGATGTGCTGGTGTCACAAGATACGAGCACCACGTATAACTTTACGAGTTCTGCGAATACGGATTTACAAGATGGCTTTGCGAAGATTGCAAATGCTGATTAGAATATAGAAATGGATTGAAACGTGCGTTTGGGCTGTGGCTCGGGCGGACGTTTTTTTGGTGAGCAAAATAATCATCATGCACACCGTGGCAACGGAATAACGTGCAAAAGAGGTCTCAATCAAGTGCAAACGTTTCACGCAATAACGTGCAAAACTATTGACCTTTATATGATTTTTTTGTGAATTTTTTATGAATGTCAGCCGGACGTTAATTCAGATAAACACCCGTAATCACTGGGTTACAGTGGCATTATTCAGTCATGTCAGTGATTAAAACGCTACCATGCAATTTTACGCAACCGCTTGCATTATTTTGAAAGCGGTTTTACAATACAAACATGGTATTAAGCAATCACATTATTTTTTGGGAGGCATTATTGTGAAAGAGACAGCTAAAACAACGGCCGGGCTTCCAAAACTTTCATCGAGTAAAATCTGGATGATGAGTCTGGGATTCCTTGGCGTTCAAATGGCATTTACATTGCAAAGCTCACAAATGAGCCGAATTTTTCAAACGTTGGGTGCGGATCCAAACAACTTAGGGTGGTTCTTCATTTTACCGCCATTAGCTGGATTGATCGTTCAACCGATTATTGGGAGTTTATCTGATCGGACTTGGGCACCACGGTTAGGCGGACGGCGCTTACCGTACTTGATTTTAGGGACAGTGGTGGCAGCCATCGTGATGTTACTACTACCTAACTCTGGTTCGTTTGGATTTGGTTACGCTTCCATGGCGGCCTTGTTATTCGGTGCAATCACCGTGGCTTTTCTAGATTTATCATCAAACGTGGCGATGCAACCGTTCAAAATGATGGTTGGTGACATGGTTAATGATGACCAAAAGAGTTACGCCTATGGAATTCAGAGTTTCTTACTGAATACCGGGGCAGTGATTGCGGCCATCTTCCCATTCTTACTGACATTATTTGGGGTTGCCAATACGGCAGCTAAGGGGATTATTCCAAATTCCGTCATCTGGTCATTCTACATTGGCGCGGCCATCTTAGTCGTTTCAACGATTGTCACGATTGCCCGCGTACGGGAATATGATCCAGTCACTTATGCCAAATATCACGGCATTGATGAAAGCGCTAATAAATCTGGTGGTAACTGGTTGTCCTTATTAAAGAAGGCGCCAAAAGTCTTCTGGTTAGTGGCCTTAGTACAATTCTTCTGCTGGATGGCATTCCAATATCTCTGGACTTACTCAACTGGTGCCATGGCAGCCAACGTTTGGAACACGACTAACGCCAGTTCAGCGGGCTACCAAGCTGCTGGGAACTGGTACGGTATTTTATCCGCAGTTCAATCCGTTGCGGCCGTTGTATGGTCATACGTGTTAGCTAAGGTGCCAAACAAACATCACAAGGCTGGTTACGCCATTAGTTTATTGCTTGGGGCCGTTGGGTTCTTATCAATCTTCTTCATCCACAGCCAATACGCTTTGATCGTTTCATTCGTCTTAGTGGGGATGGCTTGGGCTTCAATGAACACTTATCCATTAACGATGGTAACCAACGCCTTATCTGGTGAACACATGGGCACTTATTTAGGACTATTCAATGGGTCAATTTGTTTACCACAAATCGTGGCGTCACTCTTGAGCTTTGCACTTTACCCATTATTCGGTAATTCGCAAGCCAACATGTTTATCTTTGCCGGAATTATTTTAGCAATCGGTGCCGCTTCAGTCGGCATGATTAAAGAAACTTACAAAAATTAGGGGGACAAACAATCATGAAACGAATTTTTGACGTTAATCCTTGGCACGTACTGACGACAGATTTCAAGCCGGAAGACAAACGCCTCCAAGAATCAATGACTAGTTTAGGTAACGGCTACATGGGGATGCGGGGCTTCTTTGAAGAAGACTATTCCGGTGACACGTTACCAGGAATTTACCTTGGTGGTGTCTGGTATCCAGATAAGACCCGGGTCGGCTGGTGGAAGAATGGCTATCCAGAGTATTTTGGTAAGGTCATCAATGCCGTCAACTTCATCAAAATCAACTTCAAAATCAATGGCACGAAGATCGATTTAGCACAAGCTGATTTCAGCGATTTCAAACTCGACTTGGACATGCAACACGGGACATTGACGCGGTCGTTTGTCGTCAATCAAGATGGCCAACCAGTGCGGGTCACGTTTGAACGCTTCTTGAGTGTTGCTCAAAAGGAACTCTCTGTTCAAAAGGTCACCTTTGAAAACTTGAGTGACCAACCGGTGAATATCAAAGTTGCTTCGGCATTAGACGCGGATGTCAAAAATGAAGATGCCAACTATGACGAACGCTTCTGGAATGTCCACCAAGTAACGGACAACCGCTTGATTGCCCAAACGACGCCTAATGACTTTGGTACGCCGCAGTTCACATCAGGAATGCAAGTTAGTTATGTGACCGAATTAACACATAAAGCCGCTCAAGTGACGGATACCGCCACGATTGATCGTTATTACGGCGATTTAGATGCTGGCGCGAGCGTTAGTTTTGAAAAACGGGTCGTAGTCGTGACCTCACGTGATTATCCGATCGATGATGCCATCATGACCGCCCTTGAACGTCTCACGAAGACGGTCAAGACCCAGTCATTTGACGACTTACTCAGTGCCCATGAGACGGTCTGGGCTGACCGGTGGCAGCAATCTGATATTCAAATCGAAGGGGACACTGCCGCCCAACAAGGGATGCGGTTCAACTTATTTGAATTGTTCAGCACTTACTATGGCGACGATCCACGTTTGAACATTGGACCAAAAGGATTCACGGGTGAAAAGTACGGTGGTGCGACCTACTGGGATACGGAAGCCTTCGCAGTGCCCGTCTACTTAGGCATCACTAAGCCTGAAGTGACGCGGAACCTGTTGATGTATCGGTACAAGCAATTAGATGGTGCCTACCATAATGCGCAACAGCAAGGTTTGAAGGGCGCACTCTTCCCAATGGTGACCTTCAACGGGATCGAATGCCATAATGAATGGGAAATCACGTTTGAAGAAATTCATCGTAACGGCGATATTGCGTTTGCAATTTACAATTACACGCGCTACACCGGCGATACGTCCTACGTCTTACATGAAGGTAGCAAAGTCTTGACCGAGATTTCACGTTTCTGGGCTGACCGGGTACACTTCAGTAAACGCAACCAGCAGTACATGATTCACGGGGTTACCGGCCCGGATGAATATGAAAACAACGTGGACAATAACTTTAACACCAACTATTTAGCACAGTGGACCTTAAAGTATACGCTTGAAATCTTAGATCAAGTGGATGATGAACAAGCGGCAGCCTTAAACGTCACCCCTGAAGAACGGGCCAAGTGGCAAGATATTGTCGACCGGATGTACTTACCATATGACAAAGATCTCGATATATTCGTTCAACATGATGGCTATTTGGATAAGGACCTCGAACCAGTCTCAGCCATTCCAGCTGACCAATTGCCAATCAACCAGCACTGGTCATGGGATCACATTTTACGGTCACCATATATCAAGCAAGGCGACGTCCTACAAGTGATGTACGACTTCATTGACGATTTCTCAAATGACCAATTGAAGCATAACTTTGATTTCTATGAACCAATGACGGTGCACGAATCCAGTCTTTCACCAGCCATTCACGCGGTGCTCGCAGCGGACTTGCACTATGAAGACAAGGCGGTTGAATTCTACAATCGGACCGCCCGTTTGGACTTGGATAACTATAACAACGATACGGTCGATGGCTTACACATCACTTCCATGACTGGTGGTTGGATTGCCATGGTCCAAGGCTTTGCTGGCATGCGGGTGCATGATGGTCAATTAAGTTACCGGCCATTCTTACCTAAGCAATGGACCAAGTATTCCTTCCGGCAAGTCTTCCGTGACCGCATCATCGAAGTCACGGTCGATCACGATGGGACGAGTCTGAAGTTGATTGCGGGCGACCCAATTGACGTGCAAGTCAACGGGGAAACCCAAAGCTTGCAACAAGCCTAACTAACAACCATAAAATGAGAGGGTGAGGCGTACGATTTCAAAAGTCCCGTTTGGCAGCTATCAAGGCGAGACCGTCTGGCGCTATACGATTGAAAATGCGCGCCACAGCCAATTGCAGGTGCTCAGTTATGCCGCGACCTGGTATGACTTTATCGTGCCAGTCGATGGCCAGCCCCAGTCGCTCGTTTGGCATTTTGAGACACTCGATGACTATCTCAAGACGCCATATCAAGTCGGCAAAACCATTGGTCGGGTGGCTGGTCGCATCGGTCATGCCCAGTTCAAGTTGCATGGTCAGACTTATCGACTGCCACCAAACGATGGTCAGCACCTGTTACACGGTGGCGACCATGGTTTACAAACGCACAATTTTGACGGCCATTTCGACCCCACTGGGGATACGGTGACCTTAACGACGACCTTATTGTCCGCTGAAGATGGGTTTCCGGGTGATTTGAAGGTCACAGTCAGCTATCGGTTGACCGCGGATGATACCGTTCAAATCACCTACCACGGGGTGACGACCACCGATACACTGTTTGATCCGACTTGTCACGTTTATTTCAATTTGAATGGTGGCACGGCGTTGATCAATTCGCAGCAATTGCAACTTAACTCGACAAAGTTAGTGCATACTGACCCGGATAAAATTCCCACGGGGGTCTTCTACGTGCCAACACCAGCTTATGATTTTCGTGAGCAGCCTGTGATTCAGGATCAACTGGACCGGTTGCGTCATGAAACGGGGCAATTGGGTTACGACAACTGCTACGTCATCGATCATCAGTCTGAACCGGCAGGCCGGTTGGTTGCAGCTCACGGTCAGCTAATTTTTAACACGGATCGCAACGGTATGGTGATTTTCACCGCCAACCCGGATCAGGGCCAGGCGACTCCGGCCGGACAGTATCACGCACTGGCGGTTGAACTGCAGACCTTACCGGATGCGATTAATCATCACGGCTTTGGTGATCCGATTCTGAGGGCGGAGACGCCACGGACGTTTATGAATCAGTATCGCTATGTGGGCAACCAAACGCGCTAAATCTAAATAAGTCCGATAACACCGTCAACCGTATTTTAGGTTGACGGTGTTATCTTTTGCACAAAATTAAATGATGTGCAAGTTAATATCATTCGTCAAAATTCTGTGGATTAATGTTAATTGGCCACAAGACAACCGGAAAACGTGGGGTTTGACGCTTAATATTATAATTTAATTAGAAAACAAATTAAATGACATGAGATCACATGTTATATTAATCACAACAAATTTTAAGGGAGGTCATGATGATGACTAAAATGCAACTTAAATCAGTAACCATGATGACCACCTTATTAGCCTTATTATTATGATGCAGGACTCAGACAATTTATGTCGAGTCCTATTTGCGTTATGGAATGGGGCTCGAGCAAGCATCCCATTTCACGATGGGGTGCTTTTTTCTTTGGTCCGTTGTTCCTGATTAGTTCGATAGAAAGGTGATTATTATGAGCAAAATGATTCAATTCTTTGATACGACGCTCCGAGATGGGGAGCAGACGATTGGCGTTAATTTCAGTGTCGCCCAGAAGGTCGCAATTGCCCAACAGCTTGAACGCTGGGGTGTTGACTGCATCGAAGCTGGGTTTCCGATTGCTTCTGAGGCCGACTTTGAAGCCGTCCAGGAAGTCTCAAAGGCAGTCAAACAGACGACGGTTACTGGTTTGGCACGCGCACGACGGGGTGACATCGATGCCTGTGTCAGTGCCACTCAAGCGGCTCGGCACCGTCAAGTGCACGTCTTTATCGCGACAAGTCCGATTCATCGTGAATCCAAATTACATATGACGAAGGCCCAAGTGTTAGCCACGATTGACGAAATGGTCCGCTATGCGCGTCAATTCTTTGAAATCGTCGAATTTTCGCCCGAGGATGCCACGCGCACCGAAGCGGATTTCTTAGCGACGGCGATTCAGACGGCCATAGATGCGGGCGCCACAGTGATCAATATTCCGGACACGGTCGGTTATACGAATCCCGTTGAGTTTGGTCAATTGTTCGATTTCTTACAACAACACGTTGCAAGTTTCAATGAAGTCACTTTTTCAGTTCATTGTCACGATGATCTCGGTTTAGCCGTCGCCAATAGTTTAGCCGCGATTGCACACGGTGCGACACGAATCGAGGGCACCATCAACGGCATCGGTGAACGCGCTGGTAATGCCGCACTTGAAGAAGTCGCAGCCGCTTTACACGTCCGTCATGATTATTATCAGGTTGACGACCATATTAACTTAAGCGAGACCTGGGCGACGAGTCAATTAATCAGTGAGGTCGCTGAAATGCCGATTCCGCATAATAAAGCCGTGATTGGGGCCAACGCCTTCGCACATGAATCTGGTATTCACCAAGACGGCATGCTGAAAAATCCACAGACTTATGAAATTTTGACCCCTGCTAGTGTTGGCGCACCTGAGACGACGTTACCACTCGGTAAGCTGTCTGGGTCCCACGCGGTCATGCACAAGTTAGCGCAGTTAGGTTACCAGATCGACGCACAACAAGTGGCGGCCGTGTTTACGAAATTTAAGCGGATTGCTGAACAAGTCGATATTGTCTGTGATGCTGATTTGAGAACGATGATGGCCAATTTTGAAACGGGGGTGGCGTAATGACAACAGCTTCAGTTGCGCAGATTGCGGTCTTAGCCGGTGACGGTGTAGGTCCAGAGATTATGACTGCGGCCTTAGCAGTACTTAAGACGGTCAGTCAGGACCAATTCCAATACCAACTACAGGAAGTCCCGTTTGGTGGAATTGCAATCGACCAATGCGGTGCCCCGTTACCCGCAACGACTTTAGCGACCTGCCAAGCCAGCGATGCCGTGTTATTAGCGGCGGTCGGTGGTCCTAAATGGGACCAGGCGCCGCAACGTCCCGAAGCGGGGTTACTCGCCTTACGTCAGGCGTTAAACTTATTTGCAAATATTCGCCCAACACGGATCACCACGGTTGATCAACACTTTTCGCCGTTGAAGTTAGCGGCACCGGTTGACTTTGTTATCTTTCGAGAATTGACGAGTGGGATTTATTTTGGGCAACCGCGGACGTTCAGTTCAGAGATGGCGGTCGATACGATGCGCTACCAACGCGAAGAGATTGCTCGCATTGCGCGGTTAGCCTTTCAATTTGCCAGCACGCGTAAACAGCATGTGACGCTGGTTGATAAGGCGAACGTACTGGCTAGCAGTCGACTCTGGCGGCAAGTTGTTGCATCAATTGCGGCTGAATTTCCAACAATCACTTATGACACCAAATACGTTGACGCGACGGCCATGCAGCTGATTGCCCATCCGGAACAATTCGATGTCATTTTAACGGCCAATCTGTTTGGCGACATTTTGAGTGATGAAGCTGCTGAAATCACTGGCTCACTAGGAACGATCCCGTCAATTAGTCAGGGTAGCCAGGGCCCGGCCTTATATGAACCGATTCACGGCTCAGCGCCGGATATCGCCGGACAAAGTCGCGCCAATCCAATTGCGATGATTCGCTCCGTCGCTCTGATGCTCACACATTCGTTCAAACGACCTGATTTAGCTCATGAAATCACGACGGCCATCGATGCGGTGATGGCGGCCGGAACCGTCACCCCTGATTTGGGCGGGCAAGCCACGACGACTGCAGTGACCACCGCCATTATTAATCACATTCAAGAAAGTAGGGAAGTCTATGCTACAGACCATGTTTGATAAGCTTTGGAATCGCCACGTCATCAGCGGCAAAGCTGGTGAGCCACAATTGATTTATGTTGATTTACATTTATTACACGAGGTGACGTCACCTCAAGCCTTTGAGGGCCTACGGGAAAATCACCGCCGAGTACGTCGGACTGACAAGACGTTTGCGACGATGGATCACAACGTCCCAACCGAGGATATTTTTAACATCAAGGACGCCATTTCACGCAAACAGATTGAAACGCTGGCCCGCAACGCCGCTGAATTTCACGTTCGGCTAGCCGGTATGGGCGATGCGGATCAGGGGATTATTCACGTGATTGGCCCGCAATTGGGCTTAACGCAACCCGGGATGGTCATCGTGTGTGGTGACTCGCATACCGCGACCCACGGCGCCTTTGGATCAATCGCGTTTGGCATCGGGACTAGTGAAGTTGAACACGTCTTGGCGACTCAGACCATTTGGCAAACGAAGCCGAAGACGATGGGGATTCACGTCCACGGCCAGCTCGGACACGGCGTTTATGCTAAGGATATTATCATGGGCATCATCGCTCGTGAAGGCGTTGCATTCGGGACAGGTTACGCGGTTGAACTCTATGGTGACACGATTGAACGTATGAGTATGCCGGAACGAATGACCCTCTGCAATATGGGGATCGAAGGCGGTGCGAAAATGTGTCAAGTTAAGCCGGACCAGACGACGTTTGACTACGTTGCCGGCCGTAAATATGCGCCTAAAAATATGGCTAAAGCGATTGCCGATTGGCAGCAGTATTATACGGACGACCCAGCCGCCTTTGATCGCGTGATTGATTTTGATGTCAGTGATTTGGCACCATTCGTCTCTTGGGGGACCAATCCCGGCATGTCGATTCCAATCGATCAACAATTGCCACCAATTAAAAACGCGGATGACCAAAAAGCATACGAGTACGTGGGATTGCATCCCGGTCAAGCCGCCGTTGACATTCCGATTCAGTACGCCTTCTTTGGCTCATGTACCAATGGTCGCCTGTCAGACTTAAAGATTGCGGCTAACGTCTTACGCGGTCACCACATTGCGCCCGGTTTGACTGCGTTGGTCGTCCCCGGGTCACGAGCGGTCAAGGAAGCTGCTGAACGACTCGGACTAGATAAGATTTTTAAGGCTGCTGGCTGTGAGTGGCGTGAACCTGGCTGCTCAGCTTGCTTAGGAATGAACCCGGACCAGGTTCCTGCCGGTCTACACTGCGCCTCGACCTCAAATCGGAATTTCGAGGGTCGCCAGGGTGCGGGTTCGCGAACTCACCTAGCCAGTCCGGCCATGGTGGCGTATGCCGCAATTAACGGCCACTTTGTTGATATTCGAAAGGAAGCGCTTTAAAATGACGCCAATTACCACGATTACGAGCACGACGATCCCATTAATGAAAGAAAATATTGATACTGACCAGATTATTCCAAAACAATTTTTGAAGAACATTTTAAAAGTCGGTTATGGCGACCATCTCTTTTATGACTGGCGCTACCGTCATCCCAACGATCCAGACCCGGAGTTCATTTTAAACCGACCGGAACGGCAGGGCGCCCATATTCTAGTAACGGGTGCGAACTTTGGCTGCGGCTCCTCACGTGAACACGCGGTGTGGGCCCTTAAGGATTTTGGCTTTCAGGTCATCATTGCGGGCAGTTACAGTGATATTTTCTACATGAACAGCACCAAAAATGGCGTGCTCGCGATTACCTTGCCGGAAGCTGACCGAATCCAATTGGCACAAATTGCGCCGAGTGCGAAAGTGACGGTCGATTTACCGAATCAAGTCGTTTGTTACCAAGATCAAACATTTCATTTTGAGATTGACCCGTTGTGGAAACATAAGTTTATTAATGGCTTGGATGATATTGCGATTACGATGGGATATGAAGACCAGATTGAGGCCTATGAAGCGAAAATTCCAACTTATGATTGAAAGGGTGGTTCATGCGCATGGAAATTCAGACAGAGACACAGTTGCGACAGCGAATCGACCGGACCCATGAGTCACCGCTGTTTTATAAGATTTTTGCGTTAGTTGCAGGTGGCATGTTTTTGGATGCTGCGGATGTGTATATGGCAAGTGCCGTCGCGAGTACACTATTGAAGAGTGGTTGGTCAACGATTGCCACCAACTCGTACTTTCTATCGAGCGGTTTTTTAGGCCTCTTCATCGGTTCGTTGACCGCTGGCTTTATCGGTGATTTGAAGGGACGTCGGGTTGCTTATCAGATTAATTTGTTATTATTTGGCGGTTTCACCTTTTTAGCAGCCTTTGCGCCTAATATGCCATTTTTAATTGGCTGCCGCTTGATTGCTAGCATTGGTCTAGGGTCTGAAATCGTGACCGGGTACGCGATGATCAAAGAGTTCGCACCCGTACATCGGCGTGGCCGTTGGTGTGCCAGCGTGTCAGTAATTGCCAATACCGGCGCCCCAGTAACGATGCTCGCTTGTACGATGATTATTCCGCGCTTCGGTTGGCGGGTGATGTTTGCTGCGATTGGCATCATTGCCGCAATTTTGTGGGTGCTACGGCGAGATATTCCCGAATCACCCCGGTGGTTATTAAGCCACGGTCAACCAGTCGCTGCGGCTGCGGTGATCAAACGTTTGGAAGTCCCAACCGGGCACGTTCAAGAAGCGAAAGGGACACCAGCATCGGCGGTTCAACCAAATGCGCCAGCTAGTCGGCATTTAGGCGTTAGCTTGTTCGTCGCCATCGTTGCCGTTTCTGCCACAATTATTTGTCAATATACGTTTACCTCCTGGGTACCAACACTGTTGGTCAAACGCGGCATTAACGTGGCGGGCTCATTGGGTGTATCGACAATCATGATGTTAGGCGCCCCAATCGGATGTGCGATCGGCGCTTACTTGGTCGACCGCATCGGCCGTAAGTGGACCATCGTACCAGCCTTTCTACTGACAGCAATCCTCGGAATGGAATATGGGCAACAAACGGCCATCCGTGGCGTTGTCATGGTGGGCTTTGCACTGACCGTTTGTTTCTATATTTTGATGGCAAGCGTGGTCGCGGTGTACGTCTCAGAATTATTCCCAACCAAATTCCGCTTTCGTGGCTCTGGCATTGCCAACGGGACTGCAAAATTGTTCACGGTTGCAATGCCAATCGTTGTTGCTTGGCTACTACAAGTGACCAGCGTCAACGTGATCTTTTGGATTATCAGTGGAATTGCATTGTTGGCCGGACTCGTCGTCTGGGGGCTAGGTGTTGAGACCAGTCAGCGACGGTTGGATTGAGTAAGTGCGAACAGGATATGTTAACTAGTGCTGATGTGTGGCGCACATGACGGATCATACGTGTTATGCATGGTCAACATCGGTGGTTGGCTGATTGAGTACTGATTTTTAGTTAAATTATTCGGCGAGTATCAGCTCTGAAGCATAACCGACGACAGCGATTTAATCTAGATATTCAGTCGGAGACAGTGAAGCGGAGGATTGCTTCAAAAGTCTTAAACACATTGTGCTAGTCAATTCGTCATGATTCATGATCAAATCATGCTAGTTTGGATTCCTGTTCGTCAGCCGGTGATCGTCTTAGTCCGACTTCCGGGGCCGGCTGACAACGCTGGAACAGGGCGGACATCGATTTGAACTCACGCAGAAGTTCGCTGCGCAATTTCAAATACGAGTCTTCTTCTAGCCCGGGAAGACCACCCGGACAAGAAGAACTTCGCCCTTGAGCATTGTCAGCCAGCCCCTACAGTCGGGAAGCCGCTCGAATGGCAGATGAACGACCACCTATCTTGGCGCAACAGAACACTGAATATTTGGAACCCAGTCCTTCCTGCAAACGTTGAATTATCATCGATGCTGATTTATGGCATCTAAATACTGGTGAGATGTTTTGAAGATTATCGATCAATTTCATTGGCAAGTAGTCGTAAGGAGACGTTCAAATTGAAACGTAAGATGATCGGTATTTAAGATTCGGTCAATTCAACGTCCAAAAGAATCTTGACAACACACAGTGAGGTTGAGGGCGTGTCCAGCTAAACGCAAGAATGACAATTCAGAAATCATTATAAAATAGCATTATAGTTGAATTCAATCTGATTGGTTACTAAGAATCAGTGGCCAGTCCATAAAAAAATTGAGCACGCACATGTCCGCCTTTCGAATTCCATCCCGGCTGGAAGGCATTCTGGGCAAGGCCCAGTGGTGAAATTTCACTTAGCAAGCGTCTTGTGCTTGGTTAGTGAAAGACACCAGTATTTAAGACGTGGGCTGTCGGCTTAAATCTGTGTCCACCGCGTTCCGGCCATTGCCCAGAATGCCTGGAGGCCGGCGTAGGATGATCCTATGACTGCACGTTTACGGCAACTCGCACTGTTTCCAGCGGGTCTCAGCTGGCAGCACTTGAACTTAGAAAACAGCATGATTTAATCATGAATCATGCTAAACAATAATTAGCACAATGCGTTACCAGTAGTATATGATTGTTGTTACATACAAAAATCACGGCTAACAAGTTCTAACGTAACTTAATACGTGACTTGTCAGTCGTGATTTTTTGGCCTTTAAAGTGTTTGTTTGTAATTAACAAGTTCCGGTGATAGTAAGATTTTATCACCCATCCGATGTAAATCGGCAATTGAGGTTGCACCGACCAGTGCCAAGAGTCGTTTTAACTGGTTTTGCCAGTCCGTCAGCATGGCAATGACCTCATCGTCAGTATGGTGGAGCAATGCGTGGAGTACAGTTCCGGCCATGCCAACAGCATCTGCACCAAGTAACAGGGCCTTCAGGACATCGAGTGGTTGGCGAATGCCACCAGCTGCAAAAATGGTCAAGTCTTGTGGATGGTCTTGGACGCTCAGCAAGGATTCCACGGTGGTCAGTCCAAAGTCATGCAGATAGGCCATGTCACGCTGTGGTCGCCGCCGATTTTCGATATCTACGAAGTTGGTGCCGCCATGGCCACCGAGATCGATGTAGCGAATACCGGCTTGGTAAAGTTGCCGCATCGTTGGCTTGGAAATGCCGAATCCGACTTCCTTAACGATGACTGGCACGGGTAAAGCTTGGACGAGTTCTTGAATATTGTCCAGCCAATGAAAATCACGATCCCCCTCGGGCATGACGATTTCTTGGACGACATTTAGATGCAATTCGAGCGCATCTGCTTGTAACATCTTGATCGCCGTTTGGGCAGCTGACAGCGGGTGACCCGCGCCGAGATTGCCAAAAATCAGGCCATGGGGATCACTGGTCCGTACGCTACTAAAGGTTCCAGCGAGTTGGGGATCTTTGATGGCGACACTTTGCGAGCCGGTCGCAATCGGTAAGCCGCAAGCCGCCGCAATTTTTCCGAGCCGTGCATTTAGTTCGCCAGTGTGCGGGGAGCCACCAGTCATGGCTTCGATATAGAGCGGACTGTCCCAGTGCCACTGTCCAATGGTCGTACTTAAATTGACGTCGGCGACTGCGGTTTCAGGTAGGGCATCGTGGCGAATCCGGACTTGGTCGAAGCTATTTGGTTGATCCCCGTGATAATACTTCTCGGCAAGGGAAACGTGTTCGTCTTTACGATGGGATTGTTGACTTTGTGGCATTAGGCCACCTCCAATATCAGGTTAATCTGAAAACGAGTCTGGCAGGGTGTGCCAGGCTCGTCAGTAACAGGCTTAAGAATTTGGTAAGACGGTATCTTGTACCGTGTGAACGTTTAAATTGAGTTGCTCAATACCTTCAGCGGCCCACGCAGCTAAGAGGGGTTGGGGGTCGATCGCTTGATTGATCAAAACGATGCCGCAATCGCCACCGCCAGCGCCAGAAGTTTTAGCGGCCGCGCCAGCCTTTTCGGCCAATTGAATCATCCGCTGCAATAGCGGTGTTTCAATCGTGACGTGACTAAATGTGCCGAGTTTTTGTAGCAGTTGCCGATTCAGGCGTAACTCCGTTTGAATCGTCGTCAGGTCACCGTGATGAAACCCAGTGATCATGCGCTTCAAGCAGGCTTTACTGGCTTGTAAGAAGGTCTGGTATTCACTGCGCTGTTTGGCTTTGACCAACGCCACTTTATCGACTAAACGCGAGGTTGAAGCTGGCGATCCGGTCCAGCCAATCATCAAACGCAGGTTAGCAGGTGGCGTTAAGAGTTCAATGCTCAAATCTGGCCAAGTCATTGCTAGTAGTTCGCTGAGACTGGATTGTGCTTGCTGCAGCTGTAACCAATCGCGATCAAACGAATGGTAGGCGATCCAACCGCCGTAGACACTCGCTGCAATATCGCCCAGCGAACCATTCCCCTGAACGGAGAGGTGGGCAATTGCCGCTAGTTTGAAGAGTTTCGGCTTATCCATTGGTAAATGGTAAAACTCGCATAATGCCTTGACAGTTGCGACGGTGACCGCAGCTGAAGAGCCGAGACCATATTTTTTACCATCCGCGCTATCGAGCTCGCTGTTGATCCCCAGGTGATACACCCCGAGGTCGCGACCTAGTTCATGGGCATAGCTCTCAGTGTAACTGATTGCCGCCAAAATATAATGAAAGGGGTTATCACGATTATCGAAGACCATCGCGTCACCCTGACGTCGCCAAACGATTGAGTTTTCTTGGTATTGTTCTGAAACGATACTCCCAATCGTCTCGCTAGGTGAAATCGTTGCGGTCACAAACTGGTCGAGCGCAACGATAATTGCTGGATAACCGCTTTCCACCACTGCGTATTCGCCGGCAATGTAGAGTTTTCCAGGAGCTTTCACCGTTATCATGCCATCATGTCCTTTCATGGTCAGTCATGACCATTTAAATTAAACTGCATTAATTTTCTGTTATCGTGATTCCAGGACCGGGTTTGGCAACAATCAGTTGTTCAGGTTCGAAATATTGTTGTAACGCTGTCTTAATCACGTCAGTATCCTGACCCGCACAAATGATTTTAACGTTTGGGCCAGCGTCCAAAGTATAATAACAGTTTACCCCTTGTGAACGCAAGTCGGTGACCGCTTGAATTGCCGTTAGTGTCTCCGCGGTAAAATAATTAAAGGCCGGTTCCGCGCTCAAATTTAGCGCATGCATCCGCATCGCATTAGTCTCTGCAATTTGTCCAACCTGCTGTAAATCACGGGCTGCGATGGCTTGTCGCATCCGTTTCAAATCAGCTTCGGCCGTTTGGACCCAAGCTGGATAGTAAGGCGAGGTTTGAACGACCCGTGCCATCCCAGCAGTTGAACTGATTGGTTTTTGGGTGGCCTTGAGGACGACGGCAATCATCTGAATGTCCCAATCGACAGGGTCCTGTATGACTTCAGCATACGAGCTGGCATCGTCATGCCCGGCATGCCATTCAACGAAACCACCGAAAATCGAGCGTGTCGCTGAACCAGACCCCCGACGTGCAAGGCGTGATAAGTCGCTCAAGTCGAGTTCTAAACCAGCCGCACGACTGGCCGCGCCCGCTAAGGCAGCAAAGCCAGAAGCGGAGGAGGCTAATCCCGCTGAGGTGGGAACGTGGTTTTCGGTAACGACCTTAGCATAGGCCGGTTGACCACTGCGTTGGCGAACGAGGTCCAAAAACTGACTGATACGGGCCGCTTTTTTAGCAGTCAAGCGCTGACCATTGAAATCGATTTCGTCGGCCGTCAGTTGTGGCGCAAAGGTCACACTAGTTTGTGTGTAAAAATGGTCTAAGGTGAGCGAGATACTGCCGTTTTGAGGTAGCATTAGTGCGGCATCCTTTTTGCCCCAGTATTTGACCAGCGCAATGTTGGTGTGGGCCTTTGCAGTTACAGTTTTTGCCATGAATTTTCCTCCAAGTTAATTAATCCTCAGTCAAGAGTGGTTCGACCCACGTGGCTGTTGCCCCCGCAGCAGTTAATTCTTGCGCGAGTTGGTTGGCGATACTGGCCTCAGGGGCAAGCGCGATCAAACAACCGCCTTGGCCACTACCAGTGAGTTTTGCGGCTAAGGCACCGTGCTGACGGGCAACCGCGAGTAACTGTTCAAGCGCAGGATGACTGACACCTAAGGCACGTAAGTCATCTTGTGCGCCATTGAGTGCTGTTGCCAGCGTACCCAGATTGCCATCAGCTAGTGCTGTTCGTGCTTGGCGGGTCATGTCGCCTAAGTGGTCGATTCGTTTTTGAATCGTGGCGCCCTCAATCATCAGTAAGTTACGGACGGTCGCAACGGCAATTTTGGTCTGACTCTTAATGCCAGTGTCCGCAATCACCAAATAACCGGGTAGCTTGACTGGGATCGGGTAGTTTTCCCGTCCCTTAACGAACCAGACTGGTGATTTTGCGCTGGCCGTTGCCACGTCGAGCCCACTTGGCTGCCCGTGGGTGTAGCTCTCAGCAATATTGGCGGTTGCCAGCAGTGTTTGGTGCGAAAGTGGGCGTTCGAAAAAGTCGTAGAACGCACGCGTCACCGCAACTGCGGCGGCTGCTGAAGAACCCATCCCGCGTTCGGAAGGAATATCACTTGTGATGTGAATGTCAAAACCTTGGTCCGGTGCGTCAAAGCGTTCCAGCAAAGTTCTGATCAGTGTCTGAATGCCGCCTAAATTGGCAGACATCATGTTGAAGTCGCCGTTGAAATACCGACTTTTAACGGTCTGGGCGGCATCGCGGCGATGAATCGTCGCCTGCATTTGAATCGTCGAAATTGGCAGGGCAATCGCGGGTTGTCCATAGACGACGCCGTGCTCCCCAATCAAAATAATTTTGGCATGACTAGTACCGGTAGCTAGATTTTTCAATCGTGTCGCTGCCTTTCTGTAAGTAGATTGATAATAGCTTCATAATACCTTATTCACGTGGATTTTGCCACGGCAACTACGGGCGAGAGGCGGATTTTGAGCTGAAATTAAGTTGACCTGGTTTGGAAACTAACAAATTCAAGTGGGACTCAGTACACGGTGAATGGCCACAGCATTAAAGGATGGTAACTAGTGGCGGCTAAGCATGAATATGGTAGAATTAAAAAATAATTAGAAATGAGGGTGATTTGATGTCAGAGACAGAAGTTTACGTGATCATGACTGGTTATGTCGAAGAAACGCCAAAACAAGTCGGGGTGGTTGCAGCGCTCTACGTTTCAGCAGATCTAAAGCGGGCACAGTTAAAACTAGCGACATTACGACAAGCCTATCCCAAAACCTTCTATGAGTTGTATCATTGCCCACTTGATACGGACTTAGACCAGCTTAGTCATTATCCGTCAGTTGAAATCAGTCCCGAAGATTTTGACTAGAAAAGGGGTTAGGGTCAAGCTCAGTTCATGAATATGCTATAATTTAGATTGGTATGCGATAAAGCTGTCAATAATCCGTGTGGTGCACGCATCAAATCGGTGGCGGGCCGCGGATCTATCAGGGAATATGACAGCTTTACAATCAATAATCTGGGGAAATGACCATGAAACCAAACACAACTTATGCGGTCGTTGATATTGAGACGACCGGGACTAGTGTGAAGGACGGCGACCGCATCATTCAGATCGGTTGTGCGTTTGTTAAAAACAATAAAATAATTAATACCTTTGCCGCGGACGTCAATCCGTTGCGGACGGTGCCCGCTGTGATTGAAAATTTGACGGGTATTAGTAATGCGCGGGTTCGCAAAGCACCGCCGTTTGACGACTTAGCCGGGACGATTTATAGCCTCCTGCAAGGGACCGTTTTTGTCGCCCACAATGTCAATTTTGATTTGCCATTCATTAATAGTGAGTTGCAGCGGGTGGGCTATCCGGAACTACCCATTCAGGCGGTGGATACCGTTTCGCTGAGTCAAATCTTATTACCGACGGCGCCGAGTTTTCGGCTGCGCGATTTGAGTCACCAACTCAAAATCGACCACGAACATCCGCATGCCGCGGATAGTGATGCGATTGCGACCGCGCATTTGTTTATCAAATTGCAACAGCGCTTGGCGCAGCTGCCGTTGATTACCTTGCAGCAGATGGTCCAATTAACACCGGAATTGCCGCGCGAGACAGCCGACTTATTTGCTTACGCTTTTCAACAAGGCAAGCAGCATCCACACCAACTACCGAGTGGCTTAATGATCAAAAATGGGCTGGCATTGCGAAAACAGCGACTGCCACAGCAAGCCGTTGGACGCAAAGCCGCGCGCTACCCGTTGACCAAAGCGCAAAAGCAGCACTTGTTCGGTGACCGCTTAACTTATCGACCACAACAGGCGCGGATGATGAATCAAATCTATCGTCACTATGCCAAACAGCCGGCCGAACAACCGCCACTGCTGATCGAAGCGCCGACTGGGACTGGTAAAACTTTAGGCTACTTATTACCACTAGCTTATTTGGCACAGGATGGTCAGCAGGTCGTGGTCAGTACGGCGATAACGGTGTTACAGACCCAATTGCGTGATCAAGGTGTGGGGCTGTTAAATCAGCTTTTACCTGAGCCCGTGACGGCGGTCGTCATCAAGGGGAACCAACATTACGTTGACCTGAACCGATTTGCCCGTGGACTAGCATTACACGAACATTCCAAGCAAACGCAATTGTTGAAATTACGGGTGCTCGTGTGGCTGACGATGACAACGACCGGGGACCTCGATGAATTGCATCTGAGTACCTACCAGGCGCCGTATTTTAGTGAAATCGCGCATCACGGGGTGGCGTCACTTAAGGCGGACGACCCGTTCTTTAAGGAAGACTTTTTACGATTCCGTGACCAACTGACGGCTCAGGCGACGTTTATTATCACCAACCATGCCTACTTGATGCATCACGTGGCACAACTCGGTAGTCGCCAAGAACGGCCATTACTGGTCTTGGATGAGGCCCAACACTTGGCAGACGGGGTCGTCCGTGATTCACGTCAAAAATTTGACTTCAATGGCTACATGGCCACCTGTCATAGTTTGATTAGTCGCATTGATAGCGAACACCGGCTGAACTTACGAGCACTGTTTGCCGAACAACCCCAAGCCGATTATCGGCTCAAGTTGTTAGATAATTCGCTCAATGATACGGATCTGCACTTGCAACAATTACAGGCGGCGTTGGCTCGTGCCTTCGTACCCGCGCAGAAGGGCGGCAACCAACCCGTGGAACTCGGTATTACGACCGATGAGTTGACCGAATTCTTCGCGGCTCATAATCCGTTGATCAAACAATTGCAAACGGCGATTGAAAACTGTTTCTTACAATTTCAACAATTGAATGAACAGTATCAACATGACCAGTCACAAGTCTTGCCGAGCGAGCAACACGTGTTAGATGATTTTGACAATCGCCTCCAACATTTGCGCCAAGGCTATGACTTGCTACGAACCTGGTTAGTGCCGGCTTCCCGCGAACAACGGGTCTTTTGGGTGAGCTTGAATCAGTGGCACGACCGGGGAAGCTTGACGTTAGCAGGGAGCCTGATCGATACGCAGGGCTACTTTAAGACGCAGCTCTATCCCTATTTCAGTGCACCGCTGTTGACTGGGGCAACGTTGTTTGCGACCGGTAAGTCTCAGTACGTTTATTCCCAGTTGGATTTAGACCAAGAGACTGCCAAGCATCACAAACTGTCGACACCCTTTGACTTGGCTCATCAGGCCCGTTTGCTGGTGGCGACTGACGCGCAGGCGAATGAACAGCCGAGTGGTAAACAACGTGTCGCCTATTTGACACGTGCCATTCATGACATTGTGACAGCCACACCGAAACAAACGCTGATCCTGTTCAATTCGCTCAGCATGATTGAAGCAGTCTTCTATAGTTTGCATCAGACCAATTTGCCTGGTGACCGGGAAATTTTGGCGCAGGGTGTCAATGGGAGTCGCGAAAAACTCCTGCGCCGGTTTACACAAGGCGACAACGCAATTCTGTTAGGTGCTGGTAGCTTCTGGGAAGGCATCGACTTGCCACAAGAACAGCTGGAATTATTGATCGTGACGCAATTACCATTTGAATCGCCTGACCAAACGACGACCAAAGCGCGTTATCAGCAATTGCGGCAAGCTCAACTCAATCCGTTCTATAATGAAGCATTGCCGAAAGCCGCTTTGAAGTTGCGTCAGGGAATCGGTCGTTTGATTCGAACGGACCATGATCGTGGCGCCGCTGTGATTTTAGATGACCGGCTAATGACCAAGCGTTACGGGCAAACGATTATTAAGGCGTTACCGAAGACCTTACCGCCGACAGCTGGGACGATTCCGGAAATTACCGCCGAACTTCAAAGTTTTTTCAAAACTAAGTAAGAAACCATTCCGCAAACAGATAAATTTGCTATAATTAATTTATCTGTTTTTTGAAAGGAAGAGCATATGCGAGTTCAACGTAGAAGGCGCCCTGAACGGCTCATTATGATTATCTTGGTTGTCATCCTGGCAATCATTGTGGCCGTATATGGCACGTTATGGGCAGCTCAGCGACCAATGCATCAAGCCCAAAAGACCGCTTATAGTCTGGCGGTCAGCAAAGGCAAGCTAAAGACGACCACGGCATTTTCACAGTACAATGGCACCAGTAGTTATTACGTTGTAACTGGGACCAACAGCAAGAACGTCCCAGTCTACGCGTTGATCAACACGAATAAGCACCATAAAACGACCGTTGTCAAACAGTCTGCCGGGATCTCGCGGACGAAGGCACTTAAAAAGGTCTGGTCGAAACGTAATCCTAGCAAGGTCATCAAGGCGACTCTTGGTGAATATGATGGCACCACCGTCTGGGAAATTACCTACTTGAATCAGAAAAAGAATTTGTGTTATGAAATCTTGCAGTATTCGAATGGGAACCAACTGAAATCGATTATTAATATTTAACGGTTAAAGGAGTGCGGATGTACATGGAATTATCGCGTAAAGTAATGCAGATTCAACCGTCAGCAACACTAAAAATCAGTGCAACTGCCAAGCAAATGGTGGCGGATGGCATCGATGTTATCAATTTAGGTATCGGTGAACCCGATTACCAAACCCCTGATAATATTAAGCAAGCTGCAATTGACAGTATTCAAAATGGGAAAGCCAGCTTTTATACGCCTGCGACGGGCTTACCCGCATTGAAAGCGGCAATTAGTCAACGTATTGAGGCGGATCATCATTATCATTTCGACCCAAGTCAAATCGTGGTGACGGATGGGGCTAAAATGGCGCTGTTCACCTTGTTCCAAGTTATCTTGAATCCGGATGACGAAGTTTTATTACCGGTCCCATACTGGGTCAGTTATTCGGAACAAGTTAAGTTGGCTGGTGGGGTGCCGGTTGAAGTCCCAACTGATGACCAATTACGGTTCACAGCTGCTGACTTAGAAGCACATCGGACAGCGAAGACCAAAGCCGTGGTCTTGAATTCACCACAAAATCCATCGGGGTTAGTCTTCAGCCGAGCTGAATTAACCGCCATCATGGATTGGGCCAATGAACACGATGTTTTAGTCGTCGCTGACGAAATTTATGAAAAGCTATTATATAACGGTAATCAATTTACATCCGTGTTAGAATTAGATGCGGCCAATATGGACCACGTCGTTTTGATCAACGGCGTTTCTAAGGCCTATTCAATGACTGGCTGGCGAATCGGGTATGCGGCTGGTCCTAAAGAAATCATGGCGAAGATGGGTGTTGTTTTGGGACACGCTGCTAGCAATCCCGCAGCCGTCTCGCAATACGCGGCCATTGAAGCTTTCAGTGGTGACCAGTCTTCAGTCGAAACAATGCGTCAAGGATTTGAGGCGCGGTTGAATGAACTCTATCCATTGATTGAGAGTTTGCCGGGCTTTAAGATGCCAGCTGGTAAACCAGCCGGGGCCTTTTACTTGTTCCCAGACATCACCGAAGCCTTGCGCTTGACTGGCTATGCCGATGCACCTGCGTTTGTGACGGCGGTGCTACTGGAAGCACACGTTGGCTTGGTTCCTGGGGAAGCGTTCGGGTTACCGGGCTGCTTACGTTTGAGCTACGCGACTGACATGGATTCGTTACGCGAAGCCCATCGACGTTTAGATAAATTTATGACAGAAAAAATTGCTGAACAAGCAAAGTAACTGGAGGATGGAAGTAAATGGTGCAACAGATCAGTATTATCGACGCTAAGGACCATGTTGACGAAAAAGTTAAGATTGGGGCTTGGCTAACGAATAAGCGTTCGAGTGGGAAGATTGCCTTCTTACAACTACGCGACGGTTCTGCCTTTTTCCAAGGGGTTGTCGTTAAAAACCAAGTGAGCGAAGCGGTTTTTGAACTCGCTAAGGAAGTCAAACAAGAAGCTAGCATGTGGATTACAGGTGTGATTCACGAAGATAGCCGCTCTAAATTTGGTTACGAAATCGAAGTTGAAGACATTGAAGTGGTCGGCGAGAGTGAAGAATATCCGATTACGCCTAAGGAACACGGGGTTGATTTCTTATTAGATCATCGGCACTTGTGGCTCCGTTCCAAACGGCCATGGGCAATTATGAATATTCGGAATGAAGTCACCCGGGCTACTTATGAATTCTTCAATCAAGAAGGCTTCATCAAGATGGATCCACCAATTTTGACTGGTAGCGCCCCAGAAGGAACGACTGAACTGTTCCATACGGAATACTTCGACCGTGATGCCTACTTATCTCAAAGTGGTCAGTTATACGCTGAAGCTGGCGCCTTAGCTTACGGCAAGGTCTTCACGTTTGGCCCAACTTTCCGGGCTGAAAAGTCAAAGACACGTCGGCATCTGATCGAGTTTTGGATGATTGAACCAGAAATGGCTTTCATGCACCAGGAACAAAGTTTGGAAATTCAAGAACGCTATATTGCATTCTTAGTTCAAGGTGTCATCGACCATTGTCAGTATGCCTTAGATATTTTGGGTCGCGACGTTGAAACGCTGAAGAAGTACACGAAGCTGCCTTACCCACGGATCAGTTACGACGAAGCGATCGAGTTACTGAAAGCCAACGACTTCGATGTTGATTGGGGTGTCGATTTTGGTTCGCCAGAAGAAACTTTCTTGGCAGACCACTTTGATCAACCCGTCTTCGTTTTAAACTATCCAAAGGCCATCAAGCCATTCTACATGAAGCCACATCCAACGCGTGAAGACGTTGTGATTTGTGCGGACTTGTTGGCGCCAGAAGGGTATGGCGAAATTATCGGTGGTTCTGAACGGGCCACGGACTATAACTATCTACTGGACCAAATTAAGAAGGCCGGCTTGAACCCTGACGATTACGCTTGGTACTTGGACTTGCGTAAGTATGGGAGTGTCCCTCACTCTGGTTTCGGGCTTGGTTTGGAACGCTTCTTAACGTGGATTACCGCTGAGGACCACGTGCGGGAGACGATTCCATTCCCACGGTTGTTGAACCGGATTTACCCGTAAAACAAATGAATTAATATTTTTATTAAGAGCGTGGGACCTGGTCTCACGCTCTTAATGGTGAAAGGGTGTTGATTGAATGGAATCTTTAGCAGCAGCATTAGTAAATGACGGCCAGACCACGATTGCGAATGCCTTACTGGCGCATTATCGTGAAATTGGCGTGACTAATGATGAGTTATTGGTTTATCTACAATTTAAACGGTTGATTGATCAAGGTAATCAGTTTCCGGACGCAGCCGTGATTGCCAAAAGCTTAGGTGAATCGACGAACACCGTTTTTCAGCGATTACATGAGATGTTGGCTAAAAAGTTACTGACGATCGAGTCGATTACCGGCGATGATCAAAAAATTCATGATCGGTATAACTTTGACGGGCTCTATGATAAATTGGCTGTGGCCCTCAAAAAGCAGCCAGTCACGGAGCAGGCCGAAAAACAAGCCACGAATGAGAACAAACGGCAAAAAGTTTTTCGCGCGATTCAGACTGAATTTGGACGAGACTTATCGCCGATTGAAATGGAAAGCATCAGTAAGTGGTTTGATGAAGACCACTATGATCCTGACGTCATCGAGTTGGCATTGCGTGAAGCCGTATTGCGGCAGGTTTACAATCTGACGTACATGGATCGCATCCTATTGAATTGGCAGAAGCGCAATTTGAAGACTGCGGCCCAGGTCGAAGCTGAACGTCAACGCAGCATCGAACAACGATTGAATTCAGCACCACAACAACGCCAGACTGGCGAGGAGGCCCTACCTAAAATTCCACTCTTTAAGCTGGATGAGGGCCAGTCTTAAGGCCGGTTTGGACGACAAACGATAAAGTATGACAGCTGAATCTGAATCAAACTCGCAACTAGCTATTATCCAATGGCTGGTCGCGAGTTTTTTTGCGGCAATTGTCATGAATGATAATAAAAAAGTGCGCATTGTTTGGTTTACTGTTCGTCTGCCGGTGATCTCCTTATTCCGACTTCCGGGGCCGGCTGACAACGCTGGAACAGGGCGGACATCGATTTGAACTCACGCAGAGAACCACTGCGCAATTTCAAATACGAGTCTTCTTCTAGCCCGGGAACCCCACCCGGACAAGAAGAATTTCGCCCTTGAGCATTGTCAGGCAGTCCGGCCAGTCGGGAACCCGCTCGAATGGCAGATGAACGGCCACCTATCTGGGTGCAATTGACCACTGAATATTAAGTGACTGGTCCTTCAAGCAAACCTTTAATCGATATTCGATAATACTTTATGGGACTTTAATACCGAGAAAATTACCGAATATGGCTCACTAATTTCAATAGCCGCTAGTCGTGAATTTGATTGATAAAATTAGCTTCGTTTATAATTCAAGACTTTGCTATCTCAGGCGACTCGAGAAAGTTTTGACGAGTTTCATGAAGTAGCTGATTCGAAAAGTTAAAACATGGGTACACAAGTTTAGCGATTGTCAGAAACTGGTCTGACAATTCAATATGAAAATTATCCTGTACCAAGGAACCAACGACTAATCCAACAAAATGTTGGGTCCGCACATGTCTGGCCTTCGAATACTGTCCAGGCTGGAAGGTGTTTCTGACAATGCTCAGTGCTTTTCAGAGTGTGAGATTCAGACGGGTTGGGACTGAGGATTAGCCTAGCTAGAGCGTTAAGCGGTGAGCTTCCGCTTGGCGTTCTGGCGTAGCTAACCGGAAGTCCCAGTCTGACCCGAACACGTTTCGACAATATTGCATAGAACGTGGAAGACCAGTATTTAAGACGTGGGTTGTCGGCTTAAATCTGTGTCCACCACGTTCCAGCGTTGTCAGAAATGCCTGGAAGCCGGTTTAGGACGAACCTGTCACTGCATGTTTACGGGCACTCGCATTGTTTTCAGCGGGTCTCAGCTGGCTGTTTTGAGCTTAATAATCGGCACGTTTTTATCATTTTTGATGCCAGACGGTTGTACTGCTTTAGTAAATCAAAACTAAACGTCATAGAATAATTAAAAACAGATGATAACTAGTTATTGACTTCTCATCATAAGAGCGCGATACTGTAAACAAGCAAGTGAATATATCGATAAATACGTGTAAGATGAGTAGACGTTGTTTAGATCTGTCAGAGAGCTACCGGGTGGTGTGAGGTAGTCAAATCGCAACGTCGAAGATGGTCTTATAATGCAAGTTTCAACGCTGAGCACATGGTGAGTAAGGCGTTGACGGGTACGCCCGTTATTGGGTTAGAGTTTCGGCAGTTGCAATGACTGGCGTGACTTGAAGTGCGGTGGCCTGTGAGGGTCATTCGAAGTAAGGTGGTAACACGGAAAAACGTCCATTCGTCCTTAATCTGGCAATCAGATTAAAGACAATGGGCGTTTTTTAATGGAGAGGATGCAGAAGATGACAGAAGCAGTAATTGATTTAACGAAGATTGGTGTGACGTTTAAGGATGGGCAGCAGACGATTCAGGCCGTCCAAGACGTCGATTTAAAAATTGAGGCTGGTGACATTTATGGCATCATCGGCTATTCGGGGGCTGGAAAGAGTACGCTGGTCCGGGTCATTAATTTACTACAAGTTCCAACCACTGGGCGGGTGGTCGTTAACGGTCAAGCCTTGCAGGAACTTTCGCCAGTTGCCTTGCGACAGGCGCGTAAACGGGTTGGTATGATTTTTCAGCACTTTAACTTGATGCAGTCACGGACGGTGCTCGGCAACGTGGTCTATCCATTACTCGGGCAAAAAATCAGTAAGTCCGAGCGCCGGGCTAAAGCGCTACGGTTGCTCAAACTGGTCGGTCTGGAAGATTATGCTGAGAGCTATCCGGACAAATTATCTGGCGGGCAAAAACAACGGGTGGCGATTGCCAGAGCACTGGTGACTGATCCCCAAATTTTGATTTCAGATGAAGCGACCAGTGCGCTCGACCCCAAAACGACCGCGGCAATTTTAACGTTACTGCAACAAGTGAATCGGGACTTAGGCGTCACGATCGTGCTGATTACGCATGAAATGCAAGTAATCAAGAGTGTTTGTCATCACGTGGCCGTCATGGAAAATGGTCGGATCATCGAACGTGGCCCAGTTGCACAAGTCTTTACGGCCCCCAAGCGCCACTAACTGTTGATTTTGTTGAGACGTCGACCAACGTGCGGGCAGCCATTGAACGCATTACACGGACAATTAAATTGAGTGAGCTGGCAGACAATCAAGAATTAATTGCGTTTAAATTCGTGGGGCAATCAACGAAGCAAGGAATCGTTTCCCACTTGTCACAAACGCTCGGCGTTGATGTCAACATTCTGTTTGCCAATATCGACCAGATCGATGGCCAAAATGTCGGTGACATGATTGCGATTATCACGGGTAATCTGCCTGCATTTAATCAGGCAATCGCGCAACTCGCTGACCAGGGTGTACAGACGCATGTGATTAACGAACAAGATGTAAAGGAGTTGGTGGACTGATGAGTGCCTTGATACCAAACGTGTTACAAATGAAAGCAGAATTTATTCAAGCCACCTGGGAGACCCTGTACATGACCGCAAGCAGTGCTTTAGTTGCGGGCGTGCTTGGACTGGGCCTCGGCGTCTTACTAGTCGTCACCCAACCTGGTGGGATTTTGGCGGACCGGCCGTCTTATGAATTATTAGATAAACTAACTAACTTACTGCGGTCGGTGCCATTCATCATTTTGCTGGCCGTCATTTCGCCACTGACTAGTTACTTGGTTGGGACCACAGTGGGCACGACAGCTTCGTTAGTCCCACTGGTATTTGGCATTTTTCCATTCTATGCGCGGCAGGTGCAAAATGCCTTGTTAGATGTCGATAATGGCATCGTTGAGGCTGCCCAGTCGATGGGCTCGAGTCCCGCGGCAATTATTTTTCGCGTGTATCTCAAGGAAGGCTTGCCAGATTTGGTCCGGGTCTCCATTGTCACTGTCATTAGTTTGATTGGGTTGACCACCATGGCTGGTGCAATTGGTGCCGGTGGCCTTGGTGACATCGCCATCAGTATTGGCTATGCTCGGTTTGAAAATGACGTGACGTTGGTCGCAATGATCATTATTTTAGTGATGGTGTTTGCCGTTCAGTTATTCGGTGATTGGCTCGTCAAACGAGTTTCACACCAGTAAAAGGGGAAAGTGTCGATGAAACGATTAGCATGGTGGTTATTAGGAATTGGTGTAATTGTCGGCGTGTGTGTCGGTTTGCACGAAATTACAAGTTACTCCGCGCGGGCGCAACAAAGTGCCACGATTACGGTGGGCTCAATGGGTTCAGACTATGAGGTCTGGCAACATATCGCCAAGAGTACCGAAGCCAAGCAAATGGGGCTAACGATTAAAGTTAAACAAATCACGGATGGTGTCCAGTTGAATAAAGCCACGGCGGACGGCGATGTGGACGTGAACGCGTTTCAGTCATGGTCGTATTATGAAACGTACAATCGCCAAAATCCGAAGGCTAAATTAGCAGCGTTGGGAACGACTTATCTAGAACCGATGGGCATTTATTCTAAAAAATATCAAAATGTCGATGAAATTCCGGACGGCGCAACGATCGCCATTGCCGATAATCCGTCGCAAGCATCACGGGGACTGCTATTATTGCAAAAAGCGGGCCTGATCAAATTATCCGCTAACTTTGGCGTTCTCGGAACGATTAAAGATATTACTAGCAATCCACGACATCTGAAGTTCAAGCAGATTGATGATACGACCGGACCACGGATCATTAAAAGCGTGGATGCTGTCTTAATTTCGAACACCGTTGCGTTGGAAGGGCATCTGCACGTCTTACAAGATTCGATTTATCATGAAAGTATGAATAAAAGTACCAAGGACAATGTTAACATTTTGGCAACGGCGGCGAAAAACAAGCATCGGGCCAGCTATCTTAAACTCGTGAAGCTGTATCACCGCGCTACCATTCAGAAATACATCAAGCAGAAATATTATGGCACGAAGATCAACGTCGAAAAGCCACTGACGTATTTCGATAATTAATGAGCATATTGAATGCTAAAAGATTATATTCAAGTTATGATTATGATAATAAATGTCATAAGCTATGAACTTAATCAGGAGGTCTTCAATCATGTATGAACGAATTTTAGTGCCACTCGATGGCTCAGATAACGCTTACTTTGCGTTAGAACATGCAATTGAACTTGCCAAAGTATTTGATTCACAGCTGTTCTTACTGAATGTGATCGATACGAATCGCTTTGGCGTCTATAGCCCAGATGTGTTTACGAGTGCAGCGCCAGATATGATGAGTTTTGACGAGGCCCAGAGTAAGAAACTTTTGGAACAGGCGCAGGAGCGTGTCGAAGCCCATCAGTTGCGTGCAGAAATTATCCGGCAGACGGGGGTACCAAAAGTGGCAATTGCGGTCGATGTACCTAAAGCGCAAAATATCGACCTAATTGTGATTGGTCGTTCTGGGACCAATGCGATTTCACGACTATTCTTAGGGTCGACCACGGCCTACGTGGTGCGCAATACAGAAGCCAACGTGACAGTTGTGAACATGCCGAATGACGAAGCTGAGGAATTGGAGCGGACGGATGCCACTCAGGATGAGACTGACTAGCATGCCTAGTTTTTATTAGTTTATCATCCAGTGTTCAGCATCATGGCGACTCAGACAACTAAACCGCTTATCCGGCAAGAAAATTCTTGTCATTAAACTGGAAACTCGACAAGATATTGTTCGATTTAACCGGCCATATTTCAGTGTATTATTACTGTGGTGTGGTCGGATTTTATTTGCGAAAACAATTAGTCTGTTGTGAAATAAACGCAATTCGTATCGATAGCGGTTCTAGGATTAGTTTTACTGATTTTTATCAAACATGATCCCGAATTACGATAGTGGCATGCGAACTTGATACTTTGGTAAAAGCATCTAGTGGCACCGAACGAACATCCTTTTAGCCGCTTAATCATGATAGGAACGATCGTCTGAGTGTCGATCATTGATGAAAAGGTGGTGACTTGTTTATCGGTTGCTTAATTGAGGATCGTTTAAGCCAGCATATAAAACGATGACTTTTAGGAAGTGTTTAAATGAGTGTCTGAATTCGTCCGTTATGGTTGAGTTGTCGTAAACTGTATTTGATTCAGATATTATCTGAATCAAATAGATTAGTCAGAAAGCCACACAATCCATGATGGTCACGGAAATAAATTAAATTATTTTTCGAGATAAAATATTGACATATCGAAAAAAAACGATATAATGTACTCATGAAGTTGAATGAAAAGCTATTTAAGGCGTTAGCGAACAAAACACGTCTTGCGATTTTACAGTGGTTAAAAGATCCTGAAAAGGAAATTCAGGTTATTTCTTGTCAAACCGTGCAGTATGAGTTAGAGAACTTTGGCGGAATCTGTGTTGGTGATATTGTTCAACAATCAGGCTTGGCACAATCAACGATTTCTTCGTATTTAAATATGCTTGAAGAAGTAGGATTGTTAGTTTCTGAACGCCATGGTAAGTGGACATACTATCGACGCAATGAGTCTGCTTTTCAGGAGCTTAGTCAGTTAATCGAGGAAGAATTATGATGGTTCTTCTCTTATTTTTAATCATACAAATCTATAAATAGCGATATGTAAATAGGATGATGTTCTAATGGATAATTTGAAGAATAACAAGGATATTGCGGTGAAGTTTTTGGCAGATGCGTTGCCTAATAATGATGTTGAATATGTGAAATCAATCATTACAGATCAAACAGTGACACACCGTGCAGGATTTGCAGCCCTGTACGAAGCAACGGGCTTTCCCATTGCAAAAGATGGTAACTTCTTAGAATGGGTTGAGAATGGTTGGTCGCTATTGCATTCGGCGTTAACAAAACAACATGTTGAAATGCGGCATGTGGTCGCTGAAGAAAATAAAGTCATCCTTCAATACCATTACACGGTTACGCACAGTGGTGACTTTGCCGGAATGCCAGCAACTGGGAAAAAGATTGAATGGGATGAAGTCGGAATCCTTCAATTCAATAATCAAGGAAAGATTGTTGAAATGTGGTATATGTGTGAAGAGATGAAAGTGGCAACTGAATTAGGATACAAGTTAGAGAAATAAAATGGTTATCAATTCAATAACAAGTCTTTTAAAAACGAAGTATCCTTTGGTGCAAGCGCCAATGAATTGGTTAACTGATGCAAAATTAGTTGCAGCAGTTTCCAATGCGGGCGGATTAGGCGTGTTTGGTCCCAATCCAGGTCAAACTAAGATGATTCATGGGGCGGAGAGTCACATGAATCAAATGAGACATCAAATACGATTGGCTAAGCAACTGACTGATCATGAATTCGGCATTAATATCGTCATAGAGGATAAGCCGGCTATTCATATGAATGAAACTTTGAAAGTAGCTTTTGAAGAGAATCTTCATTATTTTGCGGTAGTTGGTGATCCTAATCAAGCAGTTTACGATCAAATTAAAGCCCATAGTGGCATTATCATTGCCCGTCCTTTAACTCCAACAATCTATAATGCACAATTAGCAGAAAAGTTGGGGGCTGATGTATTTGTTGCAACTGGCTATGATGAGGGCGGAATTTTACCTCAATCTGGGCAGGGAACCTTTACGGCTATTCCGATGATTGCAGATGCTTTAAACATTCCAGTCTTAGCAGCCGGTGGAATTAATGACCACCGCGGTGTCAATGCGGCACTTGCCCTTGGAGCGGACGGTGTTTATGTTGGATCACGATTTTTGGTTGCTGAAGAAGCGCCAACATCATGGGCAACTAAGCAGGCGATTCTCAGAGGAAAATATAGCGAAATGGTTTTGATTTCTCATGACCAACGTGCGTTGATGAATACGTTCACCAAAAAGTTAGCAACTGATTATGCACAACATCATGATGGTCAAAAAAATGATCTATCAGTAAGTAACAGAGGAGGCTTGTTACCAGGAATGCGGCTAGGAAAGTACGAGACAGATGTTATTTCTGTTAACACAGGCATTAACCTCATCAGAAGTTGCGGTTCAGTTCAGCAAATTGTTGAAGACTTAATGCAAGATATGAACAAGTGAGGAGACAATTGGTATGACACATACATTAAAAGTGACTTATCCAGAATGGCAAGGTGGGGTAAATCCGAATTATATGCTTGGGGCAAAGATAATGGAATTAGTTGTTCCGGATTCACAGCATATTGAAGAAATAGAGATTCTAGTTGCCACGGACAATAAAAAAGATATGTTACAACGGAGTCAAGGTGTCGATGCATTGAAGGTTTTACAAGCACAGACGCAAGCTTTTTCAGCAATTCTGAATACAAAAGAACCAGATAAAGTCATCACAATTGGCGGGGACTGCGCTGTTAGTCTTGCACCATTTAACTATTTATCGCGCAAATATGGTGCAAATTTGGGAATTATCTGGCTAGACGCACATCCCGATATTTCTACTACCGAGCAATCTCATCATTTGCATGAAATGGTTGTTAGTTCACTGATGGGACGGGGAGGTTCAGATTTTAATGTCAAATATCCCGTTGATAAACGCCAAATTTTACTTGCGGGATTAGTAAAGAAAGCACTTCGAGATATCGATAGTCATGTTAACGACTATAACATGCAGTGTTTAACGCCCAAACAATTGAGACGTAATCCAACATTGATCAGTAATTGGATTAAAAAGAATAATTTTACAAGAATTGCTGTTCATTTTGACCTGGATGTTCTTTCTCCTGACAGTTATCGGTCAATTTATCCGGCGGAGCCGGGTCTTAATCGTAACGAATTCACGGCTGCAATTGGAAAGTTAAGCTTAGAAAACGTTGGGCGGCTCTTACAGGAAATTGACAATAATTCCGACTTGGTTGGTCTTACAGTTGCCGAAAACATGGCTTGGGATGCACTAAGATTGCGGGAACAGTTAGCTAAATTAAGCTTATTTGATTAGTTTGATTTTATTGTTATTAGCTCTGTTTATGTTGATCACATTGTCCTTCATAATTAGTTTTTTTATGCATGCTGAGCGTTTTTCGCTTAATGCTTGTTTGGGGCATGCTTATAAACTAGAAATTTAAGCCGCCTTTCACCATGTGATATATTGGGTTACATTATAATGTGACGAAGCTTAATAATCGAAAAGTAAAATAATGAGCCTTCAATTTACTAATTTTCTGTAAATTGAAGGCTCATTATTTGTGCATACTAGTAAGCGGAAATTTCAGATGCGTCTGCAGCCTTGATGTTGTCAAAACAACTACCAAGCAGTTGCTTAATGTAAACTGTATTCTGATATCGCACAGGTACCATTAAAATCTCAGTTAGCGTGGTCAACAATTCGCAGCTATCTCCAACTACCAATCAACTTTCAGACGTCTGGCTGCGGTCGTGCCCAATAGCGTTAGTACGACTGTAATCACCGCCAGTGCCATGCCGGATGCCGCTTCACCTTGTTCAAACGATTGGTAGATGTAGGTGGAAACGGTCGTCATCCCGGATGGTAGTAACAGTAGTGCGACGACGAGTTCACGACTCGTGGCAATGAAGGCCATGATCAAACTATTGGCCAGCGCTGGCCACAAAATTGGTAAGGCAATCTTACGGATGATCCGCGCAAAGTTAGGTTCAAAGACGCGTGCACTTTGGAGCAGGCTCCCATCAAACGTTTTTAATGCGGCGGTCAAATATTGCACCGTGGTTGGTAAAAAGAGCGTGATGTCTGCAATCAGCAATATGACCAGCGTCCCATATAATTTCGTGAAAGCCAACCACTGTGAGAATAAAATCATCAGACTCAGTGCTAAGACCACGTTTGGTATTGCCAGTGGCAGGGCGCCTAAAATTCGATTGACTTGTCGTAACCAGTTTGGCAAACGGTGGGTGAGACTTCCGAGACTCAAGTACAGTCCAACGAGGACTGAGACAACTGATCACGAGAGCCAGCCCGAGTGTCGTCAGCATCGCCTGAAAGGCCGGACTGTCAAAACGCAATAGTTCCAGATAATGCGCCAGGGTCAAATTACTTAGCTGCCAGCCGAGACTGCGCTGCTTGAACAACGACTGGGCGAGAATTGCGCTGTAAGGCAGAATGATGGCGACACCGACCAAGAGCGCTGTATAGCTACTGGCTAGGCCGATTAAGCCACGTCGAGTTGTGATGACAGGTTCTTGCCCGGTCAAAGTAACGCTGGGGCGCCGTGAGAGCCATTGCTGAACGATCCATGCAGTCAGTGCCAGGCCGAGCAATAATGTTCCCGTCAAGACGCCATTCTGGAAGTCGAGTGGCCACTGACTTAAATCCTTTTGAATCGTGGTCGTTAGAACTTCAAAATGGATGTTGCGGCCAAACGTCGCCGGGGTACCAAATTCAGCCAGTGTCTTGGTGAAGACTAGTAACCAGACTGCTAGGTACGGCACCGCCATTACCGGTAAACTAATGCGGGTCAGCCGACGCCACTTGGACACGCCATGAACGGTGGCTGCCTCAGTCCAACGCCAATTATACTGACTGAACGCTGTCTGTAATCCCAGGTACGCAATCGGATAGAGATGCAAGCTCATAATCAAAACCATACCAGCCGGTGAGAAGAGCCACTGGAATTGCTGATGCCAAGTTGGACTCAGTTGAGCCAACAAACCGTGTGGTTGAAAAAAGTAAATCCAACCCATCGCATTGATGTATGGCGGTGTCATAAAGGGTACAAGTAACAGGCCTTGTAACCAGCGATATTGCGCAAGTGGTGTACGGGTCATGATCAAGGCTAACGGGGTCGCAATCAAGGTTGTCATGACCATCGTACCGACACCTAAAAAGAGACTGTGTTGTAAGCTCGTTCGGTTCTGCGGCTGTAGGAGTTGGTGCCATAAAGCTCCTGGTGCCTGTCCGAGTAGCGTTTGACCCACCAAACCGGTCAAGGGACCGATAATCACTGCCGCCAAGATGAGCGAGCCAGCAACTGAGAACCCCAGTAGCCCTTGTTGCCGGTTCATCAATTAAAGACCTGTTTGAAGCTGGCTAAGTTGTCGGTTAACGCCGTATTGGCACGTTGCCAGTTGACACGATAGGCATTGATCGGTTCTTTGTTCAATGGATTCGTCAGTTTAGTCGTTGTGCCAGCAATTAGATGATTCTGCTCGACTTGTTGTTGCACCTTAGCGGATAGCAAGTAATCAACAAATTTCTTGGCGGCAGCTTGATGGCGACTGGATTTTAAAATCATTGCCGGTCGCGGATTGACGAGCGTACCACTCTTTGGGTAGACGAAGCCAATGCGTTCACCTTTTTTAATGGCGGCGATACTCATGTAGTCAACGCCGCCGAAAACAGCGGCTTTTTGGCCAGTAACGACCGCATCGAGTACTTCTTTATTTGCACCACCCATTTCAGCCCCGTTCTGTTTGAGGGCTTTCAGTAAGCGGTTGCCATGTTGCATTTGGTAGGTATTGATGAAGTCTAGGCTGGAACCCGACGTTTGCGGATCCGGAATGGTGACTTGGTTACGAAATTCCGGCTTGGTCAAGTCGGACCAGTCCGTCGGTGCCGTTTTGACTTGTTGCTTATTATAGGTGATGCCGACTGCGGAAGCACTGTAACTGAAGAGTTGCTGATGCTTATCATGAAAGGCCGAATTGAGCGCCTGGGCGCGTTTGGCAGCCTGGTAGGTCAATAGTTGACCATTGCGTTGTAAGTCGACACCAGCCGCCATTGAGGCGAGAATCAGGACGTCTGCTTGAGGGTTTGCTTGTTCCGCCTTGACTTTACTCAAAATTTTACCGGTCGTCCCGTCAAAACTTTTGACCTTGATACCAGTTTGTTGCTCGAAACCTTTAATGATTTGATCTGACAGTGGCTTGGGACCAGCAGCGTATACCGTCAAGGTTTGTTGCTCACTTGCATTGCTAGCAGCATTCACCGCTTTAGAACGGTGCGTATTCGTGTAGATGGTCGCACCTAGCGTCAGAACACCTAAAGTGGACAGGGTGATGATTGCTAATTTGGACATAATTTCAGCTCCTAATAAGTTAGAATTGCAGATGAATCGACAGTCATCGTAATCGTTGCGGGGGCATATGGCAGATTTGTGTTAAGGTGCCATTGATAGTCCGCCATCTGGACTAGTGTGTCATAGTGATCGCCCATGAAGGTTGAGGTCAGAATTTGTCCTCGATAAGGACCATCTGCCGTCTGGTCCGCGAGATGCACGTGTTCCGGACGAACTGCAGTGTGGGCGTCGATTTGATTCAACGGCCCCATGAAGCGCGCGGCAAACTGATTGCACGGATGCTGATATATGTTAGCCGCAGTACCACTTTGGACAACCTGACCGTCATGTAGTAACACAATATTATCCGCAATCCGCAACGCTTCTTGGCGGTCATGGGTCACGAAAATGGCAGTCAAATGGTGCGCCTTAACCAGTGCACTGATGTCTTGCTGCAGTTGTCGCCGCAACTGTGGGTCGAGTGCGCTCAAAGCTTCATCAAATAAAATCAAGTCAGGTTGAGTAGCCAGGGCCCGGGCGAGTGCCACGCGTTGCTGTTGACCACCGGAGAGCTCCCGTGGATAGCGTTGACCGTAATTGGCTAAGCTGACTTGCGTAAGAGCCCAATCAACGCGTTGTTGACACTCAGCTTTGGACAAGCGGGTTTCAATCGCAAACGCGATGTTCTGATAGACCGTCATGTGCGGCCAGAGTGCAAAGTCTTGAAAAACCATCGCTAACTGGCGCTTGGCCGGTGGGCGGTTGAGCGACTGCTCAGCATCAAAAATCAGGTGCTCATCGAACCAGATCTGACCACTATCGGGCGTCGTTAAACCTGCAATGAGGTTCAACAGGGTGGATTTACCGGAGCCGGATGGGCCAACTAGGGCGGTGATCTGTTGCGTCGGGATCGTCAAGTTGAGGTCTTTAATGACGGGCCCTTGATAGCTTTTCGAGACGTGCTGTAATTTAATCGCGACCAAAATCAATTGCTCCTCTGAATTAGTAAAGTTAGTTAAGTCACTTTGTATTGTAGTGGTAAATGCTGGGTGATGCGTTGATTTTTGGTATCGTTTGTGTAAAGTTTGTGTGTAATTTAGATAAAAAAGCAAAAAAAGATCACTGGCTAGCTTCAACCAGTGATCTGATAGTGCGATTGAGAAGGCTTATTGGCCTTCAGTATTAGTGTTAGTATCCGTTGTGGGTGTTTCAGTCGTGGATTCCGAGCTGGCGGCAGAAGAGCTACTTGCTTCGGTAGAGCTGCTTTCAGAACTTTCCTCAGATGACGAACTTTCAGCGCTGCTTGAAGAAGCAGACGATGATGACGAAGATTCTTCAGAGGAACTACTTGAACTGCTCTCTGATGAACTGCTACTGCTTGAAGTACCCGTCGCTGAGCTGCTGGTGACTGACGAACTGGAACTAGCTGAACTAGAAGTGCCGGATGACGCCTCGCTACTTGAGAAGAGGTGACCAACGACATACAGTTCTTCAATCCCATTGCGCTTAGTGGTTCCGACCGTACTTGGTTTGGTCCAGTCAGAGTTTGGTGAGTACTGTTGCAAGTAACTCATCATCGCGCGATAGATTTGTTGCGAAATCTTTTCGTTGGAACTGTCCAAGTATCCGCCAGCTTCAGTCGCTTTATCATAACCAGTCCAAACGGCGACGGAATAGTTCTTCGTATAACCAGCCATCCATGAATCGACGACGGCGTTAGAAGGAACTGAATTCTTGTATTTGGAATCATAATCATCGGTCCCAGTCTTACCAGCTTGATAAACGCCACTGATTTTAGCAGTCGTTGCAGTCCCGTTGGAACTATTAATGACACCTTTCAGCATGTCAGTAATCATGTAGGCTGTCGACTTCTTCATCGCCCGTTTACCGTTGCTGGTGTAGGACGTTGTCTTACCGTCTGCAGTCGTAACTTTGCGGATGTAGTATGGCTTATGATAGACACCACCATCTGCAAAGGCCGCATACGCGCCGGCAACTTGCAGGGTACTTACGCCCGCACCAATCGCGTTGGCGTAGTTGACCGTCTTCAAATTAATGCCGATGCCCTTAGCAAAGGTCTGTGCCCGCGTCTTGCCAACGGCTTGCAAGGTCCGAACAGCGGGGATGTTCCGTGATTGAACTAAGGCTTCCCGCATGGTCATATTACCCAAGTAGTTGTTATCAAAGTCATGAACCGAGATATTAGTACCAGGGTACTTATACTTAGTATCAGAAAGTGATTTATAAGTTGGCCAGTTCAAATATTCAATGGCTGGGCCATAGTCCAAGATTGGCTTCATCGTGGAAGCGTTCGAACGGTCGGTTTGGACCGCGCGGTTAGTCCCGTAGACGACGTTACCAATCTTTCGTCCACCAATCATGGCAGAAATTTTACCCGTGTAGGAGTCAACCACTGAGACCCCTAACTGGAACGTCTGCTTGCCATTGTTCGGGTAGGTGACGTATTTCGACGTATTGGCAATCTCATATAGGCGTTTCTGGGCATCCATATCCAGGTTGGTATACACTTTTTCGCCATCGGTCAATTTATAACCCTTTTTGAGTAAATCTTGACGGACCTGGTTCAAATAGGCGTCCAAAATCTTGTTGGTTTTACTATGCGTCGTCAATCCGGATCGACCTGCACTAGATAGGCCGGTTTTAACACTGACTTTCTTTGCAGCCGTTTCTTGGCTCTTGGTGATGACCTTGTTATCGTACATTGCCTCGAGCACTAGGTTACGACGGCTCGTCGCATATGACGGGTAGGTCGTTGGATCATAATAAGTTGGTGATTGCGGCATCCCAGCGAGCAAGGCCAGTTGACTCAAGCTCAAGTCTTTGAGCGACTTATTGTAGTAATACCTCGCAGCGGTTCCCATCCCGTAGATTCCGTTGCCCATGTAAACTTTATTGATGTAAAATTCCAGGATTTGCGATTTGCTGTAATGCTTTTCCAGGTTGAGTGCTAACCAGGCTTCTTGGGCCTTAACTTTCAGGTTCCGGTCGGACGTATCCGTCGAGAAGACGGCCAACTTAACCAGTTGCATGGTTAGGGTACTCCCACCTTGCATCCCCAGGGAACTGCCCTTTAGGTTCCCAACTGCAGCCCCTAAGATCCGATAGTAATCGACCCCGTGATGCTTATAGAAACGGCGGTCTTCAATCGAGACGACGGCGTTTTTCAAAGTCGTTGGAATGTTACTAGACTTAACGTACTGAAGGTTGCTCGTGCCCAGGTCCGTAACGTACTTGTCATCCTTACCGTAAATCTTAACAGCACTGGTTCCTTTCAGGTCAGATTCAGTGATCGTTGGGGAAGTTTGTGCATAGTAGAAGAAGAGACACAGTCCCGCCAGTACCCCGATGACGAATAAGCCAACTAATGAGAGGAAAATTCGTCGAAACCAGTGTTTCTTGGGTGGTTGGGGTTGGCTCTTACGTCGCGCAACCCGTGAATTCTGTTCATTGTTACCTGCCATGATGTTCTCCTTTAATGAATTGATGAGGCCTCATCAATGATGTTATCAATCGCATCCAAGTATGGAATTCGTGGATTGATTTGATAATGTAGCTCCACGGCCAAGTGTTCAATATCCGTTAATGGAATTGACTTGCGACCACCATCTCCTTGATGATCCCAATAAGTAAATAGGTCGCTGGCTGTCAGTAAAAATAGGCGTCCCAATGTAGCAAAGCGAATAATAACGAAGCAAATGCCGCTTTGTGACAAGCACTGACGCATGTGCTTGATTTGGTGCTCATGAAAGTTTTTAAGCGGAAAAGCCGTCTTACTCTTGGTCTCCTTGGCTTCAAAATCCAAATATCTGCCACGGTAAACGCCGTTGTAGTCGGTCGTAGAAGCTTGTTTGAAGTAAGCTTCGCGAATGACTGCTGCGCTCCGTTTTGGATAATCAACTTTAACGATTTGGATGGGCGTTGGCTTTTTATGAATAACTGCGATATCATTTTCAAGATAGTAGGTATTGCTATCGTTGATTTCTTGTTCTAAGCTCATCCCGCGATCGCCAAAATTAACATTGGCAAATTTGGAAGTTTTGGATTTGGTTGGGCCAGGTTGACGATAGACTTTACCGTTGGGATAGCGAATCGTCACATTAATCAACCTCCTAATAATGTTACATTTTACCATTAACTAATGGTGAATGTGAAATATCTGTGAGTTTTTAGCTGAATAAGCGTGAATTCTACCGCGAAAGGAGCCTTTTTATGAGTCGGTTGTGGCTTAGTGGTTACCGGAGTTACGAGTTGAATGTCTTCGGTGATCAAGATGATAAATTGAAAGTTATTAAGTTTGCGTTAACTAATTACTTGAAGACCCAAATTGAAGATGGGATGGACTGGCTCATTACCGGTGGGCAATTGGGCATCGAACAGTGGGCGGCTGAAGTCGGGCTTGAACTAAAACAAACTTATCCAGAACTGAAAGTCGCGATGATGCTTCCATACGGTGAATTTGGTGGACGCTGGAATGAAAATAATCAGGCCAAGTTGCAGACGTTACTGGCCCGAGTTGACTTTCACGCGCCCGTCAGCAAGCAACCGTATGAAAATCCGCAACAATTAAAAAATTATCAAGAATTTATGGTGACCCACACCGATGCGGCCACCTTGGTGTATGACCCGGATAATCCTGGAAAGCCTTCTTACGACTACGATTTGATCAAGACTTTCAGTGAGAATCATCCGTATCCATTGACACTGATCGACTTCGATTGGTTACAGGAAAGTGCCAACGAATATGCAGAAAAACAGAATAATGGTTTTAATTTTGAATAAAGTCTGCTACAATGTTTTAAGTAATGCGGATGCCTTATGGGTGTCGCGCGAATAACAATGAGGTGTTTTTAAATATGGCTAAACGTAATTTTACTCCCAAAGACATCCTTCAAAAAGAGTTTAAGCCAAAGATGCGGGGCTATGATCCCGCCGACGTGGACGGCTTCTTAGATAATGTCATTAAGGACTATGAGTCATTTACTAAAGATAACCAACAACTTTCAGATGAAAACGAACGGTTACGTGCCAAGGTTGACGAGCTGACTAAGCAAGTCGCTGTCGGTGCAACCAGTCCATCTTCACAACCAACAAGTACGGTGACGAACATGGACATTCTGAAACGGTTGTCTAACTTGGAACGCCACGTCTTTGGTGCCCAATTAGATAATAATCAAAATGAATCACACCGTCTATAATTGTGATTCGATGTAAATTCTGGGTAATCGCGGTCGGCTTATGTCGGCTGAGGAAGGTCCATGCTCGCACAAGCTGCGATGCTTGTAGTGTTCGTGCTCGGTGAAAAAATAAGCCGGGGTACCGATTTATCGGTAACGGCGGGAAAAACGGCTAAGGCTTCGGCTATGCCCGAGTATCCCTGAAAAGTGCCACAGTGACGATACTCAGTTGGAAACGATTGAGTTGGAACGCAGTAAACCCCGCGAGCGGGCAACCCAAACTACGGTAGGGGCGCTTCACATATGGAATTGAACTGAATGTGGGGGGAGATTTGTAATCTCGAGATAGATGATTACCGCCTAGTTAACAGACCCTGTACTTTGACTAGGTACAAAACATGGCCTACAGGAATTTACATTTAGACAGGAGACTGGGACAAAAGTTCGCTTTTGTCCCAGTTTTTTTAGCTACGAAGCAAGTCAACCAATAACTTATGCTAAACTAGATGACGGGAAAACGGTTCGCTTTTAAATAGGAATCAACTCTGGATAGATTAACAATTGCAGTAGGAGGAAATTATGCAAAAATTTAGATTAATCGCTACCGCAGCGAGTGGGATTGAAGCCCTCGTTGGCCGTGAATTACGGGACTTGGGCTATCAAGTGCAGACTGAAAATGGACGTGTCCGGTTCAATGGGACGATCAAGGATATCTTACGGACCAACTTGTGGCTACGGACTGCGGACCGGATTAAGATCATTGTCGGTGAATTTGACGCGACGACGTTTGATGAGCTGTTCGAAAAGACGCTGGCTTTGCCATGGGACCAATTATTGCCGATGGACGCTGAATTTCCAGTCGAGGGTAAATCGCGTAATTCCAAGTTACACAGTGTCCCCGATGTCCAGTCGATCGTTAAGAAAGCCATCGTCAACCAATTATCTGAGACCTACCATCGTAGCGGCCACTTACCAGAGACTGGGGCATTGTTCCCACTCGAAGTTGCCATTAATAAGGATCACGTTCTGCTGACGCTAGATACGACTGGTTCAAGTCTGTTCAAACGGGGCTACCGGGTCGAAAAAGGGGGCGCGCCACTTAAGGAAAACATGGCGGCTGCCTTAGTCATGTTGGCCAAGTGGTATCCAGACAATCCATTTGTCGATCCTGTCTGCGGTTCGGGAACCATTCCAATCGAAGCGGCCTTACTTGCGCGTAACATTGCCCCTGGTTTCAACCGGGCTTTTGCCTGCGAGAAGTGGGACTGGGTACCTAAAGGGTTGAGTCAGGAATTACGTGACGAAGCCGATAGCTTAGCGGATTATGATATGGAACTAGATATTAGCGGCTACGATATCGACGGCAAAATGATCGATATTGCCAAGCTGAACGCGCGTGAAGCTGGTCTATTACATGACATTCACTTTAAACAATTAGCCGTGAAAGACTTCACCACCGATAAAGTTAATGGTGTTATCGTCGCCAACCCACCTTATGGGGAACGGTTAAGCGACCGTGACAATGTCCGGATTCTTTACCGCCAAATGGGCCAAGTCTACGGTAAACTTCCAAGTTGGAGTAAGTATATTTTAACGAGTGATTTAGAGTTTGAAGACTTTTACGGTCAAAAAGCCACTAAACGGCGCAAACTTTATAACGGGGCGTTACGGACCGATTACTTCCAGTATTGGGGGAAGCGGATTCGGCCAGCACGCAACTAAATAGGTGTAGGAGACAACATCAATTCAGGTTGGTGTTGTTTTTTGGTTAGGCTGAAAAATAAGCGTTCAATCGGAATAATTCCGGTTGAGCGCTTATTTTTAGCAATTCAGGACAAATGGTTGCACATGAATCAAATGTGACCCGCTACCACTAGCTCACGTGTCAATTATCCAAGTGATGGGTTTCAGTTTAAATAGTAGTCGAAGAAATTGGCAATCTTATCCATTAATGGAATTTTAACCAAGTGTTTGGCTTGATACCCGGTAATAAACGCGACTTGCTCAGCGTACGGCGCGCTGTGAACGCGGTCGAAGAAGTCGCGGGACTGTGCGTAAGGAATCCGTTCGTCGTCTGTGCCGTGCCAGAAGAGAACGGGCCGGTGGTTGATGGTTTCCGGCTGCAGATTCAGATCGTAATGGTCTAACCAGCTGGTCAGGAGGCCAAGGTCACTTGGAAAATAAATCTGGTGCTTGGTCGCGTGCTGACGAACCAGTTGTGCATAAGCATTTAGGTTGGGGGTGCCCATAATAATTGTGGCGGCCTTGATTTCCGGGTGATGGGTTAGCAGGGCGCCGGTCGTCATCCCGCCCATCGAGTAGCCACCGACGCCGATTTGATGATTTAAAATCAGATGGGCTTGTTCGTAATGGGCAATGATGAGGTCAAACTCGGCGAGGTTACCCTGAATGCTATTCCAGAAAGTAAACGAGGGGATGCGGCTGACGGGTTGATGACGATCGCCATGGTTCATCGCATCTGGGAGAACGACGCGTAACCGCTGACGTGCCAACTTGCGGGCTTGCGTTAGCACAAGTTCTTTATTAGATTGCCAACCGTGATAAAAAACGACGAGTGGCAAGGGCTGCTGTTCATCCGTTGCTTCGACGACTTCCAAAATGGGAACGTCTTGCAACTGATAGCTTTTGATGTTGATCATGATTTTCGACTCACTTTATGATTAGAATTGTTATTAAATTAACTCTGCCAGAAATACCTGCAGAATACAACTGATAGGTTCGAGTGCTTGCTATTAATGAATTTTGGGGTAATACACTGAATTTGAAATCTGATTGACAGAAGTACGGCTAGGAGCCACGCGGCCGTCTGCTGGCCGTTTTTGCGTACTCTAAAGCAACGAAAGGCTTAATCACTGGATTGTTAACGTTGGAAGTTAATGATAACATTAAAAAACAATGAAATCAGAGGTGGTCAAATGTTAAAACCAGTAGCGCTCTTTCCGGGTGCCCAGGTAGCCGTGGTCAGTCTTTCAAGCGGCACGCTTGGCGAACCGTCAAGTGAGCACCAACTAAAGTTAGGCTTACAACGTTTATGCCAACTTGGCTTAGTACCCGTTATAATGCCAAATGCACTTAAGGGGCGCGAAACATTACGCCAGCACCCGGAATTGCGGGCAGCAGATTTGAAGGCGGCGTTCTTGGATGAACACATTCAAGGTATCGTGGCAGCGATTGGTGGGGATGAAACGTTTCGGACTTTGCCATATTTGTTGAATGACGACGAATTTACAACCGCGGTCCGCCGTTCTCCCAAACTATTTACTGGTTTCTCTGATACCACGGTTAATCACTTGATGTTTTATCAGTTGGGACTTCAAACGTTTTACGGTCCTAATTTTCTGAGTGATTTAGCCGAGTTAGCCCCAGAGATGCTGCCATACACTGCCGCGACTTGGCACCGCTTTATGACCGACCATGCTCAGACGGTGATTGAGAGCAGTCCGGTCTGGTATGACGAGCGGGTTGATTTTAATCCCACGGCGATTGGAACACCCCGAACAAGCCATGTGGAAAGGCATCACTATGAAGTGCTGCGAGGAGCTGGCGTCGTTAAGGGGCCATTACTAGGCGGGTGTTTAGATAGCTTTTATGATCTACTGACGACGACTCGCTATCCGGATGAACAGCAAGTTGCCAGGAACTTCAAGTTGATTCCGGCCGCTGATGAATGGCGGGGTAAAATTCTGTTTATCGAAACTAGCGATGAGCAGCCGGTACCGGCATTATTTCAGCGGATGTTACGCTGTATCCGCGATGCGGGTATCTTGACCAATGTCGCTGCTGTCGTGGTTGGTAAACCCCAGAATGAGCATTACTACGCAGAATATCGTCAGTTGCTGATTGATGAGACCGCAGCGCTCGATCTGCCAATTCTATACAACGTTAATTTTGGCCACGCCTTTCCACGAACAGCGTTACCATATGGTGCCCAGGCGGCAATTAACTTCGACCAGGCCAGCTTGACGATCCTTGAGCCGTGGTTTCAGTCCAAGTGAGGTCACTGGTTCGGGGTTGCCTGCTAAGATGCAGGGCGCAGTCCGTCTACAGCTTTTGCCAAGTAACACATTCAAGTCAAATTTGACACTTCTTCTGAATCAGTCACCGGCAACTGGTTGAGCGAAGGGTCAATTTTTTAGTCTAGCGCTCATATTCATGACATCCTAGCAAACAAGTTACGCAAAAATCGGCACTGCCAGATTAAATCGACACATTCCATTCCAATTTTGCCGCTCACCGAAAAAACGAAATCGCACTTTCCAGCATTAGTTTACAATGTAAACAAAATGTAAAATTAATGCAATCAGTTTGTGAACCTTTTTGCACATTTTATGGGTACGATAAGTAGTGCAGGGAAAGCCGTACATATTTAGTTGAAGATGGGAAGGCGAAAATTTTGAAGAAACACAGAAAATGGCAATTAATGTTGCTACTGTTTGGGAGTTTGATTGGTAGTGCCGGCGCGGTAAAGGCGAGCGCGGCGGTGCCGGATATTTCTGAATGGCAAGGAAAGTTGACGAGTACGGAAGTCAAGAGTCTGGCAAGCCAAGCGGACTTTGTCATTAACCGGGTGCAGTATGGGAGTAGTTACGAAGACTTGTACCATTCTTCTAACGAAAGCCTATACGTGAAGTATGGTATTCCATTTGGTTCGTATGACTACGCGACGTTTACCAGCGCCAGCACGGCGAAAGCGGAAGCTAAGAAGCTGTACAGCCGGTCGAACAAGAACACCAAGTTTTACGTTTTGGACTTTGAAACGACGTCAATGAGCAGTTCGGCAGCCAATGCAGCGGTCAAGGCGTGGTATAACGAGATGCGGTCGTTAACTAGCAAGAAATTGATTTTCTACTCTTATCAATCCTTTGCGACGACCTACGCCAATACGGCGCGTCAGAGTTTTGATGCTCAGTGGATCGCTAACTATTCCTCAAGACCGACGATTTCATTTTCACTCTGGCAATATTCTAGTAGCTACTACTTATCCTCATTAGGGCAATACGTGGATAACAGTCTGTACGACAGCGCTTCGGTGACGACGTATCATCCGTTGAGTTGGTGGACATCAAGTAGTTCCACATCCAGTTCATCGACCTCGTATGCTTATAGTAGCTATACGAAGGGCCAACACGTTTACTTGAATAAGAGTTCGTCGACTTATTACGACGGGACGACGATTCCAAGCAGTGCTAAGCAGAAGTATTATAAAGTGACTGCGACGAAATCCGTCACGACCGGCAAGTCCAAACAATTGGTCTACCTGAGTGGCTTAAATAAGTGGGTTCGTTCGCAGGATGTGACGGGCTATTGGATCGGTCAACACCGGCTGTATAAGTTGCGTGAAAAGAGTACGTTATTCAAAGACGTGAACTTGACGACCTCGACGGGTAAGACGCTGAAAAAGGGCGGTATTTACACTGGGACCCTGGTTAAGAGTGGCAACTTCTACCGGATCAAGACGAATGGCGGTTACATTACGGCCAAAGTTTCCAAGTCTGATCATTGGTATTACGAATCACTACCATCAAGCAAGTGGATCAAGGCCAAAGTGGGGTTGTACACGTATAAATCTTCTAACTTTGTGAAATCAAATCGGCATGCTTACCATGCAGCCGGGGATAAAATCAAGGTCACGAAGATTTACAAACGGTCTGGTGGTTCGCGCTACTACAAGACCAATAAGGGCAATTACGTTTCAGCAAACCGCTCGAACGTAGTGACACAATAAAGGGACATGTCAGTCAACAAATGAAATGATTGAAAGACCGATTGTGAATTAATCAGGAAATCCTGAAATTCACAATCGGTCTTTTTTTGCGTGCTAGAATTTCGGTGGCGTATGACCTGCAGCGAACTATCTTGAAACGCATCGCGTGACCTTCCTGAGTTAAGTGATACCTATCTATCAAACAGCAAGCCGGCTTTCGGCGGAGTCGCTAAACGTTTGAACCATTATTCCGTTTATGGACTAAATATTAATTTTCCATTAGTCTTTGCCAGCCGTTATCTTCGCAAATTAACCATACTTATACCTGGAATTTGCGGCGACTTGCATTCTGCTTGATGATAAATATATAATAAAACAATGAGATAATTGATAGGGAGTGATGGGAATGCGTAAATATGGGGTGCAGGTGGCAGTTTACACGCAGTACTTCATGAAGGTGCTACGTGATATGCCGGGGGTGTTAGTTTATACGATTTGCCTACCGCTCGTCTTTTTAGCACTGAATGTTGGTGATGCATTTTTTAAACCATTGACGACGAGTGCGTATGTTGAACATATTATGCCGTATATCGGCTGGATGATTTTTTCCAACTGTTTGACTACCGCTGGCAACATTGCCAGCCTTCGGGAACAAGGCTACTTGAAGCAGTACCGAACACTGGTCGTCAGTCCGTCAGTGTTTATCGTCAGTCAGGTGCTGGTAAATGGCTTGCTGATGCTCAGTACGTTGTTCTTGATTGCAATTTTGAGCAGTATTGCTTTCAAACTGGCCTTTTTACCCTTGCTCGGTCAATTATGGCTGACACTGGTACTAGTCTATTTGCCGGTGACTTGCTATTGTCTGCCGTTGATTGCGTTAGCTTGGCGTCAAAAGGCGATTAATACAGCCATCAACGCCATCTCCTTATTAGTCATTATCGGCTCGTTTGCCGTCAATATCGTACTCAACTTGCACGCTAGCAATCCGCTACTTAATCTGATCAGTCCGATTTACCTAGTCAACAATGTGTTTGCGATGCTCACCGTCGGGCCTATTAGTCAGTTTATCGCGACTTATGGCGTCATTTTGGTCCTCCTACTAGGCTTGGGCTGGTTGAGCTATCGACACCTGAAACTGTTGCCAACGGAGGGATTATAATGCGAGTTGAACATTTGAGCTACCAGTTCGATAAACGCTCACAACCATTTTTTAATGATTTGAGCTTCGAATTGAAAAGTCCGGGCGTGAATTTCCTAATTGGCCAAAACGGGGCTGGTAAGACGACGCTGGCCGACATTTTGACGGGATTACGCCCAGCAACCGGAGTCGTGACATTGCCGCAGCGCGCGATTTATTTGAATCAGCAATTGCCCCTGTTGAGTTCAATTCGGGTGCGCGATGTCGCCCAGCTGGTGCTCGGAATTGAGGACGGCCGGCTGCAGGTGACGCTGACTGATTTTGAAGCCTTGGTGGATTCAGCGACATATGAGTTTCTGGCGCCACTCTGGGATCAACGGTACGGACAATTGTCGGGTGGGCAACGCAAATTGGTCCAGCTGCTCCTATTTTTACAAGTCGACCGTGAATTAGTCGTCCTGGATGAACCAACGGCGGCAGTTGACCGACAAAATGTCCAACTATTATTCCAAGTGATGCAAGCACATCCTGAACGCACGTATCTAATGATCACCCATGACATTCGGGATATGCGGGCGTTCGATGATTACCTGGTGTTGTGGCTGGATCAGCGTCAGGTCAAAACGTTGTCGAAAGCCACGTTTGAAAGTGCTGGTGGTCAGGAAGATTTTGTCAGCTTATTCAAAGAGGGATAGCTGACAGACTCGTGCGTTCAATGACTAAAAATAGCGTAACCAAAAGAACGACATTAATTCGAGAAATGTCCGCTGAACGTGATTTTACAATTAACGAAGTTACAACCATCGTGAACAAGACTTTGGAAAAGCTCGTCGCGCATGATGCGAACGATAATTCAGCGGCGTTTGTCGGTTTTGTAACTTTCAAATCAACTGAGCATGCCACTAGAAATGGGCGCAATCCACAAACAGGAGAAGCGATTATTATTCCAGCCCGTAGCGTACCTTAGTTTAAATTTGGGCAGACATTTAAGCAATGTATGCCCATAAGTCATAAACCAGTGCGATAAGCATTAACTACAATCAAATTTAAACAAGTCCGTTAAAGCCCCGTCTCAGTTATCAACGTGAGAAGGGGTTTATTAGCATCAGAGCATATTTGTATTTTGTGAGATACATTTGTGCTAGAATAGTATCAATAAATGTAGTTTGGATGTGCTAGTATTGGTGAGCCGTGAAGAGATAAAGCGCGTCATTGAAGATATCCGTAATCGCCGAAACAAGTGGGTACTCAGTAGGCGTCCTAAAAATATGGCTACCTTGGCTAACTTAGCCATTCAAGAAACACTTGCCTTAGATATTATCTACAATAAAATTTCTTGGCAAGACTACATCTCGGGCCCAGAAACGGATGACCACCCAAGGCCCATTCCAGGAGATGTCTGGGTGTTCGGATTAACCATAGAAGATGTGGAATGTTATTTAAAGTTTCAAGACCGGCCAAATGGTGGCGTTGTTTGGATCTCTCTGCACGATGCAAAATATCCTATGAATTATCCATACAAGTAGTTTCAAACAGTTTAGGGGGCTAGGCATAATGGCACAAAGAAGGTTCTATAATCCAGAATTAGACACGACTGAGCCTTATACTGAAGTTTGGAAGATTGAGCTAGTTAAGGTACGTGATGAAAGTAACTTAATGGTTAGAAATCATTACTGGAAAGATAGTGATGGCGAATTATGGGTTGATTTTAATAATCCAATGGAAAATGTGACACGTAGTTTTGCGGCATATCGGTCGAAAAAAGGTTATATGACACCAGAGGATATTAGGAAATTGCGTCATAAGCTAGGACTGACAGTGAGACAATTTGCTAAACGACTTGGGATTGCACCGTCATCGTTAACACAGATTGAAAACGACTTGCGTATCCAGGTTAAGTATCAAGATAATTTGTTTAAGGCCGCAAAAACCTTCTATGAGGAGAATGGCCATCTTCCAGGAAATTGTTCATCAAACGATGACGGTGTTATTGATAAGGAACTAAGTCGCCTTTTGGATAAGTCAGAATATCAACCTAGTATCAATTATGAAGAAAATAATCTTTACACTAATAATATTTATACAGATTTAGAAGTGATGGGAGTTGCAGTCTAATGGATGTGTTACAATTTAACGGATACAGAGTTGAAAATATGAGTTATCAGAGAAATGATCAGTATCAGCAAACGAGTAAAAAGATCATCTTTAGCCCTGAAATTTCAAGCGATATTGAAAAGAACGGTAACAATATCAGTGTCAGCTTAACAGTGGTTGTTGGCACACTGGATAAAGCAGAGACGCCATTTCAGGCAACATGTTCGTTAGTAGGATCATTTGTTTATCATCCTGAGGAAGACAAAGCCAACATTGGCCTAAATACACTTGTTCAGAAAAATGCTGTTGCAATTTTGTATCCTTACATTCGTGCACTAATTTCTATGTTGACCAACAGCTCTAATGAGTTTCCGGGGTTTAATCTACCAACGATCAATGTCAGTGACGCTTTAGCTAAGCAAAACAATTAAAACATACCAAGCAAGATTAGCGCTGTAAAATCGAAATGGTTTACAGCGCTTTTTAAATTGCAGTGGCATACGCGTTGTGCTAGTTATTCTTTAGCCTTAAAATGGTTAAACCATGACAAGTTGGCGTCCTGTTCGTCAGTCAATGCACGTCTTGGTCCGACTTCCGAGGCCGGTTGACAATTGCTGGAACGTAAATCGACATGAACTGGCCCAAGATGTGAGACGCCACTGCCTGAATGCCCTTACAGCGGTTATTGAAGTGGCTCATTGGATAACCACCCACTGATGATAAGTTCAGATTGCTTGGTAAAATAATGCCAACAAGGCACGATCACTCTGGATACTTGAGCATGTTGCACACCATACGCCCGTTCAATCGCACTAGCTAACATCTCTCCCATCCTGTATCAATTTAATATTTCTGCGCTATGTCTGGTCCTTTTTCGACCAATAAAAAATACTCCTACCAAGGCTGACAAGCTTTAATTATTTGCTTGTCTACCTTGGTAGGAGTATACCCATTTCAAGACATTTGGCCTTGGATGTTGTTTTTGTTAGCGTAACGCTGAAGCGCGTTTAAACTAAGCGAAATAATAAATATAGCCGATAATCAAGCCCCAGAACACGAGCCATAAGATACTGAAGGCGATTTTGAGGGTGTACAAGTGGAAGCGATAGCGGCGAAATTGGTCGCTACCAGCAACTTTGAATTTGAGTCCCTTAGGATCCAATAATTGCAAATAATCATAGAACCGAGGTAACCATGCGGCACCCGTGATCAATACAATCAGGAGTGCAACCAGTGCAAACGCTGCGGCCGGATAGACGACGCTGGTATCAACTGCGAAGCTCGGTGCTAAAATGTTGTCATATGGTAACCATAGCGCGTATAGTCCCAACGCATAACCAACGACGCGACAAATCTGAACAATGATCAGATGGGCTTTAACGTCCGGTTGTTGCTTCAGTAGGGCGCGGTTGGCTTGGTAGTGTACCGTCCCAAAACGGGCCCCATTTGGAATTAAAAAATGGTTCTGGTACAAGTAAGGCAGTTGTGCGAGTAGCACAATCAAGGCCACGACCGGAATTGCGATGACAATGACCATAATCAAATACTCAATCGTCACTGCTGGCACGGTGCTGACGCGGTAGGCCCAGCTAATCATGCCGACCAGGAGGAAGCAATCTAGTGCTAAGACGCTCCAAATCTGAGTGCGACGATAACGTTCAAAAGTCGGTGTGTCGGCCAGTTGCCAATTCTGGTTCGGGTCGGTCTTGCGGCCAATCAGTTCATCATAAGCCTGTGAGGGCCACACCAACGCTGGAACTAGCAACAAGATGACGCCAATCACGAGCGTCGCCATGCTGGCCACCACGCTGCGAATTGGGAATATCAACAGTGGCAACTTGGTCATGATCAAGTAACAGCTGACCAAGAGACTGATGACGCCCAGACACCCGCACACCAAAAGCCCGTAATATAAGCCTTTTAAACGGGGCACCTTGGTCGTGATCGACTGACGCACTTGATGTTGTAACGCCAACTGTTCACGCAGCGGCAGCGGCTTGGCGGGCTGAATGACCGGACGCTGCAAACTGCGGTATGCCAGCCAACCAGTGAGACCTAAGAGTAAAACTAAGAGAATCCAAATAATAACTAACATGGCAAAAGTCCTTTAAAACAATATAGTCGTGCTATTTTCAAGTGTAAAACGAAAATATGGTCAAAATGTGATTAAATTTTAAAACTTGATGCTTTTTTAAGGGTTGCACGCTGCTTCACTTGATTTGAAGCCCTTAGCAACGCCCATCAGCGAATCGATTCCCCGTAATAAAACGGAGTATGCTAAAATGAAAGCAGATTGGTTGTGGAGGCGTTGTACAAATGCAAAAACAAGTGACAATTATTGGCAGCGGCATCGTTGGCGCTGTGACCGCGTATTATTTAAGTAAGGATCCAAACTTGAGCGTCACGATTTATGATGAAGGAATCGGTCAAGCGACTAAGAACTCCGCTGGGATTATTTCACCGTGGCTCTCCAAGCGGCGTAATCAACGCTGGTATCGATTGGCCAAGGCCGGTGCGGCATTGTATCCAGAAATCGTGACTGGTACGCAGATGGGCTACTCGGTCTACCAGCAGGCGGGGACGATTGTGACGCGGGCTGATCCGGATGACTTGCAAGCGTTGTACAAGTTAGCTTTAGAGCGGCGACAAAGCGCGCCACAAATGGGGACGATTGAAAAATTGACCGCGGAAGCCGTTCAAGAACGGATTCCGTTACTGACGGCCCCGCAACCGGGGGTGTTTGTCAGTGGTGGTGCCCGCGTTGACGGTGACAAGTTTGCCCATAACTTACTTAAGTATGCTGAAAAACGCAATCTTGTCCGTCATAAGGGTAAGGTTCGCTTGGGTGATCAGGGTCAGTTATTGACGGTCAACGGGCAACAAAACTACGATACGCTCATTTTAGCGGTCGGCGCATGGTTGAAGCCATTATTATTACCGATGAAAATCATTGCCGACGTGCGGCCACAAAAGGGCCAACTGATCGAAATGCAGCTGCCTGAGAGCTGGGCAGATGACGTTCCCGTTTTGATGCCAGAAGGTGAGCGCGACTTTATTCCGTTTACCCGGAGTAAACTAGTCGTGGGTGCGACCCATGAAAATGACCAGGGTTATGACCTACAAGTTTCTTCACTAGTCGAAGATGACTTGTTTGCGAGCGGCTTAAAGTTGGATGCGAACTTGACCAAGGATCAAATCAGCCAAGTCAAAGTTGGGACGCGAGCTTACACCCGTGATTTTGCGCCGTTCTTTGGCCCGCTGCCAGATAATCCGCACATTCTCGTCGCCAGTGGACTAGGTTCGTCTGGGTTGACGACCGGACCGATGATTGGCAAGCTACTGGCTGATTATGTTCAGACCGGCGCGCACGATTGGGATCAATACCAATTGCCGATTGAGACTTATTTAGAAGCAGCTGATTAGGGTTTCAGGTGCAGTCCCTGCTGTGCAAGCTGATGGGCGCCGTGATTGTCACTTTCGGCGATCCATTGGGTGACCACTAGTTGGCATTGATCTTGTAAGTGTAGCAAGGTCGCTAACTCAACGGCATAATGCTTGCTGTAACCCTTGGCGACACTATCCGCGACAATTTGACTGTCAGTGTAGAAAAAGACACTGACCGCGGAACCATAAGAATCCAATAAAGTTTTGAAACCAGCGATTGCTGCAAGAAATTCTGCAGTATGATTATCGCTGTTCGGTAAGACTTGTTTAAATTGGTGCTGCTGGCCCTGGTCAATGATCAGAATTCCAGCGGCACTTTGATGATTATCGGGCGCCGTGGCGGCATCCGTATATAATTGCATAAAACTCACTCCAATGTGAAAGGAATTGTAACTCTTGGATAACGATAAGCATACCTTTAAATACCAACCAATGCTAGCGTCAAGTGTGATCGTCTGGTCGTGGACCTTACTCGTTTTGATGGCCGGCATCATTGTCTGGTTGGAACTGTTGAAGTTCAAATGGTGGTTCTTGCTGATTGCAGCGGTCTTTGTCGCGTTAGTGGCCATTCAGATCAGTTTGCGACGGGTGACCATCAATCATAATTTAATTATTTTCAGTACGGTGTTAAATCACTCGTGGTTAGTGATTCCACGCGACCAACTGGAACTCATCGCACCAATTCGGGGTGGCTTGAAGGTTCAGATTGACGGCAACCAATATCATTTTTTGATGCGAAAAAAGTCGCGGAATGCGTTGATTAAACTGGCAACTAACCATTAATAACGAACAATAAAATCATTTATAGCAAATATAGTTCCTGCTTTCTGGATTAATTGTTATAATTAAGTCGTAATAAAAAATGAAGGGCGGAGAATTGATGAAAGACATTGAAATTGCGCAACAAGTCACACCAGAACCAATTACGAAAATCGCGGCGAAAGCTGGTCTGACGGCTGATCAAATTGATCCTTATGGTAGTACTAAGGCCAAGTTAAAATTACCATTACCAGTGAAGGAAACTAAACGCAAGCTCATTTTGGTCACGTCAATCAATCCAACTCCGGCCGGCGAAGGTAAGTCGACCGTTACGATTGGCCTCGGCGATGCTTTGACCAAAATTGGTCAGTCGACCATGATTGCCTTACGGGAACCTTCACTCGGACCAGTGATGGGCATGAAGGGTGGTGCCACTGGTGGTGGTTACTCCCAAGTGATTCCGATGGAAGACATCAACTTGCATTTTACGGGGGACATGCACGCTTTGACCGCCGCGAACAACACCTTGGCAGCCTTGATCGACAACCACATCCAACAAGGTAACCAGCTCGACATCGACCAGCGTCGGATTCAATGGAAACGCGCGCTGGATATTAACGACCGGGCCTTGCGCCACGTCGTTGTCGGCTTAGGCGGCGCAACTTCGGGTGTGCCGCGTGAAGATGGGTTCGACATCACGGTCGCGAGTGAATTGATGGCGATTTTGTGCTTGTCTGAAAATATTGCGGATTTGAAGCGGCGCGTCAACCGCATCGTGATTGGCTATACGCATGACCGGCAACCCGTGACCGTCGCGGATTTAAAAGTCGGCGGTGCCATTACGCTCTTATTAAAGGACGCATTGCGGCCCAACTTAGTGCAGACGTTGGCCCACACGCCAGCGCTCGTACACGGCGGGCCATTTGCAAACATTGCCCATGGCTGTAATAGTGTGTTGGCGACGCAAGCTGGGCTAAATTTGGCCGACTATACCGTTACTGAAGCTGGTTTCGGTGCGGATTTAGGTGGTCAGAAGTTCATGGATATCAACGTACCGGCCGTTGGGCAAGCGCCAAACGCGGTCGTGATCGTGGCAACCATTCGCGCGCTCAAAATGCACGGTGGTGTCGCTTTGAAGGATTTAGAGACGGAAAACGTTGAAGCCCTGCAAGCCGGAGCGGCGAACTTAGGCCATCATATCAAGGCCATGCAGCGCTATGGCGTGCCGGTCGTCGTTGCCATCAATGAATTTACGGCTGATACGGATGCTGAAATCCAGGCAGTCAAAGACTACTGTGCCGGTTTGGGCGTTCAAGCGGTCTTAGCCGATGTCTGGGGCAAGGGCGGCGATGGGGCGACCGAACTCGCCCAGGCCGTTGTCGACTTGTGCGACCAGCCGAGTGACTTCAAGCCATTATCACCAGTCGATGCTGATTTGGAAACCAAGATTGAAGCGATTGTCACAAAGACGTATGGCGGCGCCAAGGTATCCTATTCTGCCAAAGCTAAGCGACAATTAAAAACCTTTGCCAAGCAGGGTTGGGACCATTTACCAGTCTGCATGGCGAAGACCCAATATTCGCTGAGTGACAATCCCAAGTTGCTCGGTGCGCCCACTGGTTTCACGATCAACGTACGTGAATTCGTGCCGAAGTTGGGGGCTGGCTTTATCGTCGCCTTAACCGGTAACGTCTTAACGATGCCAGGCTTACCAAAGCATCCGGCAGCCTTAGACATGGATATCACGGATGATGGTAAAATCTCTGGGTTGTTCTAAAGCTGGGTAATTGCACGATCACCCTTTAATTTTAAATTGAGTTAAGCGTTGCTGACGGTCGTCATGGACCGGCGGCAACGCTTTTTTTGATATGAGCAGTTGAACTTCGCCACTCAGCAGTCCACTGCTGAAACTGGCGGCGCGCTGTACTAGTTATAGCATTAAATTATGCCATTTTCTAAGTTCAAGAGCCACCAGCTGAGACCCGCTGGAAACAGTGCGAGTTACCGTAAACTTGCTTTGGTGGATGTTTCCTAGTCCGGCTTCCAGGCATTTCTGACAACGCTGGAACGCGATGGGCACAGATTTAAGCCGAAAGCCCACGTCTTAAATACTGGTCTTCCACGTTAGCTGCAGTATGGATGAAACGTGTTCGGGTCAACATTTTGATGGATTTGTCGTTGGTTACTTGGTACACAGTCACTTTGATATTCAACTGTCAGACCAGTCCTTAATGATAACTAAAGCTCCTTACTTATACAGTCAGACAAACGACCTCACTGAGCTTGTCAGAATCTTCTTTAGTCGTCTGGGATAATAAAGTCTCCAATTATAAGTGAGATTGCTAAAAAACCAGCAGTACAATCCAAATCGCTTTGTCGACATTCCTCAAAGATACAAAATCAGCCCTTAAAGTGGAGATAAACTCCCGTTTTGTAGGCTGATTTTGCTTTGGAGTGGTGAACTGAAAATCAGTGATTTAGTTTTTCAGCAGCCACATTATAAGCGAAGGTAATTTTATCGACTAAATTCAAGACTAGTTACCATTGAAATTTGTGGCATTGAGATGAGTGAGCAATATCTAGATAATCCTCTCAGTACTCAAATGCCATAAAGCATCACCGATACCAATTAAAAGTTTACCCGAAGGACCAGACACCTAATATTCAGCGGTCAATTGCACCAAGATAAGTGGTTGTTCATCTGCCATTCGAGCGGCTTCCCGACTGTAGGGGCTGGCTGACAATGCTCAAGGGCGAAGTTCTTCTTGTCCGGGTGGCTTTCCCGGGCAAGAAGAAGACTCGTATTTGAAATTGCGCAGCGAACTTCTGCGTGAGTTCAAATCGATGTCCGCCCTGTTCCAGCGTTGTCAGCCGGCCCTGGAAGTCGGACTAAGGCGCTCATCAGCTGACGAACAGGAATCCACCGACTGGCATGATTTAATCATGATTCATGACAAATTAATTAGCGCAATACGTAAGCAACCAATAAAAACCGTGCTTTTTACAAGCCAGTTTCGTACAAGCGGGGCGTCTTTTGGTATAATGAAACACAGCTTAGCGAAATGTGAGGGCAAAATATGTGGATTTATATTCTATTGATGGTGGTGTTGGTCGCAGCTGACCAAGCCATCAAAGCAGCAATCGTGAGTCATATCGCACTAGGGGCCAGCACGAGTGTAGTCCCCGGCCTATTATCATTGACCAATTTACATAACAATGGGGCCGCCTGGAGCATTCTGGAAGGCAAAATGAGTTTCTTCTACTTAATCTCAGTCGTGGCATTGATTATCATGGGTTACTTGTTATGGCGGTTGCGTGGTAAGTGGGCGTATGAAGTCGGTATTTCACTGATGATTGCCGGTACGTTGGGTAATTTTATTGACCGCGTACGGCTAGGATACGTCGTCGATATGTTCCAACTGGATTTTATTAATTTTCCAATTTTTAACTTTGCGGATTCGTGCCTGACGATCGGGGTGATTTTCATTCTAATTGGGGTCTTACGAGACGATAGCTTTGACAAATAAGTGATAGGGAGCTGATAGCGTGGCAGGAGCGACCACGGAACAACGATATACGATTACGACCCAACAAGGCCGGTTGGATAAAGTGTTGGCGGGACTACAGACTGACTGGACACGCTCGCAGGTCGATAAGTTGATTAAAACGGCGCAAGTGACGGTTAATGGCCAGGTCCAACCGAGCAAGTACAAGGTCAAAGTGGGCGACCAAATCACCGTTGCAGCCCAAACCGTCCAAGCAACGACCATTGAACCAGAAAATATTCCGCTGGACATTGTTTATGAAGATGACGATGTGCTCGTGGTCAATAAGCCACAAGGGATGGTCGTGCATCCGGCACCGGGGCATCCCGACCATACTTTGGTTAATGCGTTGCTATATCATAGTCCGTTATCGACCATCAACGGTGAATTTCGTCCAGGTATCGTGCACCGCATCGACAAAGATACGTCGGGCCTGTTGATGGTCGCGAAAAATGACCGGGCACATCAGTCACTAGCGGCGCAACTCAAAGCTAAGACTAATCTGCGCGAGTACGTCGCGTTGGTCCACGGTGTAATCAAGGAAGAAACTGGGACCATCAATGCGCCTTTAGGTCGTTCACCTAAGGACCGCAAGAAGCAGGCGATCGTCAAGACGGGCCGGCCGGCGGTAACGCATTTTAAAGTCTTGAAACGCTACCAGCATTACACGTTGATCAGCTGTCGTTTAGAGACTGGACGGACGCACCAGATTCGAGTCCACTTGCAGTCGATTGGTCATCCGTTGGTCGGTGATCCCTTATACGGACCGAAAAAGACGATCAAGGGGCAGGGTCAGTTTTTGCATGCGCGTTTACTTGGTTTCAAGCATCCCGTTACGGGGCAACTAATGACGTTTGAAGCACCCCTGCCGCCGATTTTTACGGAAACCCTGGCCAAGCTTGACAAAACCGATCTGAATCATTAATCTAACAGTAAAGAATGTCCTTTAATCCGGCCCTGCGAGACTGAAAGGCAACCTGTTAACAATAACTTTTGTCGGCGGCCGTGACTCTGTGTCCGGCCGCCTTTCTTTGTCATATGGGTGGTTCAAATGAACGTTAATCACAAACTGGGAGGCAAATATGCAAAAAGAAGTTGTTGATTCAATGGCGATGAAACGGGCACTGACCCGAATCACGTACGAAATCATTGAGCAAAATAAAGGCATTAAAAATATCGTGTTGGTGGGCATTAAGACCCGCGGTGTGTATATCGCACAACGTATCGCAGCCCAGCTCCAACAACTAGAAGGCACCGCGATCCCCGTTGGCGAATTAGACATCACCGCTTTTCGTGATGATCAGCCGTTGGATGCGGCGCGCAATGCCCATGACTATCAGCTCGCATTCTCAGTAGCTGATAAACGGGTGATTCTGGTTGACGACGTCCTCTTCACTGGTCGCACGATTCGCGCCGCACTCGATGCCCTGATGGGTGGCGGTCGACCGCAAAGTATTGCACTGGCGGTCCTAGTTGATCGTGGTCACCGGGAATTGCCGATTCGCGCTGATTTTATCGGCCGCAACATTCCGACTGCACGTCAGGAACGCATTCGGGTCACTGTCAGTGAAATTGACGGGCACGACGGCATTGAAATTATTAACTAATAAACGTAATCAAACAGATGAGAAGGGATCGCAATGGCAGACCGCTATTTGATTCTTGAAGACGGCAGCGCCTACCTAGGCGAAGGCTTTGGCTCGCCAGCGGTTTCGACTGGAGAAATCGTCGTCAATACGAGTATGACGGGCTATCAAGAAATTATTACCAATCAAATTTATCATAATCAAATCGTTGCTTTCACGCAGCCGACGATTGGCAGCTACGGCATCAATCACGACAGTTATGAATCGATATTACCCACGGTCAAAGGGGTCGTCGTGCGTGATGTGGCTAGTATTTCAACTAATCGGCAGCGGCGCTGGTCATTGGACCAATACTTGAAGCAGCAAAATATTCCAGGAATCAGCCACATCGACACGCGCCACCTCGCCAAACAGTTACGAGCAAGCGGTCCGATGAAGGCTAGCATTGTGGACGTGGCAGATGCCCACGCCTTTGACCAACTCGGTGCAACCGTATTGACCAATCAACAAGTTGCTGCCGTCGCCACACCAAAACCATTTCCCAATCCAGGAACTGGTCTGAACGTGGTCGTGGTCGACTTTGGATTAAAACACGGGATTTTACGTGAACTTAGTAAGCGGGCTTGCAACGTCACGGTGTTGCCATACACCGCCACGACTGAAGAAATTTTGAACCTTGATCCGGACGGAGTCGTTTTGTCGACTGGTCCCGGAAAACCGCAAGACTTGCCGGACAGCGTGACTGAGATGATCAAAAACATTCAGAACCGGGTGCCACTGTTTGCGATTGGCCTCGGTCATGAATTGTTTGCGATGGCCAATGGCGCGCAAATCATGAAGTTGTCTCCGGAACATCACGGCACCAACCACCCGATTCGCGAAGTCATTACCAATCAGATTATTTACGCGTCGCAAGGGCAAGGGTTTGCGGTTGATGCCGACACCGTTGATCGTAATAAATTAATTACGACGTTTGTTGATTTAATTGACGGAACGATTCAGGGCTTGCGACTCCGCGATTTTCCAGCTTTTTCAGTCCAATTCTTCCCAGATGGCGCGCCCGGACCGACTGAGACGCGGGATATCTTCGATGAATTTGTTGAATCGATGCAACAAGCAAGGGGGCCAATCTGGTGAATAATCAAACCTTACAAAAAGTCCTGATCATCGGGGCGGGCCACAACGATATCGGTCGCGAAGGGCAGCATGATGCGGCCGTGACCCAAATTGGTGCGGCGATTCGACGGCTCGGCATCGCGGTCGTGCTCGTGGATAACAACGCTTATTCAGTTGCAGCGGAAAATCGGTTTGCGGATAAAGTTTATTTAGAACCGCTGACCGTTGCCGCTGTGACCAAAATTATCGAGGCCGAACAACCCGATGGCCTAATTCCATCCTTGGGTGGTATTCAAACGGTGACCTTGATTCAAGGGTTAATTCGAAATAATGTGCTCAAAAATAATCAGGTCAAGTTGTTGCAGTGGGATCAAGACGTTGTCGATATGATCGTCAATCCTGCGCTCATGAGTAACCGACTGAAGGATATCGGCGAGCCTGTAATTGCGTCGCAGGTCGTTGCCAGCACCGCAGAAGCGATGGCGGTCGTGCGTCACGTCGGTTTTCCAGTCATTGTCAAATCAGTGGCCCCACGGATTGAAGCGAGTCGGCAACTCTGTGAGGATGAAGATGAACTGCAACAAGCGCTAGCAATGGGGTTCAAAGTGTCGGGAACCAAGCAATGCATCGTCGAGCAAAGTATTGTTGGTTACAAGGAACTCGAGTTTGTTGCCGTGCGTGACCAAAAGGATACCGCATTACTCGTCAGTGGAATGGAAAACTTTGATCCGGTCGGGATTCACTCGGCGGACTCGATCGTTTTTGCGCCGACCCAGACGATCACTGACCAAGAGTATCAACAATTTCGGGCCGCCACGCTAAAAATTATGCGTAAGCTGCGGCTCAATGGGGCCTGTCATGTCCAGTTCGCGCTGGATCCAGCGACCCAAAATTACTATGTGATTAAAGTGACGCCGTATTTTGATCGTACGATGGCCTTGGCTGCTCGAGCAACCGAGTATCCGTTAGCCCTAGTTGTCGGTAATCTGATGGTTGGGATTAGCTTAGCCGAAATCAAATTACCCGGGGCTTATCGTAAACAGACGGCCCTGATTGAGCCAGTGCTCGATCATATCGTGTGTCGCATCCCAGTGTGGCCGTTCAACGTGCTGAACAAGGTCAGCCACCAACTCGATACCGTCACTGAATCGACCGGATCCGTGATTGGCGTTGGTCGTTCAACCGAAGAGGCCTTACTGAAAGGGCTGCGTTCGACCGACGAATCGCGGTATCACGTGATTGCCAACCGGCCACAAAACTATTCAGAAGGCGAACTGATTCAGCGCTTGATCCACCCGCAAGCTGGGCGGATGTTGATTCTGTTAGAGGCACTGAATCGGGGCTACCAGATTGACGAACTAGCTGAGTTGACCAAGATTGATGCCTTCTATTTCTATAAATTAAGTCATATTTTAGAAATCGAACGCGCCTTACGCGAACGGCCCTTTGACGTCCACGCATTGGGACGGGCCAAATATTTCGGTTTTACTGATGAAGACGCCGCAGCTGCCTGGCAGACCGAAGTCGGTAAAGTGCGCCAGTTTGCACTGGAAAATGAAATTCGACCGACGTTTAAAGAGATTGAACCAACGGCGGGTGAATTTACGGAACAAACCAGTACTTATTATTCAACTTATGAATTTGATAATGAAAGCCAACCAACGGCCGGTCGTCGCGTGGTCGTCATTGGCACCGGCGCCAACCGTATCGGGACTAACCATGGGAACGATTATCTTGTCTCTCAGCTGTTGTTTTACTTGAAAAAAGCCAACTATGAGCCAATTTTGATTAACGCTAATCCGAATAGCGTGGCGATGACGCCGCAACTGGCGAAAAAGCGTTATGTTGAACCTAAACAGTATTCCGATATTTTAAACGTGTTGGCAATTGAAAAACCGTTGATCGTCTTTACGACGTACCATGACTATCGACTGGGCCAACAGCTGATTCGGGATGGCTATCAAGTCATTCAGATCAACAACAGTTTGCCACGCGAACAGATTAAGACGAACGATTCACCGGCCGTAGAAGTCATTACGGACGGGACAGATGTCTCGATTTTCGGAATCAGTGAGATCATTGCCGGTAATAATCTTCGTGGTAACGTTCGTGGCGCCGTCGAAGTCTTCCCGATTCGGGATAAGGCTGAAAACCAAGCAATTACGGCCCTGACTGATGAAATCAAGCAGCGGGTCCTCGCGATGGGAGCGCCCGGACTGTATACGGTGCGTTTAGCAATTGCCGACACGAAGCTGCAACTGGCCACGATTGAACCGATGAGCATTGCGACCATGGCGCTGATCAGTAAGGCAAGTGGCTCCAGCGTGACCCGTTTGTTATTGCACGTAAAGTTGGGTGAGTCTTTGACCAAGGTGATGTACGACTATCCAGACGTCAACCGCCTGAAGCCTGTTTACGTCCAGGCCAACACGTTCCCGTACAATCATTTACAGATTTATGATGAAGTTGAAGCCACCGGCGAACCTGGCCACGCGACTGGAACGGTGATTGCCCATGGTGATACGTTGAAAGCGGCATTGACAGCTTTGAATCAGGGCAATGAAGATACTGATTTTTAGGTTGGCATGCTGATATTAGAGTGACAACCTGCCTTAATTTGACCGGCGTAATCAAGACCTATTGAGAATCGCAACCTAACCAACACATGGTCGGGTTGCGATTTTTGTGAGTTGTGAGTGTTAACTAACGATACCCGGTTAACACTGGAATCGATGGGGTAAAACGGATATAATATGAGTTTAGATGCTTGAACGAGCTTCGGAACAAAAGAGTTAGTTGGGGAGGAACTGAATATGCGCAAACACAGAACGGCAATGGTGGTGATTGCACTTGCCGTCTTGGTCATGTGTAGTCCAATATTATTGAATAATCACGCATTATTAGGAGTGGATGGTTATTTTCAATATAATCGGATTTATGAGGCCGCGTTACAATTAAAAAATCACAATTTTAGTTTTATCAATCTGTATTCATTTCAACAAGCCGGTCGGGTCGTCAATAGCCTCTACAGTCCGCTGATCACTTACATTGCGGGTGCGTTATTATTGTTGGTCGGCAACTGGTTTCGATTCCAAATACTCTCACTAGCAATCGTTTATTTTACCAGTGGGATGTTGATGTATGCGGCCGGACAGCGACTTCATTTTTCAAAACGAATCTCAATCGCTTTGGGCGTGATTTTTTTAAGCTCCAACGTCGTCTACGGCTTTTTATTCGGTGTCACTTGGCGCTCGATTGCGTTTGGCTTGTTGCCATTACTGGTTGGTCCAATCATAGATCTGTATGCCGGTAAATGGGAGTTGTTGCCGATGCTCAAGTTGGGTGTCTACATGGGATTGTTAGCACAATTTCAAATTTTGACGGTTGTGTTAGTCCTCCCATTTCTAGTGCCATTTTTCGTTCACGGACTCTGGCAAACAAAATTCGACGTCCGTGGGTTACTAAACTTTGTAGCAGCGGTCCTGCTGGCACTGTTGCTCAGTCTCAATACCATTCTGCCATTGCTCGAAGTTTATCGGGGCAATACCTTGATTCCACCCGTTGCGATGGATATGGCGCCGAATGCTAGTCTGATTTTTCAGCCAATCTATAACGGCGTCGACTCGGGCAGCGATATTGTCTTGACCATCATCGTGTATGCGCTGTTGACTGGTCTGGTCATCTTCTGGCGACGCTTGACGCCCTTTACGAAGCTATTTGCAACGGTGTCGATGGTGTATTTGGTCATTGGAACGACGCTATTTCCGTGGGATTTAATGCAAAAATGGTTCCCGCTCTTGCAATCCTTCTTGCAAATGCCACGCCGGATTACGCTGATTGGGACACCGTTCATGTTACTAGCGGCAGTCTTGGTTTATCGTGAGGTGGCCAAAGCGCAGACTAACGAAACGGTGCATCGAGGGATAGCGATTGCGGCAACTTGTTTAAGTCTGATTTCACTCATATTATGCACGCAAAAAGTCAGCCAAAACGTGCATTTTACGATTGCCGACTCGACGCCACTCGCGCAAGGGTTACAGACAGCCGATGGTAATGTGCATTCACGGCTGAAGTACATCAAACAACTGCAACCGGCGTTTCATACCCGGAAACTAGGACAGCTGATTGATGACGCTGATCGAACGACCCCAGACTATGTGCCCGTCACGCATAAGGTCGTCACGGGTCCAGACGTTTACCATGCCTATACGCGGAACTTTTCTGAACAGAAATCCCGTTTTAAGCACCAAGTCATCCGTGATGGCATCAAACTCACTTGGCATGCTAAACACGCGAAAGTCCAGACGCTCCCAATCGTTGCTTATCGGCGGACCGTGCTAGTGTTAAATGGCAAACGCGTTACGTCAGCACAAATCAAGCATCATTGGATCGGTAATATTGGGCTGAAACAGCGCCGTGGCAAGAACGTGCTCATCATCCGATATCAAAGCAGTTTTGTGACCAAACTCGGTACAATATTCGCAATCGTTGCGTGGATTGGTGTGCTAATTGCCTGGCCAATCATAACGAGACGGTCACGGCGGTCTGCGGTTGCGCAACAGTGATCATCTCTCCATTTATATATTAAAGGCCCTGCATCAGTGAGATGTTATTTCCGATAAGTGGCCGTAAACGGTGTCATCTGTTAGAGCGGATGATGCTGTTTTTTTGTCGGGAACAGCGCTTTCATTTGTGGTATGCTTAACTTAACATTGAGATGAAGGATGGTTATGCAAATTGGCAAAGACACTATACTTAATGCGTCACGGTGAGACCTTATTCAATCGGCTGCATAAGATTCAGGGCGCGTGTGATTCACCATTAACGGAACAGGGCATTGCGGATGCCAAGCAGGTCGGCGACTACTTTCGGCGAGCACAGATCACGTTTGATCATGCCTACTGCTCGACCCAGGAACGCGCCAGCGACACCTTAGAACTGGTAACTGACCAGCCGTACGAACGGGTCAAGGGAATCAAGGAATGGGGCTTTGGCGTTTTTGAAGGAGAATCTGAAGTTTTGAATCCCAAACCCGACCCGGTTCGGCGCAGTCACGGTGATTTCTTCTTACAATATGGTGGCGAAAGTGATCTACAAGTTCAGGCGCGTGTCGTCAAGACGTTGACGGAGATTATGGAACGCCCAGATCATCAGCAGGTTCTTGCCGTGAGTCATGGGGGCGCCAGTTTTATGTTCTTGCGCAAATGGCTGTCGATGGATGAAATTGAACGGCGGGGGATCGTGTTGCACAACTGTGCCGTTTTGAAATATCGCTATGAAGCGGGCCAGTTCCAGTTTGAGAAAGTGGTCGATTGGTCGGCTCATCCAACAACTCAACTAAATTAAAATTATGTTAACTAGAGACTGATGCTCTTTTTAACGAGAATTAGTCGCGGCGTGCAAACAGCCTATTCAGAATGAACTGAGTAGGCTGTTTTTGTTTGCTTTGAATTTAGTGGCGAGTTGGGTAACGGACGGGGGATGGCATGACCTGGTTGCAATCGAGCCTGACACATGCCTTAAGTCCAATCAAGCCCGCCAAAAAGTCGTGGTCGCTTGCTTGGTGTCAATATTGTACTGAATCGTCTGGGCCAATAAGTCATGATTAACGGGGCTTTCAAAATTGACTTGCCACAGCATCTTAGTGGCGCGGTCACCGTTGACCTCGATGGTAGCTCGAAAATGGTCGAGCGTGGGGGTCTCTAACGCGATATTCAAGTGGTCCTTCGCCGTGCTAAAACCAACGATAAAGGTGCCGTGATCGGTGAACATCGGCTGGTTCCAGGCCACGCGCGGGGTCAATTCCGGAAACGTCGTGTGGACCCAATTGAGCAGGGGAATCAGTTGTGCTCGTTGTGCGCTGGACTTGTCAGCGTCAAAATACGGTCGTAGTACTGCCAGATCAGTGTGTAGTTGGTCAGCCATGAGAAATCCTCCAAAATTGTGATGGTCTCAGTGTACAGAAAGACTTAGCTGGTTGCAACCAAAAACGCCGTCGACGAGGCCCACACATTTCGTCAACGGCGTTAGGTTTGAGTGTCCGAGTAAACGAGCCCACTACGATTCATTACTCGGCTGATTGTTTTAGTTGGTTAGGTCCCAATGCCAGTACGGATGGTGGTTTGCCACGTAAATGACAGTTGGTTGTGCGGATTGCGGTCGGTTTTGGCGCCGCGCAATCGTTAAAAGTTGTTGATGACGCATAGACATCAGTTCCTTTCTTAATGAATACACTTAGTTTACGCGCCACCGCTCGTAGTAACTACTGTCTTTTCATAAGGCTAGCATAAGAATTTCTTAGAATTGCACGGCGACTGGCAAACGGGCATTAGCCGCAAGACTCGTCCAAAAAAGCAGCTTTAAGAAGGGCGTCACTCGCTGATGTCATCGCAAACGGCTACCTGCCAACAACACTGACCTAGTCACCAAATCTAGGCCCCTGATAATCCAATCAGGACTTGATGCGCCGTGTTCAAGTTTAATGAAGGCCACAAGGCAACCATAGCCTGTAGTTAGGCCAAGTACTGCGCCGGTTGGTTCCAATAGGATTGCAGCTCATTAAAAAAGCGACTGAGGTGGTCACCGTCGATGGTGGCGTGATTGACCGTAATGCTCAGTGGCATCGTAGTTCTGCTAGTGTCCGGCTGGAATTGGAACTGACCAGCCTGAAAAATTGGGAAGAAGCTATCCAGCGGTTTGAATGGCAGTGGTGTGTAACTACTAAAATGCACACCCGGGAGGCTGCCGATATTAACCAGATTAGGGGTTTGCGGTGCTTTTGGCATTGGCCCAGAAACTGCGCTGAATTCAGCTTGGTCGGCTAAATAGTGTTGATAAAAGGTTCGAAAATCAGCGTCGTAAGTCGTCCATAGGTTGGCCATCGTTCGGTCCGCATGCAGAATCGTGTACGACGGGTGGAGCACGTCAAAGGTCACCAGTTGGTCGTTCAAATAGCCGACGCGCATTTCAGGATGCTTGGTCAATAAGCGACTGACTAGGTAGAGGTAAACCGCGTTAAATTTAACCTGGTAGGCTTTCGTCCAATCAAGGGTCCTGGTGATATCCATATTAACTGTGAGACTAAAACCGCTGGGAGCCAGCTTTGTAAAATAATAAAAATACGGTTGGCGCGGCCAGGTTTCTTGGTCGATAGCAACAGCGTGCATGTTTGGTTTAGTGGTGGTCATTTAGTTTTCCTGCCAATCTTTTGGGCGCCGATTATAGCCATGTTCATCGAATGGTTGTAAATCGTGCAGCCATTTATTTTTGAGTTCCTGAAGTGTGGCGCGCATATTCGTGACAGCTGTCGTTTCTTTTTGCCACAGGACTTGATACGAAAAGTCCGCGGGCGTCTGCTGATTCCAATCAGTCTGTAACGGATTGGCGCGATAAAAGTTCTTATTGAGATTGAGTTGATAAAAGGCCCAACGATTATGCAAATTGGGCACGACATCGATCCAAATCTTGTGGTTGCGTTCGTTTGTGATTTGAATGACGCCGTAATAAGTTGGTGCTAGTTTGTATTTTTGCTGTAAAGCGCGCTTTTCTGCTGGTTGCATGCTCCTAGTCCTCCTGAGTCGCTATGCGCCAGTACTGTCGGCCATCGACGGTTCGTTTTAAGAAGCCGTAGTCTATCAAGTAGCGGCGCAGCGTGGTGTAATCAAAATAAATCGGTCGTAAATAAGTGTTGAGCTCAGTTTCACTGAGTGGCTGATTCAGCGGGATTTCATCAATGATTCGGGTTAAAATCATGACGATCGTCTTTTGCTTTTTTGGCCAGCGCTTCAATTGTAATGGGTCATGATCAAAATCGAAGTATTGTTTCAGTGTTTGCGCGACTTCGTCTTCAGTAATTGCAAAGCGGTCATCAACAATCCCGGGTTGTTCTGGTAGGGTAATCAAATCATTACTCGTCTGGCCACTTTCAAAGACGGATTGATAGATGGCCAGGTACAATTTGGCTTGCTTAGCTTTTTCACGAAAAGTAAATTTTTGATGACGAATCGTTGCCGCCGCTAATTGAAATTGCTTGGCTAAGTCAGCATCCTTGATGCCAGTCGCAAAAGCGGTCAGTAAATTTTGTTGTTTGGCGGTTAACGTATTGTAGCGACTGTCCAAATGAATCAGGGAGGACTGGTTACCGCCATGGACGATTGTTAAATGTTGTTCGATTGTTTCAGTCGGGGTGGACGGTTCCCAGCTGGCGTCACAGTAATTACAGTACAGCGCAGTGACAGTTTGATGCCAACCGCGTTTTAAGTCGTCAATCGTTAAATTAGTTAGGTCCATAAGGCCACCTCCAATGTTACTGATTATAAGGGTGTTTATTGTATTTGTAAACATATAGATTAAATTAATGTTCGTTATTATGATAAACACATCGCTGCTGAGCTTGTTTATAGCTTTAATAAACATTCGCATTTGTCGTGACATCCAGCAGGCTGGCGTTTCCAAATAACGACGCGGTACAATCTAGAAAAAGTGGAACACGAAAATTGGTTATCACATATTTGGCACGGATGGGCTCATCTGCGACAGACTTAATACGATTAATCACACTTCCTCAGGTAATGCGTGATTAATTGTATTTTTGTTACCGTCCACACGACTAATCTCTACGGCCAAGACTACGCTAAATTAAGCCGTACTAGCGCCTGACACGTTAGTTTGTTAACCGTCGCTTGTCATGGATCGTTTAGCAGATAAAAAATCAGGTCATTCGGGGACGTTCCGGATGTTTCGTCTGCTGACCTATCGTACAATCCGCGGTATTGAATCGCCCGGATAGCGGTTACAATAGTTGAGACAGGTTGAAGAAGCGTTGCCTGAATTTGAAATTTTGAAAAATAGCTGAATTGATATTGAAGTGTTGATTGAAAGGAAGTGGTTGACGTGACTGAAGCCATTTTAAGTGTCACCCATCTCAATAAGCGATTCAAACGCCAGCCGGTCTTGCAGGATGTCACTTTTGACTGTGAGCCGGGGCACATTATTGGGTTGGTGGGTGCAAACGGCGCTGGCAAAACAACGATTATGAAATCGATCTTAGGGCTCATCCGTACTGAAGGCGCCGTGACAATTGCGGGTCAAGTGATGCAATTTGACCGACATCCTGCATTAGCGCAAGTTGGGGCCCTGATTGAGTATCCAAGTCTGTACCCCTACCTGAGTGGCTGGGATAATCTGCGGTTGTTTGCTCGTGATCAGGATGTTGCGGCACAAATCGAAGCGTTAGTGACGAATTTTGGCATGGCTGATTATATTCATCATAAGGCCCGGACTTACTCGCTGGGGATGAAGCAAAAACTGGGAATTGCGTTAGCTTTTTTGAACCATCCGCAACTAGTCATTTTGGATGAACCGATGAACGGGCTCGACCCGCAAGGCACCAAACAGCTGCGTGATTTTATTTTGGCGCAAAAACAGCTGGGCCTGACGTTTTTGATCTCCAGCCATATTCTCGGCGAATTGCAGAAATTAGCGGATGACCTGGTCATCATTGACCACGGTCGTGTGATTCAACGGACGACGATGGCCGCGGCCCTAGCGTTAACTAAGCACTACATTGTGGTCGCGACCGAACATGACGGTCAGGCCAAAGCAGCGCTGACTGCAGCCGGTTATCAATTAGCCGCCGGAACCCCAGTCAAATTGTTGCTGGCACCGGATCAATCAGTGGCGGACGTCTTAGCCGTCTTGCAACAGCAGCACATCACGGTGACAGATGTTCAGCACCAAGACGCTGATTTGGAACAGATCGTGCTGTCCTTATTGGCGTCAGCAAAGGCCTAGGGGGTGGAACGGATGGTAACCTTATATCGACAAGAATTACGCAAGTTGCTTAAAAAGCAATCGACGTGGTGGTGCCCCAGTATCCTAATCGCGCTGGCAGTGACCTTTGCCAGTCTGGCACGCGTCAATGCCAAACTTTTTCCTGCCAAAGACTTGTTCAGTGCTAACTTTGGCGTGGGGCAATTCTTGGTCTTCTTTGTCATCGGTACAGCCGCGGCGATGGTGACGATGGAATATCAATACGGCACCATCAAAACGGTCCTGACTCAGTCGTATACGCGGGGACAGGTCCTGGTCAGTAAATGGCTGACGATGCTAACGTACAGTCTGATTTTATACGTGGGGACATTGGGGGTGGCACTACTCTTAAAAGTCAGTCTCCTCAATGATAAGTTCATGGTCTTTGCCCATCCTAGCTTTTGGCACCAGTGGTTGGCCGTTACGGCCGGGGACTTCATGAATACTTGGTTGTTACTTAGTCTCGTGTTACTCGTCGCGACGGTTTTTAAACGATCAGGGACGGCAGTGGCTGTCGGCATCGTTGGCTACTTTTTGCTTTCACTCGTCAACGTGCCAATGATCGCACTGATTAAAAAGTACGCGTGGCTCAAATGGAATCCAATCAACATGTTCAATTATGCGCCGCAGCTGCGGGACGCGTCGCTCAGTCACGTGACTAAGCTATCGAACATGCAATTTTTCTGGGGCAACTTAGTCTATATCGGTCTCTTCTTGGCGCTAGGGTGGCTGCTGTTCCGGCGACGCGAGGTGTGAGGCCTAGTCGCTAGCGGCTGTTGTGAGTTGAAGATGAATATGATTCGAATGTCATCCAGAGAATATTCTGCTTGGACGCCGTTGTGCCAAAAGGTCAGCTCACAAAATGACCGGTGCGGATTGGTCACAGCAGTCGATGCGTAACTAAAAAACGAGTCATTGGACATCCAGTTGGAAGATCCAATGACTCGTTTTAGTCGTCATTCTGATGAATTTTAGGTTGCTGACCTTTAATTAAAATCAGCACGCACTGTATCTGAGACTGCTCAAAACGGGTATCCGTCATATCGTGACTAGGATTAGGCAACCCAGGTCAAATAGACGAGCGACCATCTTAGATTAATCTTTCGGCGTGAGCTGTTCCACCAGTTGGGCATCTGGTGAGACGTACAAGGTCTTTTGCCCCTCATAAATCACGAACCCAGGTTTGGCACCGTTTGGTTTGCGGATTCGCCGCACTTGGACGTAATCGACGGGGACCGTCGCGGAATCGCGGGCCTTTGAAAAGTAGGCAGCCAGGTTGGCCGCTTCTAGCAAGGTCGTTTCACTCGGGTGGTCAGAATGCACGATGACGTGAGATCCCGGAATTTTCTGCGTATGCAGCCAATAATCACTCTTGTGAGCAGTTTTGAGCGTTAACTGGTCATTTTGGCGGTTGTTTTTACCGACCGATATGGGGGTGCCATCCGTCGCAACGAACGCCTGTGGCTGACTAGGCCGCCGTGAACTACGCTGCTTCTTCTTGGTATGATGTTGCTTCAGATAACCTTGTTGCGTCAATTCTTCGCGAATTTCGGCAATGTCGGCTGGACTGGCTAACTCAATCTGGGTCTGAATGTTATCCAGATAGTCGATTTCGGCCTGCGTCAAGTCGATCTGCTCACCCACGTAACCGACCGCATTTTTTTGTTTCTGATACCGTGAAAAGTATTTTTGAGCGTTGCGTGAAGGCGATAACTGGTTGGATAACTGAATTTTTAACGGCACATTATCATGATAATAATCAGGTAACGTAATTTCAGTCATCCCACGTTTGACTTCGTGTAAATAAGTCGTCAGAATTTCACCCTTGAGCCGGAGCTCATCAGCTTGCTTGGTGTTAGCCAAGGTTTGTTCCAACTTTTTGAGCTTATTGCGATTCTTCTTCAGATTGTTCTTGACGACCCGAATCAAATTGCCGGCTTGTTGCTGGACACGTTCGCGTTGTGCCGCATCTGCATAGTAAAAATCCAGTAACTGACTGAGCGTGTCGAACTGGCGGGTGGCCGGACCAAAGTGGTCGAACTTGCCGGCCGCAAACATGGTTTTACGATTTGGCAAGGTAATCAACGTTGGTTCTGGGTGGTCAAATTGCGCCAAGAATGCTTGGTAGTGTGCTGCCAAATCACCTGGTTGGTGTAAATCGGCAGCCAACTGTTGCGCACTGTCACGGCCCAGTCCTTGATAGTGCTGCTGCAACTGCTTAGCAAGGACATCTTCGTTCGGATAATCACGGACCAGTGCCTGATAGTCAGTATTGGGCGTGAACGGATCAATTTTATCCTGCTTGGGTGGCTGAATATAGGTGGCGCCGGGCAGTAACAACCGGTAGCGGTTTTGGTCGGCGCCCACGTGCTTGATGACGTCGATAATCTTGCTGGTTTGATCGTCAACTAAAATAACGTTACTGTGCCGCGCCATGATTTCGATGATCAACGTCAGCGTTTCAGCATCGCCCAACTCATTGCGTGTCGCCACGGTCAAATGGACGACCCGGTCATTTGCCATCTGGGTGACGGCAGTGACGACTGCGCCTTGCAAATATTTCCGCATCATCATTGCAAAGTTCGTTGGTACGGCTGGATTGACGTATGGAATTTGGGTGGTCTGAATCCGTGGATAGGTCGGATCAGCCGATAGCAAGACGGGATAATTCTGCCGATTAGCGCGAATCGTGAGGATTAATTCGTTTTGGTAGGGCTGATTAATTTTGGAAATACGACCGCCAACTAAGGTTTGGCGTAATTCGGTGACCATCGCATGGGTGAATAAACCATCAAAGGACATGTGATCACTCGCTTTCTTAAAGTTTCGTTATAAACTGTCCGCGGACAGTTAACCGGCTACTAGTATACCGTTATTCGTGGTTTAAAGACAAGTTAACGACCCGCGGATGCCCGGTATTTTGGCATGCTCGGCGATTTGGACGCAAAGTTGTCCTCAAGAACAGGGCCATTTGAAATTCAGTTAGGTCTTCATTTGAATGCCTCCCTGTGCGGGTACAACCGGCTGGTGATGAGCTTAGTGTTAGTGGATCAAAACGGGACCACGACCGAATCAATGTCCAAAATGTTATATGCAAAAACGACTTTACCGGCTTTAATTTCAAAAAAGGATCGTAATTATCCTTCTGATATTGTATAATACAAATGTGAATTATTGTTGAGAGGAATGAAGGACATGAAATCAAGCTTAAAGGCACTCGCAGAGACGGCTAAGCTCCAGACGGCCAGCTTAAAACAATTGACCAAGGCACAAGGGGTAACAGTTGCGGAATGGCAATTATTAATCCAATTAAACGCGGGGGCGAATACCCAAGAAAAATTAGCCACGGCGATGCAATTGGATACGTCAACACTCAGCCGGCAACTTGCCAGTCTCGTTAAAAAGGAGCGACTGAGTAAAGAAGCTGTCGGTCGCGACCGGCGCCAACTGGTTTATACGATTACACCGGCTGGGATGACCGCGCTCAAAGCGATTAATGCTGCCTATGAACAGTTTGAAGCCGACGTCTTTGACAAGTGGCCCCAAGATGAACAAAACTTATTGCGGATCCTGTTGAATCGCCTCAACAAGTCGGTCAGTCGGATTTTAGAACCCTAACTTTCCGAATGGTCGAAGGTAGAGTCTCGCTTAATTTTATGCTATGATGTTTGATATTACTTAAGATGAGAAGTAGGTGTAAGTCATGAAGATTGCTGTTGTTACTGACAGCACGAGCTATTTGACACCGCAAGAGGTCGCGGACAACGATATTCATGTCGTGCCGATTCCGGTTATTATAGATGGAAAAGTGTATCAAGAAGGGGTCGATATTAAGACTGACGACTTCTATGCCAATATGAAATCTTTCAAGTCGTTTCCTAGTACGTCGCAACCACCCGTGGGGGAAATGGTGGCGTTCTACAATCGACTTGGCGACCAAGGTTACGATGCCGTCATTAGTATTCACTTAGCTAGTACGATCTCCGGCTTTTACAATAGTCTGATGAATATGCGCGACATGGTCGATAACATTCAACTTTACCCGTATGATTCACAAATCACGGTGCGGTTGATGGGGTATTTGGCACTTGAAGCGGCGCGGATGGCGAAAGCTGGTCACTCAGTCGACGAAATTCTAGCACGCTTGGATGACTTACGAGCTTCCATGGGTGAATATTTTATTGTCGATGATTTACAAAATTTGGTGCGGGGTGGCCGGCTCTCGAATGCTTCGGCTTTTATCGGTAGTGTGCTGCGAATCAAGCCACTGCTGACCTTTGATGATGACAGTCATGAAATCGTGGCGTTTGAAAAGGTCCGCTCGACCAAGAAAGCACTGGCGCGAGTCGAACAGCTCTTCGCACAGGCGCAAGCCAAGGTCGATTACCCATTGCGGGCGATCATCGTTCAAGGTAATAACTTGGCGGCGGCTGAGGATTGGAAACAAAAACTGCAACAGCAGTATCCCGACATGCCAATCGACATCACATATTTTGGCCCCGTTATTGGTGCCCATTTAGGTGATAAGTCGCTCGCACTCGCTTGGTTGAAAGATATTGACAAGGCCTATCCGGATGCAGATTAAATTCGAAGCAACGCCTGCCAATCGAGCCGCGGCGTACGCCTTGCGTCAAGCGGTCTTCGTTGAAGAACGGGGCATCGCAGCGACGGTTGAGTTTGATGATAAGGATACGGACACCCGGTTATACGGGGTCGCTTACTTGCGTCCAGACTTACCGGTGGCAACCTTACGCCTGGAACCACAAGGAGACGGGGTCATACGCTTTGGCCGCGTTTGTACGCGTCAAGCGTATCGTGGCCAAGGCTTAGGCCAACAGCTACTGACTGCCGCCGAAGACTGGTCGGTCGCTCACGGCTATCAAAGCGGCACAATTCACGGGGAACTTACCGCGCAGTCATTTTATGAGCGCTGTGGGTATCAGGTCACTGCTGGCCCCTATGATGAGGACGGCGCGCCCGTGGTCGTCATGCACAAACAATTATTAGGATAACAACCAAACGGCGCTGGCAGATTTGCTAGCGTCGTTTTGCACTAGTAACATTGACTAATGGGTGATCGTTGCAAAAAATTGACGGATCCGGTTAGGGAACGCATCAAGATAAGCGGGGCCAGTCGTTATCTCAAACTGGCGGCCCCGCGATGAAAGTGGAGGAAACGAGATGGAACCAAAAACACGGGCTGATTTAAAGGCCGAAATCAAACAATTATTCAAAGGACGTTGGAAAGATGCCATTTTACTGTGCATCATTGTCAGTTTGCTATCGATTTATAGCATCATGTCCAATTATTCTGATCAAATTCGTGGGACCAGTCCAACTTCCAGCTGGCATTCAGCCACTCGATTGGGCACGGTAACTGGCCAGCAAGTTACGTTAGTCTTAGCTACTTTAGCCGGCGTCTTGCTGGTGCAAGTCGTAATCGCCTTGGTCGTCCAGCTTTTCCGGATTGGGACTAGTTATGCGATGCTCGACTGGGTCCGCAATCCGGAACGCCAGATTCACCCGGTCAGCGATTCGACCGTGGGCTTTACCAAGAAATACGGCTGGTCATTAGTTGGATTGACGATTTATCGCGGCGTCTTAATTTTCTTGTGGACGTTATTATTGATCGTCCCCGGGATCATCAAGGCATACGCCTACTCACAAACTTATTTCGTGTATAAAGATATGCTCGCCCAGGCGTTAGCTGATGGTCAACCGCGCCCCCGTTTTCGGGATGCTGTGACGCGCAGTCGCCAACTGATGGTCGGCCACAAGTGGCAATTTTTCGTGTTACAACTGAGCTTCTTGGGTTGGGCAATTCTCAGTGCGTTGACTGCTGGCATCGGGCAACTATGGCTGACGCCTTATACGTACGGCGTCATGGCTAATTATTATGATAATTTACAATTAAAGTCCTAATATTCTGATATCAGTAGATGCGCATTTTCTTGATTGTTTCTTTTATCATCTGGGGGACAAATCGCCCAAAATATGGTAAACTGTCGAAAGCAAGAAAGGAAGTGCGATAGTTAATGCCTGAACAAAAACAGACGCGCATGTCACGCTTAAAAGCGCGTGAGGCAAAAAATGGCAAGCGGGGACGGAAGGCGAGTTCTCAAGAAACCCCCACGCCGCCACCAACAACTAATGCTAAGCAATCAGGTGGCTCCAAGCGTTCGTCGACCGAACCGACACGTTCAACTGAGCCGACTCGTTCAACCGAACCGACACGTTCAACTGAGCCGACTCGTTCAACCGAACCGACACGGTCCACGACGGATCCTAAGAACCCGCAGACGCCAAAGTCGCCACACAAAAAACATCACGTTTCGTTATGGTTATTGGCTTTAATCGTGATTGCGCTCGGGGGGACGATCGTCTACTTCGTCAAAGCTGCTAGCAGCCAAGACCTTGTCGAGACGACCAGTAGCTCAAGCAGCAGTAGTCGAAAAGCGCATAAGAAGTCATCTTCAAAGGCGTCGAGTTCCTCGAAGAAGAAAAAAAAGAAGTCGAGTTCTAGTGACAGTGATACGAGTAGTACTGCTGATACGACTGATACTAGCAGTGATTCAGATGGAACTGATTATTCAGCACCAACCAATGATACGACCGCTGCTAGCTCAACGACTACGGCAACTTCGTCATCAGCGACAACTAGTCATTCTACTTCATCGGCGACTCATCATTCGTCCTCTGCCACGTCCAGTTCAAATACGGCGAGTGCCTCATCACATTCGTCATCAACTTCGAATTCGTCAAGTTCAACGAGCACGAGTTCTAAGAGCTCCGGCAACTCGACAAGTTCCGGGAAGACGTTTAGTACCTTGGATGAAGCGACGGACTACGGGGAAAATACCGTGAGTGGTAACTACAAAGTCACCACGGATAGCAGTGGCTCATATCACGTCACCCACTAGTGCTCAATGCCGCTTGATTTCTCACTAGGCTTTTGCGCTGAGATTGGGTATAATAGCCTTAAAATGATTGTAGGAATTGAGTGATGGAATTGAATCGCAATGTGGAAGTTAAATATCCCGCCATTTTTCGTGATGAAGGGACTTATTGGGACGTTCGGTTTCCGGATGTGCCCGCCGCACAAACTTTTGGCTCAAGTGTCCAAGTTGCTGCGGACAATGCAGCCAACGCGTTAGCAATTGCGCTCTTTGAACGATCACTACCGGCGGCCTCGGACCCGCAATACTGGCGGCTCGCATCGACGGAATTCGTCGTGTGGATCACCATGGCGGATGTCCAGTTTGGCCCTGGTGACGATACTCCAGAACCAATGAACTAAATCGCGATAAGATAAAACGGGTGGAGACTGTATTTGCAGTTCTCGACCCGTTTTCTTATGGCCGAAAGAAGGCGTTCAACCTTGCATAAATTACCGTTAATTTTCGATACTGAAATTGCAAAGGGCAAACCGGAGAATATTCGTCATCCGCAACACGCTTGCCCATTTTGTGACCGCCAACAGTTGACGGATATTCTTGCAACCGAAAAAGACCGCATCTGGCTACTAAACAAATTTCCAACGTTACAAGCGACCTGGCAGACGATCGTCATCGAATCCAGTGACCATAATGGTGATATCTCAACCTATTCACAAACGCAAAACCGTGCCGTCTTCGCGTTTGCAATCAAGCACTGGCAAGCCACGATTGCGAGCGGGCGTTTTAAATCAGTTTTACTATACAAAAATTTTGGCCCGCATTCTGGTGGCAGTTTGCGTCATCCACACATGCAAATCGTCGGTTTGACGACGGTCGATGGCTATGCGAAGATTTCAGCCGCTAATTTGACCGGCTATCCAGTCATAACGATGGGACCCGTCACAGTTACGATTTCTGATCAACCAGTGATGGGCTTTGTTGAGTTCAATGTCACGGCACCATTGACCGCGATTGCCACGTTGGCGGATGCCGTTCAAGTCGTGGTCCGTTATCTTCTGAATACTTACTTTCAGGGACGCTGCGACAGTTATAATCTGTTCGTTTACCCGCAAGGTTCCCAAATTACCGTCAAAGTGGTGCCGCTCTTCAATGTGTCGCCATACTATATCGGTTATCAACTCACTCAAGCTGACACCCCGAAGCGGATGCGCGTGATTGCTGACGAGTTACGACAGGAATTCGCTGCGGCTGCCAATTGAGAAATGCAAAAAACGCACGTTAGGTCCGCAAAACGAGGTCTAACGCGCGTTTTAGTTGGTTCTAGGCATAACTGGTGCCATTGGGCGAGGTTGTCAGCCACTGCATCACAAGTGAGCTAACTCAGTCTAACCAGTCAAGATTTGGTTTAACTTAGACAACCAAGCGATGGCCTGGCAGCAATGCCCGTAATAAGTAGGCAATGGCGTGAAGGCTGTGGTGAACGGTTCGGTGCCACCCAACTCGATAAATTTACACTGAATTAGTCCTCGGTCACGGCGTGCAGTTTCTGTTTCAACCACCAGCCTAAGCCCACCAGCAGTATCAGCAGGCCACTCGCGCCAAACGTCGTTGTAAAGTCCCAGTGTTGAATCAGCCAACCGATGCCAGGAAAACTCCCGACCATCGCGAGACTGAACCCCATACTCGCAACGCTTAATAGGCTTGCGCGTTGCCCATTTGGGATCAGTTGATTGTAATAGTTAGACAATAGCGGCTCTAACAGCGCTCGTAGCCCGTTAATCACCAGATAGGCAATCACCAGCCAGTTGGTAGCCGAATTGAATGACCCGAGTAAGGCGAGCGTTAAGCCGACGCATAGGCTGATCAGTAGCCGGCGCTGAGTAATATGGGCTTGCAACCACGGCGTCAGTTGGATCGTGGCGACGTTGACTGCTAGACCAATCACGAGAATCGTCGTAATTTGCGGACTAGTGAAGTGGCGCGCCGTCATTACGGTTTGAAAATAATAGTAGTACGTGGTGCTGGTCGCTGAAAAGACGCTATCAAACCAAATCAAGGCGCGTAAACGCGGTTGGGTTTGAAGGACGTGCCAAGCTAAAATTTTCACCATCGTCACTCACCAATTTATAATCTTCTTAGCTATCTGTTAAATTCAAGCATTGGGAGTGTCGATTAGCGATCCCTCGAGCTTGCGAGTTTGAGGAACAGCCATTAAGTCTGAATGTGGTATGATATTAGGTAAACGAACAAAGGAACCAGGCTAATGTGATGAATTAGCTAGGTGCCATTATTGGAGGAATCAGCATGCAAAACTTGATCCCAGGCGATATGCTTGAAGTTGGTCAAAAATTAAAATGGGAATTAGATGCGGGCATGACCGCGGATGAAAGCAGTGTAATCAATGACGCGGTCTTAGCCGGCACCCAGTACTTTGTCGATGAAGCGCTGGAAGGAAGCTATTGGACGGTCAAGTGGGCAGATGACCACCAAGCCATTGATATTTACGGGACGACTGGCAGTGTCGTTGGCCAAATCAAACCACTAAGTGCCAGTCTCGAGGCTGATTTTCGCCAGGATTCGCAAGGGTTATTTATTCGAATCGAAAAAGAAGTTGCGGTGATTGTTCGCGACAACTAAACCGCGTTAACGAGGTGATTAGATGTTTGAACCAGATGAAGAGCGCTTTGCGACGGTTGGCCTTGCGGATCAGCTCCCAGGAGCCGTCATTGATAGTATTTGGGAAATCATTGATCAGGATTTAAAGGGCGTGGTGCACTTACCACAAGTTCTTCAATTCGCGTTACTCGCGCGCAATGGCCAGGTCACAGTGATTTTTGAAGCTCGCCACGTCGCCATTATGGAATTTGATTTACCGATTGCCTTTCAGCACGGTTTTCCGGAAACGGTCGCCGTCTTAGACGATGGGCGAACGCAAACGATGATGTTAATGGACGAATTAGCTGACTAATTAAAAAACTTGCAACGATTATCGACACGTGTGTCGTGGGTACTACCACGGGATCTCCAGGTCGATAATCGTTTTTTTGTTTAGAACAATGGAACTTCGCCCTTACAAAGCGGTGTTGAATCACGTCGTTTGTTAAGGGCGCTTTTTGCGGCCGTGTTTGACTAGGCAGCCATCTGCTGAACTTGTATAATAAGGTTAGCAGCGGTATGGAATGGTTCCTGAAAATTGGGTAGCGCTTTTGAATGGTGGGCACCTGAGCTGATTGAGTACCAAATGCAGGTACTTAATCGTTACTGGCTCCCGTTTATTGACTGAGTGACGCCGCGTCGCCCAGCACGGACGCCTTGAGTGGGCGTTAAGTCTCAACGTTCCGCGGCCGCTGGAATTGTAGAAAGGTGTGGATTTGATGGCAAAGACAGCAATTTGCATTGTCGATCAACAGCGATACCAAGTCGTTGACGGCATGCGATTAGAAGAATTGGAATCGGGACTACGGCAGATGATCATGGCCGATTTCCCGCAGGCGCATAACAGCAGTTTTATTTGTAGCGAGCACCTCGTCCATTATCGGCTCGCCAAGATGGATGCCATGATCGAAAATGATTACCGACAAAACGATAAGGTCAATGCGCAGCTTTCGAAAATTTTAGCAAACCATACGTACCGGGTCGTCGATGTTAACAGCGAACTGGAACAATCGCTAACATTCGGCCAACGGGTGGCGGATGCCGTCGCACGGTTTGGTGGGAGCTGGGCATTCATCATTTCATTTGTGCTGGTGATGCTCGTGTGGATGCTACTGAACGTCTTACCGATCTTTAGCCATCATTTTGATCCGTATCCCTTTATCTTACTGAATTTGTTCCTAAGTATGGTTGCGGCGATTCAAGCCCCGCTGATTATGATGAGTCAAAATCGGGCGGCCGAATATGATCGCTTGCAAGCGACCAACGATTTTAAAGTCAATTCGATGTCTGAAGAAGAAATTCGCGTGCTGCACTCGAAGGTCGACCATTTGATTCAACAAGACGAACCAAACATGCTGGAGATTCAAAAAATGCAGACACAGATGTTAGGTGAAATTCAAGCCCAAGTCAACGAATTGCGGCGACTGCAACCAAGGCGGCGCCGGAATCAAAGCTAGGTATCCTGAAGCCCCGCAATCGAGTTGTGGTGACGCGTGAATCGTGTTGATGCTAGACAGACCCGCAAGCACGTTCAGCTCACAAGCTTGATGCGTCATGTAATTGTGTCTAGTCGCAACCCTGGCTGCGGCTTAGCCACGATACCGGATTTAATTTAAATAGGTTGAAACTAAAAACGACGACGCTAGCTTCAAGTTAGCGTCGTCGTTTGTTATTCTGAATGGTTGTCCAATAAACGGTGCTTGCGGATGCAGACTATTAATTCGTTTTCAGTGGTTATTTATATTTCGTTTCTAAGGCACTCATCCAGTAGCCGAGTCCAATGCCGACTGCTAGGGCCAATGCACTAAATAAATACGTGCTCAAGGTCGCGTTGGCATAGGAAATACTTTCAGCGGCGTATGGATTTGGAATCAAAATCAGCAGGGTGCTGGCCAGTACGATGCCTAAAATAAAGTGATAGACGCGTGAATGGAACTTGATGAGCAGGTAATCCATTAACTTTGAGAACAAGGCCATCGCCAAGATGCCACCAATCGCAATCGGTAAGTAGACCCCGACGATATCGAATTTTTTAAAGCCGGTTAACATTGGCGTAAACAGCCCTAAGATCAGGAGTAAGTTAGACGGACTCAAACCGGGAACTAACACACCCAGGGCAATCAAGGCCCCGGCAACGATAAAGCCACCAAAATTGGCCGGTAGCGTTCCAAATAATTCGCTCATAAAATACAGCAGTCCCGCGCTAATCAAGAAGGTCCCAAAGAACCAGACCAGGTCTAAGCAATCGCGTTTGGACTGGCTCACCGCTGTTTTCGTGAGGGCGGGCAAGGTCCCGATGATTGCGCCAGCAAAGCCCCATAAGACAATGACTTGTGCGTGTGCTAATAAATATTCTAATGGTGCGGACAAGGCTGCGATGCCGACGATCCCCCCAAGGCCAACCGGCACAAAGTACCAGAAGTCCCGCTTGAAGTTTTGGCGAAAATGGGCCATGAAGCCCAGTAAGCGCTCATAAATGCCCAAGATTGCGGCCAGTACGCCTCCAGAGACCCCCGGTAAGATAAAGCCGAGGGCAATCACGATGCCTTTGAAGAAACGTTTCCAGAAAGTATCAGTGGTTTTAGTTGACATAAGTAAGCTCCTTTTGTGCTAATGACTGGTATTTCAGAATGAATCAAAGTACCTAAATATACCAGATATCGCGGTTGCTGGCAATCGAAACCCGTAAATACTCGGTTGAATTTAACCAAAAGTTGCGAAGTCCAAACATTTATCATAAAATGAATGGACATGAAAAAATCTGTAATTTTATGAAAATTATTATTAAATTGGATTAAAGGAAAGTTGAGGTCATATGGAAAATCAGCAGCTTGCCCGTAAATTAAAGCGGCGGCATGTTCAGATGATTGCACTGGGTGGTGCCATTGGGACGGGGTTATTTCTCGGTTCCGGCTCGGCCATCAAGCAGGCCGGACCGTCAATCTTGCTAGCCTACGCGATTGGTGGGTTCTTCTGTTACTTGATGATGCGCGCGCTAGGTGAATTATTGCTTTCGGATACGCGGTTGCATTCATTTTTGGAATTCATCAACCGCTATTTAGGAAAACGGTTCGAATTCGCGATCGGTTGGACTTACTGGCTGTGTTGGATCAGTCTCGCGATGGCCGATCTGACCGCTAGTGGGATTTACATCCGTTATTGGTTCCCGTGGATACCACAGTGGGTCACACCATTAATTATTATTTTAATCTTACTCGTATTTAATATGTTATCCGTCAGTGCTTTTGGCGAACTCGAATACTGGTTCTCGATGATCAAGGTCGTCGCCATCATTGCGTTGATCGTCACCGGTGCGATTTTGATTGGTTCATCCGCGCACGTCGGCGGTCAAACGGTGTCCGTCACTAATCTGGTCAGTCACGGCGGCTTTTTCCCTAAGGGCGTGCACGGCTTCTTGATGTCCTTCTCGCTGGTTATCTTTGCCTTTACCGGTATCGAAATGGTCGGCATCACTGCTGGAGAAGCGGAAAATCCTGAAACGGAGTTGCCCCGCGCCATTAACAGTCTGCCAATTCGAATCTCATTCTTCTACGTTGGTGCGCTATTCGTGATTATGTCGATCTATCCCTGGGATCAGATCACGACCAGTCAGTCACCATTCGTGCAAGTCTTCAGTGATATCGGCATCAAGGCGGCCGCTAGCATCATTAACTTTGTCGTTTTGACTGCCGCCTTATCGGCCTGCAACAGTGCGATCTTCAGTACGAGTCGGACGTTGTTTACGTTAGCGCACGGTCAAAACGCACCGAAGTGGATGGGTAAGGTCAACCGTTACAACGTACCTGCACAGTCACTCTTGTTCTCATCACTGATTTTATTGATCATTGTGGCGCTCAATTACGTGATTCCAAGTACCGTCTTCACGTTGATTTCCAACGTCGCCACCACCAATTTTATCATCGTCTGGTGTGCGCTACTCGTATGTCACTTGGTCTACAAACGGACGGCGGCCAGTGCGGACAATCCGTTTAAACTACCGCTGTTCCCACTGTCGAACGTGGCGACGCTCGTCTTTTTCATCGCCGTCACCATTATTTTGTGTTTTGATACCGTCAATCGCTGGGCGGTCATCGGGTCAGTCGTCTGGTTCGTGGCGCTACTCGTGATCGAACGGGGGATGCATCGGGTGCAATCAGAAAATTAATTTAAATTAAAAGACACCGCTAATCAGGACGATAACGCTAATTTACGTTAATTGGACTGCCTAGTGGTGTTTTTTTGAGTGCAAACGGCGCGCATTAAGCAGCCAATTATTCTATAATTAAGTCAATCAACTTGGACACCGCGGCTGACTTCGGCTCGCGGGCCAGTTGTGAATCATTATTGGGGAGGGGATTCACATGCGTTTTAAATCATTATTCGTCCTACCGCTCGCGCTCTTATTAGTTGGCTGTAGTACCAATCAGTCCACGACCAAAAGTGACGCCTCGTCGTCATCAGCACGCAAGACCACGACCGTTTCTAAGAAGGCCAGTGTTAAGCAGTCCAAAAAAGTAGCCGCTAAATCCGCGTCGAAAGCGTCAGCGACGTCGACGAGTCAAAAATCTAAAACGACGAGCAGTTCAAAGCAGTCCAGCACTGCGCAGTCGTCATCGTCTTCAAATTCTCAGTCGTCAACCAAGACCACAACAGCAACAACGAGTGGCACGACCCGGTTAGCCACACTCAATCAGCAGCTGACCAAAGCATTGGGGAACGTCTTGCTACCACAAAGCGATGGTTTGACCAGTGGGAGTCAAAAGCTAAACGTCCGCTATCAAGGCAGTCAAGCGAACTACACGGTCAGCTACAGCGTTGGTCAGACGGCGCAAGCCTTTAATAGCAAGGCGGTTGCTAAAGAAACGCCGTATGCCACGGTCAATAAGAAGACCTACGCATCTAATCAGGCGGCGGCCCAGGCAGTTGGTCACCGCAACGCATCAGATGCCAAGGGGCTACCAACCGTCGATTTAGGCCATCAGATCACCGGATACCTCGATTCAGGTGCCGGCCAGCGCTATATTTTGTGGAACGAGGGCCAGTGGTCATTACAAGTCCACACTTATACCACACAAAATGACTCAGGGGTCGCGTTAGCCAAACAAACGGTCAACACCCTTGAAAGTTACTATTTGCCTGCACCTAAGTCGGTCGGGTCAATTCAGCTAGAGGCAATCTCCACGGATGGCTTACGACAAGTGATTCAGTGGCAAGCTGGACGAGTGGTCTACAAAGTGAGTGCCCATGACGCCACCACGGCAATCAAACTTGTTGCTAGCATGCAATAAGTCAATTTAAATCTAAATAGCTTACTGGCGGATGTCCTTGCCAGTGAGTCGACCAAAAAGGCTGTGTCGCGGATGGTTAGTCCGGGAACACAGCCTTTTTGGTGTGCTAATCGCAATTGTTAGTCAACCAGTCGGCACGGGATTAGTGGCGGTTGCTAGTTTGAACAATGTTAGCAGTTGGTACGTCCAATGCTGTTAATTAGCCCGCGTGTTGGTATTGAGCATCTGGCCAGCTGACGACTATGATCGTGGTGTCCGTAACTGGCGCTCCAAGTCCACCGTATTTTTCAAAATCAAGTCTTGGTCCGCCAAAGCGATAATCCGGTGATGCGTCAAAACTTCAGAATCGACTAACGATTGGTAGATGTTGGCTGCCACGACCCAACTGGTATCGGTATCATAGTCGCGGGCATGCAATAAGTCATAGCCGTCGCTGGTATCGAGATAGACTTGAAAGCCGATGCCTAAGCGTGCCTGAAGTCGTTTGGCATAGCGTTGATATAGCGCCCGATTAGCAGCTGCATCAGGCGTTGGCCCGACGATGCGGTCACCTAACTGTAAGGTTGAAACTAAGCGTACTTGCATGTTCCGGACCTCCTTTACGTTGAAAATGCTAACCTTATTTTAGGCTAAACATCGGTAAAAATAAAGACACGCGGATGACTGAGGGTCAACGCGTGTCTAACAAGTGATCAATAGATTAAACTAGAATGTTAATAAGCACTAAGCCGGCTAAACCAATCAACAAGGCGTAACCGAGTCCCGGCAGCAAGGTTTTACGAAGAATCGCGCCTTCCTGACCACTGAGGCCAACGACTGAACTTACGGCAACAATATTGTGGACACAGATCATGTTACCAGCAGCCGCACCGACCAATTGCGCGGCTAAGATGACGGTCGTACTTAAGTTGGCATTAGCTGCGATGTCGGCTTGAATCTGCGCAAACGTCAACGTGGAGACCGTGGTACTACCAGTGACAAACGCGCCCAGTTGACCAAGAAACGGTGCCATGATGATCCAGACACCAGCCAGGTATTTAGCCACAAACTTGGCAATATACATCGGCATGCTGGGTAGATCCGCCTGATTCAGACCAGAATTGGTAAAGACCTGAACCATGATCAGCGTGACGCCTAATGCAATCGCGGTGTTGCCCATTGAGCGAACGACGGTACTGGCAGTCGGCAGCAAGGGCTTTAGTGAACGTGCTTGTACCAGTAAGCCAATAATCGCCGCAATTGCTAAAATCGTTCCGGGTGAGTATAACAGTTCCCAATCAGAATTGATTTGACTGTAGCCTAAGATATTCGTCCAAGACAAATTGAGATAGTGCGTCATGGCCGTTTTTAATGGCGTGAAGACCCGACTAGCTAGAAGTAACAGCACCACCAGTAAATAGGGGAACCAGGCCGTGACCAGACTCATCTGATGCTTTTCAGCCGGCTGTGGGGCGTTACCATCCGTCCGCCACGGGGTGGTTTGAATCGTCTTTGGCAACAGCCACCTGAACCGAATCGTGACGATGGCAACCACCAACGTGCCCAGCGGTGCGATGATTGAAACAAATTCATACCCAATCATCCAAACGGTCAGTAGTGCCAAACAACTGTACACAAATCCGATGACTAACGCCCATGGCAAGGTGGTCAGCCACTGCTTGAAGCGGTGCGCCTTAGGGCCAAACCAGAGAATCAAAATTAAAATCAGCACAGCCGGCATTAACGCGCCCACGAACAAATCGAGCTGTGTGATTCGCAAGCCAATCGCGTTGAGCAAGCTCGTTTTTTCAGTCACATTGCTGAGTCCAACAGTCAAGGGTGTGCCGACCGCGCCAAACGCAGCCGGGGTCGAATCCGCAACCAATGCTAAAATCACCGCTGCCATTGGTGAAAAGCCCAAGGCAATCAATAGCGGTGCTGTGACCATCGCTGGGGTCCCAAAGCCGGAGACCCCTTCAATCAATCCGCCAAACAAGAAGGCGACTAAGACTGTTTGAAGCCGCATGTCCGCTGACAAGGCCTGAAAGCCCTGATTAATGCGGTCGATGGCCCCAGTGGCGCGTAAACAATTCAGCATTAGTAGTGCGCCAAACAAAATCCACAAAATTGGTAACGCCTTATGAATCGCTTGTAAGATCGAAGCGGTGATCACCGTTGGACTGAGATGCCAGAAAAAATAGCCGGTTACGATCACGACTAACGCACTGAGACTCATCCCACGTGTTGCAGATAAATTGAGGCCACCAAGTAAAATCAGTGGCAGAATAATAGCCGCACTAGCAACAAGAATCATGGACGGAAAACCTCCTTTTTACGATAATCACGCTTATTCACGCTTGAAGTAGCGTTGTCCGTAGAGCGTGACCAGGGAGACAATGAGTGAAATCACAGCAAGTGGCCAGACCATCCCGACCAGGTAAGTGTTTTTGAGGGCTACTGAACTCGGGTTGAAAAAGTGCATCAAATCCAAGTGTTTGAGACTACTGGTAATGACCAATAGACCGAAGAAGCACAGCTGACATAACAGCCCGCCATAGGTCGAAAAGCGGTATTTATGAATGATGGCCAAATCAGGGTCATCCACCTCTGCAGCATAAACACTCGTGTTGATTGCGGGATTCTCAAACCCGACGTACAGTGAAATCAGTAGTAGGCCAACGACGTACAACACGGGTTGCGCCGTGACGACTAACACGTGACCCAGAATTAGGCCAATCCTTGCCAGCCGGGTGGCCTGTTGCGAATCGCGGTGAGCCAGAGCTTGGTAGAGCGGATGCCCAGTTTCAAACCCGAGTAGATAAATGGCAAACACCAAATACATCCCCATCTTGCCGAAGACAAACACGCCAAAGAAACTATTAAACAGTAAGACGAAGCTCAGTAGGAAGCCGCGGTTCACGATGCGCAGCTTATTTGCGGGCATTGCTTGCCAGTCAGCAGCCAATTCTAAGTTGAGTAAAATAATGGCAACAACAATAATCGCAAGTACGGCTGGTAATGCGATTTGTATCGTCGCTTTCCGGAGTAGCGTTAAGAGACCAATCACTGCAAAGAAGATGATGAAGACCGCGACCCGCCACGGTTTGATGGGCCGAGCGTCGGCGGCCTGATGTGCGTTGTAAAAGGCTAACGAGAAACGGCTGAGTAATCGGCCAGCGGGTAACGCAATAATGAATAACAACGCGAGAATCGCAAAGGCCAGGCGATAGCCCCAACCGAGGGCGAAATCTAGGCCAAATAATACACCGAGCGCCGCAAAAATCAACCAGTAGAACCGTTTAAGCTTAAAATCGGTTTGCTGGGACAAATGGAGCTTGATAGTTAAAAAGTAGGGCCAAATGTTGGCGGATGTGTAGCCTAAAAATAGGGCACCAATCAGGACAACAACTAAATTAGCAGTCAAACAAAACAGTAGGCTACCGATCGCACCGAGCCAAAGACAGATCAGCAGGTAGCTGCTAGCCTTAAGATTCAAATGCTTGGTGCCAAAAACACTAGCCGCCCGTGCCACATAAAAGACCACGATGGCAGCCAAGTAATTGGCATTGTGGGTCTGCTGGTATTTAAACAGAATCAAAACATAGGGCAGGACAATGCCAACGTTTGCCAGGAAATTCAGGGTCGCAACGGAAAAGTCCAGTCCAGAATGTCGTATACGAGTCAAAAATAATCACAACCATTTCGTTAGTTTTCTAGGGCTAGTATACCAATTAATGGCAGTTAATGCTGGCATAAAGGCATACTTGCATCGTTTAATAGGTCAATATAAGTATTGAACTTAAACTTGCATCAATATAATTATGTAAGGTGTTACTTTAACTAAACTGCAACCTAAAAACATCATCTCTAGGCACATTTACCAACATGGGCATTCCATTGCATATCCAAGGTCGGTCGTTCATAATAGTCGTAGTTAGAAAGTCAACTAACAAACAGTGCGATTCAAGCATACCACTAATGACAAAATGAGGAAACATTACTAATTCTTTATGAATTGCCCCTTGTCTGGATGGTTCGAATTGTACTAGATTAGAGATGTTATGGAATTAAACTGATCGACTTGCTAAATTGTTGACAACCAATTAATTTAACCCGGCAAAACTGCCAATATGCGTCGCCTGAACGTCTGAAATCGATGGTTATTACAATTAAGTTCATAAAAAATCCATAATTTATGTTTATAATTGCCAAATAATACGTACCATGAATGGAGTAATGTTGATATGATTTATGCACAGATTTTAGCTGGCGGCAAAGGGACCCGGATGGGAAACGTCCCAATGCCAAAACAATTTTTGACCTTAGCAGACAAACCAATTCTAATTCACACCATTGAAAAGTTTGTCTTAGAATCACGATTTGACGCAATCTTGGTCGTTTGTCCAGCTGACTGGTTAAGTCACACGCAGGACTTGATTAAAAAGTACATTTCAGACGAACGGGTGCACGTCGTCACTGGTGGTTCTGAACGTAACGAAACGCTGATGAAGGGCATTGAATATATTCAGGAAAATTATGGGTCACATGATGATGATATCGTTGTCACTCACGATGCCGTGCGCCCATTTATTACGCAGCGGATCATCAATGATAATATTGAAGCTGCATTACAGCATGCCGCAGTTGACACTGTCGTACCCGCGATTGATACGATCGTTCAAGGGACAGAAGGCAAAATCGACGATATTCCAGTTCGCTCGACGATGTATCAGGGCCAGACGCCTCAAAGCTTTAACATTAAGACCTTAGTGAACTCATACAACGCCTTGACTGACGCCCAAAAAGCCACATTATCGGATTCATGCAAAATTTGTTTATTGGCCGGTGAAGAAGTGACCATGGTGCGTGGCGAAAACTATAACTTTAAAATCACTACACCTTATGATTTACGAGTTGCATCTGCTTTAGTAGAAACGAGGGACTAGTATGTTAAATCAAGTTTATCGATTAGTGGATCCTCGTCAGATTGAAGTTCAGACCGTCGCGGAAGAAATTACTGATAATGATATTGTGGTACGCCCAAAATATTTATCCGTTTGCCATGCGGATACACGCTATTTCACTGGGCAGCGTCCACAAGCGACATTACGGCAAAAACTACCGATGGCTTTGATTCATGAAGGTGTTGGTGAAGTGGTCAAAGATCCCCAGAATAAATTTAAGCCGGGGACGCTAGTGGCAATGGTCCCTAACACCCCATTTGAAACGGATCCAATTATCAAGGAGAACTACTTACCAACTTCCAAGTTCCGTTCCAGTGGTTATGATGGTTTTATGCAAGAGTATGTCACGCTTCATCGCGATCGGGCAATCGTTGTGCCAGATAACTTTGACCACCAAATGTCAGCTTTCATCGAAATGGTCTCCGTTGGGGTGCACGCATTGACTCAACTTGAAGCCGTCATGGATGCCGACCGTAAAATCATCGGTATCTGGGGTGACGGTAATCTTGGTTTTATCACGGCCACGTTAGTCAAACAGATCTTTCCAGATAGCCAGTTGATGATTTTTGGACGTCACCGTTCAAAACTGGATTATTTCTCATTTGCCGACAAGACTTACTTGGTTGATGATATTCCAAGCGATTTACAAGTTAGTCAGGCCCTTGAATGTACTGGTGGCCGCGGTAGCGAATCAGCAATCGCCCAAATCATTCAGCACATTCGTCCAATGGGCACGGCCATTTTAATGGGTGTCTCTGAAGATCCAGTTGGCATCGATACGCGCTCCGTTTTAGCTGAAGGTTTGACGCTGCGCGGCGTTAGTCGGAGTGGTCGCGCTGATTTCCAACGGGCCATCGATATTTTGACCAAGAGCCCGGTTACTCGTGAACGGCTGCAGAACTTAGTCGGCTTCACCCGCAAAGTCAGCACGATTCAAGACATTACCGATTTCTTTGAAGGCGCCCTAACCAATTATTGGGGCAAGGCGGTGATGGAGTGGGACGTTTAAATTTAAAAACGTTAAAGCTTTCATTACTGCGAGCTAGTTTTAATGGCCTATATCAACTATTCTATTGGCTGGGCGGTCCCAAGCAACATCGGGTCACGTTTGCGACGATGCGGAGTCCTGAACTCACCGATAATCTTAAAGTCCTACATGCTAAGTTCGTGGAAGACAGCGACATGGATTTGAAAGTTTTCTGCTATCATTATGACCGGACCTTTAAAAGCAAAATTGGCTTTTTATTGGCGTCAGTTCAGGCATTACGGCTGCTGGCACGCTCAGAAATATTTATCATCGATGATTATTTTTTTCCACTGTATGCGATCAATAAGCATTCTAATAATCAGGTCGTACAATTGTGGCATGCCATTGGCTCATTAAAACACTTTGGCCTCAGCTTGCCGACCGCTGATGATAGCGTGATCAAACCACATACCAATTATGATTGGGTATTCATCAACTCAGAAGTGGATAAACCAGCCTACGTGTCGGCATTTGATGTTCAGCCGGACCATGTAATTGCAACCGGGGAACCAATGATGGATGCGTTGATGGCGCAACACCCAGAGTCACACACTGGGGCCAAGCGTTTGCTGTACTCGCCGACTTATCGGCCAGATGCAAATGGTGAGGCACAAGTGTTACACTATATACATGAGTTGATTGCGGCTAGTGAACAGCTCAAACAACCGTGGGAAATTTATATCTCTTTGCACCCATATCTCAGCATGCCTGAGTGGCAGTTACCTGGTAACGTGCATATTTTCCAAGATGCCACCCGGGTTAAGCAATTGATGCCAACGATTGATGTGTTTGTGACCGACTATTCGTCATTATCGCTTAATTTTAGCTATTTTGAGCGACCAATTTTGCTATTTACGCCTGATTATGAGCAGTACATGGCCAAAAATGGCTTTTACGTCGATTATTATCACTATCTGGGCGCACCACACTTCGATGAGGCAAGTGCACTTATGGCCTTCGTTGCCAATGATTTGGGTCAACTCGATTTAAGCTACGTTCACGAGTTGAAGCAAAAGACATTTCCACATCAGGACGGACACAACGCCCAACGAGTGTTTCAATTCTTAATGAAACAACTCTAATTATCTAGTAGGGAGCGCATAATTTATGTTACAACGATTAAAACGAATCGCGCGACGTGTCGTTTATGGCCGGCGGGGACCGGTTCAACCTCAGCAACAACCAACGACCGAATCAACGGAGCTATCACGCGATGCGCTTGAATTTATGAACTCGCAGCGAATCGCCAAAGATGCGGAATCGTTGATCAAGCGGCAAGTAACCAAGCTAGACTTTAATAGTTCCTTCTTGGTCATTGAAGGTGCCGCTTGGTTCGAGAAATATCCAGAAAAAGATGCTGAACGAATCGTCAAGAGTTTAATTTTGATTAATGATCAAGGCGATGAGATTGCTGTGCCGTTAGTCAATACCACCGTCGACCGGCCGGATTTTCCGGCATCGGGGTATCACGGTGAAATCAATTTCTCGACGATTTCAGATGGTAAACCATTAGTTCCTGGGACGTATGAAATGAAGCTACAGTTGGAGCAATACCTTGATAATGGTTGGTTGATTCGACGGACGACCATTGGGCAAATCGTCGATAATCATCAAGACTTGAACTATACTACCAAGATGACGAGTTATTCTGCCAAGAGCAATAAGTCCTACAGCTTGATCTTTCGGTATAGCTTAGCGTCACAAGCATTAAAGGTCACCTCATATAAATTGAGTGACGTTAACCCGCTTGAAAATGAATTTGATGATACAGTCGGGCTTGAGAGTGCGGCGATGCGGGCTATCAAACGCCGGGCGCTAAAAGCTTGGTATCGCTGGTATAGTTTACAACCGATTCATAAGAAGCAAATCTCATTTGTTTCGGATAGTCGGGTGACGATTTCCGGAAACTTTGAATTCATTTATCAAGAGCTTAAACGCCGTAATACCGACTTCAAGATTTCCTTCTACTTAAAACCAAGCATCAAGACTAAGAAGACTTGGAAGGAAGTTCGGACGTTGGCCAAAGCACTCGCGACGAGTCGCTATGTGATTCTCGATGATTTTTATCCGCTCGTTTATCCATTGCGTATCCGCGAAAACGCTGATCTGATTCAGGTTTGGCATGCCGTTGGGGCGTTCAAGACCTTTGGCTATAGTCGGCTTGGTATGCCAGGTGGTCCAAAGATTCAATCTCTTAATCACCGTAACTACACCGAAGCGTTGGTTTCATCGCACAACATTGCGGATAAGTATGCCGAAGGGTTCGGAATTTCAATTGATAAGATCGCGCCGTTGGGGATTCCACGGACTGATATTTTCTTCGACGAGCCTAAGAAACAGGAAATTCGCGAACGCTTAGAAGATGACTTGCCGTTCATCAAGGGTAAGAAAGTGATTCTCTTTGCCCCAACGTTCCGTGGTAATGGCCAACAGTCGGCTTACTATCCATTCGAAATGTTGAATTTCAAAGAAATTTACGAGGCGCTGCACGAAGATTATGTCTTCTTATTGAAGATCCATCCGTTCGTGCAAAACAAACCGACGCTGCCATACGAGTATTCTGATTTTTATTACGATGTCTCAGATTACCGTGAAATCAATGACTTGTTATTAGTCGCAGACCAGTTGATTACGGACTATTCATCCGTTTGTTTCGAATATGCCTTACTCAAACGACCGATGATTTTCTTCGCACCTGATTTGGCTGACTACATGCAGTCCCGGAGTTTCTACTTCAACTACTTTGACTTTATTCCAGGCAGCTTAGCTGAAAACACCGGTGATTTGATCAAACAACTCGAACATCCTCAGATTGATAAAGCCAAGCTCGACGGCTTCGTCGACTTCTTCTTTGATGATTTAGACGGCCGTTCAACGGCACGTTTTGTCGATGCACTTGAGAACAACTTTGAAGATCCAAATGCAGCTGAACTTGAAAATGCTGATGGTTTAGCGATTAGTGAAGATGGTAAGATTATTCCAGAATGGGGTAAGAAAGCCAAGTAACTTAACAACAACCCAGTTGTGCGGTATGATAATTGTCATGCGCAACTTCTGGGTTGTTTTTTTATGACCAATTGAGAGAGGGGACTAATCACATGAGCCAAGTTACAATTACACCAATAACCGTCGCTGACGCACCAACGTTACAGCAAATTAGTATCGAGACCTTCCAAGATACCTTTGGCGCACAGAACACTGCTGCTAACATGCAGGCCTACCTGCAGCAAGCCTACCAACTAAACACGCTTGAGATGGAACTAGCTAATCCTCATTCCAGCTTTTTCTTTATCGGCCAGGATAATGAAATTATGGGTTATCTGAAACTAAATACTGATGATGCCCAGTCAGAAAAGATGGGACCTGATACGCTCGAAGTCGAACGCATCTATATCCGGCCTGGTTATCAACATCGCGGACTTGGACGTCAATTAATGCAATTTGCACTGACAACCGCTCAGCAGGCTGGTAAGCAACAGATTTGGCTAGGGGTTTGGGAACACAATGAACCGGCCAAACGTTTTTATGCGAAATGGGGCTTCCACCAATTCAGCGCCCACGATTTTGTGATGGGCACTGACCGACAAACGGATTTATTGATGATCAGGCCTGTGGATGAAGTATAATTGGGTCTAGCAACTAAGTAACTTGTTACCACCAATCATCAGTCACGACGGTTATTGTACGACTTAATCAGATTTAACACGCCCTAACGGCAAAAAGCCACTTGCTTTTTGCCGTTAGGGCGCTTATACTAATGATCAATCGCACACGATTGAAAGGAGCATCAGCAATGACACCTGAGATTGAGCTAGCTAACCAATTATGTTTTAGTATTTACAATGCTAATCGGTTATTCAACAAGTTTTACGTTGAAGCGTTGGCGCCATTCAAACTGACCTATGCACAGTATCTCGTGTTAATGGCCTTATGGGAGCATGACGACCAGTCGCTGCATGAGCTTGGGACGGTATTGCGGCTAAGTAGTAATACATTGACACCACTGCTGCGACGCATGGACGATGCCGGTTGGTTATGGCGTGAGCGTCCAGCCGATGATCGCCGTCAACTCATTGTTCATTTGACTGAACAGGGCAAGACACAACGCCAGGAAATCGAGACCGCCATCGCAACTTGTATTGGACGCTATCACTTAACTAGTGACGAATATCAGCAAGCTTTAGCGTTAAATCAAAAGATTGTGGATACTTTGTCGCAAGATTTGGCCTAAGGGGCCATTTTTATTGTTGCTTCAATCGTGCACGACTGTTTATTCTAATTGATGCTTCACCTATTCAAGGAGGAACCGGATATGGCAAATTTTGACACAATTTTTATTGGTAGTGGTCACGCAACATGGCATGCAGCAGTCACATTGGCACAGGCAAAACGAAAGGTGGCCATCGTTGAAGCAGATACGATTGCCGGGACGTGTACGAATTTTGGTTGTGACGCCAAGATTCTGTTAGATGGACCCTTCGAATTGACTGAACAACTCAAACAATACCAAGGCATCGGGGTCAACGAGACACCTAAAATTGATTGGTCACAATTAATGGCCTATAAACAAAGTGTGATCAAGCCATTGTCGACTCAGATGACAGCAATTTTCAAGCAACTCGGTATTACTGTCATTACTGGTCGTGGTGAACTGGCTGATGCCCACACGGTACAAGTCGCTGGAACTGAATATACTGCGGATACGATTGTACTCGGAACAGGGCAACGTCCCGCACAGTTGGCCATTCCTGGTGCTGAGCTGATGCTAGATAGTCGCGACTTTTTAGATTTAAAAACGATGCCCAAGCGTCTGACTTTCATCGGTGCGGGTATTATCTCGTTGGAATTTGCTGACATGGCAGTCTTACTCGGCTCAGAGGTCCACATCATCGAATTTGCACCGAGCGCCTTGCCCGCATTTTATCAAAATCACGTTCAAAAGTTGATTACGCACCTTGAACAAGCGGGCGTCCAATTTCACTTCGATGAAGCCTTACAGTCGGTATCAAAATCCGCTACTGGGCTGACCGCAACTACCGCTAACGGCTTAACGATTGAAAGTGACGCCATTGTTGGTGCGACTGGAAGAATCCCGAATGTTGAACACCTTGGGCTTGAGAAAGTTGGTATTCAAACTGACCGTCACGGTATTATTGTCGACGACCATCTGCGGACAAATGTACCGAACATCTATGCCAGTGGTGATGTCATTAGTAAGATGCTACCAAAATTAACACCAACTGCAACTTTTGAATCTAATTACATTGCCGGCCAATTACTCGGGGCCACCGATGCAATTGATTATCCAGTCATCCCATCGGTCGTCTTCACGATGCCGCGGTTGGCACAAGTCGGGGTTTCAGTTGCTACGGCACAGGCCGAACCAGACACTTACCATGTCCAAGCCTTACCATACGGCCAAGTATTAGCCTTCCAGTATCAAAATGAAACTGAAGCTGACTTGGAATTAGTCTTTGACCAAGAGAACTACTTAGTTGGTGCTGCCATTTACGGGAATGGTGCACCGGATTTAATCAATCTCTTGACGATGCTGATTACTGACCGGGTGACCGCCGAAACACTCAGTCAAAAAGTGTTTGCCTTCCCGAGTGCGTCAGTCGGCATCATTGATATGTTGACACCGTTACTGCACCGCGAACACTAAATCGCTTTAGACCGTTTTGCATTAAGTGGAACAACTGGTATGACACGAAAAGCTTAGTGATAACTTCATATTAATGACAAAAGCAGCGCCTTCCATGATGGAGCGCTGCTTTTTTGCCCATCAAAATAATCAAGAATGGACATTTTTATGCCCAGGATAATCAAATGCAAGTTGGACTAAAAACTGCAATCCAGCGGCCCCAACCCAGATGACCAACCAAATGAAGCTGATCCAATTGATCCAAGCCGCATGAGTAAAGAGGTTAATGATGAGTAGCCAGTTCATCCCAAACAGCCAGCCGCAAAGACTCGTTTGGATTGGCCGCATCCAGTTTAGTGGTGGCTGTGGTCGGAGTGGTGCAATGATAATTAGCGCTGCAGGTATCAGTGCACTCTCGATGAGCGCCCCGTAATGTTGGGGGTCGGATTGCCAGGCACTGATGCCGAAAATACCGTAATGAATGGGAATCACATTCAATAGTTGTGCGCGCCACAAATAGAGTCCAAGTGGTTGGAGCACCAGTAAGATGAATAAACCGGCAATTAACTTGCGCATCTAATCACGACCTTCTTATTAGTTAATAACGTCATTTTATCAGGCTCTCAACTAACTGACTACCGTATTATTGTAAACTTCACGTAAAAACTCGGTAAAATCTGACTATGATTTGTTCACTATGTTTTCATAACGTGAATAATGGGAAAATATGAAAATAGTGCGTATAATACCGACTTAATAAAGGTATTGGGGGGATTGCAATGATTTTAATCACAGTTGCCATGACGATTTCGGTCATGTTCTATCTTTATTTTTTAATCAATCTGGGGCTGATCAACCACTATCGGGAGCCGACTCGCGTCTATCTCAAAGGGCCAACGCCGTATCAGCTTTTTTTAATCATCCCGGTTCTGAATGAAGAGCGCGTCATCGGTAAAACCGTGGCCCAGCTCTCCAATGCACTCGATCAATTACCGGATTCCATCCATGCCCAGTTAATTGCGGTGGATGATGATTCCAGCGACCACAGTTTGCTAATGCTGACTCAATCTCAGTCACCATATTTACAAGTTTTACACCGTGCTGCTAACGAACAAGCCGGCAAGGGGGCCGTCTTAAATACGGCTGTCCAGTACATTCACCGGACGCTTGCAACTGATGTTGACCCACGTCAGACTGTTATCGGCGTACTGGATGCTGACGCATTTATGAACGCTTCGGATTTAACTCGAGTCGTCGCTCGTTTTGAACAAGATACCCGGTTAGCGATGCTTCAAACCAGTGTCAGTATTTATAACCAGCCCAACTGGCTCACCAAGATGCAAAATTTTGAATTCATGGGCGTTAATAACGCGACACAACAACTACGCAACCGCCTTGGACAAGGCATCGCATCGGGAAATGGCCAGTTTGTGCGCTTCGATTTGGCACTGAAAAACCCGTGGGGCGATCGGTTGCTTGAAGATCTGGAGTTCACCCTGAGAACCTGGTTACTAGGTGACACCCGAACTGAATTTGATCATACACTGGTCGTGCAGCAAGAAGCCGTCGAACAGCTCAAGCCATTTTTCCGGCAACGGGTTCGCTGGTGTCAGGGCGCCGTTCAGTGCATGCACTATTTACCAGCACTCTGGCGGTCACCGTACTTAAACGGCTTTCAAAAAATCGATACGACCATTTGGATTTTAATGCCTATCACTGGTTGTATCGTCCCGATAACGAGTTTGGTAACGCTAACCATTTTACTTCAGCGTAGTCTGGTCCACTGGCAAGCTGGGTGGCACCATCTCGCAATCGGTACACTGATCATGATTGCGTTGGCAGCTTGCTGCGTGTTAGCTGCACTTTATCAGCGTAATTGTACGACCGTTCATCAGCCAATGTCCTTAGCGCTCGCCATTCGTGAAGCATTAGGCTTTCAAGCATTCTTATTGATTATTAGCCTCACGCCATACGTCGCGATTTATCGACAACTACGCGGACAGACTTCCTGGGCCAAAACGCATCACGGGACGGTGATTCGACCACGCAAATACGCTGGACTTAAACGGTCCTATTAATGATAGGAAGGAAACGACTCATGAAATGGCTAAAGCATGGATTTCAAACAATTGTTTTACTAGTTGCCGCGGGATTATTGGCCTGGTTATTGGTCGCAAATTTGGAAATTGGCTTGCCGAAGCACACGACTGTGAGCATGCTGTTAGCTAGTGGTCTGATTTTCTTAATCTTGATTGGTGCGATTAGCTTCGGCAGTTGGTGGCTCGGTCGGCACGGCACGGCCTGGTTGCTGAGCACATTTGCTGGGCTAACTTTACTCAAATTACCGTTGATTGCCAGCCTAAAAATTCAGCCCAGCTCGGATTTTTGGAACTACCACACGCTCGCGGCTTTCAGTGCCAAGGGTTAACTTGGAAACAGCTCTGGCAACAAGGAGTCATTGGAAACTACGTGCTATTTCCACACGCCCTTAATATTGCCAATGGCTTCAGCTTAGCGGCGGCTTTTGGCGGCGATAATTATTTTGTTAGTCAACTGATTAATATCGGTTGTGGTCTGTTCGATATGTTGCTCATCTACTGGTTAGTTGCACGCTGGCTTTCCCGTCAATTGGGCATTGCGGCCGCGCTTATTTTCTACTGTATTCCTGCATACTGGTTGTATGGAAGCCTGTTAAATGGTGGTGAGCCGTTCTTCTTAACCAGTGTATTGCTCAGCATGTATGCCTTGACACGCGCATTAGTTCCGCTTTCGACAAGCACCCGCACCGACCAGCGCTTGTTTCTCGGTCTAGCTGTCATTGCAACGGTGATGGCCAATATGCTACGTCCAATCATGGCGGTATGGGTGATTGCTGTGGCGCTTATGGCCGCATTTGTCTACAGTCGTTCGAACTGGCAGCGATTGAAGCCGCAATATCGACAGCTTCTGCTATATAGTGGCGTTGTGCTAGCTTTATTCGTCACAGCGACCAATCTCGACAGCTGGTTTTACGGCATTCGAATCGCACCATCCCGCATTGAAACGTTGTACAGTTTGGCGACCGGTACTGATCCAAACACTCACGGGACCTACAGTGCCCATTTACAAGCCAGTGTTAATCATGAGCTGCGAGTCGCGCCATCGTTGAATCAGGCGTATCCACAAATCACGCGACACTTGGAAACGACGCTTCAAACTAATCTGACGCATATCGAACCACAGTTGGGCAGCTTTGCGAATCAGAAGGTGCAAAACTTTGCCCGCGAAGATTATGGCTACGACTGGTCGTTATATAATCTGAGCCCTCACGGTGGTGCACTCAATCACAACTGGTTTCACTGGGCACCCATAATCGTGTCACTGGCCGTTATTTATTGGCAGGGCATGTTGCTGTTAGCGTTACTCAGCATTCTGATGGGGCTCTGGCTTCAATGGCGGCACCATTATTTGAATACGTACTTGATGATGGCCGCTTTATTGTTCGACGGGTTCACGCTAACCGCCTTACCACTGGAAGTGCAGGGGCGTTATCACGTGATTTTATACTTACCAATTATCATGTTGCTAATTTGTGGGGTGGCCGGGGTCAAGCTCTGGTGGCGTCAGCGACATCATCACTTGACGATCATTAACGCCAGCAACAGTATCTCGGGGGCCTAGTCAGTTTGGGACTGATTTGTTGGCAATGTTAATCGGCATTAAAAGATTCATCGGAAATATCGATTGTGACCTTCGAAAAGCTTGTCGGAGACACAATCGATATTTTTATTAGCCATTAATTAGCATTTTTTTGGACCAAACGCTTGCCTTGAAGTTACTTCAAGGTTTTATACTAGTCCTTGTATTGAAGTCACCAGAAGGAGGAAACCAAGCCTTGTTAAAACATCTTATTGTGGTTTACTATTCATGGTCAGGCAATACTGCGAAAGCAGCACGGGAGATTGCGGCCCAGGCACATGTCAGTCCTATTGAACTAACGGTTGCTGATGACACATTTTCAGCCGATATGTATGCCACCGCAACTATCGCTCAGCACCAGATCAAGACGGATACGTTGCCTCAACTGACCAACGTCATGCCCACTGTTAGCCCAGATGATATTGTACTGGTTGGCGGCCCAGTCTGGAACCACTCAGTTGCAACCCCAGTCCGACAATTCTTACGTCAAATAGCTGGTTTTAAAGGTATTGTCGCACCATTCTATACGCATACAGGAACGCCGGGGACGTATGAGGTCGAGATTGCCAAACTGATTCCAACTGCACAAGTCAAACCAGGCCTCGCAGTTGACCGTCAGACGACCACGCCGCAGATTCTGCAATGGCTGAAAACTGTTGCGGCATAGTGTCTGATGACTAGGGACAACGCTATATATCAAGAATCAGAATCATGATGTGCTGATTAGATTAAATTTTGAGCCACGATAATTGGATAAGTTAAATCACTAACAATTTTAAACAGCTTTAGGAGGCTATTAACTATGAAAACAGCAGTATTTGTTGAACCAGGAAAAGTTGAAGCACGCGAATTGCCAAAGGCGACCATTAAACAACCCACGGACGCCGTTTTACGGATCGTTCGGGCTTGTGTCTGTGGATCAGATTTGTGGTGGTTCCGCGGAATTTCAGATCGTAAGCACCCGTCAGCGGTCGGCCATGAAGCCATTGGGGTAGTTGAATCTGTCGGCGATGAAGTGACCAACGTCAAACCAGGTGATTTTGTTATTGCACCGTTTACGCATGGTTGTGGGCATTGTGCCGCTTGTTTGGCCGGTTTTGAAGGTAACTGTCTCAACAATCATCCCGATGAAATGGTCGGCTATCAGGGTGAATATTTACGTTTCACCAATGCAGACTGGTCTCTGGTTAAGGTACCTGGGCAACCAAGTGATTACACCGACGCGCAGTTAAATGATCTACTGACGCTATCAGATGTCATGGCGACTGGTTACCACGCGGCTGCAACGGCTGAAGTTAAACAAGGTGATACGGTTGTTGTCATGGGTGATGGGGCAGTCGGACTTTGCGGTGTCATTTCCGCCAAGTTACGTGGTGCGAGTCGCATTATTGCCATGAGTCGCCACGCGGATCGACAAGCCCTCGCTAAAGAATTTGGTGCGACTGATATTATTGCCGAACGTGGCGATGAAGCGGTTAAAAAAGTCTTCGAATTGACTGATGGCAAAGGAGCTGACGCAGTATTGGAATGTGTCGGTACTGAACAATCTGTCGATACTGCCGTGAAGGTTGGCCGTCCGGGTGCCGTTGTTGGTCGAGTCGGCGTCCCACAGAAGGCAGAAATGAACACCAACGAATTATTCTGGCGCAATATTGGTCTACGTGGCGGGATTGCCTCAGTCACCACCTATGATCGTGAAGTCCTATTAGATGCTGTTTTGAATGGTCAGATTCATCCCGGTAAGGTCTTTACAAAACGATTTGACCTTGACCATGTTCAAGCAGCCTATGAAGCCATGGACAAACGCGAAGCCATCAAATCGTTATTAATTATTGCAGATTAACGCAGTTTGACGGTCGCACACAGGCCAACTTAGTAACCAGATTGGAGGAGATCTATTTGAAAAACGTCTTAATCTTAGGTGCCAACGGACAAATTGCCCGCATCGTTGAACAACGTCTGTTAGCTGAGCAATCCGATGTCCATTTGACATTGTTTCTGCGTCGAAAATCACGACTTGCAAACCTAGCTGACAATTCGCGGGTAACCCTAATCGATGGTAATATGACCGATTTCCAGGCCGTCAAAACCGCCATGCACGGGCAAGATATCGTTTACATTGCGGCGGTGGACCACACACCCGATAATATCATCACAACTAATGTGATCAAAGCAAGTCAAGAGCAGGGGGTCCAGCGAATTATTGAATCAAGTCTTTTAGGACTTTACAATGAAGTTCCCGGTGAATATGGCCGTTGGAATTATCAAATGGTCAAAAGTGGCCTACCAGCTGCTATTCACGCCGATGAATTACTAGCGCAGTCCGGAATTGCCTATACAACGTTGCGCTTTCCATGGTTAAACGACCGTGACGAAATCAAGTATCAGCTGACTCACCGCAATGAACCGTATGTCGGTGTCTCTGGCTCGCGTCAAAGTATGGCCGACGTGATTGTCAAAATCATCGCTGATCCGACATTTTTAGCAAATGACAGCGTCGGGATTGCAGATGCTGCCACGCAGGGTGAAACTCGACCAGTTTACTAATTTGTTTTAAGCACAAGCAGCCAAAAAGTCGTCTTCAAGATTGCGACCATTTGACTGCTTGTCGCTGTTTTTAAACTCAAAAATGGCAGGGGGCCAAGAAGCAGGGGCACGGCCGCATTTTTTTACAAGCTGAGTCCCTGCTTTAATCTCACTTAGGAAGGGTGGTTATCGATATGCAACAGCACTCATTAGGTCCGATTTTGGGTTATATTGCTGGTAAACCTGTGCAAGCCAATCAAGTCACACGCAAGGGCGCACGCTGGGATAGCGGGCGTATGACCCCATCTGATGGTCAAGATACGACTAGTCAGGGTGTCGCTCGCCGAATCACTGAGAAAGCACATCAAATCGTCATTTATTGGTCGCGTTCAGGTGCAACCGAATTGCTAGCCAGTAAAATTGCTAATTTGACCAACAGCGATGTCTGCCAAATTACGCTCACAAATCCGTATCCAGCTGACTATCTAGAAACCAGAACCCGCGCTAATCGTGAACGTGATACGGGTTTGACACCAGATTTAAATATGCAATTACCAGACCTGACGCAATATGAGACGGTTTATTTAGGCTTTCAAACCTGGGCCATGACACTGAGTGAACCGCTTAAAGCATTCTTGCAAGCTTACGGAAACGAACTATCAGGTAAACGTATCATGCCATTTGAAACAAATGGCGGCTACGGTATTGGCAACTGCCTTGATGTGATGTCTCAGTTGTTGCAAATCAGTGGCGCAACCAATTATACGATTGAACGACCACTAACGATTGCCGGTAATCAAGTTGATGTCGCTGACACCGCCGTTCGTGAATGGTGCGATTGACGGCTATAAACCGCGCTGCTTCAGCATTTATCAGCATATTTGAAGCACCGTCAATCTTAGTTACGCCTTCAAACATCCACATGAAGTCTCTAAGTGACCGCAACAGTTGGTGACCAAATACAGATTGCTGCGCCTTAAATGAAAACCAGTAGAATTTGTAATATGGCCCAATTTGCTGAGCAAATGCCATACAGCGGTATAGTTATACTTTAAACACAGCAATGCGTTGTCCAAGAGCTCAAATATGAGCATTGATTAGTGCGAATGCCATGGGCGGAGCTGTTGATACAGTTAACTTGAGTGTTTGAACTAGCTAACTGTATCTACACAAACCAACGCCTGAATCCGAGTCTCATTTAACGGATTCAGGCGTTTTTAGTTGAATTTATTGAAGATATTTTCAGCAGATCTGTTAAAATTCATTCTGATTTGTCAGTCAATCTAGAAAAAGTTATTTCAAAAAGTTAAAAAACTGCGTAAAAAAGACCAGTTAACGGTCAAACCAATGAGTCAGGGTTGATCCAGGCTAATTTAGCGAGGGGGCTTTTTTGATATATTCTAGTTTACATAATATATATTATACAAAGTAGAATCAAAAGCAAAAATCCTCCCCCACGACCTAAATTGGTCCCTGGACAACTTTTTAAAACTTGATGACTACTTTTCAATTTTGTCTTTCGCTACTGAAATTTCAAAATTGAATCTGAATTTTGAATTCAATCATCGAACTGAATATTTTTATTAACTCAGATTCAACGACGATATTTTAAATGTAATTTGAACTTGAATTAAATTCGCCGAAATAAATTTGTAGCTTTAGATTAAATCATTTGAAATCATCTGTTATTTATCAAGTTGGCTTATGCTGAATTTATCATATCGCGAATTCAGTTAATCATGTTGCCACGCAAATTTCCGGCCTAATTACTGTTTGTTCATATAGACCACTAAATTCACCTCAAATTCGTAATTTAGATTCATTGATTTTAAGCACAATTAACGACCACTTGTCCGTCTATTATCTGAACTGGCACTCAGAATACGCCTCTCAGCACGCGATATATTGCTTGTATTTTCATTTATTTTATGTTTTAGTTAAAGTAAGATTTTATCTATTGAAAGGACGGCCTGCTGCCAATGACTGCTAAATTTCCGTACGCCCGTAGCTTTATTGCTTCCTTGCAAACCGCCGGCAAACAAGCCAGTACGATTGAACAATATGAATTAACACTCGCAGACTTTTTCAATTATGAACAACACTTCAATGAGACTTTCGCCAAGGATCAATTACTTGCTGACTTAACTGAAAACGATATTCGCGCCTATTTGGAAATGCTACGTGAGCAACGCCAATTCAAACCGTCAACATTGAACAAAGCGCTTTCAAATCTAAATGGCTACTTCAGCTACTTATTTGCCCATCGAATCATTACGACGTTACCGACGTTTGCAATCAAAGGTCAACCCTTGATGAACCAGCCAACAACGACGACGTGGCCAGAATTACTGCCACAATGGCTAGCAAATGAAGACTTGCACCCATATACGCGCTTATTTTTGCTACTAACTTACAAGGGTTACACGGCAACCGAAATGCTGACACCTGGATTCTATCAAGATTTCAAACAGCGCCAATTCACCACTGACGAACAGCGCTTTATCAAGACGTTACAAACCTATTTACAGCCCTTGCAAACACAAAGCGGGAGTTCAGATTTATTCTTAAAGAAGCGCCAGCGTGGCAATGATCCACACATCACTTTGGCAGCGTTGCACAAGTACTTAGCCGGTGACGGCCAGCGCTTAGGCGTGCCATTGAAACCCGTTACGCTGCGTCAAGACTTTATCCTGTGGTATTTAAACCAGCATCGGACAACTGAGCCCACCCAAATAATGACACGCTTGCGCTTAGATGCAACCAGCCTCGAATATTACCAGAACTTGCTTCGACAACGTGATTTGCGGACCTTACAAGCTAAGCGGACAACCCAAAACTGAATATACATTCAGCCACCTGCAATTAGCCGTTGTAAGTGGCTTTTGGTTCATGGTTACAACTGCTGATAATTAATTTAATGGTGGCCTTTAACTCGAATTGACACTAGGAGTTTAGTGACACACAGCTGAGTTCGAAAATTGACTTTACTAGTTAAAGTAACGTTACGTTATTACGACACCTTTACAATTCTTTACAAACGTAGGACAAGCATTACACTGCATTTGCTAGTTAGTTAAGAAGCCTTAAAACGCCTGTACAGCGGCAATCTTTGCAGGTACACTGATTATATTGATTAACCAAAGTACTTGAAAGGATGATTTGATGACATTTTATCGTTGGCTGGAACCGTTCATTGAACAAAACGGACCGTTCGCACCAGCCGCTTCTTACGCCCATTCTGATTTTGATTTTCCCATGACGAGTAATGTTCACGAATTATCTGATTATATTACTTATTTGAATATTCGCGACTCAGTCAAACAATCCTTTTATTCGGCGCTTGATGCTTATCAAGCTAAATAATAGGGCGAAATCAATCATTATAACGATAATTAAACCCGGCTTATGACCCCAAATTCGTCATAAGCCGGGTTATTTTTGTATCTACACTAATTAGTCCTGCCAGTGTTCCTTAATAAAGGCTTCACGGCCACCCATTTCTTCAATCTGATAACGAAACGGATTGCGTCGGTAGAAGTCTTGATGTTCTTCCTCCGCTGGATAAAACGGTTTGGCGTCTTCAATCGTCGTTACGATTGGCTCAGTAAATTTACCACTGGCTGCCAGTGCGTCACGTGAAGCCGTGGCAACCTTACGCTGTTCATCGCTATTCACAAAAATGACGGGTCGATAGCTATCACCACGGTCTTGGAATTGACCAGAAGCGTCAGTCGGATCAGTTTGCCGCCAATAGATTTCAACTAATTGCGCATAGCTAATGACTTCAGGATCAAAAGTGATTTCGACCGCTTCAGTATGACCAGTCGTATGGCTGGCAACTTGTTCGTAAGTTGGATTGGCAACGTGGCCACCCGTATATCCAGAAATCACGGACTTGATTCCAGGCTGTTGATCGAATGGTTTAACCATGCACCAGAAACAGCCGCCAGCAAAAATTGCAGTATCTGTCATCTTATGCCTCCGTTTGGTTTGAATGTCTTATTTAAATAACTGCCGGTACTGACCGTAACCCGCGGCTTCTAATCCATCAACTGGAATGAATTTGAGCGCGGCGGAATTAATGCAATAGCGCAGTCCACCCTGGTCACGCGGACCATCTGGAAAGACGTGCCCTAAGTGCGATTTAGCTTGCGCACTAGTGACTACGGTCCGATGCATGCCGAACGAGTCATCGTAATGCTCATTGAGATTAGCCGGTTCAATCGGCTTCGTGAAGGACGGCCAACCACAGCCAGCATCGTATTTATCGCGCGAACTGAATAATGCTTGACCGCTCACAACATCAACATAGATGCCGTCTTGATAAAAATCATCATATTCGCCACTAAAAGGTCGTTCCGTTGCCGCCTCTTGAGTGACTGCATACTGTTCCGGTGTTAGGCGTTGTCGTAACTCATCTTGCTGCTTAGTCATTAAAATCAGTCCTTTCAGCTATTAAGTTGTGTACAACTTAATTACCCTTATTATCATACCCCATTTACCCCAAAATGCAAAAAAGAAGCTCCCAAAATTGGCAGCTTCTTTAGTCGTTATTCAAATTTATCCCAATTAGCTTAGGCGTTGAACGCGTCCGTTAATTGTGGGACAACTTGCTTCTTCCGTGAAACGACACCTGGTAAGCTTAAACGATTGTTGGCAATCGTCTTACCAAAGGCCTTTTCAACGGGTTCAGTTGGGCCCCCAACAACTAACAATTCAGAATTGCTATCTAAAATGTTAGTGGCAAGGATCAAGAACAAGTCATAGCCGTCACTGGCATTTTCAGCTTTAGCAGCATCTTCTAAGGCTGCTTGACGCTTGAAAACATCGTCTAAATCAACCGTGTTGATTTGAGCGACACGGACCGTTGAACCAGCCATTTCAAATGACTTAGCGTCGGCATCGATTAATTCTTTTTCTGACTTGCTGTCAAGGTTAGTCCCAGCCTTAAGCATTGCTAAACCGTATGTTTCGTAGTCGACATCAGCAATCTTAGCTAAGTCCTTAACCACAGCAACATCAGTTTCAGTCGTCGTTGGTGACTTCAATAATAAGGTGTCGGAAATGATGGCAGAAAGCATCAAACCGGCCAACTTAGCAGGAATTTCAATGTCGTTTTCTTGGAACAACTTGTAGATAACCGTGCTGCAGCAGCCAAGTGGTTCGGCACGATAGAACAATGGTTGTGCGGTTTCAAAACCGGCAATCCGGTGATGATCAACCACGTGACTTACCGTGACGTCAGCAATATCACTCACACTTTGTTGTGGTTCGTTGTGGTCAACAAGCATGACACTGTCAACTTCGTCACTAGCTTTAGTGATGACCCGCAGTGCTGGTTCGTCAAAGTAATCTAAAACAAATTGGGTTTCTTCATTGGGTTCACCCAATGCAACGGCTTCAGTATCCGCACCCATTTTATTTTCGAAATATGAGAATGCCTTTGCCGCCACGATTGCGTCGGTATCAGGATTTTGATGTCCAAAAATTAATTCCTTACTCATTAGCACAAAACTCCCTTAAAACTTATTTTTGATTAATTTTTTGTAACCGTGAAATATAATCTTCTGCCCGTAAGTAAGCATCAAATTCGTCCAAGAAGTTCTTGATTCGTGGAATTTGGTCCTTATCTTTACGGAAGACGAAGTTCAAATCAAACTTGATTGCTGGTTCAAATGACAACGTGTGTAACTTATCTGTCGCTGGGTTAGCAACCATGAATGAATTTGGTAATGCCGTATTCGTGTTGGTCGTTGCCGCAACGAACCGGTAAATCTGTTGTGGCGTCGTAAACCGAGCCGCTGCAGTTGGTAAATCAGCGAGCTGATTCTTGTAAGATTCCTTCACCACTTGATCTAAATAGTAATTCTCCGGATAAGTGACCCATGGACTGAGCGTCGTATCCTTGAACTTGATCCGCTTCTTCTTAGCTAACTTGGGGTCACCCGAAATGAAGAGCAATTCATCTTGAATAATCTTCTTCGATTGGTATGGCTTCCAGTTTTTAATGCTTTCGTCAGGCAAATACATGACAGCCAAATCAATGCGGTTATTTTCTAGTCGTTCCCAAATTTCTTTACGGGTCAACATGTGTAGCGAAATAATGACATTTGGATTGGCTTCATAATACTTGATTGCAAAGTCTTCAAACACGTGATCTTCAATTGATGCCAGCACCCCAATATTAATCGTTCCTTGGGTGGCACTAGTCGTTTGTTGAATCTCGTCGGTCGCTTTGTTCAGGACATCGTAAATACTGTGTGTGGCATTCAACATGGTGTAACCTGCATCAGAGAGTCGTAACTTCTTACCCACTGAATAGAATAATGGGGCCCCAACCGTACGTTCCAACTTTTTAATTTGTTGCGTCAACGCTGGTTGCGTAATACCCAAAATTTGAGCAGCCTGTGTGTAATTCATTGTTTCGGCTAATTGCAAGAAATACGTTAACGTTTTCGAGGAGAAAATACTTTCTTGAGTTGTCTTCATGAATTTTACCTGATCCTTTCTTCTTATCGCCATCTTATGATACCTATAATTTTATACAAGATTCATGGTGAAAGCAAGCGGTTGTTATCGGTAAATAAAGCTTAACTAATTCATAATCTTTTACATTGCCATAACTTTATCTTAATCGAATACGGATTAACGTGCAAGCATTCGCATTGGCAACTAAACAGTTAACGGAATTGGGTGAACTTGCATTGAAACGGGTTCCCCTTCGGTATCAGTATCGACTACGAAGGATCCGTTGGAATACCGGGCGCTGACCGGATGATCATCGCTTAAAATCGAATGGTGCTTACCCCGGTCTGTCAAGACATCAAGGGCCACGCCACTTGCATCAGCAGCCACTAAGACGTAATCGGCAACGCGGTGCGGATGACTCTTCAATTCACGTAAGACCTGAACCCCACGACGCGCACGACTTGTGACCGGAATATCAGCAACCTTCATTTTCTTAAATGAACCGCGCTGCGTAATCATGTCTAATAAGTCCGTCTCATTGGCAATCGTCGCACGAACGATGGCATCATCACGAAGATCCATTGACTTAACTCCGACTGCTTTAGCACCAATCGTTGGCACCTCGCTTAAATCGTAGCGTAAGCCGTAACCGTGTTGGGTGACTAGCACTAAAGTTCCCGTTGGTGCAGCTGGCAGATAATCGACCGTGACGACACTCGCATCGTCTGACTTCAGTTTGATAAACTGGCTTGCCCGTGTCTTATACGTCCGACCAGGTGTGTAGTCCGCAAACGCCGTCTGTTTAATGTAGCCGTCGCTAGTGGCAACTAAGAACTTACCGGTTGCTTTCAGATTTTCGAAACTGTAGACCCAGGTAATCCGTTCGTTGTCCGCAAGCCCAATCGTCTGTGAAATGTGCTCGCCAGTATCTTTCCACTTCGCATCTGAAATCTCATAGACTGGCCGATAAATCAGGTGCCCCATATTCGTGAACATCATCAAATGGTCTAACGTACTATTTTTAGCCAAATAGATTGGATAATCTTCGTCCTTTAGCCCATTATCATCAGGTTCAGAAGCCGAATAGGAACGTAAACTAGTTCGTTTGATATAGCCATCATGACTAATCATTACGACGACATCTTCTTGTGGAATGACCACTTCGGTCTTGACCTTCAACTCTTGAATTTCATTTTGAATCTCAGTCAAGCGACTGGTTGGATAGGCTTTTTGAACGGCCTTGAGTTCGCGCCGCAACACCTTGTCGAGTTCTTTAGGTTCAGCAAGAATCAATTGATAAGCTTCAATCGACTTAGCTAAGTCTGCAGCTTCCTTTTCCAACTGGGTAACGTCGGTATTCGTCAAACGGTACAGTTGCATCGTGACGATGGCTTCGGCCTGAATTTCAGTGAAATCAAATTGACTGACCAAGTTCTGTTTGGCGTCTTTCTTATCCTTACTACCCCGGATCGTCTTGATAACTTGATCCAGAATTGACATCGCTTTGATCAGCCCTTGAACGATATGCTGACGATCAGCCGCCTTTTTCAAGTTGAACTTGGTCCGACGAGTGATGACGTCACGTTGATGTTCTAAGTAAGCCGATAAAATCGTCTTCAGACCAACGTGTTCAGGACGCTGGTGATAGATGGCCACCATGTTGAAGTTATACGTGATTTGCAAGTCGGTATTTTTGAGTAGGTAAGTCAAAATACCTTCCGCGTTAACATCGCGCTTCAATTCAATCACGACTGAGAGTCCTTTACGATCACTTTCATCACGAACTTCAGCAATTCCTTCGATCTTCTTTAAGATACGAATCTCATCAATTTTCTTAACGAGTTGCGCTTTATTGACTTCGTAAGGAATTTCAGAAACTTCGATCTGGGACTTGTTACCTTTGAGCGGCACGATTTTCGTCCGTGATCGGACAACGATTCGACCACGACCGGTTTCATAGGCTTGCTTGATACCGGCCAAGCCTTGAATAATCCCACCAGTTGGAAAATCAGGACCCTTTACAAAGTCCATTAAGTCTTCCAGACTCGCCTTAGGATGATTCATTAAGAACAAAATCGCATCGATGACTTCACTCAGATTGTGCGGTGGAATTTCAGTGGCATAACCGGCTGAGATACCAGTCGCCCCGTTGACCAATAAGTTCGGGAACCGCGCTGGTAACACGGTTGGTTCATATTCGGTATCATCGAAGTTCAGAACCATATCAACGGTCTTTTTATCGATGTCTTGGAGCATTTCACCCGAAATTTTACTCAAACGAGCTTCGGTATACCGCATGGCAGCGGCTGGGTCACCGTCCATCGACCCATTGTTCCCGTGCATCTCGATGAGTGGTTCTCGCAGCTTCCAATCCTGACTCAGACGCACCATCGCTTCGTAAATTGATGAGTCACCATGGGGGTGAAAGTTACCCATGACGTTCCCAACTGACTTAGCAGACTTACGGAAGGCCTTATCAAAGGTATTGCCGTCCTGATTCATCGCGTATAGAATTCGGCGTTGAACCGGTTTTAAGCCATCACGAATGTCAGGAAGTGCCCGCTCTTGAATAATATATTTAGAATAACGGCCGAAGCGGTCGCCCATGACGTCTTCAAGCGTTAATTCTTGAATTTTTGGCTGTTCTGTTGCCATTATACGACCTCCTCTAATGCTTTAATTGTTGTGCTAACTCTTCGTCAGCTTGCTGATGGGCGGATGAAACGGCTTCGTTATCAAGTAATGAGCCATCCTCATCTAACGTAAATTGAACGTTACTTTCGATCCATTTACGACGAGGTTCAACTTTGTCACCCATCAAGGTCGTGACCCGTTTTTCTGCTAACGCTGCATCGTCAATACGAACCCGCACCAACGTCCGCTTTTCAGGATCCATGGTGGTTTCCCACAATTGTTCCGCGTTCATTTCACCAAGACCCTTATACCGTTGCAGCGCATAGCCCTTGCCGAACGTCTTGGTCTTAAGTGTCAATTCTTCATCGGTCCAAGCATACTCGGTCCGCATCTGCTTATTCTGCCGCTTCTGTAATCGATACAGCGGTGGTAAGGCGATGTAGATTTTACCTGCATCGATCATCGGCCGCATGTATTTGTAGAAGAAAGTCAACAACAGGATTTGAATGTGGGCCCCATCGGTATCCGCATCGGTCATGATGATGACTTTATCGTAATTACTGGCCTTGATATCGAATTCTGGGCCAACCCCAGCACCGATCGTGTAAATCATCGTGTTGATTTCTTCATTTTTAACAATATCTGCTAGTTTGGCTTTTTCCGTATTCAGGACTTTACCACGTAACGGTAAAATTGCTTGGAACTTACGGTCACGGCCTTGTTTGGCTGAGCCACCAGCGGAATCCCCTTCGACGAGGAACAATTCATTTTTCTTCGCGTTCTTGGATTGCGCAGGCGTTAGCTTACCGGATAACAACCGTTCTTGCTTGTGCCGACGTTTACCATTGCGACTCTCATCACGAGCTTTGCGGGCAGCTTCGCGGGCTTGACGTGCTTTGGTCGACTTACGGATCAGCATCTGAGCGAATTCGCCATTTTCCATCAAGAAGAATTGCAACTGTTCACTCACGATATTGTCAACGATTGTCCGAGCTTCTGGAGTTCCAAGCTTTTCCTTGGTTTGGCCTTCGAATTGCAGTAAATTTTCTGGCACACGCAACGAAATCACTGCTGACAACCCTTCACGCACGTCGGAACCCTCGAGATTCTTATCCTTATCTTTTAACAGGCCGACTTTACGTGCATATTCGTTAAAAGCCTTCGTCCAAGCGCTTCGGAACCCAACTTCATGCGTCCCACCATCTGGCGTCCGCACGTTGTTAACGAATGACAATAAGTTTTCGGAGTAGCCGTCATTGTATTGTGCAGCGACTTCCACTTCCACGCCTTCTTTGGTGCCATCAAAGAACATGATGTCACCCAGCGTATCTTTATCCTCGTTGAGGTAACTGACAAACGCTTTGATGCCATCTTCGTAGTGGAAAACCAGTTCTTGTTCCTGATTCTCTCGTTCATCAGTCAACGTAATTTTAACGCCTTTCAACAGGAAGGCCGATTCACGGAGCCGTTCAGCTAACGTTTGAAAATTATAAACAGTCGTCGTAAAGATGCTGGCATCAGGTTTGAAAGTCATCGTCGTCCCAGTTGGTTTGTTCGTCTTACCCTTCTTTTCAAGGGTCCCGACTGGATGACCACCGTCCTTAAAGCGTTCGACGTAACGATAGCCATCACGGATGATCGTGACGGTTAATTCAGACGAAAGCGCATTAACGACGCTCGCGCCGACACCGTGCAGCCCCCCAGACGTCTTGTAGCCCCCTTGACCAAACTTACCTCCAGCGTGGAGGACCGTCAAAATCACTTCGGGGGTTGGAATACCGGAAGCATGCATTCCGACTGGCATTCCGCGACCATGGTCAACGACGGTAATACTATTATCTGCGTGAATCGTGACGTTAATCTCTTTCCCATAACCGGCTAACGCCTCATCGACCGCATTATCAACAATTTCATAAACTAGGTGATGGAGTCCGCGGCCGTCCGTAGAACCAATGTACATTCCGGGACGCTTCCGAACGGCTTCTAATCCTTCAAGCACCTGGATTGAAGAATCATCATATTTTGGGCTTTTCTTGGCCATTCTCACAACTCCTTTTGAATTTTATCATCTGTCTCCGTCTAGTCAGGCAACGGTAACCGTTTTAAAATAGTCCACCGATGCCGAACTTGTCAAGCGACAGTTGTTTATTTAAATCCTATCTGCTGGCTTATCATCTGTTAGCATACACTTAATTAATCCGTTTAGCAAACATATGTTCGTGCACGCTATAAAATTAATGCCACTTACTAGCTTACCTCATGTTGATTCTAAGCGCCAGTTCAATGAATAAACTTATTGTGATTCACGACAAGTTCTTAAAATACGCGGATAATTTGGCTGTAGGCGCTTTAAAAGCCTTAATCACCGGCATTTATCCATTTAAAAATTATCAAAAAATCATTTTATTTTCATAATTACGGCATATTCTATTATTTTTTTAAATCGATTTAGTCCCACAATCATCAAAAGAATGCTAAAATATTGAGTGATTCTATTGCAGGAGGAACCAATTTTGAAAATATTAATTATGCTAATCGTTGCCTACTTAATTGGCTCGATTCCTTCGGGTGTCATCATTGGCAAGCTGTTCTTTCAAACTGATATCCGCTTAGCTGGAAGCGGCAATATTGGCACGACCAATACGTATCGCGTGTTAGGGCCGACTGCTGGGACGATCGTCATGGCAATGGACATCTTGAAAGGCACAATTGCAGCACTTCAACCGACGCTCTTGTTTCATATGGCTAACCGCTATACCCTTTTGATTGGGTTAGCAGCCATTCTGGGGCACACCTTTTCGATTTACATTGGCTTTAAAGGCGGTAAAGCCGTTGCAACCAGTGCCGGTATTCTGCTTGCCTACAATTGGGAGTTCTTCCTGATTGCGAGTGTCATCATGTTTATCTTAGTCTATACGACCAGCATGGTGAGCGTCGCCAGTATGACAGCATTTCCAATTGTCACCTTAATCGCCATCTTCTATTATCAAGACTGGCTACTTTCCGTGGTGGCACTTGTCCTGACATGCTTCATCTTCTACCGGCATCGCAGCAACATTGCTCGAATTAAAAATGGGACTGAGTCACTAGTCCATTTTGGGATTGGTTGGCGCCGCCAGCAACGCACTAATCGCAAATAATCAGGCATTGAAGGTCACACAATCGCGTGTGGCCTTTTTATTTGGCTTGTGGTAAGCTTAGTTGCTGTGTTTTTGAGTTGTTTAGGCTTTAGTTAAAGTAAGATGTTACAATGTACTCAACTACCAACCTACACTAAAAAGACCAACAAATTTTGCATTCGTTGGTCTTTTTAGAATCGGTATCAGGTTCAGCTAAAAGAAACTAATATCATACTTAGCATCAAACGTCTTATTCGCACCAAGGCGATTAATGCCCATCTTATGGCTTAATTGGCCGTCGCTGTCCACGTTATCCGCAATGCCCCACCATGGCTCTAAGCAGACGAATGGCGCTTCTGCGGGGTATGGTGACCACATGCCGACGTACGGTGCGTCTTCAATCGTCATTGCCACGCCATGATCATCTAAATCCGTTTCCAGCATTAAAGTCGTCTCATGATGATCCAGGTCCAAAATAACGGCATCATCTTTGAACAACTCACGGTTCAGTTCGAGTGGCTTGGTGAGATCCAACTCATCCGCATTGGCTGCATCATTCAGTGGTGCCTTCAACGGAATATGTGAGTATACTTGGCGTGGGGCCACTCGAATCCGGTAATCTGCTAAGCTTGCACTAGGATCCGCCAGCGGGACATTAAAGGCCGGATGCCCGCCGACCGCAAACAGTAAGTCCTGGTTGGCCGGATTATGCACATTATAATTGACGGTCAATTCATGGTCCTTCAATGTATAAATTAGACGTAACCGGAACGCATACGGGTACATATCCCGAGTCGCACTGGTATCAGTCAATTCTAGCGTTGCCGTCGTCTCCGTTTGGTTCACGACGGTGAAATCATTGTCCCGTGCAAACCCATGTTGGCCCATATGATAAGCTTGCCCGGCTACGGTATACTGGTCATCTTTCAAGCGGCCGACGATTGGAAACAGCACTGGTGCGTGCCGTCCCCAATACTTCTTATCCGCTTGCCACATATATTCGATGCCATCATTTGACTTAACACTACTTAATTCGGCTCCCGCTTCATTGATTGAAACGGTCAGATATTGATTCTTTAATACGACTGTCATCCGTGTCAACGCCCCCTTTGATTATTATAAGATGTAACGACTAAGGTCCTTATCCTGAGCAATGTTGCCGATGCGTTCGTTGACGTAATTTTCTGTGATCGTCACTTCACCCATTTCCATATCTGGGCCTTCGTACAGCAATTCTTCCAGTAGTTTTTCAAGAATGGTATGCAAACGCCGCGCACCGATATTTTGCGTCTCATGGTTGACCTTATAGGCGATTGAGGCAATGGCTTCAATCGCTTCAATCGTGAAGGTCACCTTGATATTATCCGTACCGATCAAAGCAATATACTGCTTGATCAACGCGTTTTTCGGTTCCGTTAAGATCTTAACGAAGTCTGATTGGCTCAAGTCATCAAGTTCAACCCGAATTGGGAAACGACCTTGTAATTCCGCAATCAGATCACTCGGCTTGCTTTCGGCAAAGGCACCAGAAGCGATAAACAGGATGTGGTCAGTATTGATTGGTCCGTATTTAGTTGAAATTTGAGAACCTTCAACGATTGGTAAAATATCGCGTTGAACCCCTTCACGTGAAACTTCACCAGAACCTTGTTGGCCGCCCTTGGTAATCTTATCAATTTCATCAATAAAAATGATCCCGGTATTTTCGGCACGGACAATCGCATCGTGATAAATATCCGCATTATTGACTAATTTTTCAGATTCCTCACGAACTAAAATTTCACGAGCTTCCGCAACTGACATCGTCCGCTTGATCCGTTTCTTCGGCATTAAAGCACCCAGGCTATCACCCAAGTCAATACCCATTTGGCCCAGCATGTTGTTGCTGCCGGCTGCGGCTTGTTGTGGATCGTCCATTTCAATCGTGACTTCGGATTGTTCTAAGCGGCCACTCTTGAGCTGATCTGCGACGGATAAGCGTTGGTTACGAACATCATCCGTTACTTCTTCGTTCGATGTTTCATTCATGTCAGGCGTTTGGCCATTTTGCATCTGGGTAAACATGTTCATCATGTTTTGGAATTCATTGCCATTTTGTTTGGCCTGCTTCTTTTGTGCGGGCACTAACAGCTTAACGAGGCGTTTATCCGCAGCTTGAACCGCTTTAGCGCGAACGCCGGAATAAGCCTGTTGCTTTTCCATTTCAATGGCCACGTCCACGAGGTCACGCACCATTGATTCCACGTCACGACCAACGTAGCCGACTTCGGTAAACTTCGTGGCTTCAACTTTAACGAAAGGCGCGTGCACGATTTTAGCTAACCGCCGCGCAATTTCCGTTTTACCGACCCCGGTTGGTCCAATCATCAGCATGTTTTTCGGGGTGATTTCTTCTTGCATTTCAGCAGACAGTTCCATCCGCCGATAACGGTTACGTAATGCAATGGCGACGGCCTTCTTGGCTTGGCCCTGACCGATCACATAGTTGTCCAGCGCAGCAACGATTTGTTTGGGTGTCTTATTGATTTCTTCCATGAGTTTCCTCCCACATTACAAGGTTTCTGAAATAACGTTATGGTTCGTAAAGATATCGATGTCACCAGCGATATGGATCGCTGCTTCAGCAACTTCTTTTGCGCTCATGTCCTTGGCATGTAACTGCATCGCCCGCGCCGCTGCTAAGGCAAAGTTACCACCAGAACCGATGGCCAGGACGTCGTTATCAGGGGTGATGACTTCACCACTCCCAGAAACGAGTAACATGTCATCTTTATTCATGACGATCAACAAAGCTTCCAATTTTTGGAGGGCTTGGTCACTACGCCATTCCTGTGCTAATTCAACGGCAGCCCGTTGTAAGTTACCAGAAAATTCGTTGAGTTTCTTTTCAAAACGATCTTCGAGGTTGAAAGCATCCGCGACACTGCCGGCAAAGCCAACGACGACTTGGTCATTGTAAATACGACGGACCTTGTGCGCCGTCCCCTTCATTACGACTTTTTCACCCATTGTCACTTGGCCATCACCAGCCATGGCATTATGGCCGTTTTGACGAACGGCGCAGATGGTTGTTGCTTCAAATTTCGTTGTCATGTTCAGTCTCCTTTGTCGATTCCCGCGTAGCTCGTGGGAAAAATTGACGATAATCTTGTTGTAAGTGTTCCTTAGTCACGTGCGCGTAAATTTGCGTCGTTGACAGGCTCGTATGCCCCAATAGTTCTTGTACGGTCCGTAGATCCGCCCCATTATTCAGCATTTGGGTCGCAAACGTATGCCGCAGCATATGCGGATGAATGTCCGCTGTCAGACTGCTCTTTTTCACGATTTGGTTGAGCACGTATTCGATGCCGCCACCCGTGATTGGACCGCCATGGCGGTTGATGAACACAGTCTGGTGCGTCTGACCATACTTTTCCATAACAGGTTGCCGACAGACGGTCTGATAGTGTTTCAGGGCAGCGGCCGCGTAACGGCCAAATGGCACATAGCGTTCCTTGTCACCCTTCCCACGAATCAGCATCATTTTGAGGTCATAGTCGATGTCGCTTAATTGCAAGTCAACACATTCGCTCAACCGAATACCAGTCCCGTACAAAACTTCGAGCAGGGCTGCATTACGGGCCCCCATGATACTCTCATCCGCATAGACGGTTTTGAAGAGCACGTCCAATTCTTTTTGATAAAAGAACCGGGGTAAGCGCGCGGCGTGTTTTTTTAGTTGCACGTAGACAAACGGATTCAACTGCGCTAAATCATTTTTAACTAAAAAGTTATAGAACGACCGTAAACTGGATACTTTACGGGCAATCGAGTTCCGCGTCAAATGCCGGTCATATAGATGACTCAAATAAACATTGACATCCAACCGGTCAACTTCAGTATACGCTTTCGCGCCGCCGTTTGCCGTTAAGAAATCATTAAAAGCTTGAATATCTTCCCGGTAAGCCGCAGCGGTTTCTTCTGAATATTGCCGTTCGACCCGCACGTATTTCAAAAAAAGGGCCAAATAATCTGTCTCCATACAAAAACCTCCATACGTTGCTACTTTAGCAAAGTATGGAGGAAAACACAATTATGCGCCCTGATAATTAAGCGTAAATATTAACGATTAGTTATTGACGGTCAAGGTTTCATCTTTGAACGTTGCTAAATCAGCTAACGCACGTTCTGAAATGGCCGTGTTACGCTCACGCTTATCCCGAATCCGTTGACTCAATTTCGGCATGATGCCAAAGTTAGCGTTCATCGGTTGGAAATTATTCGCATTGGTATGCGTGATGTAATGCGCCATCGCACCCATCATCGTATCCGTTGGGAAGACTAGGGGTTCCAATCCTAGGGCTAAACGAGCCGCGTTGGTCCCAGCGACGATCCCACTAGCCGCACTTTCAATGTAACCTTCCACACCGGTCATCTGACCAGCGAAGAACAAATCAGCCCGTTGTTGCGTCTGATACGTTGGTAACAACAGTTTCGGTGACTTCATGAAAGTGTTGCGGTGCATGACGCCGTAACGGACAAATTCGACATTTTCAAGACCTGGAATCAGCGAGAAGACCCGCTTTTGTTCGCCCCATTTTAAATGCGTCTGAAAGCCCACGATGTTGTACAGGGCCCCAGTCGCATCGTCTTGGCGTAATTGCACGACAGCAAACGGTTGCTTGCCAGTCTTCGGGTCTTCCAACCCCACTGGCTTAAGTGGCCCGAATAGCATTGTCTGGCGGCCACGTTGCGCCATTACTTCGATTGGCATGCAGCCTTCGAAGACGTCCGAATTTTCAAAGTCATGAGCCTCAGCCATTTCCGCATGAATCAAAGCATCGTAGAAGACGTTGAATTCTTCTTCAGTCATTGGACAGTTCAAGTAAGCTGCTTCGCCACGGTCGTAACGAGACTTCAGATAAACCTTATCCATATCGATCGAGTCTTTAGTTAAAATTGGCGCCGCCGCATCAAAAAAGTGCAGGTCGTCTTCGTCATTGAAGGCTTGAATCGACTTCGCCAGTGAAGCTGCTGTCAATGGTCCGGTCGCCACCACGGTGATGCCGTCTGGTAAGCTAGTGATCTCTTCATTAATAATTTCGACGTTTGGTAACGCGGTGATCGCTTCAGTAATCTCAGCTGAGAACGTGTCGCGGTCGACGGCTAACGCGCCCCCGGCCGGTACAGCGTGATGTTCAGCCGCTTGCATGACGATTGAATCCATTTGTCGCATTTCAGCCTTTAAAAGCCCGGCCGCATTCGCCAATTGATTTGCACGTAATGAGTTAGTGCAGACGAGCTCCGCGAATTGCGCGGTGTGGTGTGCAGGGGTCATTTTGCTTGGGCGCATTTCGTATAAACGAACGTTGACGCCCATGTTGGCGATGTGCCAAGCGGCCTCCGAACCTGCTAGTCCGGCGCCGATAACGTTTACTGTTGGTGTTGATGCCATCCAGAATTCCTCTTTTCTTAGTGATCATACCGTTGATAGTATTGCAGTCATCATACCTGAGAACCCAGCTGAATACAAGCAATCACGCTAACGGCTCACAGATGTTGCGAACCGTCTTATCCGCTAAAAGGCGAACTTTAATCATTCGTAGTAAGTGTTTTGCCGAGAAAGCGCCTGTCATTCTCGTGATATTACAAACGATAACTGTAATTTCACACAAATCGTTCATATTCAAGCTATAAAAAAGATCATCCGTAGATGACCTTTTTGAATGGTTTACTTTTGCACGTTTTCTTTATAATCGCCATTTGGACATAGCACTTGTTTGCCACCCTTGACCTTCTTTTCGACCAAGTAGTGACCATCTTTTGGACAATCACGACCGACTGGTTTGTCCCAGGAGACAAAGTCACAGTCTGGGAAGCGTGAACAACCGTAGAAGATCCGGTTCTTCTTCGACTTCCGTTCGATGACTTGGCCCTTTTTGCATTGCGGACAAACGACACCGATTTCCTTGACGATTGGCTTGGTATTGCGACAATCTGGGAACCGTGAGCAAGCAAAAAACTTGCCGTAACGGCCCATCTTAACGACCATTGGAGCGCCACAGATATCACAATTGAAGCCAGCGAGTTCGTCTTTGATCTGGATCTTTTCCATACTTTCTTCGGCCGTCGCGACTTCCTTAGAGAACGGCTTGTAGAAACTATCAACCACTTTGACCCAGTTCTCCTTGCCTTCTTCCGTGGCATCCAGTTGTTCTTCTAAACTGGCGGTAAAACCGACGTTAACGACATCTGGGAAGTATTCCTGAATGATATCATTGACGATTTCACCGAGCTCAGTCGGCACGAACCGCCGCGCTTCTAACTTGACATAGTAACGGCGTTGAATAGTATCCAACGTTGGCGCGTATGTCGATGGCCGGCCGACGCCGTTTTCTTCCAACGCTTTGATCAGGTTGGCTTCAGAATAACGGGCCGGTGGCTGCGTAAAGTGTTGTTGAGGGTCGGTCTTAGATAACTTGACCACGTCGCCTTCATTCAAATCAGGTAAGACATTATTTTTTTCAGTCTTATCATAGATTTTTGTGAACCCGGCAAACTTAGTTTTAGACCCATTGGCTCTGAACTGGACGTCATTTTGGTCGATCGTGACCGCCATCGTGTCGAGCACTTCGGGCGTCATCTGACTCGCCACAAACCGCGACCAAATCAATTGGTATAAGCGGAATTGATCCTTGGTCAAATAGTCCTTGATGCTGGCTGGCGTCCGGAAGACCGAAGATGGCCGAATCGCCTCATGGGCATCTTGCGCGCCTTCTGGCAATTTGCCTTTAACTGGCTTGGTAGCCGCGTATTCGGCCCCGTATTCCTTGTGTAGGAATTGGGAAGCTTCATGTTTGGCAATCGATGAGATCCGCGTCGAATCGGTCCGCATGTAAGTAATCAGCCCAACACTGCCTTCCTTACCACCCACGTTGATTCCTTCATACAATTGCTGTGCCGCCATCATCGTCTTCCGAGTTCGGAAGTTCAACTTACGGTTCGCATCTTGTTGCATGGTCGAGGTGGTAAATGGCGGGGCTGGGAACCGTTTGCGTTCCTTCTTGACGACCTTAACGACATTGAAGTCACCTTGACGGTCGAGTTGGCCCAAAATCTTCTGAACTGCGTCATTATCGTCTAAGGCTTGCTTCTTACCGTGAGTGCCATAAAAACTGGCCATAAACTTGGAACGACCCTTCTGAAACTCACTGTCGATCGTCCAGTATTCTTGCGGCTTGAACGCTTTGATTTCATTTTCACGTTGAATAATCAAGTCTAAGGCAATCGACTGCACCCGGCCCGCCGATAAGCCCTTTTTGACTTTTTTCCATAACAATGGACTGATTGAATACCCGACTAGCCGGTCTAAAATTCGCCGGGCCTGTTGCGCATCCACCAGGTCCATGTCAATCGAACGCGGTTCTTTGAACGCATTTTTGACCGTATCCTTGGTAATTTCATTGAACACGACGCGGTTCTTGTCCTTGGGGTCTAAGCCCAATAAATAGGATAAGTGCCAGGCAATCGCTTCCCCTTCACGGTCCGGGTCAGATGCCAGGTAGACGGCTTTGGCTTTTTTGGCCTCTTTCCGTAAACTCTTGATCACATCACCCTTACCACGAATCGAAATGTAGTGCGGTTCGTATTCGTTATCAACGTCGACGCCCATCTTGCTCTTCGGTAAATCCCGAATATGGCCCAGACTAGCAACGACCTTATAAGAACGGCCTAGATACTTTTCAATCGTTTTTGCTTTGGAAGGTGATTCTACAATCACTAATTTTTTTGCGGGGGTTTTACTTTTCCGCTTAGTAGCGGTCTTAGTTGCGGTTTTCCGCTTTGCCGCCGGTTTGGCTTTCGTTGTACTTGCAGCCACTCGATCAGCTCCTTACAGGTTTCGTTATCATTATTATAAATATCACTTTAAGAAATCCCTGTAATCATATTTCAAAAAAAACGGCTTGTCAAATTTTTGGTAAAAACTCTTCTATTATATGTCGCGAATTTAAGACTGGTTTGGCTCCCGCGACGATCAATTCATTGCAGCCGACCGAGTACGGAGCGTCGATTGGTCCAGGTACTGCGAGCACATTGCGATTGTTCTGTAACGCGATGTTGGCAGTAATCAGGCTACCCGAGTGGGCCTGGGCTTCCACCACAATCAGCGTTTGGCACAAACCGGCGATTATACGATTGCGGGCAACAAAGTGGTATGGTTCCGGGCCGACGCCCAAGGGGTATTCACTGACCACCAAACCGACGTTAGCGATTTGATGTTGTAATTCTGAGTGTTGACGGGGGTAACTAATATCTAATCCCGTCCCGATGACCGCAATCGTCGGCAAGTGGAATTGCAAGGCGGCGCGGTGGGCCATTCCATCCGCTCCTTTGGCTAAACCACTCACAATCGTCACGGGGTCAGTCGTGAGTGGCGCTAATAAGCGATTGACCGCCCGTTCAGCGTAGCTCGTTGCTTGCCGCGCGCCGACCACCGCTAATTGACGACTCGCTAATAGCTCCCGGTGACCACGTAAAAATAACACAAGTGGTGGTTGGTAGCCTTCCAGTAAGGCAGGTGGATAATCGACATCCAAAATCGTTAAAATATCGACTTGCGTGTGTCGTTTTAAGCGGTGCTGAAAGTCCGCCGCTTGCCAGTCCGCGATAAACCGGGACCGGCGACTAGCGGTTAGCTGAGCGATCTGACTAAGCTGTTGCGGGTCGGTCACCACCGTTTGCCGCCGTCGACAAGCCTGGAGCACCCGTACCATCCCGGCATAGCCGATGCCGTGAGCCAGTTGAAGCCGAATTAATAAACTGCGTAGTTGCATGTTTGCCACTCCTCCGAGTCAGTCCAACCGCCACTTGCATAAACGGCGGACTGCTGATACAGAGTAGTTACGTATTTAATCGCGGCTCGCGTTTTGAACTGGCGAAAAAGATTGGCGATGAATGGGTGTCGCTCCGTAAGTCGCCAAGCCAGCAAGGTGTTTTGCCGTCCCATAACCCATGTTATCGGCGAAATCATAGCCAGGGTAGACTTGGTCATACATCACCATCAAATGGTCCCGGACGACTTTAGCTACGATACTGGCCGCAGAGATACTGGCACTCTTGGCATCACCCTTGATCAAGCGAGTCTGTTCAATCGGGACTGGCACTTGCATCGCATCCACTAATAAGCGCGTTGGATGGACAGTCAGGTTATTGACTGCTTGTGCCATCGCAACCCGGGTGGCTTCGTAGATATTGAGGCGGTCGATGGTTGCGGCATCCGCTACACCAATACCCACTGCCACGGCTTCTTCTAAGATTTTCGGCATCAATTCTGCCCGCTTTTTAGCCGTTAATTGTTTGGAATCATTGACTTCGATTAAGTCGAACTGGTTATCCAACACGACTGCCGCAGTCACGACGGGTCCCGCTAATGGGCCCCGCCCGACTTCATCGATACCGGCAACGTATTGCCCGCCGCGCGCCCAAAAGTCACGCTCCAGTTGCATGTGTTGGTTAAACCGGGCCACTAACGCTGCGTGTTTTTCAGTTTGGCGCAGATAGTGTTGATAGGCCTGTTGAACGCCTTTGCGACTGTCAGCTTGTGCGGCTGTTAATACGGCCTCATCCGGATGGTCGGCTAGCAAACGTTTAAATTCCGCAATCGTTCGTTCAGGCATCCGGCTGATCCCCCGTCAAGTCCAGTGTAAAGCGACCAAGACGTCCCTTACGAATATCTAATAAGAAGGCGACACAGAAACGTTCCCAATCATCACGCATCCCGGCATTCTTGGTCATCGCGATCAATAGTTCTGGATTAGGTAGGGCCAGTTGATCAGCTGTCAAATGATACCGCTCAACTAGCCGGTCAGCGTATTGCTGTTTGAAGAAATCTAGGGCAAACAGGGCGACGTCATCGTTAGGATAAATATTTTCTTTGATGGCACCCGTAACTGCAAGCTTCGTGCCGACAACTTGGTCTTCGAATTTCGGCCATAAAATACCGGGCGTATCGAGTAATTCGAGCTTTTTAGAGGCCTTGAGCCACTGTTGGCCTTTCGTCACCCCGGGACGGTCCCCAACCTTGGCAATTTTCTTGTTGACGATGTGGTTGAGTAAGGTCGACTTTCCCACGTTCGGAATACCGACACAGACCGCGCGAATCGGGCGATTGGTGATGCCTCGTGCTGCAATCTTGGCCAGTTTGTCCGCCAACATGTCACTGGCGGCCTGCGTCATTTGTTTGCCAATCGTGCGACTACGCGAATCAACAGCAATTGCGACCTGACCCTGTGCTTCATAATACTTGACCCAATCGGCCGTCGCTTGCGGATCTGCCAAATCCTTCTTGGTCATGATCAGCAGGTGCGGTTTTTGCTGGATCGTTTTTTCGATTTCTGGATTACGTGAGGCCACTGGAATACGGGCGTCCACCAATTCAAAGACGATATCTACTAAGTGTAAATTATCTTGAATTTGGTGAATCGCCTTAGCCATATGACCAGGATACCATTGAATATTTGCCATTGCGTTTCACTCCTATAATGATTAATTGCGTCATGATTAGCCTGATTAAAACTCGCCTGAGCAGAACACCGCGGCCAGCACGGTTTAAGCTTCAACCCAGCATTCGTTTAGTTGTTAACTGGCTGTCGACTAGTCCGATTGAACTAGGACATGCTCCGAGCCACCAATGATGAGACGTTTCGCTCATACGTTCATCGGTGGCAGCAAGCTTTATTTTACCATGTTTACCGGCTGCGTGCTGTGTATTCTGTATTGGCGGATACTAAACGCAAACGAGACATCCACGTCCCTTTTCAGGCCACGTACATGTCTCGTTTAATCACTAACTTAATATTTAAAAATAACCCGGCAATTGTGAACGCGCTTAATCCCAGAACTTAGCCGCAATCTGTTGACCCTGGTCGATTTTGGCCCACTGCTGAGCTTCGGTCAACTCGTTACCTGAATCGCAGGATGCAAAGCCACACTGGTGTGATAAGTAGAGCCGATCTTTATCTAAAATCTGACTAGCCTGCGTCAAGAGGCGTAGGGCCCGGTCTTCATCATCTAAAGTATTGGTCTTACTCGATAATAGCCCTAACACGACTTCCACGTTTGGCCGATCTTCCAGTACCTTCAACGCCGAAATGTCACCGGCACGATCGTCATCCCATTCGAGGAAGAAGCGGTCGTAATGTTGATCATGTAAGAATTTCTTGGCGATCGTATTGTAACTACCTTCCGCAAAATGGCGACTTTCGTAATTACCACGGCAATTGTGGGTCCAGACCTTTAACCCGAGTTGATGGCCGAAGTCAACCAGTTCATTATTGGTGTTGACCGCCACATCCGCCAATTCCTGAAGACTGCCATTGCCGGCACCAAAAGGATTTTGTTGATTATCACTGGCAAAAACTTCCCACAAGCAGTCGTCAAATTGGATGATTTGGCCACCCGCAGCCTGATAATCCGTCAGAAATTCCTTGTAGGTCTGGACTAAGCCATCATGTAACGCATCCACAGTCTTATAGACCTGGTCTGGCCCATACAGCTTGTCGATGTACCCGAATTCCACGAAGGCGTGCGCTGGACTCCAGATAGTTAGTTTGACATCATTACCATCCGCCTGTGCCTTCAGTTGCTTGTAAATATCAATAAAATGATGATGTTTGCCAGAGAGTGGCGCCGTAATTTCAATGCCGATATCCTTACGCGTTTCAAAATCACTACCGTCATGGTCACGGAAATTGTAGCCCTCATCCGCAATAAAACGGCGAATTCCGCTAAACCCCCAGACAAAGTCCAGATGCCACATTGATTTGGTATATTCCCCATCAGTCAGCACATCGATTCCATGGGCCTTTTCAGTCGCAATCACTTGTTTAACGGCCGCCGCTTCAGCCGCTTGGTAACCTGGAAAAGCATCATAAAATGGATATTGAATGTCATCCCGATGTTCGATCTGATTCTTGTAACTCAGTAAGCTGGCTGGCCGTAACAGCGAACCGACCAATTGAAAATGTGTTTTTGTCATAAATTGACAGCCTCCGTCTTTGATTTGATGAGTTTATTATAACAATCAGATTAAAAAATAGATAAGACTGATTACTTAGATGCTATAATAGGCATTGCCTATAACGTCAAACATGCAACGTGCTGAAATCAGCATATCGCTACGCCGACATTTTCACCAGCTGCTTCAAGGAGGTTACCACCACATGCGGATTCAACAATTAAAATACCTAGAAAAGATTGCGGCCACTGGATCGATCAACGAGGCCGCCAAACAGTTATTTATCAGTCAGCCCTCACTCTCACAAGCGATGAAGGAACTGGAACGTGAATATCAAGTCCAACTGTTTTATCGCAGCAAGACCGGCATTACGTTGACGGATGCTGGTCGCGAATTCATCAACTATTCGCGCAGTGTACTCGACCAGGTCAACTTACTCAATGAGCATTTTGGTCAGGGGACCGTTCGCAAACGAATCTTCAGTGTGTCGGCCCAACACTATGCCTTCGTCGTTCACGCCTTTGTCCAACTCGTCAAAGAAATTGGTGGCGACACCTACCAGTTCACCCTGCGCGAGACGGAAACTGAAAATGTGCTCAATGATGTCCAGACGTTGAAAAGTGAGCTCGGCGTCATTTACCTTAACCAATTCAACCGCACCGTCCTGAGTCGCTTGATTGCCGAAAAAGACTTACAGTTCGTCCCACTCTTTGAAGCCCACCCGCACGTCTTTGTGGGACGCGACAACCCGCTGACGCGCAAACAGACGTTGACACTGGCCGACCTTCAAGATTACCCCTACCTCTCTTATGAGCAGGGCGACACCAGCTCATTTTATTTCTCAGAAGAAATTCTCAGTACCTTGCCGCACAAAAAGCACATCCGCATCAGTGACCGCGCCACGATTTTTAATCTGATGGTCGGCTTAAACGGCTACACGATCAGTTCTGGAATCATTAGTAGCGAACTCAATGACGAAAAAATCGTCGCCATTCCGCTCAAAGTCGACGATGCCATGACGCTGGGCTATCTGCGTCATAAAAAAATCGAATTGAGTACGACAGCTCAACGCTACTTGGCACTGCTGAAGCAGCATATTCGGGGGTATGGGTTCGACGTTTTTGATGATTGAGCGTTCAAATTTTAACCATTTAGACAACGCAAATAAGTGTTGGCTGCAGCTTAGGCTCGCGTACGTTCACTTGTTTTGTGCCAATACTAAAAGGGCCTCCAATGTGGAAGGCCCTTTTAGTATCTAATGTTATTTTAATCTGTACCAACGAGTAGTCACAACAAAACTTTCAGCGTGTCATTCAAGTATCACGCCTGTGCCTGCCGCCGCGCTTCTCGCCGTTGCGCCCACAGATTCAAGAGTAAGGCCGCAATCATCAAGGCAAACGCCAGAATCATGATATTCTGTAATCCGGTATGCAGAATCTGGCGCATCAGCGGCACGAGGTTGGCGGGCAACCGCCCAGCACGACTGGCATCGCTAAGTTGATTCATCATTGCCATGGTAATTTTGCCGTCTGAACGAGCGACGCCACTGGCCAGAGCTTGGTTCATGATCAAACCAAAGATAGCCGTGGTAAAGGTCTGGCTCAGCATGCGAATCAAATAACTAAAAGAGGTCGCAACTGGAATATCGCGTTGATCGGCATCGACTTGCACTTTAACTTGTAACTCATTAAAGCAGGCGCCGTTGCCCCAACCTTCGAAAAAGCCAGCTAGGAGCAAGACCCAGTATGGTAGCTTGACACCACCAATCATCAACGGGACGAAGGTCAGCGTTAAAATAATAATATTGATTGTCAGCACCTGATGCGGGGTCAAATGCCGCCGCATCCGCGGTACCGACTCACTGCCGCCAAAATTGGCAAAGGCACTCGGAATCTGCGTGGCGCCCCCAATTAATGCCGACGTCCCTAACAAGCCCTGCGCCCACATGGGACTATAGGTCAAGAAAGCGACAAACGCGCCCCAAATGAGCACAAATAAGACGAAGTCGACCACTAAGGGGCTGTTTTTAAACAACCGACCGGGAATGACCGGATCGACGGCTCGCCGCTCAACAATCGTTAAACTGCCAAGGATAACCAGCGCCACCACGATGACGATTGCCACGATCCAGAGTGAGACCATCCCAATCAATTCGATCCCACCAAGCAGGCTAATGATGCCGACTGCCATCAACAGTGCCCCGGCTCGATCCATCGGTTGCAAGTTATGTTGCCGTTTGGGTTCCTGATAGAAGATCTGCAACAGTACGGCCGATAAAATGCCAATCGGCACGTTTAGATAAAAAATCCAGTGCCAGGACCAAGCATCGACGATTATTCCGCCGACCATCGGCCCAATAATCGTTGCCATGCTAAAGCAAGCCGAGACCAAGCCTAGTGCCCGCATCCGTTCGCGCGGATCCTTGAAGATATCCGCGTACATAATGTATGGCAGTGAGATCATCCCACCGTTACCGAGCCCGGCGATGCCACGGGCAATAATCAAGAACCAGATGTTAGGTGCGAGACCTTGTAGCAACGACCCAACGATAAACAGGCTAGTCGTCATCTGATAGGCCCGTTTATTCCCTAGCCGCTCGCCCAGCTTCGACCAAATCAAAGTGGAGACAGCCGTTCCGAGCAAGAAGACAGCCACGATCCAGGCCATCAGCCGCAACCCGTGTAAGTCCGCAATGATGGCGGGTAACGCCGTATTCACGTTAGTACTATCGATTCCGGCCATCACGTTTGAGAGTAAGAGGGCCCCTTGAACAAAATAAATGGCGCGTCGATTCACAAAAAGACTTCTTTCTATGCCGTCACCACTTCAATTCCGGTGGTGACCTGTAATTTCCCGCAAAAAACAGGCGGTATCCGAAAATACGCGCCTGTAAATTAACGTACCTTTCTAGTATACCGCTTGACCCCCATCCCCTGGCAAGTCCCAAACGGTCTTTTCATGAATTCTCCAGTTCAATCAAGATGGGAAAGCTGTCTCATCACTTAAAAACGAGTGATCATGCCTGCAGCAATTGGGGATAGACGTCCTTGCGAAACCCTCACTGCAAAGCTTTAACCGACGTGCCTTAGTCGAGTGTCTTTCAGCAACCTAACTATGTTTCCGCCCACAGTTAGGACGACAGATTGACTTCAAACTTGGTATGCTGTATCCCTATCCATCAGGATCATTTAGCCACAGCGCCTAAATCATGCCTTAGCTTGTCAATCGCAGCAGCGAGGCGCACCAATTCTTTTCGTTGGACACTCGTTTTAAGGTTATGATCGAGTTGTGTACGAATAACGGCTAGTTTTTGTCGGCCAGCATCCGTCAACGACAACTGATTTTTGCGTCTGCCATCCGGGTCATTTTCAGATTTAAGAAATCCGCGCGTAATCAATCCCCAAGTTTGGCGAGAGGTCAGCGGTCGCACCACCGAACAGGCTGCTGCTAATTCAGCGTTAGTCATTGTTCCTGCCTGTTTGATCGCTAACAAGATCTCTAAGTCAAGGCTGGTTAAATGCGTCTTTTCTAACCACACTTTGTTAATTTGGCTAACTTGCCGTTTAACGGTCATTAACTGGACAATCAGTGCCATGAGTTCATCACTCCGGTAATTAGTCATCGATTCATCATCTCCCTTACAAAGGCTTAGTGGTTGCTCAGATTGATTCCACTGACATCTAAAATCACAACTAGTAAGTCTAATATAACGAACTTTACAGCCAATCGGTCCCCAATATATTGCCGCACCGTCTCATTTTGTGACCTTTATCACGTCAATTAGTGGCCCTGAAGATATGCATCCGTCGCATCCAACTTTTGGCGAGCAATGCGTGTGTCGATTTATTCTAACGACAAAAAACCAAGCCCGGAAAAGCCCAAGCTTGGTTTCATAAAATTAATTCGTTTTTTCAATCAACTTCATGGCCGCATCATAGGCGCGGTCATTGTCGCTGATTTTATTTGCTAATTCAGTTTCGATCTTCGTCAACGTCTGCTTATTAACTTTACCAGTGGCACTCAACTTTGCGTGCTTCTGATACTGCTTAACGGCCGCCGTAGTCGAATCACCGAAGTAACCGTTAACCGTTCCCTTGAAGTAACCTAACGCTTGTAGGTACTTCTGGAAGGTCTTGACGTTACTGTTGACCTTATCCGCTTGTAAGTCACTCACCTTACTGATGACCGTCAAACTAGCGTAACTTGGTTCATCCGCTTTGACATCCGGCGTTAAGCCCTTCTTATTGATCCACGTGCCATTTGGTGTTAACCATTTGGCAACGGTAATCTTCATTTCAGTCTTATCACTAAAGGTCGTGACCGTTTGGACCGTCCCTTTACCGTATGACTGTGAACCGACTAATTTGACGCCAGCGGACTGGTGCAAGGCGGCTGAGAAGATTTCTGCCGCAGAGGCACTCCCACCGTCGATTAAAACGGTCGTTGGTTTGGTCTCCTTGAAGCCACCGTCATACTTCTTAGAAGCGGTGTACTTCTCGGTAGAGCCGTCCCGCGCTTCCACCTGCATAATGGTCTTCCCGTTCTTCAGGAAGATGGAAGCCATCTTGAGTGCGGCCGTCATCAAACCACCGGGGTTGCCACGCATATCGATGACTAACTTCTTAGCACCCTTCTTGTCGAGCGCCTTCAATGCCGTCTTAAATTCCTTGGCCGTATTGGTCGAGAAGGTCGAGACGGTAATGTAACCAATCTTCTTGCTGCCACCGACGAGCTTGTAGTCAACGGTCGTCACTGGAATCTTAGCGCGCTTCAGACTCACTGTGAACGTCTGCCCACTGCGTTCAATCGTCAGTTTAACGGTCGTGCCAACTTTACCACGCATCATATTAACAGCCTGAGTCAACGTCTTACCGGAAACTGACTTACCATTGACCGCCTTGATGATATCCTTTGGCTTTAAACCAGCCTTTTTGGCAGGAGTGCCCGCGATCGGTGAGATAATTTGAACATAGTTGCCGGACTTTTGAACCTGAGCACCAATCCCAGAAAACGAACTATCGATCGTGTCGTTCAGACTCTCGGTCTCACTCTTGTCCATGTACTCGGAGAATTTATCCCCTAAAGAATTGACCATGCCGTTGATGGCACCATTCGCCAACTTGTTAGCATTGACCGGTTTATAATAATTTTGATTGATGGTCTCGTAGACTGATTCAATCTTTTTCATTGCCTTACTAGTCTGTTGCATACTGCTGAGTTGGGCATTGACTTGCCGACCAATCAGCCAGTATGTGCCACCAACCCCGATGCCGAGCGCAACGACAATGGAAATGATGTAAGTCCATAAGCCGACGCGTCGTTTCGGCCGCGGTGTTTTTTTCAAATGCGGATTGGTTTGTTTGGGTTCCTCTGACATAACCGAACGTCCTCTTTCCTACGAATAAATTTATGCTTCACTTGCGAGATAGGCTTGCCACGCATCATCAAATATCGTCATTGAAGGCAGGTAACCCGCGTTCAATTCTAAATATTGAGAGACCTCATGAAAATCCTTACTCTGCTTCGGAAACGACTGATCCAGAAACGCATTGTTCGCAAATTCGGCAATCGAATCGGTACTATCAGGGTTCCGTTGGGTCATCAAAAACGTATAAAATGTTTTGTGCATGTATTCACCTCATCTTCTTAATCGCTAGTTTTTGGAATGTGCATTTCAAACTTGAACTGGTCGTTCTTCAAATCAAGCTTATCAACACTATAACGAACATCGTGTTTACCGACCAGTTTATTCAAATACAGATCGATCGTCTTGCTCTTGGCATTCAACTTAACCCACTTAGGCGTCTTGTAATTATTATTAATGTAATTAATGACGAAGCTGATCGGTAGCGACATCGTACCGACCGATAAGTTGGTGGCCTTCAGTGAAATATTACCATCATCAATCACGCTCGGCTTCATCGTAATCACAAATGAAACGTCCTGGCCTAACACCTTAGTTGTACCTAACAGATAGGCACCCGTGGACCGGACGACAAAGCGATACTTCATGTCTTGACCCTTTTGTAAGTCGGCCAGATAGTAGCTCGCTAAGGCGTTCAATTGCTTGCGATTCATAGTGATTGGTACACTAGCGGCATCGTTACGGCTAGTGGTCAAACTAGTACTTTCACTGGGTGACCGGAATATTTGCGTGCCAACGTAAGCGCCGGTCCCAATAATTAGGGCAATCAACACGATTGCGACCCATTTCCAAATATTGACGGGCCCCGTCGACTTGGGCGGCTTCGGACTCGTCGTTTTGGTGTGTTGTGCTTCCCGCATCTCAATTCCTCCTTTATTTTTTAAGTAACCAGGCATCGTGCGCCATCATCGTCTGGTACAGCTTCGACGTGAAGACCCGATAACCCCGTTTATTCGGATGGAAATTATCACTCGTCGAAATCAGGTCATTAGTCTTATTCTCCGTCGCTAACGCCCCATTGATCGCCTTTGCACTGGTGAGGCTCGTCAACGTTGTGGCACTGGCAGCCTGCTTCAACTTGCGGATTTGAGCGGCCGTCTTGTACTGACCATGTGACATTGTCCAATTAATATCCATAAAATAAGTATGCTTATATTGACTGACCGTCGTCTGCGTCTGATCGTTCCACTGACTGATATAGTGGGTGATCGACGTCACATTCGGGAAGTTCACATAAATTGGATTATAGATGCTAAAGACAAAAATCGACGCTGATCCATTCAAACTTTGTAATTTATTAAATAATTTTGTGAGTTTCGTGGCATACAAGGTCTGTGCCTTGGCAACCGTCGCGTTATTCTTAGCCGTATTATTCGACGTGATCGACCCTTCCAACGTCTGCAGCAAGTCATTACCACCAACCGTCACTGTCAAAACGTCGGCCTTGGCGATTTTCTGCTGCAACGCTTTGGACTTATTGATCCGCGCTAGAATCTGGTCACTGCGGTCACCGGATTTACCGGCATTGGTCGTCTTGACCGTCAAATCTTGTTTTTTGGCTAACGTCTGCTTGATCTGGCCGACATAGCCGCCCTCTGATTCATCGCCGACCCCTTCTGTCAGTGAATCGCCGACCGCCACGAGGTTGATACTACTCTTGTGCGGGGTCGTTTTTTGCGTGGCCTTTTTAGTCGTCGTGGGCTTGGTCGTGGTGGCATCATCGTGCGGATGCATCAAGTAGTTGACGCCGAAAAAGACTGCCACCGCGAGGACCGCCACCACCAGCACGACTTTGATGGTTTCTTTAATTTTTGACATGAACCTCCAACCTTTCTGATACTGGTTATTTGAACGATTGGCTGACAACTTACCCCTAAAACAATAAAATGGTCATCATCCCCAAACTGGGACGATCACCATTTACCGTTAGCACTCGCAGACAGGTCGTCTGTAAGCCTTCGTTAACTTTAAGCTGGTGCCTGGGTATGATATTCCACCGCAAAAGCGCCCGGACCACCATGGGTTGCGATGATCGGTACTGTTGGTTGAACGCTGACCCGTAAACTTGGTAAAGCCGCTTGCAAGCGCGCCTTATATTCTTCAACGCGTTCCGTCGCACCAACGTGTGAGATTGCGACTTCCACCACGTTCGGCGTCGCAATAATATCTTCAAGAACTTTATCAAAAAACTTATTAATCGCTTTGACGCCGCGGCCCTTCATCTTCACATCTAAAGTGCCGTCGTCAACTTCGAGGGCGATTTTTACATTCAATAATGTACTGATTGCCCCGGTCAAACGACTGATACGGCCACCGGCAACTAAGTTATTGAGCGTCATCACACCCATAAATAACTTCGTGTGGGCCTGAGTCGTATGAATTTGGTCGATCACCGTCTGCTTGTCAGCACCATCTTGGGCCAACTTGGCTGCAGCAATCACTTGAAAGGCCAACGCCCGGTCAGTGGTGCGCGCATCAATCACCGTTACATCGGTTTTAGTAATCGATGCGGCCTGTTCTGCGGTGTGAACCGTTCCTGAAATCGCTTCGAGCATGTTGATGCAAATCACGCTTGAGCCATCCGCACCTAACTTGTCAAAAGTTTCAATAAACGTTCCCAGCGCGGGCTGACTCGTCTTAGGCAAGGACTTGGCCGTTGCCATTTTACTAATAAATTCCTCACGTGTGATGGTTTCATCTTCCACGTAAATAGTGCCATCGATCATGACAGTTAACGGAATCACGGTAATATCGTATTTTTTTACCTCGGCATCCGTCAAATTTGCCGAAGAATCGGTCACAATCTTGATTTTCGTCATACTTTGCCACGCTTTCTTATACTTGTAACGTTCATAAGATCGTTACAATAAATTAATGCTTTCAGTATAGCAGAAATCTGCTTGACTTTCACGATTCGCACTGAATTAACGGCGGCGAAAATCGTCAAATTCATACGGATAACGGTTTTTGTCGTCCACCGTTCCAACCTGGTTAGTGACAAGTTGCCACTGTGAATAGTCGATTACAGGCATCCAAGTGTCACCGTCAAAACGCGCGTTGATACGGGTGCGATAGAGATAATTCGCAATTGGCAACACGGCCTGAAAGACCACCGCGCCCCCAATCACGAAAATCAGTTCATCCGGATTTTTGGCGGCCAGGGCTTTTAAAGCTGCGATATCAGTCAACTGCTGAACGCCCGCCGGTAATGCTAAGTCCGGCTGTTGCGACAAGACCCAGTTCGTCCGGTGTGGCAGCGGCCGCTTGAAGCCCATAAAGGTTTTGCGCCCCATCACCACGTGGTGTCCCGTCGTCAACGTCTTAAAACGGTGCATATCTGCCGGCAAATGCCAAGGCAACTGGCCCTGTTTGCCGATGAGGCCATTTTGGTCCTCCGCCCAGATCAAAGCAATCATCGTCATCTGACCTCCTAAATTGCGACCGGCGCTTTAATGGCCGGTGCGGGGTCGTAGCCTTCTAGCTTAATATCGCTCATTTGATAATCAAAAATGCTGGGATGCGCGCCATTCAGAACTAACTGCGGTGCTGGCTTAGGTTGTCGTGTTAATTGCGTCTTGATTTGGTCGATATGATTGGTGTAAATGTGGGCATCTCCCAACGTATGCACGAACTCACCAACTTCTAGCCCAGTCTCCTTAGCAATCAAATGGGTCAACAAGGCATAGCTCGCAATGTTAAACGGCACCCCTAAGAAAACATCTCCTGACCGTTGGTAGAGCTGACAAGAGAGTTTGCCATCCGCCACATAAAATTGGAACAACGTGTGACAAGGTGGTAACGCCATACTGGGCACATCTTCAGGATTCCACGCTGACACGATCAGCCGACGTGAATCGGGATGAGTCTTGATCATATCAATGACATTGGCGATTTGGTCGATCGTCGACCCTTGCCGTGTTTGCCAATGCCGCCACTGTGCACCGTACACGTCACCTAAGTTACCAAATTTGGCCGCAAAGGCATCGTCATTCACGATTTGGTCATCAAAAGCCTTCATTTGGGCTTGATAAACCGGTGCAAACGCCGGATCATCTAACCGTCGATGCTCAAAATTAGTCATGTCTGGACCGTCATAATCGGCACTAGTGACCCAATTTTTGAAGGCCCATTCGTCCCAGATATGATTATGATGCTTCAACAGATATTGAATATTCGTGTCACCGTGTAAGAACCATAATAATTCACTTTTGATCAACCCAAACGGTACCTTTTTAGTCGTCAGTAATGGGAAACCCTCACTCAAATCAAAGCGCATCTGATAACCGAAAATACTGTAGGTCCCAGTACCCGTGCGGTCATCTTTGTACGTGCCATGTTCTAAAATGGTGCGCGCGAGTTGTAAATAACTATCTTCTAACATGCGATCATCCTTTCAGGCTTCTGCGTACTGACTGAGGTAATCCCAACGTTCCATCTTCTCGTCGATGGTCTGTTCAGTTTTAGTCAGCTCTTTTTGTAAGTCCGCCAATTTACCGTAATCACTGGCATTAGCGGCCATCGCTTCTTCAATTTCACTCTTATGGCTGTCAAGTCCTTCAATGACTTCTTCGATCTTGTCATATTCTAACTGTTCAGCATACGTCAATTTTACTTTTTGCTTCGGTGCTGCGGCGGATGCTGGCTTCTTCTCAGCCGCGCTAGTTGACTTAGCTGAACTGGACTTCGTGTGCGACTTGGCAGCATCCGCACTGGCCGCTTTTTGGTCCTTCAAATAACTTGAGAAACGTCCCGCGTACCGTTCAATATGGCCCTGGCCGTCAAAAATCAAGAGCTTCGTGCCGACTTTATCCAAGAAATACCGGTCATGTGAAACAGTAATGACGGTGCCGGCAAAGTCATCCAAGTAATTTTCAAGGACGGTCAACGTCCCGATATCCAAGTCATTCGTCGGTTCATCTAGTAGTAAAACGTTCGGTTGTTGCATCAATAACTTCAGCAAGTACAAACGGCGCTGTTCACCACCAGAAAGCTTGCGAATCAGCGTTCCGTGCATTGACCGTGGAAAGAGAAATTCCTCTAACAATTCAGTTACTGACACGTGTTCGCCCTGCTTGTTGAGCACCGTCTCACCAACGTCTTGTAGGTAGTTGATGATCCGTTTATCACCCGGAATCGGTTCGGTCTGTTGCGTGTAGTAGGCCATTTTGACCGTTTCACCAATCGTCACCGTCCCACTATCTAATGGCAAGCGTCCGGCAATCACATTTAACAGGCTGGACTTTCCGGCACCATTGATCCCGGTGATTCCGATTCGATCATTGGCTTGAATCAGCATGGAAAAGTGGTCCAGAATCGTCTGTTGGTCAAATTGGAGACTGGCATCTTTTAACTCGATCACTTTTTTACCGAGCCGCTGTTGCCCCAACGAAATGTCAACATCACCATCCACTTGTAAGGTGTTCAAGTTGTCCTTTAAGTCGTTGAACCGATTGATACGGCCTTGTTGCTTGGTACTCCGGGCAGGCGCACCGGCACGCATCCACGCGAGTTCTTTTTTGTACAGCTGTTGTTGCTTATGTTCAGCCAATACGTCGCGGGCGACCCGTTCAGCTTTGGCCTGCACGAAGTCTTGGTAATTCCCGGTGTACTTGTGTAGTTCACCAAACGAGAGCTCAAACATCTGATTAGCGACCTGGTCTAAGAAATAGCGGTCATGGGTCACGACGATCAGTGCGCCCTTATAGCTTGCCAAATAACTCTCCAGCCATTCGATCGAATCAAAATCGAGGTGGTTGGTCGGTTCGTCTAGCAACAGTAAATCTGGCGATTGAATCAAGACTTGTGCCAGGCCGACCCGCTTCTGCTGGCCCCCGGACATCTGTTTGATAGTCTTCGTCAAATCCGTAATGTGCAACTGCGTCAAAATTGTTTTGACGTCACTTTCCGCCGTCCACGCGTCTTCTTGATTCATCTGGTCTTCAGCGGCCACGTACGCTTTTTGCGTCGCAGGGTCTTCTGGGTGGTCGGCATAGGCCGCGAGCGTTTGCTCGTAGTGCCGAATCGTCCGAAAGACTTGCTGACTACCAGCCAAAACGGCATCAATCACCGTTAAATTTTCATCTAGTTCTGGTTTTTGTTTTAAATAACCGATCGTATAATTCTTTGGCATGATCAACTGACCAGCTTCTGGTGCCGTCACGCCCGCTAATACGTCTAATAAATTCGTCTTTCCGGACCCGTTAACGCCAATGACACCAATCCGGTCATGTTCATTCACAATAAACGAAATATCATGAAATAACGTCTTCTCACCATAAGTTCGGGTCAGATTTTCTGCTCTTAAAGTTTGCATTCTCACGATCCACCCTTTTTTACATCATTAAGTTCTATCTTAGCTAGAATTGGCCTAAAACACAACTGACAAACGCGCAAATCCGATTAATATTTTGGAAAGCTGAGTGAGACGAATCGTGATTGAAAGGCCCAGTTGGTTGGTTTACTGTTCGTCAGCCGATGCGCGTCCGATGGCGACTGTAGGGGCTAGCGGGAACCCGCTCGAATGGCGGATGAACGGCCACCTATCTGGGTACAATTGACCACTGAATTTTTGGCGACTGGTTCTTCATGTAAACTTTCAAGTAGCGTCATTGATGAGTTAAGGAATTTCAACTCTGGTATAACGGTCTAAAGATTGCTGATATTAGCCATGGAACATCGTCTTCAAACGAGCTGATAAAGCGCTCAGTTGTGTCGTATTTTGTGCGTTAGTCTATTGGCAAACTAGAAAAGCTCTGACAATATGCAGCGATGTTCATACGCCATAGAACTAAATGCGAGTCAGATAGCTTGGAAGTCATCAAGAACTCGTCTCACAGTTCAAAAGCAGGGTCATGGTTATCAAGGAATCGTGAGCAGTTTATCACTATTGGGTCCGCACGTGTTCGCCTTTCGAATACTATGCCTGGAAGCCAGCGTAGAACGAACCAAGCACTGTACGTTGACGCTAATTCGCCCTACTTCCGGCGGTCTAAGCTGGTTGCCTTTGAACTTAAAATTAGCACCTCTCAATCACGATTCATGACCAACTACTAGGAACGAAAAATAGCCGCCTCAGGAGAATATCTCCAAAAGCAGCTACTTTAGCGTTCAATTAGATTGTTGGCACCAGCGCTTACTTGTTCTGGTCACCATAAACATCAAAGACGGTCCGTTCGTCATCGACAACTAAGTGTAACTTGCCGTCACTGGCTAATGAACTGGTTTGATAAATGTTGTCGATACCGTCTGCATCCCGTGGTTTGAATGGCAGGTAGATTTGTTCACTGCCCCGTTCGTCACCAAATAAAATATCGATTTTTTCAATATCTTGGTAATGGGTCACCCGTTCGAACATCCCACTTGTCACAGAAGACAATTGGGTCGTTTCAGGGTCGATTGCGTCGGCATCTGGCTTGAATTCAGCTTTAAAGGACTTGCAAGGGTGAATGATGGTCATGTGACCACCCTTGATACGGCCGTAACTTGTCGTTACACGGCCAATCCACAGGTCGGAGATATCTTGATGATGCACCGTCCAAGTGTCACCATTCCGAAAATGAAATTTCAATGCTTCTAATGCTCGTTCCATTTAAATCACCTCATTGAATTAGTTTCACTTTAATCGTAACAGATTCATAGAAAATATCAATGGTTTTTTGAATCCGCTACCATCCGTGCAAAATCAAGCAAAGCGTCTTGCTGATTTTCAACTTTTCCAGTGATGACCGCCTGCAAACAAGCAGCTAAAATCGACCCCATCATCGGTCCCGGTGTCACCAACTTCGCCTTCAACAAATCGCCGCCGTTAACCGCTAATTCATGCTTATCGTGAATTGGCAGACTCGCGTACGATTGGGCTAACTTAGCTTGGTCCTGACCAAAGCCTAATATAGTGGCGACCTGATTGGCCGTTGTGAGCGCGTCTAAGCCAGTGTAGAAGTTTTCCTCGGACGTTAGTCGACCAGCCTCTTTTAAGGCACTCAGCGCGTTGACAGCGGCTGTAACGTGGCTAATCAACTCATTGCTCGTCTTCCAAGTCTTTAACAAGTGCCGAATCGCCGAATCATCGCGTAACTGCATTTGCCAGCTCAACAAGGTCCAAACACTTTCAATCGTCGATAAGTGCCAATCCGGCAGCGCAAGCAGTTGTTGCAACATCGTTTTTTGATCAGCCATGAGTGGCATGTACTGGTACAACCCAGTCGTAAGCAAGCTTTCCAAGCCAGCATCGGGATGCTGTCCCATTAGTAACTTCTCCCACTCCACGCGGGTCCGTTCAACGGCGATTTTCGTGAGTAAGGCCGCATTATCGGTGATTGCTTGTTGCGTTTGGGGTTCGATGGCAAAGTCCAGCTGACTGGCAAACCGAACCGCCCGCATCATCCGTAACGCATCTTCATGAAAGCGTTCTTCCGCCACACCCACGGCCCGCAACACGCCCCGTTTTAAATCAGCCAAGCCATCGAACAAGTCGATCACTTCACCCTTGGCCGTCATCGCCAGCGCGTTGATCGTAAAATCGCGTCGCTTGAGGTCTTCTTTTAGCGAACGGACAAACGTCACTTTATCTGGACGCCGAAAATCTTGGTAGCCCGACTCAGTCCGAAACGTGGTCGTCTCATAGCCATTACCATGATCTAAAATCATGACGGTGCCGTGCTCGATACCCGTATCGACCGTGCGTTTGAATAATTGTTTGACCTCAGCTGGAAAAGCACTAGTCGCAATATCGACGTCGTGCAGCGGTTTGCCAAGAATCGTATCGCGGACACAGCCACCAACAAAGTACGCTTCATAACCCGCCGCTTCGATCGTTTCAATGATTGGCTTGGCTTCTTGAAACGCTGCTGGTAATTGCGTCAAAATCATAGTAAGTGCTCCAAACCAACGAAGAGTTCATGGTACTGGTTGACCTTTTCGACCGCGACTTTGACACCAGTCATAAATGAGATCCGGTCAAAGGAATCTTGGCGAATCGTCAAGCCTTCACCCGGACCACCAAACATGACTTCTTCATGTGCGACTAATCCTGGTAACCGGACAGCGTGAATCCGCATACCTTCATATTCCGCACCACGCGCTCCAGGTAACGTTTCAGTAGCGTCAGGATTGCCTTGTTGTTTAGGCTTACGCACTTCCGCAATCTTTTTGGCCGTACTGATGGCCGTTCCGCTTGGGGAATCGATTTTGTCATCATGGTGCATTTCAATAATTTCAACATCTGGGAAGTACTTGGCCGCTTGTTGGGCAAATTGCATCAATAAGACGGCACTGATGCCAAAGTTGGGTGCAATCAACCCGCCGACTTGCTTATCCTTAGCCAATTTTTGTAGGTCTGCGACTTGTTCGTCGGTCATTCCTGTTGTCCCAATCACTGGTGAAATGCCGTGGTTGAGCGCAAACTTGGCATTTTCATAGACCGCCGTTGGAATCGTAAAGTCGATCCATACCGTTGCATCGGTCTTGATTTGGTCTAAGTCATGAAAAGCTGGGACGTCTTGGCCCTTGAAACGGTCATCTTCATTCAAATTTTGGTCCTTACTGCGGGCGTCATAGACCCCAACCAATTCAAAATCAGGATTATCGATCACCATTTGTGCAGCGGTACTACCCATCCGACCTTTGTAGCCGGCAACAATTACTTTTACCACAATAAATTCCTCCTCAAGATTAAACTACCTGACACGGCGGCTGATTACTCAGGTACCGCAAGATTCACAGCCTGAGTTGTCTTAACCTACTGACGATGTGTTGAACCAGTCGAGTATCTCTTCACTACACACGCATCTCGCCACCGCGTATACCCTTATATTTTAGCAGACTATCACGCAATTAGGCAGTAGAATTGTCTATCACTCGGTAGAATGCTGGACTGGCATCCCATTGCGGGGTGAAACAGCGTCACGAAAAACAAAAAAAGTGGTGCACCAGTCATTGGATGACCAGCGCACCACTGTTAAATTTGATTGGACTAGCGTTGCCCTTTTAGCCTTGTTAACCATGCAGACGTCCAAATGTGCTGCAGTGGGTGCTAGTCTTGCAAGCCGAAGCCCGTCCTTGACTGTTGCCTGCGCGTCAAACGACAGCGTGGGCAGCCGCGTTTCCGGACCACATCAACGATCAAAATTGGAAGCGTATTTCAGCTATCAGCGACGCAGCCCGGTTCGCGATAAATTTAGTTACTTAAGCTTCGCATTGCTTAAATCAACGTATCGATGGCTGCGAGGACGCCATCGTGATTATTATCATGAGGCGTCAAGTAAGTCGCCATCTGTTTGACCGGGGCAATCGCATTTTGCATGGCAAAACTGTAATCAGCTTCGTGCAACATTTCTAGATCATTGCCATTATCCCCGAAAGCGGCTGTTTGATTGGCGTCGATGTGCCAGTGTGATTGTAAATAGGCGAGTCCGGTCGCCTTATTGACATGTGGTGGGATGACATCAAGCCCGTTACCACCACTGACCGTCGCCCGCAACCGGCCTGCAAACTGGCGATTGATCAGGTCCGCGTGGGCGTTGGCATCCGTATCTTGCCAGCTAAACGTCGCCTTGTAAATGTGATCGTCAATCGTCATCAAGGATGGCACGACCCGCAACCGACTCAAATAATAACGCATCAGTGGGCTATCATCCTGTGGCCGAATATACGCGGCTTGTTTGCCAGAAACTGAGATTTCAGCCCCCGCTAACGCTGGCTCAGTGGCGACAAAGGTCAACAATTCTTGATACAAAGGCAAGTCAATCAGACTTTCGGCTAGGACCTGACCGTGATTGTCGATCACCAGGCCGCCATTTTCGGCAACGTAGGTCAGCTCGCCGTGAATGCCATCAAAAACGTCGATACAGTGCTGCAATTGGTTTCCGCTGGCCACAACAAAGTGTTGACCCTGCGCGTTCATCTGGTCTAACTGGGCTTGAAAACGCGGATGGTCAAACTGGTGGTCATCTCTTAAAAATGTTCCGTCTAAATCCGTGGCAATGATGGCTACTTTCACAATAATTGGCTCCTCACTTAACTTAATCTAAACGAATCAGTCATCGGCCCGTGAAACGCAACCGACGAAGGCATTCGCAACTAAATTCATTCTACCAAAAATGAAAGTGTTTTCAACTAGTAACCCTGGTCTTCGTAATCTTCTAACATGGCGACCATTTCACCATCATCTGGTTCAATCACCAGGTAATTGCGTAAGGCGGCCACAGCAGAATCCGCCATCCCAGCTTCACGGAAGAAGTAAATGGCTGGTTTGAGGAAGTCCTTGTTATGTTCGAAGAAGGGATAAGCAGCCTCGTAGTTATCTTTGGCCGCTTGAAAATTGTCTAGCCGATCGTTTGAAATCGCCAAGTTCCAATAGAACTGCGGGTCGAATTCATCACTTTGCAGATATTGATCCAATAAGTCAACGTTATCTTGATAGCGTTCGCGTTGGACAAGTAAGTTAGAGAGCTCCAAGACGGTCGTCAAATTATCAGGGTCAATACTCAAGCCTTCACGCAGGTACTTTTCAGCTAGCTCCTGATCGTCCAATTTCAAGGCTAAGCGGGCCGTTTGCAAGTACAACTGCTCATTGTACTGGTCGACCGCTAATCCTTCTTGTAGCGTTAATAACGCCTTATCAAGCTGATGTAGCTGTTCTTGTGCTTGCGCTAAGTAAGGATACAGTGACGCATATTGGTCGTCAGATTCCCGTAACTTATTAAAAATGTCGATTGCCTTTTGTGGTTCGTTAAGTTGTAAGTAGGTAAAGCCCAGTTCAAACTGGCTATCTGGCGTTAACTTGGCCGGTTTGATCTGTTCGAGATAGCCGACCGCCTGTTCAAAGCGCCCGGATTCTGCGTAGGATACCCCCAGACGTTCAACCAGATTGACTTTTGAGATTTCCAACTCACCCTGCTTGATCAAATCCAAGTAAAAACGGATCGCCTGGCGATAGTTCCGAATCAAAAAGTAAAATTCCGCTAAGGCAAATTCCACGATGGGTTCATCTGGTGCTAATTCGTAGGCTTCCTTTAATTTTTGTTCACTAACTTCGAACAACTCTTGCGTTTGATATAAATCAGCTTCCACCAACAGTGCTTGCACATAGGCTGGTGAGTCCGGCTTGACTTGGTGCAAGTAATCCAAGGCGGTGTCCGTATCATCTTCATCAATCGCGATGTCTGCGAGGCTAGTCCGCAAGTCATCTTCGTCGGGATACTTGGCAAGTAGCTTTTTGTAAGTACGTTCCGCTTGTTTCAAAAAGCCCAGCCCGTATAATTCTTCGGCCAAACTATACAGTGTATCATCATCGTCTTTACGCAGTGCCCAAGCAAAATGTTTCTTGGCTGTGTCGATTTGCCCGTTCGATAGTGCTGCGAGCATTTTTTCTGAATAACTCATTACACCCGTCCTTTGTACTAGTGCGGCCACGTCAAACAGCGCACTAGTCACTCAATTTTATTTAGGCGAACGGCGGTCTCGTTGATTGGGACCGCCCGTTCTGTCGATTTACCTGACATATAATCATAACGCAGACGACACCAAAAAAGCCAGTATAACGGTCGCTATACTGACTTTTCCGGTTGCATTTCAATTAATGATCTGCATTATTTAACTGCATCCTTTAAAGCTTTACCTGGCTTAAATGCAGGTACTTTGCTTGCAGGAATTTGGATTTCGTCACCAGTTTGTGGGTTACGGCCCTTACGAGCAGCACGTTCACGTACTTCGAAGTTACCAAATCCGATCAGTTGAACTTTTTCGCCCTTTGCAAGGGTTTCTTGGATTGATGCAAAGACTGCGTCAACTGCAGCAGTTGCGTCTTTCTTCGTTAAGTTAGTTGCCGCAGCAACGTTGTTAACTAATTCAGCTTTGTTTGCCATGTTTGATTCACCTCCCCGTTACAGAGTGAAGGATCACCGCGCTTTTTAACACGGTTGACCCAGATGATCATTTTTGAGTGGTCCAAAAATGAGAGAAACGATAACAAGCATCATTTCTTCATCAAAGATAGCATAGGAATGCCTTAATAGCAAGCTTTTTTAGCGTTTTCAGCTAAAATATCGCAAAAAAGTGATATTTATTTACATCAATCTCAAATTGTGCTAAAATGCCGACCTCACGCGCTTTTGACTACTTACGCCGACGTTCGATCATATGAATTGGCGTTCCGGTAAAATCAAACGCATTTCGAATCTGATTTTCCAAGAAACGTTCATACGAAAAGTGCATCATATCAGGGTCATTGACGAAGACCACGAAGGTTGGTGGTTGAATGGCCACCTGAGTCGCATAGTAGACCCGGAGCCGCTTACCGTTATCACTCGGCGTTGGATTCATCGCGATCGCATCCATGATGACATCATTTAAGACGGAGGATTGAATCCGGCGCATATGGTTCGTGTTGACCTTCTTGATCAGCGCAGGTAGTTGATTCAAACGCTGATTCGTCTTGGCTGACACAAAAATAATCGGCGCGTAACTCAGATAAACGAACTGATCACGAATATAAGCTTCAAACTCTTGCATCGTGTGGTTGTCTTTTTTGACCGTATCCCACTTGTTGACGACGATCACGATGGCTTTGCCCGCTTCATGAGCGTAGCCAGCCACCCGCTTATCTTGCTCGCGGATGCCTTCTTCACCATTAATGACGAATAGGGCCACGTCACTATTATCAATCGCCTTTAGCGCCCGCATGACGCTATAACGCTCGGTATTTTCGTAGACCTTACCCTTTTTTCGAATTCCGGCCGTATCGACCATCACGAAGCGGTCGCCTTCTTCATCCGTAAACGCCGTATCGATGGCATCGCGGGTCGTCCCAGCAACATCTGAGACAATCACTCGTTCTTCACCCAACAAGGCGTTAACGATCGAAGACTTACCAACATTGGGCCGTCCAATCAGACTGAACCGAATCGTGCCGGGTTCATCTTCCCCGCTCTTTTCAGGGAAGTTCTTGATTACGGCATCTAACAAGTCACCTAAACCAAGACCATGCGCCCCAGAAATTGGGTACGGGTCGCCAAATCCAAGTGAGTAGAAGTCATAGACTTCACTCCGTAGTTCAGGATTATCGACCTTGTTGACGGCTAAGACGACTGGTTTGTTAGAGCGATACAAAATCTGGGCCACGTGCTCATCGGCATCCGTGACGCCTTCTTTGATGCTGACCAAGTAAATAATGACGTCAGCTTCGTCAATCGCGATTTCCGCCTGTTGTGTGATTTGCTTAATAAACGGGGCATCGTCAATATCGATCCCACCCGTGTCGATCAAACTGAACTCCTGGCCGAGCCATTCGCTATTGGCATAAATACGGTCACGAGTAACCCCGGGCGTATCTTCCACGATTGAGATTCGATCACCAGCAATACGGTTGAAAATAGTCGACTTACCCACGTTGGGCCGGCCAACGATTGCCACAACTGGTTTTGCCATGGTATTAATTCCTCCTTTGCCCTCGTAGCCGTCGAGGACGGTACGAGTCATCCATTAATTGGAACGTCCCAATTAATCTGTTCCTAAAAAAATATCCTTCAAGGCAAGCTTGAAGGGTATTTTTAACCAATCAATGATTAGTTTTCATCATTGTTGTTTTCAGCGTTCTTCAATTCGTCACCAATCAAATCACCTAAAGTAAATCCAGTTGATTCTTCTGGAGCATTAGCCGTTGAACGTTCGCTAGCAGTCCGGTTGTCGCGGTTGTTGTTGCGACGACGGTTGTTGTTACGACGTTCTGGTTGACTTTCGTTATCATCGTCAGCAGTTTGTGGCTTTTCTTCCAAAGCTTTAATTGATAAAGCTAACCGCTTTTCGTCTGGACGAACGTCTAAGACCTTAACTTTAATTTCTTGACCAACTTTAAGCACGTCATTTGGCGTTGCAATGTGTTGATGTGAAATTTGTGAAATATGAACTAACCCTTCAACACCAGGGAAGACTTCCACAAAGGCACCAAAACTCGTCAAACGCTTAACTTTACCATCAAGTACGGCACCTTGTGGGGCTTTTTCTTCAATGCCATCCCAAGGTTCTGGTAAAGTTGCTTTGATTGAAAGTGAAACCCGTTCGCGGTCAGCGTCAACAGATAAGATCTTAACCTTAACTTCTTGACCAACCTTCAAAACGTCAGCAGGCTTTTCAACCCGTTCGTATGAAATTTCTGAAACGTGAACTAACCCATCAATGCCACCAAGGTCAACGAAAGCACCGAAGTTCGTCAAACGAGCCACTTTACCTTCGACAACATCGCCAGCTTGTAAAGTCTTCAAGGCTTCTTCACGTTGTGCTTCACGTTGCTTTTCAACAACGGCACGGTGTGATAAGATCAAGCGATTTTCGCTAGGTTCAATTTCAATAATCTTAAGTTCAAGTTCTTGGCCTTTGTAGGCATTTAAATCTTCAACGTAATGATCATCAATCATTGAGGCAGGGATGAAGCCACGAACACCAGCGTCAACGACTAACCCGCCCTTAACAACTTGTGTTACCGGAGCTTTAATCGTATGACCTGCTTCGTATTCTTTTTCAACGTCGTCCCAAACTTTGCGAGCTTCTAACCGACGATGTGACAGTAAGTAACTGCCGTTTTCCTTGTCGCTGCCAATCCGAGAAATGACAACCAAGTCTAAAACATCACCGACTTTAGCGGCTTCGTTGACATCGTCAACCCGTTGTGTTGAGAGTTCCTTCAATGGAACGACCCCTTCAACACCGGTACCTTGGATACCAACAATTACTTGTTTGTCGTCGTCGATTGCTAAGACTTCACCCTTAACAACGTCACCGACGTTTACTTCTTCGACGCTGTTTAAAGCGTCTAAAAGTTCATTTTTCTCTTGGCTATTTTCGTTTTCACTCATGCAAATTTCCTCCTGTCAACAATAACTCTAACCTATATCATAGCTGAAAATGCAATGAAAAGCTAGCTAAAAACATTAAGTTAATGCAATTAGATTGTTGAACTTTGTTTTTTTGTAATAATTTCAGCAATTGCAGCGACCACTTCGTCAATCGACATCGGGGTCGTATCAACTAATGTGGCATCTGCTGCTTGCGTTAATGGTGACACTTTACGCGTTGAATCTTTATGGTCGCGCAATTCGATTTCAGCTTGCAGCTGATCTAAGGGCGTGTCGATCCCCTTTTTGATATTTTCCGCGTATCGGCGTTTGGCCCGTTCAGCGGCAGAAGCCACTAAGAAGATTTTCACTTCGGCATCCGGTAACACGGTCGTCCCGATATCGCGACCGTCCATCACGATGCCACCCGCCGTCGCCATCTCCCGTTGTTGGTCGGTCAAAATGGTCCGAACTTGGGGTAAAGCAGCAATCGTTGAAACGTTGTTTGTGACATCTGGTTGTCGAATTGCTGCCGTAATATCTTCCTGGTTGGCAAAGACCAGCTGGTCCGGTTCGCCAGGCTTGAAACTAATCTTGAGCGTCTTCATCGCCGCGATGACCGCATGCCCGTCGGTCAAATCTACGTCGTGTTGCATGGCCCAATAAGTGACCGCCCGGTACATGGCACCAGTATCGACATAAATATAGCCAAACCGCTTCGCAACGAGTTTGGCTACGGTGCTTTTACCAGCTGAAGCTGGACCGTCGATGGCCACTTGTAGTGCTTGCTTAGCCATTAAACTAACTCCTCACAATCTCACAAAATCGTGTATTAACGGACACGTAACCGTTGTCCCGCTGAAAGCGTCGAGTCAGATGACAACCCGTTAAGTTCTAACAGTTTATCCACTGAAATTCCGGCATTCGTCGCGACCCGGTAGACCCCTTGACCGGCCTCTACCGTAACGTACTTAGTGCCTGAAGATGATTCTGAGGAGCTACTACTGCTGCTAGCACTACTTTCGTCAGTACTCGCCGATGATTCGGAGCTGGCGGCTGACTCACTGGCAGCTTTCGAACTGGCAGCTTTTGAACTAGCCGCCTTCGAACTAGCCAAAGCTAAACTACTGCTCTTAGCAGCGGCTTTTTTAGACGATGCGGCCGCCTTTTTCTTGCTAGCAGCAACTGAAGATTTGCTGTCAGCAGCACTGGCCGATGACTTTTTCGAGCTCGAACTAGCAACTTGTTCGGTCTGTTGCGGATTATTAAGCGAATTCTTTTTCACCAAGAAGTATCCAATTGGTGCCAAAGCGAGCAACAAAATCAAAACGACTAATACCGTCGTCAGAGTTGAGTTGCTACTGTCTTGTTTTCGTTTTTGAGTTCGCGATAAATTGCCCGAGTCATCCCGATCGTCTTCAAAAGTTTTGTCCCAAGGCTTGTCAGCTTGGGATTTATCATTATCATTTTTTTGACTCATAGGGTGTTCCTCCTCAAAAAACTTTCAACCAATATTGTAACATAACCCAGAATTGATTTCTTTAAGAATTTGGTAAAAACAATTGGGCTAAGCGCTGTTCCCACGTGACCGTTGCTGGACTTCCGCTCGGTTTCACCGCGTTCAGCCCCAATTCAGTCAATGGCAGTGGTTCGCCTGCTAACTGACAACAACGGTCCGTATGCGGCGCTTCAGCCTCATCAAAATAAGTCAACATGACCGCGCGATGACAAGTCGTCGTTTGGACATACCGCATCAAATCGCGTAGCTCATGTTCCTTGGCCGCCTGACGCGCTGCAAAAATTTGCGCGACCTCAGCCGGCGGAACTGCTTGTTGCCAATAGGCTTCTAGCACGCGAATACGATCATCAGTAACCGGTTGACCGGCCTGATGACGAGCAAAATCTTGTTGGACTTCATTGGGCGTGGCGGCAGTCAATTCGTTTAAATTTCGAACGAGGTTTTCATCACCAGGGGCATACAACATCACGGCTAAGGCCTGTTTGCCATCCCGCCCGGCACGCCCAATCTCCTGCACATAATCCGCTAACGTGGTCGGTAGATGGTAATGAATGACCAACCGAATATCCGCCTTGTTGATTCCCATTCCAAACGCCGACGTCGCACAAATGACATCCAATTGATCGGCCATAAACTGTTGCTGAATTTTAAAACGGTCCTCTGCCGCCAGTCCGGCATGATAAGCTGCCACGCGCAGGTCAGTCGTTGTCCGCAACCACTCCGCAATCAAATCCGTTTGCCGTTTAGACGTAAAATACACGATTGCCGGCCCCCGACTACTCGTGACGAGGTGTTGTAGTGTCGCGCGTTTATCTGCTTCATCATTGACCGCTTCCACGGCCAGATAAATGTTGGGCCGATTGACCGAATACAAGACTTGTTGCGCATCAAGGGCATTCAATTGCGTCAGAATATCCTGGCGAACTTGTGGTGTCGCAGTCGCCGTCAACATCAAAGTACGCGGCGTCCCTAACTGTTGGCGAATTGGGCCGAGTCGTCGATAATCCGGGCGGAAATCTGGCCCCCAGGTTGAAATGCAGTGGGCTTCATCAATCACTAATAACGCAATCGTCAATTTTTTGAGCGCTTCTTGAATCGCGGCTTGCTGCAACATTTCCGGCGAAACAAACAGAAATTTCACTTGGTTCAAATTTGCTAATAACCGTTGGCGCGCACCAAAATCCAACTGTGAGGTCAAGGCCGCCACCTGCTTTTCACCCTGATAATTTAAGCGGGCGACTTGGTCTTGCATCAGTGAAATCAGGGGTGACACCACCACGACGAGGCCTGGCACCACTGTACCGACCAATTGATAAATCAAGGATTTCCCAGTCCCCGTGGGCAAAACGGCCAGGACATCCTGACCAGCTAGCAAATCCTGAATAACCGCCAATTGTCCCGGACGAAACTCGTCGAAGCCATATTTAGTTTTTAACAGTTGATACAATTCAGCTTCCGACATGGTGACACCTCATAATTTGAAATAATCGAAATTCAAAGAAATCCAGTTCCGGTAACGCCACTTGCGCATCTTGAAACGACCAACTGGCAATTTCTGGCCGACCGTCAAAGCACTGCGTTAATTTTTCAATCACCTGAGCATCTAGCACCGTTGTGAATGGAAAACGGGGCAGCCAAATGGCCACTTCCAGCAAGTGTTCACGAACCGTACTCAATTTTAACTTGCGAGCAGCTGCAATTTTGGTCAAAGTGCGTGTTTGTGTAAAGGCTTGATAGGTTTGCTGGGCACTTTTACTGACCGGACTCTGCTGAACAAGCGGCGCCAATAGTGGCCACAGCGGATCATCTGGATGGGCTTCTAGCCAACGCACCCACTGACAAGCCACATCAGTTCGCATCAAGCCGGTCTCAAGTGGCTGCCGATGTAACATTGTGGCTAACTGGTCATTGGTCCGTCCCGGTGCCTGATAACCCGTCAAACTGTCAACGAACACTGTCGCCAACTCATCAGTCGGGACACTCGTCAAAAAAGCAGTCAGTGACGCATGAACGCGGCCCCCTAAATCGGCCGTCGATTGTGACCGCAACCATCGTTTGACCTGGGCCTGAATGCTGGGATCCGTCGTGGTCGGATAATACCGGCGCTCATGGTGAACCAACTCGGAAGTCACTTGAAGCGCCAGCTGACTGACTTGCTGAAAGCGGCGCACATCAACCGTTTGGAATAAGCTGAACGCTTGTGGCGAGTAGCGGTGTTCTTGGATGGCCACCCACCTTGCCGTTCCCGCCGCAGTCAACTGCCAACTACCCGCTTCAGGACTCACCAGTAAGCCGTTCTCCTCCAGAACCGCCGTCGCCGCCATAAAATCTTCAAGTGGAACCCCGTGCCAGCTATCTAGTAAGTCCAAACAACCCGCGGTCAAACCAGCAAACAACGTCGAAACCGTGCGACGTCCGCGTAAGACGTTGAACATACCTTTGGCGCGGCGTGGCGTCGTCCCAAATAAAAGCAACACATAATCCGTAAACACCATGGCACCTCCTTTCTGAATTAGCTAACTGTTGATATCTAATTTTTATGTAGATTCGAACTGAACTTTCCTTGATTACAGCAACACGGCAAATTATTTCAAGTCGAAAAAATTCACTATATTGATGAGTACACGTTACATTAGCTATGCCTTGCGCTAGTTAGTTTGTCCTGAATCATGATTAAAGTATGCCAGTTAGTTTGGATTACTGTTCGTCAGATAAACTTTTGAATCAGTATCGTTAATGATTTACGTCATTTGTGTACCGGTAAAATCGCCTGAAGATGATCACTTGCTTCAATGGAAAATGGCCTTACAATTAGTACCAATTACCTTCAATTCAGGGTTTCGGCTCCTCAGTCGACTATGTAGGCTTCACAAACATTCAATATTGTTGATGGTTTCCATAACTAAAATACGAGTAAAGCAACTTAAAAATTATCGACAATCAGTCTCAAAGTTGATTATTAAAACAACTGTTTACTAAGAATCAATGCCCAGTGCTTCTCAGAGTGTGAGGTTCAGACGGGTTGGGACTGAGGATTAGCCTAGCTAGAGCGTTAAGCGGCGCATTTCCGCTTGGCGTTCTGGCGTAGCTAACCGGAAGTCCCAGTCTGACCCGAACACGTTTCATCCATATTGCATAGAACGTGGAAGACCAGTATTTAAGACGTGGTTTGTCGGCTTAAATCTGTGTCCACCACGTTCCCGGCCATTGCCCAGAATGCCTGTAAGTCGGCGTAGGACGTCGCTACAATAGCAGGTTTATGCTAACTCGCACTGTTTCCAGCGGGTCTCAGCTGGTAGCTTCAGAACTTTGAATTGGCATGATTTAATCATCTATAGTGCTAAAGAATAACTAGCGCAACGCGTTCAAGACTAAAATTTCCAAGTTAAAAACACAATGCTTTAAGAATAGCACGCTCAGCGGTCAAAAAAAAGCAGTCACCATGCAATTACGCAATTGATGACTGCTCACGTTTTTCACGTGTTATTTTTTAAACGCGACTTGTCAATTGATTATGCGTTCCCAACCACTTTGCTAAGCGGTTGTAGACTAACCAGAAGACGTTGCCGACCAATAAGCCTTTGATCAAGTTGAATGGGACAACGGCCACTAAGACGATCGTGTTCAACGACATGCTTAGCTTCATGCCCATCACTTGTAAGTAAAATGGCAGTACGAACGTCAAGTTGGCTAACGATTCAATGACCGTCAGTCCAATCGTCGCGACACAAATCGCAAGCGGCATCCGCCACTTCGGATTGCCACGATAATAGCGCAGCACAGCGGCAAACGCTAAAATCAGAATAGCCGTACCTAAGAAGCTGGCCAACGAACCAATTAAGTTATAGACCGCAAAGCCCACCATGGCTGAATGCAGTAATAACTTGATAATGGTGATGATGAACGCACCGCCAACGCCGAATAGAAATAGACCAATCAAAATCGGAATATCCGAAAAATCAATCTTCATCCATGGCGCAACCGGCAAAATCGGAAACTCCAGTAACATTAAAATATACGCAATGGCACCGAGTAAGGCTATGCCCACTAGTCGGTGTAACGTTGTATGTTGCATAACGCACCCTCCTATGGGTCATCTTCAATGAACCGCATTACCATTTGTTCAACTAAAAAAAGTCCGCTCCGATCACACTAACTGTCATCCGGGGCGGACTTATTTGCAACGCTTGGCAAATAAGCTCGATCTTCTTTATACCAGACTTTACTGTCGACTTTGGAATTGCACCAAATCACTATGCACATGCATAGGTCGCGGGTTGTTACCGCCGGTCGGGAATTGCACCCTGCCCTGAAGATGAACCAATATTTATTTTTACAAATTCATTGTAATGGCTTCCGTTCAAAAATGCAAGCGTTATCGTTCACCTTTTAACTTACTAATTTCAATCGGCTTTAATTTACGGTATTCGCCGGGTTGTAAACTTTGTAAATCTAAAATGCCGTACCGTTCACGTTTCAGCTTCGTCACTGGGTGGCCAACTGCCGCCAGCATTTTCTTTACTTGGTGATTGTGGCCTTCGTGAATCGTCAACTGGACCAACGCGTTATTTTTCTTGTGATCACTATCTAACAAATTCGACTTGGCCGGGGCAGTCTTGCGACCATCAATTTCGATACCGAGTCGTAATTGCTTCAAGTCAGCATTGGTCGGCACCCCTTCAACTTTCGCCAAATAAGTCTTTTTGACCTCGTACTTCGGATGGGTCAACCGATTAGCCAAGGCACCATCATTGGTCATAATGAGTAAGCCGGAAGTATCATAGTCCAAACGGCCCACCGGATAGATCCGTTCTGGCACATCCTCAAAAAAGTCCATGACGGTTTTGCGGCCCTTCTCATCGTGGACAGTCGTTACGACGCCCCGCGGTTTGTAAAATAAGTAATACACGAGTTTTTCAGCGTTCAATGGCACGCCGTCAACTTCGACGTGGTCATGTGGTTCGACCTTAACACCCAAAGTCGTCACGGTCTTGCCGTTGACTTTGACGTGGCCTGAAGTGATCAACACTTCGGACTTCCGTCGCGATGCGATACCGGCTTCTGCCATCACTTTTTGTAATCGTTCTGCCATTAGTTTTCCTCACGATTTCCTTTTAGTTTATCCTGAAATGCATTCAAAAATAGATCCGTTTCTGGGGCGGGATGTTCTGCATCACTCAGCGCCGCTAAATCGATGGCAGGCAAATCATCCAGTGATTTGAGACCGAAGTAATCCAAAAACAGTTCCGTGGTCCCATATAAGATTGGTCGCCCTGGTTCATTTAACCGTCCCGTCTCAGTCACGAGTTGCCGAAGCACCAACTTTTGAATCGTCGAACCACTGTGAACACCCCGAATCTCATCAATTTCAATTCGTGTCAGTGGTTGCCGATATGCGATAATCGCGAGCACTTCTAGCGAGGCTTGTGACAAACTGGTCGTCAGTGGCGCTTCGAAGTACCGTTTCAAGACTGGCGCAACTGCGGCCTTAGTCGCAAGCCGGTACGTATTCTCCGTTGATAAAATCATCAACGCACTGTCCTCGTCTTGCTCATAACGCGTCGCAAGTTCCGTTAGCATCGTGGCGATCGCAGGCTTAGCAAACCCAGTTGCGTGCTCGATTTCAGCCACGGTAATGCCTTCATCCCCAGCAACAAATAATAATCCTTCAATCTGTTCAATGTTCGTCATGCTGTTCATCCTGTCGTAAATATAAATGGATCGGGGTCAGCGGTGCCGCTTGCTGTAGCGACACTTGATCCTGCTTGGTTAATTCTAACACAGCCATAAAGGTTGTCACTAACATTTCATCACTCGCGTTGACCGTAAACAAATCTGCAAAATCCATGCCGTGTGGTCGATCTTGCAGTTGCGTGGTAATTTGCACCATCCGTTCATCAATGTTAACCGTCTCGGCAACGACCGTCTTGGTGAGCGGCCGCACACGACGCCGTTTTGCGACTAATTGACGAAAAGCGGCTTGTAAATCGTCCAAAGTAATACCCGCGGTCAGCTTGGGCGCACTTAAATCAGCAGGAACCAACATGGCTTCGCGCGTGAAATGTTGATGTCGCTCCTGTTCCTTTGTCCGTAATTCCCCAGCAGCTTCTTGATAGACCTTATAGGCCAACAATTCGGCCACCAACGAATCACGGGGATCGGTGTCATCTTCTAAATCATCGTCATCTTCTGGCTCCGGTTGCGGCAGTAAGAAGCGACTCTTAATGGTCATCAAAGTCGCAGCCATCACTAAATAATCACCAGCAATATCGAGTTTCAGCGCTCGCATTGAGTGCAAATAATCTAAATATTGTTGGGTGATGGCCGCAATCGGGATATCATAAATATCCATCTTGTTTTGCCGAATCAGATGCAATAATAAATCCAGTGGCCCCTCAAATTCCGAAATCTTAATGGTGATTGGTTGTTGTTCGTCTGTCACGATTACGCTCCCACGCACCCACAATTGGTGCCATTTCTAAAGTTCCCATCACGCGCTGATCCGGGTACAACGCGGCCAATTCATCCAACATTTGGTATTGATTGGCCGCCGTTCGTTCTTCTGGTGACAAAGAGTCGTGATGCAACAAGATAAAATCAGCGCCGACTTCAATGCCCATGATGCCACAGAAGTCACCGTCGCCTTGCCGCCATAACAGTAATTGGTGGTCGTCGGTAGACTGGTACCACTGCATCTCAGTCTGCAAGTGGGCGATGTCTTTAAAGTCAGGAATAAATGACAATAAGCCCATCGCGACCTTCTCGTAGTCCTTCCGGTATTTTACCAGCACGGTTCCTTCCTCCTTTATCTGTCTAGCTGATGCACGGGACTATGCTCGTGGATGATACTTATTATAAACTTCAGCCAGGCGTTTTTTCGTAATATGCGTATAAATTTGAGTCGTCGAAATATCGGCGTGTCCAAGTAATTCTTGTACGACTCGTAAATCGGCCCCATTCTCTAAAATGTGGGTCGCAAACGAATGCCGCAACGTATGCGGCGTGACGTTCTTTTCGATGCCCGCCGCTTTGACTTCAGCCTTTAAATTCTTCCAAACGCCCTGCCGACTCAATTTACCACCGTGGTTGTTAATAAACAAATATGAGTTACGGCGTTTTGGTGACGCTAGCTTCGGTCGAGCCGTCTTCAAATACCGGTCAATAAAATCAATCGCAACGTCACCAATCGGAATGATGCGCTCCTTATCACCCTTACCAATCGTTTGGATCAAGCCTAAGTCTAAGTGCAAGTCGTCCATCGTCAAACTGATGGTTTCACTCACCCGTAAACCGGTCGCGTACATCACTTCCAACAAGGTCCGGTCCCGCAACCCGAGTGGCGTATCGAGCTTCGGCACTGCCAGTAGTCGTTCGACCTCGTGTGGTGATAAGACTTGGGGCAAATGTTGGGCCCGTTTGGGGGTATCGATTTTGAGCATCGGATCACTGTCGATCACGTGCATTTGAGCTAAATATTGAAAAAACTTCCGTAAACTAGAAACACTGTGAATAATCGTATTGCGAGACTTGCCCGCTTCGTCTAAATATTGCAAATAATTCAAGAGCACGTACCGATCAACCACCCGGTAGTCCGTCATTTTTTGAGTCGCTAAGTATTGGTTGAACGCAGTCAGATCTTGCGAATAACTCTTGATCGTATTCTCGACCAACCCGCGCTCAACACGCAAAAAATGCAGGTAATCAGCAAGCTGGTCCTGCATTTTCTGATCAATCGTCGGCTTGCTCATCCGATGTTTCAACCAACTTGATTTCACCTGGTTGTTGGCTAATCAAGCGTTGCTTCAATAAATTCCCGACTGCCCGTTTAAATTGCGACTTGCTGATGCCAAAATAATTGCGAATGTCGTTCGGGTCACTTTTATCCCAAAATGGTAGTGTGTGATCCGCTTGATGTTGCAATGCAGCCAGTAACATTTGGGCATCGTCCCCAATTTCTTCATAGCCACGCGGCTTCAATGATAGATTCAATTCACCATCGCGTAAGAAACCAATCACCCGGACCTTGACGTGCTGACCCATTCGTGGTTCCTGTTCACGTTCAGAAGGATGAATGAAGCCGAGGTGATTGTCATCGGTAATGACGGAAGTCCCAGCCATTTTTAAGCGAAAGACCGTCGCCATCGTATCCGTATTCTTCATTTTCGCCCGGTCATACGGCTTTGAAATGGCTTCAAAGTCCGTTAACTCAGCTAAGGTTGCCCATAAGCGTTGTTTGTTGTCCCGCGCCAACTTGACGTACAAGCGGTCATCTTTTTTCGGCCACAACCGACTGATAGTTGGTAATTCATCTAGCGAGACGACTAAGTCCTTATTAGGCAAGCCAACATCGACAAACACGCCTAAATCGTGGCGTGTCCGAACGACCGTCCCCCAGACAAAGTGATCAAACGAAATCTCTGGGACCAACCGAGTCAGTTGCAAGCGATGGTCCTCGTTTTCGTATACGAAGCCTTCATACAACCCACCAATATGCAGTGGCTTCTCAGGCTCAGTCTTATCGACCATCAACGTTTGGCCCTCGACCTGCACGAAATACGCATCGTCATTTTCATCCGTTACCTTCGCAGTAACGACCGTTCCAATAATACTCTCCATGTGATAACTCCTCTGGGCAGCTGACAACTGTCGCCGCCCGTCTTCTTGATTTTACTGTAAGCTTAAATGTAAGACTTGAATAATACAATAAGTGATGCCGGCAGCGATAATTGGGCCAGCGGCGACCCCTTTAAGTAATACGACACCCATGATGGTCCCAAAGACCAAGGCGACGGTGATTTCTGGCGTGGCAGACAACAGTCCAACACCATGAAATGACAGCACCGAAACTAAGACCCCACAAGCCACGGCAATCCATCCGACTGGTGACTTGAAAGCGTGCCATAAATCACGAAATCCAATCTGCCCGGTCGCAATCGGAATCAGGATGGCAACCGTAATCACCGTCACACCCCAATTGATGCCCTTTTGGCCAATAGTCGTTAATATTTTGTTCGTATTAGGGATCAACTTAATCAGTAGCACAACCACAGTGGCAATCTGCAAGGATTGATTCTTACCAAACCAAGCGACCACTAAGATTGCGAGTAAAAATAACCAGCTTTCCATACGACACCTCACGTGTTATTAATTGTAACTGAAAATGGGTTGAATTACGAGTGTTGTTAGCGTTGACAGCCTAAATTTACGCTTAATCTGTGGGTTCTGGCCGATTTTAGCCGACGCTTCAAGTTCATCCTATAGAAGACATGAATCAACTTCTACGCGTTGCGCTCGTTAATTTTGTCATGAATCATGCTGTTTTCTAAGTTCAAAGTCGGCCAGCTGAGGCCCGCTGGAAACAGTGCGAGTTAACGTAAACTTGCAGTCGTGGCGTCGTCCTACGCCGGCTTCCAGGCATTCTGGGCAATGGCCGTGACGTGGTGGACACAGATTTAAGCCGACAGCCCACGTCTTAAATACTGGTCTTTCACTAACCAAGCAAAAAACGCTTGCTAAGTGAAATTTCACCACTTGACCTTGCCCAGAATGCCTTCCAGCCGGGATGGTATTCGAAAGGCGGACATTTGCGGACCCAACTTTTTGTTGGATTTGTCGTTGGTTCCTTGTCGCACGGTCATTTTGATATTGAACTGTCAGACTGGTTTCAAACAATCGCTAAATCTTTTATCCATGCTTTCAGGCTTCTGACGAGTAGCTTCATCAAATTTGTCAGAATTTTCTCTAGGCGACTGAGATAGCAAAATCTGGAATTCTAACGAAGATCATTTTAACGACTAAATTCAAGACCCGTGTCCGTTGAAATTGGTGGCATTGAGAATAGTGAACGCTATTTGAGTGATTTTCTCGGCACTCAAATCTCCTCAAGCATCAACGGTTCCAAATTAAAAGTTCGCCTGAAGGACCAGTTACCAATATTCAGTGGTCAATTGTACCCAGATAGGTGGCTGTTCATCTGCCATTCGAGCGGCTTCCCGACTGTAGGGGCCGGCGGACAATGCTCAGTAGCCAAATTATTCTTAGTCGGAAGTGGGCTTCTTCCGGCTTAGAATAAGACTCGTATTTGAAATTACGCAGTGGGTTTCTGCGTGAGTTCAAATCGCTGTCGGCTTACGTTCCAGCAATTGTCAGCCGGCCCCGGAAGTCGGACTAGGACGAATAATGCTGACGACCAGTAATCCGAGCTAACCGGAATGATTTTATCATAATTTCTGACAATTCAACTGTCCCAATGTGTCCTTTATGTATATAAAAAGCCGTCGCATTGCGACGACTTTTCAGTATCAAATTAAATTTGATCTTAAAGCGCGTTGGAAGCACCGCGGTAAACAAGGCCACGACGTGAGTCAACGGTGATCAATTGACCATCGGAGATAACTGACGTTGCATCCTTAACACCAACGATAACTGGAATCCCCATTGAGATACCAACAACGGCAGCGTGTGAAGTTAAACCACCATTTTCAACAACTAAAGCACTAGACTTTTCGATTGCTGGTAAGTAGTCTTTGTCAGTCGTCTTAGTAACTAAGACGCCGCCTTCAACAGCCTTGTCGATAGCTTCTTGAGCAGACGTTGCGATTACGGCTTTACCGATAACCGTTTCATCACCGACACCTTGACCATCAGCTAACTTAGAACCAATTAATTGGATCTTCATGATGTTAGTCGTCCCGCGTTCGCCAACTGGAACACCGGCAGTGATCAAGATTAAGTCACCTTCCTTGGCAAAGCCAAGTTCAACGGCCTTAGAAGCAGCTAAATCAAACATGTCATCAGTGGTTTCTGGTTTGTCAGCCACGATTGGTTGAACACCCCAGTTAACCATTAAGCCACGTTGCGTCCGTTCGTCAAAAGTGATTGCTAAGATATCAGCATTTGGACGGTACTTCGAAATCATCTTGGCAGTGTAGCCAGATTCAGTCGCAGCAACAATCGTCTTGATGTTCAAGTTCTTAGCAGCACGGGCAATCGCAATACCGATTGTTTCCGTAACACTAGTCTTGTCGAAACGGTTTAATTGTAACGTACCGTTTTCAGCCAAAGTGTTTTCAGCCTTTTCGTCGATCTTAGCCATCATGGCAACTGATTCAACAGGGTAAAGACCGTTAGCACTTTCACCAGAAAGCATCGTTGCGTCAGTACCGTCAAAGACAGCGTTGGCAACGTCAGAAGCTTCGGCACGAGTAGGACGTGGGTTTTCTTGCATTGAGTCTAACATTTGAGTAGCCGTGATAACAGGCATCCCTAAAGCATTGCACTTCTTGATTAAACTCTTTTGTACCAATGGCACATTTTCAGCAGGAATTTCAACACCCATGTCACCACGAGCAACCATCAACCCATCACAAACCTTAAGAATTTCATCGGCGTTGTCGATACCTTCTTGTGATTCGATCTTAGGGAAGATTTGAACGTGTTCCATGTGCTTTTCTTCAAGTAATTCACGGATGTCTAAGACATCTTGTGGCTTACGTACGAATGAAGCAGCAATGTAGTTGATTTCGTGATCCAAACCAAAGCGAATATCGCTTGAGTCCTTTTCAGTAATCCCAGGTAAGTTGATTGAAACGCCAGGAGCGTTAACACCCTTACGTGAGCCTAAGACACCGGCGTTTTGAACAGTAGTAACCAATTCGCGGTTAGCTTCGTCCTTTTCGTCGATCTTCATGTCTAATAAACCATCATCAAAGAGGACATGGCCACCTACATGAACATCATCGTAGAGGTTCTTGTAAGTAACGGCAATCTTATCATGGGTCGTATCTAATGATTCGTCCATGCTGATACGAACCTTGTCACCGATCTTGTATTCAGATTTTCCGTTAGCTTGAACGGTCGTCCGAATTTCAGCACCCTTAGTATCAAGCATGATACCAACGGTCTTACCCGTAATCTTTTCTGCTTCGTGAACTTTGTTTAAGCGATCCAAATGTTCTTCGTGGTCACCATGTGAAAAGTTGAAACGGAAAATATTTGCGCCGGCTTCGATCAATTTAACAATAGTGTCAGTATCGGTGCTGGCAGGACCAAGTGTTGAAACAATCTTGGTTTTTTTCATAAGAAAAATCTCTCCCTTGAAAGTTTTTATAAAAAGACATTAACGTCATTTTTATCAGATTAAAATAAGAATAAATGTCGCAGAATTACTTGAATGAGATTTCTTCATTCAGCTTATCTAATGACACTTCAACGTCGTGCTTAGATTCAAATAAATCTAAGATGTTGTGGTTAACTAATTGGTTGTTTTGAATCCCAACCGCTAAGCCACCCTTACCGGCAAGTAAGAGTTCCACAGCGTACGCGCCCATCTTGCTGGCCATCACACGGTCTTTAGCAGTTGGGTTACCACCACGTTGCATATGCGCAATGGTGTTGCCACGAGCATCAAAGTCACCATATTCAGATAACTTCTCAACAAATTCCTGGGCACCCATAACGCCTTCAGCTAACACGATCAAGTTACTCCGATGACCATTGGCCCGGTTATGCTTGATCTTGTTGGCGATGGCTTCCATGCTCCAGTCAACTTCTGGAACGACAATTGCAGTCGCACCAATTGAAACACCAGACCATAAGGCAACATCACCAGCGCCACGGCCCATAACTTCCACAACGAAAGTCCGGTCATGACTGTGTGCCGTATCATAAATCCGGTCAAGAGCTTGCACGTTAGTATTGACAGCCGTGTCAAAACCAATCGTGAAGTCCGTGTAAGGAATATCGTTATCGATCGTTCCTGGAAGACCAATCGTATTGTAGCCATGTTCTGTCAGGCGCAAGGCACCGTGATAAGAGCCGTCGCCACCGATAACAACTAAAGCATCAATACCAAACCGCTTTAATTGTTCGATCCCCTTTAATTGACCTTCTTCATGGGCAAATTCTGGGTAACGTGCGGAGTATAACAAGGTTCCGCCGCGTTGAATGACACCATCTAAGTCGGCTGCTTCTATTTTGTGAATGTCACCGGCAACTAATCCAGCAAAGCCGTAATTGATGCCGTATGCTTCCAACCCTTCTGCCATTGCTTTACCAGCAACTGCACGAACGGCCGCATTCATACCAGGAGCGTCGCCGCCACTGGTTAAAATACCAATGCGTTTCATTTTTTCACCTCAGGCAATAAATTGAGTTCGTAACTCCATAAGTGATTCTAACACTTTTCATGTGGATTGTCTGTTATTTTTGCAAATTAAATTCGTTAAAAAACGCTGTCGTATCAAGGGATAGCGTTCTTCATGACGACATTATCGCGACCTAATAACGTTGTAAGCGCTGCAACCAAATCTGGATTTTCAGCCACCCAATACTGTGAATTTAGTTCAACTGTTCGGTGGGCAGCTGCGGAATAGATCAAAACCGGATTAGGTCCATGAAATTGACTTAAGATTTTTAAAATTTCTTTCTGAGTCCCGGCATCCGCCTGGTCTGGTTGCAGTCGTAAAAAGAGTTGTCCGGCTGGTTTCGGTACCTGGTCCGCAAGTTGCCAAGTGTTAACGATCACTTGCAGGTCGCGTTGTTGCTCCACCTTGCCACCAATTAAAGCAATCGCTTCTGGCTGCAATTCTGCTTGAATGCGTTGAAAGGTATTCGGGAAAATCGTTAAATTAATTTCACCGGACAAGTCACTGCCAGTAGCAAACGCCATCGGTTGACCACGCTTGGTTCGAATCGTCCGCACCTTGGTAATATAGACCAATATTTGTGCAGGTTGTTCATTTGTGAGCGTGCTGACTAATTGAGTATGGCGTTGACGTGCGAGCCAGTCGTAAGCTTCGACTGGATGGCCGGAAACGTAGACGCCCAGGGTCGCCGCTTCCTTCTCCAAGCGCTCATTTAACGGCAATTCAGGTTGCTTTTTGATTTTTGGTGCTAATGATTCAAATAAGCTCATGCTATCACCAGCCAACTCAGCACTCGACATGAGCTCGGGCACACTCGTCAATAATTCTGCACGATTAAGGCCGAACCGGTCAAAGGCACCCGCATAAATCAGGGCGTTCATTAAATCAGATTTGAGCCACTTGGTGTCAATCCGCTGCATGAACTGTTGTAGACTTTTGAACGGCCCGTTCGCTTTACGCTCATCTAGTACACTCGCAATAAAGTCACGACGCAGGCCTTTGATCGAGCTCAAGCCAAAAACGATAGCTTTTCCGTTCCAGTCAAAATACTGACCACTGCGGTTAATATCAGGCGGCACAATGCCTACTTGATGCTGGCGAGCCTCGGCCAGATACTGTTTCAACTTAGTACCGTTACCCAAGACTGAGTTCATCAAGGACGTAAAGAAGGCCCCCGGATAGTGGACTTTTAGATAAGCCAATTCGAATGCCATCTTACTATAGGCGACCGCGTGTGACCGGTTAAATCCGTAATTAGCAAACTGTTCAATATATTGATAGACCTGGACAGCAACGTCGGTCGAATAACCATTCTGCGTCGCACCAGCAATAAACTGTTCCCGCATCTTATCAATGACCGCCCGTTTTTTCTTACTCATTGCGCGCCGCAATAAATCGGCTTCGCCTAAGCTAAAGCCCCCCATCACGGCGGCAACTTGCATGACTTGTTCCTGGTAGACCAAGATGCCATAAGTCGGCCCTAAAATAGGCGCCAGCTGCTCAGCCGGATACGTGACCGGCTCTTGCCCCTGCTTGCGAGCAATAAACCGGTCAATGTTTTCCATCGGACCCGGACGATACAACGCATTGACCGCCGCCACTAACTCGAAGTTATCGGGATGCAACCGCCGCAGCACGTTGCGGATTCCCGCCGATTCAAATTGGAACACACCGGTCGTATCGCCCGCTTGAAACAGTTTGAGCGTTGCGGGGTCGTTCAGGTCAATCTTGGTGATCGCGAACGGTTGGCCAGTCTGGCGTTGTACATAATGTAGGGCACTCGCCATTAAAGATAAATTTCGTAATCCCAAGAAATCCATTTTTAACAGACCGACTGCTTCAACCGTATCCTTAGTATACTGAGTCATCATCATGGTCTCACCACCGGCCTGTAACGGTACGATCTCAATTAGTGGCTTTTGACTCAGCACGACGCCGGCCGCATGGGTCGAGTAATGCCGTGGGAGTCCTTCGATTCGCTGCGCCGTTTCAAAGAGCAAGCGATTTTTGCTGGAATCGGCCACTAGATTTTGTAACCGCTGAGAGCCCTGATAGGCTTGCTGCAACGTGATGTGCAACTGGTTCGGAATCGCCGCGCTCCAATCGCTCATTTCAAAGGTCGACAGTCCGAAGACCCGACCGACATCACGCAAGGCTTGTTTGGCCGCTAACGTTCCGAACGTAATAATTTGTGCGACCCGGTCGTGCCCGTATTTCTGATGCACGTATTCCAATACTTGTTCACGACGATTGTCCGGAATATCCAAGTCAATGTCGGGCATGTTAGCACGTTTGGCATTCAAAAAACGTTCAAACAACAGGTCGTACTGCAAGGGATCGACATCCGTGATCTTCAACACGTAGGCCACTAACGACCCTGCCGCCGAACCCCGCCCAGGACCCGTGGTAATATCGGCCTCATGGGCATAATTCATGACGTCCCACACAATCAGAAAGTAGTCATCAAACCCCATCTGGTCGATGACTTTCAGTTCTCGTTCCAAGCGTTCTTGATACACTTGAGTATCCACCGCAGTCGTCATCGCAGCTAACCGCTGTTGTAATCCGGCCGTACATAGTTCACGCAAATAAACATTGGCTGCCTGCCCATCTGGCGTTGGAAACGTCGGTAATTGAGGGGCCTGAAATTGTAATTCAACCTGACACTGCGCCGCAATCTGATTGGTAGCTTCCACGGCGGCCGTTAAGCCCAATTGCTCATAGTCGGCTGCGACCCTTGTGGCTGGTCGAAGGTAATCCTTACCATCAAGCCCCTGCAAGGTCTCCGGCTTTTCAATCTGTTGACCACGATCAATCGCTTGGAGCACTGTCACTGCAAAATAATCAGTTGTTTTTACGTAATTGACGGGGTCCAACGCAACAATCGGCAAGCTTTGCTGCTGGGCAAATTCAGCCATCGTTGTCCGTAAAACTGGTGCCTGATCTAAAGACACGCCTAAATAGAGACTGCCCGCATCAACTTGTTCGCGCACCGTCGTCACCCAATCAGCCGCCTGCTGTGCCGCATTTTGAAACAGAAGTGTTGCGATTTCGCTGTTTTTCGCCGGCGTCAATACCATTAAGTGATGTAAATAAGGCAAAACAGCCGTGAGTGCTAAGGCTTCCGTCGTCGCCGTTTGTTTCATGGTCGAGAGTTGCATCAAGTTCTGATAACCAGCCTGGTCCTTAGCGAGGACCACCAAACTAAATGGCTGGTCGGTCAATTGTAGGCCGGTTAGATTCAGGGTAATGCCCAAGATGGGGGTAATCTCTGCTTGGCGACAGGCATTGTAAAAGTCAACGATTCCATACATCACGTCGATGTCAGTCAACGCTAACGCCGGGTAGCCCTGCTGTTTAGCGGTCTGCACTAATTCGGAGATGGTACTGGTACTTTGCAATAAACTGAACGTACTCAGAACTTGCAACGGAATATATTGTGCCATTTTGCTGCGCCACTCCCTTCTTAATTTTGATTAAATAAAATCATGTGGGTTAAATAAACGATTCAGGTGAAGCATATGAGCTGACTGACACGTTTCGCACGCATCAATATTACGCGGTTAGTCAACCACTCCCGACTAACACCGTACTTGTCGGTCTTAGCCTACCTGATCGTTGGTCAATTAACATTATACCAAACAGTTGTTCTAAGCGGCAGTCAAAGGATGTCAACCACTCCCGACTAAAGTCGGAAGCTTGTGAGAATCGTCCCTAACGGGG
>NZ_AVAQ01000002.1 GCF_000463075.2 Lactiplantibacillus plantarum EGD-AQ4
AGCAATTGTCAGCCAGCCCCGGAAGTCGGACTAGGAAGATCACCGGCTGACGAACAGGACGCCAACTTAGCACGTTTTAATCATCTTTAATGCCAAATCATAACTAACACAACGCGTAAAGTAACACGTCTCAATTGAAAGGAGTTGTCGCCAATATGCTAAGCGTTTTTAATACGTTAACGCGCCAAAAAGAACCGTTTAAACCAATTACCCCCGGAGTTGTGAAGATGTATGTCTGTGGGCCGACTGTTTATAACTATATTCATATCGGGAATGCCCGCTCCGCAATCGCCTTTGATACGATTCGGCGGTATTTTGAATACCGGGGTTACCACGTTGACTATGTCTCTAACTTTACGGATGTCGATGATAAGCTCATCAAGCGAGCCGCTGAGGACCATACCACGGTTCCCGCTGTGGCGGACCGGTTCATCCAAGCTTTCATGGAAGATACCGCGGCGGTCAATATTGAACCTGCGACGGCTCATCCCCGCGCATCTGAAAATATTCCAGAAATTATTGCGTTTGTTCAAGTCCTGATTGATAAGGGCTACGCATACGAATCAGCTGGCGACGTCTATTACCGCGCTCGTAAGTTCAAGAATTACGGGCAACTCTCAGACCAACGAATCGATGACTTGGAAGTTGGGGCCAGCCAACATACAGCGGATGAAGAGACTGACCGCAAAGAAGATCCAATCGATTTCGCCCTTTGGAAAGCCGCTAAACCTGGTGAAATTTCCTGGGACTCCCCATGGGGTGCTGGACGACCAGGCTGGCATATTGAATGTTCCGTGATGTCGACCAAGTATCTGGGCGATACGTTTGATATTCACGGTGGTGGGCAAGACTTAGAGTTTCCCCATCATGAGAATGAAATCGCGCAGAGTGAGGCCAAGACTGGGCAAAAGTTTGCCAACTACTGGCTGCACAACGGCTTTGTAACGGTTGGTGACGACAACGAAAAGATGAGCAAGTCACTGGGTAACTTTGTGACGGTCCACGATATCATCAAAACGGTCGATCCCCAAGTGCTGCGCTTCTTCATGGCAACCACGCAATATCGGCGCCCAATTCAATATACGCAAGGTAACCTGGACGAAGCTGCCAATAATTTGGATAAATTACGGAATGCTTATCGTAATTTGACGTTCCGTCTCAAGGATGCGACGACCGGGACTGACGAAGCGGTCAGTGCACAGCTGAAGACGTTGACTGATAATTTCGTGACCGCAATGGATGATGATTTTAATGTCCAAAACGGGGTCGCAGCAGTTTATGAACTAGCCAAGTTAGCCAACGTGTATGCCGCTAAAGCGACGGTGCAGAGCGGCACGTTGACGGCATTAAGTGAGACACTGGTCGCACTAGCTGGCGTGTTTGGCGTGACCTTAGCAGCACCCGCTAATGATAGTTTGGCAGACGATGCGATTCAAGCACTGATCGATGAACGCGAAGCAGCTCGGAAAGCTAAGGATTTTGCCAAGGCCGATCAGATTCGTGACGACTTGAAAGCGCAAGGAATTATCTTAGAAGATACGCCTCAGGGTGTGCGGTTTAGAAAGGAATAATATGCAAGTTGATTATCAGCAATTAAATGGGATCGCGCTCGCGTACCTCGGTGACGCGGTGTATGAACCATTTATTCGCCAACACTTGATTGAAAGTGGTTATACGAAGGCGACAAAGTTACACCACCATGCGACACATTACGTTTCTGCCAAGGCCCAAGCGGCGTTGATCGAACGGATGCAGGCCGAAGAAGTTCTGACACCAACCGAAGTCGATGTGTTCAAACGGGGCCGGAATGCGAAGAGCCATACGTCTGCCAAACATACAGACGTCCTGACTTATCGGATTTCGACGGGATTTGAAGCGGTATTTGGGTATTTACAACTGACCCAACAGACGGACCGAATCGCAGAACTTGCGCAGTGGTGTATTAAACAAGTGGATGAAGGGAGGGTTTCCAGTGTCAAATAATGAACAGGATCAAACAGCAGCTGACTTTGTAATTGGCCGCCATCCAGCAATGGCTGCCATTAAAAGTGATCAACAAATCAACAAAGTCTTTATTCAAAGTGGGTTACAGGCGGATGTGCTGAATGATATTGCTAAAATTGCGAAAAAACGCAATTTGATCGTGCAATACGTGCCGAAACAAAAGCTAGACCGCTTGACCGATAATGCAAACCATCAGGGGGTTGCAGTCGGGGTCGCCGCGTTTGAATACGCGACGATCGATGACTTGTTTGCCGTGGCGAAGGCCAAAGATGAAGCGCCATTTTTCTTGATTTTAGATAATATCGAGGATCCCCACAACCTCGGCTCAATCATGCGGACGGCGGATGCCGCCGGGGTGCATGGCATCATCATTCCAAAACGCCGCGCAGTCGGTTTAACCAGCACGGTCGCGAAAACGTCGACGGGTGCAATTGAACACGTCAAGGTGGCGCGGGTCACGAACTTGGTTCAGACGGTCAAGCAACTGCAAGAAGCCGGCCTCTGGATTTTTGGGACCGATATGAACGGAACGGATTACCGCCAGTGGGATGCTTCTGGTGCAGTCGGCCTGATTATTGGGAACGAAGGCAAGGGAATTTCCCCATTGTTGAAGAAAAACGTCGATGAGATGCTGACGATTCCGATGATTGGTCATGTTCAGAGTTTGAATGCCAGTGTGGCAGCCAGCCTCTTGATTTATCAAGGCTATACGTCACGGCATCCACTGGGAAAATAATATGAAACAACAACTATTGATTGTTGATGCTTATAATATGATTGGTAATTGGCCCGAGCTCAACCATTTGAAGCAAACGGACCGCTTACCGCAAGCCCGCGATGAGTTAATCAGCATGTTAACTGAATATAAGAAAATCACGGGTCTCAATATCAGCCTAGTGTTTGATGCGATGTACGTTCCAGGTAACTCTAAGAGCTATCGCCAGGCGGATTTGGAAATCATCTGGACGAGTAAGGACCAGACGGCTGACAGCTATATTGAAAAGTATGCGGCTGAAAAACAGTCGCGGGTGCTTCAAGTGACGGTCGCCACGAGTGACCAGGCCGAACAGTGGGTGATTTTTTCTGAGGGTGCCTTACGTGTGCCGGCTTTAGAATTACGTAAACGCGTCCACACGGCGTTAAAGGATGTCCGGCATACGGCTGTTCGGACGCAGGATTTAGGCTCAGTGCGTAAATCACCTTGGAATGAAGCACAATTGACCGCGCTCGACCAGTATCGTCAGCAGTTGGAACGCAATCACGTCAAACATCATCATAAATAAGTGCTGAACAGGTTACCGGTTTGGTATTGTGAAGGCTAGGTGATGCGCGAGAGGTGCTCAGACAATTTTCCGATTATGATGCTAGTTATGCGTCACGCAAAGTAACAAAATGAGACGTTTTAAAATGAGTACATCGCGCAGATAATTCTGGCACAGAACTGCTGTGGTCATCAGGGCCGCGATATCGTGATATCCACTGCTCTTGTGTTGATGCTCAGGTTATTTTGATAAGTCGGTATTATCAATTTAATACCCGTCAAATCAGCTCAAAATAAAAACATTCGTTCGCTTGTGACGCCGTGAATAACCCCGTATATTATGTGTTACAGATGCTCAGGGGTGCGGTTTCTGAAACTAAGTGGAAGTAGGAACGTCATATGGATGAGCAACAATTAATTGCCTTAGCAGCAACTGGAGATAGTCTCAGTATTGAGGTCTTGGCTGTTCAATATCAGCCGGTCGTTTGGCGGTTGCGACAGCACTACTACGTTCCAAATTTCGAGACGGATGATTGGTATCAAGAGGGGCGGATTGCGATTTATCGAGCCACTCAGAAGTATCAACAAGCCCAAAATTGTCCTTTTGGCGTGTATTTCCGTGCTTTATTGACGCATCAGATTATTGATTGTATTCGGCAGGCGCAGGCACAAAAACGTCGTCCGGACGGTGAGCTAGTCCCGCTGGATGCTGACGACGAGCAAGCCATTGTCGAGCTTCAAACAGCATCATTGTCGACACTGGATGTTGTATATGTGCGCGATCAGATTCGTACATTTGGCCTAATTTGTTCGACATTTGAAGGCGCCGTTTTTGCTGATTTGTTGGCGGGGCGTTCGCCTGAAAGCATTGCGGTACATTATCATGTCGAAGTACCACAGGTCATCAATGCGATCGACCGGTGTCGAAAAAAGCTGCGAGCGCTCTTACGCTCAGCATCCTGAAATTGACATTCGAAAAATTCCATGCTAATGTTATACCTGATTTATCATGGAGGTTTTGTCGATGGCACAGAAAAAAGTTGCATTAGCATGTACCGTTTGTGGTTCTCGGAACTACACGATCGATGCTAACCCAAATCGAACTGACCGCTTAGAAGTTAAAAAATTTTGTAAATATTGTGGCAAACATACACTTCATCGTGAAACGCGGTAGGGGGATTAGAAATGCGCTTATTTAAATTTTTTGGTCAAGTTGGACGCGAAATGAAGAAAGTCACCTGGCCAACTTGGCGCGAAAACCGTCGCGACTCATGGACAGTGGTTTCAACTTCATTGTTCTTCGTGGCATTCTTCGCACTGTTTGATTGGATTATTCAATTATTATTACAGATGTTGACGAGCTGGCATTAATGGCTTTTTAAATCATAATTTGTTATAATAATAGCAATGAAAGAAAACTTCGTGTAAACGAGGTTTTTTTATTTTGCCTCAAGACATTTTTAAAGGAGAATCATAATGGTCGAGTCTGTTGAAAAAAGATGGTATGTCTTACATACCTACGCTGGTTATGAAAATAAGGTTAGTTCTAACTTGGAATCCCGGATTCAATCCATGGGAATGGAAGATAACATCTTTCGGGTCGTTGTGCCTGAAGAAGAAGCCCATGAAGTGAAGAATGGGAAAGACAAAGTTGAAATGAAGAAAATCTTCCCAGGCTACGTTTTGGTTGAAATGGTTATGACAGACCAAGCTTGGTACATTGTTCGTAACACACCTGGTGTCACTGGGTTCTTAGGCTCTCATGGACAAGGTAGTAAGCCAACCCCATTGTTGCCAGAAGAAGCTGAACAGATCCTTCATCAATTAGGAATGAGCGCACGTCATACGGAATTGAACGTCGAAGTCGGCGAACAAGTGACGATTATCGACGGTGCTTTCTCAGGCCTTTCAGGTGAAATCACCGAAATTGATAATGAAAAGATGAAGCTCAAGGTCAACATCAACATGTTTGGTCGTGAGACGAGTACGGAATTAGACTTTGATCAGGTTGATCAGATTCAATAATTAATCTTAATGATAAGTAAGCTGGTGGACCATCTTGGCAGAAGTGATTTTAGTCATCATCGGCGTCATTGTGCTCGGCGTCATCAGTCGAATTTCGTTTAAATTTTGGCAATACGGTCGGCCTCAGCATTTGAAAGTAGCCAAGCCTGCGCAGACGGCGGATGATAGCGCGGTGACCCTGTTTATCCCAGGATATGCGGGTAACCGATTCTCATTCGGTGGCATGCTTCAACGCTTCACGGCCGGTGAGATTGCCAACAAATCGTTGGTGGTCATGATTGATCGCCATAATCACCCGCACGTGACTGGCGAGCTGGATGACTATCGACCAATGGTGCAGCTAATCTTTGCGACCCCGCGCGTGGCAGTCCGGCAACAAGCCGCGGGCGTCTTGGCGGTCGTGCAATATTTAATCGCTCATGAGCATGTCCAGACCATTAATTTGGTTGCCCATTCCATGGGTGGCGTGGTGCTCTTCCAATACTTGACGACGGCGGCCAAACTCGTGAATTTGCCGGAGGTCCGCAAAGTCGTCACGATTGGGGCGCCATTCAATGATAGTGAAGTCGGTCAAAATACGTATCCGATTGAGAACCATCCGTTAACTGCGACTGGCCCGACCAAGACGACGCCAGTTTATAATTATTTCTTACGGACGCTGCAGCGGCTGCCCAATACGATTTCATATTTGAATATCGCGGGTAACATCGGTGATGCGGCACAAAGTGATGGCGCGGTGGCACTCAACAGTGCGTTATCGCTACGGTTCTTACTCCGGCCGACACGTGATCAGTACCAAGAATTTGTCGTTCATGGGAAGAATGCGCGTCATTCGCGGTTGCATGAGAATTATGAAGTTGACCGGCAAATTGTTCAGTTTTTATATCCGGATACCACAAAAAAGGTTGATGGTGAAAAATAGATATGCTACAATGATGTTTGTGCGTCACGTATGCACGTTTACGTGGGAGGAGCAAAAACTCAGCTCCATTTACCACATCACGGACTAAGGAGGAATGTCTCGTGGCTAAAAAAGTAGCTAACGTTGTTAAATTACAAATTCCTGCGGGCAAAGCAACACCTGCTCCGCCAGTTGGACCAGCTTTAGGTCAAGCAGGTATCAATATCATGGGCTTCACAAAGGATTTCAATGCTCGTACCGCTGATCAAGCAGGTATGATTATTCCCGTGGTGATTACAGTGTACGAAGATCGTTCATTCGACTTCATCACTAAGACCCCACCTGCTGCCGTTCTATTAAAGAAAGCTGCCGGTGTTGAACATGGTTCCGGTGAACCTAACACGAAGAAGGTTGCAACTGTAACCAAGGATCAAGTTAAGCAAATCGCCGAAACTAAAATGCAAGATCTAAACGCAGCTGATGTTGAAGCAGCAATGCGCATGATCGAAGGTACTGCTCGGAGTATGGGATTCACCGTCGAAGGCTAATTCAGTACTGTTGAGTATGTCGGACACTTCATCAAAATGAATGTGTCAAGTGGGAGGAAATCTCCGTTTGAACCACATTTGCAAGGAGGAAAACACTTAGATGGCAAAGAAAAGTAAACAATACCAAGAAGCCGCTAAGCTAGTTGATCGTGACAAAGCTTACGATGTAACTGAAGCGGTAGACTTGGTCAAAAAAATGGATTTCGCAAAGTTTGATGCAACTGTTGAAGTTGCCTTCAAATTAAACGTCGATACAAAGCAAGCCGACCAACAACTTCGTGGCGCGGTTGTCCTTCCTAACGGTACCGGTAAAGATCAAACCGTTGTCGTTTTTGCTAAGGGTGACAAGGCTAAAGAAGCTCAAGAAGCCGGTGCTGACTTTGTTGGCGAAACTGACCTTGTTGAAAAAATTCAAGACGGTTGGTTAGACTTTGACGTCGCAATCGCTACCCCTGACATGATGGCCCAAGTTGGTCGTTTAGGTCGGGTTCTTGGACCTAAAGGCTTAATGCCTAACCCTAAGACTGGTACGGTTACGATGGACGTTGCTAAAGCCGTTAACGATTCAAAAGCTGGTAAGGTGACTTACCGGACTGACCGTGACGGTAACGTTCACGTTCCTGTTGGCAAGGTATCATTCGATACTGACAAGCTGGTTGGCAACTTCAAGATGATTGAAGACACCATCGTTAAAGCTCGTCCTGCCTCAGTACGTGGGACTTATATCCAAAACTTAGTTGTGACATCAACCTTTACCCCAGCGGTACGTGTTGACTTAGCATCATTTTAAGGATTAATTTCTGAAAACAATTGACCCCGTGGGTGATCTGTGATAGATTACTAGAGGTTAAGTAATATCTCTACCTAAGACTCAGGCGGCTTAACGGCCTTAATCTACCTGCCGAGGACATTGTTTTTTCTCTATGTCTTGGTGGACATAGGGATTTTTTTATAAATCCCTGAACCAAAATTCTGGGAGGTGAATCTGTTGAGTAAAGAAACAATTGCTGTTAAAGCACAAGAAGTCGAAGAAGTTGCAGAACAATTAAAGAACTCAGTATCAGCCATCGTTGTTGATTACCGTGGTTTGACGGTTGCAGAAGTAACTGATTTACGTAAGCAATTACGTGATGCCGGTGTTCAAATGCGCGTTATCAAGAACAAGATCATGGTGCGTGCCGCTGATAAGGCCGGATTTGAAGACTTAAAACCTGTATTTGCTGGTCCTACTGCCGTTGCCTTCTCTGAAGAAGACCCAGTTGCTCCTGCAAAGATCTTGGCTAACTTCGCGAAGACTGCGGACGCTCTTCAATTAAAGGGTGGCGTTATCGAAGGTAAAGTTGCAGATCTTGAAACTGTTCAAGAATACGCTACGATGCCATCACGTGAAGAATTATTGGCTACGATTGCCAACTTGTTACAAGCACCTGTTCGTAACGTTGCATACGCTGTTAAGGCGGTTGCTGAAAAAGGCGACGAAGACGCAGCTTAATCAGCTGTCAGTGTGTTAAAAAAATAAAAAATAAGTTCATATAAAATGGAGGAACAAAAAATGGCTTTTGATAAAGATGCTATTATCGACTCATTAAAAGAAGCTTCAATCTCAGATTTAAACGACTTAGTTAAGGCTATCGAAGAAGAATTCGATGTCTCAGCTTCAGCTCCTGTTGCTGTTGCCGGTGCTGCTGGTGGCGACGCTGCCGCTGCTAAGGATTCATACGATGTTGAATTAACTGAATCCGGTGACCAAAAGGTTAAGGCTATCAAGGCCGTTCGTGATATCACTGGTCTTGGCTTGAAAGACGCTAAGGGTCTTGTTGACAACGTACCTTCAATCATCAAGGAAGGCGTTTCAGAAGACGAAGCCAACGATATGAAAGCTAAGCTTGAAGAAGTTGGTGGTGTCGTTACCCTTAAGTAATTCTTACTTAACGGAACGTCATCGAACCGGATACACTGCTGTTATTGTGGTGTGTCCGGTTTTTTTGTACCACCATTTATGATAGAATCTAGTACATTTCGGAGTGATTCGGGTACAAATCGGGTACATTATTTTTGTATCCGAATTTTCACAAGCTTTGATTTGTTTGTGTTTAAATGAAAAAAGAGTATGCCACACTTCGCAAAAAAAGGGAAGCGTCACATACTCTTTTTATTTGAGCTCAAGAATATGACTTTTATCTGACCAAGAAAGTAAGCTTATATTGGCGTCACGTGCAATTTGTTCGGCACGTTTTGTCACTGAACCTTCTGAATTATTGTAAATAATGGCGTAGCTAATATCGCTAGCGATTTTATGACTTCTGGTTGCAATATCTCTATATTGATAGGCATTGACAACCACCTGATTGAAACTAATTCGATTTTGAAAATTGATTAATCTCATTGGCTTCTTTTCTTTGGGTGGAATTGTATAATCGATAATGTAATCGACGCCACTTTTACCAGAAATTTGATATTGAGGCAAGCCGCCAAAGTCTCGATCTTGCATGAAGGTAAAAACTTCGTCAAAGAATAACCGTTCAATATTTGTTTTTTTGGTAATTGATAAATCGTTTATCGTGACCATTGCTGCCAGAAGATTTTGTTTCATTAACGGGAAATTGGCAGATGTACCCGTAACAGATAAAACATCGTCAAACAAGTCTACATTATAACGGTGCGTTGTTTCTTTCATGATTTGTTTCCGCATCGGAGAATTCAGATTAATACCATATAACAATAGATTTTCAAGTGTCGTGCCGTCATCGCTTAAACGCAGCTTGCTATCAGAGAGTCGCTCAACATAGAGTCGCATATTGTCACCAATCATATTCAAGAACGGGGTTGTCACCTCGTCTGCTTGGTCGAGTTTTTTAATTGTACATTGGCCTCTTAACCAACTCATATAGTCATTAAGTAATTGATTAGTGTCCATATCAGTATCCACCTCCTGACGGATTAAAGTTAAACAGTTGGTTCTGAAATCTCCAGTAACTCAACTTGAAAGTTATTATACTTGCTGGGAACTTTAAATCCGGCTTTTAATTAAGCTTTTTGGTGACTTACGATCTTTTAAAGTTCGCGGCTGTCTCATGCTGGCTCTGTTACTCAATAGTATTTTCATGTGATCTTTTGCCATATTTTTAGACATATGAGTCCGCTCAAACTCTGAAATGTTGTTTTTTATGAGTTCCGCATTTAAGTCATTGTTCCTAAATACTTCAACTTGCGTTCCATTTGCATTAATAATTTCTCTATCAAGTGCCATTATATTAACTTCCATTTTTAAACCCGTCGAAATCGACGGGTTTAGAACACGAACAATATCTTCCCGATGAGCTAAAAAGCTTATGCATTTGTGAGTGTTCCGTTTTGAAATCTGATAAAGGACGTCTGGTTCAAAGCGAGTAACGGGAATCGAACCCGCAACTACAACTTGAAAAACCGTTGTTTTGCCATTAAACTACACTAGCGTTATCATTTGCTGCAGGGGGGACATATGATAGTCTCAGTATTTGATCCTTCTCAGCATGAAAGTCTACTTTTTAGTCTCAGTAACTCCAAGTATTATTACGCCACCATCTGTATTAGCAAAAGCACTTACAGTTTCCCAACAATCTCTTGGTACAGAACTAGAGGCTTTCTTATATTCAAGGTGAGCGTTTTCTATTGGTAATTTTTCCATGTTGAGTTTTCTCCATATATCAGTTAAAACGTAGATAAATTAAAAGGAGTAAGATGAAGCATAAACGCTGTACTATGGGTGCTTAGGATGTTTATGTTGTACATTATAGTGTGCAAATCGTAGATAAATCGTAGATATCATTGCCCAAATTCTCAAATCATCGGCTACTTCGTAATCATTTTCAGCATAACACTTTATCTAACTATGAACGCGTCATTTGCTGCTTAACCTCACATTGAAGTTTAGCAACAGTTCTTTTGCTACTACCGTATTAAGCTGAGAGCAGGCATGTTAGTAACATTTTTCATTATGCGGCTACCTTGTAGACAACTATACTACACTTGTTGGGTATTTTGATATATGAGCGACTATGGATTCCGAATGTACATGTCAGCTACTCACCGAACTAGTCCCATCATTATAATTCAGCGTCATCCCAGGCTGAATATTGAAAATATAAACGTTAAAACTAACGGCATTGCTGCCAACAGATTGACCACGCATTTGAACACCACGGGCTAACAGTTCGTTGCCCTTGAAACCCGGATAAACCGATTGTTCGATTTTGTCAAAGAAAAAAGGCATCCTCTCCTAATAGAAGAAAATGCCTTTTGTTCTAGTCGGCTTATCATCGCTGATTACCAACCATCTCATTTTCTCTATTATATTGTATTAAAATGTTCAGGTCAATTTTCTGATCAGAATAGACACCATTCTTTTTGCGTGGTTAAGCCAGTGACTGTACGTGATGACCCCGTATTAGCCGTCTTAATACTAAATTTGTTATTTCCGGTCTCTTCAATGATAGTATCAACCACCCGTCATTAACTAAATACGCAAAAAAACTGGAAGTGAGCGTCACTTCCAGTTTTATTTAACGCATAGCAATCCACCCAATCAGTGACTCACCGAACTAGTCCCATCATTATAATTCAGCGTCATCCCAGGCTGAACGTTGAAGATATAAACATTAAAACTAACGGCGTTGCTGCCAACTGATTGGCCACGCATCTGAACGCCACGAGCTAACAATTCGTTGCCCTTGAAAATTGGCGTTACTTGGTAGCGGACGTAGTTATTGGGACTGGCTTTCAAATAGTCCGCAACTTGGTCTTCGTAAGTCGTCATTTCGGGGTCGTTCAAGGTGCGAGTTCCGGTCATCAGATTTTTGATGTTATTATTTTGACCAGTCAACTGGTAACCAATCAAGTGACTGCGATTATAGAGCCAACCGCTGCTGATTCGTTTATTATGCCAGCCAGTTGGTTGGACGTTGAGCGCCTCACGTTCGGTCTTAGGCATCAGCGATTGGTTGAGTAGGGCGTTGGCAGCCGTGACCCGGTTCAGTTGATCTAAGTCGCCGTATTTTTGCCAGGCGCCGCGGCTGGTACTAAGGTCGTCACGACTAAATGCCGGCTGATTTTGATTGACAGTGATCGTCTGTTGACCCGCGTAGGCTTTGTTGGCCAACGCTGCGTTACTTGGATTACTGCCAGTCGTGGTGGTTGCGGCCGTTTTGGACGTTGCACCAGCTTGTTGATTCTTTTTCTTCTGATTATCGACTTGTGTTTTATCTTTTGATAATTGCTTAGCAGCTTGCTTTAAACTACTAGCAGAGGCCGAGTTCGCTTCTTGAAGCGCCGTCAATTTTTGATCATTGGTTGCGGTAACTAGGTGCGTTTTGGTGACGGTCTTCGTTTTGACTGTCGGTTGTGCCTGCTTCCCCGGTAGACTAAAGAGCCCGATACTGACGAGCAATAAGAGTAGCGCTGGCCAACCGTGCCGCCACCATTGTTGTCCGGGATAATGGCGATAGCTCCGCCACCCCCAGTAGATTGCGGCCAATAAAATAAGTGTTCCGATGATTCCCAATGTGCTTCCCCCTAACGTAGTGACTTGCGGTAGCCGGCAGCTTGTGCCTCAGCTTCTGTACTAAAGTAGACCGCATTTTTACCCGCCATCCGGTAATTCTGACCCGTCTCAACGTGGTAAATCTTTGAATTGCGATTACCGACGATGCGACCTGCTTGTGCAGTGTTGGTATCACCCGAGACTTGGTTGGCATGGCTGGTCTGAGTGGAAGCAGTCTGGCTTTGGGCCGTTTGTTTAGATTCGCTCGCAGCTTCTGATGCCGCTTTGGACTGTGACTCCGATGCGGCTACGACAACGCTAGCAGCGGATTTCGATGCGGCACGTGAAGAAGCCTTGACCGCAGCGGTGGAACTTGCGAGTTGATCAGATTGTGAATCAGCTTGACTCGCGGCCAGTGAGAGTTGCTTTTCACTTGAGCTGAGCGCCTTCGCTGACGCGGCGTTTGCCCGGCTAGCCGCGCGTGCTTTGGCCCAAGCAGTCTTGTTGGCCTTAGTCCGCTTCGTGACGCGTACCACCTGTGTTTTAGTGCTGGTCTGCTTGGCAGAATCTTGCGCAGTCGTGGTGCAGCCCGTTAAAATGAATAAACTCGCAAAGATAATTGCAAGCTGTTTAGCATGGTGCATGTGTGTCTCCCCCTTGGTAAGTATATAAATATTATTATACAGAAACGGTAACCGCGGGTAAAGGTGGATTGACTCTCAGAATACTAGTGGACTGCGGTCTGGAGAATCAAGTGGTTTGATTGGGGATCGCCGCCTGGTTGCAAATTGCTGGTAAAGTCCTGCGGTTCAGCTTAAAGTTAGTAATGTTAAATTATTAGTTCAATCGGGTACTCGGACGTCGTAAAACGCCGATAACGGTTGTATAAACAGGCTAAGATTGCGATAATAGGAACAAATAGACCAGATGGGGGAATTTTTTTGAAGGCAAGGTTACAGAAAATCGGGGCGGCAATCAATAAACGCATGGGGATCATTAAAGCGCTATTTGTGTTCTCCGTCCTGTTATTTGTGATTTCAGAAGTCGGCAAAATTGCGAAGGAGGTCAGCGGTGCGCAGTTGGCGACCGCACTGGCTTCGCAAAGTTGGTGGCATCTATTGAGTATGGTCGTGATTGGGATTATTGCCGTCACGCCGATGCTGACATATGATGTCATGATTACGAAGTTTTTGCCCAATCATTATTCAATGGGCTATATTCTAAAAGCGGGGTGGATCACTAATACATTTACAAATATTGGTGGTTTTGGTGGCGTGCTGGGGGCGTCCTTGCGCGCTAACTTTTATAACCGTGAAGCGACTAAAAAACAGATCGTATTTGCAATTTCTAAAATCGCATTATTTTTAGTCTCGGGTCTATCACTGTACTGTATGATTTCGCTGGTCCTAGTTTACGGGTTCGGCATTGGTCAAATGTATGGCACTTACTGGATTTGGCTCGTCGGTGGGGCTTTGTATTTTCCGGCGATCTTTATTTTCACTCGGGTCAATGATTCGGAATTTTTTGATGGCTTGACACTAGGTAATGTCGTGCGCTTATTGAGTGGCTCATTCGGTGAGTGGACCGGCTGCGTGCTATTCTTCTTGCTGATTGGGAACTTTATGGGGCTGCCAATCGACTTTGCAGCGGTCGTCCCGTTATTCGTGATTGCTTCGGTCGTCGGTGAAGTTTCAATGGTGCCCGGGGGAATCGGCTCGTTTGACGTCTTTATGATTTTTGGCCTGGCAGCGGTCGGCGTTTCGCGCCCAGATGCTGTCGCCTGGCTGTTGTTCTATCGATTGTTCTACTATATTATTCCGTTTGCTATTGGGCTGGTGCTATTCGTCCATGACACGGGACATCGGCTCAACGTGCGTTTGGCAGGAATTCCTAAGCAAGCCTTGCAACGGGGGGCTCAGATGGTCTTGACGGTCTTTCTGTACGTCTCTGGCTTTTTGATGCTGCTCATGTCGACGGTTCCCAACTTCGCGTACAATAATAAACTGTTCTTGCAGTTCTACCCGTACACGTTCTTTTTCATTAATCAAGCAAGTAGTATCATCATGGCATTTCTGCTGATTGGGGTCGCGTTGGGAACGGCGGGACGTGTTAAACGCGCGTTTTGGCCGACCGTGATCGTCTTACTGGTCGCGATCTTGAATACGATTCGCTGGCTAGTCGTTTATGACGCAATTTCAATGAAGTTTATTATTTTCCTAGTTATTATCCTGGCGTTGGTGGCACTGTCACGGCACGCTTATTATCGCGACCGGATGGCCTTTTCGTGGGGACAGACGCTGTGGGTCGGGTGTGTCTACGTCGTCACCTTTGTGTTGTATACGATCGTGGGGGTCTACAACGCGCCGCAGATCCATCATCGACACGCGGTTCCAGAAGCACTATTTTTCCCATCACAGAAACTCTGGTTGTTCGGGGTGCTGGGCCTCGTCCTGGCTGCCATGATTTTAGTCCTGATGTATCGGTATTTTGCCAGCGGTCACAACCAGCGCTTACAACAAACGGTGGATGCCGCGCGGGTCAAGCAGGTGATCGACAACTATGGTGGTAATGAGATCTCACATTTAGCTTACTTGAATGATAAGTTAGCTTACTATTACCAAGTCGATGGCCAAGACCAACTCATCTTCTTGTATCAGCTCAAGGCGGATAAATTAATTATCATGGGTGAGCCGTTTGGCAATCAAGCGGTGCTCCAGGCGGCGCTTGAGCAATTGCTAGACGATGCCGATAGTGATGGCTGCTCGCTGGTCTTTTATGAAATCAACGAGACGCTGACAATGCGGCTGCATGAGATGGGCTTTGACTTCATCAAAACGGGTGAGGAGGGCCATGTTAAACTGGCTGATTTCAGTCTGGCTGGTAAACGACTTCGCGGTGAACGCGCGTTAATGAATAAGTTTGCGCGTGATCAATATGAGTTTGCGGTCTTGCAACCGCCGTTTAGCGCAGAAGTCATGGCCGAGCTGCGGGCCGTTTCAGATAGTTGGCTAGCCGGTGAGACGGAAAAAGGCTTCTCGCTGGGCTTCTTTGATGAGTCGTACTTGAATCAGGCGCCCATCGCCGTCGTGTATGATCCTGAGCACCGGATCGTTGCTTTCGCCAACATCATGCCGCAAGGGAATCACCAAACGACCTCGATTGACTTAATGCGTTCAAGTAAGGCTGCACCATCCGGCATCATGGATACGGTGTTCGTGCACTTATTTGAGCAAGCGCGCGATGACGGCTATGCCTATTTCAATATGGGAATGGCGCCATTATCCGGCGTCGGCGTCTCCCGGTATAGTTTTATTCAAGAAAAGATTGCCCACTTGATTTATGAGTACGGGTACCAACTATATGGGTTCCAAGGGCTACGTTCCTATAAGGAAAAATATGTGACGGATTGGGCGCCGAAGTACATCGCCTACCGTAAACGTAATTCGCTGATATTCACCATCTTACAGTTGCTACAGGTGGTGAATACGCGGGTGCATAAATCTGATCATCGGCGACCAGTGTGGCTCTTTAAGCGGTTGAAATAATTGAATGGGACACGTCGTTGCTTGCGGTGACGGCGTGTTTTTATTTTAGGTTGGCTGGCCATTAACGTGGATTCGCAAATAATCAAAGACCCGACGCACCGTCTTTCAATTAGACGTGTACGTCGGGTCCTTTTTGGTTGTCATTGCGTCGTAGCGCTACGCGAATAATGGTATGGCGAGCGGCTTAATTCGTATATTTAGGCGGTAGGACGTGTTTAAAGTGCTGGAAGCCGTCGAAGATTTCGTCCAAATCATGACCGTTAATAAACAGGTCAAGGTTCGCTTCTGGTGCAAAGCCCAAATCGGCGGTCTTTTGCAGCATATTGACTAGGTCATCGTAAAAGCCGTCAATGTTGTACAGGGCGATTGGTTTTTGATGAATATCCATCTGACTCCATGAGAGCATCTGCAGGAATTCTTCAAACGTCCCGAAGCCGCCGGGCAAGACAATGAATGCGTCGGCGAGATGCAACATCTTTTCTTTCCGTTCCGTCATCGTGCGCGTTTCGATGAACGTCGTCACTTCTTTAAAAGCGAGTTCGCGTTCGACGAGAAAGTGGGGAATGATACCAATTACACGCCCACCAGCCGTCATCGTTGCTTTGGCGACTTTCCCCATCAGGCCATGGTCACCCCCACCATAGACCAGTTGATAATCATTGGCAGCGAGGTATTTGCCTAGCGCGACCGTCTTATCACTAAAATTTTGGTCCAAACCAGAGTTGGACCCACAAAAGACACAAATATTATGAATTGCCATTTGAAACGACCCCCAAAAGAAATTTTCCTAGCAAAAATGCGACTCGCTACCGAGCCGCATTTTAATTAATAACACCGTGATACCAACTAACAACGTTCGTACTGACGAGACGCTTTAGTCGTCTGGTTCACCAATATCGTAGTCGGTATCTTGCATGGCTTCAACTTGACCTAACCGGTAACCATTCCCAACTTGTGAGAAGAAGTCGTGGTTAGAAGTCCCCGTTGAGATCCCGTTCATGACGACTGGGTTAACGTCTTCTGCCGTGTCTGGGAAGAGGGCGTCTTGACCCAAGTTCATCAAGGCTTTGTTGGCGTTGTAACGACTGAAGGTCAAAACTTCATCTGACCAGCCAATTTGATCGTAAACGAGGTGCACGTAGTTTTCTTCGTTTTCGTAAAGCTTGTAGAGGAAGTCGAACATCCAGTCTTTGAATTCGGCTTGTTGCTTTTCAGAACGGTTCTTGAAGCCTAATTGGAACTTGTAACCAATGTAAGTGCCATGAACACTTTCGTCCCGTAAAATCAATTTGATGATTTCAGCGACGTTTGGTAATTGGTTATGACCCAAGTAATATAGCGGTGTGTAGAAACCGGAATAGAACAGGAACGTTTCCAAGAAGACGTTCGCTACTTTTTGCTTCAATGGGTCTTCATCGATATTATCGTAAAGCTTGTAGATCCATTGGGCCTTAGTTTGCAAGAATTCTTCACTGTCACTCCAGTCGAAGATTTCGTTGATTTCGTCAGGCGTATTCAACGTTTCAAAAATCGTTGAGTAACTCTTTGCATGGACTGATTCCATGAATTGGATGTTGTTTAAAACGGCCGTTTCGTGAGACGTTAAGACGTTTCGACGAAGTGCTTGCAAGCCATCTTGTGATTGTAAGGTGTCAAGCAGTGTCAAACCGCCGAACACATGTCCAACCACCCAACGATGGTCATCATCTAATTCACGCCAGTCTGCCATATCGTTGGAGACCGGAATCCGGGTATCTAACCAGAATTGTTCCGTTAGTTTTTCCCAGGTACTTTTATCAATTGCATCTGAAACTTGATCCCAGTTAATTGCCTTATAGTTGCCATTACTGAGCAGTTTTTGGTAGTAAGCCAAGTCTGTTGCCATTTGTTATCCTCCTAGAGATCTAAGATACTAGATTACGCAGCTTTCACATTCATTTACGCCAACTTCACCATCATCGTCGGTAAAGGTCCGGATGTAGTAAATGGACTTAATCCCTTTATGATAGGCGTAGTTCCGTAAAATGTTCAAGTCCCGCGTGGTCATCTTATCAGTGCGACCATCTTTCCATTCGTATAAGCCAGCTGGAATCGTTGAACGCATGAAGAGTGTCAAACTCATCCCTTGATCAACGTGTTGCTGAGCAGCCGCGTAAACGTCGATGACTTTGCGCATATCTGTATCATATGCTGACTTATAATAACCAATTGTATCATTAGATAGGTAAGGAGCGGGATAATAAATCTTACCAATTTTCTTTTCTTGCCGTTCTTCGACCCGATTGATGATTGGGTGCAAGCTAGCGGTCGTATCATTAATGTAAGAAATCGAGCCGTTTGGAGCGACTGCCATCCGGTTTTGGTGGTAAAGGCCATCGCGCATGACAGCTTCCTTGAGGGCTTCCCAATCTGCTTTGGTTGGAATGAAGATACCATCAAAGAGGGCGGCCGTCTTGTCGTACTTTGGTTGCCAATCTTGAGTCGTGTACTTGTCGAAGTACGTTCCATCCGCGTACTTCGACTTTTCAAAGTTAACGAAAGTTTCGTGGCGTTCACGAGCGATTTCGTTAGAAGCCTTGAGTGTCCAGTAGTTTAAGAGTAGGAAGTAGATGTTCGTGAAGTCAACCGCTTCTTTACTCCCATATTCCATATGGTTCTTAGCGAAGTAGGCGTGTAGCCCCATCGCACCTAAACCAATTGTATGGGCCTGATGGTTCCCTTTTTGAATCGAAGGCACAACGTCAACGTTGGAGTGGTCAGTGACAAATGTCAAGGCCCGAACCATCGCTTCAACGGAGTGACCAAAGTCAGGGGAAGCCATTAAGTTAACGATATTCGTTGAACCCAGGTTACAGCTGATATCGGTACCGAGTTTTTCATATTGTTGTTGATCGTTGATCAGTGATGGTGTTTGGACCTGCATCACTTCAGAACATAAGTTACTCATGACGATTTTGCCATCGATTGGATTGTCGCGGTTAGCGGTGTCCACGTTGACAACGTATGGGTAACCAGATTCTTGTTGTAACTTACTGATTTCATTTTCAAGGTCACGCGCCTTGATCTTAGTCTTACGGATGTTCGGATTTTGGACCATGTTGTCGTATTCCTTAGTGATGTCGACGTATGAGAATGGGACCCCATATTCACGTTCGACGCCGTAAGGGCTAAACAGGTACATGTCAGCGTCCGCCTTGATTAGTTCATAGAACTTATCAGGAACCGTTACACCGAGTGACAATGTCTTTAACCGAATCTTTTCATCGGCGTTTTCCTTCTTAGCAGAGAGGAAGGAAATGATGTCTGGATGGAAGACACTGAGGTAAACGACCCCGGCACCTTGGCGTTGTCCTAATTGATTGGAGTATGAGAAACTATCTTCCAATAACTTCATGACTGGAACGACACCACTAGCAGCGCCATCGATATGCTTAATGGGATCGCCGGCACCCCGCAAGTTGCTGAGGTTGATACCGACCCCGCCACCGATTCGTGATAACTGGAGTGCGGAGTTGATGGTCCGGCCAATCGAGTTCATGTCATCCGTCGACTGAATCAAGAAGCAAGAAATCAATTCGCCACGGCGAGCGCGACCAGCGTTTAAGAAGCTCGGTGTTGCCGGTTGGTAACGTTGATGAATGATTTCGTCAGCCAAATCCATGGCAAGACCTTCGTCACCGTCCGCAAAGTAGAGGGCGTTCATTGCGACCCGGTCGATGAAGTTTTCCAAGTAGTAGTCGCCATCGTCAGTCTTTAACGCGTATTGGGCGTAAAACTTGTAGGCGGCCATGAATGTCTTGAAATGGAAATCTTGGGACCGCAAGTAATCGTAAAGCTTTTCAATGAAGCTAAAATCATATTTGTCGATGGCAGGGGTTTCCAAATAGTTGTGTTCACGTAAGTAGTCAAACCGGGCTTTGAGACTATCAAAGGTCATCGTGTTGGGCTTAACGTTTTGTTCAAGGAAGGCCGCGAGTGCATCTTGGTCTTTATTGAGTGGAATCTGATTATTAACGGGAATATTGATCTCATTATTCAAGTCATAATACGTGACGTCTTTTAAATCTTTTAAGGTCATAAGGAATCCTCTTTCTACAATATAATAATAGTGACTGGCAAAATCGACGACCCACAATCATCGTCCAACTGATTGTGGGTCGTTCATGATATTTTGTAAGACAAACCAGCTATGTAACCACGCAAAAAAGCGCGGGTAAACTAGACAGCTAATTGTTTTAAAGCATCGGGACGGAAGCCAGAAATACTGTCTTCGCCATTGATTTCAACAACGGGAACTGCTTGGAAGCCTTGATCTTTCAAGTAATCCACGTATTCAGGATTCGTGTTGATATTCTTTTCTTCAAAGGCGATATTGTGCGCCGTGAGGAACTTCTTAGTCATCTTGCATTGCATGCAGTTGTTTTTAGTAAATACGGTAACTTTTTTCATCTTTCATCATCCTAACTCGTTTTTCTGATAAATTTAGTATACAACATGTGGTGAAAAAAACAATCAAAAAACACAACATCTTGGGTGTGGTAAAAATCACAAACCCTAGATGTTGTGTCAGTGTCAGCCTTTAACCGACAAAAAGTTTTTTTAAATTATTTGTGGTTCACTCGTTGAATCAGTTATCATAGATATAGACCAGAAATTCAGAGGAAAATAAATATGACCAACTATTATTATACACACAATCCGGATATTGTGCATGATGAAAAGCAGTGGAATTTTGAAATTTTTAATCACCAATTTAAATTTACGACGGACAACGGCGTCTTCTCTAAGCGGACGGTGGACTATGGCTCGCGGACGCTAATTGCGGCCTTTGACGTTACCGATTTGCCGGATGGGCCGATTCTTGATTTGGGGACCGGCTACGGGCCAATCGGGATGGCGTTAGCGTATCAGTCGCCAGAACGAACTGTCGATATGGTCGACGTCAACGAATTAGCATTGAGTCTGGCGCGTAAAAACGTTGCCTTAAATGGCATCACCAACGTTAATATTTTTACGTCGGATGTTTACGAGCAGGTCACGGCGACCAACTATGCGGCCATTGTGACCAACCCGCCAGTACGCGCAGGTAAGGCCGTCGTTGATGCAATGTTGACCGGGGCTAGCTCAAGACTCGCTGTGGGCGGAACCCTGACCGTTGTCTTACAGAAGAAGCAGGGGGCGCCCTCTGCCAAGAAGTTGATGCAAGCCACTTTTGGTAATTGTCAAATTATTAAAAAGGATAAAGGCTACTATATATTGCAGAGTGTAAAGGAGGGATAGTCGTGGCAGAACCAACAGCGGAAGACTGGATGCAAGAAGCCTTGCATGAAGCGCGAATGGCTTACCTGATTGGTGAAGTCCCGATTGGAGCCGTGATCGTGCACCAGGGTGAAATCATTGGCCGCGGCCATAACTTGCGTGAGCATGGTCAAGATGCGACGATGCACGCGGAAATCATTGCGATTCAAGAAGCCTGCGAGTATTTGCATAGTTGGCGGCTAGAAGATTGCCAACTCTATGTGACTTTGGAGCCTTGCTTGATGTGCAGTGGCGCGATCATCAATGCCCGGGTACCAGAACTTTACTTTGGTGCGCGGGATCCGAAAGCCGGCGCCGTCCGTAGTTTGTATCAAGTGATGGATGATACGCGTTTGAATCATCAGGTGACGGTCCATGAGCGCATTCTAGCACGGCCAGCGGGTGAGATGCTGGAAAACTTCTTCCGTGACATTCGGAAACGCAAGAAAGCGGCGAAGAAAGCCCGCCGAGCAGCTGCCGAAAAAAATTAGGCGGATGGCTGGTAATTATCCGAAAAATCATGTATTATAGTATTTGCCGCAAGGCCAAAAGGCAAGGGTGGATTTACGAATCGTGTCAGGTCCGGAAGGAAGCAGCACTAAGTTTGCTTCATCTTGTGCCTTTTGTTTTTATGAAATGTAACAGCTCTTAGCCATTCGGTTGAGAGCTTTTTATTTAACTTAACTGGCTTTTACGGCTGATGCCTGGACCACGACTTGTCGTGCACACTGAGTTGAGGTCGCATTCACATACAGATGGTATTAATATAGTAATGTAACATCCGTTGTGTCAGTGATTGTTCAGCATTAACGCTGATTAGAATGTGCTAGTTGGTGGATTCTTGTTCGTCAGCCGGTATGCGCCCTAGTCCGACTTCCGGGGCCGGCTGACAATTGCTGGAACGTAAGCCGACATCGATTTGAACTCACGCAGAAGACCACTGCGCAATTTCAAATACGAGTCTTATTCTAAGCCGGAAGAAAAACACTTCCGACTAAGAATAATTTGGCTACTGAGCATTGTCAGCCAGCCCCTCCAGTCGGGAAGCCGCTCGAATGGCGGATGAACGGCCACCTATCTTGGTACAATTGTTCACTGAATTTTGGGTGACCGGTCCTTCAGGCAAACTTTTGGATCAGTATCGATGATGATTTATGGCATTCAAGGCCTTTACATCTCGGTTATAAAGAAAATTCTGCCAATGTTAAGTGATATTGATAATTCATATCATGGAACATGAATAGAACAGCTTAGAGATTGTCAGAAACCAGTCTTACAGTTGAACTTCAAAATGATAGTTGTACAAAAATCAACGACTTTTCCACTAAAGGTTGAGCTCGCACACGTCCACCTTTCGAATACTGTCCCGGCTGGAAGGTATTCTGGGCAAGGCCCAGTGGTGAAATTTCACTTAGCAAGCGTCTTGTGCTTGGTTAGTGAAAGACCAGTATTTAAGACGTGATTTGTCGGCTTAAATCTGTGTCCACCACGTTCCGGCCATTGCCCAGAATGCCTGGAAGCCGGTGTAGGACGCAGCTACCACTGAAAGTTTACGCTAACCTGCACTGTTTCCAGCGGTTCTAAGCTGGTGGCTTTTGAACTTAATAAAGGGTCCGTTTCAATCATGATTTGAGATTTGACCGAATGTTGTTTGACAATCAGCCCTGGTAGTCGGATGTGCACCGGCTAACGAGCAACAATCCAATGAGCATCCAAATGATTTTTTAATAACAAAACATAAATATGACTGATGTAAGAAAGGAAGAATCGCATGTATCGGGCACTATATCGGGTTTGGCGTCCCCAACGCTTTGATGAAATCGTCGGGCAACAAATGATTACCCAGACGTTAAAAAATGCCATTATGACCCACCAGACGAGCCATGCGTATCTGTTTACAGGTCCCCGGGGAACTGGGAAGACGTCGGCAGCTAAGATTTTTGCGAAGGCCATCAACTGTCACCATCTGGTTGACGGTGAACCGTGCAATGAATGTGAGACGTGTACGGCGATCACCAAGGGGCAGTTGAACGATGTCATCGAAATCGATGCTGCTTCCAATAACGGGGTCGAAGAAATTCGTGATATCCGTGATAAGGCCAAGTACGCACCGACCCAGGCGGATTATAAAGTCTATATTATTGATGAAGTCCACATGTTGTCGACCGGGGCGTTCAACGCACTGTTGAAGACGCTGGAAGAACCGCCGGCAAACGTCATCTTCATTTTAGCCACTACCGAACCACATAAGATTCCGCTAACGATTATTTCGCGGACCCAGCGTTTTGACTTTCGGCGGATCACGGCCAAAGATAGTTATGATCGGATGGTCTACATCCTGAATGAAAAGGGCGTAACCTACGATGAAAAGGCACTGCGTGTGATTGCGGCGGCCGCTGAAGGTGGGATGCGGGACGCCTTGAGTATTTTGGATCAAGTGATTTCCTTCGGGGATAACACGGTCACCCTAGATGATGCGTTGATGGTCACTGGGAGTGTCACCAAGCAGTTGCTGGCCAATTATGTGACGCAGGTGACGCACCACGAGACCAAACCGGCCTTGGAGACGATGCGTGAAATCTTACAAGAAGGTAAAGATGCGAACCGCTTCATCGAAGATTTGATTAGTTATACGCGAGACGTGTTACTCTATCAACAGGCCCCTGAAATGGTCGACAGTGTGGCTATGGGTGAAGATGATCAACAGTTTGAGGCTTTTGCCAAGGAAATCGACGCCGAAGTCTTGTATCAGATGGTCAAAACACTAAATGATATTCAGCAGCAGATGCGGTTCACGACGCATCCCGACGTTTACTTGGAAGTCTTGACGGTCAAACTCGCGCAGTTGGATGGTCAGACGGCCACCGCCCAGCCAGTAGCTACCGCGACCGTCAATCCAGAAGATCCAACGGTGCATAAGCTCGCACAACAAGTTGAACAGCTACAAAATGAAGTTAAGACGTTGCGGACACAAGGTGGTGGGAACACTAAACCCGCACCAGCGAAACCACGTATGAGCAACGGACAAGCTGTTAAAAAGGTCAACGTTAGCCAAATCTATCCGATTTTGGGTGCGGCAACCAAGAATGACTTATTGAAGGTTCGAGACGTTTGGACTGATTTGATGAATATCTTGAGTGTGACTCAACGTGCGTTGATGCACATTGCTGAGCCGGTAGCCGCGAGTGCGGATGGCGTCGTGGTTGCCTTTGATTACGAGTTCTTTTATCAAAAGGCCATCGATGACCGGACGCTGATTGATGCGCTGGGGAATGGGTTGGACCGCCTGATGGGTCAAGCACCCAAGATTGTGTACGTGCCTAAGGAGCAATGGCCGCAGATTCGTAAGGATTACTTGGCGACTCATCAGCCGGGTGGCGCCACTCCTGAGAAAAAAGCACCGGCCAAAGAACCCGTTGTTGAAGAAGCGAAGAACATGTTTGGCGACCTAGTCGAGGTTCAGCCAGACTAACCATGAAAGGAACTGATAATTATGATGCGTGGAATGGGAAATATGCAAAGCATGATGAAACAAATGAAAAAGATGCAGGCCCAAATGACGGCCGAACAAGCTGCTCTAAATGAACAGACGTTTACCGGGTCAGCGCCTGACGACATGGTCAAAGTGACCTTCACTGGCGACAAGAAGATGCAAGATATTACGATCAACCCAGACGCCGTTGATCCAGATGATGTTGATATGTTACAAGACTTGGTTTTAGCCGCAGTCAACGATGCGCTGACTAAGGTCGATGACCAGACACAGAGCACGATGGGCAAGTATACTAAGGGATTACAGTAAAAACGAGGTAAGCACATGCAGTATCCAGAACCAATTGCGAAGTTGATCGATAGTTACATGAAGTTGCCCGGCATTGGGGGCAAGACGGCGACACGGCTGGCGTTCTATACGATTGATATGAACGGTGATGATGTCACCGAGTTCGCTAAGTCGCTGATTGCGGCCAAACGGGACCTGCATTTTTGTAGTATTTGTGGCAATATCACTGAAGACGATCCATGTGTGATTTGCAAGGACAAGTCGCGCGACCAGAGCACTGTGCTGGTGGTGGAAGAAGCCAAGGACGTCATGGCGATGGAAAAAATCAAGGAGTATAACGGGTTGTATCACGTGCTGCATGGCGTGCTTTCGCCAATCGACGGTAAGGGCCCGGAAGATATCAACATTGCCAGTTTATTGAAACGGCTCCAGCAAAATGAAGCCATCAAAGAAGTCATTATCGCGACCAACGCCACGCCTGAGGGTGAAGCCACTGCGATGTATATTTCACGGCTAGTTAAGCCCGCCGGCATCAAAGTAACGCGGCTAGCTCACGGATTATCTGTCGGCAGTGATATTCAGTATGCGGATGAAATGACCCTGTTTAAGGCGGTTGAAGGTCGCCAAGAGATGTAATTCGGAGGTGTTAGTATGTTTAAACGCAAACAGAAGATCAAGCACCCCAAAGCAACGTACGATGAACAATTATTGACGACGTTGAATGCGGCTAAGGTGGACTGGGACCGCGCCAAACAGAACCAAGAGGCGGTCTATGACAACAACACGAGTGAACTCGTCACTCAGACCGCGTTAGCGCGCGCCAAGTACTTGTACCTCTACCGTGAAGCGCGGCTACGGCAGGTCCATGGACAGACGATTCAGCGCTCGGTGATTGATAAGTAGTCGGCTTAAAGAGTTGTGCCAACATAAAAACGCATTTCGCTGATACCCGTCAGTGGAATGCGTTTTTTATTAGCTGATAGTCAGTCATTGTCATGACGGCGGGTTTGAATGGATTTGATTTGCATGGTGAACCCAGATAAGTTGTCTAGTTAGCTGTAATTTACGCATTGTGCTAATTATTATTGTGCATTAAAGATGATTAAATCATGCCATTTTGTTTGGCTTACTGTTCGTCTGCCGGAGATCCTCCCATTCCGACTTCCGGGGCCGGCTGACAATTGCTGGAACGGATGATGCATGATGGCATTTAAGCACTGAGAAGATTATTCAGTCATCTCAACGCCACAAATCTCAATAGCAACTAGTCTTAAAATTAGTCGATAAGGTTTTTCGTTCATAATCCAAGCTTTTGCTATCTCAGACGACTAGAGAAAATTCTGACAAATTCATTGAAATTGTTTGTTTGAAGCACTAAATCATGGTTCAGAAAGTTTAGCGATTGTTAGAAATCAATCTGAAAGTTCAACATTAAAGGTGCCGTGCACCAAAGAACCGTCGACTAATCCAACAAAAAGTTGGGCCCGTCCATGTCTGCCTTTCGAATACTATCCCCGGCTGGAAGGTGTTTCTGACAATGCTCAGCGATGAAATTCCACTTAGCAAGCGTTGTGTGCTTGGTTAGTGGAAGACCAGTATTTAAGACGTGGGCTTTCGGCTTAAATCTGTGTCCATCGCGTTCCAGCGTTGTCAGAAATACCTGGAAGCCGGCGTAGGAAGCATCCACAACAGCAAGTTTACGGTAACTCGCACTGTTTCCAGCGGGTCTTAGCTGGCTGCTTTTGATTTTAAAAATTGGCACTTTTTAATCATGATTCAGTACAAATCAACTAGCACAACGCGTGTAACTTGCTTTTGTAGTCATGGTTATCACGTTGGCTGAGCAGCATTAACTATCAGTAATTAACTTAATAAATCGTCAAAACCACAATTGGTAGTAGCTATCGCCCTAAAAATCGGCCAAAAAATACCCTCACTAGTGGTAACCGGATTAGACAGGCCTCTCAAAATCAAGTACAATTGCTACATATAAGAAAATAGATGGGATTGGGAATGTTGACAGGAAAATTAGTTACTTTTGAAGGGCCAGATGGTGCCGGTAAAACGTCAGCTTTAAACGCGATTGTGGCACAGTTACAGCCGCAATTAGGGGATCGCTTAGTCGTGACGCGTGAACCGGGCGGTAATCAAATCTCAGAAGCGATTCGGAACATTATTTTGGATCGTAACAATACGGCAATGGATGACCGCACGGAGGCCTTGTTATATGCAGCCGCGCGCCGGCAACACATTGTTCAAACGATTCAACCCGCATTAGACCGAGGCCAATTAGTCTTATGTGACCGCTATCTCGACAGTTCCGTGGCCTATCAAGGTGCTGGCCGTGAGATCGGCGAACAGGCCGTTTATGATATGAACCAGTTTGCCACCAAGGGACTAACGGCAGACTTAACGTTGTACTTTGACGTTGATGCCGCGGTCGGATTGAACCGAATTCAGCAACATCGACAAAATGAAATCAATCGCTTGGACGTGGAAGCCCTCAGCTTTCATCATCGTGTCCAAGCGGCATACTTAAAATTATTGGCTGACCATCCAGAGCGCATCAAGCGCATCGATGCCAGTCAACCATTAGAACAAGTCGTCACGCAAGCCATTCAAATCATGACGACTGAGTTACCAACTTATATGGCTACCGAGGGAGGGGAACGCGAATGAAATTAATTATTGCAATCGTCCAAGATAAGGACAGTAACCGGTTAAGCAGCCAATTTATCGAAGCAAACGTCCGCGCAACAAAACTTTCAACGACTGGTGGTTTCTTGCGTTCAGGGAACACCACCTTTATGATTGGGATTGAAGATGAACGTGTCGATGAAGTTTTGGCGATGATTAAAGAGACTAGTCATGCGCGTGAGCAATTCATGACACCGCCCGTTAATTTGGACGTGACGATGGACGGCGCAGCTGCCTATCCAGTCGAAGTCCAGGTCGGTGGGGCCACAGTCTTTGTCTTACCAATCGAACAATTTCATCAATTTTAATGGTTAACTTTAATGAAGGATGATGATTAATGGCAACCGATTCATTTGCGCAAACGTTAACTGCCAAACAGCCCCGTTTGTTAGCGGCATTTAAACACATTATCGCCCAGAACCATCTCGCACACGCGTACTTGTTCGCGGGCATGGAGGGCGCTGGGCAACCAGAATTGGCCCACTGGATCGCGCAACGGTTGTTCTGCCTACACGTGACGGACGATGGCGAACCGGATGGCACCTGTGAGGAATGCGTCCGCATCGCCAATGGGTCGCACCCAGACATCGTAACGGTCGCGCCTGAGGGGCAACGGATTCACGTGGACCAAGTGCGGTACTTAAAAGCCGAATTCTCTAAGAGTGCGGTTGAGGGTAATCGCAAGTTATTTATTATCAGCGATGCCGAAAAGATGACTGCCAGCGCTGCCAACAGTTTATTGAAGTTTATCGAGGAACCGAGCGGCAACGTGACGGCGCTACTCCTAACGACCAATAAACAACTGATGCTACCGACGATCATCTCACGGACGCAGGTCATTGAATTCCCACCACTCAATGCGCAGGCTTTGCAACAGACGTTTGAGCAGGCTGGAATTGCGCCTAATCAAGCTCAGATGGCTCGTTCGTTGACAAGTAGCGTCACTCAGGCACAGGCACTCCTAGAGGACGACTGGTTGCCACAAGCGTCGCAGGCCTTGTGGCGCTGGTTTGAACGGGCGGTTAAGGGTGATTCACGCAGTTTTGTGGCAGTGCAAGTCAATCTAGTCGGATTAGCGAAGGACGCCGACCACCAGCTGGTGATGCTAGATTTAATTGCCGCCTTATTTCAAGATTTATTACAATTACATTTTCAAGTGGCAACGACCGCATTGACGTTTGGTCAGTACCAGCAGGAATTGACGGCATTAACAACTCGGTTGAGTGATGACCAGTTGATTGCCGCGACTGAGCTAGCCCTAACTGCAAAGCGACAGTTGGCTAGCAATATTAGTTTTCAGAATGTCTTAGAGGGCCTAACCTTAAAGTTATGGCCGATTTTTCAAACAAACGCTTAATTAAAGGAAAACGAGGGTGAGCGCGTGGATAAGCGTGATTTATACGATAGTTTCGGTGATATGGAACAACAGATGCAACAAATGCTAGACAAAATGGCCAAATTACGCGCAGATATGACGACGGTGTTAGAAAAGAATGCGGAATTAGTCATTGAAAATGAACATTTACGTGAACACATGGTCGAGATTGAAAACGAATTGCCGAAAAAAACAACCAGCACGACCACGCTCTCAAAGTCACGCCAGAACCTAGAAAAGTTATACGACGAAGGCTTTCATGTTTGCAACCAATTCTATGGCAAACGACGTGATGATGACGAATCCTGTGTTTTCTGCCTAGAAGTCATTTATGGTGAACGCGAACGTGCATAGTCATTAGAGTCTGGGGCAATCCCAGACTTTTTGTGCTTCTGGCGACCGAAATTAAGTCAGTGGACAGGCAATGACGAGAAGAGTTAGGAGGATACTTTGCAAACACAACAAAGCTTTGCGGCACATGCTGGCGTCGGAACGTTATATTTAGTCCCCACGCCCATCGGTAATTTACAAGATATGACCTATCGCGCAGTCGAAACGCTCAAAACGGTCGATTTGATTGCCGCAGAAGATACGCGCAATACGCAAAAACTATTGAATCATTTTGAAATTACGACGAAACAAATTAGTTTCCATGAACACAACACGCAGGAACGGATTCCCCAACTGGTGGAAAAATTACAAGCAGGCGTGAACCTGGCGCAAGTCAGTGATGCCGGGATGCCGTCGATCAGTGATCCGGGCAAGGAATTAGTGGCGGCTTGCATTCAAGCTGATATTCCAGTTGTTCCGTTACCCGGAGCGAATGCGGGTTTGACCGCACTGATTGCCTCTGGACTCGTTCCGCAGCCGTTTTATTTCTACGGCTTCTTACCACGCAAAAAGAACGAACAAAAAGCTGACTTGGCGCAATTAGCACAACGTCATGAGACGGTCGTGTTATACGAATCCCCATTTCGAGTAGCGAAGACTTTGGCCTTATTGGCAACCGTCTGCGAGGGCAGTCGGCCAATCGTCGCCTGTCGTGAGCTGACGAAACGCTATGAGGAATTCGCTCGGGGGACGTTAACAGAGATGGTCGCTTGGGCACAGGACCACCAGCTAAAGGGGGAATTTGTCCTCCTGATTGGCGGCAATCCGAATACGGACGAGCCGGCCGCCACGGATGAGTTAGCACAACTGCCAATCAAAGCTCAAGTTGAGGCATTGATTGCAGCTGGTGACAAGCCCAATGCCGCTATCAAAACGATTGCCAAACGCCGCAATCTAGCTCGGCAGACGGTCTATAATCAATTTCACGAACTAAAACCTAACGATGAGGAGTCTTAATTAATGGCAACTTTAGGCGCAACTGCGAGTCTTTACAGTGAACAGCACCGGATTACTTACTATGAATGTGACCGAACGGGTCGTGCGACGCTGACGACCTTGATCGATATCGCCGTCCTAGCCTCCGAAGATCAGAGTGACGCGCTGGGGCTGACCACGGATTTTGTGCAGGGTCATGGGGTCGGCTGGGTCGTCACCCAGTATGCCATGGACATTACCCGGATGCCTCGCCAAGATGAGGTCGTGACCATCGCGGTGCGGGGAAGTGCCTATAATCCCTACTTTGCTTACCGCGAATTTTGGATTCGGGATGCGGATGGCCAACAGTTGGCATACATTACGAGTATTTGGGTATTGATGAGTCAGACGACCCGGCGAATCGTGAAGATTGTGCCAGAACTGGTCGCGCCTTATCAGTCCGAGGCGGTCAAACGGATTCCACGCTTGCCACGTCCGATTAGCTTTGAAAAGACGGCGGATACCATTACTAAGCCCTACCACGTGCGTTTCTTTGACATTGACCCGAACCGGCATGTGAATAACGCGCATTACTTTGATTGGCTGGTCGATACGTTGCCGGCAGATTTCTTGTTGCAACACGACTTAGTGCATATCGATGTGCGTTATGAAAATGAAGTGAAGTACGGTCAGACAGTGATGGCGCACGCCAACATTTTACCAAGTGACCAAGCAGACCAAGTGACGACCAGTCACTTGATTGAAGTCGAGGATGAAAAATGTTGTGAAGTGACGATTCAGTGGCGGACGTTATCCGCACCAATCGACTAATTATCGCGTCTTGTGATTGGCCTCGGTTCAAGTGAAGGCCGATTGTTCGGTCAATTAGAAAGCACGTTTTTCGTGCGGTTATTAACGTGACAGTATGCTATGATTAAAACATCCATACAGGGGAGGTTCATTATGTCAATTTTAGTTTTAGGGGGAGCCGGTTATATTGGTTCTCATATGGTTGACCGGTTAGTTGAACACGGTACCGACGTGGTCGTTGTCGATAATTTGGTGACTGGACACCGAGCAGCGGTCAATTCAGCTGCCAAGTTTTATCAAGGCGATTTACGAGATGCGGACTTTTTAAACCACGTTTTTGATACCGAATCGATTACGGCGGTCGTACATTTCGCAGCCTTCTCAATCGTGCCTGAATCAATGTCAAAACCATTGAAGTATTTTGACAACAATACGGGCGGAATGATTACGTTGCTAGAAGCGATGCAAGCACATGACGTGAAGCAAATCGTCTTCTCATCAACGGCGGCCACTTACGGTACACCGGAACAGATTCCAATTAAGGAAACTGACCCGCAATTGCCAATCAACCCTTACGGTGCAAGTAAGTTAATGATGGAACAAATCATGCACTGGGCGGATGTCGCTTATGGCATCAAATTTGTTGCCTTACGTTACTTTAACGTTGCGGGTGCTAAGCCCGATGGCAGTATTGGTGAAGACCATGGCCCAGAAACGCACTTGGTGCCAATTATTTTACAAGTGGCTCAAGGCAAACGCGATGAGCTGAAAATCTTCGGTGATGACTATAATACGCCGGATGGGACCAATGTCCGTGACTATGTCCACGTCATCGACTTGGCGGATGCCCACATCTTGGCCTTGAAGTACTTGGCTGCGGGTAACGAAAGTAATGCCTTCAACCTCGGTTCTTCAACTGGTTTCTCGAACAAGCAAATGTTAGCTGCAGCCCGGGAAGTGACCGGCCAACCAATTCCTGCAACCTTGGCTCCACGTCGTCCTGGCGATCCCGACTCACTCGTTGCAGCCAGCGACAAAGCACGCGAAGTCCTCGGCTGGAAGCCAAACTACGATAACGTCAATGACATTATTAAAACAGCTTGGGCTTGGACTCAAAAGCATCCAAACGGCTACGACGACCGTCACTAGACTGACTGTCTGACGCTACTTGCCGGATAATTAATGAAAAACACAATCAGCCCTAAACTCACGTAGCTTGATGAGTTTAGGGCTGATTTTTGGGTTCTATGTGCATTGTGCTCGCTGAATTGGCATGAACTATGATTGAATCATGCAAGTTGGTAGATGCCTGTTCGTCAGCCGGTGATCTCCTATTCCGACCTCCGGGGCTGGCTGACAACGCGGAACAGGGCGGACATCGATTTGAACTCACGCAGAAGTTCACTGCGCAATTTCAAATACGAGTCTTCTTCTAGCCCGGGAAATTCACCCGGACAAGAAGAATTTCGCCCCTGAGCATTGTCCGGCCGTCCGGACAGTCGGGAAGCCGCTCGAATGGCGGATGAACGGCCACCTGTCTGAGTTCAATTGACCAATGGATATTTAGTTGGAGTAACTTCAAGCAGACTTTGAATCAGCATTACACTGATTTGTCGCATTTAAATGTTGCTAAAATGCCATGAAATTCGTCGATAGTCCTGCCTTTCACTTTTAGCATAAAGGCTTTACCATCTCAAGCGAGTAGACAAACTAATAAAACCCGAACTGTAGGAATGGTGATGGGGTGCCTACAATTCGGGCTTTATTAGTGACTTTGGAGGTGTTTAATAACTATTGGTGCAGTTGTTGGTAATCACCAATAATTGTCAGTAACCGTTGGATATCTGAAGGTTCTACATCGCCAATCGTTCCAATACGGAAGCTTGGGATGTTGGAGACTTTTCCGGGGTAGATGACAAAGCCCCGTTGCTTAATGAACTGATAAAAATCGGCAAAATCGAAATCCGCGTTTGGATATTTAAACGAAGTAATGATTGGCCCTTGAATTGCTGGATCAATCACCAAATCAAATCCGAGCGTTTGCATACCATCACTCAATAACTGTTGGTTGGCGTGATAGCGTTCGTAACGTGGTGTGACGCCGCCTTCGGCTTGTAATTCAATTAACGCTTGTGCAAAGGCGTGGACCACGTGGGTTGGGGAAGTGAAGCGCCACTTACCCGGTTGCTTGGTCATCGCTTGCCACTGGTCGTACAAGTCTAAACAGAGTGAACGTGCATTGTCGACGGTTTGTGCCAAGGTTGCTTGCTTGGCAATAATAAAGGCAAAGCCCGGAACCCCCTGAACACATTTGTTCGCGCTACTGATGAGGTAATCACAGTCGAGTTCATCCACATTGATTGGAACGCCGCCTAAGCTAGACATCGCATCGATAATCGTTACGATGCCGTGTGCATGCATAATTGGCATCAATGCTTCGATCGGATTTAGAATCCCAGTCGTCGTTTCGCTGTGGACCGTGGCAAAATGCGTGATTTCTGGATGCGCAGTCAAGGTCGCTTCGATGCGTGCTGGGTCAACGGCTTCATCTTCATTGAAGACGACGTCAACGTGCGGAATACCGTAATATTCAGCAATTTGGCTGATTCGTTGCCCATACGCCCCGTTGATGGCAATCATCAAAGTGGCTTTGGTGCGCGGCACGGCAGTTCCAATCGTTGCTTCGACACCAAAACTACCACTCCCTTGTAGGAGCACCGTCGTGTAAGTCTCAGCATCGGCTTGAGCCATGGCCAAAATCTGTTGGCGAATTGTTTCAGTCACCTGGCGATAATCGCTATCCCATGTGCAGTAGTCGATTTGCATGGCATCCTTAACACTCGCCGTAGTACTGAGTGGGCCAGGTGTTAAGAGTAAATAAGGTTGTTTCATTATGATTGTGCTCCTTGTTTGCTAATGATCAGTGGCAACGGGTTGATTGATTTGCGAGATTAACGCTGGTAGTTCCGCCATCGATTGCAGAATGTAGTCCGCACCCGCACGCTGGTATTCAGCGGTCACTTGGGCCCGGCGTTCAGCTTGTTCGGCAGAACTGAGGGCGTTAAAGGCAATTTCAGAGAGTCCCATAATATTGCTGCCATCAATGATACCGACACTCACCGCGTTGGCGTTGTTGCCTTCCAGAATGTCATTGACCGAATCGCCAACTTTCATGACCGTTGTTGGGTCAGTAATATTGAGTTGTTCGGCAGCTAAGGCCAACATATCTGGTGCGGGCCGACCGACCCCGTTGGTTTGTTCAGAAGTAATGTTGACTGCTGGTTGGTAGCCTTGAAGCGCGGCAATTGGTAAAACCAGTGCCAGCATTTCAGCATCGTAACCAGTCGTCGTCCCATAGCTAATATGGTGCGTGTTCAAATATTCAATCACATCAGACATGCCCGGCTTCAATTGACCAAATTCAGTCAATGAACTCAGTAAGATAGCTTTGAAGTCACTGAAAATTTGATTGCAGTCATCTTCGGTAGGTAAGACTTGAAAGCGTGCTTGCCAGTCGTTTTGAACGGCAGGCAAGTCCATAATTTTATGGATATGTGTGTATTTGTCGAGGCCCATGTCTTGACGAATCTCAGCTTCAGAAATTTGAATACCCACATTTTCAAAGGCCTTTTGAAAAGCGACGATTGGTGCGCGGCTACCATAATCAATAGTGGTACCAGCCCAATCAAAAATTACTGCGTTAATTGTCATTCGAGATAACTCCTTTGAGTAACTTAATTTTGCTTCAGATAGTGTCCGCGTAACCGCATAGAAACCAATTCGAGTACGATTGCGACACCTAAGAGTAGGTAGACAATCAAACCAACCTCATGGAAGTCGAAGTAGAAACTGCCCGCCATGAAGAGGAAGTAGCCGATATCATCAGCCCCAGCCGCAGCACCAACTGCGACGGCATTTGCAAAGTTGATTTCAAACCGGATAAACGTCCAGCTGAGTAGTGCCGGAATAATCGAAGGCAAGATGGCCTGAAAAACGATCGGCCAGAAGCCAACGCCACTAGCTTTGAGGGCTTCAATGGTATCTGCTGAAGTTTCCTCAATACTTTCAGAGTAAGCTTTGACCAAGTAAGCGACACTGTGGAACGTGAGCCCAACTACGGCAGCACTGGCACCAAGACCCATCACGACTGAATAAATCAGTACCCACAAAATCGTGGGAATCGCGCGGATGAAGGCCATCACTGCTTTGATACTGGTTGCGAGCCAGCTTGGGGCTAAGTTGCGCGCGGCTCCGAGTGCGATGAAAAAGGCAATTAGCGCACCTAGTAAGGTGGTTAACATTGCCAGTGAAACACTGGTTAGTAAGGCCCGTAAGAGCTGTGACCAAGTATCTTGACCAATGCTTGGATGCAAGAACATGGCGTTCAGATTAAGTCCTAAACTGTGTAACGCGTCGCTAATCGCTAAGTTCGCCGTGTTGAGCGTGACTAGTGAGTAGATAGTGATCAGTGCCAAACTCAGCATGACGCCGCGCAGAATTTTACGGGGCTTCGTCACTAGCGAAATCCGATTAGTAGGTGGCGCTGACGGGTGGAGCACTTGTGGTTTTGGTTGACTATTTTCAATCATGCAATCGCCCTCCGAATTCGATTAGAAGTTAATTCTAAGACAATGACTAAGATCGCAATTAACAAAACAATCAGGCCGGCCGCATCGTAACGAAAGGCCTTGAAATAGTAGTCAAACAGGAACCCGACTCCCGTCCCAGTCAGTAAGCCAACCAAAGTGGCATCTCGTAAATTATTCTCAATCATGTAAAGCACCCAACTGGTCAAGGTACTAGCAGCTTCGGGCAACACGCCGCAAAAAACGCATTGAAAATAATTGGCACCAACGGCTTGGAGTGCTTGCAGCTTTTCAGCATCAAGGTCTTCAATCGTTTCCGTAAAGGCCCGAGTCAAGTAACCCAATGTCATGAAGAAGAGGGCTAAAAAGCCAGTGAAGTCACTCTGCTTGAACGAAAATAAGAGGATCATTGCCCAAGCGACCACTGGAATATTCCGCAATAGGGAAGCACCGAAGCGAATGCCCCAGCGGAGCGCTGGCGTTGGAGTCGTCGTCTTCGCACCCAAAATGGCAAATACCAGGGCAAACAGACTGGCGACCATTGTTGATGAAATTGCCACAAGTAAGGTCCGCCACAGCTGATAGAGAATCGGTCCTAAATAAGAAATCGAGCGACTCGTCGGAATAAAATTCGTAAACAACCACATTAACCCGGCTGGAATTTTACTGATCGATGCCCAGGCCTGAAAGTTGACCAGTGCCATCGAGATGACATAAATCCCAATCAAGATGAGTAGGACGACGGATAGGCGTAGACGCCGTTGCCGGAAAAACCGTTCCGGAGTCATTGGATTAGTTTTCATTGGCAGTCACCGTCGCTGGTTGCTCCGACTGGCGATAAATCGCTTGTAAGACGGCATCGTCAACATCCTTCGTAGCGCCTTCAAAGACGATTGCGCCGCTGTTGATGCCAACAATGTGATCCGTATACGCCATTGCAATATCAACCTGATGTAAATTAATGAGGATAATGAGTTGTTTTTCCTTCGCTAAGCGCCGCAAAATATCCATCACGATGGTCGTGGACTTCGGATCAAGTGACGCAATCGGTTCATCACACAGAATCATTTTCGGATGCTGCATGAGTGCGCGCGCAATCCCGACCCGTTGTTGTTGACCACCACTTAATTGGTCGCAACGTTGATAAGCGTATTCTTTCAAACCAACTTCATCGAGTAGTTGTAAGGCTTCCTGCTTTTCGGCAGGGCTGTATAAGCCGAGCATGCCAGCAACCGTTGATTTAGCGCCCAAACGGCCATGTAAGACGTTTTCTAAGGCCGTTAATGGACTGATCAAATTGTAATTTTGGAAAATCATGCCAATGTGATGACGAATCTTTCGCAACTCAGACTTGTTGGCCTGGCGAATATCCGTATCATCGAGCAAAATCTGACCACTGTCATCGCGAATTAATTGATTGATACTCCGTAAAATCGTCGTCTTACCTGCACCGGATGGCCCAATGATGGCAGTCACTTCACCGGGTTTAGCTGTGAAGTTGACGGCTTTGAGCGAGTGCTTATTAGAACCGTAAGTTTTATCTAGCTGAATAACCTTGAGCATGGGCAAATCCTTTCATTGTGAACTAATGGTACGTGGTTTAGTAACCCACTAATTTGTGTGTTGGCGCGTACCATTTGTCGGTAACTTTAACTAATTTAGACTTGTCAGACTTCTTAGGGAACATCATTGGTGTCTTAGCATTTGGTTCTGAGAAGATCTGCTTGTTTTGTGCAAATGATTTTGACGTAAATTCAGTGGCGATCTTCTTTTGGTCGTCCTTGCTAAGCGCCTTGGTGTTGTAAACCCACGGGCCTTGTTGAACTGGCATCATCGCGATGTTGACAACGGACTTGCCAGTTAAGCTCGTGAATGGTGCGTCAGCATTGTCTTTGACAGTGAACGTCGAACCGACTTTGTCCCATGATCCCTTAGTGACTTTCAAGTATGGCATCAAGTCAGCGTCATCGAAGGCGGCAACGTCTGCATCACCCTTGATCAAGTTAACAGCTGAGCCTTGGTGTGAACCACCGTAAAGTACTTTACTGAAGAATTGGCCGCTTTGCGTTAACTTATCCTGGTCGGATGTCTTAATGTTGAATTCACGGGAGATTTCCGCCGTTGGCACTAAGAAACCAGAAGTGGAACTGTTTGAAACGTAGGACATTTTCTTGCCCTTAACATTCTTAATACTGTACTTACCGTTTTCTTCATACTTTTTGGCGTCTTTTTGTTGTACCATTAAGTATGAGTTATAGGTTGCGTCTTTCAACGTCCCCTTAGCATCAGATTGTGCGGCGAATGGCACAACGTCCTTGCTCTTGTGATGGGCTTGGATATAACCGTTGGCCCCCATGTAAGCGACTTGGGCTTTACCTGAAGCAATCGCTTGAATCGCAACGTTGTAATCCGTGGTCGTTTGTAGCTTAACTGTCTTGCCAGTGGCTTTTTCAACAGCTTTCTTGATTGCTGTCCGTGAGCCGGCAAAACTCTTGGCCGATTCGTTTGGATAGAAGACGACCGTAATCGTTTTGCTCTTGTCCGAACTGTCGCTACCTGATTGTGCACTGGTTCCGCTGGCACAACCTGCAAGACCCAAACCTAAAACTGAAATGAACGAAAGACCTAATAAAGACTTACTTACTTTTGACATAGTTTCCAATTACCTCCAAGTAATTTTAGTTACTTGTGTAGCATAACAAGGTATTGTAAATGTGTTGACAAGGATACGTGAAGTATATGTATAAGTTATGTAAATGATATTTACATTGTGCTTACAATTTAACAATTGGTAAGGATGACGGGAAACTATCGAGGTGAGTCATCGATTGTTTGAAAATTGAATTGGTTGGTTGCACCCGTAAAGCTTTAAAAGTAAGCAAATTATGATAAGATATGTGAAGTAATTCAAAATGAGGAGTTTTAATATTATGAAGTTGTTGGCGATTGATACTTCAAATCGGCCCTTAAGTGTCGCCGTGCTAGACGATACCCAGATTTTGGCCACAACGACCACGAATGTTGGCCGAAATCATAGTAGTACATTATTACCAATCATCGAACAGGCGATGGCCCAAGCAAAGGTGAAGCCGGAAGAACTCGAGCGCGTCGTCGTGGCGGCTGGCCCGGGATCCTACACGGGATTGCGAATCGGCGTCACGACTGCGAAGACGTTGGCCTTTACATTGAACAAAGCGTTAGTCGGTGTTTCAAGTCTCGCCGTGTTGGCTGGCAATGTCGTCATGGAAGGACAATTAGTTGCGCCATTATTTGATGCGCGCCGTGACAACGTCTTTGCCGGACTCTATCGCATTGAAAACCAGCGTCCAGTTAACATCATCGCCGACCAACATGTGAGCGTCGCATCCTGGGGGCAACAATTAGCGGCTTATAATGAACCGATTACCTTTATTGGTAGTGACGTTGATAAATACGCTGCGCCATTGCAACAACAGTTAACGACCCAGTTTGTTCGGGCTCAACCACAACTGGACCTACCGCAAGCAGCCGTTTTGGGCTTGATGGGACGGACGATGACTCCTGTCAGTGAAATTCATAATTTTGTGCCGAACTACTTGCGGTTAACGCAAGCCGAACGGGATTGGCAAGCCAAGCACCCAGAAAAGGAACATGCGCCCTATGTTGAAAAAATTTAAGGAGTACTTTCAGAAAATCAGAACTGGTGGCAACCAACGACGTCAACGCGTCTTGGCCATTCAAAATCATATCGTCAAAGTTGGTGCGACGGACTACTATGTGTCGCGCGCGTTAATTACGGATGTGCCTGAGATGTTGGCGATTGAACGAGCGGTGTATGCCGGACAAACGCCGTGGGATGAGAATGCGTTCAAGACAGAGTTGCGACGGCAAAGTGGCCGGTTCTATATTGTGATGCGGCATGAAGACCGACTCGTCGCGTTCTGTGGCTGTGTCTTCGATGACCGCCGCCAAGATGCCCATATCACTAATATTGCCGTTCATCCGGACGTACAAGGTCGCGGCCTTGGGCATTTTATGATGCAAGTGATGATGAAGCGCGCTCGGAAACTAAATTATCAAACCGTCACGTTAGAAGTTCGTTACAGTAATACGACGGCGCAACAACTCTATCAGGACCTTGGTTTTGAAAAGACTGGCATTAAAAAGCGCTACTATTTTGGTGATCACGAAGATGCTATCGATATGACGTATCGAATTCCGGTTGCGACCGATGACTGAACGGCAGTTGATGACAACGACCGAGTTGCCGGCTGAACGGATTGTTCAGATTTGTTACCAACTGGCAACTAAGGCGTATGCTCAGGGTTCGCCGTGGCGACAAGCGACCTTTGCCAGTGATTTGGCATTACCGACTGCCCATTACGCGCTCTTGCGGTGGCAGGGGGTGTTTGTTGGCTTCATCAGTCGTTCGACAGTACTCGACGAGACGGAGATTACGAATATTGCAATCGATCCCAGGTATCAACGTCAAGGCCATGCTCGGTGGTTGTTAACGCAATGTTTAGCACAACTGTCAGCTGGCACGGTGTTCTTAGAAGTGCGCGCACATAATATTGCCGCGCAACGCTTGTATCAACAAGTGGGCTTTGAACAAATTGCCACGCGCAAAGCCTATTATCATGATCCCGATGAAGATGCGTGGATCATGCGAAAAATTATCGATTAAAAAGGATGGGAACCGTGGAAAAACAAAACTTGATATTAGCGTTTGAATCTAGTTGTGATGAGACGAGTGTTGCGGTCATCAAGGATGGCCACGAAATCTTATCAAACGTGATTGCAACGCAGATTAATAGTCATAAGCGGTTTGGTGGCGTCGTTCCCGAAGTTGCCAGCCGTCATCATATTGAACAAATTACGCTTTGTATTGAAGCAGCCTTGGAAGAAGCACACGTGGGTTACGACGATTTGGATGCCGTTGCAGTCACCTATGGTCCAGGACTTGTGGGCGCCTTATTAGTCGGCGTTAACGCCGCGAAAACGGTCGCTTACGCCCATCATTTACCATTGATTCCAGTTAACCATATGGCTGGTCATATCTACGCCGCCCGGTTTGTGGAACCGTTCGAATTCCCGTTAATGGCGCTACTTGTGTCTGGCGGTCATACCGAACTGGTTTATATGCAAGCGGATGGCCAGTTTGAAATTATTGGTGAAACGCGGGACGATGCGGCTGGAGAGGCTTACGATAAAATCGGACGTGTGTTAGGTGTGCCTTATCCAGCTGGGAAAGTCATTGATGAGATGGCTCATCAAGGTCACGATACCTTCAACTTCCCCCGGGCAATGATTGATGAAGATAACTACGATTTCAGTTTTAGCGGGCTGAAGAGTGCCTTCATCAACACGGTTCACCATGCCGACCAGATTGGCGAAACGCTCGACAAGAACGATTTAGCGGCTAGTTTTCAAGCCAGCGTTGTCGACGTTTTGATGAGCAAGACGTTGCGGGTCTTGAAGCAATACCCGGTCAAACAACTCGTCTTGGCAGGAGGCGTTGCGGCTAATCACGGTTTACGTGAACGTCTCCAACGTGATTTACCAGCGGCGTTTCCAGAGACCAAACTCATTTTAGCGCCATTGAAACTCTGTGGTGATAACGGCGCCATGATTGGGGCTGCTGGCTATGTGCAATATCAACACCACCAATTCGGTGATGCAACCCTCAATGCTGACCCTAGTCTGGAGTTTGACTGGATGCCAGGAATGTTGAAATAAATGAAAAATTGGCAATCATTCTAAATTGCGAATGATTGCCAATTTTTAGTTAGTTCAGTTGAAGCTAGATAGCCGCAAACGAAAACGGACCACCGTTTCAGTGATGCTAACTCGCGCAAAAACAAAATAGTCGCCGCAAGCTTCCATAACGGAGAGGCTTGTGGCGACTATTTGGGCTTCTCGGATAACCGAGTTATAGCGAATGATTTACAAAATCTGCCTAGTCAAAGGCTTCTAGGGCCTCAGCTTGTTCGGTCCATTCTGATTCAACTTGTTCTTGTTGCGTACTAATTTCATCCAGCTCTTTTTGTAGATCTTGTAAACGACCAACATCCGCTGAAACTTCAGGTTGGGCCATTTCAGTTTGAATCTTAGTGGCTTGCTCATCAAGCGTGGTCATTTGTTCTTCCAGCGCTGCCACGGTTCGTTCTAATTTACGTTTTTCACGTTGCTGTTGTTTACTAGCTTGATAATCTTGCTGGCCCTTTGAGCGGGGCGCGGCGGTTGCAGCAGAACTTGGTTCAGTGACGTTAGCACTAGCTGCTGATTCTGCGGCCTGACTAGCTGCGGCAGCTGCCATTTCAGCTTGCTCTTGTTTCTTATCAATATAATAATCGTAATCGCCAAGGAAGAGTTCTGTTCCTTCTGGCGAGACTTCCACGACGCTGGTTGCGACTTGGTTGATGAAGTAACGGTCATGGGAAACGAAGAGTAGGGTGCCATCAAAATCGTTGAGGGCCACTTCTAGCACTTCCCGACTGTCAATGTCCAAGTGATTGGTCGGTTCGTCCAAAATCAGGAAGTTATCGTTTTGCATTGCCAGCTTGGTCAGCAGTAAACGCGCGCGTTCACCACCAGATAGGGCGTGAACGGGTTTATCGACATCGTCACCAGTGAACAGGAAACTCCCTAAAATCGTCCGAATATCCTTCTCTGGCGTGGTGGGATGTTCGTCCCAGAGTTCGCCTAAGACGGTCTTTTTGTCATTTAAGTTGCGTTGCTCTTGGTCATAGTAACCCGTAACGACGCCGGTACCGAAGACGGCCTGGCCTTTGATGAACGGAATCTGGCCAAGGATGCTCTTAAGAAAGGTCGACTTACCAATTCCGTTCGGTCCCACGATGGCGATGGCTTCATGCTTCTTAACGTTTAAGTTATCGGGTTCCGACAGAATATGACCATCGTAACCGACTGCTGCATCTTTGACGGTTAAAACGATATTACCGCTTTGCTTAGCCGCATGAAAACCGAAATGAGCTGTTTTTTCATCACTATCAGGTCGATCAATTCGATCCATCTTGGCCAATTGCTTTCGCCGCGCTTGGGCACGTTTGGTCGTTGACGCCCGCACGATATTCCGGTTGACAAAATCCTCCAGCTTACTAATCTCGGCTTGTTGCTTTTCATAATGTTTCCACTGAGCCTGAATCCGAGCAGCCTTTTCTTGCACAAACTGGTCGTAGTTACCGGTATAGTGCACCATTTCATGATGTGACAGGTCATACACCTCATTGACGACGCGGTCTAGGAAATAGCGGTCATGACTGACGATCAGTAGGGCACCGGAATAGGATTGTAAGTAACTTTCAAGCCACGTCAACGTTTCGACGTCCAAGTGGTTGGTCGGTTCGTCCAAAATCAGTAAATCGCGCTTTTCTAGTAGTAGCTTTGCTAAGGCCAGCTGAGTTTTTTGCCCACCAGAGAGTTCGGTGACCGACTTGTCGTAAACGTCGGCATCAAATTGAAAGCCATGTAGGACACCGCGGATTTCGGCCTGGTAGCCATAACCATTTTTCTGTTGAAATTCTGTCTGAACTTGGTCGTAAGTTTTTAAGGTTTGTTGGTAGGCCTGTTCATCGTTCATGATGGCCGGGTCGCTGAGCTGATTTTCAAGCGCATGCATCCGCTTTTCAATGGCGTGTAGTTCAGCAAACACGCTACTCATTTCTTCCCAGATCGTATTTTGACTATCCAATCCTTGGTCTTGAGCTAAGTAGCCAATTGTTAGCCCCTTGCGCATCGATATTTGTCCTTCGTCGGGTACGGTCTCGCCGGCAATCATTTTAAGTAAGGTTGATTTACCTGCACCATTGCGGCCGACTAAGGCAACGCGGGCGTGTTCTTGGATGTCCATTTGTACGTTATCGAACAAGACATCGGCGCCAAAACGCCGCATAACTTGCTGTACTTGTAGTAAAATCACGCTTTATTAAGCTCCTTTCACATTTGATTCGTGAGATAATTGTAGCATATTGTTACGGTTCGACCCAATTATTCGGAATAATAAGTAATTATTATTTCACAAAGTCGTTGGTTATGCTAGAATAGTGTCAGCAAATTCACAAACTTTTGATTAGGAGGAAACGTCCGAATGGCAGAGACAAAGATTCCACGGGCAACGGCAAAACGATTACCAATTTATTATCGCTATTTGAATATCTTACTAGACGCAGATAAGAAACGGGTATCGTCAACTGAATTGTCCGAGGCGGTTAAAGTAGATTCAGCAACGATTCGGCGTGATTTTTCGTATTTTGGGGCCCTCGGTAAACGTGGGTATGGATACGATGTTGAAACGCTGCTGGCATTTTTTAAGAAAATTCTAAATCAGGACACGCTAACCAACGTGGCTCTGATTGGGGTCGGTAATTTAGGCCACGCCCTGTTGAATTTTAATTTCCATAAAAATAGTAATGTCCGGATCTCAGCGGCTTTTGATGTTAATGAAGCCATTGCAAATACGGTCCAGAGTGGGGTTCCCGTCTATCCAATGACGGAACTCAAAAAGCAATTGATCGAACAACAGATTGAGATTGCCATCTTAACGGTGCCAACAACGGTTGTTCAAAAGATTACCGATGAGTTAGTTGATGCGAACGTTAAAGGCATCATGAACTTTACCCCATTACGGATCTCAGTTCCAGAAACAGTGCGGGTTCAAAACGTTGATCTGACCAATGAATTACAGACCTTAATTTACTTTATTGAACATTATGGTCAACAATTGGGTGACAACGGTCAAGATGAACCAGACGAAGATGACGATTAGTCTGCGCATGTATCTCAAGATTATGATACCAAAAAGCTTCTCTGAAATAAATTTCGGAGAAGCTTTTTTGAATGCCTAGATTGATGGTACGAACGAATAAGCAGTTCAATCTAATGAAGTGCGCTTAAGAGCGTCGGCACAACGACCGCAGCGTTCATCAAAATATGAGACGTCATTGAAGTCTGAATTCGGCCGGTATGTTGATAGAGCCAGCAGAACGGCAAGCCCACGAAGGCGTAGAGAATCAAATGACCGTCCGCGTGGGCGAGGCTAAAGAGAAAGCTGGAAATCAAGGCAGCCCCGATTTTGCCAGTTACTGCACTCAAGTTACCAAAGATGACCTTGCGGAAGACGATTTCTTCCATAATCGGGGCACCGACGATAATTGCCAAGAAAAATACCGGGTACTGTTGCCCAACGGTGAGTAGGGTCGACGTATTGTTGGAAGCCGTCGATTGTCCTAACATCGCGGTGATTTTAAGAATCAGAACTTGACCGACGATGACTAGGACGAGTCCAATCAGTCCCCATAGGATGGCGACTAGCCAGTTACTGCGCTGTTGTTCAACGGCATTTTTGGCTGTCATCCGGTGTGCCAGCCACAGTAATAGCAAGGCACCGACCAAGTAGTCGACCGTTTGGATTAAGAAGACTTGGGACCCCAGTTGATGAAAGGCAGCCACTAAGACGCTCGGCAGGGCATAAACAATAAAATAAATAATCAGAATTAAGATTGATTGGCGGCGATTAACCATCAACTCACGTCCTTTTTAAAAGTTTGTTGGATTTTTTTCATTAACACACGCATTGTGTTCGTTAATTTATCATGAATCATGATTAAATCATGGGGTTTTCTGAGTTCAAGCCCGCCAGCTGAGACCCGCTGGAAACAGTGCGAGTTACCGTAAACTTGCTGTTGTGGATGCTTCCTACGCCGGCTTCCAGGTATTTCTGACAACGCTGGAACGCGATGGACACAGATTTAAGCCGAAAGCCCACGTCTTAAATACTGGTCTTCCACTAACCAAGCACACAACGCTTGCTAAGTGGAATTTCATCGCTGAGCATTGTCAGAAACACCTTCCAGTCGGGGATGGTATTCGAAAGGCAGACATGTGTGGACCCAACGTTTTGTTGGATTAGTCGTTGGGTCCCTGGTACAGGGCTATTTTGACTTTAACTATCAGACCGGGTCCAACATATAGTAATACTTTTTACCAATGCTTTAAGGTTCCTGACAAACAGCTTCACTTAGCTTGTCAGAATCTTCTTTAGTCGTTTGAGATAGCAAAGTTTCGAATTATAAACAAAGGCTATTTTATCGACTAAATTCAAAACTAGTGTCCGTTGAAATTAGTGAATCATATCCAGGTAATCTTCTCAGTACTAAAATGCCATAAAACAGCATCAATACTGATCAAAAAGTTTGCCTGAAAGGCCGGTCACTTAATATTCAGTGGTCAATTGTACCTAGATAGGTGGCCGTTCATCCGCCATTCGAGCGGCTTCCCGACTGTAGGGGCTGGCTGACAATGCTCAAGGGCGAAATTCTTCTTGTCCGGGTGGTCTTCCCGGGCTAGAAGAAGACTCGTATTTGAAATTGCGCAGTGGGTTTCTGCGTGAGTTCAAATCGATGTCCGCCCTGTTCCAGCGTTGTCAGCCAGCCCCGGAGGTCGGAATCGGACGCGCACCGGCAGACGAACAGTAGGCCAAACAACTGGCATGATTTAATCATCATGAATGCAAAATAATAACAAGTACAACACATATTAACACGATAACACCCATTATAGTCGATTTGACATTCTTTGACTAATAATTGACAAATCACTTGCAATCTCAAATTAAAATGATATAGTTGACAATGTAATTAGCACTTGAGGTTCAGGAGTGCTAAAAAAGAATAAATGGAGGGATTCACGTGTTAAAACCATTAGGAGATCGCGTTATCTTGCAACAACAAGAAGAAGAAGAACAAACCATTGGTGGTATCGTTATCGCCAATAACGCTAAGGAAAAGCCCCAAAGCGGCAAGGTTGTTGCCGTCAATGACGGTCGTGTTTTAGATAACGGGACAAAAGTTGACCCCAGCGTGAAGGTCGGCGATCAAGTCTTATTTGACAAATATGCCGGTACTGAAGTGAAGTACCAAGGTGATAAGTACTTGGTATTGCACGAAAAAGATATCGTTGCAATCGAAGACTAATCCATTTAACGGACGCAATTTAAAATAAACTAAATTCATGAGGTGAATAAGGATAATGGCTAAAGAATTAAAGTTCTCTGAAGATGCACGTTCAGCTATGCTAAAAGGTGTCGACCAATTAGCTAACACAGTTAAGTCAACGTTAGGGCCTAAGGGTCGCAACGTCGTATTGGAACAATCATATGGTTCACCAACTATCACTAATGATGGGGTTACCATTGCCAAAGCCATCGAATTAGATGACCATTTTGAAAACATGGGTGCCAAGTTAGTTTCTGAAGTTGCTTCAAAGACTAATGACATCGCCGGTGATGGGACGACCACTGCGACTGTTTTGACACAATCCATCGTAACGGAAGGTATGAAGAACGTTACGGCCGGTGCTAACCCTGTTGGTATTCGTCGTGGGATTGAAGAAGCCACTAAGACGGCGGTTGACTCATTACATGCGATGGCACACGAAGTTAAGACGCAAGAAGATATTGCGCAAATCGCTTCCGTTTCATCAGCAAGTGAAGAAACTGGTAAGTTAATTGCTGAAGCCATGGAAAAAGTTGGTCATGATGGTGTCATCACGATCGAAGAATCTCGTGGTGTTGATACGAGCTTGGACGTTGTTGAAGGGATGCAATTCGACCGCGGCTACTTATCACAATACATGGTTACTGATAATGATAAGATGGAAGCCGACTTGGACAACCCTTATATCTTAATCACAGATAAGAAGATTTCAAACATTCAAGACATCTTACCATTGTTACAATCCATCGTTGAACAAGGCAAGCCATTGTTGATCATTGCTGATGACATTTCTGGCGAAGCTTTACCAACCTTAGTATTGAACAAGATGCGTGGGACGTTTAACGTTGTCGCTGTTAAGGCACCCGGTTTTGGTGATCGGCGTAAGGAACAATTACAAGATATCGCTATCTTAACTGGCGGAACGGTTATCACTGACGATCTTGGCCTTGAATTGAAAGATACGACGATCGATCAATTAGGTCAAGCAAACAAAGTAACGGTTACTAAGGACAACACGACCATCGTTGAAGGTGCTGGTTCTAAAGACGCCATCTCCGAACGGGTTGAATTCATCCGTAACCAAATCAGTGAAACGACTTCTGACTTTGATAAAGAAAAGTTACAAGAACGTTTAGCTAAATTAGCCGGTGGGGTTGCCGTTGTTCGTGTCGGTGCCGCTACTGAAACTGAATTGAAAGAACGCAAGTACCGGATCGAAGATGCTTTGAACGCAACTCGGGCCGCTGTTGAAGAAGGCTTTGTTGCCGGTGGTGGTACTGCTTTGATCAATGTCATCAAAGACGTTGCTGCATTGAAGGAAACTGGTGACGTTCAAACTGGGATCAACATTGTAAAACGTGCTTTGGAAGAACCAGTTCGCCAAATCGCTGAAAACGCTGGTTTGGAAGGCTCCGTTATCGTTGAAAAGATGAAGGAACAAAAGCCAGGTGTTGGTTTCAACGCTGCGACTGACGAATGGGTCGACATGATTGAAGCTGGTATCGTGGATCCAACTAAGGTTACACGGTCTGCTTTACAAAATGCCGCATCTGTTTCAGCCTTGCTCTTAACGACTGAAGCCGTTGTTGCTGAAAAGCCTGAAGAAAATGCACCCGCTGCACCAGCCGCACCAAACCCAGGTATGGGCGGTATGATGTAAACAAATCGTAACATTAAGCACTTACTCGGCTGAGTAAGTGCTTTTTTAATGCTGTTGAGGCGCAAATCAACTAGAATATGGGTATTGATTTATCCATAATGGAGCGGTAGGATTAGTCGTTAACGCAAAACAGGGGTACCTGGTCGTGCCCGGTAGTTTTAACTGGTAGTATTAATCAAGTTAAAGTAGTAGAATCTACTTTGACTTAGCTTACTTGGGATAATTATTTTGGACATAAAGGAGTTATTATCATGTGGCGTTATTTAAAACGGTTAGTTATTGGGAAACCGTTAAAAACCATGGACGAGGGTGGGCAAGCGCTCACTAAGTTCAAGGCCCTGGCGCTGCTGTCGTCAGATGCGCTATCATCAGTGGCTTACGGTACTGAACAGATTACGACGGTCTTAATTACACTTTCAGCGGCTGCTTTGATGTATCAATTGTATGTCGCGGCGTTAGTGCTGGTCCTACTGTTTGCCATCACGATGTCGTACCGGCAAATTATCCGGGCTTATCCATCTGGCGGTGGCGCCTACGTGGTCGCTAGTACTAACTGGGGTCGTCCAGCTGGACTAGTTGCTGGGGGCTCGCTGCTCGTCGACTATATGCTGACGGTGGCGGTTTCGGTGACTTCAGGGACTGAAGCTATTACGTCGGCGGTTCCGGCGTTAGCCAATTACCAAGTGCTGATTGCGGTACTGATCGTGATTGCAATTATGGCGCTGAATCTGCGCGGGATGCGCGAATCTGCATCGTTCTTAACGTTCCCCGTATACTTTTTCATTATTATGATTATTGGCATGATTCTGTGGGGCATTATGAATATTGCGAGTGGTAACTTAACTTACCATGCAGCCGCTGGTATTGGTGCGCCCGTACAAGGGATGACGCTAGTGCTGTTCCTGCGAGCCTTCTCCTCTGGGTCGTCATCACTGACCGGGGTTGAAGCTATCAGTAACGCGGTGCCGAACTTTAAACGGCCTAAACGTAAAAATGCGGCCAATACGCTTGCCATTATGTCACTTGTGCTGGCGGTATTCTTTGGTGGAATCACTTATTTGAGTTACTACTTGGGAATCAAACCGCAAGCAGACAATACCGTACTATCACAAATTGCGACGGCGGTATTTGGTCATGGCTTATTCTATTACTTGCTCCAATTAGCCACTGCCTTGATTTTAGCGGTTGCCGCCAATACCGGTTTTTCCGCGTTTCCAATTTTGGCGTACAACTTGGCTAAGGATAAATTCTTGCCACATGCTTACATGGACCGTGGTGACCGGTTGGGTTACTCTAATGGGATCATCTCATTAGCCGTCGGGGCGATTGCACTGATCTTTATTTTCCATGGTAAGACGACGCTTTTGATTCCGTTATACGCGGTCGGGGTGTTTGTGCCGTTTACGTTATCTCAATCTGGGATGATCGTGCATTGGCTGCGCGAACGTGGTCAATGGTGGTGGATGAAAGCCGCTGTCAACTTCCTAGGTGCTTTGATTTCGTTAGGCTTAGTGGTCTTCTTGTTCTTGCTCCACTTTGGCAACGTTTGGCCATACCTAATCGTGATGCCACTGTTGCTTTACATGTTCTTCCGAATTCATGTGCATTATAAACGAGTGGCTGCGCAGTTACGGGTGGTCGCAAAGGAAAAGGCCGCCATCCATGATTATGACGGGGCGACGGTAATCGTGCTCGTCTCAAATGTTACGCGGGTAACGGCCCAAGCGGTCAACTATGCGCGTTCGATTGGGGATTACGTGATTGCGATGCATGTGTCCTTTGATGAAAATCCTGAGAAGGAACATAAAACAGCTGCGGAATTCAAAGAGACTTTCCCGGATGTTCGGTTCGTCGATATTCATTCGTCGTATCGTTCGATTGCCACGCCAACGTTACGTTTCTGTGATGTGATTGCCAAACGGGCGGCAGAACGGAACTTCTCAACGACTGTTTTAGTCCCACAATTTGTGCCTAAAAAGCCTTGGCAGAATATTCTGCATAACCAGACCAGCTTACGGCTCCGCGCGGTATTAAATTCGCGTGAAAATATTATTGTGTCGACTTATAACTACCATTTAAAAGAATAGTAACTTGATATTGAAACCCGGTATAACTGCCGGGTTTTTAATTTTGTGTCATAATATGAGTAACGATGGTTATAATTTAAGGGTTTGATTAGCACAAGACAGTTCAAATGTGAACGAATTGTGTTGCCTTTCCTAAGTTTTGGTGAAGCAAGTTGTCAAGCGTCATTGGGATTTGTATAATTATCATAATAAGAGTGAGAAGGGGGTTGCGCACAAATGATCAGGTTTGAAATTTTAGTATGCCTAGTGGCGACCATGATAGTTTCTGCAATCTTGACGCCGTTTGTGCGGAAGCTCGCATTTAAAATTGGGGCAGTGGATAAGCCGAATGTCCGGCGGGTCAATAAAATACCGATGCCTACAATGGGTGGCTTGGCAATTTTTATTTCCTATACCGTCGGGACAACTGTCCTGTACCTGATGCACCAATTTCCTAGTCGCATCTTTTTCGCGCTATTAGGTGGCGAGCTGATTATTATTGCGACTGGCGTTATCGATGATATTTATGAATTAAAACCCCGCCAGAAGATGTTGGGAATCACACTAGCGGCCCTCGAAGTTTACTTTATCGGTGGCATTCGAATGACGACCTTTACCTTTCCGTTGCTCGGTTTGATTCATTTTCAATGGTTGAGTTTACCGGTGACGTTGCTGTGGATTTTGGCCATCACCAATGCGGTGAACTTAATTGACGGTTTGGACGGTTTAGCGACTGGGGTCTCAATCATTTCACTCACGACGATGGGAATTATCGGGTTATTCTTCTTGAATGCCAACATGTTTGTTTCACTGCTGATTTTTACCCTAGTTGCAGCGATGATGGGCTTCCTGCCATACAATTTCTTCCCAGCAAGAATTTATCTGGGTGATACGGGTTCCTTGTTTATCGGCTTCATGACGGCGGTGTTCTCGCTGTTTGGACTCAAAAACGTGACGTTGATTTCCGTCGGGATCCCAGTGATGATTTTAGGCGTTCCAATCACAGATACGGTCTACGCCATGATTCGCCGGATTTTGAATAAAAAACCGATTTCGCAGGCGGATAAACATCACTTGCACCATCGATTGATGCAATTAGGCTTGACGCATCGACAAACAGTTATGGTCATCTACGGGATAGCGTTGATTTTTTCATTCATTTCATTGCTTTACCCGATTTCGTCGATTTGGGGTTCAGTCCTCCTGACGATTGGCTTGTTACTGGGACTGGAACTCTTTGTTGAAGCAATCGGTTTAGCCGGTGATAATCGACAGCCATTACTCGATTGGATCAAACGAACCGTTGCCCGGCTAACTTCCAAGACCAATCATTAAAAGTTCAGTCAACAAATCAGCTGAATGTGCGCTGGGCCCACCGACATTGTGACTGGCAGCGTCATTATCAGTACGTGTTCGTCCGTGGTCATAATCGCCGATTAGTTCTGAGTGAGTCCATCATGGTAGTGTGGCTGCCAGTATGGTGGCTTCGCGCTTAAAACAAAGGTCACAGCTGTTATCATTAAAATGAAAATACACTTTAAATTATTACAGGCATCCGCCACGGCAATCGTGCGGGTGCCTGTTTTTCGTTGTCGCCGCTTGCGTTCATCCACCTCGACTTTACCAAAACTATACAAGCATTTTACACAATCGTCATTCACAATTTACAAACGATCAGTAGTATTAAGCATGTTCCAAGCAATCAACGAAGTGTAACCGTCGAGTGGTGATGCTGCTCCATCACCAGCAACCATACTCCTACCCAGTTATGCGATGACGGTTATCATGTTGGTTGCTTCATTTTGATAGTCAATTGAAGAAGGGGAGTTTCAATTATGAAAAAAGCACTGACACTCGGCGCATTGGCAGTAACGATGACCGTTTTACTAGCCGGTTGCGGCAGTAGCTCAGCTACGAGCACGAAGAATACGAGTAGTAGTGGTAGTGGCAGCTCAAAGACAACCAAGATTGTGGCAACCGGGTCAACCGCGTTACAACCACTGGTCGAACAAGCTGGCCAAGCTTACCAAAATGAACATGCCAACGTGACGATCAACGTTCAAGGTGGTGGTTCCGGTGCCGGCCTTAGCCAAGTTGCTAAGGGCTCAGTTAATATTGGAAACTCAGACTTATTTGCACAAGAACAAAAAGGATTAGACGCCAAAGGGTTAGTTGATCATAAAGTGGCCGTTGTGGGGATGGCACCTGTCGTTAATAAGGATGCTGGGGTCACGAATGTTTCTAAGCAAGAATTAGTAAAGATTTTCCAAGGCAAGATTACCAACTGGAAAGATGTCGGTGGTAAGGATGAAAAGATCACCGTTGTCAACCGGGCACAAGGTAGTGGGACGCGAGCAACGTTTGAAAAGTGGGGCTTAGATAACGCCAAGGTGGCGACGAGCCAAGAACAAGATTCAAACGGAACGGTTCAAAAAATCGTCAGCACCACGCCTGGAGCAATCAGTTACTTAGCGTTCTCATACGTTAAGTCTGATGTTCAAGCCTTAGCCATTGACAATGTTAAACCAACCGAAGCCAACGTTGCCACGAACAAGTGGAAGATCTGGGCATACGAACACATGTATACGAAGGGTCAACCAACTGGCGAATTGAAGAACTTCTTGACGTACATGACGTCCAAGTCAGTTCAAGGCAGTTTAGTTAAGAAATTAGGTTACATTCCGTTGACTTCAATGAAAGTTGACCGGGGCCAATCAGGTGCGATTACTGATTTGAAATAACCGCAAAAAAGTCGAGCAAGTGGTGCTCGACTTTTTGTGTACCCTTAATATGGACCAGTTGGATTACCGGTTATCCGGTCTAATCCTGGGATACCGGTACTTCCGCAAACTGTTCACCCTGTTCAGTGAAGGTCGCTTGACCACTCAATAAATTAGTGATGGCCGTTTGCACCGCGGATAAATCCGCTGCGCTCACCGCAATCGTCTGGGTGACTTGGACACCGTAATCGGTACTTAGCGTGACCAGTTGATTTTGTTGCAAATAATAGTTCAGCGCGTCGACGTTGCGGTAATCAAGATTAATTGCTAGCCGCATTTGCAAGACCCGTTCGACTTTGCCACAGGCTTCGATTGCAGCAGCTGGGGTTCCGTTGTAGGCACGGATCAGGCCGCCAGCCCCCAGCTTGATTCCCCCAAAGTAACGGGTGACGACCGCCAAAACATCGTGGACGTCATTAGTCTTGAGGACTTCTAGAATTGGGGAGCCGGCCGTTCCTGAGGGTTCGCCGTCGTCACTCATCCGCTGAATGTGGTCGTCGTCACCTAACATGTAGGCAAAGCAATTATGGTTCGCCTTGGGGTTAGCTGCGCGGACCGCGGCGATTTTAGCTTGGGCGTCATCCTCACTGTTAATGCGGTACAGGTGCGCGATGAAGCGCGATTTCTTAATGGTTTGTTCAAAAACCGTGTCTTGGGTAATGGTGTAATAGGGTTTCGTCAAAATAATCGATTCCTTTCGTGGATTTCAGCGTGATTTTCGTATGTAATCTATAAAGGGGTGAAGACGTGCAAGCAGAAGAATTATATGGACGACAGTTGGCACTATCCGCTGAAGCGGCACGGGACTTGCCGGATGGCTGCCAAGTTTTGCCAGCAATGCAAGTGACAGCGACCCAGGTCCAGTGTCAGCGTTGTGGCAGTCAGCTGGATCGCCAGCGCGCGCAATTACCGAACCAACAGTATTATTGTTATCAATGTCTGAATCTTGGCCGTATCAGCACCCTTGTTAAACTCTATCATATGTCAGAACCGAATGCTTTTGCAACGGTCCCGACCTGTACTTGGACCGGTCAGTTAACGGCCCAACAAGCCGCGTGTGCCCAAATGATTCAAGCAAAATTTGCTGCCCGAGAACGGCAATTATTGTGGGCAGTGACCGGAGCGGGGAAAACCGAGATGTTGTTTCCAGGAATTGCTTGGGCTTTAGCGCAACGGTGGCGCGTCGCAATTGCGTCACCACGGGTCGATGTTTGTTTGGAACTCGCCCCACGACTACGGGCAGCATTTGCGGATGCCCCAATTGCCGTATTGCATGGCCGCGACCCGGAACCGTATCAATATACGCAATTGACGATTTGCACGACCCATCAGCTGTTACGTTTCCACCACGCTTTTGACGTCCTGATTATTGATGAAGTCGACGCTTTTCCGTTTGCAGCTAATCCGCGCTTGGCATTTGCGGTCAAGCAAGCGCTCAAACCAGACGGCGCACTACTGTATTTAACGGCGACCCCTAGTCCGGCGCTGTTACGGCAAGTTCGCCGAGGACAGTTGGCGATTAGTTATTTGCCATTACGGTTTCACCAGCAATTGCTGCCAACGATTACGGTGCGGCTGCAACCTAACTGGTCCCAACTACTGGCACGGGGCAAGTTGCCGCGCTGTTTAATTCAACGATTGCAACAGTATCAGACGCAGCACCAGCGCTTTTTGTTATTTGTTGCGCGAATCGAGCAGCTGGCACCCGTACATCATCTGCTGCAACAGTTATTCCCACAAATGGCGGGGCAGACGGTCCATTCAGCTGACCCGGACCGGTTAACAAAGGTACAGCAGATGCGGGATGAAGTCGTTCAATACCTCATTACGACGACGATTCTGGAACGCGGCGTAACACTGCCAGGAATCGATGTGATTGTCTTAGGTGCTGACGATGCCGTGTTTTCGACAGCGGCACTGGTGCAGATTGCTGGTCGGGTCGGTCGCAGTAAGGAACGACCAACTGGGCTGGTGTGGTTTATTTGTCAGCAGCATGGGCGCAACATCAAGCAAGCACAACGTCAGATTCGTACCGTCAATCGAAAGGGGCGAGCATTACGTGCCAGCGTGCCTATTGTGTCAAAGTCAGATTCAGATTAAGTTAACCTTACCGTGGCTATTAAGCTGGCAACCGATGCACCGTCCAGTAGTTTGTAATCGGTGTTGGCAACGCTTTGAGCCGATTAAACGTCCCCATGCCTGTCCAGGTTGCGGGCGTGCACAAGACCAACCGACGCCATGCCTTGATTGTACCCGCTGGCCGGTGCTAGCTGGTTTTCACAATGAAGCCTTATTTCGTTACAATGAGGCGATGCACGCTTATTTTCACCAGTACAAATTCAGCGGCGACTATCAACTACGACAAGTATTTGCGACGGTGTTTCAACAAGCCATTCGTCAACGCATCACACGCACCGCCACGTTAGTTGTGATAATTCCCGTCACGCCCGCGACGATGCAGACCCGGGGATTCAACCAAGTGAGTGGCTGGATGCCGACAATTGAAACGGTGGCAGTCCTGACGACTCAGGCCGCGACTAAGCTAGTGCCGCAGTCCAAGAAAGACCGGCACGCTCGGTTGCAGACGCCCCAACCGTTTAGATTAGACACGCCAGCAAATATCACTGGCCAGTCGATTTTACTTGTCGACGATATTTATACGACGGGCCGCACGATTCGCCATGCCGCCAGCTTGCTTTTGGAAAACGGTGCCAAGAGCGTGACGGGGCTAACCCTCGCCCGTTAATTTCAGTGGAAAGTGCCGTTTGGATTGTTTATTGTAGCGCTTTCTATTATAATGAAATTAAGCAAAGTAATTAGAGAGTGGTCCTTTAATTACTTTGGGTACACAGTAATGTGTGTGAAGGGAGAGAAGATCTATGCTAAATTTTAATATTCGCGGTGAAAATATCGAAGTGACCCAAGCAATTCGGGACTACGTTCAAAAACGGGTGGGCAAGTTACAGAAGTACTTTGACAATAATGTTGACTCAATTGCCCATGTCAACTTAAAAGTTCACCCAGACAAGACGGCTAAAGTCGAAGTCACTATTCCACTTCCCTATTTAGTTCTCCGGGCAGAAGAAACTTCTCCTGATATGTATGCGAGCGTTGATTTGGTAACTGACAAGTTGGAACGCCAAATCCGCAAGTATAAAACTAAGGTCAACCGTAAGTCCCGTGAAAAGGGCTATAAAGCGATTGACTTTGCAGCGACTGATGAAACAGTTGCCGCTGCCGACAATGATCAGGACGATAAGTTAGACGTTGTACGCACGAAACGCGTGGCTTTAAAGCCAATGGATAATGAAGAAGCAATTCTGCAAATGGATATGCTCGGCCATGACTTCTTTATCTACGAAGATGCGGAAACCGACGCAATTAATATCGTCTATCGGCGTAATGATGGCCGTTATGGTTTGATTGAAACCGACGACAATCACTAAATTTTGAAACGTAACTAACGAGAACTGGTCAGTTGACCAGTTCTTTATTTTTGAGCATCGAAGCAAGTCAGTGGCAGACATTAATTTTATGAAATGCTGTCCGACTGAATTAAAGAACCCGGGTCAGCGATTGGAAATATGGGGTTAAAGACTAATATTTAGTTAAGGATGTAAATAAAACGGCTGACGGTATCGGTTACATAGGGGCCCGTGGTTTTCATTACTAGTAAATAATGGTAAAATGACAGATGGTATTTTATTTTGAAATGGACAATTGAAATTAAAATTTAGATTAATTATTTGGAGAGGATACGTAAATGGCCAACATTTTAAAACGCTGGGTTGAAAGCGACAAGCGGACTATTCGGCGTCTGGATAAGATTGCTAATAAAGTTGAAGCTTATGCTGACGAATACGCCAAGTTAAGTGATGCTGACTTGCAAGCGAAGACCCCAGAATTTCGTGAACGTTACAAGGAGGGCGAATCGTTAGACGATTTGTTGCCAGAAGCATTTGCTACGGCGCGTGAAGGTGCTAAACGGGTGCTGGGACTTTACCCGTTCCACGTTCAAATCCTCGGTGGGATCGTGTTACATCAAGGTGATATTGCCGAAATGAAGACTGGTGAAGGGAAGACCTTAACGGCCACCATGCCAGTTTATTTGAACGCCATCTCTGGTAAAGGGGTGCACGTTGTTACGGTTAACGAATATTTGTCAGCTCGTGACGCGACCGAAATGGGTGAGCTCTATAACTGGTTAGGCATGAGTGTCGGCATTAACGGTGCTGAAAAGTCACCAGAAGAAAAGCGGGCTGCCTATAACGCAGACATTACTTATTCAACCAATGGTGAAATCGGGTTTGATTACTTACGTGATAACATGGTGGTTTACCGTGAAGACATGGTACAACGCCCATTAAACTTCGCAATCATTGATGAAGTTGACTCCATCCTGATCGATGAGGCGCGGACGCCGTTGATCATTTCCGGTCAGTCAGAAGGAACGACTGGAATGTACAAACGGGCGGACCGGTTTGCCAAGACGTTGACTAAGGATGAAGATTACAAAGTCGACCTCGAATCCAAGACGGTTGCGTTATTGGACGAAGGAATTCGAAAAGCTGAAAAGTATTTCGGCTTAAAGAACTTGTATGATACTGACAACACGGCTTTGAACCACTATTTGGATGAAGCCTTACGAGCCAACTACATCATGCTCAAGGATAAGGACTACGTGATTTCTGACGGTGAAGCGTTAATCGTCGATTCCTTTACCGGGCGGATTATGGATGGTCGGCGCTTCTCTGATGGGTTACACCAAGCGATTGAAGCGAAGGAACACGTTGAGATTCAAGAAGAGACCAAGACCATGGCCAACATCACTTACCAAAACTTATTCCGGATGTACAAGAAGCTTTCCGGGATGACTGGGACGGCCAAGACGGAACAAGAAGAATTCCGTGAAATTTACAACATGGAAGTTATTACGATTCCAACCAACCGGCCAATGATTCGTGATGACCGTTCTGATTTACTGTACCCAACGTTACAAAGTAAATTTAACGCGGTGGTTAAAGAAATCAAGGAACTCCACGAAAAGGGCCAACCGATGTTAATTGGGACCGTTGCCGTGGAAACGTCAGAATATTTATCACACCGTTTGGATGAAGAAAATATTCCGCACGTGGTCTTGAACGCCAAGAACCATGCCAAGGAAGCCGATATCGTTGCCAACGCTGGTCAACGGGGTGCCGTTACGATTGCCACCAACATGGCTGGTCGTGGGACGGATATCAAGTTAGGACCGGGTGTCAAAGAAGTCGGCGGGTTAGCCGTTATTGGGACTGAACGTCATGAATCACGGCGGATCGATAACCAATTGCGGGGCCGTGCTGGTCGTCAAGGTGATCCTGGGATGTCACAATTCTACTTGTCACTTGAAGATGACTTGATGTTGCGGTTCGGTTCTGAACGAATCAAGAACTTCTTGCAACGGATGAACGTGGAAGATGATGATGCGGTGATCCAGTCACGGATGATTACGCGTCAAGTTGAATCTGCGCAAAAACGGGTCGAAGGGAACAACTATGACTCACGTAAAAACGTGCTTCAATATGATGATGTAATGCGGGCCCAACGTGAAGTGATTTACGGTGAACGCCAACAAGTCATTATGGAAGAAAAATCCTTGAAGCCAGTGATTATGCCAATGATCAAGCGGACCGTCGAACGCACCGTTCAATTGCATATGCAAGGCGATGAAAAGGATTGGGACCTTGGTGCCGTAGTTGACTTTGCACAAGCGGCTATGGTCAAGGAAGATTCCATCAGCGTCGATGACCTTAAAGGCAAGTCACCAGCTGAAGTTGAGGATTACTTGATGAAGCGGGTCGACGAAGTTTACGATGCCAAGACGAAGCAATTATATGATGCTGGTCAAATGCTTGAATTTGAAAAGGTCGTTTTATTACGAGTGGTCGATTCACATTGGACGGATCATATTGATTCAATGGACCAATTACGGCAATCAATTGGGTTGCGTGGTTATGGTCAGTTGAACCCATTAGTTGAATACCAACGTGACGGTTATCAGATGTTTGAAGAAATGATCGCCGATATCGATTACGATACGACACGCCTCTTCATGAAGTCAGAAATTCGCCAGAATATTCAGCGTTAAGATTAAGGTTAACGAAAGCGAGTCTGAGACTGAGGTCTTGGGCTCGTTTTACGGTTGCAACCGATATTAAATAAATAATAAATAAGTTGAAAGAAGGGTTCTTTGTGGAATTAAGTGAATATAAACACCTGATTACGGAAATGCAAAGTGCTGTCGACGACTTTAGGGGGTCGCTTTGACTTAGATGCGTTGAACGAAAGCATCCAAGAAAATGAAGCCCGAATGGCCGAACCAGGATTTTGGGATGACCAGGCTGCAGCGCAGAAAGTCATTGACGATAATAATGCGTTAAAGAGTAAGTATGAAACGTTCAAACAATTGTCTGATGAGGTTGGCGACTTAGCGGTGGCGTACGAGTTACTTAGCGAAGAGCCAGATGCGGAGATGCAAGCTGAGTTCGAAACGGACTTCAAGCATGCCGAACATGATTTACAACAGTACCGCCTCAGTTTGCTATTAGATGGGCCGTATGACCGTAATAATGCAATTCTGGAAATCCATCCCGGTGCCGGTGGGACGGAATCACAGGACTGGGGATCGATGTTGCTGCGGATGTATACGCGCTGGGCTGCTAGTCATGATTTCAAAGTCGAAACGGTTGATTATCAAGCGGGTGATGAGGCCGGCATCAAGAGTGTTACACTGCTGATTAGTGGACATAATGCATATGGTTATTTGCGGTCCGAAAAAGGTGTGCACCGCTTAGTTCGGATCTCGCCGTTTGACGCAGCGGGACGGCGGCATACGTCCTTTGCCAGTGTTGATGTAATGCCGGAACTAGACGATACGGTCGATATTGATGTGCGGCCGGAAGACTTAAAAATCGACGTTTATCGGGCGAGCGGTGCTGGGGGTCAGCACGTTAACAAGACTTCTTCAGCTGTTCGAATCACGCACATTCCGACTGGGATCGTAGTGGCCAGTCAGGCGCAACGGTCACAATTACAAAACCGGCAAACGGCACTGAATATGTTGCGGGCTAAGTTGTATGAGCGTGAAGAAGAGAAGAAGGCCAAAGAACGCGCGGCGATTCAGGGAGAACAGATGGATATTGGCTGGGGCTCGCAGATTCGCTCCTATGTCTTCCATCCGTACACCATGGTGAAAGACCACCGGACCAATTACGAGTCCCATGATGGTCAAGCCGTGATGGATGGCGACCTCGATCCATTCATGGACGCCTATTTACAATGGAAATTAGCGCAACGGAACCCCCAATAATGATGGGGTAATACTAAGGTGACCTATCGTTGTGTAGGTCGTCTTAGTATTTTTTTGGCCAAAAGTCTTATAATATAGAAATATTAATGCGGTAATAGCAAGGCTGACCAGTTTGAAACGGCGTTGGTCTACACCGGTAAAAATGCTATACTAACTTCAGAGTTTAACGTTAGGGGTCACGCACATGCAGGTATTGAAGATATTCGAATTGTTCCTTTTACAGCCACTCGTTTGGATTGGTTTACTGCGCAGCTATTTAACCGCCAAACGCCGAGTCACCTACGAACGCCAAAATTTTCATAGCGCCATCAATTCACAATTGGTCGAGGTCCGGCACTTTTTTATGGACGGTTGCTTATTGGGAATCTTAATGACCATCATCAGCTTGGCACTCGGGTTAGTGGTCTCACCAGTCTGGGTCGTCCTGTATGAGGTGCTTGCGACCATTAGTCTGATTATTTTGCCAGGAATATTGGTTCCAGTAACGGTCTTTGGTTTGAGCTGGTTGGGTTACTGGCTCATGAGTCCCCAATTGACCACGGTTGGTGGAATTTTGCAACAGCATGGTATTTCAACGACGAGTATGAGTGGTAATTTGGTCGTTAATGGCCTCATGTTATTAGCCATCGTTTTGGGGACGACGGCAGTACTGTTACGTTGGCATGACCATCAAGGCCGTTCACCGAAGTTACAACCAGATCAGCGTGGCAAGCGGCTGGTTCGTTATCAATGGCAGCAACTATTAGTCCTACCGGTTGGTGTGTTGATTCCAGGAGATTGGATTCATGCGACACTCAGCTGGTGGCCAGTATTCACGGTTGGTGAGCGGTCATTTAGTATTATATTATTGCCATTATTAGTTGGTGCCAGTGCACGGGTTTACAAGCAGCTGCCTCAAATCGCGTGGCGACAACTGGCGACTCGCTTGGGGGGTGTTGCGGTGATCAGTGTCATTCTCGCCATCGTGGCCCGCTTTGCAGTGTTGAGTCCACAGTGGCTACTGGGGCTATTAGCATTCGTAGTCGTGTTGACTTGGGTTGTGATGATTCAGCATCGGTTTGATGATCGGCATCAGCAATTGCGCTTCTCTGATACCGAACAGGGGGTGCGCGTGATTGGTCTCAGACCGCATACGCCCGCGGATAAGTTGAATTTAGACTTGGGTGATGTGATTTTGGAATGTAATCGCCAACCGGTCAACACTGAAGCTGAGTTTTATGCCGCGCTATTGAAAAGTCCAACTTACGTCCATTTAAAAGTACGTAACCGACAACAAGAATTGATTATTACCGAAACGGCGATTTATAATGGCGCCCCACACGAGTTAGGAATTGTGTTATTCACTGATCAGGAGGATTAATGACCATGGATAAGATTTTAGTGGTAGACGATGAACCGGCAATCGTAACGTTATTGTCATACAACTTAAAACAGGCGGGATACGAGGTCGTGACGGCGACGAATGGTGCGGACGCGTTGTCACTAGGTCTGGAACAATCGTTTACGTGTATTTTGTTAGATTTAATGTTGCCGAAATTAGATGGAATGGAAGTCACTAAAAAGCTACGGCAGGAAAAGATTCAAACGCCGATTATTATTGTGACAGCTAAAAATGATGAATTCGATAAGGTCTTTGGATTGGAGCTCGGTGCGGATGATTATATCACCAAGCCGTTCTCACCTCGGGAGGTCTTGGCGCGGATTAAAGCGGTGATTCGGCGGACAACGCCTGATGAACCGGTAACGCCACCAACGCCGATCGCACCTGCCAATCGTTCCGTGATGTTGGTCGGAGATTTGCAGATCGATCAGAATAAATATCGGGTCGCACGGAATGGCGAAAATATCAGTTTGACGCCCAAAGAGTTCGAGTTACTGATTTATTTCGTTGAACGTGAAGGACGAGTACTCAGCCGTGATGCGATTTTAAACCATGTCTGGGGTTATGATTATGCCAGTGAGACGCGTATCGTGGATATTCATATTTCACATTTACGGGAAAAAATCGAAGCAGACCCCAAGCATCCGCACCTGATTCGGACAGTTCGGGGCTTCGGCTACGAATTCGTGGGTGACAATCATGCATAATCGCTGGCAACAGACGACCAGAATCTTAGTCATGGAAAACGTCCTGATTACACTGATGGTTTTGGTCGTGTTGCAGCATTTTTCGCCAATCAAGTGGTCGTGGGGGTTAGTGTTAAGCCTCTGCTGTGGCCTCATCTGCTTGGCAATTATTGAAGGTGTCATCACTTGGCATCAACAGTATAATCGCCAAAAAACGATCGACCGGATGGAAGCCAAACTGCGTCAAATGAGCAGTCAGCAGTTTCCACCCCACATTTTATTACCACAGTCGGACCCGTTATATAGTCTGGCCCAAGCAGTCAATCAATTAGAGAGCTTTCAAAAACATCAAACGCGACGTGCGGAGTTACAAGAAAAAGAATTGATGATGATCATGCGCTATTTGCCCGTTGGGGTGATGGTAATCGACCATCGGCGGCAAGTGCAACTATCCAATCCAACGATGAGTGAGTTGTTACAGGTTTCCGTTAACTCCGTCGCACATATTTATACGAAGGACATCCAACTGTACGCGTTGACCAAGTTGATTGAAGATACGATTGCTAGTGGCGACAATCAACGGGCGACGATCACATTGACACCGGCACCTAATACGCAAGTGGTGGAAGCTTCCACTGTTTACATTCAAGGTAATCGCGGCCAGTTTCAAATCGTCTTGATTCTGTATGATATCACTGAGGTCTATATGATTGAACAGATGCAGGATGATTTTGTTAGCAATGCCAGTCATGAATTGAAGACGCCGATTACGGCGATTGCGGGTTTCACCGAGACGCTATTAGGTGGGGCGAAGGATGATCCAGAAACGCTCGACCAATTTTTGCACATCATTGCGGATGAGAGTAAGCGGCTGATCGATCTGATTCAAGACGTGCTCTCGCTGTCACGCATTCGAGCCCAAAATACGACTAAGTTAACGTTGTCATCAGTTGCAGTGCGACCACTAATTGCACAAGAATTGGCGGTTGTTCAGCAGGCAACTGTCCGGCAACACTTGACGATTAATAATCAAGTCGATCCGGATTTGACCGTGACCAGTGATGCCCAAAAACTCAATCAGATCGTCAAAAATTTGCTGACGAATGCGATTAAATATAATCGACCACAGGGAAGTGTCACGATTGCAACTTTGGTCGGTGAACAATCTTGGTCGTTGATTATTAAAGATACTGGGATTGGAATCAGTGCCGATGACCAGCAACGGATATTTGAACGCTTTTATCGCGCCAGTCCATCCCGCTCGCAACAACTTGTGAGCGGCACGGGACTCGGACTGGCTATCGTGCAGGAACTCGTGAATGCGATGCAAGGGACGATCGATGTGGTCAGTCAGCGGGGTGTCGGTACAACAATGACGGTGACGCTACCTTTGATTGCGCCTGAATCGGATTAACTAACAGATGATACGCATTGTACTCAGTACTCTTTAGCATTAAAGATGATTAAATCATGACAATTGTTGGGATTGTTGTTCGTCAGCCGGTGATTTTCTTAATCCGACTTCCGGGGCCGGCTGACAACGCTGGAACAGGGCGGACATCGATTTGAACTCACGCAGAAAACCGCTGCGCAATTTCAAATACGAGTCTTCTTCTAGCCCGGGAAACCCACCCGGACAAGAAGAATTTCGCCCTTGAGCATTGTCCGCCAGCCCCTCCAGTCGGGAACCCGCTCGAATGGCGGATGAACGTCCACCTATCTAGGTGCAATTGACCACTGAATATTTGGTGACTGGTCCTTCAAGCAAACTTTTAATCAGTATCGATGATGACTTATGGCATTTAACTGCTGAGAAGATTAGCAAATATTATTTACCCATCTTAATGCCACCAACTTCAATAGCAACTGGTCTTGGATTTAGTCGATAGGATTATCTTCGTTGAGAATCCAAGATTTTGCTATCTCAGACAATTAGGAAAAGTTCTGACAAGTACCGTGGAGTCGCTGATTCGAAAAGCTAAAATATTGGGTAAGAAAGTTTAACGATTGTTAGAAACTGATCTGAAAGTTCAATATCAAAGTCCCCGTGTACCAAGGAATCAAAGACTAATCCAATAAAATGTTGGGTCCACACATGTCTGCCTTTCGAATACTATCCCGGCTGGAAGCCGTCGTAGGAAGCATTCACCACAGCATGTTTACGCTAACTCGCACTGTTTCCAGCGGGTCTCAGCTAGCGGCTTTTGAACTTAGAAAATAGCATGATTTAATCATGATTCATGATAAATTAACCAACACATTGTGTCCGTGGTATTGATGACGACCACTGACAAATAACCATTAAAAACGATTCGAAACATAACGATTTTCAAAGTGAAATGTAAACTTTGAAAATCGTTTTTTTGTGTACTTTTCTCATGTTCTTGCCATTTTAGGGCGCTTAGATCGTCAATTCCTTAAAAATAATTCGACGTTTACACAATCTTTACAAAACTCATATAAAGCATTTACACAAACTTTGTATTATTGATATTGAGCAATGGGTAGGAGGTATACATTTATGAAAAAAAGTCGGGTCATCCAATTAATTGGATTGGTCGTGATTATTGGATTGGTCGGGTTGGCGTATGTACGTCGTGACCGGACCAGTGCCAGTGAATCGATCACAGCAGTTGGATCAACGGCCTTACAGCCACTAGTTGAAGCCGCCGGTGAACAATATAGTAGTACTCACACCGGGGTATTCATCAATGTGCAGGGTGGTGGTTCTGGAACCGGGCTGAGTCAAATTCAGTCGGGCGCTGTCGCTATCGGTAACTCAGATATTTTTGCAGAAGAACAATCGGGTATCACCGCTAGTAAGTTGATTGACCATCGGGTTGCCGTTGTTGGCATCGCACCAATCGTCAACAAACGTGCGGGTGTCACTAATTTGACGCAACAACAGCTCATCCAGATTTTCACGGGTAAAGTGAAGAACTGGCGTGAAGTCGGTGGGCGGGACTTACCGATCACGCTGATTAACCGTGCACAGGGCTCCGGAACACGTAAAACCTTTGAGCGGTATGCCTTAAAGGGTCATGAAAGTACTGAATCCCAGGAACAGGATTCTTCCGGGTTAGCACGTTCTATCGTTGCCAGTACGCCGGGTGCTATCAGCTACGTGGCATTTTCATATTTAGACAAATCTGTTCAAACCGTCAAAGTTGACGGTGTTCGACCAACCGAGCAAAATGTGCGGAATAATCGTTGGTACATTTGGTCGTACGAACACTTATATACCGGGAAAAATCCCAACCAATTAACTAAAAAATTTATTGATTACATTTTATCAACCGCTGTTCAACAAAAGTTAGTCAAGCAGTTAGGTTATATTTCGGTCCATGACATGCAAGTTCAGCGGAATGCGGCCGGTAAAGTTTCAGTTGTGAAATGAGGGAGAGCGCATGGATAAAATTAGAGAGAGTTTATTAAAAAAATCAGTTGCTAGCAAGATCGAACGACGTGGTAAAGCCATTAGTTTGCTCTGCCTAGCCTTAATTGTCGGCGTCGTTTTTTTGATTTTTTACTTTGTGGCGTCACGGGGACTCGCAACGTTCTTCGAAAATCACATTAATATTTGGCAATTCTTGAGTGGGACGCAATGGAATCCAGGCACGATTGGCAGTAATGGCCAACCAGCTGTGGGTGCCTTACCAATGATTGTCGGGTCATTCTTGATCACGATTCTTTCCGCATTGGTGGCAACGCCCTTTGCCATCGGAACTGCCGTCTTTATGACGGAAATCTCACCTCGCCGTGGGGCACAAATCTTGCGGCCAGTTACTGAGTTATTAGTTGGGATTCCATCAGTTGTTTACGGGTTTATCGGGTTGCAAGTCGTGGTGCCATTCGTTCGTAATACGTTTGGCGGTAGTGGTTATGGGATCTTATCAGGGACGTTCGTGCTGTTTGTCATGATTTTACCGACTGTAACGTCCATGACTGCCGATGCGTTGAACGCGGTCCCTCGTTATTACCGAGAAGCGTCTTTAGCTTTGGGCGCAACCCGCTGGCAAACGATTTATAAAGTCGTCTTACGTGCAGCGATTCCTGGCATGTTGACGGCGGTCGTCTTTGGGATGGCCCGGGCGTTTGGGGAAGCCCTCGCGGTACAGATGGTCATCGGGAATGCGACGCTGTTACCACACAACTTAGTCTCACCAGCAGCTACCTTGACGAGTATCCTGACGATGGGAATTGGAAACACGGTCATGGGGTCATTACAAAATAACGCACTCTGGTCATTAGCGATGATCTTGTTACTAATGTCCTTAGTCTTCAACTTAGTTATCCGCTACATTGGGCGAAAGGGGAAATTAAACCATGAACGCTAAACGAACTGATAAAATGGCGACCGGGATTCTATACGGCGTCGCGGCCTTCGTGGTCATTATTCTAGTCGCCCTATTAGGGTACATTTTGATTCAAGGGGTGCCCAAAATTTCTTGGCACTTCTTAACATCACCAGCGTTAGCCTTTGAGGCTGGTGGGGGGATTGGAATTCAATTGTTCAATTCCTTTTACCTGTTATTTCTAGCCTTACTGATTTCGCTCCCAATCTCGTTGGGTGCCGGGATTTATTTAAATGAATACGCGCCACAAAATACGGTCACTGGTTTGATTCGGACGACCATCGAAATTTTGAGTTCTTTACCTTCCGTGGTCGTGGGGTTGTTCGGTTATTTATTCTTCGTGGTTCAGTTCAAATTAGGCTTTTCGATTCTGTCTGGGGCATTTGCACTGACTGTTTTCAACTTACCTATTTTGACGCGGAGTATTGAAGAAGCCCTAGCCAATATTTCAGATAATCAACGGGAGGCGGGTTATGCCCTCGGACTATCACGTTGGGAGACGGTGACCAAAATCGTCGTCCCCGCAGCGTTACCAAGTATCATTACGGGGGTCGTCCTCAGTGCCGGCCGAATCTTTGGGGAAGCCGCGGCTTTGATTTACACGGCGGGCCAAAGTGCACCAGCGTTGGACTTTACCAACTGGAATCCGTTCGACATTAGTAGTCCGTTGAGTCCGTTACGGCCGGCCGAAACGTTGGCGGTCCACATCTGGAAAATCAACTCTGAAGGGATCATGCCGGATGCCAAAGCCGTTTCAGCCGGTGCTTCAGCCGTGCTGATTATCGCGGTCTTACTCTTCAACTTCTTGGCTCGTTGGCTCGGCAAACGCTTGTACAAACACTTAACCGCTGAATAAAGGAGGCCGTTTTGATGGCAGATAACACAATGATGACAACGCAACGAAATATTATGACGTTTGATCCCAAAGACCACGAAATCGCGCTTTCCACCGAAGACTTGCACGTCTTTTACGGGAATTCGGAAGCCATTTCGGAAGGTGATTTGCAATTCGAACGGTATAAAATCAGTGCGTTGATTGGCCCTTCTGGTTCTGGAAAGTCGACTTACTTGCGGTCACTAAACCGGATGAACGACCGGATTGCAACTGTCAAGGGTAAAATCATGTACCGCGGTCTGGATATTAATAGTAATGATATTGATGTCTACGAGATGCGTCGGCACATCGGGATGGTGTTCCAACGGCCGAACCCGTTTGCAAAGTCGATTTATGAGAACATTGCCTTTGCATTGCGGCAGCGTGGGTTGAACAATAAGCAACAATTGGATGAAATCGTTGAACGTTCACTCCGTCAAGCCGCCATGTGGGACCAAGTTAAGGACGATTTGAATAAGAGTGCGTTAGCGCTGTCTGGTGGACAACAACAACGGCTCTGCATCGCACGGGCGATCGCGGTCAAGCCTGATATTTTATTGCTGGATGAGCCGGCAAGTGCGCTTGATCCAGTCTCGACCAGTCAAATCGAAGATACCTTACTGGAATTGAAACAGAACTACACGATTATTATCGTGACCCATAACATGCAACAAGCGTCACGGATTAGTGATTATACGGCGTTCTTTAACCTTGGAAAGGTCTTGGAATACTCAGAAACTGGCGAGATTTTTACGAATCCGCAAGTTGACCTGACAAACGACTATATTTCCGGGAACTTTGGATAGGAGGATCGTTCATGAGTACAATTTTAACGACTGAGAACTTATCATTATTTTATGGTAAAAAAGAAGCCTTGAAAGGTGTTAACCTTGACTTTGAAGACCGTGGGATCACCGCGTTGATTGGGCCTTCTGGTTGCGGTAAGTCTACTTTTCTGCGTTGTCTAAACCGCATGAATGATCTGATTCCGAACGTCACGATCACTGGTGAAGTTAATTTTAACCAGCATAATATTTACGCACCGACGATGGATACGGTACAATTACGGAAAGAAATTGGGATGGTGTTCCAACAGCCCAATCCTTTTCCGTTCTCAATCTATGAGAACGTGGTCTATGGCTTACGTTTAGCCGGTGTTCATGATAAGGAACGCTTAGATGCGGCTGTTGAAAAGAGTTTGAAGCAAGCTGCGATTTGGGATGAAGTTAAGGACCGCCTGCACGCCAATGCGTTATCACTGTCCGGTGGGCAACAACAACGGGTCTGCATTGCGCGGGTGCTCGCCGTGGAACCTGATATCATTCTCTTGGACGAAGCAACCAGTGCGCTCGACCCCATCTCTAGTCGGATGATTGAAGAGACCCTATTGAATTTACGTCAAGATTACTCTATCATAACTGTTACGCATAACATGCAGCAGGCTTCACGAATTTCTGACCGCACGGCGTTCTTCTTGAATGGTGAATTGATTGAAGTGAACGATACCAAGCAGATTTTCATGAATCCGGTTAGACAAGAAACCAATGACTATATTTCGGGACGATTTGGTTAGGAGGAAAAAACATGCGACGACTTTTTGATGATGAACTAAATGATATTGATGCAAACTTTACTGAGATGGGAATGATGGTCAGCGAAACGATCGAAAAGGCAGTTAAAGCCTTTATTGACCATGACCGCGATTTAGCCCAAGAAATCATTGATAATGATAAAAAAATCAATCAACGTGAAGTGGAACTAGAACAAAAATCGTTTGAAATGATTGCGTTATACCAGCCCGTGACTTCCGATTTACGGGAAATTGTCACCATCTTGAAAGCCGTTTCTGAATTGGAACGTATGGCTGACTATGCGCGTAACATTGCCCATGCCACGATTCGGGTCAAGGGTAACGTCCGCGTTCCTGAAATCGAAGCTGCGTTATCCGAAATGGGTAACCGAGTTCGGAAGATGGTGGAAGACATGTTAGCCGCCTACGTGAAGAGCGATGACCAAGAGGCGCGCCGAGTTGCCGCTAAGGATGCTAAAGTCGGTGAAATGTACGACAAAATTAACGCTAAGGGTATCTCTAAGATGGAACGACACCCAGAGACGGTGATTGGGTCGACTGATTATTTAAATGTGGCGACTTACTTGATGCGGATTGGAGCCTTAGTGACGAATATCGGCGAATGGATCGTTTATTTGAACACGGGCGAAATCATCGAACTGAACCCAGAAAGCTCCAACTTAGTCTAGTTAATCATAAATAATTTTTTAAGGCCGGTCGTCTCGTTTGCAACCGGCTTTTATAATTAGTAAGATAAAGTTAGACCAGACTTATAAGGAGTGGCTAACGATGAAATCAAATACAAAACAAAAATTAACTAAATCAAATAATCGCGTTTTTGCCGGAGTCTTGGGCGGAATTGCAGAATATTTAAATTGGAATGCGAACGTATTACGAGTGCTATACGTTATTTTGACCTTAATTACCCATGGCTTGGGACTTTTGGTATACTTATTACTAATGACAATTATCCCAAGCAAGCCAGAAAATACCGGCTTCTTCGAACAGATGCGGCAAAGCGCTGGACAACCAACGCAGGCAACCAAACATGGACGAAAAGAAATTCATAATGTTCATGAGGAGGATGAGCCGCGTCACCAAGACTAATGGAGTGATAAAAAAGTGGGCTTTGTGAAACGAATTTTAATTAATACGATCCTATTTATTGCGATTGCGGGCTTCTTCCAGAGTAGCTTTCACGTTGCCAATGTGTGGATGGCGTTATTAGCAAGCTTAGTGTTGGCGTTTTTGAACGCTGCCATTAAGCCGGTATTGATCATCCTTTCATTGCCGATTACGTTAATCACGTTAGGGCTGTTTAGCATTGTCATCAACGGGTTTATGCTCCAAATGACCTCGTTTGTCGTCGGCAAAAATAACTTTGGTTTTTCAAGTTTCGGGATGGCGATTCTCGTCTCTATCCTGATGTCGATTGCCAATGTGATCGTATCCAATTTTTTCGCAAAAGACAGCATTGATGGTGAATAAAGCGCTTTAAAGTGCTAAAATTAGCAGATAGGGATAATCCGTTTTCAGTCATAAAAGTGTGGCCGCTTGAAAAGGTAGCGTAATAGCGCGACTGGACAACGCCGGTCACACTTTTTTATTAACGGAACGATTTGGAGGGATTCATTTGGCAGAGAGTGTAACCGTTGCCGATTTGGTTAAAAATACGCGTCTGGACGTTTACCATGGCGCTGACTTATTAGATAAAAAAGACATTACGACTAGTGATATTTCACGCCCGGGACTCGCGTTGACCGGTTACTTCAATTACTATCCACGTGAACGGGTTCAATTATTAGGTAAAACTGAAACCGCTTATTCAAAAAACATGAGCCATGATGAACGGTTAATGATTTTTCGGAAGATGTGCCAGTTAACGACCCCAGCATTTGTGATCTCAACGGGCTTACCGGTACCAGAAGAGCTGGTACAAGCTGGTGAAGAAAATGGCGTGCCGATTCTGGGCACCAAAATGACGTCATCACGGATCTTGAGTAATATGACTAATTACTTGGAAGGTAAGCTCGCTGAACGGCAGTCTGTTCATGGCGTCTTGGTCGATATTTATGGCCTCGGCGTCTTGATCACTGGAGATTCTGGTGTTGGGAAGAGTGAAACCGCGTTGGAATTGGTCAAACGGGGTCATCGGTTGATTGCCGATGACCGGGTCGATGTTTATCAACAAGATGAACAAACGTTGGTTGGTGAAGCGCCCGCGATTTTGAACCACCTGTTGGAGATTCGTGGTATCGGAATCATTGATGTCATGAACCTTTTCGGCGCTGGTGCGGTCCGTCAAGATACTGACATTGACCTCATCGTTCACTTAGAGAATTGGACGCCTGATAAGCAATTTGATAGACTAGGGAATGGAGAACAGAATCGGAAATTCTTTGACGTTGAAGTTCCTGAAATCTCAATTCCAGTCAAGACTGGGCGTAACCTTGCCATTATTATTGAGGCAGCGGCCATGAACTTCCGTGCTGAGAGTATGGGATATGACGCAACTAAGGTATTTGATGATAACTTGAACAAGCTGATCAAAACGAATTCCGTCCACGATTCTCACAAGGCATAAGGAGATGGCAGTAGCGTGAATACCGTTTTAGGGGCACTTAACCCGATTGCACTACGGTTGGGACCAATTCAGGTCCATTGGTACGGCGTCATTATTGCAAGCGCCGTCGTGATTGCGGTGGCACTCGCGGTACGTGAAGGTCAGAAGCGGGGCATTCGTCCCGATGATATTTACGACATGATTTTATGGGCACTTCCATTTACGTTGATTGCGGCGCGGACGTATTACGTCATCTTTCAGTGGTCGTATTATAGTCAACACCCGAGCGAGATTATTCGCATTTGGGATGGTGGGATTGCCATATACGGGGGCCTAATTGGTGCCGGTATTGTGGTCGTCCTATTCTGTCGGTCGCGGTTCATTCCCACTTGGTTAATGTTGGACGTTGCGGCACCGACAGTGATTATGGGTCAAGGAATTGGCCGCTGGGGCAACTTTATGAACCAGGAAGCCTTTGGGCGTGTCACGAGCTTGAGCTTCTTACAAGGGTTGCATTTGCCCGAATGGCTCATTAATCAGATGTACATCCAAGGCGCGTATCGCCAACCGACTTTTTTGTATGAATCAGTTTGGGATTTATTGGGATTTGTGATGCTGATGGTGACCCGCCATCGAACGAATTGGTACAAGCAAGGTGACGTCTTCTTGACGTACGTTGCTTGGTACGCCTTTGGTCGCTTTTTCACAGAAGGAATGCGTACTGATTCGTTAATGCTATTTAACGTCATTCGAGTCTCACAGGCGTTATCAGTCGTGCTCTTCTTCGGAAGTGTCGGCCTGATGATCTGGCGGCGTCGGCGTCATCCAGAGAATCGCTGGTATCTAGCTGGTTCAGGGCAAAAGATTGCCACGGAAAACAAGTAGAGTAGAGGTTATTTACATGTCAAAACAAATTGCCGTCTTAGGTGCTGGCTCATGGGGCAGTATCTTGGCAAATTTATTAGATGAAAATGGTCATTCAGTTCGTTTATGGTCGTATGCACCTGCACAGGTCGCTGAACTCAACGAGCACCACACGAATCAGCGCTATGTGCCTGATTTTCACTATTCAGAAACATTGACGGCTTATTCAGATTTAGCAACTGCAATTGATGGTGCCGACGTGATTTTGTTCGTCGTCCCAACCAAGGCCATTCGGAGTGTCGCACACCAGGTTGCCGACGTGTTAGCTAAAACGAACGCCCAACCGATCATTGTTCACGCAAGTAAAGGGTTGGAGCAAGAGACCCATAAGCGGCTGTCACAAGTCTTGGCTGAAGAAATTCCAGCCGCGCAACGTGAAGCAATCGTCGTTTTATCCGGGCCAAGTCATGCCGAAGAAGTCGCACGGAAAGACATTACGTTGATTACTGCGGCGAGTGATAATGAAGCGGCTGCCGAAACGGTCCAACAACTCTTCATGAACGACTACTTCCGAATTTATACGAATACGGACGTGGTCGGTGTTGAACTGGGTGCTGCGCTAAAAAACATTATCGCGCTAGGCGCCGGTGCATTACATGGTCTAGGCTATGGTGATGATGCCAAAGCAGCTCTAATGACGCGGGGACTGGCTGAAATCAGTCGGTTAGGCGTTGCACTCGGGGCAAACCCATTAACGTTTATCGGCCTTTCTGGTGTCGGTGATTTGATTGTGACCGCGACGAGTGTGCATTCACGTAACTGGCGCGCTGGTAACGAGCTTGGCTCCGGTCAAGATTTGAAGACGGTCATTGATACGATGGGCATGGTTATTGAAGGTATTCCGTCAACTAAAGCGGCTTACGAATTAGCTCAGCAACAAAATATCGAAATGCCCATCACGGAAGCGATTTATGATGTATTATATAAGAGTGCTGACATTAAGGAAGTCATTCCACAATTAATGCGGCGCGAGGGGAAACCTGAGATTCAGTAGGAGTTTCCAAACTAATTTCACTATTTTTAGGAGGATTATCACATGTCAAAAGTTAGAAAAGCCGTTATCCCAGCGGCCGGTTTAGGGACCCGGTTCTTACCTGCTACTAAAGCGATGCCTAAGGAAATGTTACCAATCGTTGATAAGCCAACGATTCAGTTCATTGTTGATGAAGCACGCAAATCTGGTATCGAAGATATTGTTATCGTTACTGGTAAGAGTAAGCGGAGTATTGAAGATTACTACGATTCTAATCCAGAACTTGAAGATAATTTACGGGCCAAGCACAAGGAAGAAATGCTTAAGCTGGTTCAAGAAACGACCGATATTAACTTATACTTCATTCGTCAATCCCACCCACGTGGTTTAGGGGATGCGGTCTTAACGGCCAAAGCATTCGTTGGTGACGAACCATTTGTTGTCATGCTTGGTGATGACTTGATGGAAGATAAAGTGCCATTAACGAAGCAATTGATGAATAGTTATGATAAGACCCATGCTTCAACCTTGGCCGTTATGAAGGTCCCTCACGAAGAAGTTTCTAAGTATGGGGTCATCAATCCTGAAAGTGAAAAGGAACCTGGCTTGTACAACGTTAACAACTTTGTTGAAAAGCCATCACCTGAAGACGCGCCTAGTGATTTAGCCATCATTGGTCGTTACCTCTTAACACCGGAAATTTTTGATGTACTTGAACATCAAAAACCTGGTAAGGGTGACGAAATTCAATTGACGGATGCCATTGATACGTTGAACAAGACGCAACGCGTTTTCGCCCACGAATTCAAAGGAACTCGGCACGATGTTGGATACAAGTTCGGTTACTTGAAGACGACGATCGAATACGGGTTGACTCATCCAGATGTTAAGGACGACTTACGGACTTACATCAAGGACTTGGGTGCCCAATTAACCAAAGAAGATAGCACCACGGCACCAAAGACCGCTAAAAAAACAACCAAATAAGCGCCATTGATTGAGTTGAGCTTAGGCTTAACTTGATTGACGAGCGAATCAGAATCGGCAGTCATTCCAATCTGGAGTGACTGCCGATTTTTTTACGTTGGTCAAAGGAGGGCGTATTAGGGTGGAATGTGTCAGAAACGTTGGCTAAAAAATGACTGGCTGCGGTATACGGCATAAAAAAACCACAAAATCTGCTTTAGATTTCGTGGCTGTAATCCGGGACAATCGCACGTCATTATCAGTGTGAGTCCCAATTAATCATGAATAATAGCTAATGGTCGGCCTTTAATTTGAATAAATGTGGTTTGCCGTAATAATAACCTTGGCGTAACGCGATATTTAAGTCATCCGCCATCTGGTCTTCAACGCCATTTTCGACGCCTTCGAGAATAAGACGAATATCGTGCTTTAGCGCGAGGTCGCGCCAAAACTTCAATTGAATCGGAATTTCGTTCTCACGGTCTTCTGCGCGGAAGTTTTGCATCGCAAACTTGATTTCTTCCGCCGATTCTAACAATGGTTTGATGTGGTCGTAAACGTTGATGCCAGTCCCAACATCATCAAGGCTGAATTGTAACCCGCTGGCCTTGTACTTGGCAATTTGTTGTTGCATGGCTGCCAACGTATAGGTGTCCTCGCCAGGCTCTTCGGTGACTTCAACGATGACGTGCACCGGGAATAATTTCTTCTGTGCATCAATCACGGCTTTGGCGATGTCGTCATTCAAAAATTGTTTGCGGTTGAAATTGATCGACACCGAACCAATTTTGAGCGCTAGTTCACTGGCCGTAGCCTTTAGTAAGCTGACTTGTACATCGATTGGAATATTATCGAAGCTCTCCGGTAATGTCCAGCGGTCCTGATCAGTTTCACGATAGCGAATCAGCATTTCGTAACCAATCAGTGAATTATTAAATTTATTTAACTGAGGCTGAATAAAGTAACGGTACATGAGCTGGCTCCTTTGGTTGGATTAACTTGGTGAATCTTTCACTAATACATACTATACCAAATAACGACTTAGGGAAACTGTTTGTCGCTGACTTTTTTGCATTGTGTTGATAATCAATTGGGATAATGATAATTGTGTTCAATCAACTAGCTGACCAGTAAAGTCTTGAAAGTCAGGTGATGAGGCATACCAATGCAGGGTACCTAAGCCTGGTGCCGCAATCTGTATTTTGACGATTCGGGGGTCGAGAGCGCGATTGCCACTCGCTATGAGGGCAACGCCGTGAATCGACACGACCTTGACTCACACCGCGATAATTACGAGAGAACATAACGTCGTAGTTTGAATATCTGCGATTTTGCCGTTTTATGAGGCTGCTAGCTTGCTCGCAAAAAACTGGCTCAAATTAGCATAAACAACCGTCAGAAAGATCAGACTATAACGACGGTTATCAGGTTATCGATAACTGTGTCAATTGTTGCGTAAGTCATGTAAATTTAGAGAGAAGCAGGTATAATTGATTATGTTTAAATAAATCAAATTAACAATGGGAGTAAATGAAATGAAAATCGTAATTGTTGGATGTACCCATGCTGGGACTGCCGCTGCGGCCCAAATTTTAAAAAGTCATCCTGAAGCCACGGTTCGAATATATGAGCGTGATGATAATATCTCATTTCTGTCCTGTGGGATTTACTTGTACTTGGGGGGCAAAGTCAATCACTTGGAGGACATGTTTTATTCTTCACCGGAGGCCTTAACCAAGCTGGGGGCGTGTGTTAAAACGCAGCATAACGTGCTCAAAATTGATGCGCAGGCCAAAACACTGCAAGTCGTCGATATGCAGACGGGGAAAGTCTTTGATGATACTTACGATAAGTTGATTATGACCACTGGATCTAACGTGGCCGTGCCGCCGATATTTGGTATTGATGAATCTAAAGTATTGCTCTGCAAGACGTATCAACAGGCACAAGAAATTTACGAGACCGCCAAGGACAATCATCGCATTGCCATCATCGGGGCGGGCTACATTGGTACGGAATTATCTGAAAGCTATGCTAATACAAATCATGACGTCACCTTGTTTCAATCACATGACCAAATTTTGAACAACTACATTAGTCCGGATATGTCTGACCAGGCGGTGCAACTGTTGAAAGCTCACGGGGTCAACGTTTTGCTGAACCATCAAGTGACGGCCTTTACAGGTGGGGACGATGGTGAGCTGGTCATCGAAACCAATCAGGGTGATTACACCGCTGATTTAGCAATCGTCGGGACCGGATTTGTGCCAAATACAGAATTGTTGCGGGGACAAGTCGAGATGGACAAACACGGCGCCATCATTATCAATGACTATGTGCAGACCTCGAATCCTGATATTTATGCCGCTGGGGACTCGTGCGTCGTCAACTTTAATCCGACCGGGGCATCAGCCTATACACCACTAGCGACCAATGCCGTTCGTCAGGGTGCCTTGGCGGGGTTAAATGTCTTTGGCAACCAGCAACGTTACATGGGCACGCAAGCGACGTCCGCAATGCAACTCTTTAACCACACGTTGGCAACGACTGGATTAACACTGAAAATGGCCCACCAAAGTCATATTCCAGCTGAACGGGTCACGTTTGACGGTACGTGGCGGCCTAGTTATATGCCAAGTACCGATAAACTCACGATTGAACTCATCTATAATCCGGAGAATCGTAAAATTTTGGGTGCCCAGTTTTTGAGCGCGCACGAGGTCGCCCAGTCCGCTAATGCGATTTCGATTGCCATTCAAAATGGGAATACGATCGACGATTTAGCCTTTGTCGATATGCTATTTTCACCGAACTTTGACGAACCGTTCAACTACCTGAACTTGGTCGCACAACAAGCCATCGAACAGGAACGCCAGGCCGGACGCGATAATCCCCGCATCACGGCTTATGGCGATTGGGCAAAACAAAATGACCGCGACTTACAGTAAGCCGTTACGCCATTATTGGTGGCTAATCGTCCTGCTGATGGCGTTGATGGGATTGAGTGGGTGTCGACAGCAGACGACCGTTAAGACGCCCAAACAAGCGCCCAGTGGCTTTGTCGCAACCACGGATTATGCGGCTGGCTCTGAACATCGACGGCAACGCTTGGCGAACTTTATTAAGCGCGGCTTGTTGACCAAGCAGGGGCTGTACACGAATTATTTGGATACGGCCAAACGGACCACGGCGACTGCTACCAGTCACGACGGTGATTATTCGCGTACGCTATTATAACGAGATTCGGCGGATGATGAGTGAACAACAAGCGCGTGATTTATTGCGCTTAGTTTCGGATACGATCACGTCCGCGACTCGCGATAACGACATCACGTATTCGCTCGATCAGGACAACCCGACCTGGGCGATTCTGTTGTTTTCAAATCAACCCGGGGCCCAGATAGCGGCTGACCGGATCAAAACCAACTTTGCGAAGAATCTGCAGCGGTCGACGAGTTTGAATGCCTTAGAAATTTTATTGGTCGTCGGAATTGCTAGTTGGGATGCCGATAAAATGCAGAGCCCGTACGACTTTATGAACACGGGCATCAAGGAGACGGAATACGATGTGGCGCGTTGATTTCGGTTGTGTACAAACAAGATAGTCGACAAATGTAAATTTTGGGGGTATATTAAGCGTCATAGTAATTTAAGTGGAAGGGGTCTTTAGAAATGGCAAAGAGTTACGACGTGATTATTATTGGTGCGGGGCCTGCCGGCATGACAGCCGCCCTCTATGCTTCACGGGCCAATCTATCAGTACTGCTATTAGATCGCGGAATCTATGGTGGACAAATGAATAATACCGCCGCAATTGAAAATTATCCTGGTTTTAAATCAATTTTAGGACCGGATTTGGCTAAAGACATGTATGAATCAGCGACCCAATTTGGCGCTGAATATGCTTATGGTAGTGTTGAATCTGTTGAGGATCGTGGCGATGTCAAAATTGTGACGACCGACAGTGATACGTTTGAAACAAAGGCCCTCGTCATTGGGACTGGTTCTGAATATCGTAAGTTAGGCGTTCTTGGCGAAGATACGTATGGTGGCCGGGGTGTCTCATACTGTGCCGTATGTGACGGTGCGTTCTTCCGCAACAAGCACGTGGTCGTTGTCGGTGGTGGCGATTCCGCAATCGAAGAAGGCACGTACTTGACGCAACTCGCTGATAAGGTCACGGTGATCCATCGTCGGGACCAATTGCGGGCACAACAAATCTTGCAAGACCGGGCATTCGCAAACCCTAAGATTGAATTTGTCTGGAACAGCAATGTGACGGAAATCGTCGGTGACGACAAGAAGGTCACTGCGGTTAAAGTCAATAACAACAAGACGGGCGAAGACAGCGAAATTGCAGTCGATGGTGTGTTTATTTATGTTGGAATCAACCCAATTACCAAGCCATTCAGTAATCTCGGTATTACCGATGAAAATGGCTGGATCGAAACCAATGATCACATGGAGACCAAGGTTCCTGGTATCTTTGCAATCGGCGACGTTCGTAAGAAGGACTTACGCCAAGTTGCTACAGCCGTTGGTGAAGGTGGGACTGCCGGACAAGGCGTCTACAACTACATCACTGCGTTAGGTGACAAGGTTAAAAACTAAATCTGATTAAATCAACTGAGACGTCTGGTGGCTGGTGATTAAGTTTGAACTTGATGACCGTCCAGCGTCATCAGTGAAACACAAAATGCGCGACTAACCTGAGATTAGCCGCGCATTTTTTATCATCAATGTTGATAGGGGAACAGTAACAATTGTTTATTCGTATAAGTTGCCAGGTAAATCTCACTGATTTGATACCCCTGTGCTTGTAACTGTGTCAGCAGCCACGTTTCGTCGTGCTCGCTGGTTTCAAGCGCGTCCATGTTGACTTGACCGTCGACAATCAGCGGATATTTGACAGTGTCGTCACCGACTTGCGTAATCGTCAGTTGCCCGTTTTGCTCTAGCACGGCGCGTTTGACATTGCGAATATCGGTAATGCCTTCTGTTCGCAAGCGGAACGTCAAATCGTTGGCACTCAAACCATTTTTAAGTGCGGTACTAACTAATAACTCGCCATCTTTGATGAGTAGTTGCGGGCGACCGTCAATCATGCGTTTGACGAAATGATTGTGATTCGTTAAGAACCGTAAGACCAGTACCAGCAGCGTCCAAATAAGTAGGACCAGAATATACTGTAGCACGGTGACGCTGGTACTATAGATCATGCCACCGACGATTGCACCAAGCACGTAATTCTGCACTTGGTCCAGCGCGCTGATGGGTGCTAAGTTACTCTTACCAGAGAGGTTGATTTGGATGATGATAGTTAATAACCCGAGTGCGAGTTTGATGGTCACATCCCAGTATGAGAACATTTACTCACCCTCCTTAACGTAATTAATTTTAGACTGAATCGGGGTCGCTTTCGTCAGCGTATAGCTATTGCCATCCGTATTGACGGTCACGTTGTAGATATGGTCCTGAACTTTGATGAGCATCCCACTGCTGACGGAACTTGAGTTGGACCAGACGGCCGTTTTCTTAACGCCTTTTTCCTTGGCCACCCGCTGCATGATTTGGGTGACCTGCGATTTCTGATTGAAGCTATTTTGCAAGCTCTCCCATTCATTGTATTGAATACCGACGAGTAACAATAATAAGAGAACCATGATAATGAATAAATCACGGTATTTGAGGTCCGTCTTGTGACGATACCAGAGCCAACTGAGCACGGCGATGATTAAAATTGTAATACCGATAATGCCGAGCTGAATCAGCGTATGATTGCTGTTTTGATGGACTAAGTAGTTGTATGAATAAAAAGTCATGTCGCCCTCCTTATAAGATTCATTATAGCAAGTTTTGCGACTGACTTTACAAACCGACACTTGATTCGCAACCTTGTACAGCGCTTACATTAACGAACTAACCGCGCGAAAGTCAGGGATTAATGGATTTTCTTAGTAAATTTTACTTTGTTAAGCCTGGCAATGTTGTATACTATTTTTGTAAGCACTAACAAATATCGGAATTGGAGATGGTTTTTGTGAGTTGGCAAGATACTTATAATACCTGGAAAAACCAAGCGACACTTGAAACAAGTTTAAAACAAGAATTAACGGCGATGGCTGGTGATGATTCAGCCTTAGAAGATGCCTTTTATGAACCAATGGAATTCGGAACTGCTGGCATGCGTGGGGTCCTCGGACCTGGGATCAACCGAATGAATATTTATACTGTTCGGCAAGCAACGGAAGGGTTAGCCCGGTTCATGGACACGCTACCCGCTGATGTTAAGGAACGCGGCGTAGCCATCAGTTTTGATTCACGGCATCATTCTGAAGACTTTGCTCACGAATCCGCACGGGTCTTGGGGCAACATGGCATCAAGTCATACGTATTTGAAAGCTTGCGGCCAACTCCAGAATTGTCCTTCACCGTACGGCATTTACACACCTATGCCGGCATCATGATTACGGCTAGCCACAATCCTAAGCAGTATAACGGCTATAAGATTTATGGTGAAGATGGTGGTCAAATGCCACCAAAGGAATCCGATCTAATTACGTCATACATCCGGAAAGTCGACGACGTGTTCGCCATTGCGGTGGCTGATGAGCAACAATTATTAGCCGACAAGACGGAAACGATTATCGGTGATGATGTCGACCAAGACTACTTGGCAAAGGTCAAGGAAGTCACGATCAACCAAAAATTAGTTGATGAAGTCGGCAAAGACATGAAGCTGGTCTTCACGCCACTGCACGGGACTGGTCGGATGCTGGGCGAAAAAGCCTTGAAGAACGCTGGGTTCAAAAACTTCAGTGTCGTTAAGGAACAAGCAGTCGCTGATCCTGACTTTTCAACGGTCAAGTTCCCGAACCCTGAATTCCCAGAAGCCTTCAAGATGGCGATCGATTTAGGGAAAAAGGAAGGCGCCGATGTGTTGATTGCGGTCGACCCAGATGCTGACCGGTTGGGGACAGCGGTTCGGCAACCAGATGGCGAATACGTCTTATTGACTGGGAACCAAATTGCAGCCGTCTTATTACACTACATCTTACAAGCCAACAAGGATGCGGGGACTTTGCCAAAGAACGCTGCTGCGGTCAAATCGATCGTTTCTAGTGAATTTGCAACCAAGGTCGCAGCTTCTTATGGTGTTACGATGATCAACGTTTTGACTGGTTTTAAGTATATCGCTGAACAAATCGAACACTTTGAAGCGACCGGTGAACATACCTACATGTTTGGCTTTGAAGAAAGCTACGGCTATTTGATCAAGCCATTCGTCCATGACAAGGATGCTATCCAAACAACGGTCTTGTTGGCCGAAGTTGCCGCTTATTACAAGCAACAAGGTAAGAACTTGTATGATGGGCTTCAAGACCTATTTAAGGAATACGGCTACTTCCGTGAACAGACGACTTCTGAAGAATTTGATGGTGTCGGTGGTAGTGACAAGATTGCAGCCCTGATGACCAAGTTCCGTAGCGAAGCCCCAACCGACTTTGCTGGTTACGCCGTTCAAGGCACGGAAGATTTCCAGAGTCAAACGGAAAGCTTTGCGGATGGTCACACGGCTCCAATCGACTTACCACAAGCGAACGTGTTGAAATATCACTTAGAAGACGGCACTTGGATCGCTATTCGGCCTTCTGGGACGGAACCTAAGATCAAGTTCTACATTGGTACCTTAGGCGACACGCTGGATGAAGCCAATGATAAGCTAGCTAAGTTCGAAGCTGCAATTCAAGCATTTATCAAAGAATAATGATTAGCTAAGGCAGCAGACCTGCCCGGCTTTAATTAGAGACATCAAAACAACACCCGCTAATTTCAGTAACAAACTTGCTGAGACTAGCGGGTGTTGTTTTGGGTTCGATGATGGCAGCTATTTTGTGTCGTGGTGACGATTAGGATTGAGCGGATGGTAATTTAAAGTTGATGGGGTCACCAGGGAGTCGTAATAATTGTGGCTTGCCATAGTAGTAGCCTTGTCGCAGATTGATGTCAAAGTGATTACTCAGGCGGTCGTCGTCCTCGTCTTCGATGCCTTCGAGAATTAAACGCAACCCATATTCACTACTAATAGCGCGCCAGAAATGCAACTTCTGTTGGATTTTGGGATCCTTCATGTCACTGCGGAAATTCTGTAGGGCAAATTTTAATTCGGAAGCTAACGGCAAAATTTCCTGAATGCTTCTGAAGTCATTGATACCGGTACCTACGTCGTCTAACGAAAGTTGCATACCATGTTCAATGAACCCCCGTAAATGTGGAATCAACTGCGTATCTGGGTACTGCTTAGGGCCGCGTTCCTCAGTCAATTCGACTACGAGTTTGGCAGGATAAAGCTGGACTTGACTCTGAATGATCGCTTTAGCGACCGTGGTGTCCATCAGTTGTTCACGGCTAATGTTGACCGCACAGTAGCGGACTTTGAGTGCCAGAATCTTCGTCGTAGCAATCAATAAGTCGGAAGTTGTCTTGGAACTAATGGCCGCAAAGGATTCTGGCAGGCGCCAACCATCCGGCGTCAGCTGTTTAATCAGCAGTTCATAGCCATAAACAGTATTATTCAATAAGTTCAATTGGGGCTGTACAAAGTAGCGGTAAATTGGTTCCATAAGTTCCATCGCCTTTTATAGTAAGTTTTCATTAATTGAATCGTTTTAAAAATCATCAAATCGCTGTATACTCTAAGTATACGTCAACCTAAATGAATGTTTAACCATTCTGTGGTTAAATTTTAATATTTTATGAAAGCTGTGGTCGAATCAATGAAAGTTGCTATTATCGGCTGTACACATGCGGGGATTGCCGCCATGCGGCAAATTTTGAAATACTATCCAGGCACCGAAATTACCGTGTATGAGCGGCACGCGACGATTTCGTATATGTCTTGTGGGACTTATTTACACTTAGGGGGAATCATCAAGGATTTGGACCAAGCGCGATACGCCAATCCTGATGAGTTCAGTAAGCAGGGCGTCCAAATGCGGATGCAATACGATGTGATCAAGATTGATGCGACGAAACACACTATTTTGGCCCAAAATCTACAAACAAAGACGATGGAAACTGATCACTATGACAAATTGATTATGGCAACCGGGTCACTAACTGCCATTCCGGCAATTCCCGGCGTTGAGAACCCGAAAGTGATGCTGTGTAAGACGTGTGAACAGGCCCAGCAACTTTACGAAACGGCTCAGCATGCCAAACAAATTGCCATCGTGGGCGGTGGCTATGCCGGGGTGGAGCTTGCCGAGGGCTATGTCAAGTCTGGGCATGCTGTCACCTTATATCAACGAGGGCCGCAACTGATCGATGAATACTTGGACGCCAAACTGGCGAAGAAGGTCGAAGCTTTATTGACGAGTCATGGCATTGATGTGCGCACTAATGCCCAGGTCACCGGGTTTCAGGATACGGTTGACAATCGCTTGCAAGTGACGACGGCCGATTCTGAAAACATCTATGATATGGCCGTCATTTGTCCCGGAGTCATTCCACAATCAGAATTACTGGCCGGACAAGTCAACCGCACGAAGCAGGGTGCGATCGTGACGGACCGCTACATGGGAACTTCCAATCCCGATATTTTTGCGGCTGGTGATGTAACGGAGGTCAAATTTAACCCCACGAAAGATCACGCCTATATGCCATTAGTGTCACACGCGATTCGTCAAGGCGCCTTAGCGGGGATCAATATTTTTGACAAACGGCTCGGTTCGATTGGGACACAGGCGACGACCGGCATGTTGATTTTTGGGGAGACGATTGCTTGCACAGGAATGACGCTCGCGGCAGCCGAAGCGGCTAATTTTGAAGCCAAGACCGCCGTCTATGAAGGTAATTATCGACCGGACTTTATGCCGACGACTGCCAAAGTTACCATCGAATTGGTGTATGATCAGCAAACCCGAAAAGTACTGGGCGGTCAGTTAATGAGTGCCCATGAAGTTTCACAATCAGCCAACACGTTGTCCGTGATTATTCATAACGGTAATACCATTGATGAGCTGGCCTTTATGGATATGCTGTTCTCACCGAATTTTGATGAACCCTTCAATTATCTGAATTTAGCAGCTCAGGCCGCTGTCGACCAGGAACATGGGTATCGACGGAATAATTAAGACCGTCTTGATTGAGGCAATCGTATTGAAAAAGTTCACGTCGCGTTGACGTGAACTTTTTTCGGTTAAGCATAATCATTGGGATCGGCCGCTAAGGGCTCGTAGGCGTCCATGTCTGCATCACGATAGTCCCACCATTCGTTGACGTAGCCGACAAAGCCAGCGGCACGCATCGCTTCGTCTAAACGTTGGTAATACCGGTCTTGTTCAGCCGTTCGTGGCGCATCACGGTGTGCTAAGGCAGTAAAATCATCAAAGGGTGTTGGCATTGGTAGGTCACGGCCATCTGCATCGACGAGGGTCAAATCGAGTGTAACGCCTTTTTGGTGACTAAAGTTCGGATTCGGGCGCGCAACGAATTCGGGGTCAGGATAGACTTCAAACAATCGTTTTTGTGCACTAACGGGGCGGTAGGCATCCCAGATTTTGAGCCGGTAACCTTCCTGTTTGACGATGGCACTGGCCTGTGCTAATTTTTGCGCGGTTCCAGTCCGGACGATTGCCGTTGTAAAGTCGTAAATAACTTGATGCGTGAAATTGTCAGTGGTGGCGTAGCGTAGGTCAACAAGGATATCGGGGTCTAAACGTTGGACATTGGTAAATCCGGTGAGTGCTTGCTCCATGGTGTGGCCTCCTCATATAAGTTACCGTTATTGTAGCTGATTTCGTTGCTTTTTACTGGAAAAAGGATTGTCGACTTGACCCCAAACTTTTAACTAGCTTTCGACAGGGCGCCCTGATAAGATGTAAAGCGGTGTGTATTTATGATTATTTTTGTATAACGTGATTTGGCATCGTTATGAAGCGGCTTTAAGAGCAGTCAGTTGTACTTAGCCGGACCGTTTGAACCCCAGCAAACTAGCGGTCATAGTGGTCGACGTGTTACGCTGGTTGCTAGTGGAACGGAACGTATCCAGGCTAATTAACAACAGTTCAAACGATGCCAGCGATAATTAACAGAAGAGGTGAGGGCATATCGATCGACAAACACGACGAGCCATTTTAATTTTAGTATTTAGTGAATTTTTAGTCTGCTTAGGGATTAGTTTGGTGATTCCGGTGATGCCGTTTATTAAAAACGAGCTGCATTTAACTGCAACTGATATGGGGATCATGAACGCGTTGTTTGCATTGGCACAGTTTGTGGCTTCGCCGATTATTGGGCGGGTATCTGATAGGCTCGGCCGTAAGCCAGTTCTGGCCACGGGACTTTTTCTATACATGGTGTCAGAAGTCCTATTTGCGTTAACCAATCAATTGTGGGTCTTCAACGTTTCACGGATCGTCGGTGGCCTGTCCGCTGCGATGGTCGTGCCGACCGCAATGGCGCTTGCTTCAGATATTACGACCAAGCGGCAACGGGCCCGAGTAATTGGCTGGTTGTCAGCGGCGTTCAGTGGTGGCCTGATTCTGGGCCCTGGGATTGGTGGCATTTTGGCAGGAATCAGTTACAAAACCCCATTTTGGGTCGCGGGTGCGCTGGGCTTACTAAGCGCCATTGTGCTGATTATTCTATTGCCGGCTGACCGTCAAATCGACCCAGACCGTGAAGCCAAATCGGCCGCTGCCACGCCTGAGCATCATCCAATGACGCGGGCGTTCTGGACGGTGCCGATTATTATTTTGTTCACGATGATTTTAGTCTCATCCTTTGGCCTGCAAGGGTTTGAAAGCATTTATAGTATCTACGTCAACGAAGTCTTTCACTTTAGTCTGAGCAACATTGCGTTAGTGCTGACGCTTAACGGGTTGATTTCGCTGTTCCTGCAAGTCGCACTTTTCGACACGTTTGTGCAGCGCTGGGGCGAACGGCGCGTCATCCGGGTGTGTTTTGCAGCTGCGGCAATTTGCACGATTTGGATTACCCAGGCCCATTCCAAACTTGCGGTGATGATTGCCACGCTTGTGATTTTCTCAGCCTTCGACTTGCTACGGCCGGCCATTACGACGTTGCTGACGAAAGCCAGTGAAACTAATCAGGGCCTGATCAACGGACTGAACATGTCCTTAACGAGTGTGGGTAACGTGGTGGGACCAATCATGTCCGGGATGCTATTAGATATGAATTATCACTATCCATACCTGGTCGTTGCGGGATTCTTGATCGTGTCTTATCTGATGGCCTTCATGTTGCGCTTACCAGGACAGGTGCGGTCACATCAGCACGTCTAGAACTCGAATTTGTCATGAATTATGATTAAAACGTGCTATTTTCTAAGTTCAAGAACCGCCAGCTGAGACCCGCTGGAAACAGTGCAAGTTACC
>NZ_AVAQ01000003.1 GCF_000463075.2 Lactiplantibacillus plantarum EGD-AQ4
TCCATGAATATGATTCATTAATCTTAATACCACTAATCTCAATGGTAACTAGCATTGAATTCAATCTATAAAATGGCCTTCATTTAGAATTCAAAGTTTCGCAGTATTAGGCGACTAGAGAAGATTCAGACAAGTTCAGTGAAGTTGCTTGTCTGATAGTATGATTAAGGAAGCTTAGCAATCATTAGACACCAATCCGACAGTTCAATATCAAAGCTTCGTGTACTAGGAAATCAACGACTAATCTAACCAAAAGTTGGGTGCGCACATGTCTGCCTTTCGAATAGAATGCCTAGAATCCGGCCTAGGACGTCTCTGCTACAGCAGGTTTACGGTAACTCCCACTGTTTCCAGCGGGTCTCAGCTGGCGGCACTTGAACTTAGAAAATAGCATGATTTAATCATCTATAATGTTAAATAACAACTGGCACAACGTGTACAGCCTGTACGTCTTCACACATACTGCTATCAACAGTAAGTCGTCGGCACTGAAATTGTGACGGTTTAAACCGCCTGTTAGTGACCAACGCACCAATTCTCAGCGCACCAAAAAAGCCGAGGAATCAATCCCCGGCTAACCGTTAATTCAATAATGATTTAACTGTTTGGTTGATTAGCTTGCCATCTGCCTGGCCCTTAAGCTTTGGCATTACGGCCCCCATCACCTTACCGAAGTCACCTTTACCGGTTGCTCCGACTTGCTTGATAGTGTCCGCCACAATCTGTTGAACCTCTTCGTCCGACAATTGTTTTGGCATATACTTCTCAACAATTGCAATTTCTGCTTTAACGCCGTCAGCTAAATCCTGACGACCCGCATTTTCGAATTCACTTAATGATTCGCGCCGTTGCTTCAGTTCACGTGATAACACGCTCACTTCTTCATCAGCCGTTAAATCATGGCCAGCGTTAATTTGTTCATTCATTACCGCTGACTTAAGCATCCGTATAACGCTGAGGGTTTGCTTATCGCGCGCCTTCATCGCAGCTTTCAGATCACCATTGAGCGTATCTAATAAACTCATTGGTTTCCCTCCTCGTTGGGTGAATTAGTAAACTACTAATTACTTGAAACGACGACGGTTCTTACGCTTACGTGCTGCTTCAGATTTTAACTTCTTCTTCACACTTGGTTTCTCGTAGAATTCCCGTTTGCGGTATTCTTGTAAAGTACCACTTTTTGAAACGGTACGTTTAAAGCGACGAAGAGCATCATCAAGAGATTCGTTTTTACGAACGACTGTTTTTGCCATGTTAAATTCCCTCCCTCCGAGCTCAAAAAGTAACCGTTAAATTATGCATACTTACACATAACGCAACTGTTCTAGTAAATTATACATAAATTGAAAAAGGCCGTCAACCAAAGTTTACAATTTCCTTAAAATAAATCCGGAAGCAGCCTCGATACTCCGGACAGTAAATCGTTTTCAAGACTGACATGCTATGCTACACTAAGGTTATTATTGAACCGAAATGAGGTTATCATATGTCAGCAATTAAAGTCTTTATTTTATCAGATGCCATCGGCGAGACGGCTCACAACGTAGCGCTCGCCGCAGCGGCCCAATTTTCCGACTACAAATTTCGTTATCAACGTTTCCCGTTCGTCCGGACCGACTCACTACTCCAAACGGTGCTCGCCCAAGCACTCAAGGAACATGCAGCCATCTTCCACACCTTCGTGGACCGGCGCTTGAGCCAAGTCGTCAATAACTACTGCGAAGCGCATGACCTACCTTATTATGACGTCATCACGCCCGCGTTAGATACGTTCTCACAAATCACGCACGTCCAGCCGTCGAATCATCCTGGCACGGTCCACGCGTTAAACACGAATTATTTTGACCGCATCAACGCGATTGAATTCGCCGTGACCTATGATGATGGTAAGAATCCGAGTGGTTTTCTCGAAGCAGACGTGGTCTTATTAGGAGTCTCACGGACTTCCAAGACGCCGTTATCACTCTACTTGGCCAACCGAAATTTAAAGGTCGCCAACTTACCATTAGTGCCACAAGCCCAAATTCCCGACGAAATCTGGAAGGTGGATCCGAAGAAGATTTTTGGCTTAACCAACGATCCAGATAAATTAAATGATATTCGGCGTCAACGGATGGTGCAATACGGCTTAAATCCAGATACGATGTACTCCAATACCGACAAAATCAAAGCTGAATTGGACTACGCCGATAAAATCTTCAAGAAGATCGGCTGCCTCGTGATCAACGTTGCCAACAAGTCAATTGAAGAGACCGCTACCTTGATTACAGAAAGTCTGAATACCGATGGCACTGGCGAAAATTAAGCTCAGCCAACACGAAACCGTTACACTCGTTTGAGGGTAACGGTTTTTTCGTACCAGCAGTTAAACAATCCGCTCGAGTCGATCTAGAGCAAATCAACCCCACCATCAACATGCAACACTTGCCCCGTTACGAACTGATTCTGCATCAGATAGACATAAGCGGAAGCGACTTCAGCTGGCGTGGCCACCCGTTTCAAAGGATTGCCCTGACTGGCTGCCGCTGTCTGAACAGCCAACTGGTCGGCAGACAAATCCCGCCAAAGCCCAGTTGGCGTCCAAGTTGGTGCAACGGCGTTAACGCGGTAGTCTGGGCCCATCTCGACGGCCAACCCAGCGACCATCGTATTGATGGCCTGATTACCAATAATCGCCCCAGAAGCGTTGTCCGGTCGACCACCAGCACCAGAAGTCATGATCAGACTGCCATGCATCGCCAAGTGCTTGCTAGCCAGCTGTGCCAGTTGCAAATTGGCGAAGAATTTGTCTTCAATGGTTTGACGAATCGCTGCGACCGAATTATCTAAGAAACCGCCACCCATGGCCCCACCGAGCATGGAAACAATCTGGTTAAACTGTGGTTGTGCGGCAAAAAACGCCGTCAATTGGTCGCGGTCCTGTGCATCCAAAGCAGTTCCCGTAACGCGGTCCGGTGCTGCCAACGTCGTACAAGCAGCTTGAACATGCTCAGTTGTATGCCCAATCAAATGGACTTGTGCACCAGCCTGCAGCGCTTGGCGGGCAATTTCTAATCCAAACCCAGAAGTGCCACCGACAATTAAGACGCGTTGTTTGTTAAGTGTCATGATTAATTTCCTCCTAAATGAAAATAAAAACGATAATCGCCATCGATTATCGTTCAATTCTGATTAATTAACGTTGTGCTTCAATATCTTCAATCAAATGGGCATTAAATTGGCCAGCCCGAAGCATCGCGATTTCATACTTATATGGTGGTAATTGATGTTTCTTATCTTCACCAACATACGGTGTTTCCAAAATCTTGCTGACTGCTTCCAGTTGCGGATGATGCGCGACATAATTGAGCGTATCAAACCCGATCGTTCCCATTCCAATATTCGTATGGCGGTCCTTGTGCGCCCCTTGGGGATTTTTGGAATCATTCAGATGGACCACACCCAACCGGTCTAATCCAATGACATGATCGAATTCATTCAAGACGCCATCAAAGTCGTCCTTGATGGCATAGCCCGCATCACTCGTGTGGCAAGTATCAAACGTGACCGATAACTTTTCATTGTAAGTCACGCCATCGATCATTTGGGCTAACTCTTCAAACGTTCGACCCACTTCAGTACCCTTACCAGCCATTGTTTCCAACGCAATTTGCACGTGTTGTTCTGGCCGAATGACGGTATTGAGGCCCTTAACGATTTGGGCGATGGCCGCGTCCGGTCCCGCACCGATGTGAGCTCCCGGATGCAAGGTCAGCTGCGTCGCACCAACCGCATCAGCGCGTTGGATTTCCTGATAGAGAAATTCCGTCGCAAATTCAAAATAGCCCGGTTTCTTCGTATTACCGAGGTTAACAATGTACGGCGCGTGAACCACGATTTGTTGCAAATCATTGGCCGCAATCACTGGCTGTGCCTCGTCAATTTTCAATTCTTCAATTGGCTTACGCCGGGTGTTTTGAGGTGCACCGGTATAAATCATGAACGTGTTAGCCCCATAACTCACGGCTTCGTTAGCTGAACCCAATAACATGTCGGGTGCCTTCATCGAAACGTGTGACCCTAATCTCAACATTTTTGGTCCCATCCTTTACGCTAGTTTGACGTTGTTGGTCTGCACTTGAACGTCGCATATACAATCATTATACACATTTTCAACCGCAAGCAGGCCCATCTGCGCTTAATTATTCAATTCGATTCACTGTTTGTGTGTCGTGGTGTGCGGATAAAAATAAGCCAAAGTTCGTTCGCCAGCATGCCCGTCATTGTGCGTGTTCCATAGTTGGTTAAAAGTGGCCAACTGCATTGGCTGTGCCGGTGTGGCTAAGACTTGATTCAACTCGGCCATCGTCGACACCATTGGCCCGGGTGCCCACTCCTTGAAGTCCGCTTGTAAGCCGACTTCTCGTTCATAATGTTGCCAATCAAAGACGTAAAAGACCATCTTCTGACAGTTCGGCAGGAGCGCGTAGTCAAAAACAACCGATGAGTAGTCACTAATCAGGGTGCTAGCGACCGTCAACAATTCATCCGTACTGAATTCTGGCACCAACGTCACCTGGTCAGGAAAACGCGCTTGCAAGTCGCGTTCCTGATTGGCGAGATGCGGATGCAGTTTGATAATCAGCCGTTGATTGGGGCGCAACTGTAACTGGTCAAAATCAGCTGGCAACGCAAATTGGACCCCCGCGCGGTAAGTTGGGGCGTACAAAATGACTTCTTGCTGTTTGAAGTCTGGGTAGCGCTGATAAATGGCTGCAGCTGTCTGCTGAACCCATTTTGACTGCCGATAACGGTCTGAACGCGGATAACCGAGCACCCGCATCCGCGCCATTGGGACATGATAGCTGTCCGCAAAGACTTGCCCCATCTTGTCGGCACCGACGACGTAATCAGTAATCTGATTATAGACGGCTTGAAACCGCCGTTGGTCCCCAGCTGAACGTTTGACCGTCTGCGGGTCGCCCCACCCAAAGGTCTTCACCGCCCCAGCGGCATGCCAGAGCTGAACCATGCGCTGATGTGGCCGTCTAGTTAGACCAGCCGTAAAAGCATAGTAATTATCCAGATAAATATCGGCTGCCCGGGTCAAAACGGGTACACCGCGCAAAGCAAAGCCGATTGAATCTTGAAACGGCTGCGTTGCGATGCCTTCCGCTGCCAGCTGTTCTGCGCCTGCTTGGGCACCCGGTAAGTAATAGACCGTTACCCGCTGTGGCAAGCGGTCCGCCAACTGTCGAATGAAATCTAGGTTATCTGCAAAACTCATCAGATAGATCACTTGATCCGTTGATTTGAAATGTGCCAACCAAGATACGATTCGCACTAACCAAATATAAATTATTTTCTTCACGCTTGTCTTCCCTTCATTAGACGTGTCAATACACATGACACGCTACAGCCACTGTTAATGAATTTCGGCTGGCTGTAACTTTTAGTAGCTGCTTCATTGATTGCTGAGACTTGTACGTGAGTGATCGAAAAATGTAGCCAGCAACTGTCAGATTAGGCCGCTGAAGTCAAAGCACGCTAGTTAAACATTGTGAGGCCTATTTTAAATCCGATTCCAGATTTGTCTGACACTGGACTGAATGGATCAAATTAGGTCACGTTTCGACTGCCTAGTTACTGCAGTCCTTCCAGTTCAAACTTTCCTCAACCACCCCACATTGAATGCGTGTGTATTATATAACAAATTGCCATTTCCAAGCTAGCCCTTTTGGCTGGCACAACACAGGCTTAGCCATCGATATCCAGCTACTGGCACAAAAAATACCACGAAAAAAGCCGCGCATTCAGACAGTAACAACTGCTAAATGCGCGGCGCTTAACTTCCTGATAACTGATAAGTCGTGTTCACACTAACATTAAGGTTTGGGCTCGTAAAAATGTCCCAAAATCTTGACGGTGTCGGAAATGCTAACAAAGGCGTGCGGGTCAGATTCCGCCATCGCCGCCTTCAACTCACCCATTTCATAACGCGTGATAACTGTAAAGAGAATCGTCTTATCATCATGTTGATAAGCCCCTTCAGCGTTATGAACGATAGTCACCCCGCGACGAATACGATTTTGAACACTATCGATCACCGTCTTTGGTCGACTGGTAATGATCATCACCTGCATTTTTTGTTGGCGAGTATATGTCATGTCCATGACGCGACCGTTGACAAATAAGCCCAGTGCGGAGTAGAACGCATATGGCCACCCGTAAACAAAACCGGCAGCGATGACAATAATCGAGTTGAAGGCCATGTTGATAGTCCCGATACTACGCCCAGTTTTGCGACGTAGCACGATTCCAATAATATCTAGCCCACCAGTCGAAATCCCGTTTTTGAGCGCAGTCCCAGTCCCAAAACCGTTGACCGCACCCCCAAAAATCGCACAAATAATCGGGTCATGCGTTAAGCCAACTGGGGCAATCAGTTTAATCATAATACTGGACAACGTTACGGCTAAGAACGTATACAGCGTGAATTTATGACCAATTGAACGCCACGCGATAATGAACATTGGGACGTTCAAAATAAACAGTAACGCCGCGGTTGAGACCTGAATTGGCAGAAACTTGGTCATTAAACTATTGATCAATTGGGCCAAACCGGTGATCCCAGATGAGTAAATATGTCCGGGGGTCCAGAAATAGTTCATGGCGATTGAAACTAAAATGGCGTAAATAAAAGCCGTCGACGCTTTGACCACGTCGCGATGATGCTTGGATAACTGCTGAAAATCATCCATGAATAGTGTGCGCTCCTTTACGTTTTTGCTTCCGTTATTGTAACACGCCTAACCGCGAACGACCGGCCTTTTGCAGTATTCTGCTAGAAGTCTCACGTTTCTCAGTGAAATCACATTATCAGGGTTGACGCACGCTAACTCAACTTCTGATCATGTCCACTGACTGGTGGCTTCGGTGCACGTCCAAAGCCTCACTTGGTCTGCGACTAATCCACTTTTGGCGCATCCGCCCATTGTTCTGCAATAAAATCAGCACGGCCCCCGGCTTCTTGTTCGGCATACACGACCGGATTATTTTTGTAAAAACGCTGGTGACGGGCTTCAGCCGGATAAAATGGTTGAGCGTCTTCGATACTCGTCACGATTGGCTTATCGAAACGTTCACTGGCTTGTAAGGCTTGTTTGGACGCTTCTGCAATTTGGCGCTGCTCAGGACTATTGACGAAGATGACTGGCCGATAATTGTCCCCGCGGTCTTGGAACTGGCCCATCGCATCCGTGGGGTCCGTTTGATGCCAATAAATGGTCACAAGCTCCGCATAACTGATGACTTCCGGGTCAAAGGTAATTTTGACTGCTTCAGTATGTCCCGTCGTGTGTGATTTAACTTGTTCGTATGTCGGATTTTTCGTATGTCCGCCGGTGTAGCCTGAGACGACACTTTCAATGCCAGGCTGACTGTCAAACGGTTGGACCATGCACCAAAAACATCCGCCCGCAAAAATTGCTGTTTCCATGAGAATCCCTCCAACTAAATATTAATATAAATCTAACACTAATCAAAAAGAACGTCCATTCCTGAACGTTCTTTCCATCATTATTATTCGACTGAATCGTCGTCATCATCATCCGTCACAGGATGCGTAATCGTCAAATCCAAGTCAGTCAATTGTTGATCAGCAACCCGTGCTGGTGCACTGGTCATTGGTTCGGAAGCCTTCGAGTTCTTAGGGAACGCGATCACTTCACGAATGTTATCCTTACCAGCCAGCAGCATTGCAAACCGGTCTAAGCCGATTGCCAAACCGCCATGAGGTGGGAAGCCCATGTCAAGCGCATCTAGCAGGAAGCCAAATTGTTCTTTGGCCCGTTCTGGCGTGAAGTCCAATGCTCGAAACATCTTTTCTTGTAGTTCGCGAGTGTGGATACGGATCGAGCCGCCCCCTAATTCGTAACCATTTAAAATGATGTCATATGATTGCGCGTGGGCTTGGTGTGGATCTTCACCCTCATCCAAGTAGTGCACATCTTCTTCATTTGGCATCGTGAATGGATGATGGGCTGGAACCCAGCGTTCGATTCCTTCATCATATTCGAACAATGGCCAGTCAACGACCCACAAGTAGGCGTATTGATTTTCATCAATCAAGTCCAGTTCCTTAGCGATGGCCTTCCGGAGATAGCCGAGCGTGTCAGAAACAACTTTGAAACTGTCGGCAGCAAATAGCAACAAGTCGCCAGCCTTGGCATCTGCAGCAGCCGTGATGGCTTCAAAATCACCGTCATTCTTAAAGAACTTCGCCACTGGACCACTGAAACCGTCGTCGGTCACTTTCATCCAAGCCAGGCCTTTTGCGCCAAAGCGTTTGACATAGTCCGTATAAGCATCGATTTGCTTACGTGAATAATGGTCAGCCCCGCCAGGAACAGCAATTGCTTTGACCATCCCACCATTTTCAAGTGGGTTATCAAAGACCTTGAAACCAGCCTTAGCTACCGCCGTGCTCATGTCTTTTAGTTCCATGCCGAACCGCACGTCTGGCTTTTCAGAACCAAACCGGTCCATTGCTTCTTGCCAAGTGAGTCGGGTAAATGGCGTCTTGATGTCGATGCCTTTGACCTGCTTCATGACTTGTTTGATCAAGCCTTCAGTATACGACTGAATTTCCTCAGCACTCAAGAAGGACGTTTCCATATCAATCTGGGTAAATTCTGGTTGGCGGTCACCACGTAAGTCTTCGTCCCGGAAACAACGCGCAATTTGATAGTAGCGGTCAAAACCGGCACCCATCAATAATTGCTTAAATAACTGGGGTGATTGTGGTAAGGCGTAGAAGTGGCCTTGGTGTACCCGTGAAGGCACTAAGTAGTCCCGGGCCCCTTCAGGCGTTGACTTGGTCAAGAATGGCGTTTCAATATCATAAAAGCCATTGGCGTCAAAGTAACTGTGCACCGCTTGGGTGATCCCGTTACGAATCTTCAAACTCCGTTGCATTTCTGGCCGGCGTAAGTCTAAGTAACGATACTTCAACCGTAATTCATCCGACACATTGATGTCATCTTGAATATAAAATGGCGGCGTCTTGGCCTTGTTCAAAATTTTGGCGTCGTGGACTTCAACTTCCACCTTGCCTGACTTCATGCGGTCAGTCACCGCTTTGGCGTCCCGATTAACCACCGTTCCTTGGACTTCGATCACGTATTCGCCCCGTAATTCATCAGCGACGGCTAATGCGTCCGCTGAGAATTCCTGACTGAACACTAATTGAACAATGCCTTCACGATCCCGTAAATCAATAAAAATCAGATTACCAAGGTCGCGCCGCTTTTGGACCCAACCTTGTAAGGTGACCGTTTGGCCTAAATAACCTTCATTAATAAGGCCTGCATATGTGGTTCGTTTCATAACCTGCTTCCTCCTTCTTCTCTTTCGACAAACTTGCCGTCTCTCATTACTTATCTAAAACTTGGTGCGCATCTTGGTAGATGTCGGCCATCGCAACCTTGGTCTCATCACCAGTTGCCATTGCCTTTAAATTAACGGCTTGTTCGGCTAATTCAGCTTCACCGACCGTCATCGTATAACGGGCATTCAAACGGTCAGCGCTCTTAAACTGTGCCTTTGGCTTGCGGTCCAAGTAATCCCGTTCAGCCTTGTAACCAGCCGCCCGTAACGCTTGAACGAGTTTCAAAGTTGTCGCACTAGCTTCATCGCCGATACCAACAACGTAAACATCCAGTTGGTCATCGGTTGGGACTTCGATGTTTTCAGCGTCCATCAAGACTAACAGGCGTTCCACACCCAAACCAAAGCCGACACCGGAAACTTCAGGGCCACCGAGTTCTTTAACTAACCCATTGTAACGGCCACCGGCACAAATCGTTGTGTAACCCTTGCCGAGTGCTTTGGAATGCGTCATGATTTCGAAAATCGTGTGGTTGTAGTAGTCCAACCCACGGACCATCGTTGCGTCGATTTCGTATGGAATTTCGAGCGCATCCAAGTACGTCTTGGTTTGGTCAAAGTGTTCCTGGGCTTCAGGCGTCAAATAATCTAAGATCGATGGTGCATCCGCCACAAACTGTTGATCTTCCGGCGCCTTACTATCCAGCACCCGTAATGGGTTCTTGTGGAGTCGCTCCTTAGAATCGTCACTCAGTTCGTCAAAGTGTGGTTCCAAGTAATCGATCAATGCTTGCCGGTAGTCGTCACGCGTCTGTTGGTCGCCCAACGTATTGATAACTAGCTTCAAGTCGTTGAGACCAAACTTCTTGAGCAAGTTAAACCCCATTGCGATCACTTCAACGTCCAACGCGGCGCTTTCACTCCCAAACGCTTCGACCCCGAGTTGATGGAATTCACGTAACCGACCAGATTGTGGCCGTTCATAGCGGAACATTGGTCCCATGTAATAGACTTTATAAGGCTTTAAAACTTGTGGCCCATATAATTTATTTTCGACAAACGCCCGGACCACACCGGCCGTACCTTCTGGCCGTAACGTAATGTGCCGATCACCCTTATCATGAAAATCGTACATTTCCTTAGTCACGATATCTGATGTGTCACCAGCCGAACGTGAGAAGACTTCGAAGTTTTCAAACATTGGTGTGCGAATTTCTTTAAACTGATAAGTTTTGAAGACGGCGCGGGCCGTTGCTTCAACGTATTGCCATTTTTCACTATCGCCAGGCAAAATGTCGGCGGTGCCTTTAGGCCGTTGATATCTCATTAAATTGTTCCTCCCTTTAATTGCAATCGACAAAAAAAACGCCCTTGATTATTTACCAAGGGCGCAATTGCGCGGTACCACCTTTATTGAGTACTAATTGATAACGTCTGTAATCACAGGCGGAACGCTGCCGTTCACCTCAAAAGCGTCTCCTCATTGCTCACTATCCGGAATTCTCAGCACTACCGGTCTCTGGTTAAAGTGTGGCACAATGCTCTTACTTTCTCTGCGGTCGATTGATTAATATATGGTTAAAGTTACACGAAATTCACTTAAAAGTCAACGACTCTCGTTAAATTTCCGCCAAGTTTTCGTCGCGTGCTGATTTTTTTGGTATACTATTTGCAGCACTTTAAATTGCAATTATCTTAAATTTAGTTGGTGACAATCCATGCAAGTTCTTAAACAATTTTGGCGTCAAATTACTGTGACCGTAATTTTTATCGGCCTAGTAATTGGATTCGTGATCTTACTAGCGACCAACAATACGGCCACCGTTAATATCGCGAACGTCAATATCCGGAATGGTCCCGGGATGAGTTATGCCATCGAAGATACCACGGCCAAAGGGACAAAGGTCCACATTATGAAACGCAAGAATAATTGGTTATACGTGCGCTATGCTGATCATAAATTTGGCTGGATTGCCAGCTGGCTGGTCAATGAACACAACAGTCAGTTAGCAAAGACGACTAAAATTTCGGACGCCACCATCGTTTTGGACCCCGGCCACGGTGGTTCTGATTCCGGCGCCCTTTCCAATAAAGGCAAGATGGAAAAAACGTATACGTTACGCGTGGCTAAAGCAGTGGCCAAAAAACTACGGGCTGCTGGTGCCCACGTCGTCTTGACTCGGGATAGCGACAAATACGTTGGACTCAGCGCACGTCCAGCCATCGCCAACAAGTTGCACGCGGACGCCTTCATTAGTTTCCACTTTGATAGTTCACCGGAAAAAAATACCGCGTCTGGGATTACAACTTATTACTATCACAAATCAACCTCGCTGGCATTAGCCAAGGCGTTAAATAGTAAAGTTTCCGGTTTGCCACTCCCTAGCAAGGGCACTGAATTTGGTGACTTCTTGGTCATTCGTGACAACTCGCGACCATCTGTCTTGATGGAACTCGGCTATATCAACGACAAGTCCGACTTCAAGACCATCAGTTCTAAGAAGTATCCACAAGAAGTCGCACACGCCGTCTACGCTGGCCTCAGCACTTACTTTGCGAACCAGTAATCTTAGTCATCAATTGGTCATGGCTGGATGTAAACGTATGTGGTAGCCAACTGACTTTATCAGTTCACTCTGTCAGGTTGCTGTGACATGACTTGACTGACACCATTACCCACTAAAGCCGCTTTAGGAATCCATGTTGATTCTTCAAGCGACTTTTTTGTGTCTTTCAATACCACTTGCCATTACCAAGTTGGCGCTGTTGTGCAGGTCTAATCTATTTGAATTTTTCACTCAGTCCACTTCAATTGTGCTTCACAACTGACTGCGTTACAGTAATCATAAACATACCATCAGTGAACGTGTTACGGTGATCGTGAATTAGCATTAAGACTGATTAAAACGTGCCGATTTTTTAGCGTCAAAAGCCCCAGCTGAGGGGCTTCCCGACTGGAGGGACTGGCTGACAATGCTCAAGGGTGAAATTCTTCTTGTCCGGGTGGGGTTTCCCGGGCTAGAAGAAGACTCGTATTTGAAATTGCGCAGTGGGTTTCTGCGTGAGTTCAAATCGATGTCCGCCCTGTTCCAGCGTTGTCAGCCAGCCCCGGAAGTCGGACTAAGACGATCACCAGCCGACGAACAACAATCTACCCAATCGGCACGTTTTAATCATGATTCATGACAAATAAATTAGCATAATCCGTTCAGCTCAAGCTTTGTTAGGAGGTTCTTTTGATGCAATTAACAACAAAATGGTTGGCGCAACTATCTTTATCCGAGATCACTCGCGCACTTCCAGTTAGCGGTGGTGATATTAACGCGGCGTTTCGAATCGAGACTGCAAACCAGTCATACTTTTTGAAGGTTCAACCGCAGCGTGATGAACGCTTTTTTGCCCATGAAATCGCGGGGTTACGTTTATTAGGTGCTGTCATCACCACCCCACAAGTGATTGCCACTGGAACAATTGACGGTGACGGTTACCTGTTACTCAGTTGGTTAGACTCCGGTACTGGTAGTCAGTACGCCCTTGGTCAGGCCGTCGCGACTGTTCACCAGCAGCATCAAGCACAGTTTGGTCTCGACCATGACTTTACATTTGGCAAGCTACCTAAAATCAATCATTGGCAGTCCGACTGGGCCACTTTTTACACGGAACAGCGTTTAGATGTATTAGTCAAGTTGGCGTCAGAGCATCACTTGTGGTCTACAAATCGTGAACAACATTATCAACGACTCCGCCAAGAGCTGTTAGCGGACCCCTATATGCATCAAGTTCAACCAAGTCTATTGCACGGTGATTTGTGGTCCGGCAACTATCTGTTTACCGCAACTGGCACCCCAGCATTGATCGATCCAGATGTCTTTTATGGTGACCGTGAGATGGACCTCGCAATGACGACCATTTTCGGTGGCTTCGACGAAGATTTTTATCGTGGCTATCAAACCGTTTATCCATTGGCACCTGGTAGTCAGCAACGACTGCCGCGTTATCAGTTGTACTATTTGCTGGCGCACCTAAACTTGTTTGGCGAAACCTATGGCCCGGCTGTAGACCACATTCTCGATCAGTACTAGGCCGGAGTCGGAAGCGTTATCCAAGCTATCAAGCCCGACAACGTCACTGATTGCGGACCCAAACTTAACAAAAAATGCCTCGTTAGTTGCGCAGCCTTGAAAAGCGCCCAACTAACGAGGCATTTATATTGTTTGATCCAACTGATCGACAAAATAGGCGTCGTTTATCGGACCAATGGCAATAGGTCATTCAAATCAGCGACTTGGACTTCAGGCGCACTAGTCACCTTGATGAGTTGGTCAATATCAAATAAATAACCAGCAATGCCAGCATTGTGGCCCGCATCAATATCTAGATTACGGTCACCCACCATGACCGCTTGCTGGCGGTCGACCTGGTGCTTATCTAATAAATAATTCAGCGCAGCGGGATCCGGTTTGCGTGGAAACGGTTGCGCGGCGGTCACCGCATCCGTAAAAAATTGTGCTAATCCGGCGTCTTGTAAGTAGACTTGCGCCTGCGCATCTCGATGGGTCATCAAATAGTTATGACCACCAACTGCGACGACGCGTTCCAAGACGGCCTGCGCACCAGCAAACGCTGCTGGATGTTGTTGCAGTTGCGGTTCAAAGCGTTGATAACCGGCCCGCAACTCGTGCCAGTCCCAGCCATGCTGCTTGGCAACGGTTCGTTCAGCATAACCGACGGACTGTTGCCGCATTAATTGATAAGTTTCTTCGGCGGTAATCGTACCCCCTAATTCAGTCACCGCCTGTTGAAAGGCTTTGACCATCGCCGGGTAGGTGTCCAGCAAAGTTCCATCTAAGTCCCATAAAAATTCGCGCATTGTTCTCCTCCTAAAATTAGTTGGGTGACACAAAAAGCCGAAAGCACCGTATTTGGTCTTTCAGCTTAATGGTTAGCGTTGATCCGTATCGTAACAAATCGTCACGGGACCATCATTCGTTAATGATACTTGCATATCAGCACCGAATTCTCCAGTTGCCACCTGAACCCCACCAGCCGCAAGTTGCTGATTAAATGCATCATACAATTTGCTAGCAGTATCAGGATCACCAGCATCCGTAAAACTCGGACGATTGCCATGGCGCGTGTCCGCATAGAGCGTAAATTGCGAAATTGATAAAATAGCGCCACCGACTTGTTGGACATTTAAGTTCAGCTTACCCGCATCATCACTAAAAATCCGCAAATTCAAAATTTTGTGGGTCAGATAATCAAGTTCGGCCTGGCCGTCACCATCTTCAAACCCCACTAATAGCACGAGGCCGTGATCAATAGCCCCTTTAACAGCGCCATCAATCGTCACTTGAGCTTGTCGTGCGCGTTGAACAACTACTCGCATTGTAACCTCCTAAAACATCTTTCGTTCGACGACATAGACATCCTGAACGTTTTTCAGGCTATCCACGATTCGTTGCAAGTGTTCTAGATTCCGGACACCCAACGAAACGCTAATAATCACCATCTTGTTATGGTCAACTTTCCCATTAACGTTCGTCAAGAACTTGGTGTGATTATTGATGACCTTTAAAACATCATTTAACATCCCATTGCGGTTATACCCTTGGATTTCGAGGTCGGAATTATAATTCGTCCGGTCACCCTCAGGATTTTCCCATTCCACGTCAATCAAGCGCTCGCCATTTGCTTCGGCACTCTTGACGTTTGGACAGTTGACCCGGTGAACGGAGACGCCGCGACCCTTAGTAATATAACCGACGATGTCATCACCTGGGATTGGTGAACAACAGTGGCTCAGACGAACCAGCAAGTTGTCGACACCCTGAATAATGACCCCGCCCGAGGAAGAAACTTTTTGACGCTTACGTTCTTGCTTCTCCTGGTCTTCATGCTGTTGATCTTTCGATTTCTTTTTGGTCGAAGATTCCGTTGAATCAGCCAGGATGGCTTCTTCTCGTTCGCGTTGACGGGTTGCTTCCCGTTCTTTACGCACATCACTCGTTAAACGATTGGCAATCCCCACGGGTTGAATGTCACCAAAGCCCAGGGCAGCAAATAAGTCGTCTTCGCCCGAATAATGCATTTTCTGTGCGACCGCGGTCATCTTTTCCTTGGTCATGACTTCTTTCGGATTAAATTCTAAATCACGCAGCTGCTTTTCGAGCATCTCGCGACCTGAAATAATGTTTTCTTCCCGATCAGCATTCCGGAAGAATTGCTTGATTTTATTACGGGCTCGACGTGTATAAACTAGCTTCTGCCAGTCACGACTAGGGCCAGTCGAACTGGTCGACGTCAAAATATCAACAATGTCACCGTTCTTGATTTGATAATCCAACGGCACGATTTTACCGTTGACCTTGGCACCAGTCGTATGATTACCAACTTCGGTATGGATCGAATAGGCCATATCGAGTGGTCCAGCACCCTTTGGTAATTCGGTCACATCACCCTTAGGCGTAAACGCGTAGACCCGATCGCTGAAGAGGTCACCCTTCACGCCTTCCATAAAGTCGGCAGCGTCCTTACTTTCGTCCTGTAATTCGATAATTTCCTTAACCAGGTTCAACTTATTACCGGACTGTGTCTCTTGGACCTCGTCACGTTTACCTTCCTTATAAGCCCAGTGTGCCGCAACCCCATATTCAGCCACACGGTGCATTTCAAAGGTCCGAATCTGGATTTCCAACGGCTTGCCTTCTGGACCGACGACCGTCGTATGCAGTGATTGATACATGTTGGCTTTTGGCATCGCAATGTAGTCCTTAAAGCGGCCTGGCATCGGTTTCCACTGCGTATGAATCGCGCCAAGCACGGCATAGCAGTCCTTAATGGAATCAACGACGACTCGAATGGCCAACAAATCATAAAGTTGACTAAACTGCTTATGCTTGTCACGCATCTTTTTGTAAATCGAATAGATGTGCTTAGGCCGGCCATAAATCTCCGCCTCAGGCAATTCCAAATCATGGAGTGCATTTTGAATATCCTGAATGGCGATCTCAATGTATTTTTCGCGGTCTTCGCGCCGTGAATTCATCAGATGAACGATTCGATAGTACTGTTGCGGGTTCAAGTATCTTAAGGAGATATCTTCTAGTTCCCATTTAATCGTACTAATCCCTAAGCGGTCCGCAATCGGTGCATAAATTTCCAAGGTTTCATTGGCGATTCGCCGCTGCTTATCAGGACGTAGATGTTGCAACGTCCGCATATTGTGCAAGCGGTCTGCCAGTTTGACGATCATCACCCGAATATCCTTAGACATCGCGAGTAACAGTTTTCGGTGATTTTCAGCCAACTGTTCCTTATTCGACTTGTAACGAATTTTACCAAGCTTGGTGACGCCATCAACAATCACGGCGACATCATGACCGAATAATTCTTCGACGTCACCTAACGTTACCCCGGTGTCTTCAACGACATCGTGTAGGAAACCCGACGCGACCGTTTCTGGGTCCATCTTCAACTCAGCTAAAATTCCAGCAACCTGAATCGGATGCATAATATACGGCTCACCAGATTGGCGATACTGATCCTTATGCACGTAGGTTGCAAAATCACACGCGCGTTTTACCAGCGCCACGTGATCACTATTCATATACTTTTGGACCATGTCCAGGACATCCTGAGCAGTCCATGTAGGCTGTTTGGGCATTTTATCACCACGACTTCCACAAAGATTCTATTTGATAAAAGGCACGCGAGGTTCCCACCCAACGTGCCTTGACAACCGTTTTAACGCAAACTCGCGCGGGGACCAGTCAACCCGTATGCTAAGTAGGATATGCCTAAATCAACTAATGCTAAATAATAGACATAGGTTGGGAAAAACAAGTACAGCCCAACAAAGCAGCCAACTGGAAATAACCAGACGAGCCACCCAGTACGTGCAGTACGGCGAATTTGCCAACCTACCATGGCAGCTAACAGGAAATCGACTACAAAGAGTAGCCAAACGATTTGATGAAAACGACTGACGCTTAAGAGCTTCAGTAACCATGGTAATACGATTCCAACGACAAGCGCAATCAGCCAATACTGGCCATTAAACTTACGAAACTTTTCCGTCAAACTAACTCCCTCGCTTACGCTTTATTGCCAAATGACTATGATTATTAATTGTACACCACCGACCATAAAATTACACTAGTTCGCACCAAAAAGAAACACTACTTAACAAGTAAAGGGGCGCAGTTTCGGCGCGCATGATCCGTGGCCCTAATCCAACTGGGGTCACCCCGGTCGCTTCTAGCTGCGCAACTTCTTGCGGTGCCAGGCCACCTTCAGGCCCAAAAATCGCCAGCAATCGCTGTGGCGCCGTCATGACCTTCAAGGTTTGGACCAGCTGGCTACTTTCACCCTGCTTGGCAGACTCTTCCCAGGCAACGATGGCTTGGTCATAAGTCACGTGGTCCAGCAGGCTGGTTAAGTCAGCTTCATATTGAACAGTTGGGATCATGGTCCGATGCGATTGTTCAGCCGCACCCTGGGCAATTTTCGCCAACCGGGCTAATTTGCGTTCACGTTTGTTCGGCGCCCACTTGGCAACCGTCCACAAACTATCAAAAAATACGAAGGCACTTGCGCCCAGCTCGGTTCCTCGTTGCACGATCTGTTCGGGTTTATCACCCTTCGACAGACCACAGGCGATCGTGACCGGTACTGGCAACTCAACTTGAGGGGTCGTCACTGCAGTAATCTCAGCGACCGCCGTTTGGCCAGTGGTGCTTTGCAACGTCGCAATCACGACTTGATGTGCGTCCGTCACAAATTCAGCCGCATCACCAGGTTGTGCCCGCATGACTTTGACCCAATGCTTGACCGTATCGCCGTCAATCGTGAAGGTCTGACCAACGCGCGCATCGATTAGGGCGTTTAAAAAATATCGTTGCATGCTTAATCCTCGCTAATCTTCATCCGTGGGCAAATAAGCCACGATGCCATGCCAGTCGCCCATTTGCGTGTGTTGTGCGATCTGGAAACCAGCGTCGGTCAAGGCTGTCAAGACTGTTTGAAATTTATCATCAATAATTCCAGAGGTAATGAAATAACCGCCCCGTTTTAAGTTCTGACGAGCTTGTGGCACTAGCGGAATGATGATTTCGGCCAAAATATTAGCGACAATAATATCCGCTTGTGTGTCAATTCCAGCCAACAAGTCATTGGCGGCGACCTTCACGTCCTTGGCGACTGGGTTCAAATCGAGATTAGTTTGTGCGGAAGCAACGGCAACGTCATCCAAATCATAAGCTTCGACAGCGCCGACTCCCATGGCCTTGGCCGCAATACTTAACACGCCAGAACCCGTGCCAACATCAATCAGGTGCTCACCACCGTTAATGACGGTCTCTAGGGCTTGCAGACACAGTTTAGTGGTCGGATGAGTCCCCGTCCCAAATGCCCGACCAGGATCGAGCCGTAATACGAGTTCGCCGGATTGCTCAGGTTGATAGTCCTCCCAGCTCGGCACAATCGTCAAATACCGCGTCACCCGGACGGGATGGTAATATTTTTTCCATGCCGTTGCCCAATCTTCATCGGACAATGCCGCCATACTTACCTCGTTGGGGGCCGGATTTAAACCAAACTCGCTTAACTGACTCACCCGTTGTTTAATGGTTGGCAAGATTTCAGGCACGAACACTGTCTCGGGATAATAGGCCGAAACCTGTGCCCCGCTGGTGACGTGGGGAATGGTGTCCAAATCAATAATTTCACCATAGCGATCGGGTTTTAAATTCTGATAATCCAAAGCGTCATCAATCTTGACGCCACTGGCTCCTGCTTCCATTAAAATATTTGAAACCGCCTCAACGGCTTCGTTGGAAGTACTAACGGTTACTTCAGTCCATTTCATAAATGACGTGCTCCTTCTGTGTGATTTCAGATTAGTAAATTGTGGTGATGTGTTTTGAATTGAATACTTACATTTTTATGACTGATTTCTAGTCAGCTGCAATGGCGCGCCTGTGGTGATTGCTTTCGCAGTAAACGCGGCCGTATTTGAGCGTTCCAGCAACTAGGTCTGATTGCAGCGCTCGAATCTCGGCTTGCTTGACAGTATTGAGCACCCTCTCAAACGGCTAAGGGTCCTTATACGGATGCATTTTCCATCAGCAACAATTATATAACAAGCATAATCCGTTTGACAATCAGGCTCACTGCCAGCCATGGGTTTGTGGGTCAATCGTACGCCGGCTAATTTTAGACACAAAGGGATTGCCAGCAACGTAGAACCGCAACGGCGCACTGGTCCATTCGGCCTTATTAACGATACCGATCCGGGGCGTCTTGATGATTTGACGCGGCTGCCGGACACGGCCAAGATCAAGCGAGAGCGTCGCCTTTTGTAACGGCTGACCGTTCAACGTTTTATCTAAGCCAAGTGCTTGCATCAGTTTTCCTGGTCCGTTGGTCAAATTAGCCAGTGGAACGGGCCGATTACGTTGCATCTGCTCAACGCCACTCACCGGTTCGATTCCTCGAATCAGCACACATTCTGGCGTGCCGGCTGCTTGAGTCACGAGATTCAACAAATACAACGCGCGCATTTGATAAATGTAAATCGTCCCTGCTGGTTGCCACAGGGCGCGGTTACGGGCCGTCTGGTGATTTTGATAGGCGTGCGCACCGGCATCGTTGGCGCCCAGATACGCCTCGGTCTCGGTAATCCACGCCGTTAATGGGCCACTCGTGGTTTCTAGCCGCAACTGCTTACCGAGTAATGCGGCCGCGATGTCTGTCGTTGGCTGCGAGCTTAAAAATGATTGTAGGTTAGTTGTCATCATATTTAGTAGCGGTACACCGTATCGTTGCGCAGAAGCTTTATGACCTGACTGGTCAATTTCAAGCCACTGACACAAGTTGTGCCCCGTCGTTCTCCCTTCCAGTAAATATTGCACAATTAATAGAAGACGGGGCTGGTGCTAAATTACACCAGTCCCGTCTTCAAGTTAACTTAGTCATCATTCGTGGCTTTTTTCGTTAAATGCTTGTTCAAATACTTGATCATATCCGCTTCGTGCTTAAAAATTCGTGGATGCTTTTGTTTATGCAGACGGACGGCGATCTCGTTAATCTTAACGCGCCCGGTCCAAGTATGGCTGTACTTAACGACCACCCGATTATTACGATGATCCTTACCGAATTTCAACACGTAAACGCTGTCTGGCACCATCAGCGGTCTAATATATGTTTTATCGTAGTCATAATGTATTGATCGCAGAAACTGTTTCGTGCGTTTTAACATGTCGTCGATCTCTCCTTCACAACGTGAAATTGATTAAATAATAAATTAATTAATTAATTGTCGCTACGTTTTATTTCTAACTTCAATTATAGCAGACTTTAAACAGACAGTGTATCAATTTGCGATTGGTTTGGCAAGAAAACCGCCTAAAATCCTAATATTTTCTCAAAGCATGGCCGCTTGGTTTTCGGCGCTTCGGGGATATGGTAAAATATTAATAAATTAGTCAGGTTATCAATATGAGGGGGAGTTACTGATGGTACTAATCGAAAGAATTTATCGGCGCGGGCACGAACCGTTGACCAGTGTCGACCAAATTGAAAAATTTGAAACTAGTGATGGTTACGTCACACCAAACGAAGTCTTAGCACGTGAAATTGGTGCAGATAGCGAAAACTGTTTCTACAAAAATCAAGAAGGCAAACGCAAAAAAGTCGTCGCAACGAAGGACGACCAAGGTGTCTGGCATATGCAAACCATTGGGACGACCGATCCGACCACGGATGGCCTATTGCAGTTGCCACATATGCAAGATGTTTGGGGTTAATATGGTTTGTCATTAATCATTAAATCAGCTACTTGATGCAAACCGCTGGCAGGTTTTGAACTGCTGGCGGTTTTTGTCTGTGTTCGTGATGCCTCCCTGCCAAATTTCACGAATTTTTCTTCTGATTTTGCCTCAGTCTCGATTATGACCGCTAGTGTTCCATATTCATTGTACTAGCTATCAACGGACAATACCGAGAAACTACATTATCGCTTAATCTACACTCATAATTATCGTAGTCGTGAATCGCATCGTCTTCGGCCCTTTTTAACACCGTTCCCAGCACAGTATAAAGCGCACTATCTTGCGTGCCATAAAATGCGTTTAATTTGCGATGGCCTAATACCAATTGTATCCCAGTTCTCTGGTTCACTTCCAACATCTGCTTCAAATCTGGTTGTTGGGTCTTGAGGGACAAACACAATGGTTGCTTCACGACCATCAATCAGTTCTACGATGTCGAGCTCACAAATTTCTGATGGATCAACAGTCGTTTCTTTCGTCATCACATCGGACTCCCTTTCTATAAATCTAAGTCCCACATTACCAGCTCAAAAATGATGATATCCGATATCATTGGCAATTGATATCTACGTTGAGGCGTCAAATACAACCATCTCAGCCAGCTTTGCATGTAATATATACGTATCAGATTGACGTATATCGCATATTTAGATTAGACTGAGAAACCCAACAGATAACGAACAACAATTCAAATAATTAATAATTTTCACGCCTAATTCATAACAAATTAACTCGTAGTATGCGTAACCCCCGATAAATAATAGACATTTATTCTACTTATGTCTATTTCGCCAACAATCCCGTCTCAATGTTGGCAAAATGTTGGCAAATCCCCAAAATAAAAGAGCTCCGCCTAGGCGGAACCCTATCAATTCGGTTTTTCTTCCTCGTCGGTTTTCAAAACTGCCATGAAGGCTTCTTGTGGGATTTCGACTTTCCCAACGGCTTTCATCCGTTTCTTACCGGCTTTTTGCTTTTCAAGTAACTTCATCCGCCGCGTACGGTCACCACCATAGAGATGGGCAGTAACGTCCTTACGGTAAGCTTTGATGTTCGTCCGCGCAATCACCTTAGAGCCGATGGTTGCTTGTACTGGAATTTCAAAGTTTTGTCGTGGGATGATGGTTTTCAGCTTGGATGCAATTTCGCGACCACGTGCTGGGGCAAAGTCCCGGTGCGCGATAAAGCTCAACGCATCCACTTGGTCCCCGTTCAGTAAGATGTCGATTTTGACTAAGTCACTAGCACGGTAGCCATCCAAATCGTAATCTAACGAAGCGTAGCCACGAGTATTGGATTTCAACTTATCAAAGAAGTCGAAAATAATTTCCGATAACGGAATGTGGTAGACCACGTTGACCCGGTTGCTATCCAGATATTCCATCGTGTCAAACTCGCCCCGTTTGCGTTGAGCCAACTCCATGACCGCACCAACGTAATCGTTAGGCACCATGATCTGCGCTTTGACGTATGGTTCGCGAATTTCCTTGATAGCTGAAGCCTCTGGCATCTCTGCGGGGTTTTCAACTTGTTTTTCAATGCCATCCGTCATCAAGACATGGTACGTTACGGAAGGTGCCGTCGTAATCAGTTCAAGATTGAATTCCCGCTCGAGCCGTTCCTGAATCACGTCCATGTGCAACAGTCCCAAGAAACCACAACGGAACCCAAAACCTAACGCTTGCGATGATTCAGCTTCAAATTCAAGTGCCGCATCGTTAAGTTTTAGCTTCTCCAAGGCTTCGCGTAAGTCGGTGAACTTCGCGTTATCAGTCGGATAAATCCCGGCGTATACCATTGGATTCATTTCCCGGTAACCTGCGAGTGGCTTTTCAGCTGGTCGTTTGGCATTCGTCACCGTATCCCCGACCCGGGTGTCCTGGATATCCTTGATACTTGCAGTAATGTAACCAACATCACCGGCCATCAGATAATCGCGAGCTAACGGTTTTGGCGAGTTGACGCCAACTTCAGTCACTTCGTATTCACTACCACTGTTCATCAAGCGAATTCGATCACCTGGCCGAACAATGCCTTCATGAATTCGAACGCTTAACACCACGCCACGATAATCGTCATAAACTGAGTCAAAGACTAAGGCCTTCAATGGTGCGTCTAAATCACCTTGGGGCGCTGGAATTTTATGCACGATTTGTTCCAGTAAGTCTTCAATCCCGATACCCGCTTTAGCTGAAGCCAAAACGGCATCTTCAGCATCGATGCCAATATCGTCCTCAATTTCTTTACGGACCTTTTCGGGTTCCGCTGACGGCAAGTCAATCTTGTTGATGACGGGCACGATTTCGAGGTCATCATCAATGGCGAGGTAGACGTTAGCCAAGGTTTGGGCCTCGACCCCTTGCGCTGCATCGACGACTAACACTGCCCCTTCACAAGCCGCCAAACTTCGCGAAACTTCATACGTAAAATCGACGTGTCCTGGCGTATCGATCAGATGAAAGATATAGGTCTCCCCATCTTTAGCCTGGTAGTGCAATTCCACTGCATTTAATTTGATCGTAATCCCACGTTCACGTTCCAAGTCCATTGAATCCAGCACTTGGTCCTGCATTTCACGTTTGGAAATCGTATCCGTTAATTCCAAGATTCGGTCCGCCAACGTTGATTTGCCGTGATCAATATGGGCGACGATCGAAAAATTCCGAATATGTTGTTGTCGATCTTTCATTGTCGCTTTATCCATTGATTTTCCTACTTTCTTCCTAAGTCCTAATCTTATCAATTATACCAAGTTACCGGCACAATCACAATTTTTCTATTGCCGTGACCGATCGCAACTGTTTGTAACACTCACCGGCACCGTCAATGCAAACCAGGCGCTACGTCAGCTAGTGGTTCAACGACCGATTTCGACATCGCCCCGGCTCGTTTGGCCATTATCACCCGCGCCAACCGACAAAAGCGCCACTGCAATCAGGCTCGGCGAGTCCTTGCAGCGACGCTTTTCAGTGACGACTAATTATTTAAAACTGTTGATTTGACTTGGACTAAGTTTCTGCCACTTGTTCGAATAGAAGTTGTCATTAATGTGATAATGAACGGCCTTCGTCTTCTTGGTCAGGAACGGATCAACTTTTTGGTCGACCGCTAACCAGCCCCGCCAGCCAAGATGAATGGTATCAGTCATGAAGTAATCTTGACCGCCATCCTGGGTCAGGTCCAAGATGTTATTAAACCCTTGGCTGCGAAGTTGATACTGAATCTTCTTATCAAACTGCCCAATCATCTTCATGGACAGGCCCGTGTATGAGGCCCATCGCTGATTGATCGGCGGAATGATGAACAAGACATCGGTATGCGTCTTCGCGAACTGATTCAAGACTAATTGGAAATCGGCAAATTCTGGGGACTTCGTGTAATTCAAGTGACGCTGTGAATCCTTAAGCCGCTTGTAATTACGTTTGAGCTTAGTGTTCCAGAACTGGTTACTGATTTCCAGGTCATTGGAAGTCGTTTGCGCGGCCCCAATTTTTCCAGCTAACTGGTCCAATTGATTAAAGTTATACGTCGATGGCAGCTTGTTGGCTTGCGCATTGACGGTATTCAGGTTCTTACCTGAAATCCCAAAGCGTGAGAAGAATTCATCCTCACTACCAAGCACCCGAGCCTTATAATTGATATAAAACATTTGAGCACTAGTTGGCTTGAATCCGGCAGCCACGCGGGCTAAGGCACCTTCCAAAATGCCGTCCGATGAACCAGAAGGCATTTGGAGCAGGCGCTGCGCCGCATAACGGTCCATTTTGGAATTATGCTCATCCTGTAGCCAATCGATAGTCTGCAACGGTGAGTAGTAGTACGAAAAGGCATCTTTTCGCGTCCCCTGTGGCACAAACCATTGTGGCGAAATTACAAAGACAGCCTTCTTATTTGTAATCTGCTTTTTCACGGACTGCATCGCGAAATACTGAGTCAGTGACTGGGTCCCCCGGGCACCGAGCAAGAATGGCCGGTAACTCCGGTGATATTTTTCTGCCAGTACGGACGGATGCATGGGATCAAATCGCGACCATTCAGATGAACCGAAGAATGGCACGTAGCCATCACTCAAGGCTTGACGCTTCACTAAGCGGCCCTTTAAAACGTTGGACGAAAGTGAGACGGCGGCCGTTTTTTCGGTCTCCTTGGAGATGTGATTTAATCCGAATGAGAACGGTGAAAGCAGTACGGCCAATAATAAGACAGCTGCCAAAATAATTGGCCCAAAAATCTTAAAAAGGCGTGTGGAGACCTTCATTGCAAGTTCTCAACCTTTGATACGATTTTAGCCGGTGTGTCCCATTCTGACCGTTGAAATTCAGAGACCGGCACTTCGATACCTAATTGATTTTGAAGTTCCAATAATAATTGAACAGAACCCATTGAGTCCAGGATTCCTTCATCAAACAAGTTGACGTCCATATTACTTGAAACGTCTTCCCCCGTTAAATCCGTTAAAATTGATAAAACTGTTGCTTTTGTATCATCCATAGTTATTACGCTCCCTTAAGTGTACTTAATTTATGGCCGGCCGCCGAAGAATAACGTGTTCAGGAATCCTGAGAAGATCAAGAAACTGAAACAAACGACATTGAACGTGAGAAAAATCGCGAAGTATTCAGTGAATTTGTTAGATGGCAACTGCGCTTGATGCTTCTTCTTGTATCGCAACCAAGCATCGTTGATGACCATCGCAAACCCATGGAATAGCCCATAGACGATGTAGTACCACGTCTCTCCGTGCCAAAACCCCATGATCAACATATTAATGACATAACAAACATTGGCCGTCGTGATCCGACTCTTGAAGACTTTGTGCTTCATCATAAAGAAGACGAGGCGCATGTAGATAAAGTCGCGGAACCAGAAGGACAACGTCATGTGCCAACGATTCCAGAAGTCCTTGATGTTTTTCGACTTGAACGGCTGATTAAAGTTAATTGGCGTTTCAACACCCATCAGGTAGCTGACCCCAACGGCGAATAAACTGTAGCCGGCAAAGTCGAAGAACAAGTCCATACTGTAGACATACATTACACCAACTAGCGCCCAGGATAATCCGTGAGCTTGCAGTGCAGCGTGTTCGACAACTGGTAGCATCCGCGTCCCAAAAATATAAGCCAAGATAAACTTATACAGGAATCCCAAGAAAATGTAGCGAATCCCTTTTTCAACTAATCCCAGGTACTTTTCCCGGTTCGGCACACTGTCGTAATCTTTGACAAACCGCCGATACCGGTCAATTGGCCCGGATGAAATCGTTGGGAAGAACAGTAGGAATTGTCCAAACAGAACTGGATGGAATTCCTTAATCACCCCATCACGCGTTTCCATGATCATCTGAACGACTTTGAACGTCAGATAGGAAATCCCCAGGAACCCGATGATGGAATTGGCACCGTGGGCAACCGCTGGTGTAATTTTGACGACGGCTAGTGGAATAATCGCTAAAATCACACTGACGACGAACACCCACCCTTTATTCGGTGAATCTGGTCGTTGTCGATATTTGGAATACAACCAGACCAGGGCAATTTGGTAAATCAGATAAACAATTAGCGCGATCCCGGTACGCCACTTGACGCCCCCAAACGTTAACATCAAGAAAACGAAGGAAATCAGTGACTCGTACCAGTGTGAACGCCGACCATATAACAAACCGATCATTAACGGCACCAACGCGATAAAGAGCAGCACAAAGTACGTTGGGTTACCGTACGGGTCAAATGAAATCATTCTGGGTTAACCTCTTTAATAATCGACTTGACATCAATCTTACCGTTAGGCGTTAATGGCAAGCTCGTTTGATAGACGAACCGTTGTGGAATCATGTATTCCATCATCATTCCTTGCAGGTCCTTCTTAATTGCCGTCGTCAACGCAAAATCACTTTCGAAATCATTCGGCTTTGGCACGACATAGGCAATCATTTGGGTCACTTTGTGCTCTTTATCATATTTTGGTACGGCCACAGCTTGTTTGATGTGACGTTGTTGTGCTAAGAAGTGATCAACTTCTTCTAATTCGATCCGGTACCCGTGCATTTTAATCTGGAAATCGACCCGGCCGCGATAACGGAATAACCCGTCCCCATCCATCGTCCCAATATCACCAGAATGGTAAGCCCGTTGCCCGTCCAATTCGAAGAACGCTTTAGCCGTCTTCTCAGGATTGTTTAAATACCCCTTAGAAACGGATGGCCCGGCAATAATCAGCTCACCTTCCGTCCCATTTGGTACTGGCTCGCCATTATCATCAACGACTAACATCTGGGTATCTGCTTTAGCATAACCGATTGGTAACCGGTCGTACTTAGCCAGTGCTTGGTCGGTGATTTCGATTTGGGTGACTGCCACACAGGTTTCCGTTGGCCCATAGGTGTTAAAAATCCGGGCATCTGGGAAGCGCTGCTTTAAGGCTGCCGCCGTCTTGTGGGTCAATTCCTCGCCACAGAATAAGAAGTGCGTCAAACTTGGTAAGTTCTCGGCGTTAAATTGTGGTTCCAACAAGCAGATATCCATGAAGGAAGGCGTTGAGACCCAGACATTAATCGGCAACGTTGGTAATGCCGCAAATAACTGTTTAAAGTCATCCGTCACCGCTTTTGGCAACGCGTATAGCGTGCCTCCTAAAGCCAATGTTGGATAGACATCCATCACTGATAAATCAAAGGAATACGGTGGTTGTGATAAGGAATTCGGTTGGTCTGGTAACCCAAAGTCGTCACTTAACATCCAATCCACGTAGCTGACCAGATTGTCATGACTGATTTGAACCCCTTTTGGCATCCCCGTCGTTCCGGACGTAAAGATGATGTAGTAATCATCATCGCCACTAACGACGTGATCCGCCTGATAATCAACCGGTGTCGCGAAGATTGCGTCCAATTGATCTGGTGTAATCACTGGTGTCGTCCCAACCCCCGTTGGTAAATCGACCACCGCAATCACAGCGGCTGGTTTGGCAATCTCATTAATCATCGTGAGCCGCTCATTTGGTGAATGCGTATCGATTGGAATATACGCCCGACCGGATTTGACCACGCCCAGGAAGGTCGCAATCATTTCGAAAGTCTGACCACCAAAGACAATGATTGGATCCTTCGCTGGTAAATCTAGCGTATCAAGATGCGCCGCCAGAGCATCGGAGTATGCCTTTAATTCAGCATACGTGTGTGTGGTCCCCTGCACGTCATAGACCACTTTATCGGGTTGTGTCCGTGCATAGTCATCGATGGTTGTAATGATATTCTTAATCATAATTAAAATTCCCCCCAAACAATAATGTTACGGTACCTAATTAAAATTCGTTGTAAATAAATTTCGCTTGGTTGATTCCGCTATACCCATACAGATAAACCAAGGCAAGCATGACAGCAAAATAGAAGACTGTAAGTGCAATGAATTGAACAACTGGCCGTTGAAACCAAGCTTTCAACTTTGCAAACATGCTTTCACCTCCCCTAATATCACGAAATACGTTATTTAATACTACCATTCATTAAATTGGCAAAAATCTTATTCGCTGCAGTCTGAATAGGTGCGGCTTTGCGATAATAATTGCTCATTAAGACGACCCCGGTCTTGCCATCCGGTGACAAGAAGACGCTCGATTCATAACCATAGCCCAGTCCGTGTGACCGGATCCCATTACTCATGTTATAAACGCCGCCACCATATTCACCGGTTGCAGTCCGAGTGTGTAAAATTGCCACATCCTTTTTAGGAAGCAATTTACCTTTCAAAATTGCGCTTTCGACCGTAAATAAGTCGTGAACGCTCATATAAACTTGTCCAGTACCTAACTCATTGGCCATCTGTGCCTTAGTTTCTGGCATCGTTTCTTGATAATCTGGAACCGTTTGATCAGCTGGTCCGCGGTATCCGGTCGTGGCATGTTGGCCTTGACCATGAATCAGAAAACCAGTCGATTGTAAGTCCAACTTATCAATAAACCGTTCCGTGAAGAAATGTTGATAACTTTCCCCCGTGACTTGACGAATAATACCCGCCAATAGTAAGAAATTGACCGATGAGTAATTCGAGATGCCATTCTTATCCGGATAATAGTAGACATTGTGCTTCGCGTAATCAATGACTTTATTCTCCGGCAAGTACTCCTTTGACCCATTCTTAAGTCGAAAACCCGTCGTCATATCCAACATTTGCCGAATCGTCGTTTGACGACCGTGTTTGAGTGTTGGATAATACATCGAAATCGGGTCAGTCAACTTAATTTTCCCCGCTTTGACGAGCTGCATAATACCAACGGCCGTCATCGACTTTTGAATCGATAAAATCTGATACTTGGAATCGACTTGATTACGTTCGTTTTTCGCTTTATTCGCGTAACCAAAGGCCCGCTGGTAAATGACGTGGTCGTTCTTGACGACCAAAGCTGAACCAACAAAATGGCTTAGATTGAGTATTTTAGTAATCTGTTGATTCGTGTCCTGGTTATTTGAAAACGAGGTCTGATTAACCTTCCGACTCAAGATACTGTCTTTCAAGGCTGCTTTTTTGTTCCGCGCCTTTTTGGTTTGTTGTTTCTTAGCAATTGCGGCCTGTCGCTCGGTATGATAGACATAGTAGCCGCCCCCAGCACCAACAATCAGCAGTCCAAGCAAAACTGTGACTAAAAGTTTGCTTCGCTTCACAATGATGAACCTCCCCATTAGCTATCAATTACGAACTGATTGGTGATATTAGCGCTATTTGCTAATAGGACGCTAAGTTCAAATATCAGTGTACCAACCGAACAGGTGCTTGTACGGGCAATACCTCAAAAAGAACAAAAACCTGCATTTACGTGTCTGAATATGACATATTTGTAACGGTTTTGTAACATCAACGTTAGGCCCCCACACTTTAACGACGTATTACTTCACCTCCTTGACTAATTCTAGCACTCACGATTCACGAGATGACAGGATAATGTAACCGTTTAAGCAAAAACCGCGCTACTGAAAAGTTAGTTAATAAACAGAGTGGTCTGACTTTACAAGAGCACTAAAAAAAGCAGTCGGTCAACTTTCATTTTCATGAAAGATGATCGACTGCTACTTGTACGATTCTGGAATGGATTGACTGTCGTTAAACGCCACGCAGCTTATCAAAGAGTGAACTCTTGCCGTTACCGGCGACCGTTTTACCACTGGCTTTGGCGAAACTCTTCAACGCTTCTTTTTGACCCTTGTTCAGATGGCTAGGTGTTTCGATGTTGACCGTGACACGTTCGTCACCGTTGCCATTACCACGTAAGCGTGGGGCACCCTTGCCACGAAGCCGGAAAGTCGTTCCCGTCTGAGTCCCAGCCGGAATCTTCAACTTAACGTCACCGTGAACCGTCTTGACTTGAACTTCATCACCCAACGCCGCTTGAACAAAGTCGATTGGCAACTTGAAGTAGATGGTCGCACCATCCCGTTCAAAGTCCTTGCTAGGTTCAACTCTAAAAATGATGAATAGATCCCCGTAAGGACCCCCGTTCGTCCCGGCTTCACCTTGGTTTTGGAGACGCATTTGTTGGCCTTCTTCAACCCCAGCTGGAACCGTCACTTTGATGGAATGGCTTTGTTCAGTATGACCAGTCCCACCACAAGTGGCACACTTGTCCTTGATTTCCTTACCAGTTCCATGACAAACATCACAGACTTGTTGGCTCATCATCCGACCAAGTGGGGTATTCGTTTGAACTTGAATGTACCCAGCACCATGACACTTCGAACAAGTTACTGGCGAAGTTCCTGGCTTAGCACCGGTACCTTCACAAGTCTTACATTGTTCTTCGCGATTATAAGTGATCGTGGTCTTCTTGCCGAAGATGGCATCTTCAAACTTCAGTGACATCTCATATTGTAAGTCGCGTCCTTGTTGCGGACCAGCTGGATTAGCTCGCCGCGTGCCACCAGCACCGCCACCGAAAAACGAACTGAAAATATCTTCGAAGCCACCGCCACCGAAGCCGCCAAAGTCTTGACCACCAAAGCCACCGGCACCACCGCCAAAGCCTTGTTGGCCACCAGTTGACCCAAATTGATCATACTGAGCCCGCTTTTGGGCGTCACCTAGTGTTTCGTACGCTTCATTGACTGCTTTGAATTTTTCTTCCGCGCCAGGTTCATGGTTCAAATCAGGATGGTACTTCTTCGAAAGCTTCCGATACGCTTTCTTGATTTCGTCCTGACTGGCATCCTTTTCAACACCCAGAACCTTATATAAGTCTTGCTCTGCCATTGTAACCTCCTAATGGAACTTAAATTAAGTCTCATTAATACTAGCATATTTGAACTAAAAAGGCCAAAGCCACGTGGCCTTGGCCTTTTGTTCTGACGATCTTACTTCTTGTCCTTGTCTTTATCCAAGTCTTCAAAGTCACCGTCAACCGTGTTGTCATCACCGCTCTTGGCTGAATCTGTGTTACCAGCGGCACTGCCGTCAGCACCAGCTTGACTACCCTGAGCTTCTTGAGCTTGTTGATACAACTTAACAGATAAGTCCTGAACGATCTTGTTCAGATCATCCTTCTTGGCCTTCATTTCGTCAATGTTGTTATCGTCTTGTGCTTTCTTCAAAGCATCGCGAGCATCTTGTGCCTTCTTGACTTCATCTTCAGAAACTTTACCTTCAAGTTCCTTCAAAGTCTTGTCAGTCGTAAAGATCAATTGGTCAACTTCGTTCTTCAAGTCAACTTCTTCTTTACGCTTCTTGTCGGCATCTTCATTTTCCTTGGCTTCCTTGACCATTTGATCAATTTCGTCGTCAGAAAGACCCGATGAACTCTTGATGGTAATCTTTTGTTCTTTGTTCGTGCCCATATCCTTAGCAGAAACGTTCACGATCCCGTTCTTATCAATATCGAACTTAACTTCGATTTGAGGAACCCCACGAGGTGCAGCCGGAATATCCGTTAATTGGAACCGACCGAGTGTCTTATTGTCAGCAGCCATTGGCCGTTCACCTTGTAAGACATGAATGTCAACAGCTGGTTGGTTATCAGCCGCCGTACTGAAGACTTGGGACTTGCTAGTTGGAATCGTCGTGTTACGATCGATCAACTTAGTGAAGACCCCACCCATGGTTTCAATACCAAGTGAAAGTGGCGTTACATCAAGTAAAACAACGTCCTTAACATCACCGGTAATCACACCACCTTGAACCGCGGCACCTAAGGCAACCGCTTCGTCAGGGTTGATGGAGTGGTTAGATTCCTTGCCAGTCCACTTTTCAACGGCTTCTTGAACGGCTGGAATCCGAGTGGAACCACCATTTAAGATAACAACGTCTAAGTCACTAGCTGATAGATCAGCATCCTTCAACGCATTTTCAACTGGGATCCGGGTCTTTTCAACTAAGTCAGAAGTCAACTCGTTGAACTTAGCACGCGTTAACGTGGTTTCCAAATGCAATGGGCCACTAGCACCAGCGGAAATAAATGGTAAGCTGATTTGCGCTTCAGAAACCCCAGAGAGGTCCTTCTTCGCTTTTTCAGCAGCATCCTTTAACCGTTGTAAGGCCATCTTGTCTTGTGACAAGTCGACACCGTTGTCGGCCTTGAAGTTTTCAATTAACCAGTCAATGATCTTTTGGTCGAAGTCATCACCACCAAGATGCGTATCACCATTAGTTGATAACACTTCGAAGACCCCGTCGCCTAATTCCAAGATGGAGACATCAAAAGTCCCACCACCAAGGTCATATACTAAGATTTTTTCGTCTTTGTCGGTCTTATCCAAACCATATGCCAAAGCAGCGGCAGTTGGTTCGTTAATAATCCGTTCGATGTTTAATCCGGCAATCTTACCAGCATCCTTAGTGGCTTGCCGTTGGGCATCGTTAAAGTAAGCAGGTACCGTAACAACCGCTTTTTCGACCGTGTCACCAAGGTAATCTTCAGCAAAGCCCTTGATGTATTGTAAGATCATCGCTGAAATTTGTTGTGGGGTGTAGTCTTTACCTTCGATAGAAACTTTGTAGCCTGCTTCACCCATGTGACGCTTGATTGAAGCAACCGTATTTGGGTTGGTGATGGCTTGCCGCTTGGCAACTTCACCAACTTGAGTTTCGCCATCTTTGAAAGCAACTACTGATGGCACCGTCCGGCCACCTTCAGGAGTCGTGATAATTTTAGGTTCTGTACCTTCAAGAACCGCTACCGCAGAGTTAGTAGTCCCGAGGTCAATCCCGATAATTTTATTACTTGCCATAAATTAACAAACCTCTTTTAAATTAGTTTTATTTTTTGATTTATTGTGCCACAACGACCATCGCTGGACGGAGGGTCCGATCTTTCAACAGGTAACCCCGTTGTAAGACTTGAACCACCGTATCAGCTGGGTGATCATCATCGACCGGCACTGTTTGAACAGCTTGGTGAACGTTTGGATCAAACTTTTCACCCGCAGCCGCAACTTCAGTGACCCCATGTTTCTTCAAAGCATCTTGTAGATGACCATAGACCATCTCAACACCCTTCTTCAACTGTTGGGCCGCTTCGTCATCCGCTTCAGTCGCTAAAGCCCGTTCCAGATTATCTAGAACTGGTAAAACGTCTTTTGCGAGGGCTTGGCCATCGTATTTAAGCAACGCCGCTTGTTCTTTCTTGTTGCGGTTTTGCATGTTGACGATTTCGGCCTGTGCCCGTAATAATTGATCGTCTTTATCAGCTAACTGCGCTTTTAAATCAGCAATTTGCTGTGCTTGTGGGTCAGCTTGAGTGGCTTTCGCAGTTTGCTCGGCTTGCTCAGTTGCACTCGTTGCTGCCTTTGCAGTTTCACTGGCAGTTGAAGTTGTCGCTGAATCAGTGGACGTCGACTGAGTTTCCTCAGACGTCGCACGCGTTGATTTTTTTGCCAATGTTTTCATCTCCCTGTCCGTCACTCGTCAAAGTACCGGTAGTAATCTAATAATTTGCGGGCCAGTTCACGCTGGAACGCGCCCATCAGTCCAATCATCCGCGAATACGGCATTGCAGTCGGCCCAAGTAGTGCGATCACACCTTGACCGTGCTGATCAACATCGTAAGTCGCCGTAATTAAACTGTAGTTCTTCAGCAAATCGTTGGTGATCTCATTACCGATACGCACTTGAATATGCTGACCAGGTGGGCCAATCACATTAGCTAAGCGATCCGTTTGATCCAGTAACGAGTACAATGACCTTAATTCCTTAGGGCTCTGCTGGTCGGTATAGTTGAAAAGATTCAACTTACCACCAACATAGAAGCGCTCAGAAGCTGCCTTGGACAACACACTACCAAAGATATCTAAGAACCCATCTGGATCTTGCAAGTACTGTGCAAGCTTCATTGGGATCTCATGATTCAGTTGACGGAGGACGTCTTGTAACGGCAGGCCAACCAGTTGATCATCGATAAAACGAACGACTGGCTCGAGCTCATCTCCTGAAATATCATTAGGAATCGTAAACGTCTGGTTTTCGACATCACCGTTATTCGTCACCAGAATTGCCATAACCTGGTGATTACCTAATGGCACCAACCGAAAACCACTTAAGCGACTGTCCTTTAACTCCGGCCGCAACGTAAAAGTCGTGTAACTCGTGAGCTGTGATAAAATATCCGCCGACTGGGCAACGATCTCATCAATCTTATGAAACTCGCCACCTAGCGAATGTTGAATCACCTTCAAGTCTTGACTATCGACCTTTTCGGGTTTCAAAATATGATCAACATAGTAACGATACCCTTTGATCGATGGAATCCGACCTGAAGACAAATGCGTTTTGACGATTAACCCTAAGTCCTCCAAATGTGCCATTTCATTACGAATCGTCGCCGAACTGACCTTCATTGGTAGTTCTTGAACCAACGTTTTGGAACCGACTGGATTACCGCCCTCGGTATAGTCACGGACAATTGCCGTTAAAATTAGGCTTTGTCGTTCAGTTAACGTGATCATCACCTCTTTTTAGCACTTAACTTAATGGAGTGCTAACACAATTACTAATATAACAACCCCCCTGACGAAAGTCAAGGAAAGACAAAGTATTTCTGGAAAAGATTGCCACTGATTTCATTTCAAGAACCATTGCCATGTAAAGGCTGGCTTCAACTCAATCAGTTTTAGCACTCCTAACCTTCGAGTGCTAATATACACCCTTTAATTTACCATTGCAAGCGGGATGCCTGTATCGCATTCACGGGCTTATTGGACCCAAGTTTACGGGCTGGTATTGGCCACTCAAGCATTGGCAGCAACCCTCAGGATTTTAAACGAGCAGTTCAAGCTTCAAACCAATCAAAAAAGCTCCCGGAAACCGTTCATTTCCGAGAGCTGAGTTTTATTTCAACCAAGCGTTAAAGCACCGCCGTTGACGAGTCCAACTTAGCGTTCCGCCTTATTGATCGCATGGTCGATCGTTTCATTATCAAATTGTTCTTGTAAATAAGCTTCATTGTCAATTGGTAAGTGCACATGGAAATCAGCAAAATGTTGCACTTTCAACGTGGCTTGCGCAATTTCAAAGCCTAGCAAGTGGCCACCTAATTTGTGGTCAGCACTGAGGAAATGTAGATGAAAACCACCCACGGTCGCGCCTTGGAACAAGTGTGGCGCATAGTAGCCAATAATCGTGCCGTCGACATTTTCACCCGCAAATTCTGGTTGGGTCGCAGTGGCTTCCACTAACGTCTTGTATGGTGGCTCCTGGCGTGGGGCAACCCGAGTCTTGACCTTAGTAAACGTTCCATCGACGCGAATCGCAGCAAACACGTTGGTCAGCCGGTAATCTCGAATGACTTGTTGTTCAAAGTCAGCTTGCTTCAAGTCAGCAAGTTGCGCACTGATCGTTGGCTTTTCAAAGTGCACCGATGCAAATGGCAACGTCTCGTCAGCCGCAATTTCACGGATTTGACCGTCTTCACGCGCCTGATAAGCATGGCCATCCAAAATAATGACTTCACCGTTCAGCCCGTCTAGCGTCCCAATACCCGTATCTCCATGCGTTAAGAGTTCACCGGCCGTAATCGTGCCATCAAATAAGCCCGGAACGAGTAAGCCGAGTGTGCCGTGTTGAAAAATTGTGCTTGCATCCATCATCTATGCCTCCAATGAATTTGATTGTACTGTTGCTTGTAAACGTGGCGTTGCCTGGAATGGGTGCGCGTCGTAATAATCGCGCGTGGCTTGTTCGTCATGTTTTAACTGTTCGACCAGCGCATCCGCACCGGAAAATTTGATTTCACCGCGCATTCGATGCCCCCATCGAACGGTCAAATGCTGACCATACAAGTCGCCATGAAAATCGAGTAAGTAAATTTCAACCGTGATCGGGCGATGGTCGCCAAACGTGACGTTGCGGCCAACGGAGGCCATCCCCATCACCCATTGACTGCCCGTTTTGACCATCGTGGCATAAATGCCAATTCCTGGCACCCGCGTATTCGAATCATGCGCCACGTTGGCGGTTGGAAACCCGAGTGTTCGCCCACGTGCTTCGCCATGAACCACTTCACCAGCAGTTTCATATTGATAGCCTAATAGGCGGTTTGCGACATCGATTTGACCGTCATCCAATGCCTGCCGAATACGCGTGGAGCTGATTTTTTCAGCATCCAACTCCGCTTTGGGCACTTCGATGATATTAAACCGGTCGCGGCCATAGTCATTAAGCCGTTGCATATTCGCGATATCAGCCGGACCATACGTGTAATCAAAGCCTGCGACGACAGTAGTGGCGTGTAATCCAACAATCAGCTGATCGACGAACGTTTGCGGTGGCATAGCGCCAACTGTGGCATCAAAATGCAGCACGTATAAGATGTCGACGCCTAGTTCGGCCATCAGCGTGGTCTTTTGATCGATTGTCGTCAAATACCGTACCTGTTGCGGATCCGTATGCTGAAAGACGACCGAGGGGTGCTGGTCAAACGTCATTACGGCGAGCTTGGCCCCCTGAGTCTGGGCAGCTTGACGCGCAGTTGCGACGACTTGTTGATGTCCGCGGTGAACGCCGTCAAAAAAACCGAGCGCCAAGACAATGGGCCCAGCGGGAATTTGGCTCGCCGCCACGGGGTACTTTAAATTAATCACCTGCATGACAAAAACTCCTTAATTGACCGCAAACATTTTAAACGGCTTGTACCGCTGTTCGTCCGGTCGATAACTATATAGACATTTTAGGCTGTTTTGGTAAACTAACGCAACCATCGTGTTCGCATCTGGTGCGGATTGTTGCCCTTCAGCAGCTGAGATTGGCACACCGTTCTTCACGCGCTGCCACTGTTCATCGGTCAAAGTCACCCGCGGGTATTGACTGAGCGCCTTGTCGATAGGCGCTAACAAATCTCCAGCCGTCCCAGCGTCTGCATGGGCCGCAATTTCTTCAAAGGTCACCGTTTCATCAAGGGTAAAGCCACCACTCTTGAGGCGCGTCAAGTCACTCATGACGGCGGGAACGCCGAGCACCCGGCCCACATCAACAGCTAACGTGCGAACATAGGTCCCTTTACTGCAGGCGACCGTGAAATAGATCGTCTGCGTCTTGGCTTCTGAATCATAAGTTGCGGGCTGGCGTTGTTTGAAACTCGTAATCGTGACGTGCCGTTGTGGCCGTTCAACTGTCTCACCGTTTCGGGCATAATCATACAGTCGCCGTCCATTAACTTTAACCGCCGAAAACATTGGCGGAATCTGCGTGATTTCACCCGTCATTTGGGCAAGTGCGGCATCGATCGCGGCATCGGAAAACGGGGCATCGACGGCTTGACGAGCAATTTCGTCACCATCCAAATCTTCAGTCGTTGTTGCAAAGCCTAGCGTAATACTGCCCTGATATTCTTTACCCGAAGCCACTAAAAATTGCACGACCTTAGTTGCGTTCCCGATACAAATCGGTAAGACACCGTCCACGTTTGGATCCAGCGTTCCAGAGTGCCCGACTTTGCGGGTTTGATACAACCGCCGAATTTTTGCAACGCAGTCAAAACTAGTCATTCCGCGTGGTTTATATAATGGTAGAATCCCGTTTAACATAAAAAGCTCCTCTAATAATCGTTCATTTAATCGTTTCGGTTAGATTAATGGTCTCTCGTTCTCATCCGGATTAATCATTATTCTCGAGAGGTCAGCCACTGACTCACCATTGCTAATGCGGTCATGGCACCATGAGAAGCAGATTAACCGACATTTTTCAGTATACCACATCCATCCAATATGTAAGCGGATTAAAACGTGAATTCATCGTCTCCATTGCTCAGCACTTTTGACGACTATCCTTACTACTTGCTCATTTACCGCACAAAAACCGCGCTGATTTATAGCAAGCGCGGTTATGATGTGATTGATATTATTCATTTAATGGCAATGATACATTGTTAGCTGGCACTAAAAATGGTTAAAACGTGCTAATTGGTTGGCTTGCTGTTCGTCTGCATGTGCTCGTCCCAGTCCGACTTCCAGGGCCGGCTGACAATTGCTGGAACGTAAGCCGACATCGATTTGAACTCACGCAGAAGCCCACTGCGCAATTTCAAATACGAGTCTTATTCTAAGCCGGAAGAAAATCACTTCCGACTAAGAATAATTTGGCTACTGAGCATTGTCAGCCGGCCCTTCCAGTCGGGAAGCCGCTCGAATGGCTGATGAACAACCACCTATTTTGGCATAATTGGCCACTGAATATTAAAAGACAGGCCCTTCATGCGAACTTTGAATTGGTATCAAGAATGGTTGATAGCCTTTAAATATTGACAGGATGGTTTACAAATTATCAACTTGTCTTGATGAAAATTACTCTTGAAGGTAGTTGACAGACTTGTCAATCTTGTAGGATCTAGATCTTTATCATCTCGGTCGACGAGAAAGATTTTCAAGCTTGCTCAGTGGTGTTGACGGTTGGACGAATTAACAAGCATGACGGATTAGAGATTGCATCAGACCAGTCTTACAGGTTTGATACAAAAATTACTTATCCTATGAATCAACGATCAGTTCATCAAAAAGTTGAGTTCACACATGTCCGCCTTTCGAATACCATCCCGGCTGGAAGGTATTCGGGGCAAGGCCAAGTGGTTCTCAGAGTGTGAGGTTCAGACGGGTTGGGACTGAGGATTAGCTAGCTAGAGCGTTAAGCAGCGCATTTCTGCTTGGCGTTCTGGCGTAGCTAACCGGAAGTCCCAGTCTGACCTGAGCACGTTTCATCCATATCGCAGCCAATGTGAAAGACCAGTATTTAAGACGTGGGCTTCGGCTTAAATCTGTGTCCACCACGTCCCAGCCATTGCCCAGAATGCCTGGAAGCCGGCCTAGGACGACACCACGACTGCAAATTTACGCTAACTCGCACTGTTTCCAGCGGGTCTTAGCTGGTGGCTTTTGAACTGAATAATTGGAATGCTTTAACCATCAATCATGACGCACAATCCATGATGCTTATTCAGCCTGCCGTACCGCTCGTTGACTACCAAGCCAATCCTGAATCTGTTCAGCAATTTGTGTGGGCGTCAGCAGGTCGGTGGCGATCGTTAAGTCGGCGACGTCGGCATATAAGGATTGGCGGCGCCGTTTGAGTGCAAGTAAGCTTGCTTGATCGAGCTGATTGACTAGTGGCCGCCCGGTATCTTGCTGGACGCGCTGAATAATCGTGTCATCATTGGCGGTCAGCCAAATGACCGGGACCGTGCTTTGTTTCAAACTAGCAGCATTCATCGCAATTGTTGGCGTGCCACCACCAGTTGAAAGCACCCCAGTTGCTTGAAGCGCGCGCAATAAGGTTTGGTGTTCTAACTGCCGGAAGTAGGCCTCACCCTGCTCGGCAAAAATTGTCGTAATTGGCCGCCCTGCTTGCTGAACGATCAAATCATCCAGATCCGCGTGGGCCGTCGCTAAGCTGCGCGCTAGAATCCGACCAACCGTTGTCTTACCACTACCCATAAATCCAATTAAAATTGCTTGCATCATTAATTCCTCCTCACGATCTGGTACCCGGCTGCGGTTAATAAAGTTACCGCCTCGTTTTGCGCGACCGCATCGTTAAACGCCAACTGTAAAACACCATCAATTTCTTCTCGAATCTCTAAAATATGAATATTCACTAAGCTCAACTTGGCAGCTGCCAAACGTTGAGTGACATCCGCGATCGCCCCAACCTGGTCAGGAACGTTCAAAAACAGGTCATAAAAGTTAGGCAGCCCACCCAGTTGTTCCGGTCCAAGCCGGTCACGGGTGACTTTGGCCGTCGCAAAAAATTCATGAACACGAGCCGCATCTTGATGAGTGATGGCCGTCTTAATGCTACTCAATTGGTCAATATAACCCTGCAATTCGCTGGTTACAAGTTCAGCGTTAGTGGCCAAAATCGCCGTCCACATCGTTGGATCAGAACTAGCAATTCTGGTAATGCTTTTAAACCCACCGGCAGCGAGTCGCAAGCCCAATGGTGAATCGGCCAATACGTGTTGGGTCTGGTTGACGAGCGCTGCCGCAACCACGTGCGGCAAATGGCTCAATTGGCCGACGATGCGGTCGTGCTGGCGCGCCGTCACCGTCAACCATTTAACCCGTGTCGCCGCTAGCAACGTTTGTAATTGCGTCACGGCTGACTCAGACGTGCGGCCAGGAATTAAAAAGTAAAAGGCATTCTCAAACAAATCCGCACGACCAGCCGTCACGCCTGATTTATGCGACCCGGCCATCGGGTGGCCACCGATAAAGTTGATCCCCCGTTGTTGCAACGGTTGCGCGGCTTGCACAACTTGTTGTTTAGTACTGCCAACATCCGTGACCAACACGTTAGGTTTCAGTGATAGGGTCGCTAGTGTTTTCAAGTCGGCTACGATCACATCGACCGGTCCTGCTAACAAAATGACATCCGCTTGCAGTGCAGCGGCCTGCCAATCCTTAGCGGCCGCATCAATGATCCCTTGTTGTTGGGCATAGCTCAGGCTGGCAACATCGCAATCACTCCCGAGCACCCGCGTTTCCGGGTGGGCCTGTTTGATTGCTAAGGCCAGCGAACTGCCGATTAAGCCAATCCCTTTGATTAAGACCGTCGTCATACGCGCACCCCCTGACAAAGTTGGGCCAAATCTTCAAAAAAGGTCGGGTACGAAATGTTGACCGCTTCGGCACCGGTAAGTTGCGTCGGTTGCGAGAGCCGTAATGCGGCAATCGCCATCATCATACCGATTCGGTGGTCACCATGACTATCCAAATTCTCTTTCGGTTGGTGCCAAGTTGTGCGACCATCGATCGTAAACCCATCCGGTTGGGCCGTAATTGCCACTCCAAGTTTTTGTAGCTCAGTTACGATGGTCGCAATCCGGTCGGTCTCCTTAACGCGCAATTCTGCAGCACCACTGACCGTGCTGATACCATCCGCTGTTGCGGCTAACAAGGCCACTAATGGGAGTTCATCAATAATGGCTGGAATATCTTCAGCCGTCAGGTGAATTGGATGCAACTGCGCACAGGAGACTTCAATATCCCCCACTGGTTCAGTGGTTTGGGTTTGTGGCGTCACCGTGACATGGCCACCCATTCGCTGCAAAACATTCAACAGGCCCGTACGTGTTGGGTTCAGACCGACCTGGGTCAAGCGAATATGCGCTTTTGGCACGATGCTGGCCGCCGTCAGGAAAAACGCTGCCGAAGAAAAATCGCCGGGAATCTGCACCGTTTGGCCCTGTAATTGCGGTTGTGGCGTTACAGTAATCGTACGTTCATCCACCGCAGTTTCAATGTGGCCGCCAAACTGGCGTAATAATCGTTCAGTATGGTCACGTGTTGGCAATTGTTCGACGATCGTGCTAGGACCGTCTGCTTGTAATGCGGCAAGAATCAGGGCACTTTTGACTTGCGCACTGGCCACCTGCATGTCGGTATGGCCGCCGTGTAGCTGTTGCCCGCTGATGGTCATTGGCAAGTGTCCCGCCGTCAATTCAATTTGAGCACCCATCGCCTGCAAAGGTTGCCGGACACGTTCCATCGGGCGGCGGCTAAGTGAGGCATCACCAACCAGGGTCGTTTCAAACGGTTGTCCGGCTAGCAAACCGGCTAGTAACCGTGTTGCCGTGCCGGCATTGCCCATATCTAGCGGTTGCTGAGGTTGTGATAACCCGTGCAAGCCGCGCCCTGTAATCGTAACCGTCGTCCCCTCGCGGCGGATTGGCACACCTAATGCCTGTAGCGCGGTCAAGGTAGACAAGCAGTCTGCAGCGGGCAAAAAGCCGTGTAGCGTGGTCGTTCCCCGGCTAATGGCGCCTAAAATCAAGCCGCGGTGCGATAGGCTCTTGTCACCAGGAACCGTTAATGTCCCGTGGAGGCCAATTTCAGGCGCTCCCGTTAATGTTTTTATCATCAATCATCATCCCTAATTAATTTGATAGACGCACCACACCATTGATGGTGTCAGGCGCGCAAGTTGTCGTTCATTTTGCGTCAATGTCACATTTTTTTCGTTGGTTAAAACGTAGGCGGCCTGATTTTCCTGATAGGCCTGATACGCTAAGTATTTACTGGCAGCGGTCTGAACCGTCACCCGCTGAACCAGCCGTTTGAGCAACTGTGCCGTCGCGGCATGCGTGTACCCAATCTGGTTATCCGCGTTTAACCGTTGGACGACCACTAAGGGATCCAGCTTGGTCATAAAACAATCGCACAACGTCAACTGATTCAGCAAGGCGTAGTGGACGTCACCCCAGCTGGCATGTAACGTTGGTGATTTGAATGCCGCGGGTATCACGAGCTGCGCACCCTGGTAGTCAGCCAGATCAGTCAAAATTGATTCAAAGCTAGGATGACCCACAATCGTTGCTTGCCCCTGCCAGACACGTTGGTTATACGTCTGTGCCGCCGCGTAACTATCAGTTGCAGTTGGACCTAATGTATGAATTTGCATATTGGCGTCCTAATATTGCCGAAGTTCGTCGCGGTAGTCGGCAAGCGTTCGCTGTAGCCGTTGCAAGTTACTGCCATCAAACGTCGCGGTCAGTGCCCGTGTTAATTCGATTGCGACAACACTCTCGACCACCAGCGAGGCTGGCACGATGGCGGTCGTATCTGAACGTTCAACACTGGCCTTTTGACGAACTTTGGTCGCAATGTCAACACTTTGTAATGGCTTGTAAAGGGTTGGAATCGGCTTCATTGCGGCTTTAATCACGATTGGCATGCCATTCGTCATTCCACCTTCAAAGCCGCCCAAGTGGTTGGTCAAACGGGACCAGCCAGCATCCGCATCCCAGTCGATTTCATCCATCACTTGGCTCCCGTATTGCCCAGCAGCCGTGAAACCATCGCCAATTTCAACACCCTTCATCGCGTTGACGCCCATAACGGCAGCGGCCAACTGTCCATCTAATTTGGTATCCCAATTCGTGTAGCTTCCCAACCCAGCGGGGACATTTTCAGCAACGACGCGAATCACGCCCCCAAGCGTATCGCCGGCTTTCTTTGTCGCCATGATGAGTTCATGCAACGCTTCAACTTGATCGTTGGCTTCGATCCGCAAATCATTTTGACTCACTCGTGCTCGCAACTGGTCGACAGTTAGGGTGTCATCGACTGGGATCTGCGTCTCACCAATCTGTTGAACGTAACCAATCAACTGAATGTCCAACTGTGCCAACAATTGTTTGCAAATCTGGCCAATGGCGACCCGCATGGCCGTTTCACGAGCTGAAGAACGTTCCAACACGTTACGCAGGTCACGGTGCCCGTATTTCATGCCACCAACCAAATCCGCATGACCAGGTCGTGGCCGCGTCACTTGACGTAACGTATTCGTGGCAGTTGCGGGACTAAGCGGATCCATAATTGCTGACCAGTGCGCGTGGTCACGGTTGGTGATCGTTAGTGCGATTGGCGAGCCCAGTGTCACACCATGCCGCACCCCACCAGTAATTTGAACCGTATCGTGCTCGATTTGTTGACGATTACCGCGGCCAAAACCACCTTGTCGCGCGGCTAACCCCGCATTGATGGCGTCGATATCTAATGAAAGTCCGGCGGGAATCCCCGTTAAAATACCACTCAATTGTGGACCATGTGATTCTCCGGCAGTGACGTAGTTAATCATGATTAATGTCCTCCTTGTGTAAGTCGTGCAAATCTGTCTGATAAGCGCGTGAGTTGCGCATGATTGCTTGATAAATTGCTTGTAAGTAAGGCGTGTGCGCCGTTTGTTTGCTCTTGGCGGCGACTTGATGTAACACCCGTTGTTCACGTTGTTGATCTAGGACGGGTAACTGCTGTTGTTGTTTTAATTCACCGATTGCCGTGACCGTATCAAACCGCTCGTTTAGTAAGCGAACGATTTGCTGGTCGATATGGTTGATTCGCTGACGTTCTTGACTCAGTGACTTCGGACTCCGAATCGCCCAGGCTGCTAATCCCACGCAACCAATGCCAGCCACGCCAATCACTAAATCGAAACGCATTGCCAACGCCACGTTTTGCTGTGACAGCCAGCCAGTAATCAATGGAATCGTGAAGGACGCAATGCTACCAAACGTGAAGTAAATGCCGGTGACGCGTCCTTTGACTTGCGGGTAAAGCTTGATGAACAAGTTCAGTGCGACCTGCATCACACCACCAGCCGCGGTAAACCCGAATGCGAGTGCCGCAATCATTGACAGTCCAGCAATTGGACTGTAACAAATCACCAACAATGCAACTAAGGATCCGACATTCATCGTCACTAGTAATTTGGTCTCCGCGATACCGCGGCGTAATAACCAGAAAATCACGAGCACACCGCTGATTGAACCGATGCTGTACAGCGACAACAACCAGTGCGCGAGCAGCGCTGAAAAATGAAACGTGCGGGTTGCAAATAAACTGATCCATTGTGTGTAAAGAATCATGATGGCCATTGACGTGTAGCCGTAGCCAGCGAGACCAATCGTGGCCAGCCACCGCCGACCGTGACTGCTATTCTGGCTAACGGCCAAGGCTGAATCACTCGCTTGGTTACGAGCGGGAAATTGTTGCCGATTAAGTAAAACGCCGTTGACGAGTAAAATAACCGCCGCTAACATGAACGACCACCCGTACCAGAGTTGTTGTGCTTCCAGATTGGCAACTAGTAGTGGTAACAAGAATTCACCAGCTGACATGAACGCTTTAAGTAAGACATTGGCGGAACCCTGACGACCACCCATTTCGATAAACGTGGTATACGTACCCGAGTCAAGGGCTGAATTCGCCACCCCGGCCAAAATTGCCAACCCATAAGCGACCTGGATGTTAGTGACCACCGCCATCCCGAGGAAGAAGACGAGGTAGCTCGCCATCCCCAAGTTGACGAACACTTTGCGGCCAAAACGATCCGACAGATTGCCTAGAATAAAGTAAGCGAACAATCGCCCAATCCCGATTCCTGAAATGACATAGGAAACTGTCGCTAACGGGGTCTGCCAATGCTGCCCTAACGCTTGCATATTTTGCGTTAAAATAATTAAGCCAATGCCATGGACGAAATAGTTCAAGTAGAGACTAATTGATAACTGTCGTTGATGCATAAACCACCACTCCTTAATGGAAATAAAAAAGGCCAGCTAGATTGAATAATCTAGCTGGCTCATCAAAATTTAATCCTAATTGATGATTATTATTCCAGCTAGACTCACAGTGTCTAGCTGGTCAAGATGAATTGACTCTGCTTAGACACGAACGTAGGTGCCGTCCGTATCTAAGGTTCCAATACGGGCGCTACCTAAAATAAGCAAAGCCATAATAATAAGCTGTCGTGTTGAATTGAGTCATTATCATCTATCCTTTCCGTTTCATTGATTGCTTATATTAAAACATTCTCATTTAGATTCGTCAACCCTAATTTCATTTTAATTTGGAATTTTGTTTCAAGTATTGTTAAGCTGTGACACGCTAATTTTCGGCTACAGCCCCGCTGGAAACAGTTTGAATACGCATTGTACTACTTCCTAATTGGCACTATAGATGATTAAAACGTGCCAGTTAAGTGGTACTGTTCGTCAGCATTGATCATCCTAGTCCGACTTACGGGGCCGGCTGACAATTGCTGGAACGCAGCCGACGTCGATTTGAACTCACGCAGAAACCCACTGCGTAATTTCAAATACGAGTCTTATTCTAAGCCGGAAGAAAATCACTTCCAGCTAAGAATAATTTGGCTACTGAGCATTGTCAGCCGGCCCCTACAGTCGGGAAGCCGCTCGAATGGCGGATGAACGACCACCTACATAGGTACAATTGGCCACTGAATGTTGGGAAACTGGTCCTTTAAGCAAAATTGAATTGGTATCGTTGATGCTTTAGGATATTTGAGTAATAGGAAGATTACTGAATAGGTTTCACTACTTTTAATGGACACTAGTCTTGGATTTAGTCGATAAAATAACCTCTGTTTATAATTCGTTACTTTCCTACCTCAAAATGCTAGAGAAAATTCTGACAAATTCCGTGAATCTACTGATTTGAATAATTGAAACATGAATATGGGAGTCTCGCTATCATTGGAAACTAGTCTGACAGTTGAATATCAAAATTCTCATGTAACAAGAAAACAACGACTAATCCAACCAAAAGTTAGGTCCACACATGTCTGCCTTTCGAATACCATCCCGGCTGGAAGGCATTCTGGGCAAGGCCCAGTGGTGAAATTTCACTTAGCAAGCGTCTTGTGCTTGGTTAGTGAAAGAGCAGTATTTAAGACGTGGGCTGTCGGCTTAAATCTGTGTCCACCACGTTCCGGCCATTGCCCAGAATGCCTGGAAGCCGGTGTAGGACGACGCCACGACTGCAAGTTTACGGTAACTTGCACTGTTTCCAGCGGGTCTCAGCTGGTAGCTTTTGAATTCGTAAACTGGCACGTTTTAATCATGATTCACGCCCAAATTAACGGGCACAATACGTCAATTGGTTACTAAAAAAACGTAAGAAAAAAAACGCCCTCGTCACACAATAGCGACAAGGGCGTTTGATTTAGGGCAAGTAATTAATCTTGCCGCTTTAAATTATTGATTAATTCATCGATCCGGCTCCCGTATTGAACAGAGTTATCCCGTTCAAACGTTAATTCCGGCGTCTTGTAGATGCTAAGCCGTGACCCTAATTCACTACGAATCAGGCCAGTTGCCTTAGATAATCCAGCCGCCGTCTTCTCGCCATCGGATGCTTTATCTGACAAAATACTGTAGTAGATGGTCGCCTGTTGTAAGTCACCGGTAACTGTGACACCAGTAATCGTCACACCTGCGACCCGTGGATCACGAACCCGTTTTAACAAAATATCATTAACTTCACGTTCGATTTCCTGTTCTAGACGACCTACACGATAATGTTGTGCCATCGGTTAATCCCCCTTTGCAAGGTTATTCAATCGGAACTTCCTTCATGACGTAGGCTTCAATGACATCATTAACTTTGATATCGTTGTAGTCTTCAATCCGAAGACCAAGTTCGAAGCCTTGCTTGACTTCCTTCACATCATCCTTGAAGCGCCGTAAACTAGCTAACTTACCGTCATAAATTACGACACCATCACGAATGACCCGAACACCGGAATCGCGGTGGATGACCCCATCAGTGACCATCCCACCACCGATCGTTCCAAGCTTAGAAACCTTGTAGATTTCACGAATTTCAGCTTGACCAGTGATTTCTTCTTCGTACTTCGGTTCGAGCATCCCTTTCATCGCGCTCTCGATTTCATCGATGGCGTTGTAGATGACTTGATGCAACCGAATATCAACATCGTCTGTGTCAGCTTGGGCTTTAGCCTGTGGCGTTGGCCGCACATTGAACCCGATGATGATGGCGTTACTTGCTTCAGCTAAAGCAACGTCACTTTCGTTGATCGCCCCAACGGCCGTATGGATAATGTTGACCCGGACACCTTCAACGTCGATTTTACGTAAACTACCGGCTAAGGCTTCAACTGAACCTTGAACGTCAGCCTTAATAATCACGTCAACTTCCTTGAGTTCCCCTTGCTTCATAGAATCAAAGAGGTTATCTAAGGTTACGTGCGTGGTCTGCTTACGTTCTTCCATCAACGCTTGTTTTGCCCGCTGTTCACCGGCATCACGAGCCGTCTTTTCATCATCAAAGACAACGAAACGGTCACCAGCATCAGGCACATCATTCAACCCCGTAATTTCAATTGGGGTTGAAGGAACGGCTTCCTTGATACGCTTCCCATGGTCGTTGGTCATTGTCCGAACTTTCCCGTAGGTATTGCCGACAACGATTGGATCACCGACATGCATCGTCCCTTGTTGGACAAGCAAGGTCGCAGTTGACCCTTTCCCACGGTCAAGACTGGCTTCCAAGACAGACCCAGCCGCATTTTGCTTAGGGTTAGCCGTTAATTCAAGGACTTCAGATTGTAACAAGATCATGTCCAATAATTCGTCAAGGTTCTTACCGAACTTAGCCGAAATCTGAACGAAGATCGTGTCGCCACCCCAGTCTTCAGGAATCAACCCATATTCAGTCAATTGTTCCATGACATGGTTCGGGTTAGCACCTGGCTTATCAATCTTGTTGACCGCAACAATGATTGGCACCTTAGCAGCCTTCGCATGGTTGATAGCTTCGATAGTTTGTGGCATCACACCATCATCCGCAGCAACCACTAAGACCGTAATATCAGTAATATCAGCACCACGCGCCCGCATTTCAGTAAAGGCCGCATGCCCTGGTGTATCTAAAAAAGTGATGATCTTGCCGTCGTGCTTAACTTGATAAGCACCAATTGCCTGCGTGATCCCACCGGCTTCGCCTTCAGTCACGTGGGTATGCCGTAATTTATCCAGCAAGGTCGTCTTACCATGGTCAACGTGACCCATGACAGTAACCACTGGTGCCCGTGGTTCAAGATTATCGGTATTATTTACTTCGTCATCGAAGAACTTGTCCAAGTCAGTGACGTCAACTTCAACTTTTTCTTGGGCGTCAATGCCGTAATCAGTCGCCAAAATTTCAATCGTATCCTTGTCGAGTGACTGGTTTTGGTTAACCGCCACACCTAACATGAATAACTTCTTAATAATTTCGGCTGGTTCACGGTGCAATAACTTCCCTAAATCTTGGGCGTTCATGCCGACCGTGTACACCAGTGTTTCTGGCAACGGCTTGTCCTTACGAACTGGTGCCGGCTTGTTGTTTACCTGGCGAATCCGTTGATTCTTGTTGTTATTGCGGTTCCGGTTGTTGCGGTTGTTACGACGACGGTTATTGTTGTTACCACCACGATAACGACCACCACCGTTGCCACCACCATTGTTGTTGCTATTCAGACTACCACCGAAGCGGCCGCTACCATTCCGCGCACTGTTCGTCGTCCCGTTAGAACGATTGTTGTTGGAATTGTTGCTGTTCGTATTACGGTTGTTGTTCCGGTTTTGGCCACCGTTGTTATTGCTGCGGTTGCTATTGTTGTTGGAACGGTTACCGCCATTGTTAGACCGGTTCGATGAATTGTTGTTCGAACGGTTGTTGTTTGGCCGGTTGCTGCTGTTATTAGACCGGTTAGCCCCGTTGCCGCCGTTATTGCGACTATTGTTTGTCCGTGTATTGTTATTGGACCGGGTTGCATTACCATTAGACCGGCTGCCGCCATTGTTATTGCGACTTTGACTATTATTTTGACTATTATTTTGGTTATTATTACGATTATTATTCAAAGAATCACCACTCTGTAAATGACGCGAGTTGGATTGCTGCTGATTAGCAGTTCGTGTCACATTTTTGGCGACGGAATGCGTCGCCTGGCTCCGCTGTGCCGGAGCCGATTGAGACTTAGGATGGGTAACGGTTGCCGCGCCAGTCAACTGGCGGACTTCAGCGTCACCGAGGGTCGACATATGATTTTTAACCGCGAAGCCCAATTGTTGTGCTTGTGCAATCAATTGTTTGCTCGGCACGTTCAAGGTCTTCGCAAGTTCGTAAATTCGCTGTTTTCCCATAGTTTCACCCTCCTTTACTGATTCATGATCGCCACCATTTTCTTGGCAAATCCGGCGTCAGTAATGGCATAAACGGTTCGTTTATTGCCCGTCGCCGCATTCATTTCAGCTTTAGTAAAGGTATCGATCACAGGAACATCATAAGATTGGGCCTTATCATGGAACTTTTTGGCAGTCGTGGGACCGGCATCACTAGCAATAAAGACTAGCTTGGCCGTCTGATTACGAATCGCAGCTAAGGTCAAGCCTTCACCTGCAATTTGCTTACTGGCACGCCGTGAAAGGCCCAGTAGGTTCAAACAAGCTTGGTTAGGCGTCATTTCCGAAGAGTTCCTTTCGCGCTTGTTGGTGATCCACGTAGGCCACCAATTCATCGTAAAAATCCGCTTCGACTTTGATGCCGAATGCCTTATCGAAAGTTTTTTCTTTCTTGGCACGTTGGGCAACCGCCACGTCTAACGCAATGTAAGCACCGCGTCCTGGTTTCTTACCAGTTGGATCCACGGAAACTTCATCCTGCTTGTTCTTAACGACCCGGACTAAGTCTTTTTTGGGATGCATTTCACCCGTCACAATGTCCTTTCGTAACGGCACTTTTCTTTTTTTCATAATCCCAGACCTCCTTTGATTACTTCATTGACGAACCGTGACCCTATTCGGCGTCACTGGCAGCTTCATCAGAGGCTGCAGCTTCTGAATCGGTGACTGCTTCAGGTTCAGTTGCTTCTGAATCAGTTGCTTCAGGTTCTACGTCAGTCGCTTCTGATGGTTCAGCAGCAACATCGTCAGCCGTGTCATCACTGACAGGGGCATCTTCAGTCGCTACTTGTGGTGCTGTTTCGGCAGCCGCCACATCATCAGGGTTTGCATCCATTATATCAGATGCTTCGGTTTCAGATTTGATATCGATCTTGAAGCCGGTCAACTTAGCTGCTAAACGCGCATTTTGACCACGTTTCCCAATTGCTAATGATAATTGGTAATCAGGAACGACCACGGTACAGCCGCGTTCGTTTTCAGGGTCAAAAATGACATCCAAGACTTCGGCGGGGTTCAACGCGTTGGCGATGAAGACTGCCGTATCATCCGTCCATTCAACGATATCCATGTTTTCACCATGAAGTTCGTTAACGATGGTTTGGACCCGTTGGCCTTTTGGTCCGACACAGGTCCCGACTGGATCAACGTTTGGATTGTTGGAACGAACCGCAACCTTAGCGCGATCACCCGCTTCACGGGCAATTGAGACAATTTCAACGATACCGTCGAAAATTTCAGGCACTTCTTGTTCAAACAACCGCTTCAACAGGTCCGGCGCAGTCCGTGAAACGAACACTTGGGGACCCTTGGTGGCATTTTCCACTTTAGAAACGTAAACCTTGATTTTATCGTGAATGCGGTATACTTCACCTGGTAATTGGTCAGAGCGACCCATAACGGCTTCCACCTTACCCAGGCTAACATAGACGAACCGATTGTCTTGACGTTCAACTTCACCAGTGACGATTTCATTTTCGTACTGGCTGTATTCGTCATAGATAATCCCACGTTCAGCTTCACGTACCCGCTGCATAATGACCTGTTTAGCCGTTTGGGCAGCGATGCGGCCAAAGTTCTTAGGCGTGACTTCAAACCGGATGTCATCACCAATTTCGTAAGCCCGGTTAATTGCTAGCGCGTCTTGTAAGCTAACTTCCAGCCGTGAATCAAAAACATCTTCAACGACTTCTTTAACGGCATATACGTGAATATTACCCTTTACTTGATCAAAGTCAACTTCAACGTTTTGCGCCTGACCATAGTTTCGTTTGTATGCAGAAACCAAGGCAGCTTCTAGGGCTTCGATCACAACTTCTTTTTTGATGCCCTTTTCTGATTCGAGGGTGTCTAAGGCCCCTAATAATTCCTTACTCATGTGTAGACTCCTTTACTTATTTAGAACTTTACCGCTAAGCGGGCTTGTGAAATCTGATCACGATTGATCGTGACCGTCTTATGACGGGTCTTATCTAAATAATCGATTGTCACCGTCGTTGGCGTGACTTCCGTCAAATCACCTTCAAAGACCTTTTTACCATCTAATTTCTGGTATAAACCAACGTGTACATATTTACCGATGGCATTTTGATAATCCGCTTCCTTCTTCAGCGGCCGTTCCGCACCCGGCGAAGAGACCTCTAAAAAGTAAGCCTGTGGAATTGGATCAGGTTCCATTGTATCCAACTTCTCACTTAGTTCATCACTGACCATCGCACATTCTTCAATATTAATGCCGCCTGGCTTGTCGATGTAGAGCCGCAAGTACCAGCTCTGACCTTCGCGCACAAATTCCAGGTCGACGAGTTCAAACTGGTGTGCGCTGACAATGGCTGCGGCCACTGGCTGAATGGTTTCAACAACATTACTGCTCAAGGCTGTGCCTCCTATTCAGATTAGTCCAATAAAAAGAGTGAGCATCGCTGCTCACTCGTTAACGAGTTTTAAATTACAATTATATATTAGCACAATTATGGTCAAACCGCAAGCTTACGCCTTTTATAGCCGTTAGCACTGGCAATTAATTACCCGTCGAAACCGTGCCACAAAAGCACGTTAATCACTGATATGACGGCATTGTTGCGCATCATGTGGCCACAAACTGCAATGTTGCCCGTTGCACGTCCAATTTGGCTAAAATTTCATCATTTTTTAACTTATTAGACGCGTTGTGACCGTGATTATTCAGCACGATAGGCAATGACAGTTCTTAAGTTCAAAAGCAACCAGCTGAAATCCGCTGGGAAAATGCGCGAGCTTGCGTAAACTTTCAGTGATAGCTACGCCCTACGCCGGCCCTGTAAGTCGGATTAGGACGATCACCGGCAGACAAAATAGTAAACCAATCAAATGTCATAATTTAATCGTGATTCATTACCAATCAATGCGCACCATCCATCTCCAATTAGAACAGAGATAATTGGTTTTCATCCGGTAAATCGTTCAGAACCCCGTTTTCAGTCATGAAGTCGATCAAACTCTTTGAAACCTTACCACGTTTCGATAAATCTTCCTTCGATAGGAATGGCTTATCCGCCCGTGCCGCCACGATTTGCTTGGCCACGTTCAGCCCAAGCCCAGGAACGGCCCGGAATGGCGCAATCAGTGTGTCACCGTCAATCAACCAATCGGAGGCATCCGACTTATCTAAGTCGACCATGGAGAAGTTGAAGCCACGTTCCAACATTTCATTTGCCAGCTCGAGCACCGTCAGCAAGTTCTTCTCCTTGGCACTCGCATCCATCCCTTTATCCGTGATGGCTTTCATTGAGGCCTTGACCGCTTCCTTACCATGCGCCATCGCGACGAGGTCGAAATCATCCGCCCGCACCGAGAAATAGGCCGTGTAGTAAATCAGTGGGAAGTAAACTTTGAAGTAAGCGACCCGCAACGCCATCAAGATATAAGCCGCCGCGTGCGCCCGTGGGAACATGTACTTGATTTTGAGACACGACTCGATGTACCAATCAGGAACGTCAGCGTCCTTCATCGCCTGTTGCCACTCGTCAGGAATCCCACGGCCCTTCCGCACGTGTTCCATGATTTGGAAGGACATATCAGATTCCATCCCATAGTGAATCAAGTCGGTCATGATGTTATCACGACACCCAATAACTTCGGCCAGCGTAACCGTACCATCTTTGATCAATTCTTCCGCGTTGCCGAGCCACACGTCGGTTCCGTGGGAAAGTCCAGAAATTTGAAGCAATTCGTTAAACGTCGATGGATGGGTTTCTTCCAACATTCCCCGAACAAAGCGCGTCCCAAATTCAGGAATGCCCAGGGTCCCCGTTTTGGAGAAGATCTGGTCTTCGGTGACGCCCAAGACTTCAGGACTTGAGAAAATCTTCATGACATTTGGATCAACTGGCGGGATACTTTCAGGTTGAATTCCCGACAAATCTTGGAGCATCCGAATCATCGTCGGGTCATCATGCCCCAGAATATCAATTTTCAAGATATTATCATGAATCGAATGGAAATCAAAGTGGGTCGTTTGCCAGGCCGCACTCTGGTCATCAGCGGGATATTGGACCGGTGTAAAGTCATAAATATCCATGTAGTCCGGCACAACAATGATACCGGCCGGATGTTGGCCAGTCGTCCGCTTGACCCCAGTCGTCCCTTTAGCTAACCGATCGACCTCAGCTGAACGTAACGTCTGATTGGTATCACGTTCATACGCCTTAACGTAGCCATAACCGGTCTTATCCGCAACCGTCCCAATCGTTCCGGCACGGTAAACGTTTTTCTCACCGAACAAGACTTTGGTATAGTTGTGGGCAATTGGTTGGTAGTCACCGGAGAAGTTCAAATCAATATCCGGTACCTTGTTTCCGTAAAAACCAAGGAAGGTTTCGAATGGGATGTTTTGACCATCACGGACCATGTTAGTGCCACATTCAGGGCAATCCTTTGGCGGTAAATCGTAGCCCGAACCATATTCGTTGTTCGTATAGAAGTGTGAATATTGGCAATTTGGACAACGGTAATGCGGCGGCATCGGGTTAACTTCCGTGATCCCAGATAGCGTTGCGACCAGACTAGATCCAACGGAACCACGAGACCCAACCAGGTAACCGTCCTTGTTACTCTTGAACACCAGCCGTTGCGCAATCAGGTAAATAACTGAGAACCCGTTCCCAATAATACTCTTCAACTCTTTATCGACTCGCTTTTGCACGATTTCCGGTAATGGATCACCGTACCAAGCGTGGGCCCGGTCCATCGTCAACTTCTCGATTTCAGCTTCGGCACCCTTCATCCGCGGCGTATACAGTTTATCCTTGACTGGCCGGACGATTTCAAACTTGTCCGCAATCGCCCGCGGTGTATCGACAACGATTTCATGAGCGGTATCCGCACCCAGAAAATCAAAATCTTTGAGCATTTCGTCCGTCGAGCGGAAATGCACATCGGGGCGTTCCGTTCGATTCAACGGATTCCCGGGTTGCGAATGAATCAAGATTTTACGATAAATTTTATCTTCTGGGTTGAGATAATGAACATCGCCAGTTGCAGCGACCGGAATATTCATTTCATGACCGAGCTCGACCATGTTACCAATAATTTCTTCCAAGTGATCCGTATCGGCAATTAAACCACTCTCAATCAATGCCGAGTAGGCTGCTTTGGGTTGGACCTCCAGGAAGTCATAGTAACCAGCCTTTTGACGGGCTTCTTCCTTCCCTTTTTGCATCATTGCGGTGAAGACTTCACCACTTGAACAGGCCGAACCAACTAGAATGCCATCACGATACTTGTTCAGAATACTCCGTGGCACTCGTGGTACTCGGTAATAGTATTCGACGTTGGATAGTGAAATAATTCGGAACAAGTTCTTCAACCCAGCCTGCGTCTGCGCATAGAGGGTCGCATGGAATGGCCGCGCGTGGCGGTATGCCGCATTCTCATTCATGTGGTCATTCAGTTGTTCGTGGAACTGGACCCCATAGCGTTCCTCAGCGTCCTTTAAGAAGATATGGTTCAAATGTCCCGTAGATTCCGCATCATAGATCGCCCGGTGATGGTGCTCCAGGTTAACGTTGAATTTCTTAGCCAGCGTGTTTAACCGGTAGCCCCGTAAATTCGGGTACAACCAGCGCGCCAGCGTCAACGTATCAATGATTGGATTGGTGATGGGGCCCATCTGATGACGCGCGTACCCCGTATTCATGAACCCGATATCGAAAGTCACGTTATGACCAACGACGATGGCATCACCATAGAATTCGCGGAACAACTTGAAGACTTCCTCTTCAGATTTCGACCCGCGGACCATATCATCCGTGATACTGGTCAAATTGGTCGTCGTCTCCGATAAATGGAACCCAGGATCAATGAACTCTTCAAACTGGTCGACGACGTTTCCTTTGACCATCTTAACCGCAGACAGTTCGATGACCCGGTCATAAATGGCAGACAGTCCGGTCGTTTCCGTATCAAAGATAACGTAAGTCGATTCTTTTAAGTCGACGTGCGCGTCGTTATATGCAATCGGCACCCCGTCATCGACCATGTTGGCCTCGACGCCGTATAAAATCTTGATGTTATTCTTTTCACCGGCTGCAAAGGCTTCTGGAAAGGCTTGGGCCCCCGAATGGTCAGTGATGGCGATTGCCGGATGGCCCCACTTGGCCGCCTGTTTAACATAATCGCTCACACTATTTGTGGCATCCATCTGACTCATGTTGGAGTGTAAATGTAATTCCACCCGTTTATCGTCCGCAGGCGCCGTATCCTGACGACTGGCGTGCGACGTCTCGTTAATATCGTAGGCATTGATCGTCAAATCCCGCATGAAACTATCTTCTTGGACTGACCCACGAACACGTACCCACATACCAGTATGCAGCGCCGCAAATTGGGCCTCGTCGTCTGTGTTGCGAGAGAACTTCTTAACGACCATCGACGAACTATAATCAGTCACTTTTAAGATCAATAACTGCCGTTGTGAACGCAGCGTCCGGACTTCCATGTCGAAAACGTAACCCTCAACAATGACAGACCGTTCTTCTTCCGTAATTTGAACCATTTGTTTGGCTGGTTCTTGCGGATTGATTTGCTTCCCTAACTGTACTGGGCCATCGATTGGCGCCGGAGAATCGGCCTGTTTTTGCCGCTTCTCATTGGCTTTCTTGATGGCCGCTTCCGCCTTTTTCGCCAGTTCTTGGTCCGACTTAGCTTTTTGTTCGTGGAATTCCTTGATTTTAGCTTGTGAAGCACTTTCATCAATCATCGTGTGGATCGAAAATTTTGGGAATCCGAGTTGATGATACGTTGACTCAATTGGTCCCAAAGCTTGATTGGTCAAGAAGTTTTGAATTACTTCATTTTCAGCTAATAGGATCACACGGCCGTCTTCATAGGACGGCACATTGCTATTGCACAGGGACTGAACGAGTGACGACTTAATTCCACTATGTTGAACGATCCACTCCCAGTACTCTGCCAGTTCGCGGCCGTTGACTTCAGTATCATCCGTTACGATTTTAGTCGTCACCCGGGCAATGTCCTTGAACGCAATTTGAAGTTTGTTTTGAAACGTCATAAATTGCGAGTAAGGCAGCACGTGTTGAAAATGCAAGTGAAATTCCCAAACTTTGGAAGCTTGATGCACGGTCAATTTATCGATTGCCGCGGCTTCGAATTCAGGACCGGTCGGCATCTCAATTTGTTCGAGGAGTTTCTCGAACATTTCTTGTTGGTTTAAACTCACCAGTGGTCCTCCTCTTATCTCATTTAAACGCTCTTGATTAATTAACGCCTATTTCGGGTCTGACGTGAAAGTCAACCTGAGTCTGACTGTAAGCTAATCGACAAGCACCGCTGACGCGTCGTCAAAGCCTGAGTAAAGCCAGTTGATTGGATTTTACAGCTCAACAAACCCATATACCATCATGTTCATCCCCGATCCAGTGAAGGTTTCACCCATTCACATGAAACGTTACTATTTTATCACAGTCTGCGGCTTGCGCCACGTGATTGGTTGGCAAAAGAAAAATCATCTAGTTCTCGTAAATCCCAACTAGATGATTTCTTCCAATAACTAACAAAAGTGACTAGCGCGTCACATGCCGCAACGCTACTGTGTAATTAGTCAATATTTTCAAGTAAAACGGCTAAATTATTAGCAATTTCTTCTTGTTTAACTTCAAGTGTCTCACCAGTTTGGCGTAGTTTGATCTCAACGATACCTTCACTGGCTTTCTTCCCAATGGTAATCCGAGCCGGAATCCCCATCAGATCAGAATCCGCAAACTTAACCCCAGGCCGTTCCTTACGGTCATCATACAAGACCTTGTAGCCAGCTGCTTCCAGTTGTGCTTCAACTTGGTCAGCAACTTCGACTTGTTCAGCCTTCTTAGGGTTAACCGGAATGACGTGGACGTCAAATGGTGCAATCGCTTTTGGCCAGATCAAACCGTTATCGTCAGCACGTTGTTCCGCAATCGCTGAGAGCAACCGGGAAACCCCGATACCGTAGCAGCCCATGATGACCGGAATATTGCGTCCGTTAGCATCTAAGACTTCGGCATGCAAATCCTTAGAATAACGCGTGCCCAACTTAAAGATGTGACCGATTTCGATCCCCTTCGTAAACTTCAAGACGCCAGCACCATCTGGTGAAAGTTCGCCTTCTTGGACGAAACGAATGTCAACGTAATCTTCAGCATGGAAATCCCGTTCTGGATTGACGTTAGTAAAGTGGTGACCATCTGAGTTGGCACCGACCGTAATGTTGACCATGTCCTTAACGTACTGGTCAGCCACGATCTTAACGTCGTCACTGACGTTAACGGGACCGAGTGAACCGAAGCTAGCACCCAAGTATTCTTGGGCTTGTTCTGGCGTGGCCATATCTAAGAAGTCCGCACCAAGATAATTCTTCAACTTGATATCATTAACTTCGTGGTCGCCACGAACTAACGCTAAGACAGGTTGGTCGTCAGCGATAAACAGGATACTCTTAACGAGTTGATCTGCTTCGACCTTCAAGAAGTCGGCTAACTCTTCAATCGTGCCCACACCAGGGGTATCGATTTCTTCCATGTCCTTGAGTGAAGCATGCGACTTCTTAGGCACGTACAAACTCCGGGCCATTTCAAGGTTGGCTGCGTAGTCACTGGCATCGGAATAAACGATCGTATCTTCGCCAACTGGGGCGATTGCTGAATATTCACGTGAATCCTTACCACCCATCGCACCACCGTCACCGATGATTGAACGGAACTTCAAGCCACAACGTTCAAAGATGTTTTGATAAGCTTGCGCCATATCTTGGAACGTGTCATCCAATGAAGATTCATCAGCGTGGAAGGAATAAGCATCCTTCATAATGAATTCACGCCCACGCAATAAACCATAACGAGGCCGGTCTTCATCACGATACTTCGCTTGAATTTGGTATAAGGTCAATGGTAGCCGCTTGTAGGACTTGACTTCATCACGAATCAATGACGTGAACGTTTCTTCATGGGTTGGTCCCAAGATGAATTCACGATCATGCCGATTCTTCAGTTTGAATAATTCAGGCCCATATGTTTCGTACCGGCCCGTGGCTTTCCATAATTCGGCTGGAATCACGGCTGGTACCAGCATTTCTGCTGCGTCGATTTTTTCCATTTCTTGACGAATAATTTGTTCAATATTCGTTAATACCCGGTAGGCTAATGGCAAGTAAGCGTACATTCCGGCCGAAATCTGGCGAATGTAACCCGCCCGCAGCATCATCTGATGACTTAAGGCTTCAGCGTCATTTGGCACTTCCTTAAGTGTTGGGATTAACAGTTTCGATTGTTTCATCTACAAATCTTCTCCTTATTATTCCAAATTAGTATCGCTTAGAAGAAATATCTTTGGATATCATTCCAAGTGACTAAAATCATTAATAACATCAAGAGGCCAAAACCAATCAAGGTAATGACACTTTCCGTTTCCACTCGTAGTGGTTTACCCCGAATGCCTTCAACAATGTTTAATAATAGTTTACCACCATCAAGGGCTGGAATTGGTAATAAATTGACAATTCCCAGGTTGATCGACAGAACTGCCAGTAAATAAACCACCGTTCGCAAGCCTGATTTGGCCGCTTGCGAGGTCGTGGCAAAGATAGCGACGGGGCCACCTAAATCATTCAAACTAAAGCCATGCGTCACCATTCGGCCGAGGACCTGGAAAATCTGTTTAGTGATATTCCAAGAGCCCGTAAAACCATAGGCCAATTTGGCGCCAAAACTCTTGTCCGTCTTGGTCGCCCACATCACGCCAATCTGGCCGATGCGATTACCAGAGACCGTCTTAGCAGCCGGTGTCACCGCAATCTTTTTGGTTTGGCCATCACGTTTGATCGTCAAACGCAACCGCTGCTTCGGACTATCTTGAATCAACAGTGAAATCGACTGGGCACTGGTCATCTTTTTACCATTGACGGCCACAATCTGATCACCTTTTTGAATCCCAGCCTGGCGCGCAACTGAATTGGCGGTCGTCGCCGCAACATTTGTTGTCGTACTCGTCACGCCACCCTGCATGAACGCCAGGATAGCAAACGTGATGATGGCTAAGATGAAGTTATTCATGGGACCGGCAAAATTGGTCAGCATCCGCTGCCAGAGTTTGGCCGATTGAAATTGAACATCTACCGGCGCAATCTGCACCTCAGTCCCATCACTTTCGATAATCGTCGCATCATGATCGACTGAATAGCGTTTCACTTCACTCTCGTCGCCATTCTCATAACCTTCGATCCACAGCTCGCGCTCCAAGTCGGTCGCCGTGACGGATAACGGGATCCCGTTGAACAGCGTTGTCTTCTTACTAGCGTTGATTGAATGGACAATGCCATCCTGACCGATTTGTAAACTGACTGGCGTCCCGGGTTTTAGTTCCTCATCTTCATCGTCAGCGACGCCGGCCATCCGTACGTACCCACCAATTGGGAGAAACCGTAACGTATAAGTCGTCGCATTCCGCCGAAACGCAACTGCCTTGGGTCCCATCCCAACAGAAAATTCACGCACCAAAATCCCAGCCTTTTTGGCAAAATAGAAGTGCCCAAATTCATGGACGATAACCAAGATTCCGAAAACGATAATGAACGTAATAATTGTAACGATCAATTTAGCGCCCCTTTCTTTCGCGTTTCGGGTATTCGCTTAGAACAAGCCGAATAAGTGTGCAATTGGGAAAACTAATAACATACTATCAAAACGGTCTAAAATTCCACCATGTCCTGGCAAAATCTTACCAGAATCTTTAACGCCATAGTAGCGTTTCAAAGCTGATTCAACGAGGTCGCCGAATTGACCAACGATTGATAAGACAATCGTAATTAAAATCATACTGATGGCACTCGCATAGCCGACGTGAAACCCGATTGCAAACGCACTCGCGATAACAACGCCAATGACGCTACCACCGATACAGCCTTCCCACGTCTTATTGGGGCTAATCGGTGTCACCTTATGTTTACCAAGCTTACGGCCAACCATGTAGGCACCACTATCCGTTGCCCATACAATAAACATTAAGAACAATAACATTTCAACGTTGATGCCACGCGCAGCGGTAAAGTAGTTGAACCCCATCCCAATATACAAAATGCCAAGCGTCAGCACGCCAGCGTCATCAAATGAGAACCGATTGCGTGACCAGACCGTGTGCAGCAATAATAGAATAACTAAGAAGTAAACCACGTATTCTTTATTGAGCTGGTCAGGTAAGCCGATGAACCACTTGTTCGGCGCAATCTGAATCATGACTGCCAGCATACTAACGATCGCTTCAAATGAAATCAATAGTTTCTTTCGCATGATGAGCAATTCACTCATCGCGATGGCACCGAGCAACATGGCAACGATGTCCAAAGTAATCCCACCCACAAAAATGACTGGGATAAATAAAATTAACGCAACGACTGCCGTAATGACCCGTTGTTTCATACTGAAAACTCCCTTTTATTTATGATCAGACAACCCACCGAAGCGCCGATCACGACTCTGAAAGTCCGCGATACAAGCTTGCAGGGTCGTCGCTGTGAAGTCTGGCCACTTGACATCCGTGAAGACCAGTTCACTATAAGCAATCTGCCACATTAAGAAATTTGAGATTCGTTCTTCACCACTCGTGCGAATCAGCAAATCTGGATCATTATAAGGGGCAAGTGGCGCCGTCATCAACGCCGCGTCAACGGTCGCATCATCAATATCAGCGATGTCCAACTCACCGTCACGTACTCGCTTGGCAATTTGTTGCACACCGGTGACGATTTCAGCCCGTGAGCCATAGTTGAGCGCAAAGTTTAACACCATACCATCGCACTGCTGCGTATCCGCAATCGCATTTTGAACCGCTTGTTGCGTGGCAGCGGGCAACCGGTCGATATACCCCATCACCTGTACCCGCACATTATTCTTGACCAAATCTGGAACGAACGTGTCAAAGAAACTCACGGGCAACTGCATCAGGTAATTGACCTCGTCAGTTGGCCGCTTCCAATTTTCAGTAGAAAATGCATACAGTGTCAAAACTTTGACGCCTAAATCACTGGCTGCGATGGTAATTTTCTTAACCGTATTCATGCCTTCCTTGTGTCCAGCAATTCGCGGTAAGTGCCGTGACTTTGCCCAGCGACCGTTACCATCCATAATGATGGCGATATGTGCTGGAATGCGGTTTGGATCCAGTTGAATCTCAGTTTGATCGGCAGGATCATCCTTATTAAAAAAAGCGAACAAAGCGCACCTCCATAAAATTAGCTTAACTATGCACTATTTTACCAAAAAATGCACCAATTAACTATTCGTCAACAAAAAAAGGCTTGAATTTCTCCAAGCCTTAATAAATTGGTCGGTAATTAGCCTTCCAAAATTTCTTTTTCTTTGTCCGCCACGATTGCGTCGACATCCTTGCCGGCTTGGTCAGTCAGCTTTTGGGCTTGATCTTCCAACTGATGAAGTTGGTCATCAGTGAATTGACCATCCTTATGACCCTTCTTCAAGGCTTCCATGGCGTCACGCCGAACGTTCCGTACCGCAACTTTGGCACGTTCACCTTCAGCCTTAACATCCTTGGCTAATTCTTTCCGGCGTTCTTCCGTCAATTGTGGAATCACCAACCGAATGGCAGAACCATCATTAGCAGGACTGATTCCCAAATCGGAAGCCAAAATTGCTTTTTCGATTTCCTTCAGGGCACTCTTATCAAATGGCGTTACCATTAAGACCCGTGGTTCTGGGACCGTGATTGCGGCCATCTGATTTAACGGTGTTTGTGCGCCATAGTAATCTGCTGAGATTCGGTTCAACAATGAAGCGTTGGCGCGTCCGGCACGAATGTTACCTAATTCGCGTTGGAGTGCGGCCTCGGCCTTCTTCATCCGTTCTTGTGCTTCTTTTAAAATTGGTTCTGTGACTGCCATCTTATTTCCCCCTGACTGTTGTACCGATGTGTTCACCGGCAACGACTTTCCGAATATTGCCAGGCTCGTTCAAGTTGAAGACCACAACCGGAATATCATTATCCATCGACAATGAACTAGCCGTTGTATCCATGACTTGAAGGCCTTTGTTGATAATATCAAGATGCGTTAAATTATCGAACTTGACCGCATTGGCATCCTTATTAGGGTCGGCAGAGTAAACGCCATCAACCCCATTCTTTGCCATCAAAATCGCATCTGCATTGATTTCTGCGGCCCGCAAAGCAGCGGTCGTATCGGTTGAGAAGTACGGACTACCCGTACCACCGGCAAAAATCACAATTCGCCGTTTTTCCAAGTGCCGCATCGCCTTACGCCGAATGTAAGGTTCTGCAATTTGCCGCATTTCAATCGACGTTTGGACCCGTGTCGGAACACCAATCGACTCCAAGTTATCTTGAAGCGCGAGTGCATTCATGATTGTTGCGAGCATGCCAATATAGTCAGCTTGTGCTCGTTCCATTCCCATCTGGGCACCGGCTTCACCGCGCCACATATTGCCACCGCCGACAACGATTGCAATCTGTACGCCCATGTCATAGACGTCCTTTAATTCCTCTGCCACCGTTTTAATGACGGGTGGATTGATTCCAAAACCCTTTTCACCTGCTAAGGCTTCACCACTAAGTTTTAGAATCACGCGCTTATATTTAACTTCCGACATCGTCTTGTCCTCCTCGAAATTATCTGTCTATTATTCTACCATATATTTGAATTAGCGTTTGGCCTGCAAGCACAATCCGCGTGAAAAATTAACCGAATTCTCTTTTTAAAGCGGCTTCACGTCCTGGCAACAAAAAAGAGACTACGGCAAAAATGACTTTTTGTCGCAATCCCCAATTAGCTAATCCTTTAGACAGTAATTAGTCTTTGATTTGGCTCATAACTTCATCGATAAAGTTGTCAGCCTTCTTTTCGATTCCTTCGCCAACTTCGAAGCGAATGAATGCGTTGACCTTGCCACCCTTTGATTCAACAAAGTGTGCAACCGTTTGGTCTGAATCCTTAACGAATTCTTGGTCGTCTAAGCTGATTTCTGAGAGCCATTTGTTCAAACGGCCTTCAACCATCTTTTCAACGATCTTTTCAGGCTTGCCTTCGTTCAAGGCTTCCTTAACTAAGACTTCTTTTTCGTGTGCTAACCGGTCAGCAGGCACTTGTTCGCGGTTAACGTATTCTGGGTTGATGGCAGCAACGTGCATGGCAACATCCTTAGCAGTTGCACTGTCCGCACCGTCTAACACAACTAAAGCAGCAATTTGGCCACCGTTGTGGATGTATGAACCAAAGTTTTGGTCAGCACCCTTTTCAACTACTTGGAAACGGCGAAGGCTGATCTTTTCACCAGTAACTTGAGTCGTTTCGATAACGTCATCTTTGATAGTACCATTAGCCGTCTTTAAAGCTAAGGCATCGTCAACAGATGCAGGGTTTTCTTCTGCAATCTTGTCAGCAACTTCAGCGACTAAGTCCTTGAACTTGTCAGTTGAAGCAACTGAGTCAGTTTCACAGTTGATTTCAACAATGGCAGCCTTGTTGTCTTTGATTGCAACGGCAGCGATACCTTCAGCGGCAACCCGGCCACTCTTCTTTTCAGCCTTGGCAACCCCTTTTTCACGTAAAACGTCAACGGCTTTTTCCATGTCGCCTTCAGTTTCAACTAACGCCTTTTTAGCGTCCATCATACCAACACCGGTTTTATCACGAAGTTCTTTAACTTGTGCTGCAGAAATCTTTGCCATAGTTTACTCTCCTTTGAGTCTCTTGTTTTTAGATAAAAAGCTGCCCACAAAATCAGGCCGTAATGGTCCGCGATTTTTAGGCAGCCTAATTATTTCAATTAATTATTTGTCAGACTTTGCGTCATTGTCGCCTTCAACGGCTTCAACGATGTCTTCCAATGAATCAACGGACTTCTTAGCATCCTTGTCATCTTTGAAAGAATCTTCAGTAACGTCTTCGTCTTCACCTTGACGGCCTTCAATAACAGCGTCAGCCATCTTAGAAGTGATCAGGCGAACGGCACGAATCGCGTCATCGTTTGATGGAATGATAACATCGATATCATCTGGATCGGTGTTCGTATCAACCATGGCAACGATCGGAATGTTCAACTTTTGAGCTTCCTTAACTGCGATTTGTTCCTTACGAGGGTCAACGATGAAGATAACATCTGGAATCCGAGGCATGTCTTCGATACCGCCCAAGAATTTTTCGAGCTTTGCCCGTTGCTTCATTAATAATGAAACTTCCTTCTTAGGTAAACGTTCGAAAGTACCGTCAGCTTCCATCTTCTTCAAGTCTTTAAGACGCTTGATCCGAGTTTGGATGGTATTCCAGTTCGTCAAAGTCCCACCTAACCAACGATGGTTAACGTAGTATTGACCTGCACGGGTTGCTTCTTCTTCGATTGAATCTTGGGCTTGTTTCTTAGTCCCAACGAATAAGATAACGCCATCATCAGCGGCAGCGTCCTTAACGAAGTTGTAAGCTGAATCAATCATCTTGACCGTCTTTTGTAAGTCAATGATGTAAATTCCGTTACGTTCCGTAAAGATGTAAGGTTTCATCTTTGGGTTCCAACGACGAGTTTGGTGACCGAAATGGACACCGGCTTCAAGCAATTGTTTCATAGAAATAACAGCCATAATAAATGTGCCTCCAAAAAATTTGTTTTATTCCTCCCCACTGCTCATCTAATTACGACACTCTCCCGAGCACCGCCGTAATTATCCCAGTAGGTGTGAATTGGTTTTAACACCGAAAATTAGTATACCGAAAATCCCGGTTGTATGCAAGCAATTTCAGCAAGAATTTGTGAATTACAGAAAGTGTGTTAAAATACTATCTCGCATAGGGGGCTCACTTAATTATGATAAAAGCCATCATTTTTGATCTCGATGATACGTTGTATGATCAAAAATCACCGTTTGTCGCTGCTTTAACCAAAACTTATCAATCGGTTTTAAGTCAGGACGAATTGGCAAAAATATTTAATCGGTTCCACGATTTCAATGAACAAACCTTTAATCAAGTCATGGATACGACGATGAGTCTGGAAGCTTGGCAGACTGCTCGGATTCGCCACGCCTTAGCACCCGTCGTCGAGCATGTCAGCACTGACTGGGCCATTCAATTTGAAATGGCTTACCAACAGGCGCTCGGCCACATCACTTTATTTGATGGCCTGGCCAGCACGCTAACTAAGCTTAGTCACGCGTTCAAAATCGGTATCATTACCAATGGGCCAGCACCGATTCAGCATCAAAAACTGCACCAACTGCAAATTGAACATTTTGTTCACCCAGATAATATTTTTATTTCTGATGAACTGGGTATTGCCAAGCCAGACCCTTCCATCTTTACCACCTGGGCACATCAGGTTGGTATCAAGGCCAACGAGGCAGTCTATGTCGGCGATAACGCTGCGTTAGATATGACCAGTGCCAAACACGCCGGCTGGCAAACTTTTTGGTTTAATTATCGACACAACGACCAAGTCACCCCAAGTGTCATTCCGGACCAAATTATTCAGAGCCCTGCTGAATTAAACGAGCTCCTACTGGCATTGGTCCAGGCGGCCAGTGCCTCGTAACTTGGCACATCGTGAGTTGATTTCGACTTTTCAGTAATATTTTTAAAACAGACCTTAGTCAGTGAGTTTGGCTGAGGTCTGTTTTTTGTGCGATTCGTGACGAGCTTGGTTTTAAAACCGTAAACACGTTAAAATGACGTGATACCCGTCCCAGTTGCCCTGGTATACGTCGTCTGCTTGTGCAGTCTTAACAGTTCGTGAGGTTATTGATGTTGTCCTAACCCGTCTCAAGCGGGTGTATAACTGCGATTAATTGACCTGTATCCTTTCCAATTCGAGATGCAGCTAACTCGGATGTCTGTCCGTTGTACTGATTTCACCACCGTGATATAATTTCATATGTGAAGATGGGGCTACGCGTACTAGCCCTGGTTCGACGCAATATTTTGGTTCGCTACTTCTTATGAAGTAGCGTTTTTACTGTCGTCAAAAACTTAATCCACATGATATCAGTTTTAACCCTGATATTTTTTGCGCGTCTGAATTTAGAACTGCACAACTGTAAAGGTAATGCGCGACTGCAAGCAAAAGGATAGCTTGAACTGCCGATACGACAATCATCAATGTAAAGCACCATCATGACGCATCGCAACACCTCATCTGATTTCAATTAACTTTTATAAGTATTGTCCTGCGCCGTCGCTGCGATGTACCACACGGCCTAATTACCCGTATGTAGCAAATAGCTGATCGTGTCGCCTTATGCTTTGCAGATCGGTTCCAATACCAAAAGAGCACTTCCAAATTTCTCAAAAACGAGAAATTTAGAAGTACTCTTTTTCTTTTTTCGGCCTATGCGTCGAGCGTCGACACCGGGAACTCATTAACGTCTTTCCGTTAGTCCATGTTCTCTATCATTGACAATAAAAAAGATGGCAACGCAAAATCAAAAAGATTTTTCGTTACCATCCTTTTTACAAACCGAGACCTAGATCCTAGTCACTTTTAATTAACGATTGTCGAAATTAGTCAAACTTAACTTGCGTGTCAGCTTTACCAGTTTCGATGAATTGCTTGTTGCTGTTCATTGAGACGTGCACCATGTTGTGAACGGCAGTTTCAGTGTAGAAAGCCGTATGTGGTGTAATCAAAACGTTGTCACGGTTGAACAAGTTCATGAAGACCTTGTCATCAATCGTTTGACCTTCAAGATCCTTGTTGAAGATCTTAGTTTCGTATTCGTAGGTATCGAGGGCAGCACCGGCAACTTTGCCACTGTCCAAGGCTTTGATCAAGTCTTCTGAGTCGATGAGTGTCCCACGAGCGAAGTTTAAGATGTAGGCGCCATCTTTCATCTTGCTGAAGGCATCCGCATTTAACATGTGGTAGTTGTCCTTCAATGCAGGAACGTGTAACGTGATAACATCAGCTTGGGCGTATAATTCGTCCAAAGTATCAACGTACATGCCTTCTTTTTCAAGTTCAGCGTTCCGGTAAACATCGTAACCGATAACCTTAGCACCGAAACCTTTGAAGATATCAATGGCTGCGCGACCGATACGGCCAGTACCAATAACACCAACAGTCATCGTGTTTAATTCTTTGGCGATGTTTGGAGCCCAACGGAAGTCTTGCTTAGCTAACTTCTTGTTGAACATTGGGGTTTGACGTAATAATTGCATCAATTGCGTTACTGATAATTCAGCAATCGCATTTGGTGAGTATGCAGGTACGTTAGAAATGTTTAAGCCACGTGCTTTAACAGTAGGAACGTCCAAGTTATCAACACCAACGTTACGAAGAGAGATGTTCTTAACCCCTTCGTCGGCTAACTTGTTTAATACTTCAGCAGTATAGTCCTTTTGTTGGTATACATCGGCACCGTCGAAGCCTTTAGCTAAGTCAACGTTGTCTTCAGTAAGTAATTCTGGAACTAATTTTACTTCAACATCTGGGTTTTCTTTCATCCAAGTATCGAAGAATGGACGTTCGTCATCACGTACAGCATATGCAATAATTTTCATTACAAAAATTCCTCCTATATATTGATACATTAAACATTATAACAGTAAATGCCAGAAATAAAATCATAAATTGTGAAAACTTTGCTAAATTTTTACATCGTGTGCTGACAAGTATTTTACCTTGTCAGCTCTCGATTGATGTTTGAAGGCATATTCGGCCTTTAAGGCACTCGATTTATCGTTGAAAGTTTCATGGTAGATCATTTTAACTGGCCGTCGCGACTTGACCCGCGTATACTTGGCGCCCTTCCCAGCATTATGGGTCGCTAAACGTCGTTCCAGGTTGTCTGTAAAGCCGCCATAGAGGGTCGCATCGGCACAAAGTAACACGTAAAAGTAGTACTGCTTGACAGTCGCTTGGTCAGCAGGCGGTGTATCAGCAGTTTGTTTGGCCGTTGACTTAGTGGAAAACTGCGAATCGACCGTCGACGCGTTAGTTTTCGGTTCTTTTGACTTCAGCGGTTTTGTTGGCTTTGATTTTGACTTTGGATTTGCTGGCTTTGTTTTTCTTGACTGCGGCTTTTTTAACTGTGACTTTAGCGCGGTCTGCTTACCTTTTGGCCGTCGTTTAGCAGCCGTAGTCGCGTTCGTCGCAGTTTCAGATTCAACTGCTTTATGCTTTTGTTTCACCATAAAGTAACGTATGCACCTCTTTTCCGTAGGTGCCATCAGCGTGATACACGACTAGTGGCGGTAAAATTCGAACGCCGTTTGGCTTGCCATCTTTGATCATTTCGATCAGAACCATGTTTGCTTCCCGCTCAGCCTTGGGATGCACAAACCGTAGCCGCTTTGGTGCTAAACGGTGCGCCTGCATTAAAGTGAATAACTCATCAAGACGTTCCGGACGATGGACGAAGTAGGCTTTGCCGTTCATTTTGAGTAAATCACTAGTCACGGCCAAAATCTGGTCCAAATTCGCTGAAAGTTCATGGCGGGCGATGGCCAGATGCGGATTAGGATTTTTGACACTCTGTGGCTGGTCCTTAAAATAAGGCGGATTGCACAACACGGTATCCACCGAATCTTTGGCGAGTTGCTGGGTAATTTTTAATAAGTCTTCGTTAAGTACCGTCATCTGTGCCGTCAGATCATTCAAAATAACGCTCCGTTCAGCCATATCGGCTAGCCGCGGTTGAATCTCGACAGCGGTGATGTGACCGTGCGTCTTAGCACTGACAAACAATCCAACGGCACCATTGCCGGCACAGAGGTCGACGATCTGACTCTTAGCGCCCTTCGCAACCTGGGCAAAGTCCCCTAATAAGACCGCGTCCAACGAAAATGCAAAAACTTGAGAACTCTGAATAATTTGAACTTGTTTACTATATAGTTGGTCAATTCGCTCATCGGCGTGTAACGTGACATCTGCCATGTTCGGCCACCTCTCTTCTGAATTCACTGCAACGTTATCATACAATTAACTTGCAGAATTTATCAAATTTCGTCATACTGTGAGCAGTTAGTAATTGAAAGGAAGATCGTCATGTTTTATTCATTCATGCGCGGGCTCGTCCGGCTCATCATCACGGCAATCAACGGTCGCCCTCGCTACCAAGGACGCGAAAACCTTCCCGAAGGCGCTTATATCTTGGTTGGACCGCACCGTACTTGGTTCGATCCACTGTATTACGCCCTCGCCGGTAGTCCAATGAAATTCAGCTTTATGGCTAAGGAAGAATTATTTAAAAATCCGGTTTTGCGGTTCATCCTGGTTCATGCCAATGCATTTCCAGTCAACCGGAAACATCCCGGGCCGTCTGCCATCAAGACGCCCGTCAAATTTTTGCGAAGCGGCAAATTATCATTGATTATGTACCCTTCAGGAACGCGTCACTCGCAAGAATTAAAAGGCGGTGCGACCGTGATTGCCAAGATGGCGGGTGTGCCACTCGTTCCAACGGTGTATCAAGGCCCATTGACCTTCAAACGATTGTTTAGTCGCCAACAAGTCACCGTACGCTTCGGCAAGCCAATTTACGTTGACCGCAAGCTCAAACTTGACGATGCCGGCCAAAAACAGATTGAAACACAAATGTTAACAGCGTTTGATGACTTGGATCGCCAAATTGATCCATCCTTCAAATACGTTGATCCTGCTAGTACCAAGAAATAGGTCTAGCCATCAAAAAAGTGTCGGTTGCAACTAGCGACCGACACTTTTTTGAATGCTTACTTTTTATCGTTTTTAGATGCAGCTTTCATCGAGTTCAACATCTGATGAAGCTTCTTTTCGGATGGGCGCTGACCCATTTGCATCATCATGCTCCGAAGCATTTCTTCGCTAATCGGTGGGTTTTGCTTCAAGTAGTTTTGCATATAGTGTCGCGCACCAAAGAAACCACCGGTTAAACCGACCAATACACCGATTACGACGATTAAAATCCAAATTCCAGTAGACACAGTCATTCCCCTCCCTTATTACAGTCTTCATTAAACTAGTCTACACAAATTAATAATAAAAGAAAAGGAAAATTTGTCAGTTGGCAAATTTTCCTGAAATCGGTTAATCATCCCGGAGACCGCGATCACGTTGAACCTGGCGGACCTTTTCTGGGGTAACTTCCTTACCGTCCTTATCATAGACCTGAAGCATTTCGACTTGTTGCCGAAACCCAGCCCGAAATTCTTTTAAATATTTTTCGCGTAACTCTTGTCGTTCCGCTTCTTCCAACTCGGTGAGCCCTTCAGCTTTCGCCTTATGAGCCAACTCATTGATCCGAGCGATTAATTCTTTTGAAATCAAAGCAGCAGCTCCCTTCATCAAAGCAATATACACGAAAATGGACACTAAATCAATTAATTGTGTTTGTCAACCGAACATTTGTTTGAAAGCTGGCAAACGCTATGCTACAATTGGTTTAACCATTAATGACAAAAAAATGAGGTGCCAAGATGAGTAAAACATCGGAAAGCAAACAAATGGCCGTTCTCCGTTTTATTTATGAACGCGTCAATGAAAAAGGATATCCGCCAACCGTACGTGAAATTGGCGAAGCCGTTGACTTATCTTCGACTTCCACCGTTCACGGACATATTTCACGACTTGAAAAAAAAGGCTTAATTCAAAAGGACCCGACTAAGCCCCGGGCCATCGAAGTCACACCCGCTGGTTTTGAAGCACTCGGGGTCGAAACGACGCCCCACCAGATTCCTGTACTTGGGACCGTCACTGCCGGCCAGCCAATTCTCGCAGTCCAAGAAGCAACCGACTATTTCCCAATTCCAAAGGAACTCGAATCATTCGGCGGCGACTTGTTCATGCTGACGATTCGCGGTGAAAGTATGATCAACATCGGTATTATGAATGGTGACCAAGTCATTGTTCGCCGTCAAAGCTCAGCCGACAATGGTGACATCATCATTGCGATGACCGACGAGAATGAAGCCACTTGCAAGCGATTCTTCAAAGAAGCAGACCATTACCGCCTACAACCAGAGAACGATACGATGGCGCCAATTATTTTAAATAACGTCTCCGTATTAGGCAAAGTCGTGGGACTCTACCGTGATATGCTCTATCAATAAACACTAGTTTAAGGTGGCCTCGTGCCATCTTTTTTTGTCATTGGACAATATCTGCTAGATTAATTTGTCAGGGGATTACTACCCTCGCCCAACCCTGCACAAACCCGTTCAAGTCATTGCTGATAGGACGACTGAGATCGCACACCACCTGCCGAGGAGATAATATTTGAATTTCATCCCAACTGGTCGATGGTTCAATGGTATAATAATTATACTATTTCAAACATTGGGAGTTGGTTACATGTTGTTCCTAGCCATTATGGGCTTGATTGTTTTTCTATTAGCATTATTTTCCGTGATTTACGCACGTCAAACCGGTGGTGGTTGGAAGTTTCTGACAGTCGTAACGGTTCTGAGCGCGGTGGTCACCATCTATGCGGTGATCAAATTGCCATACTGGCCTTACAACCAGTCACAGGCCGCCGCTACCAGCCAAGTTGCTTCGAGTTCGACAAGCAGTTCAAGCACGAGTAAGTCTAAAACGACGAGTTTAAGTTCCTCACAAGTCGTCTTCAATGAAGGTAGCACCAAGCGCGAGGCTGCAACGACTAAGTTGAATGAAGAAAACATTCTCAAACAGTTGCAGGAAAATTACAAGTCAATTGGTACTGTCAGCTTTACGAAGGCCACTAAGACGTACACGATTACCCCAACTGGTAAAAAATACGTCAAATCATTAAAAACGATTAAATCGTACCCTGATGAAAACCAAAAGGCCATCACGACGATCACTTCCAACTTCAAGTCCCTATCCAAGTCGCTTAAAAAGAATCTAGCTGCTGGTTACACGATTCGACTGTTGCAACCGGACACGACAGATAAGACCTTGTTGAGTGTCAAAGATGGTGCCATTACCGCCAATAATTTCAAATAACAAAAAGCACTTGTCCTAGTCATCTTGCTAGTAACAAGTGCTTTTTATTAGTCCTCACGATCTAAATACTGGCGTTGCTCATCTTTTTGACCAATCAAGACAAACCGATGCGGGTCATTGGCCACATCAATGGTCTGGTCATCCGCGCGCCAAGCTAACTGTCCGTTGAAGAGCTTTTCGTACTCGGACACGTTGATTCGTTGTCGGCCTGCTAACCGTTGTGGTAACCCAACATCTAAGCCAGCTTCGTAATTTGGTTGCAACTCACCCGTGAAGAATTCGCCTTCAGCCCCTGAGCCATAACTGAACAAGCCTAGGCGGTCACCGGCCCTTAAATTGTCATCGGTCAACAATTGCGATAACAAACTCAAGTACAGTGAGCCGGTGTATAAGTTACCCACCTGTCGATTCAATTGCCGAGCGTGCTCGAAATGGGCGAGCCAACGCTTTTGTTGCGCATCATCCACTAACGGCAAGACGCTCCGAAGTGCTTTAAGTCCCATCTTTGTATATGGCAAATGAAAGACGAGCGCCGTTAAATCTTCTGGCTGCATCCCCGTTTTCTGCAAGTACCCTTTGAAGACATCTTGAAAATAATCGATATAGATGTTTGATGAGTATTTACCGTCTACCAAGGCAGTTGTATGATACAATGGCCGCCAAAAATCCATGACATCTTCACTCAGCACACATGATTCGGTCCCCAGCGCTAAGACTTGCGGATCAGCGCTGACTAACATGGCGACTGCACCGCCGCCCTGAGTAGGTTCACCAGGTGTGTTGAGTCCATAACGCGCAATGTCGCTACCAATAACGAGTGCTTTCTTATCAGGATGAACGCGGACGTGGTCTTGCGCCAATTGCAATCCTGCCGTAGCTGCATAACAGGCTTCCTTCATTTCAATCGTGCGTACCCGGCGATTCAATCCTAAGAGCCGGGCCACATAGATGGCACTGGCCTTTGAGTTATCAATGCCCGATTCCGTTCCCACAATCAGCAAGTCGATTGCTTCAATATCAGCGGCCGTTAACATCGGGGCTGCAGCGTTTGCTGCTAAGGTCACCGTATCCTGACTCGGTGGGATGACCGCCATCCGTGACTGGCCGATTCCAATCAAATATTTGTCAGGTTCTTCCTGACGTGCCGTCGCCAATTCTGCCATATCGACGTATAGATGTGAGGTTGCAAAATGCAACTTGTCAATTCCAACTTTCACGTTCGTTCCTCCAATTTATTCAGACTGAATCTCTCCTTCAATGTGCCCGGCCTAGTGGTCCCAAATAATGAAAATCCGGATCCTTACCCACGCGGTAACAACTGAATGCCTGACTAATCTCATTATGAAAGGTTACCACAATTGCCGGGGTTGCCCAAGTGGAGGCCGCCCAGAAGACCGTATCATCAAATTCACGGTTATCATTTGGATAACGATGGTAGCCTGTTACACTATCCCAAATCGTACCGTGCGTATTGAGCCAATCTTCTGCGAGGCCGGCTTCAACCTGGGCCATCACATCCTGGTTATCGCGAATCAACCGAGCGAGTTTATCCCAGTCTAACTGCCAAGCATGTACTTCAGGCAACTGATTGCGCGTGCCAAGCGGCGTATGTCCTAAGGATATCGGTGTTAAATCCACAAAATCCATGCAACCACCCTTTCAGACCATGTTCATTAACTATCCGAAGATTTCTCAACTATTATATCATGTTGCCACACATTTATGATTGCCCTAGCTTGACCTGAAACGGGTCCCATAAGTTATGCTTGGCATGAAAAGTTGAAGTGACCGTTAATCATTTAGTAAGGAGCGAGCAATCATGGGGTTATTCCGTCGTCAATATCAAATTCGTCTGCACCAACCCATTACCGGTTCAGCCAGCACCATCCAGTCATTGCCATCGGTAGCGCATCAAACGCCATTGATGCGCATTCAGCCAAATGACAGAATCATCAGTGCGCCCCTTGATGGCGAGATTGTCGCTCTGTCACCGCGACATTTGACGATTACTGCATTGAATGGTGAACAGTTTAGACTTGAAATCGAAACGACTGATTATCATGCGATGGCTGACTGGCAAGTGCGTGTAGGTGATTCCGTATCGCCACTGACTATTTTAGGCCTTTTAGAGGGCTCGTTGGTGGCGACCTCACTGGTGGTTTCACGCGTGCATGCTGTGAGTCAGCTGACCAAAGCGGTGGTCGCGAATAGTTAAGATTTTTATACATTTTCTTTGCATCATTAGGTGACCAATCGCGTCAGTTTCGTGACCGCAGATGGTGGATCAAGGCTAGCATCCGCGATTTAAAATTCATATTCCAACAAAAGGGCCAACGTCGCAATTAAGCGTTGTGAGGCCTGTTTTAGCGTGTTAATGGTTGCGCTAGTAATCGTTCAAGTTATTACCCAGATCAATCCAGGTCAGCTAGTTCCGTTATCATCCATTATTACAATTTTTGTGGTTTGAGAACTGATTGCTTTATGACTGAATTCAGGCTATGATATTCATACTAGTTGAAACCATCTGGCCCGTTTACCATTAGTGTGCAAACGTGGAACCGATTTTCAACCGACTGGCACGGCGTCGCTTTTGTTAACCCGTACAGTCATTGACTAAACTAATAATAATGCAAAGGTCGGATTCAATAATTATGAAAACCATGAGTCTAGTTGTTCCCTGCTACAACGAGGAACCTACGATTGAAATTTTCTACAACACCGTCGAGAAGGTGCTGGCCGATAATCCGGAAGCTTTTAATGACATCACCACGGAATACGTTTTCGTCAACGACGGTTCTTCCGATGATACACTAACCGTTCTTCGGAATTTAAACGCCGCCCATCCTGATACGGTTCATTACGTGTCATTTTCACGAAACTTCGGCAAGGAAGCCGGCTTGTTAGCTGGCTTGCAGCACACGATTGGCGATTACGTCGCCGTCATGGATGTCGACTTACAAGATCCGCCATCGCTCCTACCGAAGATGTTAGCAATGATTGAAACCGGCGATTATGATTGTATCGGTACAATGCGGGAAAATCGCGCGGGCGAACCATTTATCCGTTCCTTCTTGTCACGGTCCTTTTACTCGGTCGTCAATAAGATCTCAAAAGTCCAAATTATTCCGAACGCTCGTGACTACCGGCTCATGACCCGACAAATGGTCGATGCCATTTTGGAGCTCCCGGAATACAATCGGTTCTCAAAGGGAATCTTCAACTGGGTCGGTTTTCGAACGACTTATTTAAAGTTCGAAAATCAGCCCCGTTCCGCCGGCGAAACTCACTGGTCAATGTTGCAACTCTTTAGCTATTCGGTAGATGCAATCGTTGACTTCTCAGACGTGCCACTAAAAATTGCGACTTTGACGGGTGGCCTCTTATCCGCCGCTTCAATTATTAGTATTTTTATCGTTATTATTCGCAAACTCTTGTTTAATAACAGTGTTGGTGGTTGGGCTTCGTTAGTCACGATTTTCCTTTTCATCGGTGGGATTCAGTTGTTCTGCCTGGGAATTATCGGCAATTATATCGGTAAGATTTATATCGAATCGAAGCACCGGCCACATTATATTGTGCAGGAAAAGAAGTAAAACTTGTTTTTGATATAGATTGAATTTAGAAGGAAAGCTGCTGTCGGATGATGGCGGCTTTTTTGGTGTGACGCAAAAAAGCCTAACAGTGCAGAAAACACCGTCAGGCCTATATTTCTTAAATGACACCTTACATCGACACAATCACAACATCTCGCCATTGGTCCCTGATTCGTTGGCCGTCAATCACATCATTCAACACTTCATCCGGATTATCGGTCTCAAACATATGCATAAAGTCATCATTATTCTTTGAAATCAATCGCTTACCCTGTAGCGGACCAATGTACCATTCAGTATCATGAATTTTAATCTGAATATCCATGCCAATCTCGATGGTCACTCGCAATTGCTGTAATGACTGAAGCTTGTCCGAATATGGATCAATATGATCTAGTATCATTAATATTCACAATTCTTTCTGCGAGAGGTAACTTACTCACCGTATGATAGCGTTAAACCAGCCTCTTGTAATCTTCTCATCTTTGTTATATATCCGCTGGGGACAATTTAGGCATAAAAATATCACTCACTCAAATTTGGTGATTGTTATTTTTATTGTTGAATTCAAGTCCAAATATTCGTTTAGCTTCTTCCATATCTTTTTGAATTTTTGCTTGTACAACAGGGTCATTATCAAGTCTTCGATCATTTTCAATTTCTTCTTTTGTGCGCGGCTCACCAGGTGAATCGTCGCACACCAAATAAAGCTTTTCGTCTTCTGACATATCTAAGCGCCTCCAACTAATAAATGCCGACATTTAGTTTCCAATTGGGCTTTTCACCTATAAAAATCTTTCTTCTCGAAGTCATTGTATCAGAATCCATAACGTTTTACTACAGAATGCCATTTTCACTGGACGTAACCCCGTGACCCAGCTACTAAGATTGTTGGGACGTCCTCACCTATCTCTTCACTGCATCAAGGTGTCCATTTCTAATGGATAATCAAATTTGTACTACTAAGGCTTCGGAATCATGTTTCACTGATTACAACAAAATGAATTCAATTTGTCTGCTATTCCAACAACCAGTGCTACTGACATTTAGACTGCCTACTCGTCTATAGTTCACTCTAGGTTTTCGGTTCTATCCTTGAGTAATGCATTACACCCACCAATTAATTAGTGTAGATATTATGATTATTTTCCAGAATAATTGTCAGAATTTTTGAATAAATATTTGTTATGGCTTCAAATTATGCTATACTAATTGAGTACCACATGGAGAGTTGGCAGAGTGGTAATGCACCGGACTCGAAATCCGGCGAACCGGCTAATACCGGCGCGCAGGTTCAAATCCTGTACTCTCCTTTTTAAAGCAGTAGAGACCAGTCAGTAAAAATAAGAACCCCGACAAATCAACGTTTGTTGGGGTTCTATTTTTTTAGAACAGGCCAAAAAGGGTTAGAAAAGAATCAAACTGAGAACAAATTGAGAACAGGCCAACGTTTTATATATGCATGATTGAAGTGAATACTTACAATTAATGAGAACAAAATCCTCGTCTAGAAACCGGCGTATAGATTATTTTGTACGTTATTTTTCCTCCTTACAAAAATACATCCATGCATTACTCTGAGAGCCCCACACATTGTGCTAAATTTCCCATGGCGTCATTATCAGACCCACGGCATGATATTAGTTTGAGTAGTTTAGTGACTTGCTCAGGTCATCATACTAATCCTGATGAAACATTGTCGAAAGAATCATTGTGGCAGTTTTTATTGAGTTTGTATTGCTGTTACTTGATCATAGCCTTTATTAAGTGCTTCTTCATAACATGTTAGAAATACAT
>NZ_AVAQ01000004.1 GCF_000463075.2 Lactiplantibacillus plantarum EGD-AQ4
GTTGTCAGAAATGCCTGTAAGCCGGCGTAGGAAGCATCCACCACAGCAAATTTACGGTAACTCGCACTGTTTCCAGCGGGGTTCAGCTGGCCGCTCTTGAACTTAGAAATAGCATGATTTAATCATGATTCATGACAAATTAACTAGCACAATGCGTAAAGTAACGGACTTAGTCAAAATTGCACAATCGTCAAAATAAAATAGCAGTCAAAGAAAACATGGCTTGTGCCGCAACCCGAATTGGTCGCAGTGCAAGCCATGTTCAGCTTAGTGCTGTGAATGCAACTTCATCATCAAGTGGTGTAAGGCTGGCATTTGGCAATGGTGATCCGCCATCGTCGTTTGCACCTTGTCAACTTGTTGTAAGGCGAGTTGCTTAGTCTTTTCACGCTCGATTTTGAGCTGTTTACTCAGTGCCCGCGACTTCCAAAAGCCGTGAACGCCAATGGCAACTGGGACAATGTGCAAAGCGGTCGTGACTGGAATCAGCCAGGGATTTTGTTTAAATAGCTGCAAGACTTGCGTATGGTGTTCGTGGAGATTCTCGTGAATAAGTTTAGGTGTCAACATCGAATCACTCCTTTATTATTAACGCTATCATACCGTAAAATGCAACCGTTGTCATTGATACGCCAAAATTGCTTTCAGACGCACAACCGCCCGCTTAAAAGGCACCATATGTAAAACCGCTCGCTTCAAAGTCATCACATGACTTGAAACGAGCGGTTTTGAGTATCGATATGTTCTGGTCTCCGAGGCTACCTGCTAACGTTGGAAAACGCCGCACTGCGATTAGAGCGCACATATCGATCACTGCCAGTTTTTAGATTAACTGGCCTATTTTCAGCGAACCAAGCTGATGCTGAAATAAGAATGCCCTAAGCTTCGTCGTCCGACTTGTTCATACGACTGTGACGGATGCCGTAGCCGAAGTAGATGATCAGGCCGAGCACGAACCAGGCTAGTGATGCGAGCCAAGTTTCGGCTGAAAGTTGGGTCATCATAAATAGGCAGAGTAATCCCGAGATGATTGGCAGGACAGGGTAAAATGGTACCCGGAATCCCTTGATCTTGTTGAGTTTGGGATTGCGCCGTAGTAACAAGATACCAAATGACACGAACGCAAACGCAATCAGCGTCCCGATGTTGACTAGGTTGGCGAGTTGGTCCAGTGGAATCAAACCACCGAGAATCGAAATGACGATCGTTACCGTCAACATCGCATTTTTAGGCGCGTGATGTTTGTCAATTTTACCTAAGAACCGGGGCAATAATCCATCACGGCCGATGGAATAGAGTAGTCGTGAACTACTGTAAATCATCGTGACCATCATGGTGAACATTCCGGCGAGGGCGCCAATTGAAATGATGCCGGCCACAAAGTTCTGATGAACGAGTTGCAGTGCAAAAGCAACGGCATCGTCCACGTCGAGTTGTTTGTAAGAAACCATCCCGGTCAACACGCCTGAAACTAAGATGTAGAAAACGGTACAAATCACCAGCGTCCCAATAATCCCAATCGGCATATTGCGTTTGGCATTTTTGACTTCGGCAGCGGATGATGAGACGGCATCAAAGCCCAGGTAGGCGAAGAACACGACTGCCGCTCCTTTCAAAATCCCCATCCCACCAAATGGTGCAAATGGCGTCCAGTTGCTTGGTTTGACGTAGAATGAACCGACCAATAGGAATAACACGATGATGGCGAGTTTGACGACCACGATAATATTGTTCAAACGAATCGAAGTCTTTAAGCCGGTGTCAATAATCCAAGCAATCAAACAAACGATTAAAATTGCAACGACGTTAATGTAAGTCCCGTGGGCCGGGTCAAATGAACCCGTAATGGCTTTTGGTAACTTGAGCCCGAAGCCTGCGATGAACGAATTGAAATACGCCGCCCAGCCGACTGCCACCGTGGCAACAGCGAGCACGTATTCTAGGACGAGGGCCCAACCGATGATCCAACCGATCATTTCGCCGTAGACAATGTTGCCGTATGAGTAGGCCGAGCCGGCAATTGGCAGGACCGAAGCAAATTCGGCGTAGCACATCGCGGCCACCGCACAAACGATGGCGGCCAAGACGAAGGATAAAATGATGCCGGGGCCGGCCTTAGTTGCGGCGACTGTCCCGGGTAGAATAAAGATACCAGTCCCGATAACGGCACCGATACCCAGCGCGATCAAGTCGACTGCTGAGAGGGTGCGTTCAAAATGACTGTCTTTTTGTAAATAGCGCTCTAAATCTTCTTTTTGGAAGATGCGCTGGAAAATCCCCATAACATGGACCACCTTTTTGGTTATTTGTAACAGTTGATTGTCATTATCGACAATTTGCCATGCTCATATGATACCGTGGTTGATTATTAAAAGTCAATTAGAACTAGCACTTTTTATTCTTAATAATTAAGGAAAGTGCTGCTGATTCCACTTAACCGGTGTGCGATGATAGCTAAAATTATCAGCCGACCAGGATTCACGGTTTGAAAAACAGTGTTTAGATGTTGTTGATACAAAAAATTATCTAAATATAGACGAAGTTAATACGTTAAACTGTTAAATCGATTTGCTAAAGCTTATAATATTGTTATCAATAGAGATTCTTTTAAGAATGGTGGGATTAAAATGGCAGCGGCAATCGATATTACTGGGCAACACTTTGGACGATTAACAGCGATGTATCGGGCAGGACGGGCGAAAAATGGCAACGCCCTATGGTTTTGTCAGTGTTCGTGTGGGCGCACTTGTGTCGTCGATTCCTACGTTTTACGTCACGGCAAGACGCGGAGCTGTGGCTGCTTGGCAGCTGAACAGAGTCGGCGTAATATCTTCAATAATCCGGAAGTCGTGTCACGAATGGGTGATCCACGGAATTTGAAGATCCATGACCATCACACGGACGTCAGCTCGCTCAAAAAGTCCAAGCGCAACACGAGCGGAGTGGTTGGCGTGAGCTACGACAAGCAGTCGCATTCGTGGGTCGCACACTTTTACTTTAAGGGCCACTATGTTCTCAACAAGCACTTTGATCATTTTGAAGATGCCGTGCAGGCCCGACACGCAATTGAGCAACAATATTTGTTACATCAGGAGTAACCGGATAGCATGTACAGTTCTGGAGAACATCCGACTAATGAGGGGCGCGGAGGAAGGGCCTCTTTTTCGTGTTCGGTCAAATGCAGAATCATTAAAAGTAGACGTATTGGTGAGTTGCGTCAGCGTTTGTTCGTCCTACTCCGGCCCCCCCAGTCGGGAAGCCGCTCGAATGGCGGATGAACCGGTCGCCTATCTAGGTACAATTGACCGCTGCACATTAAGTAGTTGGTCCTTTGGGCAAACTTTAATCGGTATCGATGATGTTTTATGGCATTTGTGTACTGAGAGGATTACCTGAATATTTTTCAATAATTCGAGACTTTGCAATCTCAGACGACTAGAGAAAAAATATCACATTTGCAGTAAAAACGCGTGTTCGAAGCATTAAATCAGGGGTCAGGAAGCTTGGTTATTGTTAGAACTAGTCTGACAGTTGAATGTCAAAATGACTCTGTACCGTGGAAACAACGACTAATCCAATAAAAAGTTGAGTCCGCACATGTCCGACTTTCGAATACCATCCCCGGCTGGAAGGTGTTTCTGACAATGCTCAGCGATGAAATTCCACTTAGCAAGCGTTGTGTGCTTGGTTAGTGGAAGACCAGTATTTAAGACGTGGGTTTTCGGCTTAAATCTGTGTCCATCGCGTTCCGGCGTTGTCAGAAATACCTGGAAGCCAGCCTAGGACGTCTCCACAACAGCAAGTTTACGCTAAATCGCACTTTTTCCAGCGGTTCTCAGCTGGCTGTTTTTGAACTTAGCTATTTTATAGTAGTGAACGCTTTTCAGATGAGCGTTTCATCCAATGCTTGCTTTGAAATCCAATCAATTCGGTGCAGGCGGGTTACAGGGCAGTCGAGTTCTGATAGAATAAGCACTAAACAACTTATCAGAAGGAGGCGACGTCCGTGTCAACGATGTTAGTTGCCGAGGATTTATCGGCGGTGGGGGGAATCTCGCTGAGTGCGGCTTTGCCGGTATTAACGGCGATGCAATATGAAGTCGCAGCATTACCAACTAGTTTGTTATCAACGCATACAAGTGGCTATGGCACGCCAGCTGTCGTTGATTTGGCAGATTGGTTACCACGGGTTTTTCAACATTGGACGCAGGCTGAATTGAAGATTGACCAGGCATTGATTGGCTATTTAGGTTCGGTACCGCTTTGTCAATTAGTCACGCAATACTTGGCGCAACAACCGTTAGACTTATTAGTGGTCGACCCGGTTTTAGGCGATCTGGGCAAGCTGTACCAAGGCTTTGATCAGCAGTATGTTGACGCGATGCGCGATTTGATTCAACATGCAGATGTCATTTTACCGAATACGACTGAAGCGGCGTTGCTGACTGGGATGCCGTATCAAGAAAATCCAGATTTAACGGCTATCTTGCCGGCGTTGCAACAGCAACTAAAGCCCGGAGCGCATGCCGTCATTACGGATGTTTCACGGGATCAAGACATCGGTTGTGCGTGGTTGGACGATCGGGGCGCGGTTCAATTCTATGGCGAGCCGCGGTTACCAGGGCACTATAATGGCACCGGCGATACGCTTGCAGCCGTAATTGCGGGGCTGTTAGGGCAGGGCGTCGACTTAGCTTCAGCCTTGAAGCGGGCCAATCAGTGGTTGCATCTCGCGGTCGCTGAAACGATTGCGGAGCGGCGAACAGATGAGCGCCAGGGGATTGCCTTGGGCCAACTGCTCCGTGCAATTTTGAGCGTTCATTGAGCCTGGAACATGTTATACTAAGACGTAATTCATAATTAGGAAGGTGCGACTTCATGAGTACAGAAGTAGCAAGTGGTGCGGTCGTCTATCAACAAAAAGACGGTCATCCCGCTTATTTATTATTGCAGAGTGCAACCAGTGATTTCTGGGGTTTCCCTAAGGGGCACGTTGAAGGCAACGAGACTTTAGCGGAAACGGCCAAACGCGAAATTCGTGAGGAGACGCAGATCGACGCGACGTTGGATACGAATTTTAAAGCGTACACGGAGTATGATTTACCAAACGGTAATTTGAAGCAAGTGACCCTATTTGTCAGTGAAGTGCCGAGTGGCGTGGTGGTGACGCGGCAAAAGGCTGAAATCAGCGCGATTGGCTGGTTTGACTATGCAGCTGCCCGCGAACGACTAACTTACGATAACTTGAAAAAAATGCTGGACCAGGCGAATGCGTACATTGAACAACACCTGTAAGCCTAAACGAGCGTAAAAAAATACTGGTGCCGTCGCATAAACGGTACCAGTAATTTTTAAACAACTTTTTTAGATGTGGCTTAGGCCTGAGTTTTTAAGTTTGCAACTGCATCTTCGATTGTTACGCCTTCAGCGAACAATTCTGGATGAAGTTTGTCAGTTGCAACAAACATTTGGCGTTGCGTATCTAAAACAATGCTGAACCAGCTATTCGTTTTTTGAAATTGCATATGACAAAACTCCCTTCTGAAAATTGTTGGTTTGCTACGAGATGCGTGAATCATCTATTTGAACCTTACAATCTCGTTACTATACTCGGTTTACCGAGCTAACGCAAATGAAAAGCTTTACATGGACTAAAAATGGAGGTTAATTTACTTTGACAAAGCAACGCATCTTTGTGATTACTGGCCCGACTGGCAGCGGCAAGACAACGGTCAGCCATTACTTGTGGTCACAATATCAAATTCCCCAAGTCATTACCCATACGACCCGGACACCGCGAGAAGGGGAAGTGAGTGGCCGCGACTATTACTTTGAAACGCCGGCTAGTTTTGCAACTAAGCATTACCTCGAACACGTGACGTACAGTGGCAATCAATACGGGTCTTCACGGGAAGGCTTAGCGGCCGCCTGGGAACGTTCACCACTCATTAGTATCGTCTTAGATACAGCGGGTGCGATTACCTACGCCCGTGAGTTAGGTGAACAAGCCGTCGTGATTTACCTAGAAGTTGCGGACCAAGAAGCACTGATTGAACGGCTGACCAAGCGTGGGGATCAACCTAGTCGGATTCAAAAACGGGTCGCTAGTGAGGAATATTTACGGGACCAAGCGTTGCCAGACGGATTAGTCGGACATGCGCACGTGTTGGTTAATGATGAGTGGCAAGCAACGCAACGTGAGCTGGATCGATTAGTGGCACAGTATGGTGCGCCAGATGCCGTTTCCAAGGACTAGCTCGTTGGATTAACCAGGCAACAAGATTCACTTTTAAGGGTGACTATGCTAAACTAAATAGTAATGATTATGATTTAGTCGAGTCCTGATCGGTAGGAGGCAACATGCAATGGAAACACCAATTGAACAAGCAGTCGCGATTTTACGCCGTAATCAACTTAAGATTACCAAGCAGCGGCAAGCACTTTTAGATTATTTGGTCACCTATCAGGACCATTACGTCGCCATCTCGGAAGTCGATGAGCACATGCGCACGCTATTTTCAGGGATGAGCCACAATACCATTTATCGAAATATTAAGGAATTTGAAACGTTGGGCTTACTCGAATTGAAGGCCCAGGCGAACCAGACGCTCGTGAAGTATCAGTGTGACTTCAAGCATCAGCATCACCATCATTTTGTGTGTTCGAACTGCGGTAAAGTCACGGAACTTGAGGCTTGTCCACTGGATGAATACGAAGCGCAACTGCCTGGTTGCACGATTACTGGGCATCGAATCGAGATTTATGGATTGTGTGCAGACTGTACGAAAAAACAAGCGTTGAATAGCTGACGAAAGGTCGGCTTTTTTTATGGCGACTGGCGGTAAAGAGTTTATTAATTTGGGTTGGAATTAGTGCATTCTAACCGTGAGCATGGTTTAATTATAGATTAGAAAGAATAACAGGAAAGCCTCAGAAGGGAATGACAGCGATGGCTTATCGAACACCACCATTTATTTCACCATTTGCAATCGTGTCGATCGTCTTAGCGCTCGGCGCAACCAACGTGGTCGTTAATAAAACCACCAATACTGTGAATGGTGCTAAAGCCAGCAGCAGTGTCGTCAAAAGCTCGTCAGCGACTTCAAGCAGTGCGAAGAAGAAGGCCGCTGACGATAGCTCCGATGAAAATAAATCTAAAGACAAATCGAGTTCGGACTCATCTACGGATGATGAAGATAACAACTCAAGCAGTAGCAGCAGTAGCAGCACAGATGACAACGATAACAGCAGTAGTGCGGACAAGACCAGCAGTACGTCAAGTTCGACGACGGATACAAGTTCCAGTACGACGGATGATGACGACGATGCTTCAAGCAGTAGCAGCAGTGCCGCCACGACGACAGATGATGACGATGATGATAGTTCATCAACGACATCATCAAGTGCAACCACCACGTCCAGCTCGACGACCACACAGTCCGCGACGACGACTACTGACGACGGGAGCGAATAGTGAATGTTTAGTATTTTAGATATGATTAATCACGCGTTGGGGTACGTGAACGTCAACGTTAAGATTAAAAATCAAATTTATATTGGCATTGGTATCGCTGGTAACCTGTATCTGGGCTACGTTGCCATTCGCTTGATGCAAAATGGCGCGTGGTTACGCGGTATCCTCTACATGTTAGTCTTCTTGGCGTTGATTTATTTTATTACGTTAAACGTGATTTATTACTTTACGAATAAAACGGCCAAGTATGATTTATCACCCAAGATTGAAAAATTGTTAGGTGGTAAACCCAAGGAAGCGTTAGCCGCTGAACAGCAGGCCCAAACGAACCAGCAACAGCCATACATTCCGGCCAACGGGATTTTTGATGGTCAAGAATTATTGCCGGCCACGGTCAAAACGTCGCATACCGAACAGGAAAATGTGCATCAAATCGTCGATCAGTTGCAAGCAGCTAATATTGTGCGGTTGGATTACGGTGGCATGAGTGATGATGCGGTGATTCAACAGGCGCAAGCAACTGGTGAACCGGTATATGCGATTGGGCAAGGAATTCAAATTCCATTTTCACAATTGAAGTTGGAAAACCACCGCTTGGTCATCTATGCGGGGATCAACCAGATGGACCAGTCACCGGTCGGACACATTACGAAGGTCGGCTTGACGGATGTCCACGATGCCCATGAGGATTACAAGCTGTATCTCGCTTCAACGGTGATCACAGGCGGGATGAGCAAAATCGCCGGTCGGACTTCAGCCATTGAGCAGCCGGGTGATTACCAGATCACGGCGCAGGTGGCGTATGAGGATAGGCAAGAATAAGAGTGGTAAAAGCCACGGGTAGTCAGTGAGCATTAACGTTGTTCCGCTGGTCATCCGGGTTGTGGATGATTAGCGGAACAGGGTTAAGCGGAGCTGGCTGTGGCTTTTAGCACGTTTCGACTGTAAAGATAGAGAGCGGTAGGTAAAAGGGCTATCATCCTGGGCTTGGATGATGGCCCTTTTAGTGTTAAGCGGCCCAAACTGCCTTTAGAACCACGTTTCGACTATCTAGATAGAACGGGGCTGGTCATCCGGGTTGTGGATGATTAGCGGAACAGGGTCAAGCGGGGCTGTCAGTGGTTTTTAGCACGTTTCGACTGTAAAAACAGGGCAAAATTTTAATTAAAAATCGCAAAAAGACAGCTGTTGTCATCAGAGTTAGTTAGACAACAGCTGTCTTTTAGTATGCAGTGAACGGCAAAAGTATTGAACTGGCAGCCATCAATTGCTGTGCTTAGGAATATCGCGTTCTTTGTCAATCGTGTCCCTAACTTCTTCAATGAAGGCACTTCCCAGCCGCGTGAGTTGATGATCCTTACGCCAGATGAGCATTGAACGAATCGGTTGCAAATATTGGAGACGCTTGAAATGGATGTTACCGCTTTGATAGATGGGTTTGTCAAAAGTTAACGCTAAGCCGAGCCGGTTGGTGACCATGGCACGCATGTTGTAATGCATATCATAAGTTGCAACGATTTTATAATCATCGACATATTCGTCGAGATATGCAAGTAGTTGTGAACTTGAATCAAGTTGACGCGGAATAAGTAGTTTTTGGTGACGTAAATCAGCAGCGACAATTTCATTGCGTTGATCGAAAGGATGGTTGGCTGGAAAGGCAATCCCCCAGTGGTCCTCAAACGGTAGCGTGAGCGTATTATAGTCGTTAAAACTTTGATTGGTCGCAATAACGCCAAAATCTAGGCTCCCGCGATCGATGCCGGCCATGATTTGATCCCCATCTAGGCTTTCGTAATTGATTCTGACGCCATTACCGGTATCGATTAATCTTTTAAAACTCGGTAACAGGTATTGATTGGCGTCATTTTCTCCTGCGCCGATGTTCAACTCACCAGCCAGACTTTTTCCTTGTACTAAGTAATTTTTAGTGCCATCTGATAAGGATAGTATCTCTTGAGCACGGCTATAGAGAAAGTAGCCGTCTTCGGTCAACGAGATATTGCGCGGCCCACGAACAAACAATTGAGTCCCCAATTCTTGCTCCAAATCCTGAATTTGTCTGGATAAAGTAGACTGCGAAACATGTAAATGATTAGCAGCTTTGGTCATTCCATGTTGATTAACGATTTCGACAAAATAATTTAGAACCCGTAATTCCATGTCATCACTCCTCGTATTTAATGCGTTTCGGACTACTAATTCATTGTTGATGAAAATAAAATGGTCATCTAAGGATAGACGGACTAATTTGGGAAGACCGCAGTATCAAAAGTTTCTATAAGCCAATTAGGGCTTGAAAATTGTCCCTACCAATCACTTTTAGTCATCGATTCCTATCCTATATAACTATTATACATTATATTGACCCGAAGCTATAATAATAATCGTTGAAAGAAATGAACAGGCAAAAATGAAAGGTGATTATTATGACTGACTTATCAAATAAAGTTGTTGTTATTATGGGGGCTTCCTCAGGAATTGGTGCGGCGACCGCCCGACGCTTAGCTCGTGATGGTGCCAAGCTAGTTATTGCCGCTCGGCGTTTAGACCGTTTAAATGAAATTGCCAGCGAATTTGACGAAGGGCAAGTGATTCCAGTACAAGCGGATGTGACGAATTTTAAAGAAGTCCGGGCTGCGATTAAAACGGCTGTCGATGAATTCGGACGGATTGACGTTCTCTATAATAATGCCGGTATCATGCCGCTTTCCAACTTAAGTGATGGTCATCGAGATGAATGGCAGAATATGGTCAATATTAATATTATGGGACCGTTGAATGGTATCGCGGCTGCACTTCCAATTATGAAAACTCAGGGACAAGGCCACATTATTACGACGGATTCTGTTGCCGGACATGTCGTTGCGCCTGGGATGGCCGTCTATTCTGGCACTAAGTATGCAGCACGAATCATTATGGATGGGTTGCGAATGGAAGAAGCGGCTAACCATATTAAAACGACGATTATTACGCCAGGAGCAACTCAGAGTGAATTAACGAGTCACATCAGCGATCCTGAAACCCGTAAAAGTAATACGGATTACTGGGGGACGGTGGATGGTTTAACTGCTGATCAAATTGCACAAGCAGTTGAATTTGCTATCGATTCAAAAGCAAATATGTCCATTTCAGAATTGATTGTCCGTCCCACTTTACAAGCAATGTAATCATTAAAATACGAAGGAGATCAACGATTATGAAATTAGCAAATCATTACAATGTTCAATTAACGCAAAAGCTTAACTTAACTCAGGAATGGGACAAGACTTTTCCAAAGAGTGACGCTGTCGATCACACCAAAGTTGAATTGGTTAATCGCTATGGGATTACTTTAGCGGCTGATCTATACATGCCTAAAAATGCAACTGAGAATATGCCGGCAATTGCAGTCGCAAGTCCTTATGGGGCGGTCAAAGAGCAGGCGGGTGGACTGTACGCGCAGACATTGGCTGAACGTGGCTTTGTTACAATCGTCTTTGACCCCTCATTTACAGGTGAATCTGGCGGTAATGTGCGCAATGTGTCGTCACCAGATATCAATATTGATGATTTTTCTTCAGCAGTCGACTATCTCGACGCCCTTGAAGTAGTTGACTCTGAGCGAATTGGTGTGTTAGGAGTTTGCGGCTGGGGATGTTATACATTTCCATTAGCGGCCATGGATACGCGTGTTAAGGCCGTGGTTAGTTCGACGATGGGTGTTTTTGATCAATTTGAGAATAGCGCTGATCGCATTGAAGCACGTCGGGGACTGAATGCGTTACGGAGTGAAATCGTTAGTGGTAAAAAGGTAGACCCGATGATTACTGTTCCTGACATTGATGCGGATTCACCTGAAATGTTGAAGGACTACTATGCTTACTATCGGACTCAAAGAGGTTATCATAAGCGGTCTGTCAACTCTGGGTTAGGTTGGACCCCAACAACGATGCTTGGTCATTTTATTGACGATATTTATGCCCGTGCAGACGAGGTCACACAACCAGTATTGTTGGTTCATGGTGATAAAGCATGGTCATATCAGCAATCAGTTGATATGTTAACTCGTTTAACGAATGCTAAAAGCAAAGAACTGATTACCATCAAAGGGGCCACACACTGTGATCTTTATGATGGTGGTGATCATGATTATATTCCGTTTGATAAAATTGAAGCTTTTTTCAAGCAAAACTTATAAACAAGTCGTTAGTGATTTAAAATAGTCAGTAGGAGGCTAGGGTAATGGCAGAGACATTAATTATTTATTATTCCAGTACCGGTTATAACCAAAAAGTGGCAAACAGCATTGCTAAAAAATTGGACGCAGATTTATTTGAGGTAAAACCAGCCAAACCTTATGATAAGGATATGTGGGCAGCTTGGGACGTTGCACAAGCAGAGCGGAAATCAGGCGAATTGCCAGAATTACAGACGAAAGTTCCTGATATGAGTCAGTATCAACGAATCATTTTTGGTGGGCCAGCTTGGGGATATACGATTTCGAACCCATTACAAGCTTTCTTAAAACAGGCAGATTTTGCGGGCAATCCAGTCTATCCGTGGGTGACGTTTTATGATCATGATGAGCAATATCTGACGGATCTGAAGCAGCAATTAAATAACGGGCAGGTTAAAGACCTGCTAGAATTGACCATGGGAGTTTTAAGTGATGACCAGTCCCTCAATGATGCCATTGATCACTGGCTGGAAAAAATCCAATAAAAATGGCGGGCAGGTGTTGGGCGATACGCTTAACACCTGCCCGTTTTGGTAAAGTAGGGTATGAAAATATCATAAACTGAGAAAATGAGGTGCAGAAAAGTGAAAAAGTCCCGACTTGAGGCATTTACTGATGCGGTCATCGCAATTATTTTGACAATCATGGTTTTAGAAATCAAGGCACCAGCAGGCGGTCAGTTGAATGACTTGATTGCGGAGTGGCATCCGTTTTTTGCCTATGCCGTAACCTTCTTTTTAATTTGTACCACTTGGTATAACCACCATTACTTGATCAACAATGCCGATTGGATTTCTAAACGGTCATTCTGGCTGAATTGCCTGTGGTTGTTTGCGATGTCGTTTTTCCCGGTTGCAACTAGCTGGGTGGGTGACTTTCCGAGTGCAATCGCACCGGAGTATTTCTATATTCTAGTTTACGGCTGCTGGGCAGTGGCGTTCTACTTACTAACGATGAGTTTGGCGAAAGATAATCCGGAAAATGCAAAGCCGATTATGATGATGCTAAAGGGGCCCTTTGGTGCATTAGAGCTAGTGATTATTGTTGTTGCCGTCTTAACCATCAGGATTTTTCCGTTTGCAGGTTTATTGTTATCACTTCTGGATGGCATCATTTGGTCAATCAATACGCCCAAAGGTTCAGATCAATACAAAGAATAATGGCGAACCTTGTTTTGACTTTCTCAACTAATACTAAATATTAGCGCGTAATGCTTAACGTTATGCAAGAAGTAAATCGGCGCCACAAGTGATAAACAATCTGTCACTTGTGGCGCCGATTCATTTTATTTTTTTAAAGATGGATCGAATAAACTGACCACTGATTACTTAAAGAGTTCCAAAATATCTAACGGTTGTTCAAACCGGTGCGCCACATGCAAGTGTTCCGCATTGGGGTCCATGCCCCAAGACGCTAAACCAAAGTCAACGTTGGCAGTGTGGGCCGTTTGTTCGTCACTTAAGGAATCGCCAATGAAGAGGGCGTTTTCTGGGGCAACGTTGACCATGCCGAGTGCCGTCAAGAGTGGCTGTGGGTCGGGTTTCCGCCGTTCAGTATCGTCAGCGCTGATGGTCACGTTCATCCGCATCATGAACGGATAGTTGCGCATGCCGCTTTCCAGTTCATTACGGCGTTGTGAGGTTACGATGCCGAGGCGCAAGTCTGCCGGAAGTTGTTCAAATAAAGTCGTGATGCCGGGGTAAAGGTCGATTTCATCGTAATGACTCGCCATCACATCTTCATACTGTGCCTGAAAATGGTCGAATTCGCTGGCATCGATACCGAGTTCAGCCATCGCTTGTTCAGCGGCCATCGGAAAAGTTTTTTGGGCCTGCGCGTCACTAAATGGTTTGCCGTAAGTTGCCAAGACTTCACGCATCACCGTCGTGTAGGCTGGTTGACTATTCGTTAATGTCCCATCAATATCAAACATGAGTGCCTGGTAAGTCATAATAATCGTTCCTTCCAAAGTGGATTTACTCTCAGTATAACAAATTGACCCTTGACAGTGCTGTTAACAACCATTATAGTTAGATTAACAATTGATGAGGAGCTAATGATATGTCATTACCGTTAAATTCATTAAAATCTAGAACTAGCTTTTACTTTTGGTATTTTCGCTAGTGTTTGTGCCCGCTGCTTAGGTGCAAACACGAATCCGATGTTTGCATCGATGCGGTTGCCAAAAGCATTTTGTGATTTAACGGCGCCCATGGATGTTTGAAAATTCCAAGGGTGGCTAATAATTCTGTATTTGCGTTGTCGCGCACCCTTTGGATTTTCAGAGGGTGCGCTTTTTTCGGCCCGTCCAGTCCGCTTCCACCAACTAAACTTAACTAAAATTTGGGAGGAACCCCTATGTCAATTAATGCAGAAACACTCGTTCAACAAATGAATCATGAAATTGCGGCGATCCAGCCGTCTGATATTTTAGCCTTCAACGCTGAGATCGCGTCGATTCCCGGCATCGTTCGTTTGACGCTTGGTGAACCAGACTTTAATACGCCGGAACACGTTAAGAAGGCCGCGATTAAGAGTATCGAAAACGATGAAAGTCACTATGCGCCGTCGAATGGGACGATGGCGTTACGAACTGCGGCCGCGGAGTTTTTAGCAAAAAAATACGATGTGCACTACGATCCAGCCAGCGAAGTCATCATTACTGCCGGTGCGACTGGTGGCATTTACACCGCGCTGAGTTCGATTTTGAACCCCGGTGATGAAGTCTTGATTCCGACGCCGATTTTCCCACTGTACATTGCCATCGTGAAGTTGGCGGGTGCCACGCCGGTATTTATGGATACGTCCAAGAACGGTTTCGTACTCTCACCAGCGCAATTACAACAGACGCTCAATGACCATCCTAAGACGAAGGCCGTTGTCTTGAACTTCCCGTCTAACCCCACTGGCGTCACGTACCGCCATGACGATTTGAAGGCGTTGGCGGCCGTCTTAGCGGACCAACCAATCTTCGTTTTGTCAGATGAAATTTACAGTGAATTGACTTATGGAAACCGCCACGAATCGATTGCGGGCTTCTTACCAGAACAGACGATTTTATTAAACGGGGTCTCGAAGTCACACGCGATGACCGGCTGGCGGATTGGGATCATGTGTGCGCCGAAAGCAATCACGACGCAACTGGGAAAGATTCACCAATTCACCGTGACTTCAACGACGACGAATGCCCAAGCGGCTGCGACCGAAGCACTCAAAAATGGTCTTGACGACGCGCAACAGATGAAACGCGAATACCAAGCCCGTCGCGACTACTTGTACGATGCTTTAAATCAACTGGGCTTTGAATCGGCGAAACCAGAAGGGGCGTTCTACCTATTCAGTAAGATTCCAGCCGGGTTGCCACAAGATAGTATGGCGTTCTGCCGTGAATTAGCCCATGAGGCGCGTGTCGCACTGATTCCGGGGAGCTCATTTGGCCCTGGTGGTGAAGGTTACGTTCGCATCAGTTACGCCGCATCAATGGCCGATTTGAAGACGGCGGTTGAACGAATCAGTCAATACGTAGCCAGCAAAGCACAGGAGGCCAAGTAAATATGAAAATTTTAATGTATAGTGTTCGCGATGATGAGCAGGATGCCATTCAGGCGTGGGCTGCAGCGCACCAAATTCAGGTCGATACCAATGATTTAGAATTCCATCCGGATACGGCGGATTTGGTCAAGGGTTACGATGGCCTCGTCATCCAACAACGGAGTCCCATTGGCGGTGACGCTAGTTTGTATCAAGATTTGGCTGCAGCTGGGTTGAAGCAATTAACCAGTCGGACGGCCGGGGTCGATACGATTGATATTCCCGCTGCTAAAGCTGCCGGGTTAGTGGTCACCAACGTGCCAGCTTATTCACCAAATTCGGTCGCTGAAATGTCAGTGGCGCAAACGATGCGTTTGATTCGGAACCTGGAACTCTTTGATCAACGTATCGGCCAACAGAATTTCCAGTGGGCGGGGTTGCAAGCGCGTGAAATTCGGTCGCTGACAGTCGGCATTATTGGTGCCGGTCGAATCGGTGGGACGGCTGCCCGCTTATTTCACGGACTCGGTGCTAAGGTAATTGCCTACGATGTCGTACGCCACCCTGAATTGACCGACGTGTTGACCTATGTCGATACTAAGGAAGACTTGTTACGGCAGGCGGATGTGGTCGATTTGCACGTTGACTTAAATCCGACGTCACAAGGCTTAATTGACGCAGCGGCGTTAAAAGTCATGAAGTCGGATGCCTACATTATTAACGCCTCACGGGGGCCAGTCATTGTGACGGCTGACTTGGTCGCAGCCTTAAAAGCGGGCGAAATCGCAGGTTGTGCGCTCGATACGGTCGAAGGTGAAAATGAGTTGTTTAACCAAGACCATCAAGGCGAAGTGTTACAAGATACCAATGTGGCCCAACTGATGCAGATGCCAAACGTCATCATTACGCCGCATGTCGGCTTCTACACGAATCTGGCGGTCAAAAACATGGTCGAGATCAGTTTGGATGACGTCGTGACGATTCTGAACGGTAGCACGACCGAACATGCCTTTTAAGGAAACTTGACATCAGACGCGGTGTGGGCACGGCGACGGTTGAATGAGACGCTGATAATGGTGTTAATTGATTGAAAAATAGTCGCTTCGGGAATTTAATGGTAAATTCTTGAAGCGACTATTTAAATTTTGGCGAGATTCAATTATAGGTGGCTAAGTTTTGTTGAGTGTTGGGCGGCTGAAATTAGTAAGTTACCTACCACTGTGATGTTAGGCGAGTGGTCAGGTAAACGTCAGCTGATGCCAACCGCCAACCAGCCATTATCGAGTAGCTGGTGATAGTGGCGACCGATTGGCACCCAGAGTTTGGCTTGCAAGATGCTGCGCAGTTCGTCCCAAAAGAGTGGGTCCCGTTGTTCGTTAGTCGATAAATTCACTCGCAAGTAAGCGCCAGTCTCCGTTTTAGCGATGACAAAGGGATAAAATACTTTGATGATTTGAGCGGCGATAATATTGGTCATGTTGTTAGCTTGGTCAATTAACATCTAATCAGCTCCTATCGATGATTGTCATTGAAATGAGTCTAGCAGGGATTAGTAAAGAAAGCTTATCGAAAGGATTAACGAAGCATTAAGGTCGTTTGTTAACCGGTCAAATCATGAAATTTATGCCTGAGAAGCATTGGTTGGCTACGGTAGTGGTATGATTGACCTAATGAGCGGGTTGAAATAATAAAATTTTTATTAAGTGTATTGATAAATTCTTATTACAAGGCTGAAAAACGCTGATAAAACACGAATTATAGACGCACTTAGGACTAGATTGTTCAAGATATCTAGATGGATTCAGTTAATTTAACTGAAAACAGCGGATGACTTTCTCACTATTTTATGGATATCGAACAATATTTGACTCCTTTTTGACAAAATTACTAATTATGTATTAAACTATTTAAATAGCATTAACGAAGAATAAGGATTTCTTAACTTTATAAATTAATGCAATAATTCTAGACCGTCAGTCAACAGGCTGATAGAGAAAGCGAAGGTGACTGCAATGTCAATGATCGAATTTCACGACGTCGAAAAGTATTATGGTGATTTTCACGCCCTCAAAAATATTAATTTAACGATTAATGAAGGTGAAAAAGTTGTTTTGATCGGACCTTCTGGCTCAGGTAAGAGTACCTTGATTCGAACCGTCAATGGTTTGGAACGAGTCCAGTCAGGTCAGTTGTTAGTCAATGGGTTTGATTTGGCGGACCGCAAGACGGATATGAACAAGATTCGTAAAAATGTCGGCATGGTCTTCCAACACTTTAATCTATATGCCAATAAAACGGTGCTCGAAAATATTATGATTGCCCCGCGGTTAGTCTTAAAGCGGCCAGAAGCGGAAAATAAAAAGTTGGCGATGGACTTACTAGATAGCGTCGGCTTAGCTGACAAGGCCAACAGCTTCCCAAGCCAATTATCTGGGGGCCAATCACAACGGATCGCGATTGCGCGTTCGCTCGCGATGAAGCCCAAGTGCCTGTTGTTTGATGAACCAACTTCTGCGCTAGATCCAGAAATGATCGACGATGTGTTGAACGTGATGAAGAGTGTCGCGGAAGACTCCAGTATGACCATGTTAGTCGTGACGCATGAAATGGGCTTTGCCCGTGAAGTTGCGGACCGGGTTATTTTCATGGCTGACGGCGAAATACTGGAAGACGATGCGAAGGAAAAATTCTTTGATGGTCAACCAACCAATGAACGGGCCCGTCAATTCTTGAGTAAAATTATTACACACTAATTTGTAGGGGAGGACCACGAATGAAGAAGCTAAAACGACTAATTGGCGCACTCAGCATGCTCGCCGTGCTAGTGGTGGTCTTAACCGCTTGCGGTTCACGGCAGTCATTATCGAAGCAAGATGTTTTGACGAATGATAAGGCCAGCAAGACCATCACTTGGGGTGTTAAAGCTGATACGAAGTTATTTGGGTTGATGGACGTTAAGGACAACACCATCAAGGGGTTTGACGCGGATATCGCGAGAGCCCTTACAAAACGGGTGTTGGGTAAAGACGCCACGGCCAAGTTTGTGCAAGTGACGAGTCAGACGCGGATTCCGCTGTTGAAAAACGGGAATATCGATGCCATCATCGCCACGATGACCATCACTCCTGAACGGGAAAAACAAGTTGATTTTACCGATTCCTACTTTGACGCCGGGCAATCATTGCTGGTGAAAAAGGGGAGTTCGATTAAGTCCGTCAAAGATTTGAACAAAACTGGCACGAAGGTTCTGGGTGTTACGGGTGCGAACTCCGTTGAAAACATCAAGAAGGTGGCGCCTAAGGCCAGAGTGTTGGAGCTGTCAGACTACGCGCAAGCCATGACGGCCTTGAAATCAGGTCAAGGGGTTGCTTTGACGACCGATAACGGGATTCTCTATGGGATGGCCGCTCAAAACCCAGGTTACGAAGTGGTCGGCGGCACCTTTACCAAGGAACCTTATGGGATTGCCGTTAACAAAGGGCAAGCGCCATTGAAAAAGGAATTAAATAAAGCATTAAAAGAAATTGAAGCGGACGGGACGTATAACCGCATCTTGAAGAAGTGGTTTGGGAACGTGGCCGGCTTCGACTATAAGGAGGCGTCACGCTAATGGGATACATTCTAACGCATTATTGGTCAGAGCTGATTCAAGGTCTCGGATATACGTTGCTATCCAGTGTGATCGCTTTGATATTCAGTACGATTATCGGGACGATGTTCGCCATCTTTGAAGTCTTACCCAGTCGCACGATGCGCATCATCGGCCGCGTCTACATCGAAGTTTTCCGGAATATCCCGCTGCTAGTCATCGCGATGTTCTTCTACGTGATTATTCCGATGTACGTCGCCAAAATCGACGGTTTTACCGCCGGGACGATTGGGCTGACGATCTATACGTCGTCCTTTATCGCTGAAACGGTCCGGGCTGGGATTCAATCCGTGGACCCTGGTCAGATGGAAGGGGCCCGCGCCAATGGGATGACTTACTGGCAAGCGATGAGCAAAATCGTGTTACCGCAAGCCTTTAAAATCATCATCCCACCATTGGGTAACCAATTCATCAACTTGGTGAAGAACTCGTCAGTGTTAGCCTTCGTGGCCGGGTTTGATTTGATGTATCAAGCGAACTCGATTGCGTCCCTATCACTAGATACGATCAACAGTTACGTGGTCGTTGGGTGCTTCTACCTGGTGATTACGCTACCGCTCAGTTATTACATGCGGCATCTCGAGAAGAAGTTAGCTAACTAGAAGGGGGCGACGTTTCATGCAAAACTTTATTCAAGCTTATTCGTGGATAAATATCCGGTTCTTGCTCGAAGGACTCTGGGTCACGGTGGAAGTGTCCGTCGTTTCCATCATTGCCAGTTTTATTATCGGCTCGGTCTTAGGGGTGCTCCGCTACGTTAAAATCAAGTACCTGTCAGCGGTGGTCGGCTTTATCGTCGACATCATCCGGAACTTACCATTAATTTTGATTATCTTCTTTACTTATTTTGGTCTGCCACATCTGGGCTTCAAACCCGGTATCATCTTCGCGGCAATTTTAGCAATGACAATTTTCGAATCAGCCATGTTAGCTGAAATCATTCGTTCTGGGATTCTCGCAGTGGACTATGGTCAGATGGAAGGCGCCCGCGCCAACGGGATGAGCTACGTACAGGCGTTGTGGCACATCGTCTTCCCACAAGCCATCAAGAAGACGATTCCAACGATTGTGAGCCAATTCATTTCCTTGATCAAGGATACGTCATTGGCCACCATCATCGTGTTACCAGAATTATTGAACCACGCACAAATTATTTACGGGCAAAACTCAGCCTACATCTTACCAATGTTCTTGATGATTGCAGTGATGTACTTCATCATCTGTTACGCACTCTCCGTCTTATCACGGGTGCTGGACAAGAAATTGGCATAGGGGTGTTAAAAATCGTTCCAGTTGTGGAGCGATTTTTTTGTGCTGTTTTATAGGTTGAAAGCCGCCAGCTTAGGCCCGCTGGAAACAGTGCGCGTTTGCGTCGACTCTCGGTGATAGGTACGTTCTCGAGCTGCTTACAGGTATTTCTGACAACACTGGAACGCGATGGACGCAGCTTTAAGCCGATAAACATTAGACCACTATGAATCAGAATAGCAGCAAAAAATGAGCACCAACAGAACATTCAATTCTGTTGGTGCTCATTTTTTGCAATCCTGCCTGATTCTAATTTGAGTTCATCCTCAAGTTATCTCGCAGTCATCACGCTTCATTCTGCCGCCGTTTCCAATAATAAATCGGAAAGCCAATTGCGACGATGACTAGTGAAATCAGAACGCCGGAAAGGTCAGAGCCAATTTCACTAATGATCACGAATAGCGCGCCTAAGATGGCAATCAGCGGCGTTACTGGAAAGCCGGGTGTTGAGAACGGCCGTGCTGACGCCGGGTGACGTTTGCGTAAGAGGAAGACACCAACAAAGGTCGCGACGTAGAAGCAGTACACCGTGAAGATGCACAAATCTGATAGCCGGTCTGGATTGAAGAACAGAATCATGATGCTGGCATACACTAGGATGGCAATGGTTGCCACGATTGGTTCATGCGACTTTTTGTGTAAAAAGCTGAGTTGTTTTGCGAATGGGAGCTGATTCTGGTGCGCCATCGCATAAACGATACGGGGAAACGTCATGATTTTCCCGTTCAAGCAGCCGACCATCGAAATGATGATCCCGATGTTCAGTAATCGACCACCGATCGTACCAAAAGCCGCTTGAGCAAAGTACAAGGTCGTTTGTTGCCCTAGCTTGTGGATGGTGGCGGCGGGAACGAAATGCAAAATACCATAGCTCACAAGGGTGTAGGCAATCAAAACCAGTGAGATGCCTAAAATAATGGCTTGAGGCAATAGTTTTTGTGGGTTTTTGATCTCGCCACCAAGGTTGGCAACCAAAATCCAGCCATCGTAGGCAAACAGCGTCGCGAGGACTGCCACCCCAAAGCTACCGGTTGATTGGCTGATCGTATGTAGGGATTGTCCGAGGGCATTCTGATTACCGAAGAACAGCCCGAAGATGATAATTGCCGCAATCGGTAATAACTTACCCAGCGTTGTGGCAATTTGAAAGGCGGCACCCCAGCGGTTTTCGAACATATTCAAAATCCCAATCAAAACGATGACGCCAATTGAAAGAGGCGCCTGCCAGCCGGAACTTAAATTAAAGAAACCAACTAGCAGAATTCCGAGGTAAGCACCAATCGAAGCGATAATGGCAGGACCATATACGGCAATCTGCATCCAGCCAGATAAGAAGCCCCAAAGCTTGCCGTATATCTGTTCCATGTAAACGTAGAGGCCGCCAGTGTGGGGCATTTGAGCGCCGACTTCGGCAATCGTCAGGCCGGCCGTCAAAGTGATCAATCCACCGAGCAGCCAAGCAAGTAGCGCCGCACTGGGTGAACCGGCGCTGTCCAGAACGGATGACTGTTTAAAGAAGATTCCTGAGCCAATAACTGTACCAACGACGAGTGAAAGTGCCGACCAAAAACCGAGCGAACGGTTCAAGGTCGTTTCTTGTTTTGTTTCTTGCATGACCCGAATTCCTCCTTGGAGCAACCAAATTCTAAATGATTGCAATTAGCATACCAGAGATTACCGTCGCTGACAACGGAATATCGCCCTTTTGTGGGTCAATAGCCACTAGAATCCGAACTAATAATGATTTAATAATAGGAAAGTTCGATAAAAACATCTAGACGGTTTCCTGAAGCTACGGAAGATTCAGATTGGTTGTGGTAAGGCTGATTGTGGCATAAGTGATTCGTACAACAACTTATTTATATTCAGATATCATCTGGTTTATTGGTCGGTCAAGTTACGCATTAGCTTATTCATCAATGTCTGGAGCTGTTGCCATTCAGCTTCGTCCAGTCCGCCACGTTCCGTTAAAATATTCGGTAGCGTGTTTAAAGCTTTGCGCGTGGTGACCCCAGCTTCTGTTAAGGTAATGAGTACGCTGCGATCATCGTGCGGGTTACGTTGACGCGCAATCAGACCGGCCTGAGTCATCCGTTTTAAAATCGGTGTTAAGGTACCGGTGCTCAAATCGAGCTGAGCACTCAATTTTTTCACTGGAACGGCCTTGGGCGGATCTGCATAGAGCGCCACTAAGACCAGGTACTGCGGGTAGGTCAGATGATGTTCGGCCAAGGTTGGCTGGTATAAACGTTGAATGGCATGAACCGTTGTATAGGCCGAAAAGCAGATGTGATCCTCAAGCGGTCGAATGGGGGTTGTATTCATATCGTGACCACCTTTCTATTGTGATTTTGGTTGAATAAGAAAACTTAAAAACAGATTGTATGCAATCTAATTGCCTGGATTATAGCATATAATTGATAACATATGGGCTGTGGGGTCCCGCAAGCGAGTAGCGGATTGTTATTGTAACCGTTTTTCGCATCTTCGTGCATTAAACTCAGCCCTGACAGCGATAAAAATAATTGGTTCAACGCGCGAAATACAGTATAATGCTACGAGTAAGTAAGAGAGTGGGGTTAGATTGATGGTCATTGCAATTGTGATAGTGTTGGCGATTTTCAGCATCGGATTATTCGGATTACTGTTAGCCGGTGCGAAACGCCAAGGCGCTGCTATTTTTGACCATTCCTTTGGTTTTGGGATGGTGATTGGTGCGGTGACTGATTTTTTGGATACGTTGGGTATCGGCAGTTTTGTGGTCTCAACGGCGATTTTTCAAGCCAGCCACTATTTAAAAGATGAACGCCAATTGCCGGGAACTTTGAATACGATGCATGCGATTCCGACCGCCTTTGAGGCCTTTTTCTTTGTGACCGCGGTCACCGTCGATCCGGTCACACTGATCAGTTTGGTGCTGGCCGCGACAATCGGTGCCTTAGTGGGTAGTGAAGTCATGACGAAGCTCAATCAACGGTGGGTTCAACTGATTATGGCCGGCGCCTTGATTGTGACGGCGCTATTGATGGCGGCCAAACTACTAGGTTTGATTAGTTTATTAGGAGTCGCCAATCAAGCGACTGGCCTGGTGGGCTGGAAGCTGATTGCTGGAATCGTGGGCAACTTTATTTTGGGCCTATTGATGTCGGCAGGGGTCGGCCTGTACGCACCCTGCATGGTCATGGTGTACTTCCTAGGTTTGACGCCGATTGCGGCTTTTCCAATCATGATGTTGTCTTGCGCGTTATTAATGCCGATTTCGTCAGTTAATTTTATTCGACATGACCGGGTCGATTACCGCGGGTTGTTTGGGATTATTTTAGGCGGTATTCTGGGCGTGGTCATTGCGGCGACGCTCGTTAAGTCACTTTCCTTAACAGCCCTCAGTTGGTTAATCGTGCTCGTGAGTTGCTGGACGGCCTTTTCACTCTGGCAGACAGCCCAACGGCAGAAAAATGCGTTATCCTAAATTTGAATCATAGCAGCGAAGTTGTTAAGCGTTCCATAAGCTAACAGCTTTTTTTGTGGGCTGATAATGTCAGTTGCTGATTATTGTTTTGTATTCAAGATGATTAAATCATGCCAATTATTAAGTTCAAAAGCAGCCAGCTGAGGCCAGCTGGAAACAGTGCGAGTTAGCGTAAACCTGCTATACTGCTGCGTCCTACTCCGGCTTCCAGGCATTCTGTGCAATGGCCGGAACGTGATGGACACAGATTTAAGCCGGAAAACCACGTCTTAAATACTGGTCTTTCACTAACCAAGCACAAGACGCTTGCTAAGTGAAATTTCACCACTGGGCCTTGCCCAGAATACCTTCCAGCCGGGATGGTATTCGAAAGGCCGATATGTGCGGACCCAACTTTTCGTTAGTCAGTTGTTGGTTCCTTGGCATAACGTCATTTTCACATTCAACTGTCAGACTAGTTTCTGATGATAGATAAGCTTCCTTACTCGTGCTTTAGGATTTTGGCAGGCAACATCGCTGAATTTTCCAGATAGAATCTTGTATAATCCTCTGAAATAGCAAAGCTTTGAATTCTAATTGAAGGTAATTTTACCGACTAGTTGCCACTGAAATTATTGGTATTGAGATGAATGAAGAATATTCAGGTAATCTTCTGGGTACTTAAATGTCATAAAGCATCAACGACACCGAATAAAAGTTTGACTGAAGGGCCAGTCACCTAATGTTCAGTGGTCAATTGCACCAAGATAGGTGGCCGTTCATCCGCCATTCGAGCGGCTTCCCGACTGTAGGGGCCGGCTGACAATGCTCAGTAGCCAAATTATTCTTAGCTGGAAGTGGTCTTCTTCCGGCTTAGAATAAGACTCGTATTTGAAATTGCGCAGTGGGTTTCTGCGTGAGTTCAAATCGATGTCGGCTTACGTTCCAGCAATTGTCAGCCGGCCACGGAAGTCGGACTAGGACGCCTCACCGGCAGACGAACAGCACGCCAAACAACTGGCATGATTTAATCTTAGAACCTGACCAATTCGCTGACACAATGGGAAAGTTAACGCTTTATAGTCATCTGGCCCCATCAGTTTACCAGCGCATGCAATCTTGACATTATACACAGCTAGCTGTATAAAAGATAGGGATGGTGATCGGATGAATCATGATGAAATGGTGGCTAGGCAAGTCTTAGTGCTGGCCAGGCAGATTACGCGTCGCCGTAATCAACATTTGCGAACGGTCGGGTTAACGACTGAGCAAGCAGATGCACTTGTCTTTTTTACGGACTATCCTAAGCAGACGGTGACGGCGTTTAAGACGCGCCAGGGTATCACGCACCAGACGGCCCGCTTGATTGTCCAACGGTTGCAGGCACGCGGCTATGTCCAATTGGTGGTCAGTCCCACGGATGCGCGGGCCAAGCAGGTGGTGGTGACGGCTAGTGGTCGTGCCAAACGTGCCCAGTTACGGCAACACGGCTGGCAAACGAGCGCGCAGATGTTTGCACACCTCGATGAGCAGCAACAACAGTTATTTTTAGATCTGTTACGACAGGTCAATCAAAATTTAGAGAGCGATGAGAATTGATGAAGACGCGTTTATACACGCCAGATGTGAAGTTAGTCCTAGTAGCCAGTTTTTTCTTCCTAATGAGCCCGATGTTGATCAATCCGGTGATTGCCGGATTTGCGCATGGTATTGGGGCGAGTTCGGTGCTAGCAGGGGTGATTGCTGGGTTGACCAACCTCACATCCTTAGTTTTACGGCCCCTGGCAGGTAATCTGACTGACCGGGTGTCAAAGTACCGGCTGACCTTTATTGGGGGCTGTCTGTTACTATTAGCCAGTCTCGGTTACAGCTTGACGACCAACGTCACCCTGATTATGTTATTGCGGATTGTGAATGGCCTCGGTTATACCCTCTGTTCCGTCTGCATGGCGACCTGGATGGCCAGTCTACTGCCACCCAACCGTATCGGTTCTGGGATGGGGATCTATGGACTAGCAAACGCCCTCGGCATGGCTTGTGGGCCGGCAATCAGTGTGTTCTTGTATCAGCATTACAGTTATCAAAGTGTCTTCTGGCTAGCAGCCGGTTGTAGCTTATTGCTGGTGATCATGATTCAATTTGTGGGTGACCACGGTGAACCAGTGGCGGTGCCCAAGGCGGATGCACAGCAACGGCACTTTCGTATTGTCCAACCGCGGGTGATTCCGGTGGCGCTGATTTTACTCTTATTTTCTTTACCATACTTTGCAACGCAGACCTATATCGTTAGTTACGTGGCCGCGCGTCATTTTCACGTGGCCGCTGGTGTGTTCTTCCCAGTTTACGCGGTGATTTTACTTGTCTTACGGCTAATTTTACGCGACTGGTTTGACCGGGTGCCGTTTAAACGGTTCATCTGGTTGTGCCTGATTTTTAATCTGCTGGGTTTAATTGGCCTAACGGATATGACCAACTGGGCGATGCTTTTGCTGGGTGCGGCCGGTTTAGCGGCGGGCTACGGCTTGATGTTTTCAATCTGTCAGGCCAAGGCACTAACCCTGGTACCAGAAGCCGACCATGGTCTGGCCAACAGTACGTTTTACATTGGCGTCGACTTGGGGATGTCACTGGGGCCGATTTTTGGTGGCCTGATTTCCAGTGTCCTGTCGATGACCTGGTTCTATCCGGTCATGATGGTAACGTTGCCGCTAATTGTGATCGTCTATCTTGTGAGTCGACGGGGGTTGGCTTAAAACGGCGACCAATTAAAATGGCCTAAATATAGGAATTGAAACCTGATGAATACTCAAACGATGGGCGCCCGCTAATCGTTTGCGCAAGCTGAATATGTCAAAAAAGAGGTGCCCTAGAATCAAATCTAGGTGCACCTCTTCATTTTGATTGGATAACCCATTAAGCAGGTGTCACCACGTATTTTTCGTAGCGTTGCGCATCCACGGCGTTCAGTTCGACCGTCAGTTGGGTGCCATCCGCTAAGTAATCCGTTTTTAGAATGTTGGCATGGTCATTCAAGTAGGCGACCACGTCACCATCACTGAATGGAATTAATAACGTTGTCGTGATATAGTTCTTGAAGACTTTCGCCTTGATCATACTGGTCAGTGCTTGCAAGGAAGCTTCGTCACGTGCGGCATAAATCAGTTGATCATCTTGTTGGTTCGGATAATCCGCTTCGGTTAAGTCCGCCTTATTAAACGCATAGATCATTGGTACGTCGTGAACGCCGATTTCCTTCAAGGTCTTCTCAGTCGTGGCCATCATTTCTTTGTAATGCGGGTCCGCGTAGTCGATGACTTGAATCAATAAATCGGCATTGGCGGCTTCAGCTAACGTTGAGCGGAAGGCGTTGATCAGGTTATGTGGCAAATCGCTGACGAACCCGACCGTATCACTGAGCAATAATTGCTTGTTGTCAGGGAAAGTCAACTGACGGATGCTCGTATCCAGCGTGGCAAACAGCATATCCTTTTCGAAGACTTGTTTATCTTCGCCCTTACCGAATAGTTTCACCAAACCGTTCATCGTCGTTGATTTACCAGCGTTGGTATATCCCACTAAGGCGACGTTCGGTAAGCCGGCCTTATCGCGTTGGGCGCGTCGAACGACTTCATCCTTGTTGAGTTCTTTAAGCTCATGTTTGGCGTGACTGATGCGGTCTTGAATCGTCCGCCGATTCAATTCCAGTTGTGTTTCACCAGCACCACGGTTGGTAAAACCACCGCCACCACCAGCTGCGGCACCGGCTTGTTGGTCCAGTCGGTTGGAGATACTGGTCCGCAAACGGGGGAGTTGATATTGCAGCTGAGCGATTTTGACTTGCAGTTTGGCTTCCTTGCTACGAGCACGGTTACCGAAAATCTCCAGAATCAATCCAGTGCGATCGATAATTTGGATATCCGTTTGTTCCTCTAAGTTACGCACCTGACTGGGAGTCAGATCCGCGTTGATGACCATAATGTGCAAATCGTTGGCTGCTGCGACTTCTTTGATTTCGACAACTTTGCCTTTGCCGAAGAAGGTGGCCGGATTGGGTTTTTCCAATCCCTGGTCGATTCGCAGGGCAGCGTGCATATTATTGGCTGCAACGAGTGATTCTAGCTCGGACATCGCATAGTCGTAGTTGGCGACAGTCTTAGACATGCCGGCAATAATGACTTCTTGTACTTTTTGAGCGTTAGTTTCAGACATACACTCACTCCTAACGTGTTATGATTGAGTTAAGTATAACATGTCTAATCAAAATATTACGATTTCGGGCATTAGGGAGGAATTTATCTTGGGATATGTGCTTGATTTACGCAAACGGGTCAGTCATCTGCCGTTAGTCGTGGCGGGTGCCGCGATGATGGCTCAGAATTCAACCGGTAAAATCGTCCTGATCTATCGGACGGATAATCATTGTTGGGGCTTGCCAGCGGGATCCACGGAACCGGGCGAGACGGTTCAACAGACGGCCCGCCGTGAATTAAAAGAGGAGACGGGGTTAACGGTCGGCGATTTGACGTTGATCGACGTCTTTAGTGGTCCCAACATGCACTATCAATACCCCAACGGCGATGTCATTGATAGCGTCACGACCTTGTATCGCGCCAATACGACTGGTGGGGAGCTCATTCAGGCGACTGACGAAACGAGTACCGCCGCGTTTTTTGATCTTGATGATTTACCGTCACCACTGACGCCACTGACCAAATGGATGTTAAAGGGTGAATAGGCTTGACCACCTGAATCGGATTTGCTATAGTGGACTGAAATATTAAACAAACTTGTCACCGGACAACGTTAACGCCGCTTCCTTAGGTCATTGTGGAAGCCGCGTGGCGTTGTCCGTTTTTTTTCGAGGAGGAATTGATGATGACATGGATTTATTTAGTAATTGCAGGGATTTTTGAAGTGGTGTGGGCGACGATGATGAAGTTAAGTAACGGGTTCAGCCACTTGGGTTACGCGGCGGCGACGGTCGTCGGGATGATTTTAAGCTTTGGTTTTTTAGCGTTAGCAACCAAACACTTACCGTTAAGCATTGCCTATCCGATTTGGACCGGTATCGGGGCGGTCGGCGCAATCATTGTCGGCTTAGTCTTTTTCAAGGATACGATTGCGCCAATCACGTGGGTCTTCATCGCCATGCTGGTCATCGGCATTATTGGCATCAAGGTTACGAGTTAGGCGCTGGTCACTAGCTGCCAATGTCGGGTGACTGGTTGGGATGTTTATCAGCACGAACGCGTGGTTTAGTTGGTTTAACGCCTGAAACTTCTTTGACGTCATCACAAGCGACTGGTAAAGGTCGTTTTTAGTGCGATTCCGCTTGCTCGTCAGCGTAGCCATTAGTCTGATAGAAAACGATTTCATAAACCGAGCTTCACGCAATGCCAACAGTGCTATAATGAACTTGAGAGATAGATGGTGGTTTAACCTCGTTTTAGGCGACTTCTGACAGCGGTAAACCCACAGATGCCAGGTGTTTACCGTATTGACTGTGCCACTTGCGACACGCAACGGCTCGGGAGCTCGCCTGAATTTCGGGGTCATTCCGCGTATCTACCTAGTTGAGCTGATTCAACGGTTCTCAAATTTTGAAAGAAGTGACGTCTGATGATCTTTCCAGTATTTAATCTAGGTCCACGTGATGCTGTGTTGTTGATTGCAATTTCCGTAATGTTAGTGTTAACCGTCGTTTTCCACTGGTCAGCGTGGGAACTTTTATTTGCCGCTGTCGCAGTTATCGTTGCGTTCGTCGCAGGAGGCATGAAACCGAATAAAAAGAAGGTGCTTGCTTTCTTGAAAAATAGTTCGGATGCAAGCAAGACGCGCTGAACCGCTGTGGGCCTAAACTTAGCCTCAATTGCCAACAAATGATATTTTAGAAATCAACCTAAAAACGCTCGCGACCAGTCAATAGTCGCGAGCGTTTCGTTTAATCTGCAGAATTATAAGTGTTGATTGACTTTCACGTCAGCTAAGTCCTGGGCGTAGTCAACGACTTTGATTTGGTCGCCGTCCACGTCGATGCGAGTCACACTGCCGTTTTTGGGCCCCTGCGTGATGTCGATTTCAGGGGCGAAGCGTGCGACCATGCTACGAATCGTGGTGCCGTGGGTCACGACGAGCACTTTTTCATGATGGTCGTGGTGGGCTTTCAAGTAGTCAAACCCCTGATTGATGCGTTCCCAGTACATCGCATTGTCTTCAGCTTCGTGCCATGGATCGAGTTCGCGCATTAAGTCGCGCGTCTGGTCGATGTGCACGTGGGCGAGCAGTTCGTGCATGCTCGTCACGCCGTATTGGTGGCCGATCAGTGACCAGGTCCGACTAGAATCATCACCTTCGTAGTAGCCGTAGAAGACTTCCCGGAAGTTCATCAGCGTCTTCAGAGATTGCGCTTCGGTGCCCATCGCCCGCTGAATGAGGTGTGCGGTGTCGATGGCCCGTTTGGAATCACTGCTATAAAAAGCATCGAAATGCGTATCTGCTAGGGCCTGGCCGACCTTGGTCGCGGTACTTTGACCATAGTCAGTCAGCGGTGAATCCGACCAACCCTGCATCCGATTATATAAGTTGAAAAACGTCTGTCCATGCCGGACAAAGTAAATTGAAAATTGCGCCATTGCTTACTCCTTACTTAGTCGAGATGGTCTTTGCGACCAAAGTAGTCTAACGAAACGGTATCATCGCTGATCGTGAATTTCGTGACACTGCCGTTTTTAGGCCGTTCGGGCGAAGTTAACGTCGCAAAGCGGCTGGCAATACTATAAATCGTGTTGCCGTGGCTAACGACGAGCACTTTGTCACCATCCTGGTGTTTGGCACGTAAGGCATCGAGGCCGCCGTTGACCCGTTGCCAGAATTCATCGTTATTCTCAGCGCGATGAAAAGGATCGGCTTCCTTGCAGAAGTCCTTGGCCTTTTCAATCCCGTACTGGGCAATGATTTCAGAGAGACTTGGTGCTTGATGGGGCGCGCCGACCATGAACCAGGTCTGTGACGTGTCGTCACCTTCGAAGTAACCGTAAAAGGCTTCGCGGAAAGCCGCCATCGGTTCGACCGTCAAATCAGCGTTACCACTGGCTGGCAGTAGTAATTCGGCGGTACGCATCGCCCGCGTCATATCGCTAGCGTAAACGGCGTCAAAATCAATGCCGTTGAGCATTTTGCCCGCATTCCGGGCGTCCTGTGCACCGACAGCGGTGAGGGGGGAGTCGCACCAGCCCTGCATCCGACGGTACTTATTAAAGTAAGTTTGACCATGACGAATCATGTAAACGGAAAAAGTTGCCATTGTTACCTCCACTGCTTAATGTTCAAAACTTAGACACAATGTCATCATTCTACCATAAAATCAGCCGGCTTTAATTAGCGGTTGATAAGGCTTGGCGAATTTGAGCCGCGCTTTGCTTGTTGCTGGTAAAAATCAGCCGGTCGCCGTACATGATGGTCGTGTTGCCATTTGGTGCAATCAATTTACGGTTGCGGATGACTTGGCTAATCGTGACATCTTCGGCAAATTGTAAGTTTTTAATCTGAACATTCGTGTAACGGTGGTTGAGGACGCGCACTTCGTAGATACTGTTTTCGGTATCGTTGAGCAACAGTAAGGTCGATGGTGACTCAATCAGTGCCCGCAGCAACGTAATGTTGGCTTCGGGCGTATTGTAGACTTCAACGCCGAGTTCACGCAGTTCATCTTCATGTTCGTTCAAGACGTTGCGGTCTTCAAAACGAACGATGATCCGGCGCACGCCATAGCTTTTGGCGGCTTTCGCGAGCTCGTAATTTCGTTCGGCGTCAATGTGACCGAGAATCAAGATGTCCGTATCGAAGACGCCGTGGTCCTGCAAGTCCTGCGCGGAGAAGTTTTCCATCAACGTGACGGGGACTTGGGCGTGGTAGGTCTGATAATTTTCCGGATGATTGGTATACATTGCCACGTCGTACCAGCCCTTGCGTAACTGCTGAGCCACGGGAACAGTACTCAAGTTGGCACCGATGAAGTGGACGGATGTCTTGACCAGATCTTCTTTTTCAGCCGAATACAGCTTGTTAAAAATCAGTGGTGAAACGATACACGTCAGGAGCGCCGCCAGTAAAAAGGCGCCGGATTGGTCGGTCGTGATGGTCTTCATCGACTTGGCGACCCGCAAGACGGCCAGAACCATCGTCATCGTCGTCGCGGTCAAGGCGGTCCCAGCTAATGCGTTAGCTTGTTTGAAGCGCAGTTTTAAAATCCAGAAGCCACCGATTTTGGCGACCATGTAGGCTAAGAAAAACAGTGGAATCAGCAACAGCGTCTTGCCACTCGTCAGTAACGTTCTTAAGTTCAAGTCGACCCCAGTCGTGATGAAGAAGATTGGAATAAAGAAGCCGTAGCCGATCGCATCTAAACGTTCGCGGGTCGTTTCGCTCGGGTTGAGTAGTTTCAACACAATACCGGCAACGAAGGCACCGAGGATATTTTCGGCCCCCACTGATTCCGCTACGGTGACCATCGTGACGATCAGGAAGAATGCCAGGCGGATGTCGAGCTGCGTCGTTGACTTATTAATATTTTGATAGAAGCGGAAAAATGGCTTGAACCGCAAGAGCAGTAGGGCGGCGACCGCTAAAATTAATAAGAGTAACCAGAGACTTTGTGAATTGCTGCCATAGACGGAGGCGTAAAGCGTCAGTCCCATCATCGGCACTAGTTCACCGAAGACGGAAATCAAGAGCACCGTTTGCCCAAACGCTTTACTTAGGAGTTCTTGTTCCTTTAGGGCGGCAATCACGATGCCCAGGGAAATCGTTCCAAATAAAATCGTAGCGAGCCAGAAATCACTGAAGAGGCCACTGGCTTTAAACGCCGCGGCTAGTCCCAACGATAAGACGACGATGGTTCCGTAAGCGTAAACGGACAGTCGCACCGGTGAATATTTGGGCGTGTTGACCGCGTTTTTCTGCTCCAGTGGGGTGAGTTCTGTGCGCCGCTTTTTAAATAAGCTGAAGTCGATTTCCAACCCACTCAGAAACAGCAGGACGATGACCCCAATCGTCGATAGTTGAGAAATCAAATCGGAGGTGTTCACAAAATTGAACACACTTGGTCCGAGAATGATCCCAATGATGATTTCCATCACCGCGGTGGGTAGGCTGTTGATTTTGAATTTCGCCATAATGAGCGGAATCAACAGGGCCGCTAATAGAATAATGACTAAGGAAACTTGATCCATGAAATAATCCCTCGATTCGTTTTAATACACACGTAATTGGTCGTCGTCCGCGCCCCAGAAGGCTTCGCTAAGTTGGTCGTCGGTCAAGACTTTTAACATCTGATCGACGCCCGGTGCTAGCTTGTCAGGCGTCAAGGCGCTCAGTGGCTGCCAGCTGATGGCGCCTTCGTAAGAGCCGACTAACAGGTCGCCGTGAAATTGGTTGGTGGTGTAAAGTGTCCCCAGCGAGACATCGCCAGCGTCGTTTTCGACCCAGGTGACCGTGCCGACAAGCTTGAGCTGTTCGACAATCAAACCAGTTTCTTCCAAGACTTCACGTTTGATCGCCGCCACCTGAGATTCACCAGGGTCGACGTGGCCGCCTGGAAAAGTCAACCCAGACCACTGTGCGTCGATTTTATTTTCGACGAGAACCTTGCCTGTCTGCGGGTCGGTAATCAGGCACATGTTCACCAACTCGGCACGCACGGTCCGGTCATGGTGTTCATGTAAATCTTTGGTCCGCAACCAGTCTTGGGCCTTGTCGTTGATGCTGGCCATAAACGCCGCCTTGGTTTGGAGATAAGTGGCGTCATCTTTCGCCGCCTTCTGCCGAATCGCCGTATACTTGCGGCCGTCCGTGCGATGGGCGTTGAGATAGTCGCGGAAGGTCAGTAATTGTTGGTACTGGTCGGCGTCGGTCGTGATAATCACGTGGATTGGCTGACTGTCAAGCACGACCGTATACGTTTGCTTTGTCCCAGCGACGGGTTGCGCCGTAAGTTCGGCGATGGCCGCCGTGGCGTCGTTCACGAGCAGCGCAATATCAATCATTGGTCGCGCCAATAGTTGTGGCATAGCAGTACTGCCAACGTGGCTGCGTTTTAATAAGTTGGCCCCGAGCTGCTGGCTGAGCAACGCCTGATAATGGATGGCTTGCGCTTGCCATTCAGCTTGATAAGCCATTAATTTGGTCGTTTTCATACTGTCCCTCCACTTTGTTTAAGTCATTGAAAGGATACACTTTTTGATTGAATTTGAAAAGGAAAGACGTGTGGGGCGGGGGGAAATCAAAGCCGAAGAGATGGTTGACTTTTATTTAAGAAAGCGCTATCATTATATTAAACAGACAGACAAGTCAATTTGGCTTGTAATCATTTTAAGCTTAAGTGCTTTTCAAAAGTCCACTCAGTCTAATGACTGAGTGGACTTTTGCTATAAAGAATTTGAAGTGACTACGGAATAAAAAAGAGGGTGGCCTCAAAAGGTCATCCTCTTTTTGTCGCGAACCTATTGCGAAACGGTCCGTTGCCGAATCGTTTTGACCACTGCGGCGAGCATTGCGGGAACCAGTGCGGCCACCATGATGCCTAAGAAACATAGCGAGAGGTGGTCCTGCACAAAGTCGATGGAGCCGAAGAAGTAGCCGAGTGAGCAACCGACGCTGACCCAGATGCCGACCCCAATCAGGTTCCAGAGTGCAAATGACGCTTGCGGCATTTTGGAAGCACCCGCACTCAGTGGTACAAAAGTCCGTACGAGTGGAACGAAGCGACCAAACATGACGGCTTTGGATCCATATTTGGTGAAGAAGTGTTGTGCCTTAACCTGCTTGTCCTGTGGGAGGTGTCGCTGGAGCCATGGCAATCGAATCAGGTGGCGGCCGATTTCGAAGTTGACCGTGTCACCAATGACGGCGGCAACAAAGAAGACCGGCACTAAGATTTGAATGCTGAGGGCATCACTGTGCGTCGCAGCCATCGTGCTGGCGAGAAAAATCAGCGATTCTCCTGGTAGAAATGGAAACACGACCATCCCAGTTTCCAGGAAAATGACGGCAAATAATAGGATGTAACTCCAACTTCCAAGCGTTGTGAGTAAGGGCCCAATGCTTTGTTCCAAATGGGTTAGACTGGTAAGTAAATTGACCAACGGCAACACCTCCAATTTAAGTTGCATTTAGTATAACTGCTGTGGCCAAGAAAAACAGATGTAATCGGTTACATTTACTTTAGTTTAACACATTCATAACTTTGGTAACCAAATGTTCAAACAATTTTACCCAAAAAAGCGAAAAGCGGCTGGTTTCATGGGTTATTAATTGAGTCACGCCGCGGATAGTGATAAAATTATTGTTCGATATTTAGGAATGGAGGGCGTTCAATGGCTAAGTCAATTAAAGCTGCAGAACAGGAACACTTAGATCACGTCGTCGCAAAAATTAAGGTGGCTGAAGAACAACAAAGCCAGACCATTACGCGCTCGGAACAGGATCAGGCTGATATCAAGCGGGACTTGCTGAATAACATCAACATTAAAACGGATAGTTATGAAGGCATGATGGAGACCGGATTATCCGTGCGGCAGCAACAACAAATGATGGATGAACGGCAAAATAGTTGGAAACACGCCACTAAGCAGTTATCCACACTTAAAAAGTTAGAGAAGAATGCTTACTTCGCTCGGATTGATTTTCATGAAAAGGGTGAACCCAAGTCTGAAACGATTTATATTGGCTTGAGCTCATTTTCCGACACGCCTGACCATTTTCTGATTTATGACTGGCGGGCACCAATTTCCAGCATTTATTATGATGGCGGCCTGGGTGATGTGACTTATCAGACGCCGGATGGGGAACAGACCGTCAATGTGAAGTTGAAGCGGCAATTGATGGTTGAAGATGGCAAAATTTTGACGGTCTATGATACGGATGAGGTCGTCGGCGATTCGATGCTACTGGAAGTCTTGGACGAAAAGTCAGACGTCAAGATGAAGAGTATCGTTACGACGATTCAAAAGGAACAGAACACGATCATCCGTGATACCAGCTCGGATCTGCTGTTTGTCCAAGGGGCGGCTGGTTCTGGGAAGACGTCGTCCGTGCTCCAACGCGTGGCGTATTTACTGTATCGCTACCGGGGCAATTTGACGGCTGGCCAAGTGATCTTATTCTCACCGAACCAATTATTTAATGATTATATCAATCAAGTGTTGCCAGAACTTGGCGAACAGAACATGGTGCAAATGACGTACTTCCAATATGCGTCATATCGTTTGCCCCATATGCAAGTTGAGACGTTGCAACAGCGGTTTGAAACGGAAAACACGCCGCAAATGGCCAAAATCACGAAATTGGAAGGTAGTTTAGCCTTTTTCAACGCAGTCACAACGTACGGCCGGCATTTGGAGCGGTCTGACATGCGTTTTCGTAATATTACCTTGAACGATGAGGTAATTATTTCCCGGGAAAAGATAAAGGAAATCTACTACTCGTTCAACGAAAACTACCATCTTGGTAACCGGTTATCCGCGACGAAGGAAGAATTGATCAAAATCTTGAATCGCAAGGTTGAATCTGAGATGCGCTCTAAATGGGTCGAAGAAGCGGTCCAAGACTTGTCGCGTGAAGAAATCAACCAGTTATATGGTAACCAACCGCGGGAATTTAAGAATGGTGATAAGGAATTCAAATTCCTGGCACGTAAAATCGTCATGCAACGCTTAGGAAAGGCACGGACACAAATCGTGCGCAACCGCTTCCTGAGCATCAACATGCAATACGCCCACTTCTTACGCGAAGTGCCGAAGATTATCAAACTGGACGATTACGACATTTCAGCGGCGGATTGGGATGCAACGGTCGAGAAGAAGTTGCAAGAAATCAAGGACCGTCACATCTCACTGACCACCGTTTCGGCGTACATGTACTTGCATGACTTGATGACCGGTAAACGCGGGCAGCGCGATATTCGTTTTGTCTTCTTGGATGAAATTCAAGACTACAATGCCTTTCAACTAGCATTCTTGAAGTTCAGCTTTCCACAAGCGCGCTTCACGATGCTCGGCGACTTGAACCAAGCGATTTTTACTAAGGAAAACAGTCACTCACTGATTAGTGAATTGGCAACGCTCTTTGACCCCGAAAAGACTCGAGTCGTACAGCTGACTAAGTCGTACCGGTCAACGCAACAGATTACTGATTTTACTAAGGAAATCTTGGTCAATGGGGAAGCGGTAACGGCCTTTGATCGACAAGGCGACCGGCCGAACGTCTGCGTCACACCTGATTTTGAAGCGGGTGTTGACCAGGTCATCGACCAGTTAGCGATGAACGATTCAGAACGGGATACGACGGCCATTATTGGTAAGTCCTTAGCCGAATGCGAAGCGTTGACCAAGGCCCTCAAAGCCCGGGGCGAACAGGTCACACTGATTCAAACTGAAAATCAGCGGTTGGCACCCGGCGTCATCGTGGTGCCATCCTTCTTGGCCAAGGGGCTCGAATTCGACGCGGTCATCGTATGGAACGCCAATAAGGCCAATTATCAGCGTGAAGACGAACGTCAATTGTTGTACACGATTTGCTCCCGGGCGATGCATGAACTGACGATCGTGGCGGTCGGTGAATTGTCACCGTTGTTGGCCCGCGTTGACGAGCAACTGTATACGCTGGATGAAGCTAAGGTTTAAAAATGTTCAGATTATGATGCGTTAAAACTAAGAAGCAGTAAAGCTGAGATGTATTAAAAATAAGATGCGTCCTGGCTGTTATGATGAAGCACTGTTGCCCGCGTGGTGATGGTGCTTTTTTTTGGTGGTCGCTTGCGGGTGGGTGGACTTTTATGCGGTTACTTGTTTTCCTGTGAGGTGGACTTTTGGATTGTTGCTCGGTAGCTTGAGGGAGATTGTTCACTGCTAGTTGATTGCTTGAGAGTGGCTTTTGAGCGACGAACGCTCTGTTTGAAATGGCAGCTGTAGGTGCGAATCGTCGGTCTGGGCGCGTAACCTGGGCGGCAGGGATGTCTGTAAAGCTCTCGTGGATTGTGAGAAAAGTAATTAATTGCTAAACCGAAACGTTAGGTTGGATTCAGTGAGTTTAAAATGAATAAAGCGCTATCATTATCAGCCTGTAAGTTGTAAAATTAACTTATAAATTTGAAATCACTAAGCGACGATTACCGGTCGATACGGTCAATGTCGTGAATAATCAAACAAACTTTGTGACCATGCAAGTGATTCGAGGAGGACTTAACCATGTCAATTACAGAAATGTTAGGCATTCAATACCCCATTTTTTCTGGCGCGATGATGCACATTGCGACGCATGAATTGGTCGGTGCGGTTTCTGAAGCAGGTGGCCTGGGCGTGCTAGGGTCAGCGGGCTTATCAGCTGAGCAATTGCGGACGGAGATTCGGGCTACGCAGGCGATGACGGACAAGCCGTTTGGTGTCAATCTGATGTTGCAGATGAAGAATTGCCCCGAATTGGCCCAAGTCATTATCGACGAGGGGGTCAAAGTCGTCACGACCGGCGCCGGCAATCCGACATCATACATCCCACCATTGCATGCGGCGGGCATCAAGGTGATTCCAGTGATCGCATCGGTTCACCATGCCCATAAGATGGTCGCAGCTGGGGCGGACGCGGTCGTTGCGGAAGGCCAAGAGTCTGGTGGCCATATTGGTCAGACGTCAACGATGGCGCTACTGCCACAGGTCGTGGATGCCGTGGATATTCCAGTGGTTGGCGCTGGTGGGGTTGGTGATGGCCGCTCAGTCGCAGCGATGTTTGCCCTTGGTGCGCAGGGAATCCAGTGTGGAACGATTTTCTTGACTGCCGAAGAGTGCCCGGTACCCGCAAGTTACAAACAACGCGTCTTGGCCGCCAGCGATACCGATACGATCGTCACTGGTCGCAGTCAGCGCGATCCCGTCCGGGCGCTGCGTAACCCGATGTTAGAAGATTATTTACAGTTAGAACAAAGTAATGCACCAACGGAAAAATTGCACGCCTTAGCGGATGGTTCGTTTGCTAAAGCGGTCAATGAGGGCGATATGACCCATGGCACGCCAATGGCTGGTGAGGTCGCGGGGATGTTGACGACGATTCGGCCGGTCAAGGACATTATCGCTGATCTGTTTAGTGAAGCTAACGAGGTCGCTGCGGGATTAACGATTAATTAGGATGACTGAAAATCTGGCTGTGACCGAAAATCGCCCATAACTGTTTTTTGACAGTGATGGGCGATTTTGTTGTGCGCTGGATTTTTGCAATTACGCTGAGTTAGGCCTGTTCGTGAATCAGATTAAGCAGATATTCAACAAATATCATCGAAACTGCCTGCATATCAACAACTGAGCGATTAGAAGACTGATAGCCGGGGAGAACGAGGGTGTGGTTAAAATAGTCCGCTAACTCGGCTTTGGGATTCATCGTAATTAAAAAGGAATTTTTAGGCAGGTTAGTGGCGGATGCCGCCAGAAAATGATTGAAGTTCGCTTTCGTCCCACTGATTGAAAATAGGACGAGGGTCGAATCCTGCCGCATCGTATTAGTGATATGAGCCGCGTTAATATAATCATAGGCGTATTCAGACAGCAAGCCAAGGTCCGCCAATCCCCAGAAGAGCTGTTTAGCTGGGAGTGAGGAGTAGTGAATGCCCAGCAAATAAGTCATTTGAGGATTGAGCAGTGCCTTAATCAGCTGCTGAATGGTCGTTTGATCAAGGTCTTGTAACTGAGTGACGGCTGCTAAGTATTGATTGAGAAATTGGCTGTTGCCACTTGTAGGGGCCTGTTTTTGACGTTGCTGCCGTAGATAGGCAATCATTTCAAATCGAAAGTCTTTAAACCCCTGAAAGCCCAGTGATTGGCAGAATCTCAATACCGCGGATGTGGATGTGCCAGCTCGGTCGGCCAGCTTAGTGATCGTGAAGGTCTCGGCATGTTCAGGGTATTTCAGCAAATAAGCACTGACTTTTTGTTCAGATTTTGAAAATGTGGATTGGTGTTGTTTGATACTTTCGATGATGGTCATGAAGGTACTCCTGATTGTAATTTTAACTCAAGTGTACTCAGTACTGACAATTTTGTCAAAAAGTATTATCAAAATTATTATTGACAACAATTTTGTCGTGATGGTATGACAAAATTATCAATGCAGAATGATAATTTTGTCAAAAGAGGTGTACGGCAATGGACTATCAAAAGTTAGCTGCTGCCATCGTTAAAAATGTCGGTGGTGAAGAAAATATCCAGATGGTGAATCATTGTATGACACGCTTACGTTTTAACTTGAAAGACGTTAGCAAAGCAGACAAGACAGCGCTAGAAGATTTGAATGGTGTGCTCGGTGTGGTATACGCCGGTGAACAATACATGGTCATTCTGGGCCAGCATTTAATTCCAACGTATAAGGCAATCGTGACGAATGCCAATGGTCAAACGATTCAGTTGCAGCGTCAGGGTCGTGTAAAAGTTGGAACAAGATTAGATGAGGAGACGAATTGATATGACAACCAAACAATTACCAGCAGATTTCTTGTGGGGCGGGGCAACCGCTGATTTTCAATACGAAGGCGGCTTTAACGAAGGTGGCCGCGGCGTGCTATCGCATGATTATGAAACCGATGGCTCGAAAAGCGCGCCCCGACACCATACACTTCGCATGCCAGATGGCCAGTTAATTACACCGAAGAGTTCGTTTATTCTGGCAGAAGATGTCCCAGAAGAAGCCCAACCCGTATTTTTAGATGATCAGTATTATCCGAGTCATCAGGCGGTCGATTTTTATCATCATTACAAAGAAGATATCAAGCTGATGGCCGGCATGGGGTTCAACGTCTTCCGATTTTCCGTGTGCTGGAGTCGAATTTTTCCGACTGGTGAGGAAGATGAGCCGAATGCGGCCGGAATTCAATTCTATAATGATGTGATCAATGAGATGGCCAAGTATGATATGGAACCCCTGATTACCATTTGTCATGATGAGCTACCGATGAATTTAGCACTGAAGTATAACGGTTGGACGTCACGGCACGTGATTGATGCATATGTCAAATATGCGAAAACGTTGTTTGAAAATTTCGGTGACCGCTGCCGTTATTGGTTAACATTTAATGAAATCAACGCCGTCCGTGGGTTTGGCCCGACTGGGGTTCGAAAGGCGAGTGGTCAGGATCGCTACCAAGCCGCACATAATATGTTCGTTGCTTCAGCTAAGGCGGTTACGTTGGGCCACCAATTAATGCCTAAGAGTCAATTTGGTGCGATGTATGCCATGAGCGAACTTTACCCGGCCACTTGCAAACCGGAAGATATGTTTCATCATTTGCAAGCACGGCGAGAGAATTGGTATTTCGTTGACACAATGGGGCGTGGTTACTATCCTAACTACGCTGAAGAATTGTGGCAGCGACATGGCGTTGAGAAGCTTGAGATGGCGCCAGAAGATGCGGATACGTTAAAACGTGGGCAACTCGACTATATCGCCTTTAGTTATTACCGTTCCAATACGACCAAGTCCGGCGATGACTGGTTCAACGTTGGTGGTAGCGCGAACCCTTATTTGGAAAATACCCCTTGGGGATGGCCAGTTGATCCACTTGGACTGCGCTACTGCATGAATGAAATCTATGACCGCATTCAGAAACCAATTTTCATCGTTGAAAATGGGATGGGGGCCATTGATGAAGCCGATGCCAACGACTATGTCGAAGATGATTATCGAATCGACTATTTACGTGACCATTTATCGGCGATGGCGGATGCGATTAATATTGACCATGTGCCCTGTCTCGGTTATACCATGTGGGCCCCAATTGATTTGGTTTCCCTATCAACGGGCGAGATGAAGAAACGCTATGGCTTTGTGTACGTTGATATGGATGATAAGGGCCATGGCACATTGAAACGCACCCCTAAGAAGTCTTACCAGTGGATGAAACATGTGATTGCGACTAATGGTGCGGCGTTAAGTGAATAGCTGAATACATGAAGCATCTCCAGAATTGGAGGTGCTTTTTCGTTGGGGTAGATTCACTACGCTAAAATCGGATGGGGATTCGAGTGCTCTCAGCAAAATTCGCGCCATAATTAAAATTTCACCCAGCGATTGATAAGGGTTTCATGTTATAATCTATCCATTAATTGAGTAATGGTGGCAGACAAAATCATGGAAGATCAGATGAACTATTATCGCTTCTCACGTGAACAGTGGAAGCAATTTTACCGTAACAATCAGCACCAAGTTCCTTTAACTGCAGCTAATTTGCATGAAATCAAGGCGTTTAATGACCGGATCAGCTTGGATGATGTCCGTGATATTTACATGCCATTCGCGCATTTATTGCAAGCTAAGTATGAGCACTACTTATCATGGCGCGAGACTGAGTCGGTGTTCTTGCACCGGCAGAACCGCCAGTCGCCGTTTATTATTGGTGTCTCGGGTAGTGTGGCGGTGGGAAAAACGACGACCGCGCGACTATTAGAAATTTTATTTAAATATTTATACCCGGACCGGCGTACCCAGTTGATTACGACGGATGGTTTTCTATATCCGAATGCCGAGTTGAAGAAGATGCAACTGATGGAACGCAAGGGTTTTCCGGAAAGCTATGACATGTCGCGGTTGATTCAATTCCTGAACGATGTGAAAAGTGGCAAACCGCTGGCCAAGGCGCCCGTTTATTCACATCAGACGTATGACATCGTCCCAAATCGCTTTGATGTCATCACGCACCCAGATATTTTGATTATCGAAGGTATCAATGTGTTGCAGCTGCCAACGAATCAGGCGATTTATATTAGTGATTTTACTGATTTTTCAGTGTATGTCGACGCGGATGCGGATTTGATTGAAGATTGGTATCTAGAACGGTTCAAAGCGCTGATGAAGACGGCGTTTCAAGATCCATCTAACTACTTCTATCCATGGGCGATTGGCGACCCCAAAGACGCGATGGCGATGGCTGAGCGCGTCTGGGAAGAGGTTGACTTGAAAAACTTGAATGATTATATCTTACCGACGCGTAATCGTGCGGATTTAATTTTACACAAAGTCGCACACCACGTGATTGATGCCGTGTATTTCCGCAAATATTAGCGCCTAAGAAATTTCTCATACTGGTTGACCGAACGTTTAGAAATCAGTATGATAGACCTATTGAGCATTAATTAATCCAAAGGAGTGAACAACTTGGCAAAAACGGATACCGCGTCTTTCGATTCCATTTTGGTATTGGATTTCGGTAGTCAGTACAATCAATTGATTACCCGGCGCATTCGTGATTTCGGCGTTTATTCGGAACTACTTCCGAACACGATTACCGCTGAAGAAATCAAGGCCCGTCACCCGAAAGGTATTATCTTTTCAGGTGGCCCCAACAGTGTTTACGATGATGGCGCCTTTCGGGTTGACCCGGAGATTTTCAACTTGGGCTTACCAATCTTGGGAATCTGTTACGGGATGCAACTGATGACTTACACGCTTGCGGGCGGGAAGGTCGAATCAGCTGATAACCGTGAATACGGCAAGGCAAACATCAACGTGACGAGTGACTCGGCAACCTTGTTCAAGGATACGCCAGCTGAACAGTCAGTGTGGATGAGTCATGGTGACTTGGTAACCCAAGCCCCAGATGGCTTTGACGTGGTGGCAACTTCTAAGAACTGTCCAATTGCGGCAATTCAAGATGTTGACCGGAAGTTGTATGGGATTCAATTCCATGCAGAAGTTCGGAACACTGATTACGGTAATGATATTCTACGGCACTTTGCGTTTGACGTTTGCCAAGCTGAAGCCAACTGGTCAATGGACGATTTCATTGACATGCAGATTGAAAAGATCCGCGCAGAAGTTGGCGACAAGAAGGTCTTATTAGGCCTTTCTGGCGGGGTGGACTCGAGCGTGGTTGGTGTGCTCTTGCACAAGGCAATCGGCACCCAATTAACGAGTATCTTCGTGGACCACGGTTTGTTACGGAAGGGCGAAGCTGACCAAGTGATGGCGAGCCTGGAAGGTAAATTCGGTCTGAACATCATCAAAGTTGATGCCAAGGACCGTTTCTTGAGCAAACTCGCTGGTGTCAGTGATCCTGAACGGAAACGTAAGATTATTGGTAACGAATTTATCCAAGTGTTCGACGAAGAAGCCACCAAGTTACACGGGATGGAATTCCTTGCGCAAGGAACGCTCTACACCGATGTTATCGAAAGTGGGACTTCCACGGCACAAACGATCAAATCACACCATAACGTTGGTGGGTTGCCAGAAGACATGCAGTTCAAGTTGATTGAACCGCTCCGGACGCTCTTCAAGGACGAAGCACGGGAACTCGGCGAAAAGCTAGGTATGCCGTCTGACCTCGTTTGGCGGCAACCATTCCCAGGTCCCGGCCTCGGCATTCGGGTCATCGGAGAAATCACGGAAGATAAGCTAGAAATCGTCCGCGATAGTGACTTCATTTTACGTGATGAAATCAAAAAGGCCGGCTTAGACCGCGATATCTGGCAATACTTCACCGTTTTACCAGGCATCAAGTCAGTCGGCGTCATGGGTGACGGCCGGACTTACGACTACACAGTCGGTATTCGTGCCGTAACCTCAATCGACGGCATGACCGCCGACTTCGCACGAATCCCATGGGATGTCTTGCAAAAGATTTCCGTCCGGATCGTCAATGAAGTCGACCACGTCAACCGCATCGTGTATGATGTGACGAGCAAGCCGCCTTCGACGATCGAGTGGGAGTAGCCCCCACAGTTGTTTTTAACAAGCTAGATATTGGATTGTTATCAATGAGGCAATCCACTTTGATGGACGATAAGTTTCTTTTTCGGTAAAGAGGCTTATCGTCCTTTTTAGTCACAATCTTGCATCTGGTTATGTGGCTTGAGCAATTTCTTAGCACGGATGAGGCTTGATCGGTCAATGATCGCGATGAATAAAGCTTTAGCTCGCAGTGGAAGTGTCCTGCATTAAAGAATGTAAATCATTTTTTACAAAATGTCGCAGTAGTGTTTGTCGGTTTCCAGAATAATCGTTAAGTAAGAAAGGCGGTAGTATCGGTGTTTAAAGTTGAGTTTAATCATGCGGTCGAAATGAATGTTGTTCCGACGACTTCAGCAGTGGATGCGTTAAAGGAACTGATGGATTATCATCACGTGACGCAATCAGAACTTGCCATGCACATTGCCATCTCGCAAAAGCAGCTTTCGTTTATCTTGAATCGGCGTGCTTACATGAGCATTGATGTGGCGCGTAAAATTGAACGTGCCACGGGTTTGAGTGCTAAGTGGCTGCTCCAACTGGATTTTAATTATCAGTTTGCCCATTATGAGCCTGAAGATGATGATGGCGTGAAACGGTTTAGTTGGGCGAAGTCTTAGGGTAACTCATTGTAGTGAATGACTGATTGCTGTTGTTTTGATAGAAAAGCATGTCGTTGATTGATTGGTGTTGATGAAAAATTAACGACAGAATTTGAAATGTGTCCATAATCATACAACTATTGCTTTACTTCTTTGCAGTAGAGATTTAGAATTCATCAAAACAGCATGCTATTCATAAACAATTTACCTGAAAGAAGAAAATAATGAGTAGGGTCGAAGCGTTAAGCCAACATGTAAAAGAAGTAGGTGCTGTTACGGTAGCAGAATGTCCAATGTCGCAGAAACGAACTTTTGGTATGAAGCGAGCCCAATCTTTTTGAAGTGCTTGGGATATGACTATGCTAAGTATTACTTTAAGGGTATTTTCAATGGATCTTATAACCGCTTTGATTCCGTTTTGATTCTGATGAGGCGCATTGGGCATTCATTATTGAGGCACGTCATTTAATTTCTGCCATACCACCAGGAAATCTAACAGGATGAAACTTGGCATCGTGATGGGCAAGCACTAAATGAATTTACTCGTGCGAAATATGATAAGTTAAAGCAAATTCGAAAGGAGTAAGCGTAATTAATCATGACTGTAAGGAAAATGAGATTGAACCAACAAACAAATACGCCTGTGGTTGATTTAGCATCGCCATTAAAGTTTACGTGGCAAGTTGATGTGCCACAAGAAGCCTATTTAATCACTATTTATGATTATCAACAAAACTTAATTTGGACAAGTGGATGGTACAAAGAAGAGTGCACAATCAACCAATCCTTTAGTGAACTACCGCTTGCGCTTGAAACAATTTATACATGGGATGTTAAAGTCAGAACGCACTCAGGTAAGATCGTGCAGTCGAATCAGAAGAAGTTTATAACAGCTGCTGATTTCTCGAAAGCCACTTTTATCACAGCTGATAAAGAATCAGCAATGTTAAAATTCACTTATTCTTTTGAAGTAGAATCGACTAAAGAGGTATCCTTTGCAACTGCCTATGTCAGTGCCTTGGGTGCGTATCGCTTATTAGTCAACGGTAACAATGCTTTCCAAAGTAATGCTGGTGAGGAAGCAATACTTAATCCTGGATGGACTGATTATCATGACCAATTAAATTATCAAGCAGTTGATATTACTGCTGAAATTAGTCACAATAATGAGTTGCAACTATTGGTAGGAAAGGGTTGGTTTGCGGGGAGAATTTCTCAAAATTCGGATTATGAATCGTTATTCAAAAATGGTCATAAACAACTGTCGGTTATTGCCAAGGTCGTGATTCATTTTACAGATGGCGAGCAGAAAGTAATCTCTACAACGCCTCAGCAATGGCGAGTAGCGACTTCACGTAAATTTATCGAGAATGATATTTACGACGGTGAAAGGGTTGATTACCAGTATCCAGCTTTTGAAATGCTTAATAATGCCATTGCGGCTGATCTTGATCAAAGTAGTGTTCGACAAAGACTTAATCCCGAGAACGGTACTCAGGTATGGTTACTCAAAAGTAATGCAAACAAGCCGCAAAAGGTAGTTAGCTATGATCGTCAAGTAGTTATTAACGATGAACGCTATCCGTTAGGGAAAGTTGAAACTAATGAGCTAGTCTCCCCTCATAAATGGGAAGTGAATAATCATAAACAGTTGTTATTCGACTTTGGGCAAAATATGGCGGCTACTGTCCAAGTTGTCTTTCATTCGCTTACCAACCAGAATAACGAAATTGAGCTTAAGACAGGTGAAATCTTGAATGACGGCCTTGGCAATATCGCTGATGGGACAGGAAGTGATGGCCCACGCTATACCTTGCATCGACGTAATCTCAATTCAGAAGTTAACGGACCAGAACGTTCCTCTGAACAGCTGATTGTTAACGATCAGGAAACGCATACTTTCCTTGCACGGTTTACATTTCATGGATTTCGATATATTGAAGCTTCAAGTAAGTATCCAGTCATCATTGATTCTATTAACCAGGTACCGCTCAGCTCAACACCAGATCGCACCAGTAGCTTAACAACTAATAACAAAAAACTGAACCGGCTTATTGAAAATATTCAATATGGAACTCAATCTAATTACTTATCTATCCCAACGGATTCGCCTAATCGGTCTGAGCGAGCTGGCTGGACTGCTGATACTCAGGTCTTTTCTAAAAGCGGGTTAATGGCTTTTGACAGTACAGCTTTTTTGACAGCATATCTGAAGAATATTAATTCTGCGACACCGGATAATTTATATCGTAGTATCATTCCACAGTCATTTAATTCTAAATTAGCTAATATAATCGCTGCTGGGTGGTCGGATATTGGCATTATTTTGCCCTGGCGTTTATACCAACAAACTGGGGATATCGCTTATCTGAAGAATAATTTTGAAGCAATGCACAATTTTATGAAAAAGATTGGCCCACTAGACAGTTTGAAAATGGAATATAATCAGAATTTATTTGGCGATTGGTTAAGCTATGCGCCAGCATCTACGCAGTATATTGACTTAATTTACCGTGCATATACTGCACAAATTATGATTCAGGTTTCTGATTTGTTGCAACGACCCAAATTAGGACAACAATACCGTCAATTAAATCAATTAATCAAAAAGCATATTCAGCAAAAATATGTTCGGCGAAGCGCCAGTGGTGAGTTTATATTATTGACCCGGACTGCGGATCAAGTTGACCAATCATTTCATGGATATCGGTTTGTTGATAATAGTCAAACGGGATTACTGTGGTTTTTAAAACTCCATTTTTATCGTTCGAATGAGGAACGAGATGCAGCTGTTAAGTCATTGGAAAAAGTCATCGATAATAAAGGCCAAAAGATTAATCCTGATTTACCGGAAAAGTCTTTAGCGGTTGGTTTTCTGGGCATTAATGTTTTGTTACCAGTATTGACTGATTTTGGGCTAGCTGATCAGGCGTATGACCTATTACTAAGTAATCAAAATCCTTCTTGGTTATTAGCGGTTGATAATGGCGCAACTACGGTATGGGAACGATGGGATTCTTATACGAAAGAAAAGGGAATTTCACCAACGACGATGAACTCATATAATCATTATGCTTATGGGTCGATTATGGAATGGCTGTACCAATATGTGTTAGGAGTTAAAAGTGATCCTTCAAACCACCAAATTATAGTGTCACCACACATTGATCGTGGCAATTTATATAATGCGGAAGAACGTATTGACACAGTTCAAGGAGCAGTAAATACTGTTTTTGGAAAAGTTAAAATCAATTGGCATTCAAGTCATAAACGACTTAAGAAATTAGTCATTACTGTCCCCGAAAATGTGAAATCAAAGCTAATCTTGCTAAAGAAAGATCAGGAAGCATTAGGACTTTCAAAGGGTGAGATAGACCTGTTGCCAGGTGAAAACGACTTTGCTGCAAATTGAGACTGGTTAATTAAATGGCTGGTCGCGTCAGTTTTCGGCGCTTTCAAGACTAGTGCGGGAACTTGATAAGTGCGACACACGGGGTACAGAGACGTTTGCAGACAAATAAGTAGAAGAAGCGTTTATCCGTTTTTTACTCACTACATGCTATAAAGTGAGTAAAAAACGGATTTTTGTATTGAGGCCAATTGTATTAGAATCCCCACGAAAGTAGCTGTATTGGTGGATTTAAAAAGCCTTACCCAGTAGTAAGACTACTCAGCAAGGCTTGAAAAATAGAATAACCAGTTTATGTAACCGTAACTCAGTGATACTGGTGAGTGCGGCCTGGTTTAACCTTTAGTTATGCTTGTGGTTGGCTGAAGTGCTTTAACGTTGCTAAATATAAAGAGCCACCAATAATTGTGATGATGCCGCCAACCCAACCTAAGAATGGGATAAGTGCGATTGCACCACCAACAATGAGTAACACGCCAGGTGCAGTATTAACGCGGTCGTCGCCCTTATAATAAATTAATGCAATGATTCCGAGTGCTAAAATAGCAATTTTCAAAATAGTTAGGAAACCTGCCGCGCCAGATGTGCCTGATACTGATCCATTGGCTGCATCACTTAGGATACCACCAGCAATAAACCAGCCCCCGAATAATAAGATAATGCCGCCAACTAACCCAACAATTCCGTTAGTGAGCGCTAAGTTCTTTGACTTCATGTTGAAGTTCCTCCCTTTTTACAGCTTTTCATGTCGATCAGTTTATTGGACATATGTTGTTAAAGCCTATCCAAAATCTGGATATTCCAGGAAAGATAGTTTTACTTTTATATGAATGAACAAGGCTGATATCAAAATTGACAAGCACAATCTCCCCATGGTCGTGTTCGACAGTCTACGGATTGCCCAGCCCAACTCTTATGTATCAGTACATGGTCTTGTTCGTGATTGATGATTAGCGAGCACTAATTAAATCGGTTAATAATCGAGTCGAAAGTTAACAGTTGAACGATTAGTTCAGATATAATGACTGCCGAATCGGATGGCTCTAATGGCTGATTAAAGTGCTGCCACACAATCCTGATAGCTGGTAGAATCTTATCGGCGTTCCCAGAAGATGATTGCCATCGCTACTCGGACTTGTTTTTGTTCTTCGGCTGTCAGCGCTTTGCCTTCGTACGTCATTGAATCTGCATTCGCGTCGAGAAATTCTCGTAAGTCATTTGTGACCCATTTAGGACTATCATCCTTACCAAGCAGGTAGTCGGTGGTCACGTCATATAAATCCGCAATTTGCTTCAGCATATTCGAATCAGGTTCGTTGGTGCCATACTCATAGTTGGCGTAGCGCTGCATGCTACTCAACCCCAATTTCCTGGCGACCTCAGTTTTGGACCAGTTGCGATTATCGCGAAGATTGATTAGTCTTTGAATAAAGCTGTTCTGTGTGTTGTCTGACATGTCATAGTCTCCAATGAATGTATTGTATAATATTTAAACGTAAAATTTAGTTTTTTAAATGAAAAATTTAATAGAATGATTTAATTAAATAAATCATTTAAAATATAATTTTATTCATTAAGTATAATGCATTCGAGCGGTTAGAACAAAAAAGATTGAAGTAAATGTGCGAATCAGATCAATATGCAGACATGAATTAGCATGGCGGCTCGTTCATATTAACAACCGTTAATTTATTCCGACTTCAGCTTGAACATGTCATAATGGCCAAGTTCGACCAATCCGCCTATCTTACTAGCGACAATCCATGTCTAAATTCCAAATTCGTGGTACGCTTATAACAATCAATGGGGAGTAACAACTATCACTGACCTGTGTACCAATTTGCGCTAGGCTACAATCGAGTGAAGGAAAAGGGGACGTCACATGCAAAATTCAAAACAGAATCAAACTAATCGCGTAGTCAGTTGGTTGCTTAATGCCGCCAAATTAATTGGGTTATTCGTGCTATACCAATTGGCGATGATTCCGACGATGCTACCAAGCATTATGCACAAGACGTCTGGAATTGGTGTTACTTTATCGGCACTGGCAAGTCTCGTCTTACTGGGGCTATTAATTTGGTGGCTAATTTGGTTGTACCGGCGCCAAACACCGATGGTCAGTCGGTTGCCACGGCCAACTCGACCAGTCTGGGGCTTAGTCGGAATGTTTGCCTTATTAGAGGTCGGTAATGTGCTCTCAGGACTGGTCGTGCAACAGACGCCGGAGAACCAGGTGATCCTAGACAAGGTTTTCGCCACCAATCCGGTACTCAATGTGATTTTAATGGCACTACTGGCACCAATTATTGAAGAGTTGATTTTTCGCGGGCTGATGTATCGGTGGTTGTTCCCACGTTTGACGAGTTGGGGAAGACTGGTGATTGCCGTTGCCTTTTCAAGCATCCTGTTCGCATTGGCACACACGACGACGTTCAGTCCCGCAATTATCGCTTACTTGCCGATTGCCATCGTGCTCAATCTGACGTACGTCTGGTTTAATGATATTCGTTATAGTCTGGCATTTCATATTATTAATAATTCAGTCGCCGTGATTGGGATGTTTGTGCTACTGTCTCACTAGCCTGTATTGTAAGATAATCATCGTGATGAATGAGTATTAAAAAATCGTTATTGCTTTTTGGAGCAGTAGCGATTTTTTTGCCGAATTCTTGTCGAATCATAGCTTGTTTGGCCCGACGTAAACGGTAAACAAGTGGCTGTCAAAGCATGTAACGGAACTGTACAATGAACGTAAATCAATTCGAAAGTGGAGGAGTCATCGATGAAGTTATTGCAGACTAAGCATGTCACAATCAGTATTGAGAGGACTAGTTTGAAGGAGAAAATCGAAGGCTTGATTTTTTTGGGATTATTAGTCGCTTTAGTGATGTGGTGGAAAAAAGGTTCAAAATCGCAATCCTGCTAAGGGCGGTCGTGTTGCGTTAATAGCGCTTGGTCATTTCAAAAACTGAAATACGCTACCAGACCTTTTTTAGTTGTGGCTTCAGCTAAATGATACCGAGAAAGCAATGCATGACTTGAATCCGAGGTAATTTAGTTGTCATAAATCATTAAACGAAAGCGGATGATCTGTCCAGCAGCTTGAATTAAGCAGTATTCAGAAGTTGCAGCTAAGTATTTGCCGTTATTGTCAGATGAAAAATCAGAAGTAGCTAGCCATTCATAAATCAAGTACCGTTCTAGTTCACAATTGTTAATTAGAACGGTACTTTTATAGTATAAACTAATACTACTATTCACAACGATGCTGCTTGAAAGACACACCAGCAAATCGAATCCACCGCCGCCATTCAGCGCCAATGCTTAACCAAACTGTTCAAATTTAGTCATAAACGTAACCTACCAAAATAGGCACAATGGTTTATAATAATATTTATACTAACTTATTGGAGTGAGTTTATGAAAAAGAAATTGTTATATACCGGTATTACCACGGCTGCACTGTTTGTGGGGACCCAATTAGGGGTAAACAATGCACAGGCGGATACCGCAACGACGGATGATACCACGGCCAACCAAGCAACTAATACTGCTGCGACGCAGGCCAGCACGAAGACTGCCACTAATGAAAAATTAGCGACGGTCAAGCCAACTAGTCAGCAACAATATGATGCCAATGTTCAAACGGCTAAGGGAAATGTTGCGACCTCTAAACAACAGGTCGCCGATGCTCAAGCTAAGGTCACGGCAGCCCAGACACCAGTCACGGCGCAAAGCGAAACCGTTGCGGCTAGTCAGCAACAGTACAACACTGCTAAGGCCAAGGTGGATGCCGGACAACAAACGGTTGATGCTAATAGTCAATCGATTGCCACAGCCGAAAAACAACTTACTGCTAACCAGGCCAAGGTAACCGCCGCTGAAAATAAAATTCCAGCCGACCAACAACAGATTGAAGCTAACAAGACTGCAATTGCGAACCAGCCGGCAACCGAACAACGCGCTCAGACGGCAAAAACGACTGCTGATACGGCTTTAGCTCAAGCCAAAGCTGATCAGGCCACGGCACAAACGGCCGCGGATAACGCCAAGCAAGTAACCGCTACAAAACAAGCGGCCGTCGATCAAGCAACTAAGGACCAACAAGCTGCAACGACCGAAGTCAATCAGGCTAAAGCAGCGGTTACCACCGCACAAACGGCAGTGACTAAGAATGCCCAAGCAATCAGTTCGACTCAGTCAGCAATTCAGGATACGACTAATAAAATTAACACTAATAATAGCGCTATCAGTGCGGTCCAAGCCAAAGTTGATGCTGCAACGGCAGCGTTAGCCGCAGCCAAGAAGCCGTCGACAACGACCGAAAGTCAAAGTCAGTACAGCGCGGCCTCGTTCCCACAGTCGGATATTACCAGCAGCCAGACGGTGACGCTGACTTACCCTCAAAATGGGAAGTATGTGCCGAATGTGGATAACATCAACAAGTACATGTTTGAATATATCAACGAATTGCGCGCGATCAATGGCCAACCAGCGCTAAAGCAGACGACGACTTTGCAAAATAACGCAATTTCCCGTGCAGCTGCGCAAGTCGACGGTGGACTGGATCATACGGGTTCCGTGTATTCAGAAAACTTGACGCAGATGTATCCGGAATGGTATCTAAGTGACCAGGAAGTTGCGTACGCTGCTGTCATGGGCTGGTACGATGAATCTAATAATATTGAACAGGGGTCATTTGGACACCGCATTAACCTGATTTATTCGACGGGGAATGCCGGCGTGGCAGCTAACTTAGCTAAACACGTCGCTGCGTTTGAAGTCGACAATGCTGGAATGACCAGTGAAGCCTGGGACAAGTACATTGATTTGTTCGAAAACGCTCATACTTCGGCTGCGACGGGCACGAAATCTTTGCCTGCTGTCACGTTTGACTATGTTCAGACGACGCCAGCTGATCCTAAGAAGATTGCTGCTGCCAATGCTGCGTTGAATGCTGCCACGACCAGTTTGACTGGTTTACAAACGACGGGTCGCTCCTTAGCTACCACGCTCGCTAAACAAAACGCCAGCTTACAAACGTTGCAAAACCAAACGAGTGGGTTGAAGGCCACGGTTGCCACTAACCAAGCAGCAGTTGACGCTGCAATCGCACGCTTAACTACGGCGAATACGAATCTAGCCCAAGCCCGCACGGCTCTCGCACCAGTTCAACAGCAACAAGCTGCTGCGCAACAAAGTTTAACGGCCGCAATCGCGAAAACGGCTACAGCCCAAGCAGCCGATGACACTGCCGCTAAGAACTTAGCAAGTGCCAAGACGTTGGTTGCGGATTTGACCGCTGAAAACACTCGGTTAGCTGCTGAAATCGCTGCCTTACCAGCCCAAATTGAAGCAATGAAAGCTCAAAATAAAGCCGCCGAACAACAAATTGCCATGGCTAAGGCTGAACTTGCGCAAGAACAAGCCAAAGTGGATGCTGCAAAAGCACAATTAGCAGCTGGCAAGGCATTGTTAGACAGTCAAAAGGCCGATTTAGCACAACTCAATCAAGTATTGGGAGCAGCAAAGGTCGACTTGGCCGTTGCCCAGGGTGACTTGACTGCCACACAAGCATTCTTGGCTCGGGTCGAAGCGAATAAATATATCGTGACGACGGCTGTTGCCGATGGTGTGACAGAAACTGCTGATCAAGTAACGTCAGTAAGCCAGTCAGCACAAAAGCTTGCCGTTACTGCGAATACGAGTGCTACTGCTACGACTGATGCTAAATCTGATGTTACGACGAACACGGTTGCACCCACTACGACTGACACTAAGTCTAACGTGACGGCGACTACTTCCGTGAACAGCGCGGCGAAGACGGTTACGAAGCCCGCTGCCAAACCAGTAGCTGGCCAAGCGGCGGCGTTACCACAAACGGATGAGAAACAAGATTCTGGTATGGTTGCAGTTGGTGCACTTGCTGCCGGTCTGGCACTATTAGGTTTGGCCAAGCCACGCAAGCGCGCGTAATTTGTAACTTTAAATATTTATCCCTATCGCAATAAACAAATTAACCTGAGTTCTAAATATCAAATCAATGATATTTGGAGCTCAGGTTATTTTTTGGCTAAATGGGTAAACACGTTAACGGTCGCTGTCTTTATTTATCCATGGGTGTTCTGTTTTGTTGAAATAAATTTAAGAACTGTAGTAACAATCGGACCTCCTCATCCGTAAAACCGAGTGTACTCATCTTAACCGGTAATTTATCAGAGATTCCAAGTAAATAGTCAGACGACGTGTCGAGAACTGTACAAATTTTGATTAAAACTTCAATGCTAGGGTATGTCTTTCCTTGTTCGTAAGAAGTAATGGCCCATTTTGAAATATCGAGTTGTTGCGCCAATTCAGCCTGGGTCAACTTCTTTGCTTTTCTTAACGATTTTAATTTGTCACCAAAATATTCCATTGTCATCATAGGTTCATTCTATAGAAAATTGTGGTATTTAAAATACAATAGTAGCAATAGATATACCAAAATGGATTTCTTTATGATATTATAAATGCTAGAAAAGGATTTTTAATACTCATTTTTATAGTGTATTTAGTTGATGGAAGACTATTGGAGGAAATTACTATGAAAAAAACACGAATTACGTTGATGTCAACGGCCTTGATTGCTGCGGGCGCAACTGCGATTGGTACTGCAACTACCGCCCAAGCGGATACGACCAATCAGGCAAGCAATAATGCAACAACGGGGCAAGTGCAAACTGCAAAGACAAGCCAAGCAGAAATTGATGGAAACATTAAGAATGCGCAAGCGACTGTGAATGATGCAAAGGACAAGACGGGGCAAGCCCAAGCAGCTGCTGATACGGCTAAAACGGCCGCATCACAGTCCGCCAATCAAGCAGCGACTGCGCAAACAACAGCGACTAAAGCACAAACTACTTTAAGTACTGCCAAGACGAATGAAGCCAAGGCACAACAAGTTGCTGATAGTGCGACTGACGATGCGATTAGCCAAGCACAAGATGCGGTGACTGACCAGCAAGATCAAAATCAGCAATTAACACAAACGGTTGATACGGCTAAAACGGACGTAGCCAAGGCTGGTGACCGCGTGACTAGTGCCCAAAGTACGGTCGATCAAACCAATGCTGATGCGACGCAAGCTAATCAAAAGGTTGCTGACGCTCAAGCACAAGTTGATCATGCACAAGACGTTGTCGACGGCAAGGATGCCGCTGCGGCCCAACAAAATTTAGCCAAGGCGCAACAAGATTTAAGCCAAGCGCAAACCAATGTTAACCAGGCTACAGATGCCACGAAGCAGACTAGTCAGGCAGTTAGTGATGCACAGACTAAGGTGGCGACTGCGCAAACGAACCTGGATACGGCTAATCAGGCTCAAAATGACGCTCAAAAGAATGTCGATACTGCGCAACAGGCACAAAGTAATGCCCAACAAGCTTTAGATAGTGCTCAAAGTCAAGGACAAGAAAATTCCAATCAAATCCACTTGAGTCAAGATTATATTAAGGCTTTACGATCTTACAATGATAATCAGAGTGATGCCAATAAGCAGGCTTTGATCAAGGCTGGTAAGGCTATTGAGGATTCTTTACATTATCAATCAAATTCTGCTGATCAAGCAATTAAAATTAATAGTTTCGATGATTTTACCCCTGAAGTGATGCAACGATTGTCTGAATATGCAGCTCAATTAATTAATTCGATGCGTGATGAATTTGGCGATTCTGATTGGATTGATGGCTACGGACAAAAATTTACAGGACACGGTCACGTAAATGTAACCGCTGGCGGAATCAAATTTGCGATTGATATTGCCAAACAATATGATATCGATAACTGGAGCAATGAGAACGGTCATGATGTATCTGCCATCAATAAGGCGGCCGCTGAAAATGGACTAATTTCACATACAAAGATGAATATGTTCGAAGACTTGGCCACCTCAGGTGATGTGCATGAAGGTTCATGGAATTTGACATTGGATGATTTTATGGAGCAGGTGTATGAATCTTTGAGGGGCTTCATGTTCAACGGCGCAGAATGGGGGCATGCCAATAATATTCTGGGGGATACCAGTGGTGGTAAAGACCAATCCTTTGGTTTGTCATTTAGCAAGTCTACATTGACAGATTATAAAGGGATTCCTGGAACAACACGTATAATCTATTCACACTTTGTATTTGTTCCTCAACGTTCTGACTACTTTGAAGATGCGTCTAAATTTGACACCACCCCAATCGAATCAAATACGGTCAGCGCTGACCAAATCAAGCAACTGGAAAATGACCTTGCTACTAAAAAGTCAGCCACGGATACCGCTAAGACTGCTTTAGCAACCGCTACGTCTAACGTCACAAAGGCCCAACAATCTTTGAATACCGCTAACACTAATTTAGCCACGGCCAAGCAACAGCAAGCTAGTGCCAAAACTGCCTTAACTAACGCCCAAGCCGCGGTTAAAACCGCAACTGCCGCAGTTGCAACGGCTCAAAAAGCGGTTGATGAAAATAGTGCTAGTGATGCGACTAAGCAACAGGCATTGAGCGATGCAAAGGCAGCGCTGTCAGCTGCTCGAGCAGTACAAGCGCAAAAGCAATCCGCTTTAAATGCAGCTAAGGCCAAATTAGCAACAGCTCAACAGGCCCTTGATCAAGCCAAGGCTGAGTTAGCCAGTGCTGAAGCGGCCCTAAAAGCTGGTAAAGCAGACTTAGCTAACAAAGTGGCCTATTTAGATACGTTAACCAATGCAGATTCCAATTTAGCTGCTGCTAAGCAAGCCGTTGTTGACGCTCAAACGGCCTATGATCAAGCCGTTCAAGCGCTTAAAACTGCTCAAACGACTGCGGATAGTGATGCAGCGACGTATCAACAATTACAACAAGCGGTAACGACTGCTAAACAAGCATTGGCTGTGGCGCAAGCTAAGCTAAACCAGTTATTGCAAACGAAAGCACTCAATGATGCCGTTGATAGTGCAAACCGGGAGACAGTTAAGTCCGATGCAGCCCAAGATGATCAGGTTAATAATACTGAACAAGTTGTGGCCAATGAAAACCAGGTTGTTTCGAAGTTAGCACACACGACGTCTAATGGGAATACTGTGACTTTAAAGGCCCACCACGCATTAACTACTGAACAGGTAACCACTTTACAACGGCGGAAAGCTGCAATGGCTGCGGCCACGACTAAATCAACCAATACATTGCCACAAACGGATGAAGCAACTGGTCGTACGGCTTCAGTACTAGGGCTCATGATGATTGGATTAGTTGGGTTACTGGGTGTAACTAAGCGTCGTAAGCGGGTTTAATTAAATAAATGGAATAGAAAGCGGGAAGGACAAATGACGAAGGAACAACTTTTAGACTTTTTACAGAACAAGCGGAGTGCCACAGCGGGTGTGGCCAGCGCACAACAAGCATTGGCAGCCGATCGAGAAAAACTTGCTACTGATAAGAAACGATTTCATAAAATGATTATCACGTTCGCGGTCTTGGCAGTGGTGGCACTATTGTTTGAAAGTGGCGCTGGTGTCGTCGTCACTTGTGCCGTGATTGCCGTTGGATTGTTTGCCTTCAGGTATCTACACTATCTGGCACCAACTAATGAAGCGATTCAAAAAGACCAAGCGACCTTGCAAGATGAGCTGGCTAACCCAGTTTATCAACAAGAGGCAAACGGCTTTCCAGAGAAGTTTTACAACTACTGGGACGCGTTACGGCTTTGGAAGTTAGTGAACGAGAATCGGGCGCTAGACTTGCAAGCAGCCTTCAACCTTTTAGAAACGCAGCACTACCAAGAAGATCAGTTGGCTGCTCAAGAAGAAATCAAGAGTCTCCAAGCAGATATTGCGGCCAATGCACACAAAACAGCGGTCAATTCCGGAATTGCCGCAGTTTCTTCAACGATTTCAGCGTGGAATTCACGTAAATAATGATGAGTGGCTTGAAAAAAATCGTGCTAAGTGCCACGTGTCTCGCGGTGTTAGTGACGCTGTCGGCGTGCGGCGAGAAAAATGCGCAACATCCGGATAGCGCATCGACCAGTCGCACATCGCGTCGTGCTTCAAGTTCAAGTTCATCGACACGCGTGACATCACGGCAACAGACTTCATCAGCAGACAGCAGTCTCGCGTCAGCTTCGCAGCAGAAGAAGACGACAACGGACGGCACGCACATGAATCTGAGTGAAGTTCAGAACGGCAATTATCGTAGTTTACTGGGTGGCAAATGGAAAATGATTGGCGCTAAGGTGAATTACCATAAGGGCAATGGCTTAGAGTTTGACACGAGTCAGGTCGACGGCCAATTGTCAGTGTCAAAAGACAAGATTACGACCGGCACATTAACGGTGGCAAAGAACGGGATTGCCGTCGATGGTGAAAGCAAAACGACTAAGTTTGACAGCAATGCTGAAACATTCAGCGTTTCGACTGAAGATGAAGCGATTAATTGGGCGGTGACGTTCTACCCAGCTGGTAGTACTAGTGAGTATCAAGTTAACGGGGATGGCCAGACTAATCGTCAGAATCTGATTACCGTTTGGACTAGCAATAATAATTATACGCAAGTGTTTGCACAAGAGACGTCAAGTACTAGTCAGTCGACGGCAGCCACCAAGAAAAGTGGGACTTTGTGGAACACCAGCAAGGACCAGCAATTAGACACGTTCATGACGCAGTGGTCAAAGACGATGGATCAGGACTACACCAAGTATGACGGTGTGCATGATTTAGACATTTCGACCGGATTATCGTATCCACATGATTTGTCAGATGTTATCTTCAATGGACACCGGGCTTCGATTGCCTGGGCACCAAGCGGTAAGGGCACGCATGAATATAACGTTGTCGCGATCTACAACCATAATGGGACCAAACCGCCATTGCCTAACCATATTACGTACTTCTTTGCGTTTAAAGACGGTTCTCCGATCGTACTAGTGGATCAAAGTCGAGATGGGACCCCTATTCTAGGAGAGACTGAGAACGCGAAACTTAAAGCCGGTTTTGCGCGAATTGCTGGGAATTAATCGGAAATGAAAGCTTGAATGCGCGTCATGCAAGTGCATGCGCATATGTATAAATGGAGGAAGTAGATGAATATTTCTAAGAAAAGTATCATTGGCGTTATTATTGGTATTGTGGTGATTGTGATTGCAGTCATTGCAGTCATTGCACTGAAGCCACGCGGATTGCAGGGAACATATACAAGTACAACTGATGACTGGAAAACCGATACGATTGTTTTTGATGGCAAAAACTATAAAGAAACAGTCGTAACAAAGGTTAACTGGTTGGGGACAAAAAAGACTTATAGGGATAAATATAGCGGCACATTTAATGTGAAAGATAATGAGGTCACCTTTGAGGGAAAAACCGCAAATGGCCCGACTGCTAAAATTTCTAAAGATAAAAAAGTATTATCGATTCAAAATGGCCAGCAGTTAATTAAAAAAGAGTAAGCATAGTAGTAAAAGGCGGTTACTAGTTGGATGGTCAGTTGTTGGCACATGTTTAAGTGTCGTGTCTATTGAAGAAAAGACAATGAAACGCTCAAACTAGAGACGTGTCACGCTCTGCCCATCAGCAAGGGTGCATCGTACAGCTCAGACGATATCGGTTACTTTGAGATGTGGTCAATTCTTTATTGATATGTTGATTAGGGCAAATTGGGTGACTGGAACTGATTTGTTGTAACGATGAAAGTAATTACTGGAAAAAGCAGTCAAAGACATTAAGTTGGCTGCTTTTTCGCGTGTCAGAATGGTTATGATTAGGTTTTAGTTGACTTTACAAAACTGATATCATTATTGATGAAAAAATCAGCGCCTATTGATTTTCGTCTATCCACTGGACAGAATATTTAGTAAAATATTAATCGGTATAGTTATTAGGATATATTCAATAGTTTGTTTAATTATTTTATATGTGTGAACTGTTGTAAATCATCGATTTTGAGTGATGATAAAGTTGTTGTGTGAAATCCTGCGGACGGTTGGGGAACTGGCGGGATAGATTCAGGGGTAACCGGGGTTGTGAAAGGAACGGAAACATGGGAAAAATCAGGAGCAGAATGATCTTTGAAATAATAACGATTGTTGGCATTATCGCCTTCGCAGTAATCAGTCTCATGCCGGCGACGACTGAGAAGCAAAGTCTTCGGCTGGACCATGGTCGAATGAGTTATAACGGCGCCGTATTCAAACACAAATTTGACGGGCGGGGAACGCTTCAAGTTCAAAAACAGGGGCGCTACGTCGGTCACTTTGATAATGGCCGGTTTGAAGGTCCCGGTGAATTTATTGCGCCAAGTGGTTGGCGATTACAAGGGAACTTCGACAAGGGCGAACTCAGCGGTGTCGTCAAGTTACATATTGGTAATAAGACGTACGCACAAAAAATTACGGCGGATGGGAAGTTAGAAAATGCGGATTAAATGGTTTAGCTTAGTACGAATCACCGGGCTCGTGCTGGTATTAACGTACCACTTTTTTCAGACCCAGTTCACCGGCGGCTTTATTGGCGTGGATGTGTTCTTCACCTTTTCCGGCTTTCTGATAACATCGCTGATGGTCGACGAATTTGCCCGTTCAGATAATTTTAAACTAATGGCCTTCTATGGCCGCCGGTTTTATCGGATCGTGCCACCCCTATTCATCGCCGTGTTGGTCGTGTTACCACTAACTTATCTTATCGATCACGATTTTGTGACTGATATTGGCAAGCAAGTTGCAGCGGCCTTAGGGTTCACGACTAATTATTTTGAAATTGCGACGGGTGGGAGTTATGAAAATAAATTTATCCCACACTTGTTTGTGCATACGTGGTCGCTGGCAGTCGAAATGCACTTTTACATCGTTTGGGGCTTCGTTGCTTGGGTTGTTGCTAAAATCAGTCGCCGCTTAGCTAGTGGTCGGCAAGCGTTGACGCGCTTCCGGTGGGGCTTAGGCATTTTAACGACGATTTTTGCGATTGAAAGCCTGGTCATGATGACCTTTGGCGCGGTCGGACTGAAGGATTTTTCACCGGTCTATTTCTCAAGCCTAACGCATTGTTTTCCATTCTTCGTCGGCGGACTGATTGGAATCTTGAGTGGTATCAAGGCTCAGGGACCGCTGTATCGTTGGACGACGGCGCACAGCAACCCAATTTTAGCTTCAGCAATTATGTTGATCAGCTTCATTTTATTAGTGACATTGGGCTACGAAATGAAATTCGAAGCCCTGCAGACCTATCAGGGTGGCTTGTTGCTAGCGACGGTACTGGCGGGCGTCATGATTTACGGGGCGCGCTTGCTTCATGACCAGACGCCTAATCTCAACGAACCCCGCTGGATGGGCTTTCTAGCCGATGTCAGTTATAGCGTCTATCTCTATCATTGGCCGCTGTACGTGATTTTTTCGCACATGATGGTCAATTGGCTGGCAGCCTTGCTCACGACGGTGCTGTCCATCGTACTTTCAGCCTTGTCGTATTACGTCTTAGAACCAGTGATTGCGGGTAAACGGGGCCATCTATTTGGGCATCGGGTCACCTGGCGCCAGCTACAATTGCCCGTCATCACGGCGGGGGTTCTGTTGGCAGTCAACGCGGGCGTGGTGATAAGAAATGCGCCTCAATTGTCGACTTTGGAACAAAACCTATGGATCAGTGGCATTTATCAGGACGTCGATAAAGTGGCCACGACCCATGATGCTGTCTTGGCGGCAGTCGCGCCGAAGAAAAAGCAAGCGCCAAGCCGCAAAAACGCACCCGCCAAGGCACCGGGCGTGTCAATCATTGGCGATAGTGTCACGCTGGGAACACGTTCTTATCTAGGGGACCACGTTGCCAATAGTAACATCGATGCGGAGGGTGACCGGACGATGAATCTGGCGTATAAAGTCATGATGAATCAGCAACGGAGCCACACACTGCGCGAATACGTGGTCATCTGTATTGGGACTAATGCCCTGGATGATTATGAAGAACAGACCATGAAAATTATTCATGACCTGGAGCCGGGGCATAAACTGATCTTGATGACGCCATATAACGCACGCGCTGATGCTAATTGGAACTCATCAAAGTTAGCGGTATTGGAACGTAAACTACCTGAAAAGTATCATTTCATTACGATTGCGGACTGGGGCAAAATCGCGGCGCAACATCCAGAAGTCTTTAAGGGAACGGACGGTGTCCACTTTGGCGGTATTCGCGCAGGCGATATTTTATACGCCAAAGTCATCAATGATGCCTTGCATGCAGCCAAACAGACGCCGGCTAAAGCGAGTTAAGCATTTCGGTGGACACTAGCGATGAACCTGATCATTAATGAACGAGTGTCCGGGTGGCATGAGTGGTGAACGCTTGAAAAAGTATCGAGGTGGCGCTAAAGTTGGGCACCACGATTGCCAGTGAAGCTGTAATTTGACGGTACGACTGCGAGTAAAACAGTTATCTGGCATTATGATTGCCAATAAAACCGTAATCCGGTACCAGGATAAAGTCTGGCATTCCGATTGGCAGTTAAACTGCAATCCAGCACTTGGAGGCCAAGTTAAACTGAGGTCGGGCATCATCCTGACCAGTCAAAACTAAATTCGGTCGTGTTTCTGTTATGGAAATGCGGCCGATTTTTATTTGTGGTTATTAGAATCGTTGGCAGCTTTCACGGTGTAGGTCGAGACAGTCCTAATCTGTGATATTGATGAGGGCGTTACAAGTGGACCATGGCTTGCAACGTCTCTTTTAATAGATTTTTGCATGATTGAGTCGTGCAAAGTGTTGTCATAACTGGCTTTAGACGGCTTTTTTGATGCAATCACAAATTCAACTATGCATATTAATTGTCTGTGAATAATATTATGGTTATCATAAGCATGTAATAAAAATTCTAAATGTTAAGGAGTGATCACTATGTTAGGATGGCTTTGGTCATTAATCGTTGGTGGTGTTATTGGGGCGTTGGCCGGTGCGATTACTAGTCGGGACGTGCCAATGGGAATTATCGGTAACATCATTGCTGGTTTAGTTGGTGCCTGGATCGGGCAATCACTGTTGGGGACGTGGGGACCATCATTAGCAGGGATGGCATTAGTCCCATCGATTCTCGGCGCAATTATCTTAGTGCTGATTGTTTCAGCAATCTTCGGCATGACGAAGAAGCGATAGGCGGTGATTAAATGAGCCGCTTTGCGAAGTTCATGGTAACACTTGTCGGAATCATCTTAGTGTTGTTAGCGGTCTTTGAACTAGGTCAATTGTATCCGATTCCATGGCTCACGGAATGGTTGGCAGAGATGACGATCAGCTATCCGACGGTCTGGAGTAGCTTGTTGATTGTGTTCGCCGCTGTTGCTGGTATCGTCGGTATTTTGATGATTATTGTCGGCTTGTTCAAACCCGTTAAGGTCACCATGCTGACTTATGAGGGCGATAACGGCCAATTGACGATTCCACAACGGGCCTTGGAACGCGACTTACAGTATCGGTTGGTTAGTCAATTGAATTTGATTAATCCCGATGTTCAAATTAAGTTACGTAATCGCCACCGCGTACGGGTCAAAATTGACTCGATGGTGAGCGAGAAGGCCAAACTAGAGTCGGTCGCACAACAAGCGGCAGTTATTGCGCAGGATTACTTGAGCCAACAACTCGGATTGAAGGTTGAACAACCGGTCGTCCAAGTTCGGCCAGCTGACCATGAGCGCAAGCTGACCGTGGTGTAAAGGAGGCGCCTAATGAGTAACGCACAGTATGGGTTTCTGATTGGACTGCTTTTAGGAATCGTCTGGGTACTAACCAGTTTTTCAGCAGTCCTATTAGTCGCAGTGTTGGGGCTGATTGGCTGGGCAATTGGGCGATTCGTCCACATTGATTTGGCCGCTGTTAGCCAGAAGTTGAGTGAGTATTTATCTAAATAATGGGAGGAATTACAATGCCACAAACAGAACAACAATTACAGACGCAGTTGACGTTTGACGATGGTGTGATTGAAAAAATCGCCGGTTTAGCTTCCCGCAATGTCGACGGTGTATTATCCCTAGAAGGCGGCATGTTAAGCAATTTAACGAACCGTTTTCGTGATGAAGCTGACCCAACGCAGGGGGTCGACGCACAAGTCGGCAAAAAGCAAGTTGCCTTGGACATGACGATGATTGTCGAATATGGCAAGGATATGCGCCAAATCTTCAACCAAGTCTGCCAGCGCGTTAAGCAAGACGTTGAACGATTGACCGGATTACAAGTGATTGAAATCAAGGTCCACGTCAGCGATGTGATGAGCAAGCGCGATTGGCAAGACCAGGCAACCGGCAAGCCGAATACCAACCAGTCCACGGACAATCGGCAGGTTGAATAACCTGATTGCGCACTGATGACAAGTACGTCGCAGTGTGAGCCAGCCATCGTTGAAATTGCAATGATTGAGTCGTTAGTGCCCACCGTGGCCGAGACGACAGACTTTAGAGGAGGAATTCTAAATGGCAGACACAACCACGTTACAACCTGAAGTTGTTTTTGATGATAATGTATTAGCAAAGATTGCGAGCAATACGGCCCAAGAAGTCGACGGTATCTTGAGTTTACAAGGGAATCTGATCGACGACATCTCCAACCGGTTTACCGATAAGGACCGGCCACAAACGGGCGTCTCCATCGATACTGATGATGATGATCAGACTGTGGGCATTGAGTTAACAGCCGTGCTCGCATATGGCAAGAACGGGCAAGAAATCTTGAACCGGGTCGCTGAAAAGATCGCCAAAGCGGTCAAATCAATGACTGGCTATCAAGTAACTAAGTTAAAAATGGTCGTTAAAGATATGTTAACGATGGAAGAATGGCGGCAACAGAATGATAAGCAGCAAGATGACAAGCAACCAAGCGAGAAACATCCAGATGACCCCTCGCACCATGAGGAACATCCAAGTGATAAACAACCAAAACCAGAACCTGACATGCAACATTAAAGTTGACGTCAATCGATATGGTTAGCGGTGTCCGGCAATTAGGCGGGCACCTTTTTTAATGGAATTAGCGATTCGTGCTCGCTAAAGATGGCTGTTCAGTGGCTATCAGTTCGTGAACAGGCAGTGGCTAGGATACATCGATCACATGGGTCGACGATGGACGCGTGTTGATGATTTCGACAATTTTGAACAATCGCTTTCTGAAGTTTCATTGAGCTTACCTTACCCAGCGACGAGATGCAAGCATTGTTTCCCAACTAAATTGGCGCTATTATTATGGTTATGTGAGTGTATCAATGAAACGGATGAAATTAATTAATGAGGTGATTGAGATGAAAATTGGGATGCGTGCGAACCGACCATTTATCATTACGGCTGAAAATCAGGGACAACCAGTCTTGAACGCACAAACAATTTTGGAAGCGCTGTATATGGCGCCGGATAAGCGGCAGTTAGGGCCAGTTGAAACCTTTGAAACGGAGAACTTAGCTGCGCCAATCACGCAACCACGACAGATTTTTGCCGTTGGGATGAATTACCGTGACCACTCCGAAGAGATTCACATCACGTTACCCAAGGTGCCAAGTATCTTCACGAAGTTCAGTAGTTCACTGGCCCCAGCCAACGTAGCTGTGACTGCCCATGGCCCTAAGACCGATTGGGAAACGGAGCTGGTCGTCATGATTGGTCGCGGCGGACGCGAGATTCCCGTCGCTGACGCGATGAGTCATGTCGCGGGGGTGATGGTCGGTGAAGATTTGTCCGATCGTGACGTGCAGTTTGAAAACGACAACCCTCAGTTTTCGATGGGCAAGTCGTTTGAAAATTACGCGCCAGTTGGGCCCTGGTTGACGACCGTCGATGAATTGGCCAATTTGGATGATGAAGTGATCACGACGACCGTCAATGGTCAAACGATGCAACAAGCCCCACTGCAGCAACTGATTTTCAAAGTGCCCGACCTCGTGCACTACTTATCAACGGTTTGTGACTTGCAGCCAGGAGATTTGATTTTCACTGGAACACCGAGTGGCACTGGCGTTGGCCGGGACCCACAAGTCTTTTTGAAGTCTGGCGACCAGCTGACGGGCCACATCACGCACTTAGGAACCTTGAATATCACAATTAAATAAATAGTTGGAAAGTCGGTACGTGTGGCTGGTGATGATTTAGATTATGAACCAGTTCTACGGCACCGACTTTTTTAGTACAATAAAGGTAATCGTTTGTAGCCGCATGGTTGGTTTCGGCATTGTCACCAACCAGCGGCGCTAGCGCAATTCAGAATAGGGGGATACCGGTACGGGACCGGTTATGAATCAGATGAAAAGAATGTGGGTCGGATTAATTTTGGGCAGTTTATTATTAGCGGGGTGTTCGTCGCAATCACAGTCAGCAACTAAGCAATCCAGCGCGAAGACGACAACGACCAAAGTCAAACACAGCCAGTCGAAGCAAGCAAATGCGGCTAGTGCCACCGATGACTCAGCGTCCAGCACGCAGGCCACCTTGTGGAATACGGGGAAAAAGGCCGCCTTATCGACGTTTATGGCGTCCTGGCAGAGCGAGATGGGACAGACCTATGTCGGCACGTATGATGACAAGGCACCTGACCATTTGGGCTATCGTTTTCCGGAAGTAATCAAGAATGGGCACTTGGACGGCCACGTCAAATGGGGCAGTCAGGCGGTTAGTTTGAAATGGTCGACGGATGGTGAAGACAGCAGTCCGCTGCAAGTGGTTGCGGTCGCAACGGGTGGTAAGGCGGAGGCAATCTACCCAATCACCTACTTCTTCTGCCTGCACAATCAACGGCCAGTGGTCCTAGTCACTGAAACGACTAACGGCGACCAGTTGATTCTCCACGATACGCAAAATAGCGCGCTTCAAGCTGGGTTTGCCAAAATCATCACCGGGACGAAACCGGCAATCCTGTCTGATACGAGCCTCACCGCGGGAACGGCCAGTGCCGTCGACGCCAACCAGTGGCCGCAGACCTACCAGGGCACGTGGTATTACTATGACGAGTACGACCATAAGGTGAAGTCGTTTACGCAAAATAGCACGGATGATTTGAAGCTGGATTATGAACCGTTTGATGGCCGCAAGTGGATCAATATCAAAGGCGCACACCAAGGTGCTGGGGCCGGCAATTATGTTTATTTGCGCTACCACTACTTTGATGGGCGCCAGATTCCTGTCATGATGATGGGGAGCGGCGCTGAAGCCTGGTTTGACGGGAACGCTTATCAGAGTGCGGCGACTGCGCAACAAATGCAGCGCTGGCAATATGGTGATGAAACTAAGGACCATAATGACTTTTAATGATCGTTTTTGTTGCGTTTTCAGGGTGTCTAGATAGTTTGGAAAACAAATCATAAAATATTAACTGATTTTAGAACCGGACCGCGTATCTACGTAAAAAGGCCCGGTTTTCGTTTTGTAAAGTTTATGTATATTCTGGAAAAAGCCTCCATTTTTTCTGTAAACGAATGCTATACTGTGAGATAAGTTAATGGTGTCAAGACACACGTGAAGTGACGGTGCGCCCTGGCAATCGTTAATTGGATCATCGGGCACGGTGCCGACAGTATGGGGAACGGCAAAAATTCAGGACGTGTGCGCTGATATTGGTCAAGGAGTTGGCAAGAGAAGTGGTGGGGGACGTTACTCCGCTGCGCATTGAAGGGGGATCATATGCAACAGATAAATACTGAACATACGCTGAATGTCACCATGGCCATGATTTTAAACATCGGGAATGCCCGCTCACTGATTGCCGCGGCATTAGCTGATGTTGCCGGGTATCGCTACCAAGCGGCGCGTGAAAAGATACAACGCGCCGAGGCCGAGTTATTGACGGCACAACAGTTACAGGCGCGGCGATTAGCCGAAAATGCGGAAGCGCACCGCTTTGTTCATTCCACGTTATTTTTGAACGCGCAGGCCACCTTAGTCAAAGTCATGAGTGAATTTCATATGACGCAGAACTTAGTCAGTGCTTTTGAACACTGGGAACCGGAATAGTGAGCAATTAAGTCGTGGCGATATCGGAATCGGCTAACCATAATGTGCGTTTGAGTGTTGACCGTGGAAACATGCAGACAAGATAAAGCGAGGGATACAGATGACAGTGACTTTTAACGATAACCAGTTCTATCAGATTACGGACCAATCTTTTACTGCCAATCCAAAATTACTTACCAAAGCGAATTTTTCGATTCCGCTAAGAACGCGAACGATTGCGCCACGACACTACTTAGTCATGTCTAAGCTGACTTATGCTGCTTTAGTAGCAGCCCGCTGGCAACCGGTGACCGGGCCAATCAAGCTAAACAAAAATGAACGGTTGATTTTAGATTTAGGTGCCGTATACGTCGGTCATTTTCGGATTGCGCTCGATGTGGCAGGTTCGCCAATGGATGCACCACTGTTAATGCGGACACGCTTTGCTGAACGTCTACAAGAACTCGGCGTGGATGCCAGCCAGGTTGAGAGTTGGCTACCGTTATCCTGGATTCAAGATGACACCCGGCACGTGGAAGTTTTGCCGACAACCGTCGAATTTGAACGCCGCTATAGCTGCCGGTATATCATGCTGGAGCCAGTGGGCCAGTCGCTCAAGTGGCAACCCGTGTTGGCGGATGCGGAATTTCGGGCGGCTAGTGCGGTGTTGAAGGAGGCGGTGCGGCCGATTAGTTCTGATCCGCCGATGCTGGCGAAAATTGATCAAATTTGTCTGGCAACGTTACGAAACACGATGCAGTCGGTTTTTGAAGATGGTACCAAACGTGATCAGCGTTTGTGGTTGTTAGATTTTCGAATGCAAGCTAAAGTCAATTACGTCACCTTTAAACAGAATGCGTTGGCACGCCGATGCTTGTACTTGTTTGGCACATTCTCAGATTCAGAAGGACGCTTGCCAGCGGATATTTTAACGCGGACGACAGCGCCCATTGCCGATGATTTGTTCTGGGTTGATTACCAATTGCAGTTTGTTATGGCTCTTGCAGAATACGTAGCAGCGACCAATGACCAGACGGTACTGACGGATCTCTATCCGGTCGCAAAGCGTGCAATGGCCTTCGTCAGAGGTCAGATGCCTGCTTCACAGATTATCGGTCCGCGGTCGGACGTTTTTGTGGACTGGTCAACTGACTGTGATAAACAGGCGGCGGTACAGGGAATCCTAATTCAAGCAGTGACCAGTCTAATTCAGCTGGCGACCTGGGTTGCGGATATCGAAGTGACAACGTTTGAATCGTGGTTGGTACAGTTAAAGCAAGCAACCGTGTCAATTTTATACGATCAGCAGCGAGCACTGTTTGTCAGTGGGCCTAAGAAAGAAGTGAATTTGTTGGGGCAAATTCATCTATTATTAGCGCGAGTGTTGCCTGATGGCGAACAAAAGCGAGCTGTAGATGCACTAATGACCAAGTTTACGACTCAGGTAACCGTCGTTACACCCAGTACTCAGGCCTTATTAGCTGAAGTGTATTTTCAAAATGGCTGCACAGATGCTGGCATCGCCGTCATTAATAATTATTGGGGCGCAATGGTCGAGCAAGGTGCGGAGACGTTCTGGGAAGTCTTTGATGTTAACGATGCAGACTATTCACCGTATGGGTCAACACTATTAAATAGTTATTGTTTTGGATGGAGTAGTTATCCGGCGTATTTGTTGCGAACGTATTTATAAAAGGTATTGATGTAGTCAGTTTGAATTCAAGTAAACAAGTGAATTTAATGAACATTAGGAGTTTGATGAATCCTTTAGGAAACATCGAACTCCTAACTTTATGTACTTGCGCGTATGATATAATTTTAGTAGTCTCAAGTATTGTGGATAAATCAATTATTGATTGATGAGGAGTGAAATTGGATGCCAAGATACAGTGCAGCAATGGTTTCACATTCTTTCTGGTTTACTGAGTTCCAGGCCTATGTTGAATTACTAAATGCGGGTCTCAGTGAAGCTGATATTAGAGTTAAAGCAGAGGAAGAGAATTATTTCAAGCAGAAAACGGCCGCGCGAACGCATGATTTGTTGTTGATATTAAAGAAGCGGTTAGATACGTTAGATCAAGATTATTTTGATTTGTTTACGAGTTTAGATATCAACAATCAAAAGTTAGTTAATCTTGTTTCAATAATGAATATGAATCGTTTATTCAGCGAATTTATGTATGAAGTTTATCGTGGTGAACTGATACTAGGTGATGCGCGGTTACATGAATATGAAATTCAAGAATTCTTTAATCAAAAACGGATCGAAAATGCGCAGATTGCTAACTGGACTGATCAAACTGTGAAACGATTAGCAGGCGTTTTTAAGACATTTTGTCGTGAATCAGGATTACTTAAAGATTGTGGTGATTACGATGAAGTTCGTCGACCAATGCTTGATTTACGCTTAGAGGATTTATTGCAAGAAAAGCACGCTGATCGTAACCTGGCAGTGCTTTTGGGGAGATGATCAAAATCGAAAGTACAACAACGAAACTAGAACATTTGCAAAAGAAGATTATGAATCAGGATTTTCAAGAAAGTCGTGGTTTGTCTAACGAGGTTTCGTATTATATTTTAGGCTATGCGCCCGAAGATCAACCGCTTGTTCGTGAGGCGATAGATAAGATGGAAATGCGTTTCAATCAAGCATCTGTTGGTGTTGATATTATTGAGTTCAACGTCTATCAAATTATGTGGAAACTTTTGGATGAGATTGGTATCAGGCAGAATGTTTTTGATATGGAGAAAGACGAAGGTATTGAATATTTAACAGAGCAGCTGAACAATGTGCTGAAAATGACAGATTCAGAAAACCTATTTGTAAAGTATATGGAGCAACATTTGCATACTGAAAATTCAGTCATTTTTTTAACTGGCATTGGTGAAATTTTTCCATTAATTCGTGCGCATAAAATACTGAATACGATGCATCAGATTATTTCAGCGGTGCCAGTTATTTTGTTTTATCCTGGTGAGTACAATAGCTTGAGCCTTAGTATGTTCGGGGAAACTAAGGAAGATAACTATTATCGTGCGTTTCAGATAAATTAGAATTTTTTACAAGTTAAGAGGGGACAACATTAAATGAAAATCAAAGATATATTTGCGAAGGCAATTGATCGTAATATTAAAGGTGTCATTACGATTGGTGATGAACAGGATGCGAATGTCAAGCAAGAGCTAGAAGAATACGTTGTAACTCACGAGTTACAGAAGCATTTCCATGATTTCTTTAAAGCTTATACTGCAAGTATTAATCATAATACTTCAGAGATGGGCGTTTGGATTTCAGGGTTCTTTGGATCAGGGAAATCCCATTTCTTGAAAATCTTGGCCTATTTATTAGAAAATCGTAACGTTGCTGGCAAGCCTGCAATTGATTATTTTCTAAATGAAAACAAAATTGGTAATCAGGAAACTGTTGATGCGATGCAATTAGCAACTTCAGTACATAATGAAACGATATTGTTTAACATTGACTCAAAAGCGAAGAATGGCAGCAAGTCACAAAAAGATGCGATTCTAAATGTCTTCTGGCAGGTTTTTAATGAAAAAATTGGCCTGATCGGCGTTGATTTTTGGATTGCCGATATGGAACGCAACTTGATTCGTGATGGCAAATATGAAGCTTTCCAAGCAAAATTCCAAGAATTAGATAACAAAGGCAGAACATGGCTAGAAGCGAGAAATGGCTTTGCCTTCTTTAAAAATACCATCAAGGAAGCTCTGGTGGCCGTTGATGAAATGTCCGAAGAAAATGCTGAAGGATTCATTGAACAACTTAAGACAGAATACCCACTTAGCGTTGAAGATTTTGCGCAACGGGTTAATGAATATATCGAGCAACAAACGGATCCTGATTACCACTTAGTATTTTTGGTGGATGAAATTGGCCAATATATTGGTGATAGTCAACAGCGGATGTTGAATTTACAGAGTGTGGTAGAAGACCTTGGTACCTATACCCATGGGAAAGCATGGGTCATCGTAACCAGTCAGCAAGCCATTGACCAAGTTACTGATCACATTAATGGACAAGACTTTTCAAAAATCCAAGGACGCTTTAATACGCGAATCGCAATGTCATCAGCAAACGTGGATGAAGTTATCAACAAGCGGCTGTTGGTGAAGACGATTGACAGTGAGCAAGCTTTGAAGGAAATTTACGCAAGTGATCAGCACGCGATCAACAATTTGATGACGTTTGAATCAGATATTACTCGTGATCATTACCAGAGTGCGGAGAATTTTGCGGATGTTTATCCATTTGTCCCTTATCAATATAATTTATTGCAGGATACGCTGACTGCAATCCGTGAAAACGGCTCAGATGGTAAGCATTTGGCAAACGGTGAACGTTCAATGTTGGCGGTCTTCCAAGAATCGGCACAGCGGATTGAAAATGAAGACGTGCGCGCCTTAGTTCCATTTAGTATTTTCTTCCAAGGGTTGGATCAATTCCTAGATCATACCCATATGATTGTTATTCAGCGTGCCATCAAAAATGAACGTGTAAATCCAGATGGTGTTGAGCATCCATTTGCCGTTCAAGTGCTAGAAACTTTGTTCATGGTCAAATATGTGGATAATTTTAATGCGACCTTAAATAATGTCGTGACGCTGATGATTGATTCAATCGATATCGACCGGGTCGAGTTAGAGAAGCGCGTCAAAGAAGCACTGGCTGATTTGATTAGTCAAAACTTTATCGAAGAGACTACTAAAGGATTTGAATTCTTAACGAATGCTGAACAGGAGATTAGTCGTTCAATCTCGAAACAAGACGTTGAGACTAGCGAGATTTCTCGTGAAATCGGTAGTTTCTTGTTTGGAACTGATAAAATCGAACGTAAATTCACATATCCTAAGCTAAATAAGCAGTACACGTTTAGTTTCAATGAGTTTGTTGACGATCAGCCGATGGGGTTGACCAATAACATGTTAAGTCTCAAATTAAATACGCCAGAGAGTGGCAATAACCGCGATGAAAACGAATTGAGGCGGATTGCATTATCACCCGATGAGCCACAAATCATTATTGATATGCCTCGGAATAATGATTATAGTCGTAATATTTCCCAAGCGTTAAAAATTCAAAAGTTTGTTATGGGGGCTAATGGCGCTGCTACTGATGCTCGTTCTAAAACTATTATTGACGTCAAACGAGCAGAGCGTCAAAGCTTAATTGAAAAGGCGCATACTGATTTGGAGGAAGCGCTAGAAAGTGCTGACATTTATGTTGGTGGCGATTTACTGGAAGCTGGAAGTAAGAGCTTTGAACGTCGTTTGAATTCGGCCCAGGAATACTTGGTTGATGAAATTTATCGGTACCTGAGCTATATTACGGCAATTAAGTCCGAAAAGGATGTCATCAGTTTATTCAACCAAGAACTAATTGCGCCGGATGAGAACAAACAGGCGGTAGAGGCAATCATGAGTCGTATTGTGCAGGATGCCAATAACGGGTCGAACAGTAAGGTTACCTACAAATCGATTTTTGATCGTTTCGGAGTTGCACCATATGGTTACCGTGACATTGATATCAAATGGTTGGTCGCAAAACTATTTGCTGACAATCGCATTAAGGTATATGTGAATGGTGCGCAGATTAATATGGATAGTGCCACCAAACCAGCTGAAACGGCAAATTACTTCTTGAAGAAGCAGTATATTGACAAAATGCAGATTGTCCCACGAGTTGCGGTATCTGAAGATAAGCGACGGGCGCTCAAGAGTGTGGCCAAAGAAGTCTTTAAACGTCAGATTTTTGACGATGATGAAGATGATACTTTGGTCAGCAACTTACGTACAAGCATGTTGAAAGAACGTGCTGCATTAGAGGGGTTCTTACGTCATTCTACGCGTTATCCAGGACGAAATGTGCTTGAAAATGGGACGGAACTCATTGATAGCTTAAATAGTCGGACGGATACTGATCAGTTCTATGATAAGTTATTTGAGTTGCAAGATGATTTCTTGGACTGGTCAGATGATATGTACGAGTACGGATTGGTTGATTTTTACAATAATCCTGCGCAAGAAAAAATCTGGGATGATGCACTTTCAAAGATTGATATTTTTGAAAAATCGAGTTCATTCATCAGTAGTGCTGAAGTTGGTAAGATTTACGACGAGATTAAGAAACGCGTGGACGCGAACAAGGCCAACCGGCTGCATGAGCTGAATGAACTCAATGAGGAATTCAATAATGCATACAGTGTTGAGTTTGATAAGAATGAAAAGGATATTGAAGCCAATGTGAATATTGAATGGCAGGCGACTTTAGATTATGCGAGTGAGAATAATCTAACAAGTCAGTTTGAAGATTTAATTAACCAGTCATTCGAACAATTCATTCAAGAAGCTAAATCAGCGCGTAATTTGGATGAATTAGTCGTTATTAAGTCAAAGGCAGCCGTGAAGAAAGACAATCTTAAAACGCGTATCGATCGAGAAATCGCTGAAATTGAGAAAAAACAAGCTGCGTTGGAACGTGAAAACCAACGAGCTGAAGCAAATCCAACCACTGATACAAGTGATGGTAGCAGTACAAGTAGTGTTGTAAAGTCTGACATTGAGCCATCAGAGCCCGAAACTCCTCAGTATAAGACAAAGCATGTTAGTCTCAAGAATTTGCCAGTGAACCGCTCATGGCAAGTTTCTAGTGCCGAAGATGTTGATCAACAATTGGCACAATTACGTAAAGTCTTGGTTGCTCAGTTGGATAATGTGGATGAGTTGAAAATTGATCTTTAGGATCAAGTTGAAAGGAATAACAAATGGATAAAACAGCCATTAAAAAGTTTGCGATTGAATCACGACAGAAATTGATTGCGGCTATCAAATTGCAAATGAATGTGTTAGGAATTGATGAGGAGGGAATTTCTGAGAAGCTGGAAACTTCCACCTCTGAAATTGAATATTACGTTGATGACCGTAATCCAATTACGGGTTCAAATATTGTTAAGCGTCAAAGGCTAGTTGCTGAGCTGAAGGAACGTGAGGAATCGACCGATTTTGAAACAGCTTTCGAGGATTTAGTTGAAGAAGTTGCATACACTTGGTTTAACCGACTAATTGCAATTCGCTTTATGGAAGTTAATGGATACTTACCGAGTCATATTCGTGTGTTATCCAGTTCAGCTAATCGTAATGAACCGGATATCATGATGCAAAGCGTGGCTGATTTGGTCCCATATCTGGGTGCATTTAACAATGAAGAAGAACAAATCATGGATCGTGCTTCAGAAAGTGAAGCCACGGTCGATATGGATAAGAAGTATCAGATGCTTTTTATCAAGCAGGCGAACGCTTTAAACGAAAACCTGCCATATTTATTCGAAAAAACTAACGATTATGCCGAATTATTGTTCACTCCAAACTATCATGATGGCGTAATTCAGCACTTAATTCATGATATTAGTGAGGCTGATTTTGATGTGAATCAGGGCGGCCAGGTCGAGATTATTGGGTGGTTGTATCAGTATTACAATACGGAACCGAAAGACCTAGCATTCAAAAAAAGAAAGTATTCTGAAAGTGACATTCCAGCAGTGACCCAATTGTTTACACCTGATTGGATTGTTAAATACATGGTTGAAAATTCTTTGGGACGTTATTGGATTGATGTTCTTCACGCTAAAGGTGATCAGCGCTCAGAATCAGAGATTGCTGAAAATTACGAGTGGCATTATTATATGCCGGAAGCACAGCAAAGTGAAAAAGTATTGGTAGAAATAGCAGCCGCTCAACCTGACCTTACAAAAGTTAAGCTGAAAGACATCAGCTTGATTGATCCAGCGATGGGATCTGGACATGTGTTAGTTTATGCGTTTGATGTCTTCGTGCAATTGTATGAATCAGAAGGATACTCAAGAAGAGACGCTGTTAAGGATATTATTCAGCACAATCTCTATGGCTTTGATATTGATACTCGTGCATTCCAACTGGCATACTTTGCTTTATGTATGAAAGCCCGTGAGTATAATCGTCGATTTTTGAATTTGAATATGCGGCCAAATATTTTCGATATTCCTGAAGACAATGATTTATCGACAAGTGACATTGAAGAACTAGTTACTTCAGATAAACAGCGTAATGATATCAGCTGTCTGCTGGATGCTTTTCATGATGGTAACAGTTATGGCTCACTCATTAACTTTTCTGATTCGATAGATTGGCAAGCTCTAGACTCAATTACTGAGATTGATTTCAAAGAAGAGCAACTATCCTTTGATACCATTGAGATGGAGAACAAAAAGACTAAGTTGAAGGAAATTATTGAGATTTCCAAACTCTTATGTCGTAAATATACCATCGGGGTCATGAATCCGCCGTATATGGGATCAGGAAAAATGAATGATGTTCTTGGAAAATATGTAAAGAAGCACTTTCCAGCTGGAAAATCCGATTTATTTGGCGCTTTTATGGAACGCTTGCGGATGTTCGTGAGTGAAAATGGTTACTACGCCATGATTACGCAACATGCATGGATGTTCCTATCAAGTTTTGAAAAGCTTCGTCAGACGTTAACGCAAGATACATTAATTAATATGGCACATCTAGGTACCCGGGCATTTGAAGAAATTGGCGGTGAAGTCGTTCAGTCAACGACTTTTGTGTCGAAAAAGCAAAGTCTAAACGACTATGTAGGAACATATGAACGGCTAATTAATTTTAATTCTCAAAGTAAAAAGGAAGATGCGTATCTGGCTGCAGTTTGTGATCAATCAGTGG
>NZ_AVAQ01000005.1 GCF_000463075.2 Lactiplantibacillus plantarum EGD-AQ4
TTTAAGCTTCTTAGCGCCGAGAGTAGTTGGGGGATCGCTCCCTGCGAGGGTAGGACGTTGCCATGCGATTATTCCGACATAGCTCAGTTGGTAGAGCGCTTGACTGTTAATCAAGATGTCGACGGTTCGAGCCCGCCTGTCGGAGTTATCTACGGTAAGCCATGGAGAGTTGTCCGAGTGGCTGAAGGAGCAGCATTGGAAATGCTGTAAACGGGTTATACCTGTTTCAAGGGTTCGAATCCCTTACTCTCCGTTAGTTAGATATATAAATATGACCCCTTGGTCAAGTGGTTTAAGACACTGCCCTTTCACGGCAGTAACATGGGTTCGAATCCCGTAGGGGTCATTATGGAGGATTAGCTCAGTTGGGAGAGCGTCTGCCTTACAAGCAGAGGGTCACAGGTTCGAGCCCTGTATCCTCCATCTGATGAGAATTTATTCATCAATAATTTAATAAACTCCATCATGAAGAATGATATGGCTCGGTAGCTCAGTCGGTAGAGCAATGGATTGAAGCTCCATGTGTCGGCGGTTCGATTCCGTCCCGCGCCATTTATGGAGGGGTAGCGAAGTCTGGCTAAACGCGGCGGACTGTAAATCCGCTCCTTCGGGTTCGGTGGTTCGAATCCACTCCCCTCCATTCTTTATAGGGATATAGTTTAATGGTAGAACAACGGTCTCCAAAACCGTCGGTGTGGGTTCAACTCCTACTATCCCTGCCATGATGGCGGTAGTGGCGAAGTGGTTAACGCACCGGATTGTGGCTCCGGCACGCGTGGGTTCGATTCCCACCTACCGCCCTTTGATTGGGTTATAGCCAAGTGGTAAGGCAATGGACTTTGACTCCATCATGCGCTGGTTCGAATCCAGCTAACCCAGTTGGGTTTGGGCAATAAATGATGGCGGTATAGCCAAGTGGTAAGGCAGAGGTCTGCAAAACCTTCATCACCGGTTCAAATCCGGTTACCGCCTTTCCTGAAAAGGTTATAATCCTGATCAGTAAGTTTCACCCATTTTATTTTGCCGGCGTGGCGGAATTGGCAGACGCGCTGGACTCAAAATCCAGTTCCCGTTGAGGGAGTATCGGTTCGACCCCGATCGCCGGTATTATTTAGCTATTCAGGTAGCTTGTAGTACCTTCAGGAGCCCACCATATCATTGATATGGTGGGCTTTTTGCTTTTCCAAAAGTTATACAAGAGCACCCAATATCAGAAAATCTTGCACATTCTTGCACATTCTTGCACATTCTTGCACATTTGTACCTTTACAATATTACAAAGAAGGGGATGGCCGACCAAAATCCAACCACCCAGGCTAAGCGTATGCAGGACAACCGATTTGTAGGTCAGCTTGCACATGCTTTGCACTTTTGTGCAAGCACATTCTTGCACAAATTTGTAACACTAAAAATTCTCAAGAGCCTCATTAATCAAATCACTTTGTTCATGCTGTAATTCGTCAATAACGTGCGTGTAGACGCGTTGCGTGATACCAACGTCTGAATGTCCAAGACGCTTTGAAATCACGTAAATAGACACGTTCTTGTACAATAAATAGCTTGCATGAGTGTGCCGTAGTCCGTGGAATGTGATATGCTTGATCCCAAGTCGATCATGTGCGGTACGCAGAAATTTATTAACCGAGTTATTGCTAGGCACCGACGAACTGTTCTTGCCTACAAAAATTAGATGCATATTGTTTTTAACACCCGCAGAGACTTGATCTTGATGTAATGTGCCAAGAATCTTAATCAAATAATCCGGAACTGTAATGACTCGATTTGAAGACCTGGTCTTTGTTGGTAAAAAGCCCATATCACCCTTATAATCTAGAGTTTTATCAATCCGAAGAGTTTGGTTCTTGTAATCGATGTCGCTCCAGGTTAAGCCGGCAACTTCTGAATAGCGTGCACCTGATACTAAGCTGGTTAGTACCATGGCGGCACTTATGTTATTAATTGAGGCCTTAGGACGGGTATACTCACTTAGCGCAACCATGTCAGCGTAGCTAAGGTAATTATTACCAACTTCTGCTTCATAATCGGTGCAGTGAGGTATCTTGGTCCTAGTAGTGAAATTTTTAGTGATGACACCGTCCTCAAGAGCATCTGTGGCGCATGAACGACAGTGACCAGCAATTTTAGCAACAGTTTCATAGGCGTACTCATCAGCTAGCTTATTCAGGAAGTGCTGATATGCTGATCTATTAATGTCACTCATGCGCATGTTATCAAAATTGCGCTGCAGTTTGTCTAGTGTGAATTCATAATTCTTGCGAGTAGAGGCTGCCACGGTTGGCATCTTGTAAGTTTCATACCAGTCAGTAAAGTAATCTACGAAAGATTTGGTTGACCCGAGCAGGTCACCACCACGCGCTTTGGTTACCTCGTTGCTATTTGCAAAGTATTCGGCTTCCTTTTTTGTCCGAAATGTTGCATTCTTCTGGTGCGTCTTTCCGTGAATGTCCGTGAAGGCGACTCGTACTAACCATGATGATCCACGTTTTCTAATACTTGCCATATTTATCTATCCTTTCATGAATCCCGGGCGGGGGCTTGGAAAAAGGACGGGCATCACCTCCTTAGTTGTGATAATATTATGTATGTAAAAAGAGCGGAGTAATCCACTAATTTTTATTGGTAGCACATCCATTTTCTTGGCGGGAGCGGATGTGCTTTTTTGTTACAACGCGAGCGACAGGAGTCGGACCTGCATAGTAGTCCAAGAAAGAATGGGCTTCAAGACTTGGAATAATGTTCTACCGCTGAACTACGCTCGCAAGATGCCAACTGAAATGATTCAATTGGCTTGACTGGTAAAATTTTACTATTCCTCTCTTTGCTTGAAGCGTGTCGCCAGATCGTCTTCAATTCCTTTAAGCATACGATTGTATTCTGCTTTTGAATAGCTATCTTTGTGTAGATAGATAATGGCGTTTAATTTAATAAACTCTGCCAGGTCATTAGTAATATTTTCTATTAATTCGTACCTTGAAATATCTTTATTCATAATGTGCCTTCTTTCTTTTTTTGCTACAACGCAAGCGGTGGGAGTCGAACCTACGTAGCAACGAGAAATAAAGGAAGGGTGTCCTATAAGAGGCTACTATTCTACCGTTGAACTACGCTCGCATGTTGCCCGCTAGGCTGGTAGTGGGCGAGGGCGCTATTTTCGCTTGTGATTCCAGTAAACTAACATGACGACTAGCGCTATGAAGCAAATGATGCCAATTGCAACGGTAAAGTCGAACACGTGTGTGCTGTACGTTCCTACATACAATTCCATAGCTTTTACCCCGATTAAAATATGTTCATACTAGTTCTACTTAGCATGTTTATACCCGGCTAAGCCGATAAAATATAATATCGCGATTGGCACCCAAATCACCATAACAATTGCTTGTGAAGGAATCCAGGTTGCCAGGATAAATAACACGGCCAATATTGGTAAAAAAATGTGGCCTAGTGCTCCTAATATCTTCCATAGCGCTAGAAAGATGACGATCATTATTAGTAGTCCCATTACAATTATTCCTCCAAATTCCCCAGCTTTTACCGACATCCGTATCTGGTCTATAATAATATTTGTGTATCAATATCATTGGCTACTACGTCTCACTGTTTGCGGCAGTGGGGCAATTTTTTAATGAGATATAACAGGTAGTACAATATTGATTAAGATGGCATGGATTTAGCTTTTTGAATAGCTTTTTCTGCAAGAATAGATGACTTTTCGTCATTCCAGTCTTTAAGCAAATCTTGAATGTAAAAAGTTGATACACATCCACAAGAAGTACAAAATCTTGCGTTACCTTGCAATAACGTGCCGCAGCCATCTGATGAAATTAATTGAGATGCGGAAAACGCATGAAATGGATCATGCATGTCATTGTACGGTATTCCAGTGCATTTATTAGTTAAATATGTCCCACAAATTTTGCAGAAGTCACCACCGTCAATTTCTTCGTTTTGACAAACTGGACAAGAAACAACCTTTGAGTCGTCATCAACAACTATATCTGGATATTTCAAAACTTTATCACCAAACCTTTCATGGAATGAAAAAGAATTATACTGGTTAAATACATAAATATCTCGGTTACCACATATTGGGCAAAAATTACTGTGATCTTTACTTTTACTAATGCTTAATTCCTTACATTTGTGGCAATAAATTCGAGTACCGCCACCAACAATCAATAAAAGTCCAGTAGTTGGTGGGGTGCTATAAACACGAGGATGATTAAAAGAATACTTAGGAATACGGATTGAAGGCCACGCCCAAGGGCGACGGTCGTGGTACTCCGTATATGCATGAATTGCAGCATCACCAGAGACGTCATATTTAATTTGAATGTCTTTGAGAGTATCGTTTTCTTTTAATGAAGGGGTGGGTATAAGTAAGCATTGAGCAAAAGCTTGCGCTTCTGCTTCATAAATCAAATAGTCTTTTTCTGTAATTGATGATGGTGTTTCGCCTTGCCTAGCAATACTGGTAACAAAGGGATGGTTAAGCAAATAATGTCCAATTTCGTGAGCAATCGAGAAGCGGATCCTTTGCGGAATATTTATAAGAGTATCGCTATTGTAAAGGATTATTAATTCATCGCGGTTGGACATTTTCACTAATGCGGCATCTTGAGAGCCGTCTGCTAAATGTTCTTGAACCCAGTTTACATCAACAGGCATTCCATGATTACATATTTTATTAACCATAGTGTTATAACTCATAAGCTGAACTTTTGGTAGCCGATCTACCAATTGAACAAGATTAACAGGAAAACTGATAGAAGCGGTTTTAATCAGTTGCATAGCTGTATCTTTAGCAAATGTCCACCGCGGTTTCATTTATCATCATCTCCAAAAGTTTCTTTGAAAATAGCATTCATCACTTCGTCCAGTTGGTCTAATTGCTGATCGTTAAGTTTTGTCGCTCTACGGGCAATCTTTTGTACTTTGGGCCGAGCATTATCGGAAATAGCTGCATTGTCTTCTTTGCCTGTTAAAAGGTAGTCAACTGAAACCCCTAAAACTTTGGCAACGGCGGCTAAGGTCTCTGGATTAGGGTTGCGCGTCTTCCACTGGTACATATAATTCGTGCTGACATTCGCTTTTCGTTCCACCTCAGCAATGGAATATCCACGTTTTTTTGCAATTTCTTTTATTCTATCAAACAGCGTCATATCAATAATCCTCCGTAATTACACAAAGGCTGCTAAGACAAGTTATAGATTTTTTGTTGCAAAATTCTACAATTTGTCATAGAATAGTCTTTGTTAAGAAAAGTAGTTAAGAAAATGGCTAAATTAAAATACTTATTAATCATCTTGGTGGGCGATAAGTAGGTATTTAATAGCTTATTTCGTTATGTCTATATTCTAAGATATGTTGTAGATAATTACAAGGACTTTCTTAATAAATATTAAGGAAAAGAGGAACGCAAATGTTTATTCATATGGAAACAAACAACAAAGCCGAAGCAATTAAGAGTTGGCTAGCAAATCATCGTAGTTTAGAAACACAAGCATCAATTGCTAATCATTTTGGAAAATCAACAACGTTTGTAAATTTATCATTGAACAAACGAATGACAACCAAAGGGGCTGAGAGACTAATTGAGCAAATTTATAAATACTTGGTAGAAAAGTATGGTATTTAAGGAGGATTAACTATGAACGAATTAAAAGTAATCGGTCATGAACATATCGGTCAATATGAATTCATTGGAATTGAGGGTGGGTTCGGTGAAAGTAAAAAGGCAATGCTGGTTAAGGACATTGCCAAGATTCATGGTCAAACAGTCGGTAATGTCAATTTACTAATTAATAGAAATCGGTCACGATTCCGTGACGGAGTTGACATTATTGATTTAAAACAAAAAGATTTCGCTATTGTTCTGAACAAGAGCGGTTTTACACAGAATCAAATTAATGCAACTAAGAATATCTACCTATTATCCGAACGTGGTTACAGTAAGCTTCTAAAAATCCTCGAAGATGATAAGGCTTGGGAAATCTATGATGAGTTGGTCGACAACTATTTCAATATGCGTCAGTCCATCAAACAGAATCAGCCATCACTAATAGCTGGTAAGCGACTTGAAATTATGGAAAAGAACGCAGCTACTCGTAAAGCAAACTTGCTTTATAAAATTGCTCAGGCGACGAACTCTGAAACTTCTAGCCAGACACTACTTGCACAAGCTGCTAAGGAGCTAACTGGTGAAATGACTATCCCAGTTATGAAACGTAAGGAATACAGCGCTAGTGAGGTTGGCGAGTTGGTTGGTAAGTCAGCGAACATGGTTGGCCGGATTTGCAACCAACTTGGATTGAAAGCTGAACAGCCGGGACAAAATAAGTATGGTCGCTGGAGTAACAGCAAATCACAACATTCTGATAAGGAAGTTCCACAGTGGTTGTATTTTGATGAGGGCGTTAAGGCTATTAAGAATGAAACTGATAAACACCAAGTATAGAAAGGAATGATCCACATGCAAGAAGTACAACAAGTTAAATTTAACGGAGATCTAATTTTGACTACTGAACAGCTAGCTGAGTTCTATGGAACAACGTCTCAACGTATTAAGCAAAATTTTGCCAACAATCGTAGCAAATTTGTCAAGGGAAAACATTTTTACCAATTGACAGGGGAAACTCTAAAAGAGTTCAAAGACAGGGTCGAAATTTTCGACCTTGTTGGGAAGAACGCCAAAACACTAATTCTTTGGACAAAGCGTGGTGCTAGCCGGCATTCAAAAATGCTTGGAACTGATCAAGCTTGGGACATGTTTGATGAGCTGGAAGAAAACTACTTTAACCCGAAACAGTTTGCACTACCAACATCGCCACGAGAGATTGCCAGATTGGCGCTGCAAGCCAATGAGGAAACTAATCAACGACTGGATAGCGTGGAGGGCGATGTTAAAGACCTCAAAGAAAACCAAGTTATTCCTAATCCTGAATACAGCGCACTTAGCCGTCGAGTTAACCAACGTGTGTCAGAAGTAGCTCACAGTTATGGGCATATTACGAAGAAGCAACGTGGCGAGTTATTTAAGGATATTAACGGTGGAATCAAGAAGATTGCTAACGTGAGTGCTCGGTCAATACTACGCAAGAAGGACTACCAGATGGTAATGGACTTCATCAACGATTGGGAGCCATCTACAGCAACTAAGACAATCATTCGACAGACGTCACTTCGATTCGACAAGGAGCCAGCATAGGAGGTAAAACAATGGAATTTGAAAATGTACGTGAAGCACTGAAATTCTTGCTTGAGTATAACGATACGATGTTGAACCCTAACCTTAAATCTCGGGTTAACGGTGGTAAGTGGGAGCCGAGCACAGTTAGCGAAGTTCAAGCAACGAACTATGACGCTTTAACACAAGCAGCGGACATGCTTGGTATGAGCGACCTTTACTTAAATGAACAGCCAGCATAGGAGGCGAGCGATATGAGTAAATGGGACACGCGAGCATTTTTAAAATCTGATAGGTTTTCAAAGGCCAAATCAGAAATAGAAAAAATCCTGTTTAGCAATGATCTGTCGTATAAGGAGGCCTTTCAGCTAATAGGCGCTATCCAATCAGATCTTGAAGCCAAACAGGAAGAAGAAAAGGTTAATTAATCGGGAAAGCGTCCCGAATAATGTTCGAGGGCATGCTTATAGTTATCTTCGAATATTTCGATTCCTAATCGAGCATCGTACGTATAGTGATGAGATTTAGCCTTATCTTTTTCTTCAGCAATATCTGAAATGGTCATGGCTTGAGCGGCATATAGTGCCATTTCATGTTCGCGATGAGAGCTTTTCATATTTATCACCTCGATTAATTGGATTGACTAAATTATACCTCATGAAAGGAGGTGATATACATGGACTTCGGCCTAAATCTTGATCCAAATCAGACTGATTCTTTTTTGCAAAAAATGGTTGGTAAACTGGTTGATTCCATTCTACCAGTTCTCAAAGAGCGCTTAGCTGGTGATGAGCTTATGACCCGTGAAGAACTTGCAGCATGGCTGCATGTTTCTCCTAAGTCTGCGGATGTAAATTTTATTTTTAATCCTGGCTTTCCATACTATATGGTAGGCACGCAGAAACGGTACTGGAAACGCGCCGTAATTGCATGGATGGACGAGAACCAAAAGATTAAGTAAAGTCCCGGGCGGGGGCGATGTATGGAGGCAAATAATGATTGTAGTACCAGATTGGGTAGTAGTGATGTTAGTGACTTGGGTTTTGACTACATTGTGGGATAAACGCGATGAAATCCATAATTGGTTTGGAATTTAGGAGGAAACGATATGTATGGAGAAGACATTGAGCACGCGTTAAGAGCACGTAAGTATAACGCGATTCGTGCAGATGAACGTGAGCTGATTAACGCTATCACGTACGATACAGACGGGATCATTAAGCGACGCCCGTGCTTTGGCTATTCAGAAGAATTTATTGGTGAATTGCAAGAACACGATATTAACGTTTGCGAGCCAGATGAAAATTCTGATGAGAACTGGACGTTCACATTGCCACCAATGTATTAGGAGAAATGATCATGCAAAAAGTATCAATTTTACCACTCCACGAGTGGAAACGAGCGCAAAAAAAGCCATCGCTAGTATCGGCTAACGATGGACTAATGGAAGAGATGCTCAGCACCAACATCTACTCTATTCCAAAGCAGTCTCGTTTGCAAGTGCTAAGAAAGCGAGGACGGTAGTTATGGCATCAATAGATTACGACAAATTTATTAGCTTAGGTTCGAATGGACTTGGGAGAAGAAGAGCTCCATTTCCATTGGTTTCAATTAGTTCCAATATTATGGCTTTTAATGCTGCTGCAAGCGATGTAATAAATGACAAGGCATTTAAATATGTTACTTATAAGTATTATCAAAACCAATTATTGTTAGATCTTCAAAAATCAAAATCAGATGGATGCTACCGACTTTATAAACATAGTAGTTCCTTACAATCCAGCTTCAGGGCAGCCAGTACACAACTGAAAGAAAATACGGATTCCATCGATACTGATTTATATAACTACCAATACAAGCTGCTGCTGGAACCAGATGGCCATCATGTAGTCATTGACTTGGCACAACCATATATTAAAAAAGCTATAAAGTGAGGGCGGCAGTTATGGAAGAAATCGTGAACAATCACATCAAGTTTCTAAAGCGTGTTATCAACAGCATTTGGATCAGTGATGGCGAATCGCTAGCCAAGTTATACAAGATGTTGGATAAGAGTGAAACAGAATTAAACGAATTACGGGGGTTAATTTGATGATCAATGAATTGCTTAAAGAAGAGCTAAAAACGGTTAATGATCGTGAGCAAGAAGGCTTTAAAATTAATTCGCTACAGTCTGCTGACTGGGCGATGCGTAAGCTACAAGCAATCGAGAAACATGATCAGGAAGTCAAAGAAGCAGCACAAGCAGATATCGATCAAACAATTGCTTGGCGGGATCGTAAACTTACTGAAAATGAATCTAGTCGAGAATATTTCCACGGATTGCTCAAAGATTACCTGTATCGTGAGCGGCAACATGACAAGAAGTTCAAGATTGATACGCCACATGGTAAAGTCACGACTCGGAAAACGCCAGCAGGATTAAAGTATGCGGATGCAACTGTTTTGAAGTCATTACGAGATCAAGGTATTAAAGAATTCATTCGAGTCAAAGAAGAGATTAATAAGCAAGACTTGAAGAAAGCGGGTTCGGTAATCAATGGCAAGTTCGTCCTAGAAGATGGACAGATTGTTGAAGGAATCACGGAAAAGCCTGCTGGTGAATCAGTCAAATTTGACTTGTAGGGGGCAATATGAAGTTCTATGCGGATGGCAACATTCCAGTAATACCGAATATGTACTTTGTATACGGTGATGGTGGAACTGGAAAAACAAGTGTCGCAAAACAATTTGTAGGACATAAGTTACTGTTTAGCTTTGACATGTCGAGCAATGTCTTGATAGGTGATAAGGACGTCGATGTTATCATGTTTGAACATCGCGACATGCCCAATATCCAGGCGATGGTTGAACAATATATCATGCAGGGGATTCAAGATGCTAAATACCAAGTAATTGTATTAGACAATATCACAGCACTTCAAAACTTGGTATTAGAAAACATCGACAATGCTGCTAAAGATAATCGTCAAAATTATCAGAGGCTACAAGTATGGTTTCGAGACCTCGGGACCATCTTGAAAGAAAGTGGGAAGACGGTGTACGCGACGGCTCACCAACTCGACAATGGTTCATCTGGTCTAAGTGGTGAAGGTCGCTATCAGGCTGACATGAATGAGAAAACGTTTAATGCCTTTACCAGTATGTTTGATCTCGTTGGTCGTATCTACCTGACAGGCGGCGAGCGAATGATTGATTTAGACCCTGAGAAGGGCAATCACGCAAAAAATCGGATTGACAATCGCAAATTGATTAAGGCAAGTGAACTAATTCAAACAATCAAAGGAGCAAAATAAAATGGCACTTTTTACAGTAGATTCAAATAACACTTTTGGTCAAACCGTTGAAGAAGCGGGTAAGTACAATGTGGTGATTGCGTCCAGCTCGCAATACACGACAACAAAAGAGGCAGGCAAACCCATGGCAATTTTTGACTATGAGGTCTTAGACGGTCCGTACAAGGGCGGTTTAATTCGATTTGATAATGAAGTCTGGGACGGTACTTCAGAGGACAAAGCCAAGTTGTCCGCCAAGCGTTTTAACACCATCGCAGTGGCTTTAGGCGCAGCTAACGGCACGGCCTTTGATTCAATTGAACAGTTTGTTAGTCAAGCAGTGGGTCATCAGTTGGCGATTACAGTTGATTGGGACACTGCTGCAAACGGGAAAGCATATTTAGCAGTTAAGAGTTACGAACCGTTTATGCAAGATGGTAGCAAGCCAAATGGTATTAAGCGACCAGCAGCCGCTAATTCAACCGGAAATAGTGGTTTTGGCAATCAACAAAATACGACGGGTGGCTTTGGGACTGCAACCAATAATCAGAAAAGTGATGGATTCAATGGTTCCGTAGCCGGAGATAAACAAGCATCTGGTACGGCTAGCGGGTACAGCAATCAGTCAGCCAACAGCTATCGCGGTGGTGGCTTTTCCCCAGTTCCAGACGGATCACCCTTTTAACTGGGATTCACTGAGTGCCAAACTACAGCAAGCATCACATAAGCACAGGAGTGATTAGATGCAACGTTCACGAGCGCAATTAGTCGAAGACAATGGTCAATACTATTTGGTTACGCTGTTGGACGAGAAGCCTAATTTGGACCATATAGAAACCGTTAGTGGGTCCCATGACCAGTTTTACATGGATTGGGAAGTAGCCGACACACGTCGGGCAAGGACGCAACAGCGACGATTGTTCTTTGCGCTGTTGAGTGACATCTATACTTGGTCAGGAATGCCGACAGACTTCTTGAAGGATTTATTTTACATGGAGTATCAGGCGTATACGGCAGGTAAACAAATCAGCCTGTCAGACACCACAGAATCGTCTGTGAGCGATGCTAACCGGTTACTCGACCTAGTCATCGACTTCATGTTTGAGTGGCACGTGCCGTTCAAGGAAGGCTATAAGCTATTGCCACGTGAGCAAGAGTATTACCTGTTCCAGTGTTGCCGCCATCGAGTTTGCATGATCTGCGGTAATCGTGCTGATATCCATCATGTAGACGTTATTGGAGCCGGCTTGAACAGAACACACGTTGACCATACCAAACGGCACGTTATGGCATTGTGCCGAGTCCATCACAGCGAGATTGAGCAAATTGGCTCCGTGGCATTTAGTGCAAAATACCACGTCCCGGTAGATGGCATAAAACTAGATAAAGAAACGTTAAAACGAATTGGCTTGAGAGGTAATTATAGCAGTGACTAATACACCGAGTGGGTGGAAGGCCCACTATATAATTGAGGTGATATAGATGAATAGCCTTTTGATTAGTGAACCACCATTGCAAGTTCTACCAACACTGGCAGTAAGAGTTGGGTTAAAAGAGGCAATTGTATTGCAACAATTCCATTATTGGTTACAGCGTTCTGGTAATAACAGAGATGGATATAAATGGATTTATAACAGTTATGATGAATGGCACAAGCAATTTCCATTCTTTAGCAAGGTGACGCTACGGAGGACAATCAATAGCTTAGAAAAGCAAGGATACTTGATTAGTGGAAATTATAATAAAGCCGGTTTTGACAAGACAAAATGGTATCGGATTGATTATCAGCGTATGAGCAAAGCATGTGATCAAAATGATCATACGAGGTGCTCAAATCGATCACACGCATGTGATCAAAATGAGCAGACCAATACCAATAGATTACCAGAGACTACTACAGAGACTACAAATAATAAACGTCCCAACTCAAAAACCGAGTATGGACCTGATGATCCACCCTACAAAGTAGCAGTCCATTTATTGACCAGAATTAAGCAACGGCAACCTGACTTTAAAGAACCAAACTTACAGAAATGGGCTAATGATATTCGATTGGCACACGAACGTGATCATCGTGATTATGAAAAATTAGATTGGCTAGTAGATTGGTCACAGGATAATTCATTCTGGCAAGCAAACATTTTGTCGGCAGGGAAGTTACGCAAGCAATATGACGCACTCGTGGGTCAGGTTAAACGTGATCACCCGACTAATCTTGCGCCACAAACACGAGAGGACTGGTTTGGCTAATGGAAAATGCAATGAAGTTATTCAATCAAGCCACGATTCAGAAAGTTGTGGCGGCTAGAGGTATTGACACAACCAAGCTGCCAACAAAAGAAGAATTGGATCGTCAAACGATTGACCGTGCCAATGCTAGCGTGATTGCTAACCGAAAACGATATTACTATCGTATGTCAGTGTGGTCTGGCGGTGTACCGTTACGATTTAGCTTTAATGATTGGCGAGTCGATAAACAGCCTAATCAAGCTAAAGCTAGAGAGCTTGGCAATCAGGCATTTAAGTTAGCTAGGCAATTAGAGACTAACCAGTTCAACGTAGCACTTGCAGGTGGACCCGGCGTTGGCAAAACATCATTAGCGCTAGCAATTATGTATCAGTTAATGGGTGTAGGCCAAACAGCGATGTTTGTTTCAACAGCTGAGTTGCTACGGCTGGTAAATGAGAAATATGAAGCACCGGATGTACGTCAACGTTTACTATACATTCTAAAAGACATGCAAAACGTTGATATTTTAGTTTTAGACGACTTTGGTACTGAAGGCGGTAAGCCAACTGAGAAAGGGTTCTACAAGCCAGTGCACAAAGATTTGCAGACACTGATGTATCAAGTGGCGAATGCGCGTTGGGATTTTGACCATAACGAAGTTAAACATACAACCATCGTTACGACTAACAACACGCGTAAACAATTAGAAAGCATGTACGACGTCAAAACAATTGATCGTTTATATACTAAGGATATTAGCTGTCAATTGCTGTTTGACAATATGGAAGGGGTCAGAAGTGTATGAGTTGTGAATTATGTCATGGTAGTAAAGTCGTTCAACAACCACTTGGGAGTTATGGTTTCACATTTGACCCATGTCCTAACTGTGTGAATAATAAACATAAACAATATGAACAAGAGTTTGAAAGGAAGATTGTTTATGACAAGCAAAAATTGGGCGAAAGAGTTGGAAGTCATTCATAAGCTAGAAGCAAGGTATGGCAGCATGGATAACGTGCCTGAGAGCAAATTAGCTAACTTGCATAAGATGCCTGGAATTAAGACCGTATCAGGCGATTACATGGAGATTACGCGTACCCAGTATAATGCTATTAAATTAGTTATGGAAGGCAAGCAGAGTAAAACTAGGACGTCTGGGGTTCTAAATCACAGCAATAGTTGGATTGATAGGCGTATTCGTGCGATTGACGAAAACAAATACTACATTACGGAGGAATGACAATGCCTAAACACACTAAGAAGCGTTCCACGATTAAACGGAAACACCGGCGAATGATGGGACACGCTGAAGCAAACAAAAAGCCGCCTACTAGGGCGACCACTGACATCTATGATAATTAAATTGACAGTTAATTATATCACAGAGGAGTGGCTGGCTTGGAAAGAACGACGAAGAAAATGGTCGAGAAGTACCTACGCGAATACCCGCTAATTGATGGCCTAATTGCTCGTGAGGAGCTAAATATTATGTATCCGTATCAAGAACCTGACGAAAACGTTGGTGGTGGTCGTGCTCAATATAAGAAGAGTGCTCCAACTGAGTATGCTGCTATCTCGGTGGCTGATAGTGAAACGATTCGAGCATTCCAGCATCGGAGAGATGTAATTGATCAGTGTTTGGACGAATGCGGTGAAGATACTGAAACCCTGATATGCGAACTGTACTTTAGAAAGCGTCAACGTTACTCGGTTGAAAGCCTAGTAACTAATGGAATGATATTTGTTAGCAAGAGCAAAGCTTATTATCTAGTTGATAAGTTTATTGCCAAAGTAGCAAGTGAGCTTAACTTGTATGATGTATCTGATTTTGGCTAGTTGGAAAAAAGTTGGAAAAAATGGACTTGAAATCGTGCTAAATTGGTAGTATGCCAAATGTGATTGACGTGCATGAAGTAATCCTCCAAATTACAGATTGGTAGTCGCTGTGGGCTAATTGGTAAGCCATAATGAGATGCGGGTTCGAGTCCCGTCAGCGATATAGGCTTAACTGCTTAGCCTTTGATAAAGCAGTAGTCGACGTGTGGTTGAAGCATGGCTAGATAATTTCCCACTGAGGGGCATCCATGTCAGGAGGATAGCTACCGCGTGTGGTTCGATTCCGCACCAATCACATACAACCCAAGCAAGTTGTTAAAACTGCTGTGCGCTTGTGGTGGAATAGGTAGACACAGCTGATTGTAGGGTATGCTTTTCTAGCATCTTTTAACGGATAGTCTCCAAACTGGCTCTCGCTTATTGGCGAGAGTTTTTGTATAGTTAAAGTAGTTTGGAGGGATGGCTATGAAACAAAAAAACAACATTATCGCAAGCACCATTGCGCTAATAATGATACCCATAATTATTGGTATTATTTATGGGCTTAAATTTGGATATTTTTCATTATTTTGTGTGGCATTAGCATCAATATTTTTCAATCTAGATTCATTTAGTTCTTTCAAGGTTTTCCAAATAGAAGCTGAATTAAGTAAAACTGCAGAAAAAACAGATAGACTTGATTCTTTCTCTATTTTGTATGTAAAAAATGAACTTGAAAGTATTAAAACTAGAGCGGATTCACCTTCTGCTCGCGATGTGGCTAAATTAGAAAGTTTTAGTTTTGGACAGGATAAACCATCCTATCATTTTAATTTATCCTACACAGCTTCGTGTATTGAGGTAATACGAATCAAAAAGATAATAAAAATTCTTGATATTAGTGACAAAGACACTTTGTCATTGCTGGAAAAATTGGAAATGAAAAACGCATTGGAACTTCAAGACAGTTTTGAACTAACAATTCAAAGCTACAAAACACCCGATGCAAAAAGAGCATTTGAACATTCTGAAGCGCTGCAAAAGTTTTCGGAAGACAGGGAACTTAGTGCAATATTTGATTCTTTCAAAGCAAGTGGGACATTTGATTTTGATCGGTTGGCAAAGTTAAAACAACATTTGGAATCCCTACCAGGAGATGAGGAATATTTGTCTAAGAATTGGCAAAGCTTAGTACACGTAATGAGTATGCTTCTGGTACCACTTGAGGAGGTTAGTTTATGAGGCTAATAATTTATTTAAAGCGTCAAACTATTAAGTCGCCTATTTACGCTGACGATTATGACACTAAGACAACAATGATGGCAGTTAAAAACGAGATTATTGAACACTGCAGTCCACTTAGGCGATACATTACACTTAACTTAAATGATTGGAGCTTGACTATCAAGGTAAGTGATCTAGTTGCGTTGGAAGTCCAATAGCGTCCTTCGGGGCGTCTTTATTTTACATAAATTTGGGAGCGGTGTTATGGCAGTAATGATTCACAGCAAGTACGGGTATGAACCGCCTGAATGGGTGCAGGCTGATACCCGGCTAGATAAGTGGTGCAAGGATAAGAAGCGTCGTGCTAAACAGCATGGCGCTTTTTGTTTGGATAAAAACAAGGAGGTGCAACATGCTATGACCTTGATGAAGCATTGCAATTGGGGTGGTTGTAACAAGGTAGTTCCAAAGGACCAATCGTTCTGTGATAAGCATGAAGCAATGAACGAACAGCGTAAAGCTGATTACAAAGCTAGCTTAAACCATCAAAGCCAAACGGATACGGGAAAGCAAGTACGCAGAGACCATCAGGCTTATTACAATCGTGTTAGACGCGATAAAGTAGCCAATACGTTCTATCATACCAAGCAATGGCAGTGCGTCAGAGATTACGTCTATGCGCGTGATATGGCAACATGCCAAGTGTGTGGCAATGCGGTAACCGACCGTAAGATTGTTGATCATATTCATCCGTTGAAAGTTAGTGGCGATGAACGGCTTAGCCAAGATAACTTATGGACACTGTGCTATCGTTGCCACAATATCAAAACTACCCTTGAAGAATCAATTAAAGAACAATCAAACGGAGTCAACAAACTAAAACATATTAGCCGAGAATGGTGGCAGAAAGCTATCAAGGAGAAGATCATATAACAATTAATAAAAGGAGTAACAACTAGATGGACGAATTAAATCAAGAGGAAGCAATCACGCTAGGCAAGTTTATTGGCCAATTGCTAGTTTTGGCTCACTGGTTACTGATAATGCTAGTAGTTAGCGGCTTGTTATGGCTGGCTAGTTTAACACCGATATTCACCAGCATATTTATTAGCATACTGTTGGAGCTAGCTTTATTGGGATGTATCTTTATAGCTGGCTTTATCCTAGTTGGCAACATACTAGCCTATTACTATGTCAAAGGATGTGCTAGCAGACGATTGGATGCTTATATTGCAAAGGTAAAAAAGAAAACAGGCAAGTAGAATTAATGAAATATCAGAAAAATCGACCGCAATGATTAAAAATACCCCCCCACCGACGTTTAGGCGAAGAGCAATCACAACATGGTGGCATCCTTTTTACGCGAGCAATTTTTAAAACTTTTTTTGTGGTGCCCTGACCAGCAGCTAAACGGCAACGTTAGGGCATTTTAAATACATAATTTTTCAAAAAACTGGTAGCTATGTGCACCCTAACCAAGATATGGAGGTGGTTTGATTGAAAATTAAAGATTTGCCTGATTCACCGCCCAAATATATGGAAGGTATCTCGCGATATATGTGGCGCAGGATAGTGCCGATGCTAAAGGATAACTCGTTTGCTAACGAGATGGATAAAACATTGGTTGAAGCGTTATGCGATAACTATTTTGTGTTACGTAGTAGCGCTAAAAGTATTAGTGCACATGGCGCCCAGTTTGAAGTGTTTGACTATTCCACCGATAGCAAAGGCAAAGTAATTCATAAAGAATTGAAGGCTATCAAGAAAAATCCTGCGGTTGACAGCCTAGATAAGGCAACAAAAAATATTCGGGCAATCAGCTCAGAACTTGGACTGACCCCCCAGAGCCGCGCTAATTTACTGAAACTTAGTGATCCTGACGATGATGATGAAGATAGTCCGTTTGGAGGTGATAATGATGACGAGTTCTAAAGTTAAACAATTTGATTTTAGCAAAAGGGACGTAGAAGTTGAGGCCGTATTCAAAAAACTGGATAACGAAGGCTATTTTGACGAAATCTGGAAGGCTTACCGTGACCCAGCTACTGCCTATGCTTATCTGGTACTTAGTGGTAAACAAATGGCAGGGCGAAAAATGAAATTGGCCCTATTTCGTCATCTGAATGACTTGAAACGGAGCTTCTATGACGATGCTTTCAATTATGAATATGACTTGAAGCAATGTCACCATATTCTTGACTATGCCAAGGTTTGCCCGGATGTAGAATCTGGTAAGCCTATGCCATTAATGGTTTGGCAGCAAGCTGTTTTGTGCTTGCTACAGGGATGGCGGAACGAGAGCGGCGAGAAACGATTTACTTACGCATTAATTTCGGTGGCGCGGACCAATGGGAAAACATATCTAATGAATATTCTGCTAACTTATGGCTATTTAATTGAAGCTGGTAGTCGCAAGAATTTGGACTTTGCATATTCTGGAACAACCGAACAAATTAGTAAGAAGGGGTTCCGTTATTTAGGCAGCACCATTGATTATCTTGCTGAGAGTCAGCCTTATTTTAGGAAACGAATTAAAGCAAAAGAGATTAACGCTTCGGCTGATCTGATTCAAAGCTTTAAGTCACGCAACCAAATTCTACGGCTAACGGCTAACTCCGGTAAATGGGATAGCTATCATTGCAATACGGCTGTATTGGATGAATATGGAGATGCTGCTTATGATGACGATGTTCTAAGTAAGTTATCATCTGGTCAAATCCATCAAACCAATAAGCAGCTGATTGCTATTTCAACGGCTTATGAGAACAGCAATGTGCCGATGTTCCATGATTACCAACGGCTTACACACGTTATTGAGAAGGATGACGAGCGTAAATCTGAAACCAGCTTATTCCTTTGTTGGGAGCAAGACTCAATTGATGAAACGGATCGTCCAGATACTTGGGAAAAATCGAACCCGTTACTTGGCTTAACTGAGATGCACGAGCGGCTGCTAAAAGGCTTACTTGATGAAAAAGATAAGCGGGAAAGTTCCGGAAATGTTGCTTGGTTTCAGAATCGTAACTTAAACATGTGGTTGGCTGTCTCAAAAGATAAGTATTTGCAACTAGACGACATTCAAAAGTCAGTAGTGGCCGACGATTCATTCGCGATTGATGGCCGCGACGTCTACGTTGGTTTAGATATGTCGCGGCTTGATGATGATTCATCGTTGGCTTTCATTTTCCCGTATTTCAAAAAAGAACGTCAAATGATGTTTGTTTACCAACATTCGTTTGTGCCAACTGCGCATTCACAGCAGAACGTACTATTGAAGTCAAAGCATGACGGGATTAATTATAGTGACGCAGAAGCCAAAGGCTATGCGGATGTGGCGCGGAACGCTGACGGCCTGATTGATGAACAGATTATTGGCGATTGGTTCTTAGATTTTATTGAGGAACATCGTTTGAACGTCAAAGCTTTTGTTTACGACGTTCATTTAGCTAGTCCAATGGTTGAATGGATGGATAAAAACCATCCAGAGATACCATTTATCACGCTAAGACAAGGAACGTTATCACTAGATGCGCCAACTAGGCTATTACAGAAACAGTTTATTCGCGGCCTAATTACTATGTATGATGATCCGATTCTAAAATACAGTCTGACCAACGCAGTTCTTACTGCTAATAACTACGGTGTGAAAGTAGACAAGGCAGTACACTCAGCCAAAATTGATTGTGTTGATGCGATTATTGACGCCATTAATGAGGCTCAGTATTGGTATACAAGTCCTAACCGACGTGATGTGGATGACAGCGCTAAACACCCATTTGCAAATATGAAGCCAGATGAAGTTAACGATTATTTCAAAAGTGATTTTGGCTGGTAGTGAGGTTGAAATATGAAATTTGATAAATTAGTGTTACTTGTACCATTTATTTTTATTTGCCTGGGTTTCTTATCAATTGTGATAGGAGCCTTTTTATTTAATCTTATTTTGGGATGGGTTGTGCTCGGCATCGCACTAGTGTTAGTTGCGATAATTTTGGGTTATGACAGTCCAAAATAGAAATGAGGTGAATTGTTATTAGTATTTATAAACCATTTGAGATGTTTGAGAAACGTTCACAATTTTTAGGCAGTAAAGGCTATGTCCCTAGTTTCAGCGTTAGCAATGGCAAAGTTATTCCACACAATTTTGTTGATGCACGTCGAGCACTCCAAAATGTCGACATTTTTGCAATGATTAATTTAATTTCAAGCGATATTGCAAGTTGCGCATTTCAAAATACCGGTAAATATGACCATTTACTGAAACAGCCAAGTAAATTGATTAATGGATATTCCTTTTGGCAGTCTAGCCTGATTCAAGCTTTACTAACTGGTAATAGTTATTTGCTGATTCATGGTAAATTAGACTCTACGCAATGGTTAGAACAGATCCCAACGTCACAAGTAAATGTCAATTTAGCAGATGGTCTTGAAAATATTAGTTATGAAATTAATTTTACCGATGATCGTGGTACCGTAGTGGCAGATAATTCTGAAATGATTCATATCAGATTGATGCCGACAGGTGAAATTGTTGGCGGACAAGAATTCATGGGAATTTCGCCTTTAGATAGTCTCATCTACCCGGTTGAGGTTAGTGAAAATGCTAATCGGTTGACATTGTCCACACTTATAAATGGCATTAATCCAAGTACCATTATTAATATCCCAGATGCCAAACTTGATAAAGAGGCCAAAAATTCTATCAGAGATAGCTTTGATGAACAAAATACCGGCGAAAATGCCGGAAAAACCATCGTTATGGACCAGTCAGCTCAGCTTAGTACGATTCAGATTAATGCCGATGTAGCTAAGTTCTTGAACAACTTAGACTGGTCTGCTGATCGGGTTGCTGAAGCGTTTGGTGTTCCTAGTTCATATTTGAACCGCACAAAAGCAGATGCACAAAGCAATAGTCAGCAAATTATGTCGTTTTATGCCAGTTCATTGAACCGGTATATTAATCCGATGATTTCGGAATTGTCATTTAAATTAAATCTACCTGATTTGAAATTAAATGTTCGTGACAGTACGGACGTAGATGGTAGTCAAATCATTGATATGATTTCAAAGCTCAATACGGGAACAAATCCTGTGTTCAATGCTGATGAAGTTAAGACATTGCTTGCCGAAAAGGGGGTGATAAGTAATGGAATTATCGGCAACCAAGATTCATAAGGATGAAAATGTTCGCAGCATTTACATTCAAGACTTAAAAACTCGTGATTTATCAAGTGATGATACCACAGCAATTGGCCAAGTAAGCGGTTATGCAGTAGTATTTGGCAAACCCAGTGAAGACATGGGCTTTACCGAGTATATCAGTCCAGACGCTTTCGACGGTGTCAATATGAACAGTGTCATTGCGTTGTATGACCACAACTTAGACAACATTCTAGGGCGGGTCGATAGTGGCTCACTAGAATTAAAAGTTGATCAGAACGGTGTTTTGTTCACATTGAACATGCCGAACACGACGTTAGGACGAGATGTTTATGAGAACATCAAGAATGGGAACTTAAAAGGCTGCTCGTTTGGCTTCACGATTGCTGATGACGACTGGGAATTTGATAAAAACGACAATGTTATTCATACCGTTAATCAAATTGACCAGTTAGTTGAAATTAGTATTACAGCATTGCCTGCTTATACGCAAACCTCAGTATCGGTATCACGAGGGCTTAAACAATTTAACGATGATCAACAATACCGGCTCAAAGCCGGTTTTTTGTTGGACTTATTAGAAAAGGAGTGACATTACTTGAAAATTGAAACTTTGCAAGAAGAATTAGCAAAAAATGAAGCCGAGCTAAAGGCTAAAACGATTGCTTCACGATCACTTTTGGACAAGGAAGACAGTGACATTGCCGAAATCAAGCGCAGTGTCGATGAAGTAAAGGAATTACGCAGTAAAAGTGATAGTCTGCGTGAAAAAATCGAAGCTTTAAAATCGCTAAATGATGAAGAAAACCGTGCTTCTAAGACGGATTCTAAGGGTGATTCAGATAAAGAAGATGGTGATAACACCGAAGACGATGGTGAAAGCACTACTGATTCCACTAAAAAGCAGACAAAAAGTGCCAAACGGGATGATGATCCTGATGATAGTGACGATGGTGGATCAGATGATGACAGTTCTGATGACTCGGAGCTTGAGGAAGACTCAAAAACTAAGACTAAAAATAAAAGAGGGTTAGGAAAAGTGAAGACATTAAATAAGGATAAAGGCTTAGAATTACACAAGCGTGATTTATTTGAGGCTTTAAAAGCGGGTGAAGTAAAGCGAGATGTGACGGGGGGCATTGGCCTGTCAGATGGATCTGTACTTATCCCACAAGATATTTTAAATGTAGAACATGAAACCCACCAATTTCCACGCTTAGGTAGTTTAGTTCGGACTGTATCAGTCAAGCACACTACTGGTAAGTTGCCAGTAATGTGGGATACGGATGAAAAACTAGCAGCACATACCGAATATGGAACAACTGTACCGGGTACAAAGCCTACGATCGTTCCAATTAATTGGGACTTGCAAACTTACACAGGTGCTTATGTGTACTCACAGGATCTACTCAGTGATTCTGACTACGATTGGCAATCAGAATTGGCCCAAAGCTTAATTACATTACGCGATAACACTAATGATGGCTTGATTATTAAGGCGTTGACCGATGGCGTTACCGCTGTGGAAGCGACTGACTTGGTTGCAGCTATCAAGACGGCACTTAACATGACGTTGAAGCCTAACGATAGTGCAGCCGCTTCAATTGTATTGTCTCAATCTGCCTTTAATGCTTTGGACCAGCTAAAAGACACTCAGGGTCGTCCACTGGTTCAACCAGATTTAACTAAAGGGACTGGTAGCACGATTCTTGGCAAAACGGTTGTTGTGATTGATGATACGTTGTTCCCAAGTGCTAAGGCTGGCGATGTGAATATCATTATTGCACCGTTACAAAAGGCTGTTATTAACTTCAAAAACAACGAAATTACTGGTAAGTTCATGGATACCTATGATGTTTGGTATCAACAATTGGGGATCTATTTGCGTGAAGACGTTGTTCAAGCTCGCAAGGACTTAATTATCAACATCAAGGGCACAACCGCTACTACGTCAGGTTCGACCACAGACACTGGAAAATAGCATTTAATTAGTCGCTAATAAATACACAGTACGGTAACAAGCCGGGCGGCTAATTGAAAGGGGGTTATCTAAATTACAATTGATGAAACGTTGGCTAAACAAGTGTGCGATGAGTTGCATATTGATCAGACTGACGAAGAATTGGCTACAATAACTAGTTTGTTAGTATCTAGCCAGTTGATTGTAAATGATAGCATTGAATACTCTGCCTATCCAGATATTGCAGACAGTCCCTTGTATGCACGGGCTATCATCACATTGGCCCAGGCACTTTATTATGATCGCAACCTAACCAACGGACAGCCCAAAGGTGTTTTACTAATGCTTGATCACTTAGATGCGATTTGCCTCGCTAAGGGGGCTGGATAAATGGCTTTAAATAAACTTACACCGGCCGGCTTTAACCGTAAGCTTCAAATAGGCACGACTAAGACGATTCAGAACCCAATTAATGGCACTAGTAAGCAGACATTTGTAGTTACAGCTAGCTTATGGTGTGCCCCTTACACGAGGAGCATTGCTAGTAGCTACCAATTAACAGCTGAACAATTAGATGAGGTTGTTGTCGTCATACGTCACAACAGCACCGTTAAAGAGGGCATTAAATGCCAATATCAAGGCAGCCTATACAGTGTAGTTAACGACAGCATGGACGATTCAAATAGCTATTTAACTTACGACTACCTGACTTTAAAGCTCGTTACTAAGGGGGCGTAGCTATGGCAAAAGATGATATGGCCAGCCAACTAGAAAACTGGCTTAAAGACGTCCATAAGCTAGTCCCTAACGAGGCTGAACAAGAGAAGATAACCAAAGCCGGCGCTAAGAAGTTAGCTGATAACTTAACGGAAGTCACGAGAAAGAAACACTATTCAAATCATAAAGACGAGAAGTACGGACACATGGCTGACAACATAAGCTATAACAGCAACGATATAGATGGTGAACATGATGGAAGCTCGATTGTAGGCTGGACTAATAAGTACCATGACATGAATTCCATGCGGTTAAACGATGGGACTAAGCACATTAAGGCTGATCACTTTGTTGACCAGAACCTAGCTGACAGCCAAGACGATGTCTTTAACGCCATGTTAGAGGAATTTAAGAAAGGGGACGATGACTAATGCTATTACCAGTATCACAGGTTGCTAGCCTAGTTAATTCCCTCAATTTAACGTGGCTCGATAAAGTCTACCTTAATGAGATACCGGAAGAAGAAATAAACAACGCCAATTCAACAGTCATGCTATTACAAGAGACCGATTCAAGCCCGGCTTACCTTGCAAACAATACGTTTAAAGGCCTAGCAATGGGTGTTGAAATTCAAATCTTTTATAAGGTTGACCTAGCCGATGACTTTAACCCACTAGAAGCCGAAATAGCTTTGATGAAAAGCTTTAAACAGGCTGGCTGGTTAATTGTATCTAGTCAGCATCACACGACTGACCCGGATACGAACCAAATAACCAAAACAATTTATGTAACTAAAAATGAAATGATTTAAAGGAGAGATATTTAAATGTCAAAACACAACATTGTAAAAGCAACTTTTGCTTTACTTGATGACAACGGTGATTTAATCAAGGACCCTACTAAAGGTCTATCTGCTGATGGAATCTATGTTGCCGATCACAATGGCGAAGGTTTCAGTCAAATCAATGTGACTGCTATTGAAGCAGCCGGGACGCCTGGTTGGGGTAACGGACAAATCAAGCGGACAGCCTATGGTAAGTCTATGCCTACCTTGGCCTTAACCGCTTTAGACTTGGACTTCAAGATTAACCAGATGCTAAAGGGGTTCACACAAAACACCAATACAGGTGCCTGGGTAAGACAATTGCCTAAGCCACACGTTGCGATGATTGCCGAATCTCAATCACTAGATGGCGACATCTCAATTTACGAATGTTTCAACAACATTGAATTTGTCGAAGAAGCATCTAACAACTCAACTGATACCAATAATGAAGCTGCCTACTCAACAGCCCTAAATGGTACTGTCTTAACGCCATTGAAGCCAGACATTTTCTTAGCTGCCAATGGCGTACAACAACCATATATGATCGCCAAGTCAAATGACGCTAACTTTGATCTGGACAAGCTTATGGCTGAAACGTTTGGTGGCTACACTAAGTCAACCAGCGGTACAACTGGCAGTACGACTGGTAACTAGCAACACTTTAAAGGCTTCCCATTAAGGGTGGCCTTTTTACATACAAACTAAATTAAAGGGGCAAAATTTACTATGAAAATTAATGCTAAAAACTACTTTAAAATCAATAAGACGGCCGATGTAACACCAACTAACAACATTATTAAACTGGCTACTAAGGTTCAAATTGGTATGTTGGAATCGCAAGACACCGAAAAAGAGGTCACTGAACTAGACGCAATGAAAAACGGCCTAGAATTGCAAGATGATATGGTTGGCTTTGTACAACGGGTGATGGGCTATACCGACAAGCAAATGGAAACCATTAATGACACTGTCTCAATTGAACGGTTTGGTGAAGGTGTTGGCTATCTAATCATGCGTTTAAACGGTATCTCAGACGCTGACATTAAGCTGTCTGAACAAAAGCAACGCAAGGCTATCGAAGATTCTAAAACGTCAAAATAAACCGGCACAAACGCAACGTTGAAATCAAGCGAGAAGTTATGAAGTTAAAAAATCAGCAAGAAGATTTTAGCTTGTTAAGTAAACAATTGCTATTGGAGGGAATATCAACCAAGGAATTTGGCGATAGTCCCTTTTTTGATTTCATGGCGGCTTTAAATGCTCGTAAAAAGGAAGACCGATCTGAGTTAGTCGACCCACTGGATGCCATTAATCAAACATATGGCTTATAAGCGTTTGTGCCTAAAAGGAGGTTAAAAAAGAATGGCTAAAAAAGTAGTTGGCCGTGAGATGACCAGTAGGGTTGGACTAGATACGGCTGCAGCGGTTAAGTCGCTCAAGACGTTAAACGCTGAGGTCAAGGCCAGTACATCTGGCTGGAAGGCACAAGAGACGGCATTAAAGTCTGCTGGTGAGTATCAGAAAGCAACGGCAGCCAAAGTTGACGGCCTGGCTAAATCAATGGAGTTGCAGAAGAATAAAATTGATGAGCTAAAAAAGCGTCAGAGTGGTATCAATAAAGAAACTGCAGATGGCAAAGAGGCCTATTCAAAGCTACAGGAGCAGATTAATAAGGCTTCGCGTAGTTATGGATCGATGGGCGGACAACTAGAACGTGCCAAATCTAAACTACAATACTATAATTCTGGGCTGGCTGACTTACAGAAAGGATATAAGCAGTCTACTGCATTAAGTAAGTCGTATGTAGACCGACTGGAAGCAGAAGGTAAGACAGCGGATGCTAATAAAGCCAAGCTGAATGGCTTGAAGCAGGCTTATTCTAATCTTGAGAGTCAGTATAAGGCTCAGTCTAGCGAACTCAATCGAATTGCGGATGCTAATGGCAAAACTAGTGATGCTTATAAGAGACAGAAGGTCCGAGTCAATGAGACTGCAACAGCCATGGCTAAAGCTAAGACTAGTCAAAATGAGCTACTTAAAGCGATGGAAAAAGAGCCACATGCGTTCATGCACGGTGTTCGGTCTAAGCTTGATAGCATTGATGACAAAGCTAAGAAAACATCTCATTTATTCGGTACAATTCTAGGCGCGCATCTAGTTGCTAATGGGGTTACTCATGTGATTGGGCAGATTAGTGCTAGTTTTGGCGCTTTGAAGGACTCAGTGGTAGCCTACGATAACAAGCAACGTACAATGACGGCGACATGGGAAACATTAACAGGCTCTGCTGGTAAGGGCAAACAGATGGTTAATATTGGCAACGATTTAGCTTCAGCCTTTAACCAGAACATTAACGTGGTTGATGAACTTAACCAGTCGTTTTACCATGTATTTGATAATGCCCCAAGAACAAAAGAGCTAACCAAGTCCATTTTAACGTTGGGTGATACGCTTAATTTAAGTGATGAGAATGTTACTAGATTAGGCACCAACTTTACACACATGCTATCAAGTGGCAAGATGCAACTTGGCGACTTCAATATGATTAATGATCAACTTCCAATGTATGCCGGTAAAATGCTAGAGTTTGAAAGAAAACAACAGCATAATAGCAAGTTAACCATGTCAACGCTACGTGACCAGATGAGTGCCGGTAAGATTAGTGCTAAAGACGCTGAAGAAGTAATGAACTCCCTTGGTGGCAAGTATAAGACAGCCTCAGAGAACCTAATGAAGACCATACCCGGTATGGAACGATCAATTAAGACTCAAATGCCAGCCTTGTTAAGGACACTTTATAAACCTATCGCAGATATGAAGTCACCACTAATGGGGCAATTCACTAAATGGCTTGACAGTAAGGACACTAAAGCTGAGTTTAAAGACGTTGGTAGTGCTATCTCACTTCAAATGGGGTTCATTTCTAAAGCTTTTGCTGGTAAAAAGTTTAGTGTCGGTAAATACCTAGATAAAATGCTAGCTAACTTAGCAAAGAACATTGACATATTAGGTACAAACATCGTTGCTCATAAAAAAGAGATTAAATCGTTCTTTAGTTCATTAAAGACCGCTTCTAAGACTTCATTTACAGTGTTTGTTAAAGCCCTAAAGGATATGCTACCGGTACTAGCTATCATTGGTAAGTTTGCTGAAAAGCATCCTAAGGTATTCGCTGGTTTAGCTTCTAGCGCATTTATCGCTAGTAAAGCAATCGGCGGCTTAAAACTAGCTTTAGACCAAATAGCTTTTGCCAAGGGTGTATTAGGAGGCATAGGTAGCAAGCTTAGCCGGATTGTGTTTAAACCTAGGGTTGATGGTAGTGAAGGAAAACGAGAGCTAACTAAATTCGCAGGATGGGTTAAAAAAGCTAGTATTGGTACTGGTCGCTGGCTAAAGATGGCTGCTAGGGTAACCACTAGTAAGGCCAAGAGTTTGATTAGTGGTTTATGGACTCACACTAAATCAGTTGGCAGCAAGATAGGTAAAGGACTTAAATGGACTGCTAAGATAGCTTATAAAGGCGCGTCTAAGGCGTTCAGCGTGCTGGCTGGCGGCATTAAAACAGTTGGTCGGGCATTCTTATCACTAGGCAAGTTGCTGTTAGCTAACCCAATTGGCCTAGTTTTAACTGCTGTGGTCGCGCTAGGGGTCGCATTCTATGAAGCTTACAAGCACATTAAGCCGTTCCGAGAATGGGTTAATAAGACAGCTAAAGCAGTGGTTAACTTTGGCAAAGGTATCGCTAAATGGGGCTCAAATGTCGGCAAGTCAGTAGGTAAAGCCCTAGGCAACATGTCTAAAAAGTGGAATAACTTCAAGAAGAGTTTCAAGAAGAGCTGGAACAAGCACTGGTCAGACATGGGTAAATCACTCAGGGATAACTGGAACGGATCATTGAAACACACTAGAGAGTTTTTCAGTAACGTTGGCAAGAAGTGGGACGGTTGGAAGTCTAGCTTCAAAAAGAGCTGGTCAAAACATTGGTCAGATACTGGCAAAACGCTCAAACGTGATTGGGATGGATCTGTCAAAAACACTAAGAACTTCTTTAGTACAGTTGGTAAGAAATGGGATTCTTGGAAGAAAAGTTGGAAGAAGAGTTGGTCAAGTCATTGGTCAAGCAATGGGCGAACTCTAAAATCTAACTGGAATAGCTCATTTAAGCTTACTAAGTCATTCTTTAGTTCAATGGGTACTAAATGGGCTGGCTGGAAAAAGAGCTGGTCACACTCATGGAACAGTCATTGGGACAAGATGCGGTCTAACCTGCATAGCTATTGGAACAAAGACTTGAGCCATACTAAAGTGTTCGGACATTCAATGGGTGACTGGCTATCAACATTCAAAAAGTCATTCAAATCGGGATGGTCTGACTTAGGTACCGGCGTTGAGAACATCTTCAAAGGCCTTTGGAAGAATCTAAAGAAGTTTGCTAGAGACGGCATGAACGATGTTATCGACCTTATCAATGGTGGTATCAATGCTGTTGATAGTGTTATCCACACATTCGGTGGTAAAAAGAAAACCATTGGTGATTTAAGTCATGTTCACTTTGCCACTGGTACTGGGATGTTTAGTGGGTCACGGAATCCAATTACCAAGCCTACTATGGCAATGCTAAATGATGGTAACGACAGCCCCCAAACTGGCAATAAAGAAATGGTCATGCTACCTAATGGCGAATCTGGTATTGTTCAAGGCCGTAACACTAAGATGATGTTACCAGCTGGTACTGAAGTTCTTAGTGCTAGTGAAACAGCCATGTTAATGGAAATGCAAGGCGTGACTAAGTATGCTAAAGGTACTGGCTTCTTTGGTGACATTCTAAACAGCGTGACTAGTGGAATTTCAGGCGTGACTAGTTGGGTCGGTAAAAAGGTTGGCAGTCTAGAGAAGTTCTTTAAGACTGCTACTAAAATTATTGCCCACCCGATTAAGTCACTTGAAAACCTGTTTAGCTGGTCTTCTAAGGACATCTCAGGTGTCATGAGTAACATTGGTCATGGCCTTTTTAAGGGTGTTGAGAAGCAAGCTAAGACGTGGTGGTCAACCTTGTGGGGTGGCGTTAGTGAAAGTCTAGATGGTGGTTCTTCTAACAATGCCTTTGTTAATGCCATGATGAAGTATGGTGCCACTAACAAGTACGTTTGGGGTGCTGCTGGGCCTAGTGCGTTTGACTGTTCCGGCCTAGTTGAGTATACCCTAAAGAAGCTTGGAATTAGTTTCCCACGGACTAGTGGTGAACAGTATAAGGCTTCTAAGCATGTCAGCAACCCTAAACCGGGCGACTTAGTATTCTTTGGGCCCGGTGGTAGCGAACACGTTGGGGTATATACTGGGAATGGCGAGTTTTACAGTGCTGAAAATGAAAAAGACGGTATGGGTATCAGTAAAGTTCATGGTGGTGGCTACGGGTCATTCGCTGGTTATGGACGAGTACCAGGATTGTCGGATAGCACTAGCTCGGACAAATCTGCTAAGTCTAGTGGCCTGTTAGCCACCATCAAAAAGCAAGTAGGTAGTGGTTTCTGGAAGTTTATCAGCAAGCTAGGTGACATGTTTGGTGATGATGGTGGCTCTATTGAGGGTGGCGCTATCACTCATAGTATGATCAACCGAGCCCTAGAGATGACCAAAGTACCAAGAAGGTATTGGTCTAAGATGCAGTCAGCCATTATCAAAACTGCTGATAGTGAAACTGGTAATCGCAATATCATGCAAACTATCTCAGATGTCAACTCTGCTAATGGTAACCCAGCCGGTGGCCCATTGCAGTTTACCAAGACAACCTTTGACGCGTTTGCATTTCCGGGTCATCACAATTTCAGGTCTAGTTTTGACCAAGTGTTGGCATTCCTTAACAACAGTGACTATCTTAATGCCACTGGTAATACCTCAATTTGGGGTCATGCTAAGTATGACTGGCTTCATAGTGGTCCACAAGGTCATAAGCGGTTTGAAAATGGTGGTATCGTCAACACTAACCAGTTGATTGAGGTCGCCGAGCATAACAAGCCTGAAATGGTCTTGCCATTGACTAATAAGAGTCGGGCTAACCAGCTAATCACACAGGCTAACCAAATGGTAAATGGCAACAATGGTAGTCAGATTGCGTCTAATAGCAGTGAAAGTAGTGAGAAGCTTGATAAAGTCATTGCATTATTGACGGCTTTAGTATCAGGCCAAGGTAGTGTTCAAGCAGTCATTGCTAAGTCAGACGTGGTTAATGCTGTTAAGTCGAATAATAAGACAGCTTCACAATACTCACAAATGATGGGCTATTAAAATCATTAATCAAAGGGTTGTCCTTAATTGGGCACCCTTTTTACATACCTAAATTTAAAAAGGAGGTTAAATCGTGACTTTAAACCAAGACGATTTTGAATATGCCGGTTTAAATAGCCGGGACGATTTACAAGTTGAGATGGGTAATGTGGTATTACCTAGCGCACCAGCCATGGCTGAACAAGTGACTGATATACCGGCCATGTATGGTAACCAATTTAATGGCACGGACTTTACTAGTCGGACGATTAGTATTCCAGTGTCAATTTACTGTGCCGATAATCAAGACAGGTTTAATCAGGTGATGCACAATTTAAGTGGTCTGCTATTAAGTGATGACCCTAGCGATAATGGTAAAGAATACCCACTAGTGTTTGGATTTGAGCCTAAAGTGACCTATTGGGGGCATATTACTGCAATTAGTGATCCAGCACCGATTAACCCTGGTATGTATGACATGACACTAACCATTACCTTTGTGCAATCCGACCCACGGGCAACCCTGCCACAGGTTGAAGCACCCTTAAAGAACGGTTTAAATACAATCACTGTTGAGGGTACTGCTAGAACAGAGCCAGTTATTCAAGTCATACCTAAGCGGGATTTAAAGCACATTGGTTTCACCTTAAATGGTGGTGAATATGGATTAGGCCCAGATAGTGATGAAGACCAAGCAGTTGCTGTGCAGCCTTACACGCAGGTTGTTAACAGTGACGTACTAAATACCATGGCTGAGTGGACTAATGATGCCAATGCCATTGCTCAGATGAAGACCGCTGGCAAGTACATTTATCAAGGTGAAGCTGATAGCAACCGAGATACCCAAGTATTAATGGTCAAGTATGCTAATGGGTCTAAACAGTATGGTACGCATCAACCAGACTGGTATGGCCCCGGTGTTCGTTTTACCGGTATGACTAACAGTCTGACTAACTATCGAGTTAAGACTAGAATCCACCATATCAAGCACTCAGGTACTCATAATGGGCGTGCAATGGGGCGTGTGGAAGTCTTACTGTTAGACCCTAATGGGGCTACGATAGGCCGATTTGGTCTAGCTGATAGTAGTGGAGGTGGCACACCAACGTGCTACTTACAAATCACTAAGCCGGGTGGTGCTTTTGCTGGCGGTGATGGTAAACATCAAACCCTATTTATGGGTAAAGGACCATCAGGTAGCTCTAGCAATGGTCGTGACCAGAAAATCAAGATTAAGACGGGCACCACGACTAAGACAGTGGTTAAACGGTCACGCAATAAGCATGGGAAGGTGACAACTAAGACCATTAAGCAAAAGGTTAACAAGTATACAACTGTGGTCAATAAAGAAGAGAAGTCGGCGCTAAGCACTAGTTGGCTAGAACTCGACTTAATCAAAAATGGCAAGGTGTTTAGCTGGTCAATCACCCAATACTACACCAGTGGTAGTCACAACGGTCAACCATGTAAAGACCCTAAACGATTTTTAATTGTTCACGGCACGTTTGTTGATAGGGATTCAAATTATCAATCTGCTTTAGGTGGTATCGGTGGAGTGTTCTTCAAGCATTCAATTACCGAAGATGACCAAAAGGTGGGCTATGAGAACCCTTATCTATCTATCACCAGCCTTAACATTTACCAAGTTAATGACGTGGCTCAGGACGCGCCTAAGTACGTCGCTAATGCTGGTCAAGAGATTGTGCTAAATTGTGAAACTGATAGCACCACGGTGGGCGGTAAGCTAGCTAGTCCAATCTGGTCAACTGATTATCCCAAGCTTAGTCCGGGGGTTAATAGCCTAACGATGATTGGTGACCTAGATGACGCACAAATCACACTTAAATATCTACCCAGATTACTATAGCAACACTTTAAAGGCTTCCCAATTAAGGGTGGCCTTTTTACATAACTAAAACAAGGAGGTTAACAGATGACTTTAAATAACCAGTATTTAATCCTAGATTCGAATTTAAAGCGGATTGGGACCCTGACTGTTGATGGTGCCACTAAATTTTCAAACGACAGTATCAAGATTCAACTAGCCGACTCAGACACAACTAGCACTAGCTATGATGATGACGTTAATGTGGGTACTAATGACACGTTTGATGGCACGATTAACCTAAATGCCCAATCTAAGAAGTTCGACCATCAAGGCTCATTAGACGTGCTTCAAGGTCAACCTGATTCAGACAAGATGGTGGCTGGTAACAACTTAGCCTATTATGACGAGCTATCAGGTCACTGGTACGTTATGCGCATATACAGTGTGGAAGAGAACAATACCGCTGCTGTTAAACACGTCACAACGGCTAACTTTACTAATTTATGCTTGTACAGTTTAGCTCATCATTATCCTATTGCTACTACAGCTAGTGCAAGCACGATTCAGACAGCTTTTAATGAGTGTTTTAATGCCACTGGCTGGACGCTAGACTATCAGACTACTAATGTGATGACCCCAACAATTACCATTGATGGTAAAACGAAAGCTAGTACATTAGTACAGACGCTAATACAGACTTATAACGTTGAAATTGACCCTTATGTTGAGATTGACTCACAAGGGAACATCATGAAAAAGGTGTGTGTCATTACTGACAAGCTCAATGCTGACGTGGTCTATAACGAGGCTGTATTCGGTAAAAATATGACTAGTATTAAACGGACAACGGTATCAACACCTGTCACTAAATTGATTCCATACGGGGCCAACGGTAGCACGATCGCAGTGGTCAATGATGGTAAGCCCTATATCGTTGATGATGAGGCCAACCAGAAATATAACCCCGATTGGCAATCCGGCCTGTACTATGAAGCCATTGTTACTGCTAATCAGATTAGTAACTCAGCCGGTTTAAAGTCATGGGCTAAGGATATGCTCAAACTGTACAACCACCCTAGAACATATTATGAGGTAAATGTAACACCAAACTTTAATCCACCATTAGGTGCCACAATTAGGTTTAAAGATGAGTTAATTGAGCCGGTATTAGACGCCAGTGGACGGGTTATTCAACGGACAATCAGCTTTGCTAACCCTTATGGCAACACGGTTGGCTTTGGCGAGTATACAACTGTTCAAGCAGCCACCCCAGCATGGATGATGCAGTATCAAAATGCACTCAGTAAGGCGGTTGATGAAGCTAAGAAGGACGCTAGTTCGATTAAACCGGTTGCTATAACGCCTGACGGTAACAACTTTACAGACGCTACCCAGACTAAACGCTTAATCTTGCAGGCTTGGGAAGGTAGCACCAATATTTCATCATACATTGACAGCAAGGGCTTTATCTGGCGCCGTTATAATACCGATGGCACGGTTGACACTAGCTACCAACAAACGGGCTACTTAATCAATGCTGATAGTGATGATGTTGGCACCTTGCATGGGACAATTGAATCTGACTATATCCAAGATGACCCGGAAATTAAGCTAGACGCCACTGGAATTAGCTATTTAGGCGCCTATGGCCCGGATGATAATGGGGCACATTCAGCGACCCAATACATGGCACGGTTAAGCAATGGGCAGTACCTAACTAGTCGGGCTCGTGATGACGGTGGCTCTAGTGATACCATGTTTGCTTTACAGGATAGCAAGTTTGCCGTGCAGTCGGTGATGTTACAAGTTCATGGGCAACATGGTGGGACATTTGGCGTACAGGAAGTTAATAACACGGTCTATATCTGGAACATTGTTAGCTTGAAGAATGACCACAACTACATTCTCGTACGGTTCCCATATGTAGCTGGAGTTACCTTACAGCCTACCGATAAACGAGTTCAACAGATTATGCCCCTTAAAGGGTATGGCCGTATTAACTATGACCGTCAACATGATATGGTCTCAATTGGCTATAACGATGGTAGCACTGACATTCTCAAAGCTAGTGACTTGTTAGCAGGTAATTACAACGTGCTATACAACTTTAATATCACTGATTATGGGATTGATTTTAATAAGAACACTTATCAATCGGAATGTTTAGACTTCCCTTACTTTTACGTTGCGGCCGGTGGTGGTCAAGAAACAAACGATGATCCACATAAAGTATGGGCTTTAAATGTCGTGCATAAAGGCACCGAGTTTGAGGTTTATCTGGATAATGACCTAGATTTTCCTAATTTGACCGATGAAAACCGTGAAGTTGAAACTTGTAACGTATTTTATCAAGACGGTCAGCCTTATATGCTGTTCACGTTTAATACCAACTCCTTATTAATTAATCCGGCTCAAATGGAACGTGAAAAGGTGTATACCGTTCCAATAATAAAACGGTCAGCAGCTAGCACGATTGATAAGGGGACGATAAATGACAATGTTAATACAGATGATTAAAGAAAGGGGGATTATAAATGGCCGAATCTAATGCAACTCAGGTCATATTAACTGACGATGGTATTAAGATTATCAACGCTCAAAATACGGCTGATAATGCATCTGGTGGGGTCGCCAACTTAAATGACCCCAACTTAATGAGCGTGATTGAAAAGCAGACCCAAGCAACACAATACACCGGATTAACTAGTCAGTATAATGTGATTTTAAAGCGAGCTAAAGATGCCAATGTTAGTACGACCGCTTTAACTACAGCCTATACTAACCTGAACACATTTATGACGGCCATCTTAACGGATACTACTAAGGCTAGTGACGTTGACCGGGACACTTATAAGGGCCTCACAGATGCCTACAATTCGGCTCTAAGCACTGTACAGACCGCCTTAAGCAATAACTTTAACACTGATATTAGCAACATGCAGTCTAGTGTTGCAGTAGCTAGTCAAGCTGCTTCTAGTGCTGTCATAGTAGCCTCACAAGCAACGGTAACTGGCAATAGTGCTAGTCAGGTTGCATCACAAGCCGTTGTGATAGCCAGTCAAGCTCAAAGTGCTGGTAACAATGCGACCAGTATTGCTAATAGTGCTAGCCAAGCCGCTTCTAGTGCTGTACTAGCTGGTAGTCAAGCAACAGTGAGTGCCAACAAAGCAATTACAGCTGCTAGTCAAGCTCAAAGTGCTGGTAATAATGCCACTAGTATCGCTAACAATGCTAGTCAGGCTGCCTCAAGTGCCATATTAGTTGGTAGTCAAGCAGCAGTAAGTGCAAACAAGGCAAGTGCTGATTATCAGACGTTAAGTGCAGGTGTTAAGGACGGCTCGGTAGTCCATATCACAACAGAGACGGTTATTGATAAAGGGGTTATTGGAACAGCTGAGATAGCCAATGGTGCAATCACCAATGCTCAGATTGGTAATGAGGCTGTTAATAGCGCCAAAATTGCTAACCTAGCCATAGGTACGGCACAAATAGGTGATGGCGCAATTACTAATGCCAAGATAGGTTCATTAGCTGTAGGTACAGCTCAAATAGCCAATGGTGCAATTACCAATGCCCAGATTGGCTCATTAGCTGTTGACACTACCAAGATTAAAGATGCTTCTATCACTAGTGCTAAGATTGCTAACCTAGCCGTAGGTACTGCCCAAATAGGTGATGGCGCAATTACTAATGCCAAGATAGGTTCATTAGCTGTAGGAACAGCACAGATAGCCAACGCAGCTATCACCGATGCTCAAGTTGGTAATGTTAGTGCCAATAAATTAACAGCTGGTACGATTGACTTTAATACTATCACCGGTAAGAATATCAACGCATCAAACATCACAACAGGAACACTCAGTACTGACCGGTTAAATGTCGGCAAATTATCAGCTTTAAGTGCCAATTTAGGTAATGTTACCACTGGATCACTTAAAGGTGTCGACATTGTTGCTAACACGTTTAGCACGCCTAACGGGTCGTTTACAACCGATGCAAACGGTGCTGTTGTAGCAAGCAATTTAACAATTAGAGGCGTTACTAACCTAGTTTATAATGCTGCACTATTAGGTGGCAGTGGTTCTAATATTCCGGGATGGACAATTAATGGAGAAGCTTATTATTCAGACGCTGTATTGTTTGATGGTCTCCCAGCAATAACTTGGAATGGTGATTCAACGGGTAGATGGGATAATTATGCTACTAGCAAGTTTCAACCAGTCACCCAAACAGGAATACCATACAGTGCCTCAATTAAGTTTAGGGACTATGGCTCGGCAAGCGGAATGCTATATACATTCACAATAGGATTTTTTAGTGATTATGGCGTATTCAATAGAGTTGGTAATGTTGACTATCTTTACACAGCTAATGGTTCAGACGGTGGTATACAAACGTTTACAATTAATGGTGCAATTGCTCCGAGCACTGCTAAGTATGTCGCCATTCAGATTCATTCTTACAATGGCAAGGGACATGCGGCATTTAGCTCGCCTATGCTAACTCAAACTGCTCAATCAACTGGTTACCAGCCAGATACAGGTAATGTTGTTAGTGCTGGCGAAATAGATGGCTCAGTTATTAATGGTTCAACCATTAATGGGACTACTTTTAATGCTGGCAGTAAGCTAAATCAATATGGCAACACTAGCTATCCGCTAACTATTAATCAAGATGGTTCGGTTACTAGTACGTCATTTGAAACAATTGACACTGAGAGCGCTGCATTAAGAACGGTCGTCAAAGACGGCACAGTTAAAACTAATTTACGTGGCATGACGCCGTTTGCAACTGGGATGTATTCAGCCGCTGACGTATCACTAGGTGCTGGTCAGTTAGCGTTATTGGAAGGCTATTCAACCTCACAGGACCCAAACTTTACCGCAACCGGCCTAAAGAAAACTGGCTATGTAATATTAGATGCCAGTGCTGGGTTAAGCTTGCATGGTACAACACAGGCGATTAACTTTAGTGGGACTGACCAGAACCAAACTACCGGTATCACGATGAATAGCTACGGTAACATTATTGGCTATCCCAATGCGACTTGGTGGCGGATTGTTTCTAACTCGGGCTCAAATGTTGCTAACTTTGGGATTGATAGTGCTGGCTCTAATGTGATTCAGTTTAACAGAGAGCTAGATATTGGTAACTTCCACATTAATACCGGACATACTTTCACTAGTTGGGACAAAGGGGCTATTCACTTTGCCAAGGGCGGTGGCGGTGCAGCTGATATTTATGCAGGCGCCGTTAACTATACTAGTTTGGTTAAATCGTCCCTATTAAGTGTTAAGCGGGACGTTCAAAAGGCTGATACGGCCTATTGGGCACAACTAGTTAACTCAATTGACTTGGCAACATACCAATACAAAACCGACGATAATACCAGTCATTTGCGATTATCTAGCATTGTTGACGACGTTAATGTAACAAAACAGTGGCAATTGCCAGATGTATTTATTAGTCGTGATGAAAACGGCAGGTTAAATGGGGTGGATGACAGTGTGCTTTTAAATGCCACCCTAGCTACGGTACAGGAACAACAAAAGCAGATTGATCAATTAAACGGGCACAATATGGAACTAGAGGCTAGATTAAATAAATTGGAGGCCAAATTAAATGGATAGTATTTTGATTACGAATTATAAACCAGATTACACGAACAACATTATGACGATCAGCATTCAGATTAACACGCTGGGTATCAACTCACAGGTAAGCATTACCATGGATGACTTTAACACTGCCATTGCTGGCGGTGCTGGAGGGGCAGATAGGGTTAAATTGAAGGTGTTGAACACGCTTATCGATAGTCTGACCGCTTTAAAGCCAGTTTCTACGACAACTACTACAAAGGAGGCTTAAATTATGAATGTTGATGCACAGGCTTTGATTAACAAGCTGACGAGTAACTATGCCCAAGAGATTGCCCTTAAAGACCAGCAATTAGCGATGGCTCAAGTTCAAATTGACCAGCTCAATTCCAAGTTGGCTGAAAAGGAGGCAGATAAAGATGGCGAAAACGCTTAGTTTTACTGATACGTCACCACAAACGGTTAAAATTGGTGATACCACCACTAGCTTTACGTTAATTTGTGGCAATGATAATGTGGCCACTGGTTTAACTAATGCCACTTCAATTACTGCTAAGTTGGGCAATGCTAGTGGCTATCTTAAATCAGCTACAGTTGACCCAAAAAGTTTAACAGATCCAACGACTGGTCAAATTACCGTTACCTTTAATGCTGACTTGATGACTAGTTTAACCGCTGGTACCTATGCCATTGAAGTATGGGTGGTTGATAGTACCGGGACGTCAATCTACCCCAGTGATGGGTCAACCGGGTTTACCATTACCAATAATATTCAAAGTACCAATGGTAGCACGATTACCACGATTACTTTTGATGAATTTGTCAATAAATTTAATGACATTGTTGCCAATACTGTTAAAGTCGTCACCCAAGCACAGTATGATTCACTGACCGACAAAACTGGTTTATACGTGATTCAGGGGTGATTTAAATGGCAGACATAACGCATGACACATGGATTAAAGATGGCAAGGCAGTTGATGCTGTTTATCAAAGTGGCATTAAAGTTTATGGTCGGAACTTATCACTTAATACAAGTAGCCCAATTAGCATTCAAGGCGATTCTAGTGCTTGGCAGAATATCAGGAAGCTCAACTTGTCTCAGAATCCAGCTGGTCTAACAGTAACTTTTAGCTATGCTGTAACGATAGATAGACTGGATAGCGGTGCACTGTATATGCAGTTTGGCACCAATTTCAATCCAGCTTGGGGTATGCCAATAAATGTACAGTTAAAAAATCTTCAAGCGGGTGTCAAAACAAATTTTAATCAAACTATTGTTTTTCCAACGTTTATTGGTGATAGGAATTTTAATGACTATATGACCATTGGCATTGCTCATTCAGGTGCGTTGGTTAAATTTGAAGATTTAAATGTAACTATTGGCGATATAAGTCTCCCGTATTCACAAGCGCCAGAAGACATATTAAAATAGGAGGTAGACAATTGAATAAGCACAAGTTAAAGGCACTCATCTTAATGGTGGGCGCCATTTTTATGGCCTTTTTAATGGTCAATGTTACCAGTCAGGCTTCAACTAGTCATGATCAAGGGGTCGACTGGTCTAAATATAACGGTAATAGTGGAACATTCGGCTACAACACTGATAAGTTTGTATTCTCACAGGCGGGTGGCTTCTATGGTGGGACTAATATCCCTCAGACCACGTATAACAGCCAAGTTAAGGCAGCTAAGAAGGCTGGTAAGCGGGTACACACCTATTTATGGGACGGTGTTGGTGGCAATATGACCAACGCCAAGGCTATGATGGCCTATTACTTGCCACGTGTTAGGACGCCCAAGGGTAGTATTGTAGCACTAGATTATGAGGACGGGGCTTCTAATAGCGTGACAGCCAACACTAATGTCATTCTAGCTCAGATGAAGCTGATTAAGGACGCTGGATATACCCCTATGCTGTATTCCGGCAAGGCCTATCTAAGCGCCCATGTTAACACTAGCGCCATGGTTAAAGCCTATGGTAGTTGTCTATGGCTAGCTGAATATCCGGACTATCTGGTTAGAACTAAGCCGGATTACAACTGGTTCCCATCAATGGACGGTGTGGCGATCTTCCAGTTTACAAGCATGTATAAAGCAGGCGGATTAGACGGCAATGTCGATTTAACAGGGATCACTAAATCAGGCTACACGACTGCTAGCAAGGAACAAGCTCAAACCAACGTTAAGCATTCTCAAGATACTTTTAAGGTTGTTAAATACAACCAGCGAGGAGTATTTTATCCTGATCGAACTCTAGCCGTACGATACACGGATAGCGACAAAGTTAGCCAAGTGGCTACCTATTACAAGGGTGAGAGTGTGACTTACAACGCTGTTATTATCGAACATGACTATGTATGGGCACGTTATACCCGTTCAAATGGACTGTACGGCTTTATTAAATTAGGCGTCACCAATGGGCAAGCCTACGGTAAGCGAGTTACGGGTCAGCCGGTTAGCCACACTTTTTACACAGTCAAGTATGGTGACAGCTGGTGGTCGATCGCACAACGCAACGGCCTTGGCATGACTACATTAGCTAGTCAGAACGGCAAGACGATTTACACCACTATCTATCCTGGCCAGCGATTGGTGGTGCGGTAATGGCACAATACGACGATACAACTAAGTTATTAATGGATATTCAAAAGGATGTGGCCGCCACCAAAACGAAAGTTGAGAACATCGAAGAAAAGCTGAATCAAGTTGACGATATTGGCGACAAAGCGGACAAGGCACTGGCCAAGTCCATTGAAGCTAGTCATCAAATCGACCGCGTTACAACTATTCAAAATTGGTTGATCGGGGTCTTGGTTAGTGGCGTACTAGTCACGTTAGTTATTTATATCTTAGAAAAGTTCCTTTAGGAGGAAAAACAATGATTAAAAAAATTAGCTTCAAAAATGTTGACGGTAGCTTGAATGGTAAATTGATTGCTGGAATTATTTCCTTGCTGATCGTTTTGATTCAACAAGTCTTTGCCATGTTTGGCATTAAGTTTACTGGTGACTGGTCAGCAATTATCGCAGTATTGAACACCGTATTGACGATCCTTGGTATGTTGGGCGTTGTTACTGACGTTCAAACAGTGACAGCACCAACGGTTAAAAGTGACGAGGAAAGCCAAGTCGAAGCAGCAGCTAATAAGGTTGCTGATGAAGCACAAACACCAACGTCCACAGTTGCTGTAGTGAATAGTGCTGCATCATCTGAAACTGAATCTGCTTCACAAGCGGCAAAATAGTGCTATAATAATTGTTGGCTATAACTTGATATAGAGTTTCATTCATTAAATTTCCCCTGCGCTTTGGCGTGGGGGATTTTTTGTTAACAAAATATACAAAAAAGGACCAGTCAAGACTGGCCCAATGCTTAAATAAATAAAATGGGTGTTCTGTTTATCCTCAGATAATAAAGAACACAGTTATTATACATTAAACCTGATTAATATAACAAGGACTTATTAATATTATTCTATAGATTACTTTCGGTATTGTGATATAAACCGACAAGTGTTATTATGTCCCTTGTCCTGTTATTAGTATCACAGCTTTCGAATTCCTCCAAGATTGTCAGCTAATGATGCCAGAGGTGATGAGGATAATCTTCTGCTTTGATGGGCGGAAGATTTTTTTATATTACTTACCCGTGTATTTGGTTAGTGCAATTTTAGTTTTAGCATAATTAGTTGTCAATATAGCTAATGAGACAACTACTAGGGTTTACAGAGTAGTAAGCAATAAGTATAATAATATCTGTCTCTAGATGATAGTTATAACTTGATTAATTCCCCTGCGCTTCGGCGTGGGGGATTTTCATGAATTTAATCAAGCCGGATTAGTATTATTGATATTAAGAAGATGTTGTGAAACTATGTAAACTTGGCCCCTCACAAGAGCGATACTGAGAAAACTTAATAGGACCTAAACACAGTAGTATCAATGGGCTTAAACGTTTTACTATGAAATCTTCTTGGAAAGAGATTCAGAAGTTTGGTTATCGGACGACATTCATACGTCTGGATCATGGGCCAACATGATGACCATCAAGAGTAAAACAAGTTGGGTTTCTGGCTACCCCTATGTCATGTCTGGTCAAAAATGGTATATGAATAACAATGCCTGGCAATGGTCTGGGTCAGCCAATTCCCGGATTTAGTTACGGTAGCTTTGACATGAAAGAACAAGCCAAGGAAGCACGGATAGATACCAAACGAAGACTATTGCTACAAAAGAATGATACACATAAGTATCATCTATAATTGATATGGGACCTATTTTTTATGTAGAAGCACCCGCCCGATGATTTTGTTCTTGCACAATTCTTGCACATTTTATTATCAGTGTCTGAATGGCTTGGTGCATAAGGCGTTCAGCGCTGATGTTAACCCCGATCGCCGGTATCAATAAGCTATCTTGAATAGCTTTCGATACTAAAAAAAGTCGTTATATCTTCGGATATGGCGGCTTTTTTTGCTCTGGATTCTAATTTAATTTACCTTGCGCCGAGTTTGCAAATAACTGTGAGCGATGGGGAAGACACGAGCAATATTGCCGAGTATTCTTGATGATTGATTCTAGCGTGAACATTGATTCTAACTGGAACCATCTGATTTGTAGTAAGACACATGTTAAGATTTAAGCCAGACTAAGATAATATGCTTTACCGGGCAAATAGAACTCGACTATAATTGGGTGATGAGGTATTAATATGGGAGGAATAACTATGGCTGTTATGAATGACAAGAAAAGTTTAAAGCAAGTTATTACAGTTTCAGAACACAAAGATTTGTACAATGTAATGAACAACTTACTCCCTACTACTATTGGGCAACATAATACTATTTCACGGCGTAAAAGCATCAATAGGGCAGTTTTCTTTGAGAAAAGCAACGCTACGATTTGATACGCAAAAGTAACATTTCCGGTTTGACTGACACTCATCTAGTAAATGAATTTGATTGTGGAAATATTTTAGTCAATAATTACTTGAAAACAAAGGCCCTGGAAGATGAGAGTAATAACACACGATCAACCACGGTTTATTACGATGAAAAACAACTTGTTAGTTATTATACAACCTCTACAAGCATTATTGAGGTAAAGACAGCGTATGATAGAAAGATTTTTAATGGGTTGCGCAGTCTTCCGAAAGATAATAATCAGAGTATTGCACTGCATAACTATGATGATGAGCAAGCACTGATGATACCTGAGACGTATCCATTGTTTGTTGATATTGATAGCATAGTTGAAATTGTTGGATATTTGGACTGAAGATGTACTACTTTTACGCCTCAACAGCGAAAAACTATCGAACAATCAGAAAGATCACATCTGCATTTTCCATTGCGATGTGATCTTTTTTGATGCGTTAAAACTTTTGTTGATGGTCTTATGTTTCTATGGATGATAATCGCTTACTAAATATTTCAATGCGTAAGATATTTAGAGTGATTTGCCATGTTACTTTTTCTTACTTTATGCTTTGTTTAGGATCATCCCTGCATACGCGGGGAACAGGGATATTAAAGTTAAGAATCATGGGATTTCATAGGATCCCCCCGCATGCACGGGGAACAGAACTTTTTCGATTGTCAACGCCCCCTATAAATGGGATCACCCCCGCATACACGGGGAACAGCGCGTGCTCAAGGTGTTTGCAGGCTATGAGCCAGGATCACCCCCGCATACACGGGGAATAGGCGTCACTTAGTAGCTGAACCATGTTCTGCTCGGGATCACCCCCGCATACACGGGGAATAGCGGATTAAATCGATGGTTTCACGCCCACCGTGAGGATCACCCCCGCATACACGGGGAATAGTCACAACTTTGAACATGACTGACGGCACACAGCAGGATCACCCCCGCATACACGGGGAATAGTCGAATTTCTTAGTCGTCGGATTATAGAAACTGGGATCACCCCCGCATACACGGGGAATAGATTTCGTCTAACTTACACGGTTCAATTAGAATAGGATCACCCCCGCATACACGGGGAATAGAATTAAGCTTAATGTTCGCAAAAAATTTGGTTAGGATCACCCCCGCATACACGGGGAATAGTCAACCATCGCATTACGGTAACGGTACCACAAGGGATCACCCCCGCATACACGGGGAATAGTACGTCGGTTTTTAGCAAATCAAACCATAGCTAGGATCACCCCCGCATACACGGGGAATAGAAGCTGAACCGGTTGACGATGAACGATACACAGGGATCACCCCCGCATACACGGGGAATAGAATCGCTAGATCCGGCACCAGTTAATTTTCTGAGGATCACCCCCGCATACACGGGGAATAGGGTGCGTAATGAACTTCATAACTTTATCAGGCGGGATCACCCCCGCATACACGGGGAATAGGGTTCCTGAATTAAAGCTCGCGGTGACAACATGGGATCACCCCCGCATACACGGGGAATAGCCACAAAGACAAACGCGTCCTGCTTACCGATCGGGATCACCCCCGCATACACGGGGAATAGTAGTAATTTCTGGAACGGCACAACTAATCCATGGGGATCACCCCCGCATACACGGGGAATAGACTAAACAAATCCCGTTAAATCAACAATCCAAAATTGCAGAATTGAGTTTTTACATCAACTTGGGTTTAGCATACCAGACTGACAGGTCATTGCAAGTAGAGGATGGTCAATTGTCTAAAATATCATCCACGAAAGTATAGCGTGCCCGTCAGTTTAATTGAATTTGCATTGCCATTGAAGAATGATTGCTTCTCAAGATTTTGTAAAACGCTCGAATTCGGCTCAAAATAGCCGTATAAACGAATTTATAATTAACCGGTCTAAATGGTCACACAATACTGATAAAGCCAAAAATGACTATAAAATCATCCGTCAAATCTATCTCAGCGGCGAGACTCACGACTAGTGATATTATTCTGAGTCATGTCCATCAAACAGTGGCAATTTCGCCAAAAACTCAATGTCTGTTCGTACGGCAGCTGCACCTTCCGCCAGAATCGCCATTTGGTCTACCACCTGTGCGCCGACTTGTTGTAGCAAGCGGTTAGCCGCTTCCAGTGAGCCACCCGTGCTAATGACGTCATCAATGATTACGACGCGTTTACCGCGAAGGAGGGTGGCGTCCGCGTCATCTAAGACGAGCTGCTGCGGCGTGTTGGTTGTGATGGCCGATACCGCGATCGTATGAGGGTGCGTCATGTATGGCTTGACCGATTTGCGCAGCACGATGAAACGGGGATGTTGAGTCAGTTGGCTTAAGGCCTGCGCCAACGGAATGCCCTTGCTCTCCATCGTGACCAGATAGTCAAACGGTGTGTGTGTCAATCGAAGTGCTAATTGTTGAGCGGCGTAGTCAGTTAGTTCCACATCACCAAGCAGAACGAACGAGGCGATGCGCGTGTTTGGCGCGATTTGAATTAATGGTAAACGGCGGGTAAGTGGTCCTAAGCGTAATTGATAGTGCTGCACGTTAATGACTCCAATCTAAGTGATTTTGAGTGAACCGAGCATTTGAAATGTCATGCAATCGGGGCGAATCGCAGAATTTGTGCTGTATTCGTCGACTATTGACAAATCTGTCGATGATGATAAGTCGAGTGAGCTGCCAAGAGTATTCATTCGGATATATGAACAATATACTGCTTTATACCAATTAAGTCCATGATATGTCGATTAATTAAGAACTTAATAACTAAATATTGATTTAATTGTTCGTGTTATAAGTGAAACCTGTCAGTGGCTGTGGCGCTCAAATTACGGTATACTAAGCTTATTAATCTAGAGAGGAAGGATCAGATGTCCACGGTTGCAGATTTCTATTTACATGATCGCCCGACATTGCTTTTTTCATTGCATCCTGAGCCAACCCAAGCAATCATTGATGGTTCGAAATTGTTGGAGTATCGCCGACGTTTTTTCAGTGAACCCTTTCAAGCCTTCGTTTATACTTCTGGCCCCCATGGTGGGATTCGGTTGTACTTGCGCTGTGACAAGGGACTACAGTTGCCACCAGACCAATTAGCGCTGGTGGGAGCGCTGATTCAACATGATTCGCCAGATGTGACAGCGGCTTATTTTAAGGACGTTGCACAAGGCGTGGCATTGCCGATTACGGCCTTTACAACGTTGCCGAATATTTCGCTGGCTCAATTGCAGCAGCAATTCACTAATTTTGTAGCGCCGCGGAGCTATGTCTTTTTGGATCGGCCTGCACGTCAAGCTCAGTTGGATTGGCTGCTCCAACAACCGTGCCGGCCGCTACAACTCATTGATTGGACCCGACGCTATGCGGCGTTGGCGACTTTATTGGCGCGGTGAAGCAACGTGGACGGCAAGGCCCTATCCACGACATCATCTATAGTGGTCGTGATGCAACCCGCTTGTCTGGCGATAGTGTGCGACCACAGTTTTTAATGGCGCCGCGCACGACGCTACCGATTTCAACTAGCATGCAAAAAAACTTCCAAACACTGACCTGATAGTCAAGTTTGGAAGTTGAGTTAAATCAATATCGCCTAAAGCAATTTTTCGTAAACGTAGCAGACATCATCAACGTGGTAGACGCCGACCATGTCACCAACACGCTCGAAGTTCATCTTGGCAATTAGATGTTGCATGGCAAGATTGTCCGCGTGGGTGTCGATGCGGATACTTTTGATTTCGGGATGTTCCGCCGCAATGTGGGCGATGATTTTTTCGAATAATTGAGTGGCGTAACCATGACCAGCATGACTGGAGTGAATGGCGACGCGGTGAATAACGACATATGGGTCCGTCGTGTTTAGCCAGTTGGCGTTGGCCGTATCGTAAGTTTCATCCGGTGAGGGGACAACTGCGACGGCGCCAACCGTGGCATTGTCGTCCGCGTTAAATAAGTAGGCGTAACCTTGCATAATATCCGCTGTAATCTGTTTGCGCGACGGGTAGTCACCTTGCCACTGGTTCACACCGGCTTCGGCGAGTTGGTTCCGACCGTCACTTAAAATGTCGATGATTTGGTCTAAATCATCGAGGGTCGCTCGTTTGAAATACATAATTCTGGCTCCTCTCTTGAACAGCGATTACCACGCTGAGTAGTAATCAACTTTTAAAAGTATACAGAATTTTCAGAAAAATGAAACTATTTGTTCCCGATTCTTAGCAGATTTTCAGCGACGGTTTTCAAGCAGAATTTTACGCGCTTCCTGGGCCATATCGTGCTGAGTATTGTAGGCCGCGACCGCACTCGGAGCATACTGGTAAGCATTGGTTCGTAAGGTTTGTTCATAAAATTCCACATAGGGCAGGTGAGCCTGATGCGCGATGGTGATGGCTTGTTGCCAATCAAAATCAACGGAGCGGTAGTCGACTTGCTGCAAGCCACTTGCATCGATGGTCAAAATTAAATAGCTTGCTCGTGGCTGGCGTAAGTTGGGGTTAATGGCAGTGGGTAAGCCGACCGTGCCCGCGTTCAGGATCAACTTGCCACCAGTGCCATAACGCATGATGGGCGTATGGGTGTGGGCATAGATCACGATGTCGACGTCACCAGTCGTCGCTTCGTCAAAATTGGCTTGACTCGCAGTTGGTGCCAATGCGTGGCCACTCGCGACAGTTGGCAGCACGTGTTGAAGCCGAATTGTTAAGGGGCCAACGTGTTTAGTGACCGTCATTGGTAAGTTAAGACACCTTTCAAAGTGTTCCGGACTTAATTGGCGGCGGTCAAATGCCGTTAGCACGGTTGCCATGACTTGTTTGGGCTTCGTGAAGGTGTTTGGATTTGCCGTGAGGACTTTTTGGTAGTTTTCTTCGTGATTGCCGAGGACGTACGCGGTCGGAGCGACGGTATCCAATAAACTAAGCACCCGCTCAGATTCCGGTCCTCTGACGGTCATGTCGCCAACCGTCCAATATTCGTCGACTCGTTGTGCGCGAGCGTCTGCCAAGACAGCCTCCAGCGCGGTCGCGTTTCCGTGGACGTCGGATAGAACTGCAATTTTTACCATTGAAAAGCTTCCTTTCTACGCTATGTATATCAAAATACGAAATGTTTTATTCTGGTAAGCATTGGTTGCAAAAATTTGGGTTTGTAACCACTATGAAAAGCCATCGTAACTTTTATCTGTTATAATGGGTATGAAACGAAGTAATATATAGCACGTATATTCAAGCCAATTCGTTTCATGCCGTGATTATCCTTGCGATAGTCACGGTTTTTATTTTACCATAGCAAGGGGACTTGCTGGTTAAGATTCAGCATCCCAACCGTTCATATTTGCAAGTGCACCCAATTAATGGCCGCTGAATATCAGGTTACATAACAATGAAATCGGTAACAACAACCGGAAGTAATGAAATCGTTAACAACTACCGTGACACTTTAAGGATGGTGAATGACTTGGCAACTAATTATCAACACGAAATCGTCACGCGGACACAACCCTTGTCGGCGTGGATTCATTATCATGATCAGCACGCGCCTAGTGAAATCGCTGCGCATTGGCATCAAGGTATCGAGCTATCGTATACCATCAGCGGCCATATTGATGACTTTACGATTAACGGGCAACACTTTCGCACTTCCGCCGGCCAATTATTGGTCGTGAACTCGCAACTGATTCACAGTATTCACACGCATAATACGCCCGAAAGCCGCGCATTATCGGTCATCTATCCCTACGATTACGTGCAGCGGCTTTATCCTAAGATTGAGACCGAAATTATCGCAGTCAATGACCCACACCAGTTTACCAGCGCCCAACAAGCGATGTACCTGAACTTGCAAGGCCACTTTGATCAGCTTTATCTGGCTTTGCAACGGCCGAGCGCGGTGACCAATTTACGACTAGAAGCGGAAACGGCGCAAATCTTAGCAGAACTTTTAACTTATTTCACCAGCGCCAAAGCTAGCACTGGGGTGATGTACGGTAAGGACGCCCTGGCAGTCGAACGGATTCAGAAAATCAGTACCTACGTGGCTCAGCACTATACCGAGCCCATCAGCTTAACGGACGTGGCGCAACAAGTCAACGTGACCAAGGAGTACCTGACGCGATTCTTCAAAAAACAAATGGCCATGACGGTCGGCCAATACGTTAATCTGGTTCGAGCGCAACACGCGTACGACGACTTGCTGGGGGAGCGGGGCAACTTGACGACAATTGCCACAATGAATGGCTTTGCCAGCACACGGGCACTCAATCGCGCCTTCCAAACGGTTTATCATCAGTCAGCCGCCGAAATTTATAAAACGAAACACACTTGGGATTAGGCTCCAGCAGGTGTGAACTAGCAGGTTAATAATTGCACATTGCATGACATGTGGTAGTTCATTATTAGCCCGCCGTTGTAATGTTTAAGGATGAAACACACTTGGGATTAGGTTCCGGCAGGTGTGAAAGAGTAGGTTAACAATTGCACATTGCATGACAGGTGGCAGTTCATCATTAGCCCGCCGTTGTAATTGTTAGGATGAAGCAAATTTGGGATTCGATTCTGGCAGATGAGAACGAGTAGGTTAACAATTACACATTGCGTGAAAGGTGGCCTGTATCAGCAATCGGCCACCGCAATTTTTAGATTCAAGCATACCTGGGAACCACGTCTGACCTGTGCGAGTTAGCAGACTAGCAATTGCACATTGCGTGGAAGATGGCTTACTATTCATTAGTTCGCCGCTGTAATTTTTAGGACGAACCATACTTGAAATCTAGCGTCGACGGCTAAGGCGGACCAGCCGCCCGTGAAGCGCTAGAATTAGTGACTGCCGCGAGTTTTCAGTATAGACACAAAAGCAACGAACCACAAATAAGCTAAGATTGAACGATTAATTGGTTGATTTCGCACTATCAACTGATGCGTCGTTCTTTTATGATAGAGTCAATTAATGGAGGCGCTTACAATGACTAAAAAAGACTTAAAGCAAGCAATTATTGAATTACGGACCGCGTTTAAGACTAATGATGATGCACGTGATGCCGGTTTACCACGAGAAGTTGACGGTGTTGAACGGTTAGACGACCTCAGTTACGGGCCCGACCCGAAGTGGCACTTACTCGACTTGTATCGCCCGACGGATGCCGCTCGGCCACTTCCCGTGATCATCAACATTCACGGTGGCGGCTGGTGCTATGGTACGAAGGAAACGTATCAATTTTACGGGCTAAACTGGGCACAACGGGGCTTTGCATTCGTTAATCCGAATTATCGGTTAGCACCGGATGCCGTTTTCCCTGATGAGTTGGATGATGTCGATCGCTATATTCACTGGGTCGCCGACCATGCCGATGAATATGGACTGGACCGGAACAATGTCTTCTTGCTGGGTGATAGTGCCGGTGGTCAGATGGCTGAACAGTACGCCGCTATTTTGACGAATCCAGACTATCGCGACTTGTTCGGCTATCAACTGACGGATTTGCATTTTCGGGCCGTCGTGTTGAACAGTGCCGCGGCTTTCCCACTCGACGACGGAATGGTCACGGGTGCGGTTGCCGCTTACTTCACACCGGAAGCGATTCAAAAACAACGCAATCAAATCGAAGCTGAACGGTATATTCAAGCGAACTACTTACCGACCTTCATTTGCACTGCGACGGACGACTTTATTCGTAATAATTCGGCCAAACTCGATGGCTTTTTGACTGCCAAGGGGATCGAACACGTCTTCAAAATGTATGGTGATGAAAAACATCCGCGTGGGCACGTCTTCTTAATCAGCCAAAAAGATGATCTGGCTAAGCAGGCGACGGATGATGAAATGGCCTTTTTGAACGCTCATCTGATCAAATAGGAGGTGCACCATGAAAGCAAAACAAGATCGATTTATCTTTAAAGCTTCATTACTGTCAATCTCGTTATTTTTGATGATGGCGCCACAGATTGCGTCAGCCCTTCCACTGATGTATCACGCATTCAAAGGCGTGCAGGCGGCCGGGGTGCAGACGTTATCGACGATTCCTAATTTTGGCATCGTCGCCGGTTTACTGATCAGTCCATTCATGGTGCGGTGGTTCCACGAAAAAGCGACGATTATCATCGGCCTGTTAGTGACCTTGATTGCCGGGACTTTTCCGATGTATGCGAGTGCCTACGTGCCAATTCTAATTTCACGTTTTCTGATTGGCCTGGGCATTGGGTTGTTCAATTCATTAGCGGTCAGCTTGATTCCACAATTCTACAAACGGGATGAGGATGAGCTGGCGCGGATGATTGGCTACCAAAATGTGATGGGCAGTGTTGGTGCGGCGCTGGCGTCGTTCTTAGTCAGTTACTTGGTGACCATCAGCTGGCACGCAGCCTTTGCGATTTACTTGTTGGTGATTCCAGTTCTGATTTTATTTGCGCTGTTTGTACCGCTACCTCACACAGCGCCTACTACTAAGACTAGTCAGACGGCAACTAAAGCGACTGGTAGCCATCAAATCAATCGGCCGGTAATCGTCATTTCTATCTTGATGTTCTTAGTGTTTACATTTTATATGCCATTTTCCTATGAATTACCGAGTTTGATTGTCAATGAGGGACTCGGCAATGCCAGTACTGCCGCTTTGATTGCCGGCTTATCAACTTTGGTCAGTATCCCGATCGGCGCCAGTTTTGGCTTCTTTTTCAAACGCTTACATGACCGGATCTTCCCGTTAGGCTTTGTCCTCGTGGCAGCCGGGTTCTTGTTGATTGCGGTGGCAACTAACATCATCTTCCTGTTCATTGCTGTCGTTATTTTAGGTTTTGGATTTGGCCTCGGCGTCCCTTATCTATATAACTGGCTGGATTGGGCCGCACTTGAACAGTCACTGAATCTGGCAACAACGATCGTCTTAGTCCTAGTCAACATCGGGTGTTTTGTCTCACCAACGATTATGGATGCTTTGGCTGGCGCCGTTGGTCACGGGACACCGCGCGGCATGATGGTGCTCAGTGGTGTCGCCTTCATCTGTATCGCCATTTACGCCGTCGGGCACTATCTGCATGTGCATCGCACCCAAGCAAACGTGGCAGGTGATTCACGTGACTGATCAATACCTGTGTTTTGATATTGGGGGCACGAACTTGAAGGCTGGATTACTCGATGCCAATGGGGCTCAAATTCAGCCGGCCACCAGTGTCCCGATGGCTCAGGACTTAGACGCATTTTGGCAACAGCTGTATGCCATTGCTGACCAATATGTCGGTCAGATTGCTGGCATTGCAGTTAGTGTTCCGGGCCAAGTCGACCCGCAGACTGGCATCGTTTATCATGGCGGTGCGCTGCCATTCTTAGATAAATGTCCCGTGCAACAAACCCTAGCGATGTGGTATCAGTTGCCAGTCGCCGTGGAAAATGACGGTAAGGCGGCGGCCCTCGCTGAAAATTGGCGCGGTAGCTTGCAAGGCTGCCAAAATGGCTTAGTCTTGGTGCTCGGTACTGGCGTGGGTGGTGGCTTGATTATCCATAACCAGCTGTATCGTGGCAGTCATTTTCAGGCCGGCGAATTAAGTCTGATGTTAGCAGCCAGTACATCCGCCCCAGTTAAAATAACCGGGCAGACGGGTTCAGCGGTCGGCATGATTAGCGCGATCGCGCATGAATTACATTTACCAGATGAACGTGACGGTCGAGAAGTGTTTGCGGCGTTGACAGCTGGTGAACCAAAGGCGCTGGAATTGTTCAATGCTTACGGTTGCCAAGTGGCTCAGATTATCCTCAACGTTCAAGCCGTGATGGACCTGAACGTGGTCGCAATCGGTGGTGGCATCAGTGCCCAACCGAGTGTTGTTCCCATGATTCAGCGGCAGTACGCCGAACTACTTGAGCAATTGCCTATGATCCGGGACACGCTATCGCAACCCCGAATTGTTGGCGCCAAATTTCATAATGAAGCCAATCTGGTTGGGGCGTTGGCAGCGCTGTTAGGGACCGCAACCGTTGACTAAGGAGATAGGACAACCAGTGATGCGCTTTTGATTCGATAAGTGACGCTGGCTGTGGTTTTAATCCGAATGCAGCTTTGATCATAACCTATCTCCAATGTGCGGCTGCAACTCAGTGGTAAAAATGCTGCGAGGGACGAGTAATCGGCGCACTAATGATTGGGCCAATCATCGCTGATATGATGGTTCAGACAGGCCATCAAAATGTGAGCCGACGCAACGGCAAAAATGGTTAAATGGAAAGACAAACAAAAATCCGCGTTTGAAGTGTTCGCTACACTCCAACGCGGATTTTTACGTGGCAATTTCAGCTGCACGATAACCATTATCACACCGCTCAGCCAGTGTCAAAACAAACTATAAACCAAATAAACATTCAAAATCGTAATAATTCCCGCCAAGCCATAGCCGAGCCAAGTCACAGCGGGGCGATTGACGTGCGACCCCATCAACTGTCGGTTATTGGTTAACGCGACTAACGGCAATAAGGTGAAGGGCAGGGCGACACTGAGCGCAACTTGCGCATAAATAATCAGATTTTCAAATGCCGCATCGCTGAAACCGACCATAAAGCCAATGATCAAGATTGGAATCAAGGTGACCGCCCGAGTCAGTAGGCGGCGTTGCCAGAGCGGCAGGCGGATATGCAGGTAACCTTCCATCACGATTTGGCCGGCGAGCGTACTTGTGATCGACGAAATCAGGCCGGTGATGAGGAGTGCGAGTGCGAACAGCCAGCTCATGAACGGACTCGCCAGTGCGCCTACGATGGCCGGATTTTTCAACCCATTGAAGACCGCTTGCAAACTTGCTAATGCAGTCGTGTGGCCGAAAAAGAGGGTCCCGCCAAGCACGAGTAGCAGCGCATTGATGAGAAAGGCGGCAATCAAGTGAACCGTCGAGTCCCAGTTAGCGAACCGCAACGCTTCGTTGACTTGTAGCGGGTCGTGATAGTCGTAACGGCGACTCTGCGCGAGCGACGAGTGCAAGTATAAGTTATGCGGCATGATGGTCGCCCCTAAAATACCGAGACTGAGCACCAGGGCGGTATGATTTTTAATGATCAAACTGTTCGGAACGAGGCCGAGCATCACTTGACCGACTTGGACGTGGGCGCGACCGACTTCCAGCCCGAAGATGATGCCGACGCTGATGATTGCGGCTAAGACTAAGAATTCGACACGTCGAATCCCAAAGCGTAAAAATAGCAAAACCACGAGCACATCCGCAATCGTCAGTAAAATCCCGGCCAACAATGGCAACCCAAATAATAGTTTCAGTGCGATTGCCGTACCGATGACACCGGTCATATCCGTCGCCATCATCGCGACCTCGTTTAATATCCAGAGCGCATAGCGGATGGGGCGCGGCAACTTGGCCGCAATCGCTTGCGCTAAGTCTTGCCTAGCGACGACGCCTAACTTGATGGCTAGTGCCTGCATGAACATCGCGACGATAATCGCTAGCGCCAGCACCGTCAGTAGACGATACTGGAACTGACCGCCACCCGCCAGCGAGGTCAGCCAGTTGCCCGGGTCCATGTAGCCGACTGCAACTAATGCGCCGGGACCGCTATAAGCGAGAAATTTACGCCAAAACGCGGTCTGGTGCACGTCGGGTACGGCAACACTCTGATTGATTTCTTCCAAACTCTGTCGACTACGTGGTTGCATGGGCACGCGCCTCCCACTTGTGAACCGCCAAATCCGCCAGTAACTGACTGAATTGGGGATCCGTATTCATCGGTGGCACGAGTTCAAATCGGTCACCGCCGCTGGACTTGAAGGTCTGATAGTTTTGAACATAGTCCTCCTCTAAAGTTTCCAAACAGTCGACGACAAATGAAGGGGTCGCAATCAGCACGTTGCGTTTACCAAGTTCAACCAGCTGCATCAGCTCATTGCGCAAGTACGGTTTTAACCACGGCATCGGACCAAACTTGGATTGGTAGGCGGTAACGACCTTATCCGCCGGTAGTTCGGGCAGTTGTGCCATAACAGCCGCCGTTGTTGCTTCACATTCTTTTTGATAAGGGTCACCGTGCCGCACCATCGCTGTCGGAATGCTGTGATAACTGAAGACGACGGCATCAAAATCGTGCTGCTGATAGCTTTCCCAGACTTTAGCGGCGAGTAGTTGAATATACGTGGTGTTATCGTAGAAGTGGTCGATGAACGTGTGTGGTAACCCGGTCGCTTCAACTTGTCGATGAATGCCGCCATGGGTGCTCTGCGTATATTGCGGAAACAGTGGTAAGACGATCGGTTGCTCACAGCCATCCGCAACCATTGCCTGCAACGTCTCGCCAATGTCTGGTTGGCCATACGTCATCGCTAGTCGCACGTCCCAATCAGGTAGGTCAGCTTGGACCTGTTCACAGATTTTTTCACTATAAACGATCAGCGGTGACCCCGCCGGCAGCCAACTATCTTGGTAAAAGGTAGCCGAGCGCCATGAACGCGTCGGTAAGATGATGCCGCGAAGCAATGGTTGCCACAGTGCGGCTGGCATTTCGATGACGCTGGGGTCACTTAAGAATTCTTGTAAGTACGTTTTCACATCCTGCGTTGTCGGGGATGCTGGGGAGCCTAAGTTAACGAGTAATAATCCTGGATGCATTGAAACCCCTCCCATAATCTTATTAAATTAATCATAGCATAATTAATCACTAGTATACGGGGTCAATTATTTATTAATTCGATTATCAGATGATAACAAATTAGTTGTCCCAATTCAGGGCTATGGGAAAACGTGCGGATGCGAGTGGTGGGGAGCGGAGGTTCCAAATGGTGGTGTAGTTAGGTCGTTCACTTTACAGATCTGCTGTGACAACTCGTTTGGGTCTGATGATAAAAGCCCAGTTAAGGCAAAGTTGGGGTGCGGATGCAAATGGGACTTAATAGTGTGAGAACGTGTCGCTGACTGCCTGGTCGTCTGCACGTGCACGCCATCATCAAATCTACAAGCCTAGGAGCCTGATGATACGACGTTCATCGCAAGTTTAAGCAAGATTGCACTATTTCGCAGCAGTTTTTAGTTGGCTACCATTGAACGCAAAAACAGCAGCCATTCCACCAATGAGAATGACTGCTGTTTGGTTAGTATGATAACGTTAATTTCAAATCTGGAGCTTGAATTCGGCTGACAGCACCCATGCCGTCACGGTCATTGACACGTCACTTATCAGTATCCGTAGCCGCATGTCGTTTGAACTTACGGCTCAGGTAATAGCCGAGGTAGCAAATCGCCACGAATGGCACCGTATAGTAGAGGGCAATTCGCTGGTTGGGGTCGAACCAAATTAACAGACAGGACAAGCCACTTAAAATAAATGCGAGCCACGGAACGACCGGATAACCCGGTGTCTTATAGGCTAACTTGTCTAACGATTGTCCGCTTTTGAGGTAAGCTTTGCGGAAGTTGATTTCAGATAGGGCGATCGCCATCCAGACGATGACCACCGCCAGACCTGAGATTGACACGAGAACTAGGTAGACCGAACCGGCCGCATAAACGCTAGAGAGTAGCGCTAAGATGCCGCCCAACATGCTGGTGATCAGGGCGACCAGCGGCACATCGCGCTTGGTGGTCTTTTTGAAGACTTGCGGAATCGTACCTTCGTTGGCCAGTGACCACAGCATCCGCGTCGAAGCGTACAAGCCCGAGTTGGCCGCGGACATGATTGCTGTCAGCACAACGAAATTCATTAAATCGGCTGCATACGGAATCCCAATTTCTTTAAAAACGAGCACGAAGGGACTTTGGGTGACGCCAGCTTGTTTGTATGGAATCAGCGCAGCCATCACGAACATACTGCCGACAAAGAAAATAATCAGGCGCCAAAGGGTGGTCTTGATGGCGGTCGGAATCGTGTGGGCGGGATCCTTGGTTTCACCGGCCGTGATGCCAATCAACTCGGTCCCTGAAAAGGCGAAGTTGACGGTCAGCATGGTCGTGAAGACACCGCCGAAACCGTTTGGAAACCAGCCGTTACGCGTATAATTGGTGAGTAGCGGTGCACTCGAATGCCCATGCAGCGGTAACAGGCCAATCATTGCGAGTGCGCCCAGCACGATGAAGACAACGATGGCGACCACTTTGATACTGGCAAACCAAAATTCAGCTTCGGCGAACCACCGAACGGAGAGCGCGTTGACCGTAAAAATCACGACCATGAAGACGAGGCTCCAGATCCAGGTGGCGATGTGCGGAAACCACGTTTGCATGATGAGCCCAGCTGCGGTGAACTCTGACCCGAGGGCGATCGTCCACGTCAGCCAATACAAAATAGCAACGGTGAAGCCAGTGCCAGGGCCGATGTATTTTTTGGCATACACGTGAAAGGCGCCGGTATAGGGCATGGCGACTGAGAGTTCTCCCAGGCACAACATGACCAGGTACACCAGTACGGCGCCAATCGTATAGGCAATCAGCGTCCCAATCGGCCCGGCTTGATGAATCGTATAACCGGAGCTCAAAAATAGTCCGGTCCCAATCACACCGCCCAGCGAAATCATGAGCACGTGGCGCGATTCCATCTGGCGGCTAAGGTGGGTTTGCTTTGACATAATGTTACGGCCTTCCTTACTTGCAGAATATATATGATTAGACTATGATTAGAAAATCAGCAATGCTCTAAGAATAACATAATTACAGCCAAGAAAGGAAGACAATCATTCGGATGATTTCATTAACTGATTTACTAACTAAGGGTCCCGTTGTCTCAGATGGGGCGATGGCCACCGAACTGGAAAAACGGGGTGTGGCAACCAACAGCGCCTTGTGGTCGGCAACGGCGATGCTGGATCATCCCGCAGCAATTCAAACCGTCCACCAAAGTTACTTGGATGCGGGTGCGCAAATCATGACCACCAATACTTATCAGGCGAACGTGCCAGCTTTTGAACAGGCGGGGATTCCCGCTGAACAAGCGCGGCAACTGATTCAAAAGGCCGTCACTGTGGCCCACGATGCTCGAGATGCTAGCTCGGCAACCGCAGCCGTGATTGCCGGCAGTGTAGGACCTTACGGGGCCTATCTCGCGGATGGTAGTGAGTACACCGGCGATTATCAGCTGTCACCAGCGGCCTATCAGGCGTTTCATCAGGAACGACTTGAACTAATTATTGATGCGGGTGTCGATGTCTTAGCGCTCGAAACGATGCCGCGATTAGATGAAGTTCAAGCCTTGGTCGATCTAGTGACGACCCGGTGGCCAAAGCAACCGTACTGGGTCAGCTTCAGTATCCGCGATCCACAAACGTTATGTGACGGTACGCCCTTAGCGACCGCCGCACAGTGGGTCGCAGCCCAACCTAACGTAGTGGCCGTAGGGGTCAACTGTACCGCGTTAGAAAACATCGAACCCGCTTTGGCAACGTTGCGCGCGGCAGTGACGATTCCGCTGATTGTTTATCCGAATTCGGGTGACCAGTATGATCCAGTCACGAAGACGTGGCAGCCAACTGATTTAAGTCACCAGTTCGCGAGCTTTGTGCCTAAGTGGCTGGCAGCGGGTGCGCAGATCATTGGCGGCTGTTGTCGAACAACGCCAGCTGATATTGCGACTGTGGCGCAGGTGATGGCGCACAAGTGAGTTCACATGGTTGGGGTGCGGGATGCAGACTGAGAGGTTTCCGCACCTAGCGAGTGATGTGGGCCTCGTGATGGATCCGTCTAAAGTCAACGGTATTCGCATTTTGATTGGACAAGGTGCGATATGACTGTCAATTTGAAAAAGTCGTTTTAGCTTAATGGCTGAGGCGACTTTTTTTAGGTCAAAACGGATTTGATTTGAGCGGTTAAAGGAGTGAAATAGTTGATCGTCAGTTAGGTGATGCGTTAATGGAAAGCCGAAAAGTGGGTCAATCGGAATTGTTCGATAAGTGGTGTGATTGGATACACCCGTCGTTTGGCCAATTTGATGACCCTGAGTTGTCTCAGCCAAATTGCGCCGTTTTTTTGCTGGCGGATGGATGCTCGCCTGTAGTCAGCCCGAATGAAGTATGGTAGTATGAAAATAGTATACGGTTACAATGGATAAGGCGGTAAACAATTACCGGTTAATTAAAAAGAAAGTTGTGGTAGCGCTCACAATTTTGTCGTCAACGTCCCGTTGTAACTCAAAATCGTCATTAATGTGTGAAGGGAATGACAACGAATGTATTATTTTGTGGGGACAGGCCTAGGTCAAAAGGTCACCGGAATTGAGAAGGCCCAATTGAATCGGTTATCCTTGTTCAAGGAAGCTGGACTACCAGCTAAGTGCGTTTATGTGAACTATAATCCACGGCTTGATGGCAATGCCAAACGATTTGGCGCGCAGAATCAATGCTTTAGTATGTATGATTTCTTTCAGGAAGTCATGCCTGAAACGGTCACAACGACTACCCATGATTGGCGTCACTACTGGGAAGCAACCTGCCATTTCAAGTTGGTGCGGGTGACTGAAGCGAATGACTATCGTATTTTCGATACGGATGGCAACTATCTGATGTACGCTCATTTTGTCGATTCAGATTTTCGACTGCTGGATTACGTGAACTACTTCGATAAGCAGCATGTCAAAATTCGGCGTGAGTTTTACGATGACCGCGGATTCCTGAGTCGGACGAGCTTTCTGGTCAAGCATCAGGAAGTTCATAGCGAAGTTTACTACAATGCGCACGGGCAAGTTAAACTCATTAAGCAGTACGACATTTCTCAGCCCGAACCGAGTTTACGGCAAATCATATTAAAAGATTATCATCAGCGGGACTACTTTTTTGAGACCGAGCAAGAATTGCAAACGTTCTTCTTTGATGAATTGGCTAGCGCGGATGATGTTTATTTTTGTGATCGTAATCGTCAGACGGGGGAAGCACTCAGTAACACACGTCCAGAGATACGGGTTTGTTCAGTACTACATAACACCCAATTTCGGGTGGGAGCAGACCCCATCACTGGGCCATTAAAAGGCGTCTACCGCTTTGTCTTAGAACATCCGGATCGATTCGACCAGATGATTGTTTCGACAGCACATCAAAAACGCGATTTACTCGCACGTTTTGACAATTTACCGCCAATCACAGTCATTCCGGTCGGCTATACAACTGAGCAGCCAATCAAGCGCGATGGTCGCGAGCCTCGACGGATGATTAGCGTGGCGCGTTATGCACCAGAAAAGCAATTAATGCATCAGTTGGAAGTTGTTCGCCGGTTAGTTCCAGAATTTCCAGACTTAACGCTGCACTTATTCGGGTATGGCGCCAAGGTTGAACGGCAGATGCGCCAGTTTATCAAAACGAATCATTTGGAGCAACACATCTTTATTCGCGGCTTTTTCCCATATTTGGCAGCTGAATACCAGAAAGCAAGTGTCGCGTTAATTACCAGTATTGAAGAGGGCTTCTCACTCGCCACCATGGAAGCTGAAAGCTACGGTGTTCCAGTCATCGGTTATCGCGTTGCATACGGCCCGGATGATATCATCGAGGATGGCATCAATGGCTACTTAGTCACCCCGGACGACATCGATGAACTCACTGATAAGGTCCGGCACTACTTGCAACACCCAGAGATCCACGATCAATTTCTCGAAAACGCCTATCGTTCCTCGCAGCGGTTCAGTAAACAGTCGGTCATCGAAAAGTGGCGGCAGTTCACGCAGGACTTACAAACGAAAGCTTGAGCGAATTAAAACGCACGGTCAGCGGCATCGAACGGATGCGGCTGACCGTGCGTTTTTAGGACAGCAATCAATATAGTAAGAACATCAAAATCAGCTGAACCCCAACATTAATCATCAAGTGGCGACGTGTGCGGCCATACGCCTGTTGGCTGAACCAGACGGCAATTGTAATCAAAATGGCGAGAATCGTCTGCCAGGTCAACGGTTGTAAAAAGATGGTGATGACCAGTAGCGCACCAGTAATCGCGGAAATCAACTGATTGATTTGACGCTGATGGCTAAAGCTCGGGACATAGAGGAACACGTAACTGGCTAACATGGGCACGAGTTTCCAGAGGAAGGTCGTGGACAAATAATTGTTTTGCAAATCAAAGACCGCCACTGGAATCGTGTAAGTCATAATGACGCCGAAAACGACCAGACCGAAGTAGTTTTGCATACCGAACCTGGGGACGGCCATGATGAGTAGCCACGCGCTACAAGTCAGTAGTAAATAGAGCAGTTCTGACTCCTTGGCGATGATATTGGTGAAGGCTAAGGCGACGGTAATCCCAATGGCAATCAGACACCACTGAGCAGCGATTCGCCGATCCAGAATAATGAAGATTGCCGCGGCGACAGCTAAGGTGTACCCAATCAGGGGGAGCTGCGCGGCTGAAAAGGTCGCCGTTTGAAACGACCGGCCGTAATCGAGCGCGGCCCACCAGCTGATGATACTCTGGGCAATGGCATAGACGGCCAAGGCGACGTAATCGCGTTTGAGATGTAATTTTCCGATTCGAATCATTTTGTCAACACTCTCTAATTAAGATAATGCTTTAATCGTACCGGTCGGGGGTGCCGGCGTCAATAATTTCACGGAATTCTTTAAAAAAAACGGGGATTGTGATAATCTTATATAGTTATGAGCCGTTCCCGAAAGGATAAGTAATGTAAGTTTTATCGACTTACGATGCTTAGATGCCTTGTAACCGAAATTATCAAGGGGGAATTTATTGTGAGTGAAAGACACTTATTTACATCTGAATCAGTCTCTGAGGGTCATCCAGATAAAATTGCTGACCAAATCAGTGACGCCATCCTCGACGCCATGTTGGTGCAGGATCCGCAAGCACGGGTCGCCGTTGAAACCTCGGTGACGACTGGATTAGTGCTGGTCTTCGGTGAAGTTTCGACCAAGGCCTATGTTGATATTCAAAAGGTCGTGCGTGACACGATCAAGTCGATTGGCTACGTTGATGGTCAATACGGCTTTGACGGTGACAACTGTGCCGTCCTTGTCTCATTGGATGAACAATCACCAGATATCGCGCAAGGGGTCGATGACTCACTTGAGACGCGGACTGGCGATGCTGACCCATTAGATCAAATCGGTGCTGGTGATCAAGGGATGATGTTTGGCTACGCCATTAACGAAACCCCAGAATTGATGCCACTACCAATCGCATTAAGCCATCGCTTGATGCGTAAAATCGCTGCATTGCGCAAGGCCGGCACGATCAAATGGTTGCGGCCAGATGCGAAGGCTCAAGTGACGGTTGAATATGATGAAGCCAATCAACCACAACGGATCGATACGGTCGTCTTATCGACCCAACATGATCCGGACGTTGATTTGGACACGATTCGTCAAACGGTCATCGAACAAGTGATCAAGGCAGAATTACCTGCTGAATTGTTGGACGACAAGACCAAGTACTTAGTCAACCCAACTGGCCGGTTCGTCATCGGGGGTCCTCAAGGGGATGCCGGTTTGACTGGTCGGAAAGTGATCGTTGATACGTACGGTGGCTTTGCCCATCATGGTGGTGGAGCCTTCTCTGGTAAGGATGCCACCAAGGTTGACCGTTCAGCAAGTTACGCGGCACGCTACATTGCCAAAAATGTGGTTGCAGCGGGCTTGGCTGACCAAGTTGAAGTTCAGTTGGCTTATGCCATCGGGGTTGCAGAACCCGTTTCGATTGCCGTTGACACTGCCGGCACCGGTAAAGTCAGTGACGAAGCATTGATTGCGGCCATCCGTAAGAACTTTGACCTGCGTCCAGCGGGCATTATCAAGATGCTTGATTTACAACGGCCAATTTATCGCCAAACGGCTGCATACGGCCACTTTGGTCGGACCGACATTGACTTACCATGGGAACACACGGATAAGGTCGATGCCTTAAAAGCAGAATTTAAATAACGCGGTAACGGTTCGCCGTTACGGTCTGTAGGTACTCGACGCTAAAAGCGACCTTTTATTCAGGGTCGCTTTTTTTGCGGGCTACTTTTGTGAATGGTATTGACGGCAACAGAGAATAAAGGAGAATTAATGAACATGCAACAACGAAAAACGAATGTCGTGGCGGTGACGATTGCCATTTACGTCGCGACTTTTATGAGTGCGATTGAGGGGACCATCGTCTCGACGGCCTTACCGACGATCGTTGGGGACCTACATGGCGTGTCACTGATGAACTGGGTCTTTTCGATTTATTTATTGACCAACGCCATGATGACCCCAATTTATGGCAAACTAACGGACTTGGTTGGCCGTAAGCCAGTCATGCAAGCCGGCCTGATTATTTTTATCATCGGGTCAATGATGAGTGGGCTATCCAACTCAATGCCTGTACTGATTTTCTGGCGCGCGATTCAAGGGATTGGTGCTGGGGCACTGATGCCAGTGTCGATGACGATCATTGCGGATATTTATTCGTTCGAACGTCGGGCCAAGGTACTTGGTTTCAATAGTTCTGCGTGGGGGATTGCCTCCGTATTGGCGCCACTGATTGGTGGACTGATCGTCGATAAGTTGAGCTGGCACTGGATTTTCTTCATTAATGTGCCGGTCGGTCTGATCACACTGTTCCTATTCCAATTCTATCTACGCGAACCTAAGCGCCATAATGACGTCAAAATCGACTATCTTGGTAGCTGGTGGTTAATGCTCTTCCTATTATGCTTGATGTTGAGCTTCCAGTTGTTAGGTAACGCGACAATCAGTTGGGCCGCGGTCATCGCTGCGTGGGTCATCAGTGCGTTGAGCTTGTGGCTATTTATTCGGCGCGAAAGTCGGACTGATGAACCCGTGATTTCGATGGACTTATTCAAGAACCGGACCTTTGTGATTCAAAACGCAGTCGCGGCGCTTGTGAGTGGCTTCCTAATGGCAGTGGAAGTCTACATTCCAACTTGGACGCAGGGAATTTTAGGTGTGCCAGCCTCGTTAGCCGGATTTGCGGTTACGCCGAGTTCGTTGATGTGGATCGTCGGTTCATTTGTCACTGGCCGCTTGTTAGCTAAGTGGGCGCCACGGCGAATTCTCTATCTCAGTCTGGCATTCATCTTAGTCACCAGCATCTGCTTAGCTTGGCTGCCAGTCACGACGGCCTTCCCATGGTTCTTCCTTATCACCGCAATTGGTGGGATTGGCTTCGGAATTACGATTACTGCGACGACGGTAACGTCTCAGCATTTAGTCCCTGCGAAAAACGTGGGCGTGGCAACGTCGTTCAACACGCTGAGCCGGACGATTGGTCAAACGCTGATGATCTCCATCTTCGGGATCGCGTTAAATGTCGGCATGAACCAGGGCATTCAGCAGCACCCAGCGACGAACATGGCAATGCTGAACAAATTAATTAATCCGCAAACGGCAACGGAATTACCACAACACTTGCTGCCAACCTTGCATCGGATCCTCTACACCGGGCTACATTGGGTTTACCTCATTGGCCTCGGCTTGGTCATCTTGGCGTTATTAGTCAACAGTTTGGACCGCGGTGTTCAAAAAACGGCGGCCAAACATGCGGCGGATTTGAATCACAATCAGGGTGAATTGTAGACGAGTGACTAGTAGACCAATTGCTTTTAGATTGAAATAATTGTATGAAAGCATTACCAAATTTATCAATATAAATAAATTTCAAGAAAAAGTCACAAAAAATTCATAATTTATTTTGTAAAACCAGTATTAATAAAATTTAAGTAAACTAACGAGTGTTATGGGCTTTTCAGCGCCTATGACACTCGTTTTCATTAATATTATTTATTTAATAAAAATGTTATGCAGATAAATGGCGTGAGGGCAACAAGATTGACTCAGTTAACTATTGGCAACGGCACTTAATCATAGTATTATTAACTTAACGTCAAACAGTTAATGGTGTATACCAATAACGATATATATGAGTGCACGCTATCATATATGAATGGGTTTGATTAGGTTTAAAGAAGGAAGGCTAAACCATGAAATTTCTGAGACATAAATCTTTTAGAGGAGATCCGAAAGTCCACTACAAGATGTTCAAAGTTGGTCGTACTTGGGTATTTACGGCCATGGCATCTTTTGTATTGACTGGTGCACCACAATTGGTATCCCATGCGGACACGGTTGCGGCGGACACATCTAGTGATGCCACTAGCAGTACGACTAGTGCGGCGAGTTCGGAGTCGAGTTCATCGACCTCGTCAGCAGCAAGTGCGGCGGCACTAGCTGCTGCCACGGCCAGTAGCTCGACTAGTGAGAGTACGTCAACGTCAAGTAGCTCGGCATCTTCTTCCAGCGAAACTGAGAGTAGCAGTAATTCCGATAGTAGTTCATCAAGTAGTTCAACCAGTTCGAGTAGCTCTGCAGCGAGTTCGGCAAGTAGCACGAGTACCACCAGTGCCACGTCAACTTCCAGCACCGCAAGTAGCAGTGTAAGTAGTACGGCGTCAACTTCAAGTGCAGCTAGTGACAGCACCAGTACCACTAGTGCTTCTAGTGCAAGTTCGAGCGAAGCCACAAGTTCAACATCGAGCAGCTCTAGTAGCAGTTCCAGTGCTGACACTAGTTCAACGACTAGTTCCAGTTCAGAAAGCACATCCAGCGCAAGCACTTCAAGTTCAAGTGCTGCTAGTTCGAGCGAAACTACAAGTTCAGCATCGAGCAGCTCGGCGAGTTCGAGTACAGCGACTCAATATGCGACTATTGCTGCATATTCAGCCACAACGACCTCATCCAGCGCCAATACGGATAGTACGGCCGCAAATGCTGCATCATCCTCAGCTTCATTAGCTGATTCATACGCGACACTTGCAAGTAGCTATGCTAGTTTGGTCAACGACTTAACGACGCAAGCTGCAGTGAGCGCCGCCCAAAGTGCCTATCAAGAAGCAATCTACGCTGCTGACTTGGCACGCCATTATAATAGTTTGGCAAATATGTACTTAGATGCAAATGATAATGGGGTTGGTAACGCTGCAAGCAATGCCGTTAACTACGGAAAAGCGTCATCTTCGGCTACTTCAGCAATGACTGCAGCTAGTTCATACGCTGTAGCTGCTTCAACCGCCGCATCAACTGCCAGCAGTGCCGCAACGCAAGGATTGGTTAGTTTAGCAAGCAGTACTTACGCTGCCGCTTCTAGTGCAGCGACTACCGCAACGGAAGCTGCTAGTTCAGCTGCCGAAGCCGCTAATAGTGCTTACTTAGCAATGCAGTATGACAAGACCAGTACGACCGTTTCATCCGCGTACGCCGTTGCTTCTAGCACGGCCGCAGCCGCATCGACCGCTGCTTCAACCGCAGCCGTTGCCGCAGCTGCCGCTTCATCAGCTTATGCAGCTGTAAGCAGCGCCGCAGCCAACGATGATTATGAAGCCACCAGTACGGCCTATGTTGCAACGACCTCAGCTGCAACAACTGCAGTGAGTGCCGCAACAGCTGGGAGTACTGCTGCAAGTACGGCAACTTCAGCTGCTAGTCTTGCAAACAGTACGGCAATCAGCGATTTAGCAACCGCCGCTTCATCTAGTGCCACGGTTGCAAGTAGCGCAACCAGTACCGCTTCGAGCGCAGCCAGTGTTGCCGCTACTCAAAGCGGGACACAAGCATCAGCTTATGCTACCAGCGCAGCGACAGCAACCAGTTCAGCTTCATCCGCTTATGCGGTTGCTAGTTCCGCTGCAGTCGCTGCCGTTAGCGCCAGTGATCCTGGCACGGCTGATTCTTATGCGCGGGTTGCACAATCCGCCGCATCATTGGCAAACAGCTACGCTGCAGTTGCAACTTCAAATGCAGCTCTAGCTGCTAAATTCTCCACTAATGTTAGTGGGCAACAAACGACTAATAGCAATGCCACTTTGACCAGTGCGACGACGACCAACAGTATCTCCGTTGGCGGAACGATTTCAATCACGAACACGCTAAAAGTCAGTGCAACTTTCTCAAGCGACCCAACATATACTTGGTATGTTTCGACGGATGGGGCCACTTGGACGGTAGTCACTGGTGCCACGTCTGATACCTATGCGCCAACGATTTCAATTGCTGGGACTTATTACTATCAAGCCGTTGCGACTGGGACTACCGGTATTTTAGGAACCGGGAAGTATACCGCTTCTGGTAACGTCATTACCATTGTCGTCACGAACCCAGAAGGGACCTACACGGAAATTGCCAGCAGCTATGCAAGTACCGCAAGTAGCGCTGCTTCAACTGCGACTTCACAAGCTAATGCAGCCAGTGACGCCATCAGTTTGGCCAATTCTTCCGCTAACTTGACGGGTTCATTGGCAACTTACTATACGTCGCAAGCAACTTCTTCCTATAATGTTGCTAGTTCGTATGCTTCATCAGCAGCCATGATGGCTAGTTCTGCCGCTTCAACCAGTGCTTTAGCTTCTTCTTATGAAGCAGCTGGTGCATACTCCAGTGCTAGCTTCGAAGCATCAGTCGCTGCGAGTTATGCTAGCTATGCAGCGGGCTTTTCAACACTCGCAAGTAGCGCTGCTTCAGCTGCTATGGATAGCCTCAATACGGCGCTTGAAGATGCCGTGAATGAAGACAATGATTCCTCTGCAGCAGATTATCTGGGTTCGAGTTACGCTAACTTAGCTTCATCAACTGCAACCGAAGCAGGGAGCCAAGCCTCATTGGCCGCATCATATGCCGCCAATGCTGCTAACGCATATAATGTTGCGGGTTCATCGTTCAACACGAGTGCAACGAGCAGTTATAATGCCGCAGCAAGTTCTGCCGCCACAGCAGCTAGCTCATACGCAGCAGCGGCTAGTGACGCAGCAAGTTTGGCTGCATCATACGCTGCAGATGGAGACTATAGCTCAGCAAAATTACAGCAGAGTTATGCAACGTTACGTTTAACGTATGCTACTGACCAATTAAATGCTGCATCCAGCGCTGCTAGTGCGATTACACAAACTGTTGTGGAAGCACAATCAAGTTATTACAATTCAATTGCGACAGCTGCTTCAAGTGCTGCTGCAGCTGCATCATCAGCCGCTACAACAGCTTCGAGCGTGGCTAGTTCGTTGAGCGCAACATATGCTTCCAATACAACGTTAGGTAGTTCATACGTAGCTCAAACTAATAGTTATGCTACAACGACGATGGGGGCCGCTGCTGCTGCTAGTTCTGCCGCTGCAATGGCAGCCCAGTATACAAGTCAAGCATCTTCTGCAGTTGCAGCTGGTGACTATGCTGCGGCCAGCTCATATGTAACCAATGCATCGGCTGCTGCTAGCGAAGCGACTTCATATGCAACGTTGGCCACGACAAATGCCAGTTATGGAACTTCCGCTGCAAGTGCTGCAACTAAATATTCGAATAAGACGAATTCATACCAGAATACGAACACTGGTGACGCTTTGACTATCTTAGGGATTGTTATCTCAGGTGGGATGAAGACACAACCGACTGCTGTAACATCAACCGTTTCTGGCGGAACATTTACTTTGTCTGCTTCTTCTGGACTTGGTCTTGGCGGCGTTGCCTTATCTTCTGAAACAACTTGGTATATCGAAGTTAACGGCGTATGGCGCTCATTGGATTGGGCGAAAAATAATTCTGTTATTTCGTCATACAGCCAAGATGACGATGCCGGTCTGTTATCGACCAGTAGTTCTTTGACAGTTACAATTAATGAAAACTACACTGGATCAGTACTCTTTCAAGCTGTTCAAAGCTATTCATGGGATTTGCTAGGCTTAATTACACCATATACGTTTGCCAGCAATTTAGCAGAAGTTGATGTCTATGTTGGTAACATCCCGGCTACAGATATTTCAATTTCTGGTGATGATTACGTCATCAACCCGACTAATAGTTCAAGTGGCTCAAGTGATACGGTAACAAGTCAATTTACGGCAACGACTAATCCAGAAAATGCGACTGGTACAATTACTTGGACAACGAGTGATGCTAGTGTCGCGACAATTGATAATTCTGGGCTTTTGACGGTTGTTGCGAACGGAACTGTCACGATTACGGCAACCATTACCAATGCTGATGGGACAACTTACTCGAGTTCCAAGACGATCACTGTGGGTAGTGGACTTGATGATAAATCAGTTGATGCTGGTAGCGACTTGAGTTGGGTTCCTGATGGCTCAACTTCTGGGACTGGCGACGTTACGTATCAATGGTATTATTCTTCAACTGCAACTGGTACAGGGACAGCCTTGAGTGGTCAAACTGGGACGACTTTGGATATTTCGGATATCACGGTTGATCAATCTGGCTATTACTACCTAGTTATCACTGGTTCGAATACGACGAATGGCACAACCACAACCTCTACAGCAACATTAGGCCGGGCATATTTGACCGTCAACGCTGTTCAAACTTCGGCAGCAGATTCCGCTGCTAGTGAAGCGGCTGATTACGCTAACCAAGCCACAGAATATGGATCGGTTGCCAGCTCATACGCAACTGTTGCTAACGAATACGCAAACAGTAATTCAACCGCTAGTTCTTATGCTGAACAAGCAGCCGCAGCTGCATCCGAAGCACAATCAGCCGCAACTGCAGCATCAACTGCAGCTTCAAACGCGGCAACTGCTCAATCAAGTGCTGATTCCGCAGAAGCTGCTGGTGACAATTCAGCCGCTTCAAGCTATGCAGAAGAAGCTAAGTCAAAAGCTTCTGAAGCTTCAGAAGCTAAGAAGAAGGCTTCCAGTGCTGCGGATGATGCAGGGTACTATGCTGATTTAGCTGCTAATGTTGTTGAGGATGATTCGGACAGCGATTCGGATAGCGATAGTGACTCAGACTCCGATAGCGACTCAGATTCCGACAGTGATTCTGACTCGGATAGTGACTCAGATTCAGACAGCGACTCAGATAGCGACAGCGATTCAGACTCCGATAGCGACTCAGATTCCGACAGTGATTCTGACTCGGATAGTGACTCAGATTCAGACAGCGACTCAGATAGCGACAGCGATTCAGACTCGGACAGCGACTCAGACTCCGACAGTGATTCAGACTCCGATAGTGACTCGGATAGCGACAGTGATTCAGACTCCGATTCAGATTCGGATAGTGATTCGGATTCTGACAGTGACTCAGATTCTGACAGTGATTCGGACTCCGACAGTGACTCCGATTCCGATAGTGATTCCGACTCTGACAGCGATTCAGATTCCGACAGTGATTCCGACTCCGACAGTGACTCCGATTCTGACAGTGATTCCGACTCCGACAGCGATTCAGATTCAGACAGTGATTCCGACTCAGACAGCGACTCAGATTCAGACAGCGATTCAGATTCAGACAGCGATTCCGACTCCGACAGTGACTCAGATTCCGATAGCGATTCCGACTCCGACAGCGACTCAGATTCAGACAGCGATTCCGACTCGGGTAGTGACTCGGATTCAGACAGCGATTCTGACTCCGACAGCGACTCAGATTCAGACAGCGATTCCGACTCCGACAGTGACTCAGATTCTGATAGCGATTCCGACTCCGACAGCGACTCCGATTCTGACAGTGATTCCGACTCCGACAGCGACTCAGAAAGCGACAGTGATTCTGACTCCGACAGTGACTCAGATTCTGATAGTGATTCCGACTCTGACAGTGACTCAGATTCCGATAGCGATTCGGACTCGGACAGCGATTCTGACTCAGATAGCGACAGTGATTCCGACTCAGATAGCGACAGTGATTCCGACTCCGACAGTGACTCAGATAGCGACAGCGATTCAGACTCGGACAGCGATTCAGATTCAGACAGCGATTCCGACAGCGACTCAGATAGCGACAGCGACTCGGATTCGGATAGTGACTCCGATAGCGACAGCGATTCCGACTCGGATAGTGACTCGGATTCAGACAGCGATTCTGACTCCGACAGCGACTCAGATTCTGACAGTGATTCCGACTCTGACAGTGACTCAGATTCCGATAGTGATTCCGACTCTGACAGCGATTCAGATAGCGACAGCGATTCCGACTCTGACAGTGACTCAGATTCTGACAGTGATTCGGATTCCGATAGTGATTCCGACTCGGACAGTGATTCAAATAGCGACAGCGACTCAGATTCCGATAGTGATTTCGACTCTGACAGTGACTCAGATAGCGACAGCGATTCTGACTCAGATAGTGATTCGGATTCCGACAGCGACTCAGACTCGGACAGTGATTCCGACTCCGACAGTGACTCAGATTCCGATAGTGATTCTGACTCCGACAGCGATTCCGACTCCGACAGCGATTCCGATTCCGACAGTGACTCAGACTCCGATAGTGATTCCGACTCGGACAGTGATTCAGATAGCGACAGCGACTCAGATTCAGACAGTGACTCGGATAGTGATTCGGATTCCGACAGTGATTCAGATTCTGACAGCGATTCAGACTCGGATAATGACTCCGACTCGGACAGTGATTCCGATAGTGACTCTGACTCAGACAGCGACTCAGACTCGGATAGTGATTCCGACTCAGATAGCGACAGCGATTCCGATTCTGACAGCGATTCAGATAGCGACAGCGACTCAGATTCCGATAGTGATTCAGACTCGGACAGTGACTCAGATTCAGACTCGGACAGTGACTCGGATAGTGACTCAGATAGTGATTCGGATTCCGACAGCGACTCAGACTCGGACAGTGATTCCGACTCCGACAGTGACTCAGATTCCGATAGTGATTCCGATTCCGACAGTGACTCAGACTCCGACAGCGATTCGGATTCCGATAGTGATTCTGACTCCGACAGCGATTCCGATTCAGACTCCGACAGTGATTCAGATAGCGACAGCGACTCGGATTCCGACAGCGATTCAGACTCGGACAGTGACTCCGACTCGGATAGCGACAGTGACTCAGATAGTGACAGCGATTCAGACTCGGATAGTGACTCCGACAGCGATTCCGATTCTGACAGTGACTCCGATTCAGACTCGGACAGTGATTCCGACTCAGACAGCGACTCCGATTCCGACAGTGACTCAGACTCCGATAGTGACTCCGATAGCGACAGCGACTCCGACAGCGATTCAGATTCCGACAGCGACTCAGATTCCGATAGTGATTCCGACTCAGACAGCGACAGTGATTCTGATTCGGACAGCGACTCGGACTCAGACAGCGATTCCGACAGTGATTCAGATTCCGACAGTGACTCAGACTCCGACAGTGATTCTGACTCCGATAGTGATTCAGACTCAGACAGTGACTCCGATTCAGACAGCGATTCGGACTCAGACAGTGATTCGGACTCCGACAGCGACTCGGATTCCGATAGTGATTCCGACTCTGACAGTGATTCCGACTCTGACAGCGACTCAGATTCCGATTCTGATAGTGACTCAGACTCCGATAGTGACTCAGATAGCGACAGCGATTCAGACTCAGACAGTGACTCGGATAGTGATTCGGATTCCGACAGTGATTCAGATTCTGACAGCGATTCAGACTCGGATAGTGACTCAGACTCAGACAGCGATTCAGACTCAGATAGTGACTCTGACTCAGACAGCGACTCAGACTCGGACAGTGATTCGGACTCAGACAGTGACTCAGATTCCGATAGCGATAGCGACTCAGATTCCGATAGTGATTCCGACTCTGACAGTGACTCCGACAGCGATTCCGACTCGGATAGTGATTCCGATTCCGATAGTGACTCTGACTCAGACAGCGACTCAGATTCTGACAGCGATTCCGACTCCGATAGTGATTCGGATTCCGACAGCGACTCAGACTCGGACAGTGATTCAGACTCTGATAGCGATTCCGACTCCGATAGTGATTCCGATTCTGACAGTGACTCAGACTCGGATAGTGATTCCGACTCCGACAGTGACTCAGACTCCGACAGCGATTCCGACTCCGATAGTGATTCTGATTCAGACAGCGACTCTGACTCGGACAGCGATTCAGAGTCGGATAGTGATTCTGATTCCGACTCCGACAGCGATTCAGATTCCGATAGTGATTCTGACTCTGACAGTGACTCGGATAGCGATAGCGACTCAGATTCCGATAGTGATTCGGACTCCGACAGTGACTCAGACTCCGATAGTGACTCCGATAGCGACAGCGATTCCGACTCCGACAGTGATTCAGACTCGGACAGCGACTCAGATTCCGATAGTGATTCGGATAGCGACAGCGATTCCGACTCCGATAGTGATTCTGATTCAGACAGTGACTCGGACAGTGACTCAGATTCCGATAGCGATTCCGACTCGGACAGTGATTCAGATAGTGACTCGGATAGTGACTCCTATAGCGACAGCGATTCTGACTCCGATAGTGATTCGGATTCCGACAGCGACTCAGACAGTGATTCCGACAGCGACTCAGACAGTGATTCCGACTCCGACAGCGACTCAGATAGCGACAGCGATTCAGATAGCGACAGCGATTCGGACTCCGACAGCGACTCGGATTCGGATAGCGACAGCGACTCCGATTCCGATAGTGATTCCGACTCCGACAGTGATTCGGATTCCGACAGCGACTCAGACTCCGACAGTGACTCAGATTCAGACAGCGACTCAGATTCAGACAGTGATTCAGATAGCGACAGCGATTCCGACTCGGACAGTGATTCGGACTCCGACAGTGATTCAGATTCAGATTCGGACAGCGATAGCGACTCGGATTCGGACAGTGACTCAGATAGCGACAGCGATTCCGACTCTGACAGTGATTCTGACTCGGACAGCGATTCAGATTCAGATTCGGACAGCGATAGCGACTCGGATTCGGATAGTGACTCAGATAGCGACAGCGATTCAGATAGCGATAGCGACTCAGATTCCGATAGTGATTCCGACTCTGACAGCGACTCAGATTCTGACTCGGATAGTGACTCAGATAGCGATAGCGACTCAGATTCCGATAGTGACTCAGACTCTGACAGTGATTCGGATTCCGATAGTGATTCCGATTCAGACTCTGATAGCGACTCAGACTCCGACAGTGATTCAGATTCTGACAGCGATTCGGACTCGGATAGTGATTCGGACTCAGACAGTGACTCAGATTCAGACAGTGATTCGGACTCCGACAGCGATTCAGATAGCGACAGCGATTCCGACTCCGACAGTGATTCGGACTCTGACAGCGATTCGGACTCCGACAGTGATTCAGACTCGGACAGCGACTCAGATTCCGATAGTGACTCAGACTCTGACAGTGACTCAGATTCCGACTCTGACAGTGACTCGGATAGTGACTCAGATAGCGACAGCGATTCGGACTCCGATAGTGATTCTGATTCCGACAGTGACTCAGATAGCGACAGCGATTCGGACTCAGATAGTGATTCGGATTCCGACAGTGACTCAGATAGCGACAGTGATTCTGACTCCGACAGTGACTCAGATTCCGATAGTGATTCCGACTCTGACAGCGATTCCGACTCTGACAGTGACTCAGATTCCGATAGCGATTCCGACTCGGACAGCGACTCAGATAGCGACAGTGATTCTGACTCCGACAGCGATTCGGATTCCGATAGTGATTCCGACTCTGACAGCGATTCCGACTCCGACAGTGATTCAGACTCGGACAGCGACTCAGATTCCGATAGTGATTCCGACTCCGATAGTGATTCTGATTCGGACAGTGACTCGGACAGTGACTCGGACAGTGACTCAGATTCCGATAGCGATTCCGACTCCGACAGTGATTCCGACTCTGACAGTGATTCCGACTCGGATAGCGACAGCGACTCGGATTCGGATAGTGACTCAGATAGCGACAGCGATTCCGACTCGGACAGTGATTCAGATAGCGACTCGGATAGTGACTCCGATAGCGACAGCGATTCGGACTCCGATAGTGATTCGGATTCTGACAGCGATTCGGATTCCGACAGCGACTCAGACTCCGACAGTGATTCCGACTCCGACAGCGACTCAGATTCCGATAGCGACAGTGATTCCGACTCCGACAGCGACTCAGATTCAGACAGTGATTCCGACTCCGACAGCGATTCCGACTCGGACAGTGATTCAGATAGTGACAGTGATTCCGACTCCGACAGTGACTCAGATTCTGACAGTGACTCAGATTCAGACAGTGATTCGGACTCCGACAGCGATTCAGATAGCGACAGCGATTCTGACTCCGACAGTGACTCAGATTCAGACAGTGATTCCGACTCTGACAGCGATTCCGATTCCGACAGCGATTCTGACTCCGACAGTGATTCAGACTCTGACAGCGACTCAGATTCAGACAGTGACTCAGATTCCGATAGTGATTCAGACTCGGACAGCGATTCCGATTCCGACAGCGATTCCGACTCCGACAGCGATTCCGATAGTGATTCAGACTCGGACAGCGATTCCGATTCCGATAGTGATTCAGACTCGGACAGCGATTCCGATTCCGACAGCGATTCCGACTCCGACAGCGACTCAGATTCAGACAGCGATTCCGACTCGGATAGTGACTCGGATTCAGACAGCGATTCCGACTCCGACAGTGACTCAGATAGCGACAGTGATTCTGACTCCGACAGCGACTCAGATTCAGACAGCGATTCCGACTCGGATAGTGACTCAGATTCCGATAGCGATTCTGACTCGGACAGCGATTCTGACTCAGATAGCGACAGTGATTCCGACTCCGACAGTGACTCAGATTCCGATAGTGATTCAGACTCTGACAGCGATTCCGACTCCGACAGTGACTCAGATTCCGATAGTGATTCAGACTCGGACAGCGATTCAGATTCAGACAGCGATTCCGACTCCGACAGCGATTCCGACAGCGACAGCGACTCCGATTCTGACAGTGACTCAGATAGCGACAGCGATTCTGACAGCGATAGCGACTCGGATTCGGATAGTGACTCAGATAGCGACAGCGATTCCGACTCGGATAGTGACTCGGATTCAGACAGCGACTCAGATTCTGACAGTGATTCCGACTCCGACAGTGACTCAGATAGCGACAGTGATTCCGACTCCGACAGTGACTCAGATTCCGATAGTGATTCCGACTCTGACAGCGATTCAGATAGCGACAGCGATTCCGACTCTGACAGTGACTCAGATTCTGACAGTGATTCTGACTCCGACAGCGATTCGGATTCCGATAGTGATTCCGACTCTGACAGCGATTCCGACTCCGACAGTGATTCCGACTCGGACAGCGACTCAGATTCCGATAGTGATTCCGACTCTGACAGTGATTCAGATAGCGACAGCGACTCAGATTCAGACAGTGACTCGGATAGTGATTCCGACTCAGATAGCGACAGCGATTCCGATTCTGACAGCGACAGCGACTCCGATTCGGACAGCGATTCTGACTCGGATAGTGACTCAGATAGCGACAGCGACTCAGATTCCGATAGTGATTCCGACTCTGACAGTGATTCAGATAGCGACAGCGACTCGGATTCCGACAGCGATAGTGATTCTGACTCCGACAGCGATTCCGATTCAGACAGTGACT
>NZ_AVAQ01000006.1 GCF_000463075.2 Lactiplantibacillus plantarum EGD-AQ4
CAGCCCACGTCTTAAATACTGGTCTTTCACTAACCAAGCCAAGAACGCTTGCTAAGTGAAATTTCACCACTTGGCCTTGCCCAGAATACCTTCCAGCCGGGATTATATTCGAAAGGCAGACGTGTGCGAACTCAACTTTTGGTTGGTTTAGTCGTTGATTTCTTGGTACGTGGGAATTCTGATGCTCAACTGTCAGACTAGTTCCTAATAGGAGCTAAACTTCCATATTCGTGTTTTAACTTTTCAAATCGCGGATTCACGGAACTTGTCAGTATTTTCTCGAATCGTTTGACGTAACACAGTCTCGAATTCTAAACGACGGCAATTTAATCGACTCATTTCAAGACTAATTGCCATTGAATTTATGATATTGAGATGAGTAAATAGCCTTTAGAAATCTTCTCAAGTAATTAAATGCGATAAGTCATCATCGATAACAACTTAAAGTTCACCCGAAGGACCAGTCATCTAATAATCAATGGCCAATTGCACCAAAATAGGTGGCCGTTCATCCGCCATTCGAGCGGCTTCCCGACTGGAGGGGCTGGCTGACAATGCTCAGTAGCCAAATTATTCTTAGCTGGAAGTGGGTTGCTTCCGGCTTAGAATAAGACTCGTATTTGAAATTGCGCAGTGGGTTTCTGCGTGAGTTCAAATCGATGTCGGCTTACGTTCCAGCAATTGTCAGCCGGCCCCGGAAGTCGGAATGGGACGCGCACTGGCTGACGAACAGTAAACCAAACAATTGGTATGACTTAATCATCTTTAACGCCAAAGAATAACCAGCACAATGCGTTAAATTATTTTCAATTACTGACCACTTTTCAAGCGAGTTGTGGCAAGGATTATCGCTGATAACGTGATTCAACATTACGTCAACCGGACTCAACTTAAACTTGACAGCCACAAAATCAACTTGTATAGTTATCACCAACCAAACCAGAGGAGGATCAGACATGACTCAATTAACTAGCAATGCTTTGAATAACTGTTGTTGCCGAACCGCGCGCTTATTGCGATGTTCGGCCTGTTAAGCATTGACTTTTTGAGGAGTGTCATCCTAAAAATCAATGTCCAGCATGGCTGGATATTGAACTGGGCGCGACGAATTCATTCGAATTCTCGCGCCCTTTTTGTCGTTTTTGGCACCCCCGCCAACAAACCTACTGGGAGGAATTTTCATGCTCGTACACCATATCCAAGAACTAATCGGTCACACCCCATTAATCGAACTACCCATTGCCGTTCCTAACGACAGCCATATTTATGCCAAACTCGAGATGTTCAACCCAGGCGGCAGCATCAAAGATCGGCTGGGCGATTACTTGATTCAAGATGGCTTGCAAAGTGGCAAAATCAACGCCACGACCACCATCATTGAGCCCACAGCTGGCAATACCGGAATTGGGTTAGCCTTAGCCGCTCAACATCACCAGCTCAAAACAATTCTAGTCGTTCCGGAAAAATTCAGTATGGAGAAACAAATTTTGATGCAAGCACTCGGCGCCGAAATCGTCCACACGCCTAGTGCACAAGGGATTCAAGGCGCCATCAAGAAAGCGACTGAACTGGCTACCAGCATTCCAAATAGTTACGTCCCAATGCAATTCAAGAATCCCGCTAATCCCGCGGCCTACTACCACAGCTTGGCGCCAGAGATTCTCGCTGATATGCCGCACCCGGTCACTGCCTTTGTCGCTGGTGCCGGTAGTGGTGGCACATTCGCTGGTGTCGCGGCTTATCTTCAGGCACACGACGCCGCGACTCAGGCCGTGGTTGTTGAACCAGAGGGCTCGATCCTAAATGGCGGTCCCGCGCACGCTCACCGGACTGAAGGAATCGGCGTCGAATTCATCCCGCCATTCTTCGAGCAAGTCCGAATCGACCAGACCTTGACCATCGCGGACGACGACGCCTTTGCGGCCGTTCGCCAGCTAGCCCGTGAACACGGCTTATTCGTTGGTAGTTCAAGTGGTGCGGCGCTGGTTGCGAGTTTGAAATTAGCCGCAACTTTGCCACACAACAGCCATATCGTCACTATTTTCCCAGACAGCAGCGAACGCTATCTCAGTCAAAAAATTTATTCGAAATGGGGCCTTTTAAAATGAAATTTGAAACGCAATTAATCCATGGTGGTATCAGTGAAGACGCAACGACCGGCGCGACCTCCGTGCCAATCTACATGGCGTCAACTTTCCGTCAAACTAAGATTGGTCAAAATCAATACGAATACTCCCGGACGGGTAACCCGACCCGGGCAGCCGTCGAAGCACTGATTGCGACCCTGGAACACGGCACTGCCGGCTTCGCGTTTGCATCCGGTTCAGCGGCCATCAACACGGTCTTCTCCCTATTTTCCGCTGGCGACCACATTATCGTGGGTAATGACGTCTATGGCGGGACTTTCCGGCTGATTGATGCCGTCTTAAAACACTTCGGCATGACGTTTACCGCCGTCGACACCCGCGATTTAGCCGCAGTATCAGCCGCCATCACTCCGGATACCAAGGCGATTTATTTAGAAACGCCGACTAATCCGCTGCTACACATCACGGACATTGCCGCCATCGCGACGCTTGCGCACCAGCACGGGTTACTCAGCATCATCGACAACACCTTTGCTTCGCCATACGTGCAAAAGCCCCTGGATATGGGCGTCGACATCGTCTTGCACAGCGCATCCAAATATCTTGGCGGCCATAGTGACGTCATCGGCGGACTAGTGGTCACCAAGGACGCGGCATTGGGTGATAAGATCGGCTACCTCCAAAACGCCATCGGCAGTATCCTCGCGCCCCAGGAAAGTTGGTTACTTCAACGTGGCATGAAGACCTTAGCCCTACGCATGCAGGCGCACCTGGCCAACGCCGAAAAAATCTTCGCGGCGCTCAAAGCAAATCCCGCCGTGGCGAAGATTTACTACCCTGGTGACCCGGACAATCCCGATTATGAAATCGCGAAGAAACAAATGAATGGTTTTGGCGCCATGATTTCATTTGAACTTCAGCCCGGGATGAACCCCCAGACATTCGTGGAACATCTGCAAGTGATCACCTTAGCTGAAAGTCTTGGCGCCCTTGAAAGTCTGATAGAGATTCCGGCCCTGATGACTCACGGCGCAATTCCACGTCCAATTCGGCTACAAAATGGTATTCAAGACGAACTCATTCGGTTGTCCGTGGGCGTCGAAGCCATCGATGATTTATTAGCTGATTTAGACCGTGGATTTGCCAGCGTCGAAGCGGGGTAATGCGATGTGGCAGACAGCACGTGCGATTCTAAAACGCGACCCCGCGGCCACTAACCTCCGCACGGTCCTACTCACCTATCCCGGCTTACACGCGCTCGCTTGGCATCGTCTAGCGCATTACTGCGAGCAACACCATTGGTCGCTACTGGCCGCCCTTATTAGCCAACACGCGGCGCATCGGACGGGCATATTGATTCATCCGGCTGCTCAAATTGGCCAGCGCGTCTTCATTGATCACGGCATCGGCACCGTCATTGGCGCCACAGCCGTCATCGAAGACGATGTCACCCTACTGCACAGTGTTACGCTCGGGGCACGCCAGGCTGGGCAGACCGGGCAGCGTCATCCGCATATTGGGGCCGGTGCTTTCATTGGTGCCAACGCCCAAATTTTAGGTCCAATCACGATTGGTGCCCACAGCAAGGTCGGTGCTGGCGCCATCGTCTTGACCAACGTCCCAGCTTACGCCACCGCAGTCGGTAATCCCGCTAGAATCATCAATGCGCAACTCCACGCTTATCATCAGGCCGTCCAGTGACAGCTAATTTTGGAAACTGACGAATTAGAACTGACGAATTAGAACTGACGAATTAGAACTGACGAATTAGAACTGACGAATTAGAACTGACGAATTAGAACTGACGAAAAGGCGATTCAGCCTATCCTGAATCGCCTTTTTGCGTACGAACATTCACAATACAGTGCTACTATCCTGAGTCTCAGAAAAAGTCCCATCTGACAGCCCAATCTGACGTTAAACTATCAGTCACTGGTCGGCGGCGACAAACGCACGACTGACAAGGCTCCATTATGCTTGGAAGACTTGTCGCGGCGTCAGTACCGGTCCGTATCCAGCAAACCGCTATGGTCCCGTAGCGAATCAAATCAGCCGCAGTTATCTGAATCAGCAACTCCCCTAATCGGCGGCGACAAATGCAAATTTCGCCCAAGGGCCAACTGCGTCTAACAAAACGAGCTGGTCTGGCGCAATCGTTGCGACTAAGTTCTTGCGCTGATCTTGATGGGGCTGTAACACGATTTGAAGTTCATTTTGATACTTGCCAAATTGGTCGTTTCCGATAACGACATCACCGCGTTGAAACGTGTGCCGGTCAGCATTGACCGGATTGGCGTCATGATACCGTTTGCGGACTGCGGTCGACCGAATGGTTAGGTCATTAATATCCCCGCGCCGTTCATGCAAGTTATCCAGTAAAATCTGCCGTTCCACCGGATGGCTCGCCGCGGTGGGTGTCACCGTAAACGTTAAGTGGTAACGGTTCAGTCGTCCCAACTGTTGCAAGTCCGTCTGTGAAGCGTAGGCGTTCCCAATAATGGCACTGTCGATCAGTCCGGTCGAAAATAAATGCTGGACCTGCACTGCCAGTGGCCAATCACGATGCATTTCTAAGGTCGGTAAGCCGTCATTGATGTCCCACGGTCCGATGGTCGCTCCCGGTGCCGTAACGAAGGCTGCCGTTTCAATACCCGCATGTTTGAACCGCTGAGAACACGCGATGAAGAAATCAAATGGTAGGCCAGTTCCGCGCTGTGGGTAAAAGTTATGGCAACCATACAAAAACGGCTGATTCGCACCGTACGTCAAAATATTAGGTAAGTACTCGACGTCGTTACTCATGTTCAGCTCCAAATCGAGTCCTGGCGGGTTATAAGACATCCAAGCTTCTTCATGCCCATCAAAGCCCGCATCTAGCCGCAGCGCGTCCGCTCCCAGTGACGCAAAATAACTCAAATCCTGATACGATACGCCTAGCTGGTCAAAGATATTGGGTGCGACATCGAGCGTCGTTTTAAAGCCGAGCCGGTGCGCGTGCTGAATCAGCCGTTGATATTTTTCTGTAACGCGTGCTTTGCTGTCTTGTACTTCCAACATACTAACGAACAAACGTGTAAAACCATCCTGTGCGGCAATGTCTAAGTATGCGCGATCCTGCTCAAAATCACTGTGGTCTGGATATAGCGAAATTCCTAAAGTCCGTTTCGTCATTCACGTTTCCCCCGTTCTAGTGCCTCAAAGGCTTGTAAGTAGCGATTCGCAATCACAGTAGCCAAGTAAATCGTCGTGACGACCGTTATCATCACTGGCAGGTGCCACCAAGCGACCAGCCCAACCACGACCAGTAGACTCGCTAATGCCCGCCAGACAATGTGTCGGTGCCGCAAGTAATTCGGAATCAACCCCCGATTGACTAGCCATTCGCTGACAATCAGTGGCACAGCTAACATCAATAATCCCAACACGTGCATGAACCCCCTATTCTTTGCTCAATTGCTGTTTTTCAAACACTTTGAAGAATGGATAGTAGATGATCAGGTCAATCACAAAATTGACGCAGGATAAAATCAACGCCGGCACGCTCCAGTTAGTGCTGACAAACGCGCCAAGCGGTCCCGGAACGGTAAATGGCAGTCGCGCCATCATCATCGGCACCACGCCAGTAATCGTTAGGACGTAACTCAACGTACCCGTAATCAGTGGACCAACAATAAAAGGAATTCCCAAGATTGGGTTCATCACGATTGGCGCCCCAAACACAATCGGTTCGTTAATATTGAACAGGCCGGGCAACAGGGATAGTTTGCCCAAGTCGCGCAGATAGGTCGATTTAGAGAAGATGAACAACACCACCAGGGCCAAAGTTCCCCCGGCACCCCCAATCCAAATGAACCACTGTAAAAATTGCTCGGTAAAAATCGTGGATAAGTTATGCGCGCTCGTCCCGCTCGTAAATTCACTCATATTTTGGGCAATCGACATTTCCCAAAACGGCCGAATGACCGGGTCCATGATTGCCGCTCCGTGAATCCCCAGGGTCCAAAACCCGGTAATCAGGAAAATCGTCAGTAATCCGCCAAATAAGCTATTACCGACTAAGACACCCTTTAAAGGCATCAATAGTGAACTTAAGAATGAAGAAATATTAAAATCAAAGACATAGCGAATGACCCAAAACAGTATCAAAATCACCGCGGCGGGCACCAGCGCGACGAACGAATTCGAGACTTCTGGCGGAACACCTTCTGGCATTTTGATCGTAATATTGCGGTTTTTCAAATAGCGAAAGATTTCGACGGTCAGTAAGCCGGTAATAATTGACCCAAAGAGTGACGACGCGCTCAGGTTCGCAATGTTGATATAGCGACCACTACTGATAACATCGCTCACATTTTTGGTCACATGCACCGGAACCGCTGTCGATACGAGGAAGGCAAGAATCGCCAGAATTCCGTTAGTTAACTTATCTAACTGATAACTTTCGGCTAGTGACGACGCAATCCCAAACGTCGCGTACAGTGCTAAAATCCCGACTGTATAGCGAAACGGCACGTCGAGAATTTCCGCATAGGGTGCTAGAAAATTAGCCACTGCTTCAATCGGCATGTTGTTCAGAATAGTGAAGAACGACCCGACGATCGTTAGCGGTAACGTGGAAATAATTCCTTTCCGAATCGCTGTCATATGGCGCTGAGTCCCCACCTTATTCGCCACTGGCAGTACTTTGGCATTCAGTAAATTGATAAAGTTATCCATATCGTTCCTATTAGCCAACTATGGTGAACGCAAAATGCGTCAGGCTATTTTGCGTCAAGAAAGATTGCATCCTCTCTTTTAATCATTTATACCCATCAAGTTGATTGACGAAACCACTCCAACGGTCCTCACCGTGACACGGATTGACCCCCTTCAATCCGCCACCATATCACTTTCTTATGGATTGTCTGGCATCCGCCCCGGCAACATTGCGACCACGACATTGCAGAATTTACAGGACCTCCTTTTGTCACACATCATACCATGTGACCGTTACGGCGTAAAAAATAGTGAAGCCTAAATTGTACACCAATCTGATGGTTCACTAAATCGGCCCCAAACCCGGCAATCAGTCGCTTCCACCATCATTGCTGACGCGCCAAAAAGGCTCCCGATAATCCGTAATCGATTATCGGGAGCCTAATATTAGTCATTTTCTGCAATCAGCAGTGACTGTCGTTCAATTTTAGCTCCGGCTTTAATTAGTCCACGAACTTAGCAGTAAATTCGCTAAATTGCTTCCCGGCACCAGCCAAGAACTTTTGAGTGCCTTCATTTGTGATTTGGCCGTTTTCATCCGCCAACTTGTCGGTGTTACCGATGTATAATTCTGGTTGTTGCATCGTTGGCATGTCTAAGAAGACTAAGGATTGACGCAAAACATGGTGTGCCAAAACGCCGGAGATGCCAGAGATTGATTGTGAAGCAACCAAGGCTGGCTTGCCGCCCCAAACACTTTGACCCCATGGACGTGACGCAACATCCAACGCATTCTTCAATGCTGCGGGGATACTACGGTTGTGTTCTGGTGTGACAAAGATGATCGCGTCTTGAGCAGCGACGGCTTCACGGAATTCCGTGTATTCTGCAGGTGAATCTGCATCGTAGTCTTGGTTGTACAGTGGCAACTTAGCGATGTTGAGATAAGTTACTTCTGCGTCAGCTGGTAAGCCAGCAACGATTGCATCCGCAACCCCTTTAGAATAAGAATTTTTACGAATAGAACCTACGATTACACCATATTTAGTCATTATCAAACAATCCTTTCAAAATTAATTTCTTTATTTCACTTACTAATAGTAAGTATATCAAGTTGATTCAAAAGTGCAACCTTTTTCACCCATTAATTTTAACAGGCAGACCCATCATTCGTCACAAATGTTGATATATCAGTGTTTATCAACATTAAAAAAAGCGGCTCACAACGGTCTGACCCGGTGAGTCGCCTTACCTTAATGACATGTTCGGCATTATCCTTCTAAGAAATCTTGATAATCATTATCGACCTGCGTCACATACGCGGCCGCCCATTTTGCCATCGCTTCATCAAATTTGGTCGAGTGACCAACGTAGCCGCGAATCATGGCTGCCGTCGGACTTTGGGCATGGGCTTTCGCCAGAATCATGGCACAAGTGTTGGCGTAGGCCTGGAATTGGCCCCAGTCCAACGTTGGAATGTCGATCGACTCCTTCATGTCCCGGAACTGACGCACATAGAAACTCTTGTCTCCCACTTGGAAATAACCCAAGAATGCATCCGACGTCGCTTGCAAGATTCGCTGGGAGCTCACGATCCGTTGTCCTTCCGTCAATTCCATCGCCGCCGTCAATGCAGGCCGCGACCGACTACCGACCTGCCGCGTGGGCAGCGCTTCCTTAATTTGAAGGACCAGATGGCTGCCGTCCGTACTGGTCAACAAGACTAAGTAGCATAAAGAACCGAAGCTACCGACCCCGACACTATGTCGAATAATGTCCGTCACTTCGTATTGTGAGAGCAACAAGGCGACATCCGTTCGCACATTCAACAAATAATCCTGAATCCCCACTTTCAAATCATGGGTAGTCTGGCGATCAACGTGGACCGAGCGTGGCGCATTCTCCTTAAATTGGCGTTCACCGCGGCTATTGGTCACGGTAAACTTCCGAACGACTTGCTCAGAATTCCGTTTTTGAGCCTTTTTGACCAGCCCCGCAATCAAGTCAGCGGTATCTTCCGGTGCCCCGCCAAAGTTCAGGACGGCTTGCACTTCATTGTCGCGATAAAAGCGGTCGAGCGTCGTCTGGTCAAACATCCGCTGAAGTGCGTCTCGGTAACTCGCACTTGCGGCCTGGACCAACTTTTCAACTTTTTTAGGTTTAAAATTGGAATCACGAGCCGCGAGAAAAATGCTGACGAGTAAGCGCCGCAAATCCCATTCCCAGGGATGGACGCCAGCTTCATCGAAGTCATTCAGGTCAAAGACTAAGCGACGTTCCGGTGAGGCGTAGAAGCCAAAATTACCGAGATGGGCATCGCCACAAACGACGGCCGGAATCTCAGTCGACGCTTGGTAGTCCAAGTCATAATCCATTAATTCCACGGACCCCCGAAAAAAGGCAAAGGCCGACGCAGACATGCGTTCACGCCGCAACGGCAGCAGTTCAGGAACTAACATCTCACGCACGTGGCGGAGGTAGTCACCAGCATTCCGTTCTACTGGGGTGAAAACACCTAATTGTTCAAATGACGTGACTTGGCGCCGGGCCTTTCCGAGCGCAATCAATTCAGCGACCGTATGGTGTTGCCGAATATGTGTTAAATCAAGTGGTGGCATGGTATCAAATCCTTTTGAAATTGTTTTAATTGTAAGTCGTCATTCGCCGTCGCAATATGTTATTATTGCGGTGGTCGCGTCCTAATTATTAAACAGCTTATCTTAATTTACAAGCGATTTTCATCATAAAACGGTGATTCTAGTTGACGTGTTCCCTAAAGTCACCTACAATTTAAATTATAAATGATACCGCTTTCAAAAAGCGAGGAGGTCACGTATTATGGCAAATTCTGAAAAAACACTAGTCCTAGTTAAACCCGATGGTGTCAGTGAAGGACACATCGGTGAGGTCATCACTCGGTTAGAACGTAAAGGTTATCAAATTGCCGCCTTGAAGGTGATTAAAGCGACTGCTGAACAGCTGCAACAACATTACAGCGAAAAAGTCGGCAAACCATACTTTAAGGAAATCGAGACCTATATGATGGAAGGCCCAATGGTAGCCATTATTGTGAGTGGCTCCGGCGTCGTTAAAGCTGTCCACCGGCTTGCTGGGAGCACCCGGCCGGCTGAAGCGCAACCCGGCACTATTCGGGGCGACTATGCTCATGAATATCCAGATGGTATCTTGAGAAACATCATTCATACCTCAGATAGCCGTGAAAACGCCCATCACGAAATCGCCATTTGGTTCCCTGAACTGGCGGTTAAGGCGCGCAAAGCTGAAGCCAAAGTAAAGGCTTAGCTCACGCACCCATCAAGTTAGACTGATAAGATCAAACCCGCGTCCGAGTGTTACTGGACGCGGGTTTTCTGTTTGCTGATGGCGACCAACTGCCGCTACGTTAGTAAAACTTCCGAAGTTAACCGGTAAAGTAACCCAACTAACCGCCCCAATCCGTCGAAATCTTCGCACTAATTGTTCGTACTGGTTATGATTAAACCAATCAACTAATTGGTTTGGGGGAATCATTATGAATTTAGTCGTTGGACCATACGTAAAGCGGCCACATGCCGCCAAGACAGCTACTATCAATACGAGCAAGTTTTCGATGTTCAACTCACTACGGCGTATCGACGAATGTCTGGCACTCATCAAACGAACCGGTACACCGGGCCTGACCGACTCGACTGCGACACTCGGATTGAATCTGACCCATTTGATGGGCTTGAATGTCATCGTGACTAGCAATCATCGGAGCTTCACAATTATTGTCCAGGGCCGGCAGAATACCTTTACCTTGACTGGCTGCATCATCGAAGACACCTTCCACAACATGGTCCACCCGCTGCGGACAGATTACCTTATTTCATTGAACCGGCAACTCATCACTAATAGCGATGACTTGATTGAGCAATTGTATGACCACTATTAATCAGCACCACCTCATCAATTAGGGACAAGCAACCGCCGCTCAGATCTTTCTGAGTTCGGCATGGCTTGTCCCGATTTTTGTGTGTAGTGTTGGTTCAGACGGTTTGGGACTGAAGATTAGCCTAGCTAGAGCGTTAAGCGGTGACTTTCCGCTTGGCGTTCTGGCGTAGCTAACCGGAAGTCCCATTCTGACCCGAACACGTTTCGGCAATATCGTATCGAACGTGGAATGCCAGTTCTCAAGTTCAAAAAACGGCCAGCTGAGGCCCGTTGGAAACAATGCAAGTTTGTGTAAAATGGCGGTTTTGTGAACGTCCTACACCGGCTTACAGGCATTTCTGACAACGCTGGAAGTCGGAATAAAAAGATCATCGGCTGACGAACAACAATCCAAACTGGCATGCCTTATAACAAATCAAGTCGCATAATGCCGTATTAGACCGTCTAAATAATGAGTTGTACGACCTTGAGCAGTGTCGTGCGGTGTTTAGGGCTTGCCTGCGTGTTGACGCGGACTGCTTGGGATTTCGTTGAACTAGGTTCTACTGATTCCGTGGGGGTAATCATCACCGTATTATTTGCATTGTGGGCATAGGTCACGCAATTATTCATATCTTGGTGATCGTCGCTATAGACTTGAATCATCGGCTTATTGTAGACAGCGCTACGCGGGTTTTCGGGCTGGATACGTTGCCCGGCCGCAATCTGCCGAATATGTAATGGTGTGTCTTCGTCAATGACCCGGGAGCCTTTGACATGCAACCAGACTTGGGCAGCTTCGACCTTAGTGGCAGAAAAGTCACTCAATTGACGCGGACGAACGATTTTTAAATGATTCGCTTGACGGTAGCGCGACTGGCGCTGTTGACTGACGGGCTGGCCACTGGCAACTTGCCGATTATATTGCACTTGCTCCCACACTAACGCGACCCCAAATAAGACAATCCCCAGGCGTAATGCCCATATTAATTTTTTCATGTTGACCCCTCTCATCGCCGTTTTCATTCCTACTAACTTAGCATAGCTCAACGAATTATATGTCCCGCCTTACTGACCGTTTAATTATTAACAACGTCGCTCCCGTTAGCTCGCGGTTAGACGGCCATCCTCACGCTAAACTATTAACGATTCCTAACTTGACACATTTTGAAAATTATCATGAAAATTAGTTAATAAATCACGACTTTCTTAATAGGATTACAAATGAATTGATGACTGTGTTAGGCTGGTATTAGCGAGGTGCGTTCGTTTGATTAGCCAATCGTATCGATTTAGTGATTGCCAGCGCACAACCATCATCTTTTTTAGCAATTGTCGTCATTCAATCAAACTGGTGAGCCGAATGCACGGGCATCATACAAGTTACGTTAAGTCACTGAAAACTAGAGGGTAACGACTACGAATACCCCCGACACAGCTACCGATTATCCACACCCCGCAATCGACAACATTGAACCACGAGGAGGAACAAGATGACTACGTTCAAGAACCCCTTAATCTTCATGCCCTATCTACTCATTATTTTAGGTATCCTATCGATGCTGATCAATCCAGTTGTCACCATCGTGATTTCAATTCTAATGTGGTTAGTTTCAATCATCATTCCGTGGCGCCATCGCGAACAGCCGGTACTCAAATATCAATTAGCACCAGTCTGCCTGGCTGCATTGCTGCTCGAACAGTGGGCCTTCTCCCCAATCGCTAGACCGCTGTGGCACACGCTGTTAATCGACCTTGCCATTCTGGGCGTCGGCAGTTTTGCCATCTGGATGCTGTACCAAACCCGCCATGATCCTAAACATTGAATGGTATGCCCTGGCTCAAATCACGCAGTCACGCGCCGAAATTCAACTGAGCTTGCCGTCAGAACCTGAACTGACTAACGACGTACTGATGACGCAATTCATTAAATACTAGCATCGCTGGTCACTAAAAAATCGCCGTAAGCACTCAGCTTACCGCGATTTTTTTAGTTAATTATTCAGCACACGACGCCGGCTTCATTCTAATCCGCAGTGACTTCCGCCAACTTCTGGTCCAAATATTTCTTCAGAGCTGCTTGCGGGTGGAACCCGACCACTTTTTCAGCGGGCTTGCCGTTCTTAAAAATCACGAGTGCGGGAATACTCATGATTTCAAACTTTTCGGCAATCTCTTGATGCTGGTCCACGTCTAATGACGCGAACTTGATCTGCCCATCATACGCGTCGTCGAGCGCTTCAAGCACCGGCTCCTGCATCTTGCACGGGCCACACCAATCAGCCCAGAAATCAACCACGGTCAGCGCCGTATCGGCCGCCACGGTCTCAAAACTCGTCTTATCTACTGGTTCAATCATATCGTAATCCTCATTTCCATTGATTTCCGTTCTATCATAGCATGTTTTACCGCTTCGAGCGGTGCTAGCGGTCTGAATCCCGAACATAGGTCACAATTTCCCCGTATACCAGTGTTTTTTGCGATTGAAATTCGATATAATAGCGTTATAGAAACGATACAGGCTAAAGGAGGAATTTTTGTGTCCACACAAACAATTAGTCCTGAACAGGACTCAGAACTAGTCGCATCAGTCGCCGCTGAACAACTCGGCATCAAGGCAGTGACGTTGCGCAAGTACAGTACCATGGTTGAAAAACAATTAAACGACGAAAATCGCTTCCGACCGGCCGATAACAGTCATCGATTATACAGTCCCGCCGATTTAAAGACGTTCCAAGCTGCCATCGATTTGGCAGAACAAGGTACGACGCTCGCAACGGCGCTCGGACGCGCTTTTGGAACCAAGCCAGCTGAGCCAGCCACAGAAGAGCAGGCTCCCAAGGCCCCGGCTGCAACTGCTGAACAGGCTGAACCCGTCACAGAAAAGGCCGCTAAAACTGAAACGACCACCGCACCTGTCAACGATGACAAACGCGTTCCGACCGCGCGACCATCCGGCCCAACCAACACGGAATTGTATAAACAACAGGAAATCATCATTCGCCGTCTCGATTCATTGAGCGAACGTTTGAACCAGGTCATGGCACAGTTGGATCAACAGTCCCAGCAAGCTGCCAAACCTTGGTGGCACTTCTGGGAACGCTAATCTCGTTGAAACTGGTGATACTCGGCTAGGCGCGTTTATGCCTCGGCTCGCGTCATCAGTACGGATGAACAGCACGGATTAGAGACGCCTTCAACCAACACACGCCACGACGCCTATCCGCAAGTCTGCGCAGCCACTGACGACCTAGCAGTGGCTGCCTTAAAAGGCTCAAGCCGCGAACACAAAAGGACGTGCATCCCATCAAAGGGTGCACGTCCTTTTAAGGTTCTAATCACTATGGCGGTTTGTGATTAGGCCCTTTTTAAATTACTTTACGGCAGCCAAATGCTTTTCGTAAGCTGCTTTGATTTCATTGATTAAATCTTCGTCCTTCAAGTCGGTCGTTTCACGAATGACTTGTTCGATTGGTTCATCCTTCAACAATTGTTGTAGCTTGACGCTTTCGCTGTCATTTGGATAGTTGAAGAAGAACATTTCGCCAACCGTGTCAACCAAGGCGCTGTAGTCGCGACCGCGGTCTTTCAATTCGCGGATTGGGCGAATAAAGCGTTCGTTGAAGCCTAACTTACGGATTGGGGTCCGGCCGACCCGTTCGATATCATCTGAGATATATGGGTTTTCAAACCGGCTCAAAATCTTCTTTTGATAAGCATGGTGGACTTCAGGATCAAAACCCCACTTTTGAATCAGCAGGTCCCCAGTCTCACCTAAGACGTGCTTAGCTTGGTCCACAACACTGTTATCCTTGACCGCTTCACCAATCGTCTTGTAGCCCTTCATGTTACCAGTGTAGGCAACCGTGGCGTGACCGGTGTTAACGGAGAAGAGTTTCCGTTCGATATATGGTTCCAAGTCGTCCGCGTAATCAACACCCTTTAATTGGATCTTAGGGTTCTTCATTTGTGACTTGTCGATGACCCATTCCTTGAATGGTTCAACAGAAACGAACAATGGATCGTCGTGCTTTTGAAGTGGCACGATCCGGTCGACCGCCGCATTTGGGAAGCCGGCGTTTTGATCAGCCCAAGCTTGTTCGTCAGCGCTCAATGATTCGTAGACGGACTTCTTCAATGATTGGCTCCCACCAATCATGTTTTCACACGCAATAATGTCGATTGGCGTGGTGTTGTTATTGGCTTGCCGTAACTTTAACCCGTCGGCAATCAATGGTGCGATGAACTTCAGAATCTTAGGTCCAATCGCAGTCGTAACCATATCGGCTTGGGCAATTTCTTCAGCAACTGCCTTAGGATCCTTACCGTTGTTAATCCCTTTAACATCGTGAACTTCAATGTGTTCTTGGCCTTCTGCAGCCAATTCAATGGTGTAACCATTCCGTTTGTTCAATTCGTCAATCAAAGTATCATTAACATCAACGAAAGTAATCTTAAACCCGTTGTCTGCCAAGGTTTCGCCAATGAAGCCCCGACCAATGTTCCCTGCGCCAAAATGTACGTCTAACATGCTAATCAACTTCCTTTAATAGATTTATGATTTCATCTTCAGATTGAGCGTCCGCTAACTTGGCAACGTTGGCTACGTCGCTGCAGTATATCGCAATCTGAGATAAGAGGTTCAAGTGTTCGCCGTTCAAACCCGCGATACCGAAGATGACCGTTACAGTCTTATCATCGTCGTCATCGTCTGGATTGCCCCAGCTCACACCCATTGGTACTTGGACCACTGAGATCCCGGTCTTTTTAATGTACTTCATGCCATCTTCAGTACCATGGGGGATGGCAATGAAATTACCCATATAAACGGAAACATCTTGATTACGTGCCTGCATGGCATCGATGTATTCCGGTTCCACACAACCGCCATCGACCAATAGTTGACCGGCTAAGCGGATGCCTTCTTCTTGCGTTGCGACTTGTTGGTTCAACGCAATCATTTTCTTATCTAAAGCTTCCATTATTTTCACCTACGCTATTTCGTTAGTTCGTTCAAAAATGCTGTACTAATTAACTGATAAAGTTGCTGGCGGTCACCGGTCATAAAGGTCTGCGTGTTCTTGCGGCTTTCGATGACCAGCGCACTCAGCTTACCCATCAGCCGATTTTCAAAATCACTGATATTAGCGGGGCCGAGCATTAACACGATCCGCTGTAACCGAATGGATTGGTTATCCATACTCTTAAAAGGTAACGGTTGGTCGAGTTCGAAGATCGCACAATAGGGTGCGGTGACTTCCTGACTCAACGTGTGAACCAGCGCCAAATTCGTATTTGGAATGCCCACTGGCGCTAGTCCTAAACGGTGTAACAACCGCCCCGCTACCTCTAAGGGGTCATGAATCAGATTGGGATCAATATGCCGCGTGATTTTGACCAAGGTCTCCGCAATCGTCTCATCCTCATTTCGAATCGGCGTGATGGTGAAGCGGTCTAGGATTTGCTTGGCGACCGTCATTTGTTGGTAGACGGTGTCAAAATCAAGCGTGGTGGTCGTTGGTTCATCGGTTGGAGACTCGACCACCTTGGTACTTGGAAAATACTGATGAATATATTCCCGCAAGGCCGTGACTTCGTTCTCCAACAAGAGTGGACTGACCACCCGGTAGTTCAACTTGAATCCTGGTAGACTCGTCGTCGAGAGGATCATATCGAAATCTTGCAGATGAATCTGCCCTAAGCTACCAATCCGGGCAACCTCAATCGACGTAATCTCTGGGACTAACCGGGCCAAACGCGTCTTCAAGATGCGGGCGGTCGTCATCCCATTGGGACACAGCACCAAGACTTTGAGCGATTGATGGCTCAACTGTTGCTCATAGGTGCTGGCAAAGTGAATCAGCAAGTACGTTAACTCGTCAGTCGTGAAGTTCTGGTCGGTAAAGACTTGGAAAAAGCCGCGTACCACCGCTGAATACAACTTCGGATATTGCTCACGAACTTCTTGGAGTTCAGAGCTCGGTGGTACCGGTCCGCTGACCCCGTTGCGTTGCAAAGCAATCTGCATGTGCGCCGTGAGGTTATTCAGCAACCGGTCATCCGTCCCAAACGACCAATCGAAGTTCGTCGCAACCGCATCAATGAATTGTTTGACCTGATACGTGAGTTGCAAATCGTAATTCGATAATGAGGCGTCCTGGTCGATGCGGAAAGTCAATCCCTTGATCTGCTGGGCTAAAAAGTCAATTTCTGCACCCGTGACCAACGCTTTGATCTGCTCTGGTAACTGCGTCATAATCGCCAACGCGATCCGCTGATACTTCAAGAAATCATCGCGGTTGATGCCCCGCAAGTACGTCACGCGCTGCTGATGTTGCAATCGCATGATGCCCGTCGTCAGGGTGATGATCAACTGTTGGAGCTGACCATCGGGGACCGACGCAAAGTACTTCTTCTTCAATCCACGAACGGCTTGGTAACACGTAATCAATGATTGCGCATCTAGTAAATTCAAGAAATACGACTGTTCATCACTCGATGAAACGGCAAGTCCCTGATTCAACTTCCCAATCGTTTTAAAAAACTCATAGTCGTTGATTTCATTATTTAAAATGGTGGCAAAGAGATTACGAATGCTGCCCTCGGTCCCGGCAACTTGAATGCCCCGTGACTTCAGTCGTTCAATGGATAATTCGTAGTCTGCAAACGGCGTCGTCAAGGCCGTTAAATCATTTGAGATTGTCGCCACACTCACATCAAAATCAAGCGCGAGTTCTTTTAATTTTACGGCATGATCCGTCATCAACAACCGACAAGCTAAGGCATTCTGGCGCGTCTGCGAATCAAACGCCGGCGCGAGTTTGCGTCCTGCTGTCAACTGGCCTTGAAATTCAGCCAATGCCGCTGGGGATCCAGTCAGCTGAAAATGATGTTTTTCATTCACAATCTTCAAATCAGCATTCGCTAACACTAATTCCAGATTGCTAAATTCCCGATAAATCGTGCGCCGACTACTGTTGAGACCGGTTTCAATCTGACTCATTGAAAGTCCGGTGGGATTCGCCAGCAACAACTGTAACAACTCGTCTTGACGTTGTGTGAACTTAACCATGGTGCCACCTCATAATATAAATGGTATTAATATCATTTTATTTCAATTCTGATACCATCTTATCATACTTCGGTGAGCTCAATAGGTCGTCAGTAATGAGGACTTGAACTTGTGTGTAGCGGGTCTTTAAGTTCTTGGCCGCTTCGGCACTGGAGACCACTAACAAGCTGTTGCTGTCCGTCAATTCATCGATTCCTAAGTTCTTAACACTAACATGTTTGTTGGCCTTCTTGACGCGGTCCTTCATTAAGGACGTTGCCATCGTCGCGGTTCCCAAATGACCGTCATGGTGAACGAAGACGATTTCGTCAACAACACTTAAATCTAAGTTAGCTGGCAATGCATCCGGCGTGTCTGTAGTTGCTTGTGGTTCAGCTGCTGCAGATGCAGGGGCATCACTAACTTGGTCGCGCGCCTTCAAGTTAACAACGACTTGATCATATTTTGGACTGCTCAAGAAGTTATCAACGGCAAGGCGTAATGCGTGGGGTGCTTTTTGAGCTGCCCGGTCAGCCAATTCGTTTTGCGTAATCACTAATAAACCTGGTTCGTCTTTCAAGTTGCTGATTGCCGTGTTCGTAACGGACATGTTGATTCCGGCCTTCTTGACCTTATCCCGTAAGAGCGAAGCACCCATTGCGGATGAGCCCATTCCGGCATCGCAGGCGAAGATAATGTGGTCGACATCTTTATATGAAGCAATCACATCAGCAGGTTCAGCATCTGTTGCACTAGCAGTCGCCGTGTTACCACCCTTCATGTCGCTCATCTTACCTTGAGCAGCGGCCAAATCATCCGTATCCGTTGACTTGTCACGTTTCAAGATAATGGCGGCAACGATGAAGGAGGCTAAGGTGGCTAGAATCACACCCACAACCAAGCCAATGTAATTCGAAACACTCTTTGGTGACATCAATAATAGTGAAATGATGGAACCAGGTGAAGGTGTTGAACGTAAACCAACGTTTAAAATACTAAATGTGGCCGTCCCAGTCACCCCACCAGCGATAACAGCTAGGAATAATGCTGGCTTCATTAGAACGTATGGGAAGTAGATTTCGTGAATCCCGCCCAAGAATTGAATGATGATGGCACTTGGCGCAGATGCTTTGGCGGTACCTTTACCGAATAAAGCAAACGCGAGTAACACACCAAGACCTGGACCTGGATCAGGTTCGAGCAAGAACAGAATTGATTTCCCTGCACTAGCCGCCGCTTGAATCCCAAGTGGAGTCAAAATTCCTTGGTTAATCGCATTGTTCAAGAATAAAATCTTCGCTGGTTCAATGAAGACGTTCGCTAATGGCAATAGCTTCATTTGGATAATCCAGTTAACCCCGGCAGCCATTAATGCACTAGCACCGGCAACCAGCGGGCCAATCGCATAATAACCAACGATGGCTAATAACATCCCGATGATCCCAGCGGAAAAATTGTTGACCAACATTTCAAATCCGCTCTTGACCTTATCGGAAATAGCGTCGTCCCACTTCTTAATGCACCAACCGCCTAAAGGTCCCATAATCATGGCACCAATAAACATCGGAATTGTAGAACCGACGATAACCCCCATCGTGGCAATCGCACCAACGACCCCACCACGGTGACCGGCAAACAGTGTCCCACCGGTAAACGCAATCAATAATGGTAATAAGTAATGAACCATTGGCTGAATCATCTTAGCTAATCCAGCATTTGGCCACCACCCACCAGCCATGAAGATGGCGGTGATTAAGCCCCAAGCAATGAAGGCACCGATGTTCGGCATCACCATGTTGCTCAGTGCGCTCCCAAATTTTTGAACGCGGGCCTTGACGCCCAACTTTTTCTTTGCAACAGGAGCGCTTTGGGTTGCAGTTGTATTTACATTTTCACTCATCAGGTAAAGCTCCTTCCTTTTTCTTAACAACTTAATCATATCTATCGCGGTAAGCGGTTTCAAGAACATCTAGGTAGACCCGTGGCACAACAAACTGTGCCAGAATTAAACTCACTAATTCACAAAAATCGAATTTGTCACAAGTGTGATAAACGCCTACATATCAGCAAGGAAAGTGGTTACATTCGAAATTACTTTCAAATTATGATTGCGTTTTCACAAGCTAATTTGCAGATTTGCTACCGTTTTAGTGGTCAATCAGACTCACCGTTTTCTCATTTTAAACAGTGGAAAATCAAATTGCCGTTGTAATCCCTGGTCAAGCTCCTATACTTATACTTAACTAAGGAGTGACTGATTAGAATGAAAAAAGACACAGATTGTACCGAAATACTAGTTGGGAAAGCCGCCAGCATGGATGGTTCGACCATCGTTGCGCGTAACGAAGACGGCTATGGCCCAATTAATCCCATTAAGTTTATTGTCCACGAAGCCCACGACCAGACGAACGCCAGCTATACGTCCGTCACGACCGGGGTCACCGTACCGCTACCGGACCACGCTTACCGCTATACCGCGACGCCACAAGCCGACCAGCACGATGGCCGTTATGAAGAAGCGGGCATCAACGAATTCAACGTTGGCATGAGCGCAACGGAAACAACGGCGACCAATGCCCGCGTTCTCGGCTACGATCCACTGGTCCACGATGGTGTCGACGAAGAAGCCATGGTCACCCTGGTCTTGCCTTACATCAAAAGCGCTAAGGAAGGCGTCCAACGACTAGGCGCCCTCATTGAAAAATACGGCACCGGCGAAAGTAACAGTATCGCCTTCAACGACCATGACGATATTTGGTTATTGGAAACTGCCGGCGGTCACCATTGGGGCGCGGTGCGGATGCCAGAAGACACTTACGCCATCGTTCCTAATCAGACGGTTTTGCAGGAAATGGACCTCAACGACACCGCGAACTACTTAGCCGCTAGTGATTTAGCTGACTTTGTTAATCAGTATCACTTAAATCCTAATCCAGGCCACTTTAATTTCCGTGAGATCTTTGGCACCCAAAATGAGGCGGATGCTTACTACAACACCCCTCGGACTTGGTATGGACAAAAATTATTCAACCCAGAAATCGCACAAAATCCGACCGACCAAGACATGCCGTTGTTCCGGCACCCAAGTAAAAAACTAGCGATTGAAGACGTCCAATTCTTCCTGTCTTCGCACTACAACGGGACCCCTTACGACCCGTTTGGCACCTTTGCCTCGGGTGACCACCGCGAACAAACGCGGTACCGGTCAATTGCGATGGACCGCAACCAATGCTCGTCCATTCTCCAAATTCGCAATGACGTCCCTGCTGAGCAGGCGGCCATTCAATGGATCGCGATGGGCTTCTTCGCCTACGCCCCCTACGTCCCATTCTTTACGAATATCAACGACACGCCGCTGGACTACCGCAATACGACTGGCACCGTCGACGTCGACAACGTGTACTGGCTGTCGAAGACCCTCTCTGTTCTGATCGAACCGCACTGGCATGAATTTGCTGAGACGGTCAATGCTTATCGCGACGGCTGTCAATCCTATGCACGGGGCCGGGTCGCCGCAACCGACGCCGCGCTCACTGGCAACGCCACGACATTTTTAACCCAGGCCAACGCTGAAACAGCTGGTGAAATTTCAAAGTGGACCCACGCCTTGTTCGACACGCTGGTTAAGCAAGGCTTGTTGTTATCGAAGACGACCTGGGAAAAGGGACAGAACTTGTAAAGCGTACTGTTCGGATATCTCCGCCGTATGCTGACTTATCATGGCCCTGTCACGTTAGATTAGAAGCCAATTTAAAAACGGCCTTCAAATTTGAAGGTCGTTTTAGTTTGCCGCCAGCTTTTGGTGTCTCTTATTCGGGTTTCATTTATGATGTGCTGCGCGATAACCATGTCGTTCCCGATAGTCATTTGGCGTCGTCGCAACCTCACGCTTGAAGGCCGCAAAGAAACTACTGTCATTTTTATACCCTAATTCAGCTGCAATTTGTTCAATTCGTTTATTGGAAAATGCCAACATCCGTTTTGCTAGTTCAATTCGAATAAAGGTTAACTGTTCTGAAAAACTCTTTTTAAATAGCTGCCGACACAACCTAGAAAAGTAGTTCTGGTCATAACCAAAATAACTCGCGGTCTGCTTTAGCGTTGCATCCGCATTATGTGCTACCAAGTAAGTAAAGATCATGCCTGATTGTGTATCTGCGTTGACGTGCCGCATGTTTTTTCCCGGAAAATATGAATCGGTAATTGAAATGCGCTCTTCATGATTACGTAACAGCTCAGTCATTAACAGCCCCACCGTCATTTCCCGCTGATAATCTATAAAAACATCTCTTAAATCCTGCCGCTCGATTTCCGCGAGCAACGCAAAATATCGTTGTGTCAGTTGATCCTTTAAATGTCGGTACACGATAAAGCGCAGTTCATGTTCACCCGCATTCATCAAATCGTGAACCATTGGATTGTCTCCAACAACGACTAGATTCAATGGTGTTGGTGCGTGCAATCGTTCTGAAAAGACCGTCACTCGTACCGGATCAGCTAAATTTCTTACTTCTAGCGGTAACGCTGATGAAACCATCACAATATCATCCGGTGATAGCGTGACATACTTACCCGCTAGTTCAAGTTCAGCAAATCCATGGCTCACAATAAAGCGAATGTGAAATATTGAACGCTTGTTTTTTGCGTGAGCTAAATCATTTTCCACTAGCCCTATGAAATCGTCTTCTTTCATGTGATATGACGCTTTTATTATCATTTCAAATGCCATTATTATCACCTAACAATCGTTAAAAGATATATAAACATACTAATAAAGATATTATACACTATCAACTTGTGCATCTTTTAGCTTTATACTGATGCTGTAAATTTGAACAAAGGAGTGTCTTAACTATGGCAAATCAAACAATTAATACCGATATTTTAGTTGCAGGTACAGGTGGAACAGGTCTAGCTGCTGCATACGCCGCCGTAACTCAAGGTCTTAACGTCACCGTTATCGAAAAACAAGCCCAAATTGGCGGTAACACCAAAATTTCAAGTGGCTTTTTCGCTATCAACAGTCGTGAACAGCAACAAGCCGGCTTACACGTTACAACCAAAGAAGCCATTGCACAATTGGCTGACTATAATCATTATCTGTCTAATGGCGCCTTACTATCACGTATCGTCAATAGTTCTGCAGATACGCTAGCTTGGTTGGAACAAATGGGTATGGAGATTAAGCTCAATCCCACTTCCAAGACCACTCAATTTGCTCATCGTAACAATGATTACCGCGGTGGTTCCTACCACATGTACCAGAATAAGGACGAAAGCTACCAACGCATTCAACAGACATTGACAGACGCAGGGATCGACTTTCACTTTAATACGACTTTTACCGACCTGATGATCCACGATGGCGAAGTCGTTGGTGCAACAGCCACGACCGCGGCAGGTGAGAAATTAGCGATCAATGCAAAGGCTGTCGTGGTTGCTACTGGTGGGTATGGTGGCGACCGTGAGAAAGTTGCGCGAACGATGCATACCACTAACCTTCGAACATTAGGCGTTCCAAACAATGGCGAGGGACTCACAGCAATGGTCAAAGCTGGCGGAACTGACATCGATAGTCATGCCTTGATTCACGCTGCCCAGTTAGCCAAATCTACAGTTACTCAGAAAACATCACACCAACATCTTGCTGGCTTTTCAGGCAATCCGTTGACACAACTATTATTGACACCGCAACTATGGGTAAACATGAACGGTCAACGATTCGCCAATGAAGACGTGGTGTACGATACCGTCGAATGGGCCAACGCCGCTTGGTCTCAGGGAGGAAAATACTTCTTTATCGTCGACCAGGCAACTCTCGACAAGTTTACTGCAGACCAAAATAGTGAGGAAGTCTCGCAAGCCGGACCCGGTGCAGCCACAGGTCATGGAGACTTTACCGCTTTAGCGGAAGAAGCAGTCGCTGGTCAAACAGCCTTTAAAGGGACAACTTTGGCCGAGTTAGCACAAAATGCAGGCATGGACCCTGACACGTTTGAACAAACCGTAACAACCTATAATCAGGCGGTTACGACCAAAAATGACGCTGAATTTAGTAAGCGCTCACAATCGTTGGCATACTCAGTTGTCGACGGACCATTCTATGCATTTATTAGCCAAGCAGCTTATCTCGGAACTGTCGGCGGCGTGCGGGTCGACCGTAATCTAGCTGTCCTTGATGATAATTTTAAGCCAATCCCGGGGCTTTATACTGGCGGTGCCAATGCTGGTGGGTATTACGAAGGACACAGTTATCCTGCCTTTGAAGGGCTAGCATCTGGCTTCACGTGGACCTCTGGGCGAATTGCTGGTACCAGCGCAGCCGCCTATGCCAAGGCTAAATTAGCAGCAATTCACTAATTGCTACGTCTCATAGTTCTAGTTAATTTTAAGGAGATGGCCTAAATGGAAACAGCAAAATCGATGCCGGTATTAAACAAAGCTTACGTTTCTAAAACTCGCATTGGCGTTCTAGCGGTCAGTTCAATGGGAATGGCTGCATTAGCGATTACGCCTTCCTATGCTGCTATTGCGGCAAACTTTTCACTCAGTAATACAAGCGTGCAGATGCTGACGTCACTACCTAACCTATTTATGATGTTAGCCGGTCTGCTGATTGGTAAATTGACAGCAACAAAGCTCAATCTAAAAACCTTAACGTTGAGTGCAGTCGTACTCGTGATTATTGGTGGCTTTCTACCGCTAGCCTTCCATACTAATTTTATTTTCTTGCTATTCTGTTCTTGTCTGGTTGGCTTAGGTCAAGGGGCTTGCACTAACCTATCACAAGTTTTGATTTCTCAAATGTTGCCCGAAACTGAACGACAGTCTACGATGGGGCTAACGACCACTTTTACCAATTTAGGTGGCATCGTCTTCATCATGGGTGGTGGCCAATTAGCTGCTAACAGTGGCTGGGTAAATAACTACTGGATTTACTTGTTCTCATTACTTATTTTAATCGTGGTCATTACGCTAGTTCCCATGCACCCGGCAGCCGTGTCTGGAAATCAGCAAGACACCGGTGAACAGATCAAACTCAATAAATACGTCTTTTATTGCGCATTTTGGGGATTCTGCACACTACTGCTCAACAATGTTTTAAATAATAATATTTCTTTGTTTGTGGTGGAAGAAAAACTAGGAGCGACTTCGCAAGCTGCTTTAACGTCTACAATTTCACTGATTGGTGGAATGCTATGTGGTTTGATTGTCGGTGTCATTGGTAAGCGTTTCAAATATTCCTCTATCACGATTTCATTTATCCTATACGGGCTTTCCTACTTATTGATTGGTTTTGGCCATTCACTATGGTTAGCCTTCGTGGGTAGCTTTATCGTTGGTGCAGCCATGAGTATCGCTATGGGCCAATTTCCATACCTAATTTCAATTTCTGTTGGCAAAAACAGTGTTTCAATGGCTCTAGGTGTGTACGTTGCAATTTACTCAATCGGTGGCGTCGTTAGCCCGTTCGTTGTTAATCCACTAACAAAATTAGTTGCTGGCATGGGTATCAACGTCTTTGTGGTCAGTGGAATTATTGCGCTAATCTTAGGCGTAATCTGTATGGGACTCCAATTCCAGAAAAAGTTAGTTGCAGCAGCGACCCAATCATAAAAGCAATCTTAGCCCTGCAATCAAAAAGTCTCACCCTGAATATCGTGGTGAGACTTTTTGTCTGTATTTACGACAATGGCAGCTGTCAACTGAGTAGCAAAGATCATGCAATACGTATTGTGCTAGTTACCTTATACTAAACAACAATTAACCGAGCCCATCATTTGGCTTACTGTTCATCCTTTTCCGACACCGACAGCACTAGAAAGCGCCGCCAATATCGATTTAAGTTCGCGCAATCCACTGTGCAATTTCAAATACGAGTCTTACAGTTGAACTGCATAACAACTGATTACTAATAATCAACAGCCCGTCCACCTAAAATTGAGTACACACATATTTGCCCTTCGAATCTCTTTCCAGGCGGAAGGCGAGGACGATCATTCACTGCAAGCTTACGCAAACTCGTACTAGTTTCAGCGCGTCTCAATCGGCAGCTTTTGAACGAAAAATGGCCTGTTTGAATCACATTGATGCTAAACAATAATCAGCAAAAAAAGCAATCCAACATTCCCAAATCGCTCAGGAATCTTAGATTGCATTCATGTCGTATGACGCCTAATCGCAATAACTGACATCACCCAAAAGAGGCGCTAAATTGGGCTTTACGATTGTTGCATGATTTGAATTTCCATCCCCCAAGGGGTCGTGATGTAGAAGAACCCCAACGGTCCCATCTCTCTGACCGTGACATTCGGTTGATGTTCAAAATAGGCTTTTGCTTCCGATAAATCGCTGACCGTGATGGCGAGATGTGCGGCCCCAACGTCAGCGGGATTCAGTTGCGGATCAACTTGTCGTGGGGCGGACCACTGAACCAGTTCAATCTTACGACCACCATACTGTAGAAAGGCCGCACCTTCCATTACTGCGCCCGTATGAACGCCAAAATACCGTGTCAGACTATCATCTGCTGGTTGCATCCGGCCGGGACGTTGCAGGACTTCAAACCCCAACACATCCACGAAAAAATTAACTGCGGCGTCGATATCTGGTACAACAAATCCCGAATGGTCAATTGCCCCTGTGAAAATAGTTGCTTTCGTCATCTGATCAGACCCTTTCATCTACATTCAACCTACATTCTCCTAATAACGATGGCGTTTATTGTGCTTGCTTAGTCGCATGCCGATAACCGAAGTAGAACTGCAGTAAGGCCAACAGCACATTTACCCAGTTCAATAGTTCAAACCAAATATGGAGGCCCGCAACTGGTGCGGCACCATAGAATGCCCAGAATCCCCAAACAACGGCAATCACGTTAATCCATGCAAACGTCTTTTGTAACCCTGGCTTATCTAGAGCAAACCACATCCAGATAACATTAATAACAAACCAAATTGCTAAAATCCAAAAAGTCCAAGTATACATTTCAATTACCTCTAATCTTTTAATTTAAAGGGAATAACGCCGGCTTCCTTTCAACAACATCATCATAGGAGATTCCAACCGAATTTACGACTGTCAAAATAAAAGCAGTTGTCCGCTTTCAAACAGTTTGGCTTCAAATGTTCGAAAACGAACAAATTTTCATAAAATTATCGAATATGCTATGCTTAATTTATTACTACTAATTATGATCAATTAAGGGAGCTACCATGCCAAAAGATGTCCGTAGAATCAAAACCGAACGTGATATTCAAACTGCTTTCCTAGACTTGCTCAAAACTAAAAAATTTCGTCAAATTACGATTGCTGACATTTGTCAACAATCCTTAACGAGTCGCTCAACATTTTATAGCCATTATCTCGACAAATATGATTTATTAGATAAAATGGTCGCCCATTACAGCACACTGTTCACACAAAAAGTTCGGCCACACTTTCAATTAATTATTGACGGTAACTTTGATGGCCTCATGCAAAGCATTTGGGTGCTCTTAGATGAAAATCAACAAGCGATTCAAATTTTATTTACCGTCCATGAGCCAGAAGCTGATCTAAAAGTCAATTTTCAACAGATTCTACATAATGGCTGGAAGCATTACATTGAAGCGCAGTCACTAACTCAGGTGACGCCAATTGACCTGATTGCGGATATGGCAGCTAATTTGCAGATGACACTGTTGGAGTGGGTCATCCAACACGGTTCAGAACAGTTACCAAACGTCATTAGCTCTTTTAACGCACTCGTCCAGACGATTCGGCCTCAAATGATCAAGAGCAATGCGTTAGAATCGCCATCTAAAAAGGCGTAGGTCACTTTCACACATTACCGCGCACCACTTTGCTAATTACCCAGAACAAGCTCAATCTTAAGAGCCAAACCTTCACTAACTATTTTCGGCGCCGTCTTAGAAAGACTGACGCACCTTCAAAATGTCGTCACAAACTCGATTAGCGTTTGTGGCGACATTTTTTGAGTTAACTTATTAAAGGTCCATGATAGGGTCGTTAGACTGATTGACGATTACTAACTGAAAACTTTGTGAAAACAGTTTGTTAAGGTAGACGATTAGCGGGACAATGTAAGCGGTTACCGAAACAAAATGATATTTTTAGGGGGATTTTTCATATGAAAACAAAGTATTAAGACTTCTACCTACAGTGGGTGCAGGCAGTCTGTTCTTGTTTACGCCTGCCTTGAATTCACAAGCCGCTACTTGGCCAAAGACGGCTTTTCCATCTGGAATTCCGACACCACACGGATCTGGGGGACTTTACCACGGTTCGTGTCCAGCAGGCTATCATGGCGCTTATGCAGGTGGTGGCAATCTGTATTGTCATCGCTAATCAGGTCTGTGCTCAGATATGATGTCAGCACATTCTAAACTGTTAGAAATGATGTCAGCACGTTCTAAAATGTTAGTGACTAACTGAAGTCGCTACGCCACCAACCATTTACGTCAGTCGTGCGCCAAGACTGTCATTTTTGGCCGGTAATTGACTTTTGATAAGGATTTGAATTGTATGACTTTAAGTTTGACGCGGTATTTCAAAATCAGCTTGTTGGGATTAGTAATTTTACTGGCGGGTTGTCACCATCAGCCCACCGCCACGGATAATCTCGAAGCCCCGGCAGTTATTTCAGAGATGAGTAGACATGGCATTATTGAGCAACCTAAGCAGTGGTCAGCGTTAGTGAAACAGACAAATCACGGAAAAAACGTTAAGACCGTGCGCGAATTAAGTGCAATTTTGCAACAAGGAAATCGGCATTCGTTTGCGACAGATTCTCCCAAAGCATTGGAACAACTTAATTATCCGTCAATTTCAAACGTCAGCGGGCATCAAGTGCTGAATGTGCCAACGTTCTTTTCGGCCGATAGTAAAAAAACCAACAAGTATCAGCAACAACTGCGCAACCTACTGAAAACCGTTAGTCATCAGCAAACGATTATTTTAAATTTTGCTCATAATCAAGGTGGGGACTATTATCCCATGATTGCCGGATTAGCCGCGATTATCCCTAAAGGTGTCCTGTGGTCTGAAGTTGACAATGCTGGCCATGGCAAGCAAGTCGTGATGACGGCCACACAAATTCACGGCGGCTTGCTTCACAACAGCTATCGCTTTCCAGCCAGTCATGCGGCCATTCACAAGCAAGTCGTGGTCATCACGGATTCTCGAACAGGTAGTGCGGCTGAGATGACGATCATGGCTTTGAAACGAAATCCGCAAGTGACTACGATTGGCGTCCCAACAGCCGGTTATACCAGCGTAAATAAAGGGCGCGTCGCAAAATCGAAAAAGACCGCCGCCATCCTGACCATTGGGACGATTACTAGCAGTGTCAAGATTGGCAATCAACGGCATTTTAATAACGAACCGCTTAAGCCGGATCTCACAACAATGTATGCCCCGATTTCTCCTGCTAAGGGTGAACAGTATCAGAAGCAACAACCCCTAGATACAGATTTTTGGCACGAATTAGAAAAGCACTTATCCGAATAAGGCAATCAACATCCGTCAAGAAATATTTAATACCAGTCTTTGACGGGTATTTAGGTTACGATCGATTTAAAATTTGCCTACTAGTCGCCACTTCAATTACGGCGACCAATCAACCCAAAAAACAGCTTCACTGCGGCTAACTACCGCGGTGAAGCTGTTTAAAGATCATTCTATCCCATTCGTCAATTCGACACGCACTAACACGCATCATTGCAAATAGTTTTTAAATTAAGTTTAGTACTTCTTGCTTAACTTGCTTGCAGCCGCTTCGTCAATAATAACGGTAACGTCTGGGTGGTTTTGCAAGATACTTGCAGGTAAGTCAACCGTGTCTGGGCCTTCAATCATACCCTTAACGGCATCCGCCTTGTTTTCACCGAATGCTTCAAGCAATAAGTGCTTGCTCTTCATGATGGAAGCTAAGCCCATTGAGAAGGCTTGCTTAGGCACATCATTTTCGCTAGCGAAGAACCGCGCGTTGGCTTCGATCGTTGATTCAGTCAAGTCAACCACGTGCGTCGTAATGTCGCGAGGGGTCCCTGGTTCGTTAAAACCAATGTGACCGTTACGGCCGATTCCTAAGATTTGTAAGTCGATTGGGTGTTCGTCAATTACTTTGTCGTAACGCTTAACTTCAGCTTCTGGATCTGAAGCTAAACCGTTTGGCAAGAATGATTCCTTAAATGGCTTGTCATTGAACAAATGAGTTTGCATGAAGTATTTATAACTTTGGTCGTTGTCTGGTGCAATCCCAACGTATTCATCCAAGTTAACGGATGTGCAGTCACTGAAATCTAAATCACTATTTACGATTTCTTTGTAAGTTGTAACGGGTGTCGAACCAGTTGCCAACCCAAATACTTTCGCACCATTATCTAAAGCATTCTTAAATACTTTGTAGCCTTCCTTACCGCCGGCAGCTTGATCCTTTACTACGATAACTTTCATAATTAACTGACTCCCTCTTTGTTTGGTATAGTCCAATTGTATATTGGTCTAGACTAAAATACAAGGGATTTGTTTAAAAAATCCAATTTAATTTTCTTGCAATCGTTACCATCTTTAAGCTATCAGTCTAAACTACCTTAATAATTTAATTGTATTTTCTGATAACTTTGCCTATACTTAACTTGTTCGTAACTCCGTGGAACGTGAGAAATTCCACGACTAGCCAAGGCTGCAAAGTCATTGGCTATTTTTTTGTCCTTCATCGGTGTCACCAACGTTTGCCAGTTGTCCGAACCAATCAATTCCGGTTGTCAGTCACCTGACCTGCGTTTATACTAAAGACAAATGGAATATATATTTTACATCGGAGGAAAATTCGTGGACAATCACGTCAAAGCATTTCGTTTAGCGGCGGGGCTTTCTCAAAAAGAACTCGCCACCCTTACTGGCATCACCCGGCAGACTTTAAGCCTGATTGAAAAAGGCACTTATAATCCCTCATTGAAGCTCTGTCTCAACCTCTGTTATGCACTCCACCAAACACTGGATACCGTCTTTTGGATCGACCCAAGTTAGGAGGTCTCAATCATGAAGAAGATTCGCGACGAACGTTTAATTTTACAAAACTTCAAGAACATCCGCACAACGTTATTAGTTGAAAATAGTGTCATTTTACTGATTTTACTATGGCAAGGCTGGCAAAAAAGCGACCTCTTGCACGCCTTCACGTACGACAATCCATTGTTCCTCGTCCTCATGATTGCCGTGTTCACTATGATTGTGCTGTCCCTTAATGTGAGCACCCCAATAGAAGATAAACCGAAACGGTCGTGGCGCTACCTCAGCGTAAGCGCACTCATTGAACTAGTTGGCTTCTCCGCCGGCTTTTACCTTCTGACTGCGGGTCATCATCCATTTATCAGTTTGCTCGCAGGAGTTGTTCTGACCGCGATTACTAGCGGCATCATGCTATACAGCAATCACTTACGCAGCCATGATGAACAGTAACGATCGCCTAGCCGGTACCAATTCCGTCACTTTTGCGGTAAACTATTCCCAGAAATTTAACGGATACGAGGTCTTAGCGATGGAACCAACTTTTAACAAAATGACTGCGGCCGGCTACCATGCGATTGAACAAGAAATCGAGGATTTGAAACAACAACGGCCCGAACGAATCAAGATTCTCGCCGCGGCCGCTGCATTGGGTGACCGCTCTGAGAATGCTGAATATAGTAGCGCCAAACGCGACTTGGGCCGCTTAGAAAGTCGCCTACGTTTTCTCAACAAGCAGTTACAGTACGCCCAAATCGTCCAACCCGCCGACAATGACCAACTGGATATTGGCAAGTTCGTCACCATCGAATTCCTAGACGACCATGACCAAATCACCTATCAACTCGTCGGCAAACAAGAGGCCAATCTCGAACAACAAAAAATCTCATTCACATCGCCCATCGGTCAGGCGCTCGCCAATCATACCGTGGGCGACGTGGTCACTGTGAACGCGCCAAACGGGGCTTATCAGGTTAAGGTGATTGCGGTTAAGCGCGCGTAGTAAAATAGTTATATCAATCGATTTGGCCCTTATTTTTATTTTTGGGAGATCAAAAATACACTTACCGAAGCGTATACGTGTTAAAATAAAAACAGTAAAAAAGCCGGTACGCTAATACCGACTTGAATCAAGGCCCGCTCTAAGAGCAGTTGGCTTTAAAATTTAGATAACCAAAAACAGTCACCTAATACCTGCCAAAGTTTTGGGGTGGCTATTTTTTGTTTCTAGCGTTCCATATCTGATACATCGCTAGTGCGATGCTCAAAATGATCTGCAAAAAAGCAAGCCAAACAGGTAAAGTGACCACGGCTGAAAACCTTGATGACCATGGCCAAATCACCTATCAACTCGTCGGTAAACGAGAAGCCAATCTTGAACAACCAAAGATTTCATTCACATCGGCCTGGCGCTCGCCAATCATACCGTTGGCGACGTGTTTACTGTGAGTGCGCCGAACTGGGATTATCAAGTTAAGGTGTTTGCGGTTAAGCGCGCGTAATAAAGTAGTTATATCAATCGATTGGGCCCTTATTTTTATTTTTTGAATCAAAAATGTACTTCCCGAAGTGTATACGTGTTAGAATAAAGACAGTAAAAAAGCCGGTACGTGAATACCGACTTGAAACAAGGCCCGCTCTAAGAGCAGTTGGCTTTAACATTTGAACAACTAAAAAACAGTCACCCGGTTACTTGCCAAAGTTTTGGGGTGGCTATTTTTTGTTTCTGGCGTTCCATACCTGATACATCGCTAGTGCGATGCTCAAAATGATCTGCAAGAATGCAAACCAAACAGGTAAGGTGACCACGGCTGAAAACCTTTCCTAGTGTGGGAAACGTATTTGTCATACTACCACGACCTTTCAAGATAAAAACAGCCAACCGCCCTTAAAACATACCCATAAACATATTTTACCAGATAGTGGTTCACAGCTACACCATTAGCATCCTGTATGATTAAAAAAGCAAATCGCTACTGCACCAGTACTGCGATTAGGCGGATGTCACAAACCAATCATAAACAAGCAGTTGTCCATAAAAAGATAGTGGCCAGTTGTCATCACAACCGCACCACTATCTTTTTTGCATCCAGCGTTTTAATTAAAATTCCTGATAAACAGCCGGATCTTGGTCATTCAAACGACCATCTGCCCGACTCAGGCCATTAATCGTTGCCATATCAGCGTCACTGATTTCAAAGTCAAACACGTCAATGTTCCCTGCTTGACGGTTCGGTGTCGACGACTTCGGAATTGGTAGCGTGCCGAGTTGTAACTCCCAGCGTAAGATCAGTTGGCCAACATTTTTGTGGTAGCGCGCCGCAATCGCTTTGAGTGTCTCATTTTGTAGCATCTCACTCGCGCGACCAAGGGGACTCCAGTCCTGCGTTAAGATACCGTGCGCTTGGTCATAGTCCCGTTGTGCTTGTTGGTTGAAATACGGGTGTAATTCGACCTGATTGATAACGGGTAGGACCCCGGTCTCTTTATCCAACCGATCTAAATGTTCCGGTAAGAAATTCGAGACCCCAATTGAACGAATCAAGCCTAACTTCTGGGCGTCAATCAGTGCCTGCCAAGCTTCAACATAATGGTCTTCCTTCGGGTTGGGCCAGTGAATCAAATACAGATCATAATAATCGAGTCCGGCTCGATACAATGATTCTTGAATCGTATTGATGGCTTGCGTGTACGTGTGATGCCGCCCTGGTAGTTTGGACGAAATCAGCAACTCCGAGCGTGGCACGGATGAGCGACGAACCGCCTCACCCACGGCCCCTTCGTTTTCATAATTGAAGGCCGTATCTAGTAATCGATAGCCGCGGTCGATTGCAGAACCAATCACCTGCACCCCGTGCGCACCATTCAGTTTATAAGTCCCAAAACCAATCTTCGGGACCGTCAATCCATCACGTAGCGTATAAGTTTCCAACTCAATCCACTTCTTTCTTCAAAATTTTCAAAACAAAACCATACTAATCTTCAGAACGGTCTGCCAAAGCATCGCGAATCGCAGCCTCAAACGTTGCTGGACGAGTCGTCGGCGCATATCGTTCAAGGACGCGACCATCGCGGCCAATCAAGAACTTGGTAAAGTTCCACTTGATGCGCCCATGTCCCGCCGCTTGTTTCAGATAAGTAAACAACGGGTCTGCCTGGTCACCATTGACCATCACGCGCTTCGTCATTGGGAAGGTGACGCCATAGTGCCGTTGACAATAGTCGTGGGTCTCCTCATCGTCAGCCTTTTCTTGATGAAATTGGTTAGACGGCAGGCCGAGCACCACTAATCCTTCTTGATGATACTTCTGATAAAGTTCTTCTAATCCTTTAAATTGCGGCGCCAAGCCACAGTTACTAGCCGTATTCACGATCAACAACACTTGCCCGCGATATTGCGACAAGTCGAGTGTCTCACCACTCATTTCCGTTTCGGTAAAGTCATACACTGATTCAGCCATCAACATCCCTCCTAAGAATATTAATCAATTGCCGTGCTTTAACCCTAGTAAACCACAAAATTGTGATTTTTCATCGTACTTTGCTTTGGTTTCTGGAAATTTGATTGCACTCAACGTGATTATCCGTTACACTGAACGTATCATTCATAGCAACTGGGGTGCCATTGCGGCTGAGATAATACCCATTGAACCTGAATCTGGACAATGCCAGCGCAGGGAGCAATGCTTTATTTGGGGAACCATCAATTCAGACTTAGCCGCCTGCCACTGTTACTTGTGGTGGGCGTTTTTTGTCGCTTAGATGCGTGAATGACAAACTATTTTGGGAGGATTTAACAATGAAATGGGTTAAATCATGGTACTTGAACGACATTATTTTGCTGGCCCTTATCGGGATTTTCTTTGGGGCGATTTTTATGGGGACCAACTTTGTTTATAACGTGCTGAGTGCAGCACTGACACCGTTTGGGCTCAGTGGCCTCGCCAACGAACTGCTCTTGGGCTTATGGTGCATGCCAGGGATGCTGGCGGGCTACCTGATTCGTTTAAAGGGTTCCGCCACCTTAGGCGAACTGCTCGCAGCGACGGTCGAAATGTTCTTTGGTGGCCAATGGGGTATCACGACCTTGATCTCGGGGATCGTTCAAGGGTTCGGTGCCGAACTTGGCTACATCGCAACCGGCTACAAACACTACGATTGGTTAGGATTAACGGCTGCGGCCGCTACGACTACACTGGTGACGTTTGGTTGGGACCTGGCTCGTAATGGCTATTTCAAACTACAACTCTGGCTACTGATCTTATACTTAGTCGTGCGTTTCATTTCAATGTTCGTCTTCGGCGGTCTATTAACCAAGGCGATTACTGACTTACTTGATCGTAGTCACGTTCTCAAATCAACACATTAATCTCGCACTTTGGTATGGAGGAATCAAGAATGGCTCGTATCGCGCTGAACAACTTAACATATTCATATCCACAGGCGCCGACACCCATTCTGGAACATGTTAATTTAACGTTACCGTCACAACAGTTCACCTTATTAACGGGGCCGTCGGGAACTGGCAAGTCAACGCTGCTTCAACTGATGGCGGGGGGCTTATCGCTAGCTGACGCGTCCGGCAGTATCACGTTTGACGGTCAATCATTAAACGACCTGCCCGCTAATCAACGCGCACGGCACGTCGCCATGATGTTTCAAAATCCGAATCAACAGTTTGCCATGGATACGGTCGAGCACGAATTGATTTTCGCATTGGAGAACCTACAAGTACCCCGCTCACAGATGATGGCACGATTGCGGCACGCACTAGCCTTCGTGGGGATTGAACACTTACAAGCGCGTCTCTTGAACCAGCTATCGGGTGGTGAAAAACAAAAGGTCGCGCTCGCCGTTATCGTAGCGATGGATAGTGATGTGATCTTGCTCGACGAACCCTTTGCCAGCGTGGACCCCGAAGCCCGCACCGGACTACTCGAACGACTCGTTGAATTGCGCGACCAACACGGCAAAACGATTATTCTAGCTGACCACGACTTAGCGGGTTATGATCAGCTCGTGGACCAAGTAGTGCGGCTGACGAATCACCAGTTAGTTCCCGTTGCCCAGTCCGAATGGCCACAGCTATTTGCGGCTTTTACTGACCAATCTCAGCGGGCGTGGACGGCACCGGAGCCAGTGACCAAGCCGTGCTTTCAATTGAATCAGGTGACCCTTTCGGCTGGTGACCGGGAACTGCTTGCACCCACGACGCGGCAACTGCTCGCCCACCATAACACGCTGATTACGGGTCCCAATGGTAGTGGCAAGTCGACACTCTTCGAAGCCCTCGTCCGCTTGCATGCATATGGCGGTGAGATTCGCTACAACGACACGCCAATTGAGAAATTAAAACGAAAACGCTATGCGCGTCACGTGGCGTTATTGTTTCAAGACGCCGAAACCCAGTTTTTAAACATCACGGTCGCTGAAGAACTGGCGCAAAGTCAGCGTTATGCGTACGGTGACTACTTTACGCCCGAGCGGATTCAAGCCGCGCTCACCCAACTCAACTTAGCGGGACGTGACGACCAAATCATTTATACGCTGAGTGAGGGGCAGAAAAAGAAATTACAGATTTTATTAATGCTGATCATGCAGTCGCCAGTGCTCTTGATGGATGAACCGTTGAAAGGCTTGGACTTACGCTCTGTTAACGCACTGGTGGCATTGCTGACTGAGACGCAGGCCACAACTAAGCAGACCTTGATCATTATCAGTCATCAATTGACCGGACTATTGCCGTTGATCGACTATCAGCTGCATTTTGAAAATCATCAGTTAGATTGGGTGGTGCGACCGTGAATCCAAGTATGAAATTATTATTATTACTGATTATCGCGTTAGAAATTTCATTCACGACCATCGTTAGTCTCAACGTCGCACTGGTGATCCTAGCCATCATTTATTTATTGGCACACCGGACCCGGCTACGAACACTAGGCTGGTTAGTCCTATTACCATTGTTGCCAGCGATTGGCTTGTGGAGTACGCAATATATTAACGGCAGTGGCGACCGGACGTTGATGGCTTGGGTACTGTTCACTAGAATTTACGCCTTCGTCTTCACCGGTGCGACGTTTACACTCACGACCGACGTTCTACAACTGACCGACTCGCTGGAACAAAATTGGCACATGCCGGCCAAATTTGCCTATGGCGTCTTGGCTGCTTACAACCTGGTGCCGCGAATCCGCCACGAAGTTCAGGTGATTCGCGCCGCGGGACTGATGCGTGGTCAAGTGCTCTCCTTTTGGTCACCACAGCTCTACTTCAAAGCCATCTTAATCTCGATCAACTGGTCGCAAAATCTGGCACAGGCGATGCGTTCACACGGATTCGTTGAGGACGCGCCTCGGACCCACTACCGCCAGATCCCACTCACCAAGGTGGACTGGGCTATCGTGATTACGGGCGTCATTTTATTACAAATCGGCGTCTTCGTGATTCCGTGGACTTAACTATCATCTAAAGGCCGCCCAACTAGCATTATGACTAGTTGGGCGGCCTTTGATCATGCTTTTAATTGATCGATTTGGTGCTTTAATGCTTGAATTTCGGCGGTCGTTGCCGTTGGATCCATCATCAGCTGGTCATATTTGAATTGCAGAACGGTGATATCTGCTTCCGCAGGTTTAGGTGCTACGGCGACCTGAGCCAAATCAAGCAGTTGCTGGTTGGTCAACTGTAAGGTCCGCGTCGCCACAGCATCTCGAAATGACTGGTCATGCGAGACGAACAGAACGGTGCCCGGATAGTCTTGTAGGTAGGCCGCTAACGCTTCCAGTGCGTCGACATCCAGATAGTTGGTCGGTTCATCAAGCATTAACACGTTATATTGTCCGACTAAGATGGCGACTAACTGGAGCTTCACCAGTTCGCCACCGCTCAATGCGGCCACTTGTTGCTGATAAAAACGGGCAGGTAAGCCGAGCGCCCCCATGACGTTACGAATCGTTTGGTCCGGTAATTGGCTTGCTCGCCGGACCGTCTCCCAGACAGAACGCTCGCCATCCAGCATCGTCATATCTTGATTGAAGACGCCGACTTTGGCAGCCGGCGCTAACGTTAACCCGGGGACTCGCCGGGACAGTATCGCCTGTAAAAAGGTTGTCTTGCCGCTGCCATTGGGACCCACGATTGCGACTCGTTCATGGGGCAGCACTTGAAAATCGGCGTGCGTCAACAACGTTTTGCCATATTGCTTCAACGTCACGTTAAGGCCCGTCACAACGGTCTTCCCCGTAAAACTCGGAAAGTCAGTTGCCACTAATTTAAACCCTCGTTGCGTCAATGGTTTGGCGACTTGTGGTTCGTGTGCCCCCCGTTCGACCATTCGCTTCGCCGTCCGCTCCATCTTGGCCGCCGTCGCTTCTCGTAAGGATTTCGTTTTGGACCGCTCGGCCGCCGACATCCGCCGATTGCCTTTTCGAATCCGCTGAGCCTTTTCATGACGCTGTTGTTGCGCCGCTAACAAGTCACGTTGATGGCGCATCTGGCGTTGATACGCCACTTCCTGCGTCTGCCGTTGTTGGTCGCGGACCTCACGATAATGCGCATAATTACCCGCATAGGCTTGAACCTGCTGGTCTTCAAACGCCCACGTCTGGTTGGTCACCGCATCCAACAAGTGACGGTCATGTGAGATCAACATTAAGAGACCGCGAAACTCTTCCAGTTGCGCAATCAGCCACTGTTGATGCGCCTCATCCAAGTTTGACGACGGCTCATCTAAAATCAAGATTTCCGGCCGGGCACTCAAGGCTTGGCGGATTCTGGACATCATTGCTTGGCCGCCACTCTGATCGAGTGCCGGAGCCAATTGCGGCACATAGCTGACGGGCGCATCCGTCACCAGTTGCCCACGGTAATCGGTATCTGCTCCGGTAATCAAATGGGCGAGCGTTGATTTTCCCGTCCCATTACGACCAACCACCCCAATCTTATTACCGGCGGTCGCCACCAAGTGGTCAATCGTAAATAGTGACCGTCCCGCCACATTTTTTTGAATCTTCGTTAAATTAATCATTGTCATTGATCAACATCCCCTTTACTGCAGGGATTAATTGCCCATCATGCTTTGCGGACACAAAAAAACGCCCTCAAATCATGAGACCGCTGACCATCGATTTTCAGCCAGCACCTCTAATTAATCCCAAAACGGACAGTCCACCCCTTCACATCGGGCTGGTGACTGTTCAGTTACTAGAATTAATTAGTTGCGCATCGGCTGAATACCTCGTATTTTCATAAGTTACTTTGTAGATTAGCATGTTTATTTTTATTTTGCAAGGACCGACTTACGGATTGTCTTCAGGTCCAACTTTCAGTAAACTAGAATTACTTTCAGAAAGCGGGTGTCAGCATTGAAAAAAACCATCGCCATCGCCGCCTTCGCCATTCTAGGTGGCGGGTTGCGAGAAGCGCTCAGCCTCCTCGTCACCTGGCCACAACACTTCTGGATCACGTGCCTGATCAACATCGTCGGCGCCTTTGTCCTGAGTCTGATTACGACGCTGCTACCAGCCCGTTTACCGGTCTCTGAGGCCATCATTACGGGCATGAGCGTTGGGCTGATTGGCAGTTTCACCACCTTCTCGACCTTCACTTACGAAACGCTACAGAGCTATCAAAGTGGTCATAGCGTTTTGGCGTTGCTGTCTATTTTTGTCAGCATCGGACTGGGGCTACTGGCGGGATTAGCCGGAAACTTGCTCAGTGAATACTGGTTACCGGAGGGTGAGGCGTAATGTTTAGTTTAGTCTTATTAGCTGGCGGCGGGGCTGCATTCGGAGCACTCGGCCGCTACGGCATCATGCAGTTGGCACGGCCACTCAATCAGCGGTGGTCCTTACCAGTGGCGACACTTTTTATCAACTTGACTGGCGCCTTCCTGCTGGGGTGGATTCTGACAAGCCCACTCTCTGGACACTGGCAAGTCTTCTTGGGCACTGGCATCATGGGCGGCTACACCACGTTCTCAACGATGATCAACGAAATCGTCTTACTCAGTCGCCACCAGCATCGGCGCGTCGCCGGGCTATACTTAGCCCTTAGCTTGATTGGCGGCTTATTACTCGTCTACTTAGGCACCCGCTGTTAATCTTAATACGCGTGGCGCGGTCTTTTAAACTATCATATCGGTCAGCGAGCCTGCAGGTGCACTGCTTCTACACCACAATCATCAAAATGGCCGCCTCAGTGATTCGAGGCGGCCTTAGATTTTATCCTTGGCAACAGAAAAGTCTTCAAGATTGTGGACCTGGATGAAGCTTGACCATTTCTGCAAGTAACGCAAGGAAAGACCTTATCGAATAAATTAGTGCGCGCTGGTCGAGCAATGAGGATTTGAAATTTGTGGAGTTAGTGGATCCGTTTTATACAGAAGATGGAAACAATATTCTGATGAATGTGAATGTAAAATATCTTGATAGTCTATCAAAAGTAACCCGCTTTTTTCAATATAAATTAAGATTGAAAAAGAATGGTACTTGGGTAATTACTGAACTCAAATATAAGAAAAACGTATTATTGTAGAAAGTGATTTATATGGTGAATGGACCGTTACGTAATTTTGAGGGACTCATGAATTAAACTTCGATTCATGAGTCCCTTAAAATTGTCTTTCGTAAAGCTATATTTTACATTTTCTTTAACATAAAACTACTATTCCAATCAACAGCTCCATTTTCTATGGTTTCTAATTCTAGTAAGTCACTAATGCAAATGTTATTTAATTCGTTTTTAAAAGCTGATTCACCTTTATCTATCGTATTAAAAACTAATTCCTCACTTTTAATCGTATGTGTCTTATTAGGAAATATTTTTCTAGCAAGATGTGATTTGGAGTAATCAATTATTTTGTCACCTTCAATTGCAATCAGAACATCTAATAATGTAGTTTCTTTAATTGACTGCTTTAATTTGAAACCGCCATCTTTACTAGCATTGGATGATATTAAACCTTTTACAACTAATTTACGTAATGTTTTTTTTAATGATGAATCAGAGACTTCTAAAATTTGACTCATAACATTGCTTTTTAATGATTTATGATCCTTTTGTGTAGCTAGTAATAATAGAACGTAGATTGCTTGTTCATAGTTTTTACTAATTTTCATATTCATCCTTCTCGCTATCCAATAACTTGTTTATTAATTCCTCGCTAACAGAATTTACATTTATAGGTTTCATTTTTTTTGAAAATACACCTAATATCCTAAGAAGAGGAACAATTTTTGATAAATTATCATTTCTATCATTTCCATAAACTAAAGTAGGTTCCACATATTCGTGTCTAATTGTACTCTGACTAAGAGACTTGATAATATCTTTTTTTGTTTTTAAGAAGTGGTTAGGTCCTAATAGCCCACCAATATACCCCATGGCTCTTACACTTTTTTCTTCAGCAATTCTTTTCATCACTTCAGCAGGCTGATTATTAATCTTGTAAGATTCATTCGGATTCTTTTCAGGATGACCAATAAAGTCAACGATATAGTCAATTTTATCTGGTAGCACTTTTATGACAGCGTCATAAATTGAAGCATCAGCGGATAGGTTAGTAAGATTATCTGAAACAAGGTCATTATTCCCGCTTCTTGAAACGATATAGAAATGTGCACTAGGGTCAACATCTCTCCATAGACGTGTGACAGATCTTCCTATATAGCCATTACCACCCAATAATACAATATTCATGATAAAATCTCCAATCCATATTCCGCTTTATGGAAATTATATATCTATAGATAAAAAAAGTAAACGGATTGGCCGAAAAACATACAATAATTAAAGAATAAACAGTTATCAGCTTTTAAAGCTATTACTGCTTGAACATACAATTTATACCATGTCAGATACTTCTCGCTTTTTTAGGCTTCGATTACTAATTTTAACAAAAGTAAATTTCAATGTTATCAGCTCTCATCCTTGACAATTAAATATCCATAGATATAATATATCCATAGAACTAACAATTCTTAAGAAAGGTAAAAATGACGAAAATAAAAAAATTATAATAAGGAGATTATTTGTTTGGAAAATATAACGATACACGTTCTTCATACAGGAATTGTTGAAGTAGATCAGGCTTTGCTTTATAACAACGAATCGATTAATCCTTTAGCATATACAGGTATACTTCGAACACAAAAGAATAAAATTTTAATTCCCATTTCGAGTTACTTGATTGAGCACCCAAAAGGACTAATTTTAATCGATACCGGTTGGGACACAGAAGTTAGAGAAAACCCAAAGAGATATTTAGGGTTTAGATATTCTGCAAGTAAACCATATTTGCCTGATGGTTGGGCAATAAATGAACGTTTAAAAAAACTTGGCTATCATGATACTGACATTGATTATGTTGTCTTAAGTCATTTAGATGCTGATCATGCTAGTGGAATTAACCTAGTAGGAAAAGCAAAGAAATTTCTTACTAGCGAGAAAGAATGGGCGGCAGCGAATAAGAATAAAATAAGATATCTGAAGAAAATGTGGAAGGCAGTTAAAATGGACACATTTAAGCCATTACCCAATGATAAAGTACTATCAAGACCTTTTTATGATCTTTTTGGAGATGAAACTATTCTTTTAGTTGAAACGCCAGGTCATAGTAAAGGACTGACATCAACAGTTGTTAAAAATACTAGTGGCGATTTTGTACTACTAGGTGCTGATGTAGGATATGCAGGAGATTCTGCGAGTCAATTACGAATTCCTAGTATTTTATCTAGTAAACAACATGCTGTTGAGTCATTGGCTTGAGCTAAAGAGATGTCAAATACGCCAGAATGTAAAGGGCTTTTATTTAATCATGATTCACAAATCAAACAGCAAAAAATAATACTATAAAAAAATTCAAAAGGGAGAAAAGTCGTATGAGTGAAAATTATATATTAAATAACGGGGTAGAAATGCCTAAAGTAGGCTTAGGTGTTTACAAAATACAAGAAGATCAAGCAGATTCAATTGTCTATGCGTTGCAAAATGGTTATAAAAGTTTGGATACCGCTTCTTTTTATCACAACGAAGAAATGATTGCTAGTGCTATAAAAAAATCTGGTATAGACAGAAAGAACATTTTTTTAACAACAAAGGTTTGGAATTCGGATCATGGCAAAAAGAAAACGAAAAAAGCTTTTGAAGAAAGTTTAAAACGGCTCAATACAGACTACATTGATCTGTACTTGATCCACTGGCCATCTCCAAAATATATAGAAAGTTGGAAGGCCATAGAAGAGTTGTATAAAGAAGGGAAAATTAGAGCCATAGGAGTAGCCAATTTTGAACAAAAACATTTGGAAAAACTAGAGAAATTCTCCACAGTTACCCCTGCAGTCAATCAGATTCAAACTAATCCTTTTAAGCAACAAGAACAATTACATTGGTACTTGAAAAATAAAGGCATACTTCACGAAGCTTGGGGGCCTTTTGGACATGGAAACCAAAGCCTATTCAACAATGAAGTTCTTATAGAAATTAGTAAAAAATATGGCAAAACTCCAGCTCAGGTTATTTTAAGATGGAATTTGGATCGAGAAATCGCAGTAATCCCTAAATCAGTATCACCTAAAAGATTAGATCAAAATTTAGATGTCTTTGATTTCTCATTAACAAACGAAGAGATGAAAAAGATTGCGACTCTTGAACAAAATACTAGAGGATTTAATGATCCAAATAATAAGTTGTTTTTATGGATTACTCAATTTATCAACTGATTTATTCATGTTATTTCATTTGTCAAATTAGTCTAGACACAATCTCATCATTTGCGTAACTCAAAAAGGCTCTCCCTCCCACGACCAAGTTAGCCTTCTTCAAATTGAACAACATTGACTGTTTCAGCAAAGAATCATATACAGACCCAAGTCGATATGGCGAAATTGGTAGACGCGCTGGATTCAAAAAATCCAGTTCTTACGAAAGGGTACGAGTTCAAGCCTCGTTATCGACATCTGCCAAACATCAATGTTAGTTAACACTAATGTTTCTATTATGCTGGGAGAAATCAAAGGAGTTCCTGTACAAATCTTAGCAGATAAAACTAGCATAAAACTTATACGAGGAGGAAAGTTATGATTTCTGAAGCCAACTACAAGGAAAATGCTGAAAAGACGTTTATTGAGTTAGAAGAATATACAAGAAATAAGGTACCTCATTTAAAACCGAATTACGAAGAACTGAGTTTTATCTATGAACAGGATGATTTGGTATTAGGGCGTATTGTTGGGAAGATACACTGGGATCATCTACAAATAGAATTATTTAGTGTGCATAGTAATTCAAGAGGAAAAGGTGTTGGATCAAAGTTATTACACCATATTGAAACCATTGCACAAGAAAAGGGGTTGTCATATGTCTCTTTAGAAACAATGAGTTTTAATGCCCCTAAATTTTATGAAAAAAATGGTTATAAAGTGTTTGGAAAAATTGAAAATTCTCCGTATCAAGGATCAACCCGATATTTTTTTAAGAAGACACTGCCTAATAAAGAATAAGCGGTATCACCACGTTTAAACTTTTCCTATTGAAATTAGTTAAATCTAAATTTTGCCTCAGCATTAAAAATCTTAAGAAAAAGCATGATACCAAGTTAAAAAAGGCCGCCTCAGATTCGAGGCGGCCTTTTTAACGATATTTAAGTCGTTTTGACCATGCTAGTATCGATTCAATTCCGTCACTAGCAATGGGTAAAACGATTTTTTAAGTTACTCAATTTATCTTCACGTTAAGTCGTTGCACTTCCGAATAAAGCCACACCGGCAATTGCGACAACGATTAGGCCGAGCCATAAGGCAATTTTGAATAAGAATAACCCGATGGCAATCATGAACACCCAACCAATAATTTTAAAACCAATTTTAAAGATAACTTTGAGCAACCACAAACCAATTACTAAAGCAATCAATAAACCGATCATCTATTCGCTCTGCGACGAGAGCTTCCCTCCTTACAAGTCCCATTATGGGATCCTTGTCAGTTAGTATAGCACGAGTGTTCGTCTAGGGATTGCTTTCGCTTCCGAATTAAGAGAAGCTTAATTTTGCAGCGCGGCGACCTGGCGCACCATTGCCAACTCTTCGTTAGTTGGAATCAGTAACACTTTGATTTGCGAGTCGGGACTGCTGATGAGGCCTTCCTGACCGGCGGCATTCAAGTCCGCATCCAGTTTGATGCCAAAAATACTGAGTTCATCAACGATTTGTTGCCGGAGCTTGGGATTATGCTCACCGATGCCACCAGCGAAGACTAAGGCATCGACGTGTTTCAACTCTGTCAGATAACTCCCGGCGTACTTAACGATTCGGTTGATAAAGATTTCAATCGCCAAGTGAGCTTGCGGGTTGGTGGCTTCCTGGGCTCGAATTTCACGCATGTCTGATGACACCCCTGAGAGTCCTAATAAGCCGGACTGGTCATTGAGTAACGTCATAATTTCGTTCGGGTCAGTCGTCTTTAGGACCTTCATCAAAAATGGCAGGAGTGCCGGATCAACATCCCCCGCACGCGTGCCCATCGTCACCCCAGTTAGCGGTGTAAAGCCCATCGACGTATCAAACGCCCGGCCAGCTTTGACTGCGGCTAGGGAGGACCCGCTCCCTAAATGCAACGTCACCAGGTTAACTTCTGATTGCGGCTGAGCCAATAGCGTGGCCGCACGCCCGGTCAAGTAACCGTGAGAAATCCCATGTTCACCATAGCGGCGAATGTGATATTGCTGCGTTAAATCATACGGTAGACTGTAGATCGCGTTCATTTCAGGTAAATCGGTAAAGAACTGACTGTCAAACACAGCGTATTGTGTCACGTCTGGCAGGGCTTTGGCCATCGTTTCGATGCCACGCGCTTCCATCGGATTGTGCAATGGTGCAAAATCACTCAGCTGCTTGATGGCGGTCAACACTTCCGGCGTGATTGCGACCGCCTGTTTGAAGGTCTCGCCACCCGCGACAACGCGGTGTGCCACCGCCGTGATTTCTGATAAGGATTCAATAATTGCTAATTGTTGTAATTCATCTAATAACATCTGAGCAGCCTGACTTTGACTCAATTGGTCGACAGTCTTCTCAAATTTCTGATGGTCACCGTACTTGATCGTAAAAATCGAACCAGGCATACTGATTCGTTCAACTAACCCACTGGCAACAACGGTTTCGGCAGGCATGGCAAATAATTGCCATTTCAAAGACGAACTACCCGCATTAATAATCAATGTTTTTTGCATTTCTCTCTCAACTCCCAAGTACTAGAATACCGGAATTTTCTGAAAAATGCTCAACTTTTTTCAATCTTAATAAATTGGCTGCGTGTGCCACACCAACCGCACCTTTTGAGGCCAACAGCGGTTGTGATATCGCTGATTATCCGGAACGTGTTATCATTGAGACGTTAACTTTTAGAGATTAGAGGAACGTATTCATGACAACCTTACCTGAAAACGATGCCGCGCTCGTCCAGCATGGCTTAGCGCACCTGATTCATCACACGCGCAAGCAAATCGAGTCGCTGACGAAGGCGCTCGCACACCTGCCAGTGGCCGATGACCTGCAGCTCAAAGGGACGCTGTTGAAGACTTATGCCAGCCAGATCGACGGTCGCCACCATTTCGTCGAATTACCGGACTATCAACATCCTGGGCACCAACTCAGTATCCAACTCGATATTAAAAAATCAATTATGGAAAATGCCGAAGATTATTTCAAACGCTACCGTAAAAGCAAACGCGGCCGTGCGACCGTTCAAGCCAACCTGACTAAGGCTGAGGCCAAGTTACAACAACAGCTCACGACCCAAGCCAACTTTGACCCGACCGATGCCCAACAAGTGGCGACACTCAAAGCAAAATTGATCGATGCCGGTGCGATTCACACCCACGTCTTACACTCATCGAAAGCGCCAGAACCCGCTCACCCGCGCCGGTTTTACACCCATGACCACGTCTTAGTCGAGGTCGGCAAAAATAGCCACCAAAACGACCATCTGACCATGACAGCGCGCAAAGACTATTACTGGATGCACGCGGGCGGTGAAATTCCGGGGTCGCACGTCGTCATTCACAGTACACATCCGAGCGAACGAACCTTGCACGAAGCGGCCGTCTTGACGGCTTATTATAGTAAAGGTCGGCAGCTCAAGCGCGTCCCCGTCGACGTCCTCACCGTGGGGCAAATGCATAAACCCAAGGGGGCCAAAGCTGGCTTAGTGACTTTCAGTGGCCCAGCCAAGACCTTGACGGTAGTGCCAGACGCCAACCTAGTCACCGAATTACGCGAACAGGAGACGGCCAATGACACCCATTGACACTTATATTGCGGCCGCACCAGCTGCCTATCGCGCCCAACTTACTGCCATTCGTCAAACGATTGCCGCCAAGCTACCAGGCGCTGAAGAACAGCTCAAATATCAAATGCCGACCTTTTATTGGCACGAGAACGTGATTCACTTCGCCCTCAACCAGCACCACTTTGGCTTATATCCAACCCCCAGCGCGGTGAGCGCTTTTCAAGCCGAGTTGGCCGCCTATAAGACGAGTAAAGGAGCCATCCAATTCCCACTGGATGCCCCCTTACCACTAGATTTAATTGCTGCCATTACGGCTTTTCGTCGGCGCGAAATCATCGCCAAATACGACCTTTAGTTTTAGCGCTGCCACCATGACTGCGCTAAAAAGTCAATGGCTGTGACGTCGTCCAGGGCGACCTGGTTCACCACGCCAGCTTGTTGATTCAATAGTAGCTGATGGTCGTTCACAGCCGCAATGAGCCCGCTTGGCTGACGGCCATCGCTCAATGTCAGCTGGACAACGCAGTTCAACTCATAGGCTTGTAATATCGACGCTTCAATTGGTTTCAGCTGTTCCATGTCCATCACCTCATCGAAATAGTAGCTCTATCATAGCACACTTTTAGAACGTACGTTCGATAAAAAGCATTACATTTTGATGACGTTGATTTTACGGTCGTTTGTAACCATCAGTGATTGCGAACGCCAACTAATAACACGGTTAACTACCGGGATTACCGAACATTGTCATCATTTTTTGACTAATCAGCAGCTAAACCAACTACGTTTAGGCTTGTGAACCAAGCCCTTGCAAACGGCTAGCTGATTCTGACTATCATCGCTAACCAAAATGGCGCCTCAAGTGGATTCGTCTACTTGAAGCGCCATTTTTTGATTAAAATTCGGTCGTCTGTAACAAATCAGAACGCCTCAGTGAAGATATGCTGTAATTAACGCACACGCCATCCTTGCGTTTCAATTCCAACATCAGTAACGAACCGTGCTAATTTGCCAGCGACGCAACCTACTTCAAAATTGCGGTAATCGCTGCGACTTCATCGGCACTAAAGTCCAACTGTTTAGCGGCATCGAGGTTGGCATGTAAGTGGTCGATACTCGTCGTGCCAATGATGACGCTGGTGACCGTTTGAGACCGCAACAACCAAGCTAACGCCATTTGGGCTAAGGTTTGACCACGCTGTTGTGCGATGTCATTTAAGGCGTTCAACTGTGCCACGACCGGCTGCGTTCCCTGTTCAAACAGATATTTATTGGTGCGATGGATTGGAAAATCGTCTGGAATGCCGTCTAAATAGCGCTGGCTTAGCAGTCCTTCCGCCAATGGCCCGTAAGCAACTAGCCCCGCACCATGTTGGCCAAGGTAGTCCAATAAACCAGTCGTCTGGGCCTGCTGATTCAGCATATTGTACGAATACTGGTTGACCGTGAACGGCGTATGCATGTCATTGAAATACTGAATCATCGTCGCGGTCTGGTCCCGGTCGTAGTTGGAAATCCCGACATACAGCGCCTTCCCCTGACGAACGAGTTGATCAAGCGCTTGGGCCGTCTCCTGCAAATCAATATTAGGATCTGGACGATGTGAATAGAAAATATCGACGTAATCCAGATGCATCTGCTTGAGACTCCGATCCAATGAGCTAATCAGTGTCTTGCGTGAGCCGAACGCGCCATATGGCCCCGGCCAAGCGGGATACCCGGCCTTAGTCGTAATGACTAACTCATCACGATAGGGTTTCAAATCGCGTTGCATAATTTGTCCAAAAGTCCGTTCTGCCGAACCTTTCGATGGCCCATAATTATTCGCTAAATCAAAGCTGAAGACACCATGGTCAAATGCATCCAACACGACTTCCCGTGAACGGGCAAACGGGGCTTCATCCCCAAAATGCCGCCATAATCCTAACGAAATCACTGGTAATTGTAACCCAGTCTTACCGACACGCCGTATTGGCAACTGATCATAGCGTGTCCCTGCTGCCGAATATGTCATTATTTACTCACCTCATCTAATTTTTAAATACAATTTATATTATACTGCTTCTGTATTTTTGGTACCGTTTTAATGACTGCTATCTCGGCGGATTTCGATCATTTAGTAGTTAGCGGAAAAATGAGGAAAATGCATCGGTTAGTTGGTTTGCTGTTCGTCAGCCAATGCGCGCCTCAGTCCGACTTCCGGGGCCGGCGTAGAACACAGCTACTGCTGAAAGTTTACACTAACTGGCACTGTTTCCAGTGGCCCTAAGCTGGCTGCCTTTGAACTTGAAAATCGACACATTTTATCCTGACTAGCTCATTCCCAGCCACGTCACCGATAGTACTTCGCTTGTTGTGAGAATAAGTCGTAGTAGAGGCCGTGCTGGGCCATCAATGTTGTATGCGTGCCGCTTTCAACGATGGCGCTGTGATTTAAGACGAGAATTCGTGAGCTGAAGCGAGTCGAGCTCATTCGATGAGAAATATAGACCGCCGTCTTATTGGCAACTAGCTCATTGAAATGCGCGTAAATCTCCGCTTCAGAGATTGGGTCTAACGCTGCGGTCGGTTCATCTAGCACAATGATGGGCGCATCCTTGTACCAAGCGCGGGCGATGGCGATTTTTTGTAATTCACCACCGGAGAACTGGACACCGTTAGCATCCAGCTGCGTCCCAATCGCGGTTTCACCCTGATGCGGAAGGCTCGCAATCTTTTCCCAAACGCCAGCCAGTTTCAACGACCGTTTAGCCCGGTCCGCATTCAGTGTGGGCGCCGACGAGACGTTGTCGTTGACTGAAAAATTGGACAATGAGAAGTCTTGAAATACCACCGAAAACAGGGCTTGATAATCAGACACACTTAAATCATCAATGTTAACACCATTAATCTTGATCGTACCGGATGTCGGTCGAATCAGTTTGACCAACAATTTCACCAGCGTCGTCTTGCCACTCCCATTCGGTCCGACGATGGCCAACCGTTCACCCTTGTGGATGGTCAGATTAATATCGTTCAGCGCCCAGTTCTCACTCCCAGGATAGCGATAAGATACATGGCTAAATTCGATTTGGCAGTCCGTCGTCAAGTCCGGAAGCGGTCGTTTGCCAGAATCATCAGTCGTATCGCCAAAATTCATGAACTGAATATACTGATCCATCGTTTTAAATGAAGGCTCGCGTTGGCCCCAGGCGCTAAAAACGGTGGCTAACGTGGCCATTAATTGTTGCAAATAGCCGACATAGACGACCACGCTCCCGACTCCAATGGCTCCAGTGGCACTCTTCATCGAGACTAATAGATACAATAAGCCGACAACACCATATGTAATCAACGTATTCATGCTGGCTACCTGCGCGACCCTGACCTGAAAATCGGCGTCTTTTTTGATCTGCTGGTAGACATCCTCGCGCGCCTTCTTAACTGTTTTGCCAGTCAGATCATACAGTCTGAGCGTCTTGCCAAAAATCGGCGTTTTAAACAAAATCTCGCCGTAATAATCTAGCACCCGATTGAATTGAATATTATAGGCGAAAAACTGCTTCATGATTCGACCTCTCGCAGTCGTGATTGGTCGCGAACTTAGCAGTGGAATCACGACCAAGCCAATGACGACCAGGATGAACCACGGCGAATTAACGAAATTTCCTAGTGAATCATGGGTCGCCGCATGGGCCAAAATCATCACCACGAGTGAACCAGCCGCCAGCACACAAGTGGTCCCAAACGAAATCAGGCCGTTTAAAATATTGGCCACGAAAATCGTAAAGCCACCCGTGTAAGTGAAGCCAGTTTTGACCGTGCTATACAGCTTTCTAAAGGCTGGATCAATAAAAGTCGGATAGTCGGCGTCTAACATTTTGGCAGCCATGTTACGCCGGGCATTGGTTAAAATCAGATGTGCACCTGAGCTCGCCCGCACTTTAAAATACTCGCTGATGAGATTCAAAACTAACAAGATCAATAAGAAGCCGACTGTCCGCCAGATGACGATTGGTTGGTCATCCGCACGCACCAGCAAGTTGATGATTTGGCCAATAAAAAAGATATTGACGAAGATGCTAAGGGTCGAAATCACCGAGGCACACAGCTGAATGCCAAAAACGTGTGGATAGAGCTGGTTGGCATACTTGATATAGCCCCAGGTCTTAGCCAAATCCACGTTAAATTGTCCGAATTTATTCCGTGGCATCTGCGCCATCCCCCTCCTGATAATATTGACTCTGTGCGTGGTAGAGGGCTGCATAGGCTGGATTGGCTTTCATCAAGTCCTGATGAGTCCCCGCATCCGCGATTCGGCCATTCTGAACGAAGAAGACAATATCTGCAAACTGCGTCGAGGCCAAACGATGGGAGATGAAGATGGAAATCGTCCCCTTCGACAAGTCGTGATAGTGCTGATACAGTTCACTTTCAGCTAGCGCATCCAGGGCCGCAGTCGGTTCATCCAGAATCAACACGGGCCGCTTTTGATATAGCGCCCGGGCCAGCATCAGCTTCTGAGATTGCCCACCTGACAGGCTCATCCCCTGATCATCGACGTACTGTGTTAACTTCGTCTGCAGTCCTGCCGGCAAGTCCTGGACGTCCTGCCATAATCCGGACTGCTTGATGGCGGCTTCCATGGTCGCGGTAGCCGTTTCGCCAAAAGTAATATTATTTGCTAGCGTATCCGCAAACGTTGCGGATTCCTGAAAAACGGGTGCAAACAGCCCTAAATAGTCATGATAATCGAACGTCTCACTGGGCTGATCATTGATCAATATCGTGCCACTAGTCGGCTTCAGTAAGCCCATCAGCAGCGCGACCAGCGTGGATTTACCCGCGCCATTGAGCCCGACTAGTGCCACCGCCGTGTTTTTATGGATGACAAAACTAACATCATCAATAATTTTCTGATCATGATTTGGATAGTGATAGCTGACGTTTCTAAACTCGATTTTTTCCACTTGCGCCTTATTTTGCGGTTGGTGCTGCTCTGAATCAGACGTAATGAACTGTGCTGCGTAATCTAAATAATCACGCCCCACCGATAAGTTCTCGTTGGCCACAATCATCTGCGAAAACTCGGTCGCCCCTTTCCGAACCAGGTTGCTCAAGGTGCCTAACAGGGTAAAGAAAAAGGTGAAAGCCGGTAGCGACAAGTGGTGTGAACTTACCTGTATGACTAATGGCACGTATAATAAAATCAATTGGCCACTATCAATCAGGCAAACGACCCACACGGCTTTGATCTTCTCACGGTCAAGTTGGCGCTGTACCGCTAGCATCTGTTGCGACAAGGCGGCGATTTTTTGATGATACTGCTGTCGCAAGTGATAGAGTCTGATATCTTTGCCGGCTCCTAGCCTGAACGCCTCTTTATACAAATACTTCTGCATAAAATTAATGTTTGCCAAGCTCGTTCTGAACTTTTCCTGGCCACGATCAAACCTGACCAGCAGAGTTCCCGCCAAAAGTGTCAGCGTAACAATGACGATTGGGCTCCACCACTGTATTCTCAGTGTCAATCCGGCAATCACCCCTACCGAAATCAGCGTTGCACTGAAGTCGACGAAGCTGGGCCACAGCAGTGCGACGCCACTATCGTCATCTTCGTACCCCAGCTTACTGCTCCTCGCGCGCTGTTTTTGGACGGCGGTATCAATTGATTCCTCAAAAGGCGAATTCAAAAAGCCCTCGCCATCATCAACGCTCAGCTGCATTCTGAGATTGGCATTCTCCCACGTCATCCACGTCTTATAAACGGCTTGCCCAGCTACCAAACACCCGAGTCCGATACAAATCGACAGGATGAAACCGGCAAACTGCGGAAACGCTAATTGCTCCTGTAACCCCCAGACAATCAACGTTGGGACGCCACTAGTCGCAACGAGTAAAATCAGACTCATCGTCACGGTCAGGAGCAAGCCGTACTTGAGCTTTGGAAATTTGGACGCTGCTTTGGTCAGATACCAGTGAATATTCTGAAAAATCGAATTCCTTTTGTGCATTAGATTCACAATCATCCCCCCTTTTGCTAGTTGATTAGGTTGATTCATCGCACTTTTAGCATGCCATTTATCAAGTATCGTCATCTGGCCTTGCTAAGACTGGTTTTTGCAAAAAGTCGCCGGTCTCTGCCTCAACAACTGAAAGCAAAGTGTACGTCTAATCAATTTTTAATTGTTTTATTATATTACAACTATCATCCATGTCAATTTATCGCCTTGCATCGCGCTAGCAATGATGACGTATGGATTCAGATTGAACCGGTTAGTCAGTCAGCTGACTGTTTTTAAACTACAGCACCCAACTGACCGATCCCCCGATGATGCACCGCACCAAAAAGGCAGTCCTCGCATTTGCCAGGACTGCCTCACTTAGGAGTTTATGTGATGTCTGCTGTTGTTGCCTGAATGAAACTCGGATTTGAAATATGGTTCAACAGGACATGGTTATTTCAAACCAACTTCTATTGTAATCCGGAATGTGCGGTTCGTTAAGCGATACCCATTAGAACTGTGGCAGCCGATTGTAGTAGGCCAAGTACTGGCGCGCGTGCACGGCATCAACGACGATCTTGGTCACACTGGTATTGGCGGGTTCTGGCAGGCTCATCGGGTCTTTTGGTTGGAGCACCGCGAGCGCCATGGCTTTGACGGTAAAGCCGTGGGTCACGACAATCAGTTGCTCCTCTGGATAGGCCTGGGCCATCGCCGTCAAAAAGGCTTGAACCCGTTGCTGTACGTGCATAAACGTCTCGCCATCTGTCGCCACGTCAACGTAGCTCGGTAAGACGTCCTGCAACAGTGGGTCGAAGTACTGTGGATAGGCGGCCAATAATTGGTCGTTGGCCTGTCCATCCCACTGACCGTATGAAATTTCTAATAGCCGCTCATCCGTACTAACGGGCAAGTCACGTCCTGCATTCAAAATGGCCGCAGTCGCCTGGGTGCGGTCGAGTGGACTGCAAATGAGTCGGTCCGCAAAACTGATATCAAACGCGTCATGTAGCGTTTGGGCCTGTTGCCGACCCACTGAATTTAGGTGCGTGATGTCCGTATTGATCGTACCCTGTTTGATATTTTGCGCATTGGCCGTTGTTTGACCATGTCGTACCACGTAAAAGGTTGTCATTGTGCGCCTCCAAGATTAGATTATTATTAATTACAACGATGATATCACAGTTTTTTCTCATTAACATGCTTGACAAACGAGAATTTGCTTGCTAAATTAATACCAACGCAATTCAAGCACCGGCAATCATGACCGGTCAGTCGAAAGGAGTCTAACTGATTATGGCACAGCAACAACTCAACAATCAATATCATATCAGTTCCTCCTGGTCTACGCACTCATCTGTGTTGGCCTAATTTTGCGTTCGCAAATCAGCCCGAGCACGGATGTCAGACATTCGCTACCGGGCGCAATTGCTTCAGATTGTCATTAACCGTCCTGGTAGTCGAAATCGACTGCGAGGACTTTTTTGTCGTTACCGACTAATCAGGCAAAACGTGACGGCTGCCTGGTCTACGAAATGACCCGGCGTTTGTACGAGCTGGCTAACCATCGAGATTTGATTCGGCCAATCTGCACCAGACGATGAGCCGTTTAACTGCCATTAAACAATCGAAAGCGAGGATTCTTTTATGCCAATTTATAATTTTTCTGCTGGTCCAGCGGTCTTACCGCAACCCGTCATTGCCCAAATTCAGGCAGCACTACCTTCATTTCAGAATTCTGGGATGAGTATTCTGGAGATCTCCCACCGCTCCGACCTGTTCGAACAAGTCATCAATGACGCCGAACAGGACTTACGGGACCTAATGGCGATTCCGGATAATTACCGGGTGCTATTCTTTCAGGGTGGCGGGACCTTGCAGTTCACCGCGGCACCGTTGAATCTCGCGACAAACCATCACCACATTGGCCTGCTAGATAGCGGACACTGGGCACAACGGGCTGGCGACGAAGCCCAACGCGTTGGCACCAAAGTCAGCGTCCTCGGCAGTAGCGCCGCCACCCATTTTGACCGGCTGCCAACCATCGAACAGCCACTCGATTCAACCCTCGACTACGTTCATTTGACGACCAACAATACGATTGAGGGAACCATGACGACCGATTTGCCAGCGACCGGCGAGATTCCACTGGTCGCTGACATGTCCTCCAACTTTCTCGGTGAGTCCTACCGTGTCAGTGATTTTGGTCTGATTTTTGCCGGTGCGCAGAAGAATCTGGGGCCTGCTGGTTTGACGCTGGTCATCGTTCGCGAAGACTTGATTGGGCACGCCGAACAACTCCCTAGCATGTTAGATTACCAACTGTTCGCTGACAAACACTCGATGTTCAACACGCCACCCATTTTTGCAATCTATGCCGCGGGGCTCGTCCTCAAATGGCTCAAACAACAGGGGGGCTTAGCAGCCATGACGGCGCGTAATCACGCTAAAGCCGAGCTACTGTACGACTTTCTCGATCAGTCACAACTGTTTACGAACCCCGTTAAAGCCAGCGACCGCTCAACAATGAACGTGCCCTTTGTCACCGGTGACGCCGAACTAGACGCCGCGGTCATTGCCGGTGCCAGCCAACACGGCCTCTTGAATCTAAAAGGCCACCGCTCCGTTGGCGGCATGCGAGCCAGTCTCTATAACGCCATGCCACTTGCCGGGGTCCAAGCCCTCGTTGACTACTTAGCCGCATTTGAAGCCCAACATCATTAATATTCGAACGATCCGAGGAGGAATTTAGTTATGTATCAAATCAAAACCTACAACGCCATCGCCCCAGCCGGTCTCAACACATTTTCCGCTGATTACGCGCTGAACCAGTCTGACCAGCCCGATGCCTATCTGATTCGCTCGGTCAACTTGCACCATGAGACACTACCCGCGTCGCTCAAGGTCATTGCCCGCGCCGGCGCCGGTGTCAACAATATTCCGCTCGACCAAGCAACCGCGAATGGTACCGCCGTTTTCAATACGCCCGGCAGTAACGCCAACGCCGTCAAGGAACTGATTATCGGCCTTCTGATCGTTGCTTCACGCCATTTGATGGCCGCCGCCAGCTATTCAGCGAAGCACACTGAGGCGGACGTTTCGCAGCGGACTGAGCATGACAAGACCCAGTTTAACGGCTCTGAATTAGCCGGTAAGACGCTGGCTGTGATTGGCCTAGGTCACGTCGGTTCGTTAGTCGCCAACGCCGCGCTCAATCTGGGAATGAATGTGATTGGTTATGACCCCTACCTGTCCGCCGATGCTGCCTGGAATATTGCCAAACAAGTGCAACGAGCCGCGACTCTGACCGACGCCGTTAAACACGCCGATTTCGTCACCGTCCACGTGCCCAAAAATTCAGACACGCTGAACCTGCTTAATGCGGACGCTTTCGCTGCAATGCCCACCGGTGTGCAGTTATTCAACTATTCGCGTCTCGGCATCGTGGATAATGCGGCCGCCTTAGCAGCCATCGCCAAACATCACATCGCGCACTACTACACCGACTTTGGCGAACCACAGCTCGCTGACAACCCGGACGTCACCGTCACGCCCCATATCGGTGGCTCAACGCTTGAAGCTGAGGTCAACGGTGCCACCCAGGCCGCACGAACAATCATGACTTACTTAGAGACTGGCAATGTCCACGCCGCCATCAATCTGCCGGATTTAAACGTGCCGTTTAACGCCGCATACCGTTTTACCATCATCCACCAAAACGTGCCCAACATGGTGAGCCAAATTACGGCAAAACTGGCGGCGGCCAACCTCAATATTACGACGATGGCCAACGCCGCCAAGCACCAAACGGCCTATACGATTATTGACGTCGACGACTTACAACAGCCGCAACACGCTCAACTAATCGACGAACTGACCAAGATTCCAGCAGTTATTCGGGTACGGTTGCTACAACAGGACTAATGGTTGGTCTTGCTTAACTCTGCTCAAATCTGCGCCGTCATGGTAGCTGATAATTGGCGCTGACTAGCTTCTGGCCTGTATGTGTCTAAGCAGACTTAGATACGAACTTGGCTGTGGCTAGATGTGACAGCCAGAAATCAAGCACTGACTGGCTTTAGACATGTTGCCACCGAAGTTTTCGGGCATTGATATTAGCCCACCATTTCCGCGTTAGTTTACTTAATTAAGCTAGCACGACCTCCCACAGGCCGTGCTAGCTTTTTCGGCTGAATAATGTTAACCATTAAAATGTTTATATTGATTTTAATCTATTTTTAATGTATTCTCATCTACATATCATACTTATTTGAGTAGGGGGTACATATTTTATGCAATGGAAATTATTTGCAACTGTTGCAACACTGACTGCAACCACCGGGGTTCTACTAGTAGGTTGTGGGCAATCATCATCTAGCTCTAGTAACGCCGGCAATACGACCGCCAAGATGGCCAGCACCCAAGTTCTGAACTGGTCAGAAAATGGGCAAGACTTGACCACTTTGGACCCGTCACTTGCGACCGACGTGGTTAGTGGCACGATGATCAGTAATTCGCAGGAAGGCCTGTATCGGCTCGGTAAAAATAGTAAGGTCACACCTGGGATTGCCACCAAGACAACCGTTTCAAAAGATAAAAAGACTTATACGTTTACCCTGCGGAAGAATGCCAAGTGGAGCAACGGCGATCAAGTCACGGCCAAAGATTTCGTTTACGGCTGGCAACGGACCGTTAATCCCAAGACGGCTTCCCAATACGCTTACTTGTACTCTGGTATCAAAAACGCCGACAAAATCGTCAACGGCAAGGCTAAACCAAGTACGCTGGGGATCAAGGCGGATGGCAAGTACAAGTTGACGGTCACCCTGGAAAAACCAATGCAGTATTTCAAATTACTGATGGGCTTCGTCTCCTTCTTCCCACAAAATCAACATGCCGTTGAAAAATACGGCAAGGATTACGGGACGAGTGCCAGCAAGATGGTCTACGACGGACCATTCAAGATGACTGGCTGGAAAGGCACGAACTCCACTTGGGCGTTGAAACGTAACTCAGCTTACTGGGATAAAAAACACGTTTACCTCACGAAGATCAACGACCAAGTTGTCAAGTCAACCACAACGGCCTTCAACCTCTTCCAGAGCAACAAACTGGATATGGCGACCCTGTCTGGGCAACAAGTTAAAAACGAAAAGAACAACAGTAAGTTAGTCGTCCGCAAATCTTCACGGTTGAACTACTTGGAATTCAACCAGAAAAAGGTCAAATTCTTAGCCAACAAGAAGATTCGCCAAGCGATGTCCTTAACGCTTAACCGCAAACAACTGGTTAACGACGTGCTCGGTGATGGTTCCGTTACACCAAAGAGCTTTGTCACGACCGGCCTAGCAACTGACCCAACCACGGGCAAGGACTTTGCGACTGAAAACACGGTCAAATCATCCGTCACTCAAGACAACGCCAAGGCGAAGAAGCTTTGGAAGGAAGGCTTGCAAGAAACGGGTAAAAAGTCGGTCACTTTGACGTTGACGCATGACGACACGGACCAAATGAAGGCCCTCGCCGAATACGTTCAAGGGCAATTGGAGAAGGAACTACCTGGCTTAAAAGTTCAAAGTATCACGGTTCCATACAAGACCAGAATTTCTCGTGAACTTGCCGGTAATTTCCAACTCGTCATCTCTGCTTGGCAAGCCGACTTCGCTGATCCTGTCTCTGATTTAGGCATCATGACGTCGACCAACGACTACAACTTCGGTAAGTGGACCAACAAGTCCTTCGACAGTGCCATCAATACGGCCAACAGTACCACCAGCACGAAGAAGCGCTGGCAAGCACTTTCGACAGCCGCCAAGACGTTAAGTACTGACCAAGGCGTCGCACCATTATCCCAAAACGCGATTGCTCAAATGGTCAATCCGAAGTTGAAAGGCCTCGTCTACAACACAGCCGGCATCAACTACAACTTCAAGAGTGCTTATATGGCTAAATAGGATTCACGCTACTTAATCGAGTAGCCAGTTGGAAAAATTTGTCACTAAAACGCACTAATTACGGACTCCCTGCAGTATGGTGGGAGCCCGTTTTTAAGTTCAAAGGCAACCAGCTTAGGACCGCTGGAAAAAGTGCGAGTTAGTTAGTTTGCTGTTCGTCAGCCGAGAGCTTCCTAGTCCGACCTCCGGGGCTGGCTGACAACGCTGGAACAGGGCGGACATCGATTTGAACTCACGCAGAAACCCACTGCGCAATTTCAAATACGAGTCTTCTTCTAGCCCGGGAAACCCCGCCCGGACAAGAAGAACTTCGCCCTTGAGCATTGTCAGCCAGCCCCTACAGTCGGGAACCCGCTCGAATGGCGGATGAACGACCACTTATCTTGGTGCAATTGACCACTGAATATTTGGTGACTAGACCTGCAGGACAAACTGTAAATCAAAGTTAATGATAATTTGTGAAATTCAAAGATGGTCCGAGGTTTATCAACTAAATACAGCAGAAACCCATCTTAAGCTTGGATGATAAAATTACCATTCGTGTTCAATATTTTTGTTGCCTTGGTCGACTCGGTAAGGCTTTGACGGTATTCAACGAAGCTGGTGGTTCGTTGAATTAAATCACGGGTCAGATAGCTTAGCGCTTGTCAAAAACTAGTCTTACAGTTGAAAGGCAACATTATGTCTAATTAAGAAGCAACGACAATCTGAGCTCAAAGTTGGGTGCGCATATGTCCGCCTTTCGAATAGGATCCCAGGCTGGAAGGTGTTTCTGACAATGCTCAGCGGCTTCTAGAGTGTGAGGTTCAGACGGGTTGGGACTGAGGATTAGCCTAGCTAGAGCGTTAAGCGGCGCATTTCCGCTTGGCGTTCTGGCGTAGCTAACCGGAAGTCCCAGTCTGACCCGAACACATTTCGGCAATGTTGTATAGAACGTGGAAGACCAGTATTTAAGACGTGGCTTGTCGGTTTAAATCTGTGTCCATCGCGTTCCAGCGTTGTCAGAAATGCTTGTAAGCCGACATAGGTCGACCCTATCACTGCAGGTTTACGCTGACTCGAACCGTTTCCAGCGCTCCTAAGCTGGCTGCATTTGAACTTCAGAACTGGCACGGTACCAATTATCATACATACGCAATAACGAGCTCAACGCGTGTTAATTACCTTAATTATTAGCGCTGAAAGATTGATTCTCATTATCCTTTAATGTATCCTCGTGAGCATCCAGTTGGGGGGAGTTCACATATGAAATGGAAAATTATCGTAACGACTGCGACCGCTGCCGCGACATCTGGTTTGCTATTAGCGGCCTGCAGTCAGAGTCATACTGCTTCAGATAACGGGGGAAATTTGAAATCAGACATGGCAAGTAGTCAAGTTTTGAATTGGTCCGAAAATGGTTCCGAGTTAACGACGCTAGACACGTCCCTCGTGACCGATGCCATTAGCGCGAACATGATCAATAACACGATGGAAGGCCTCTACCGCATCGGTGCCAATAACAAAATCACACCTGGAATTGCCACCAATACCGTCGTTTCGAAGGACAAGAAGACCTACACCTTCACCTTGCGTAAAAATGCCAAGTGGAGTAACGGCGACCCGGTGACCGCACAGGACTTTGTTTATAGTTGGCGGCGGACGATTGATCCGAAGACCGCCTCACAGTACGCTTACTTATACGCCGGCATCAAAAATGCCGAACAGATTACGAATGGCAAGGCGAAGGTCGATAGTTTGGGGATCAAAGCTGATGGTAAATATAAGTTGACCGTCACTCTCGATAAACCGATGGCCTACTTCAAGATTTTGATGGGCTTTGCCATCTTCTTCCCACAAAATCAACACGCCGTTCAAGACTATGGCAAGGGCTACGGGACGACTGCCAGCAAGATGGTCTATGACGGCCCGTTTACCATGACCGGCTGGAAAGGGACAAATACGACCTGGACCTTGAAACGCAATCCGCATTATTGGGACAAACGCCACGTCTACCTTGAACGTATCAATGACCAAGTTGTCAAATCGCCGACGACTGGATTCAACCTCTTCCAGAGCAACAAGCTCGACATGGCTACTTTGAGCGGTGAGCAGGTCAAAAATGAACGTAATAATCCGAAATTAGTCCTTCGGAAGACGTCCCGTTTGAACTACCTCGAATTCAATCAGAAGAAGGTACCCGCTTTGGCCAACGCCAAGTTACGGCAAGCGATGTCGCTGGTCATTGATCGACAAGAACTGGTTAAAAACGTCCTCGGCGATGGGTCGACCGTGCCGAAGGGTTTTGTCACCACGGGCTTAGCCACCGATCCAACGACTGGTGAGGATTTCGCCACGGAAAATAGCGTCGCTGAAGCTGTGACTCAAAATGACGCTAAGGCTAAACAACTCTGGGCCGCGGGACTCAAAGAAGTCGGTAAAAGATCGTTGACGCTCTCGCTCACCCATGACAGCGTTGACCAGACTAAGGAGACGGCCGAATACTTGGAAGGACAATGGCAGAAGGAATTACCGGGCCTTAAGATTACTGATATCACGTTGCCATTCAAAAACCGGTTGGCGCGCGAAACGGCTGGTAACTTCCAGCTTGCTATTTCAGGCTGGCAAGCGGACTTCGCAGATCCAATCTCAGACCTGGGCATCCTGACATCGACCAACGACTACAACTTTGGTAAGTGGAAGAATGCCGACTACGACGCCGCCATCAAGCAGGCTCAAACTGCCACTAACAACTCAGCGCGGTGGCAAGCGATGGGCCGCGCCGAAAAAATCATCGGCACCGAATCCGGCGTCGTGCCTTTAACGCAAAACACGATTGCACAGATGGTCAATCCGAAGTTGAAGGGCCTGATTTACAACACGTCCGGCACCAATTACAACTTCAAAGACGCTTATTTGGAAAAATAAGTTGAACAAGTGCCACATAAGTTATGTTTGACAGGGCTTAGCCGGCAGTATCTCTGATTTCAGGCAGTTGTGTCAGACTAACTTGAGAAGGCCCGCCTCATCAACGAGTCTTCAATCAAGCCTCAATTCGTGCTGCACTTCACGCCCTAATGTACCCTTTATCGGCACCGCAAGTATTGGCTTACTGCTTGCGGTGTCGATTTTTTAGTTGCCATCTTTTTATATTCAATAGACACATTTTTGGAATACTATGGATTATGTATAAATATTGACAAAATTATATAAAAAGTTTTTAATTAGAATAAATGAAAGCAATTTCAAAAATGACTTAACTATGTAAAGGAAGCGTTGATGGCATGAATATTGAGCTCTTCATCGCCCGTCGCAAGGCGCTGGGTCTTTCCCAAAAAGCCCTTGCAGACGGCATATGTACCCAGGCGACATTAAGTAAATTTGAGAATAATGGCAAGGCCCCTGCCATTCGAATCGTGGCGCAACTGTGCCAGCGATTGAACCTTCAATTGGAAGATGTCTTTCCAACTGAACGAGTCGCAGATGCTGCAGTCTTGAAGATTCTGGAACAAGTCGAATTTGATTTGATCACCGCAGAATATCAGGATGCTGAAGAACAACTCGAAAAGGCCGCTGATATGCCGCGTCACGATCGTGAGACTAAGCTTCAATACTGTTATCTAAAGGGGTACGTGGCAGCCCTTAACCACCATCCAATCAGTGACGTGGTCTTTAACTTCGACCAAATCATCACCGATCTGGATGAATCACACATTACGATTTATACCCAGTTGGCTTACTGTGGGACCGGGATCGCTTATCAGCAGACTGGCGATAACGACAAGGCCCAATATTATTTTGAAAAGGTCCGCCACGCTTTGCCCAACCTACCACTAGAGACGACCGCAAGTATCTGGCGCGTGATCAACCTCGCCTATTACACCGGGGCTTTTTATGCCAGCATCGCGGATACTGAGCGCAGCCTGCACCTACTCAACTACGGGATCGAAATCTGCGCCCGGTTCCACGTCACCTACTACGCCGCCCGCATCAAGTTTTTACAGGCTCAACTCGCGACGGATACTGATGAAGTTCATGAGTATCTCAACGATGCGGCCGCTTTTGCCCGGATGAATAAAAACCATCAATTGCTTAAGAATATTTCAAGTTATTCAAATTCCCATTAATTAGCGGTGAAATAATTGCAATTGGTTAAGAAATCGCCTAAACTGCAAGTATCAAATGACGAGTGCTTAACAACCATTGAGGAGGTCCTGCCCATGTTATTAGCAGGTTTATTAGTTGCAGCTGGTCTAGCTGCTGTCGCCGGGGTTGTCGCTGGCAACCGAGTTCCTGCTGCGCAACCAGTCAGAATCAAGCATGACCAACGTACGCCTCAGAATCGGCGGTAATGTCGACCAAGCGCACTGGCTATCTTCGTGATAGCTGGTGCGTTTTATTTTGCATCAATTTATGAGACAAAATCCTTTAGTCGCAATTTTGGGTTTGTTATAATAAATTATTATAGTTAATTAATTAACTCACTGTTATTTCGGCGTTTTATAGATTGTCATCTCTAGTAGTATTATAATTATTTATGCAAATGAGGGATTAATCCTCAGGACAGCTGAATTAGCACACCCGTTTAACCGATTATTACCCATTATGATTAAGCCAGCGAACATAGGCCTGCTAACAGCCTTTTTTTTGGTCGATTTTCGGAGCTTATTAGTTTCAGTTATAACTTAAACACGTTAACTTATTTGGTCCAAAAATTTGGCCATTATCGCTAAACGCGACACCGACAGCCTGCAGCCGACTTCATATAGACCAATTTTTAGTCAGCCGGCTATTTCCGACAACCCCTTAACTGATACGAATCATTTATGGTATGTAACCGCTTTTATAATTGAGCCTGGTACTTATTGTCACTGGGCAATAAAATTTATTTATCGTTTGACCCCTTTAACTTTGTCACCGAAGGCCCAGCTTAGTATTTCAAGGATTTCTTAAGTGCCATTGGCCCAAGATGACCCGTCTCAAACTGACAAATTAGTCCCGATAGATAATCAAACAGCCCTTTAACTGATAAATTAAACTGATGATTCAGAAGCGTAAACGTTGCTAAATCAATTTCTATACCAATTTTATGCTGAATGCTTATTAATAATCATTATAGTTTCAGGTCGTTAACTATTTCGTGAATTTATTTTTACGAATTATCCTGACACTATTCGTTCTAACAATGGTATGATTAACATGACGTATAATAACCAGCTTTAATCAATCAGTCGGAGCCTGCTTACCTGCGACTATTAATTGCTCAACCAACATTAATATTTTATGGAGGCTACATTTTTCATGAACATTAAAGATTTGTATTACTTCCAACGCTTGATCAGTACGCAAAGTTACACACAAACCGCTGCTGATTTTCACGTTAGCCAACCAACAATTTCACAAGCAATTAAGCGACTGGAGCGTCATTTCCAAGTGACGCTATTCTTTCGTCAAGCAAAAACCAAGGCGCTCGTCCTGACACCGAACGGCCAGCAGCTTTTGCTCGCGGCCAATGATATTATCAATAACTGGCAACACGTCAACGAATCAATCAGTCACCTCCGTCAACACACACTGCGGTTTGGGATAGAACCCTCCGTCAGTGAACATTACTTACCAGCATTAACTAAGCCCATCATCGAACAGGACTTACTCAGTAGCGTCCATACCGTTGAAATGGGTGCCAACCAACTCGTTAAGCAAGTCTTGGCTGGTCAGCTGGACCTTGCCATCAGTGGCAACTTGGATCAAACGCTCGACGAACGCCTGGCAGTCACGCCATTACGACCATTTAAATTCCGCATCCTGGCTAACCCAGACCACCCGCTAGCTAAGTCGGATCACCCGACCTTTGCGGAAGCGCTGAAGTCACCGTTTGTCCTACTTAATGCAACTTATTTGAACAAGCTCGTCTTTCGGCAGTTGGCTGAACAGCTTTCAATCGAGCCACAAGTCCTCTTCGAATCTGACAGCAGTACTTTAATCAAGGGACTGGTCAAGGAGAACTTGGCGTTAGGGTTCATCTCGGATATTACGACGCCGAATGAAGGTGAAGACGACGACCTCGTCGAAATTCCATTTGACGACGTCCAAGTTCCCAGCGTGCATATCAATCTGATTCGGCGCGCACACCAATTCCCAATCGGGTTGGTCAAGCAAGTCATCGATATTATCGAAAAGACCTTTGCCGATGACAATGCCAAACAAGAAAATAAGCAGTAATTGCGCTTAACATGACTAAAGGACGCTCCCGTTATCTATATTGATAACAAGAGCGCCCTTTATTTTTTACTGATTAATTTTTAAATCTGAACTCAATGATTGACTAATAGCCAGCGTCTCAACGTATGCACCCAAGCTAATCAGCTCGAATCTCGACTTAAAATTGATAAACTTTAGCTTCATACGCCCGCAAGACGTCCTGATGGTCCTCATCATAATTACTCAACAGGAGCTTAGCCGTAGCCGGTAATTCGGCAAAGTGTCGCGTCTGGGTGGCGTCCGTGAAGTTGCAGATCACGAGCAGATGTTGGTCACCCGCTTGGCGCATGTAAGCGTAGACGGACTGATCTTCCGGCAACAGTAAGCGGTAAGTCCCAGTCGTGATGACTGGTAACTGGTGCCGCAACTTGATCAGCCGTTGATAGTAGCCAAATACCGAGCCGGGTGTCCGTTGTGCTAGTTGCGCGTTCAACCGTGGATAATTCGCGTTGACCGCTAGCCAAGGTGTCGCCGTTGAGAAGCCAGCATTGGCGCTGTCATCCCATTGCATCGGGGTCCGCGCATTATCACGAGACATGTGCGCCAAGTAGCTTAACATCTTATCTTCAGATACGACCTGTTCGTCGTCGACAAAGTGATGATAGGCATTCAGTGATTCCAAATCTTGATAGTCGCTCAGTTTTTCGAAATGGGCGTTGGTCATGCCAAGCTCTTCACCCTCATAAATGTACGGGGTCCCTTGCAAGAAGTGTAGCGCCGTGGCTAACATCTTAGCTGAACGTTCCCGATAAACGGGTCGTTCGTCGCCAAAACGGGACACGATCCGCGGTTGATCATGATTATTCCAGTAAAGACTGTTCCAGGCTGAGTCTTGCAAGCCCGTCTGCCATTTTGATAAACTCTGCTTCAAATCGACGAGTTGGACGGGTTGATCATTCCACTTGCCCAATGCGGGGTCGGGATTGCCATCTAAGCCCATGTGTTCAAATTCGAAAACCATGTTGAGTTCCTGACCTTGCAGACTCGCTAACTGCTTGGCATCCGCAACGGTCGCGCCCGGTGTCTCCCCGACCGTCATCAGTTGATGACTAGCAAAGACCTGTTGATTCATCTCTTGTAAGTAATCATGCAAATGCGGGCCGTTTGCTACAATGTCGCCAATGGCCGCGTAGGGTTCACCTGCTTCAGGTTGTCCATCCGCAAAGCTGGCTGGTTTAGAAATCAAATTGATGACGTCCAAGCGGAAGCCATCGACACCCTTATCGACCCAGAAATTCATCATGTCATAGACCGCTTGCCGCAGCTTGGGATTATCCCAGTTCAAATCCGGTTGTTCGACGGCAAATGAATGTAAATAATATTGTTGCCGACTCTCGACGTATTCCCAGACCGAGCCGCCGAAGAAGCCACCCCAGTTATTAGGTGCGTGTCCATCGACTGGATCACGCCAAATATAGTAATCAGAATATGGATTATCCTTGCTCTTCGCACTCTCCGTAAACCATTTATTTTGGTTGGATGAGTGGTTCACGACAATGTCCATCATGATTTTTAGGCCCTTCGCGTGGGCGGTTGCGAGCAGCTGGTCAAAATCAGCCATCGTCCCAAATTCCGGATTAATATCGTAATAATCACTAATATCATAGCCGTTATCAACGCCGGGCGACCGGTAGATTGGATTGAGCCAGATGACATCGGCACCCAAGTGTTTAATATAATCTAAGCGTTGAGTGATTCCGGGTAGATCCCCGATGCCATCACCATTTGAATCTTGAAACGAGCGTGGATAGACTTGATACACGACGGCTGATTGCCACCATTGATTAGCCATATTGATATCCCCCTAAAAAACTTTTTTATCTTTAAAAATAACTAGCGCCGCCTCTTGTTAGAGACCGCTTACAACACTATCTATTCTACCATTTCGCCCTCGCTTATCGTAGCGGGCAAGCGGAATTTGTCCGAGTTTTTTATGCCAACTGCCGTTCAGTTCGGTTGACGAACCCGGGCACACATGCTACTATCATCAGTATTCAAATAACGAACGATAATCTTACTTTCAAGTAGCGAATTAACTGTGCGTCAGGAAGTCGGTGGGTGCTGCGAACCGATCAGGTTAATCTCGATGAAATACGGTAGGAGAGGTCCGGGTACGCCCGGCGGATAACAACTAGAGCCGTTAACTGCTAGTGAGTGGAGTCCTATTGTGGCTCAAGCTGGGTGGTACCACGGTCTAATCAATCGTCCCTGTTGCATTATTGTGCAACGGGGACGATTTTTTGCATTCATAATGATTATTATTGGCGCGTACCGTCATTCAAGCAGCTGGTGACCACCTGGCTTGATGACGCTGGGCGACCTTCAAAAGGAGTTATCGATTATGCCTCATTCAGAAAAATGGCGACCGGTCAAATTACCAGAAGCCTTATGCGTTTTGTTGATTATGTTAGCGATTATGGGACTTGGGGTGATTAAGTTCGGCCTATCCCCACAAACACCCGTCATCCTGGTGATTGCCCTGATTATTTTGTGGGCCCGCATTCGTGGTGCCGCTTGGGATGATATTCACGGCGGCATCATTGATGGGATCAAAACTGGGATCATTCCGATTTTCATCTTCCTGCTGATTGGTGCGCTGATCAGCGTGTGGATCGCAGCCGGCATCATTCCGTCAATGATGGTCTTCGGTTTTCATTTGATTTCTGCACAATGGTTCGTGCCGTCCGTCTTCCTGGTTTGCGCCATCATCGGGACTTCGATTGGGAGTGCGTTCACGATTATTTCAACGATTGGGATCGCCCTCTTCGGAATCGGAACGACCATGGGTATCAACCCGGCTTTGATTGCCGGTGCGATTATTTCCGGCGCCATTTTTGGCGATAAAACTTCGCCACTGTCAGACTCGACGAACCTGGCGTCAGCGATCGCTGAGAGTGATTTGTTCGATCACATCCGTAACTTAATGTGGTCGACGATTCCGGCATTCATTGTCTCACTAGTCCTGTACACGATTCTCGGTACCGGCGCAGCGACCCAAAGTCACTTAGGTAAAATTCAAACGACCCTGACCGTGCTCAACAGTCATTTTGCCATCACCTGGTGGGCCGCACTGCCACTAGCGGTGATGTTCGCCTGTGCACTTCTCAAGATTCCCGCAATTGCGACGTTGTTGATGAACATCGGGCTCGCCATCGTGATGATTTTTATCCAACAACCACACATCGCCATCGCTAAAATCGCAACCATGATTGAATCTGGCTTTGTCGCAAAAACTGGCAATGCCAGCGTCGATGCCTTGCTCTCGCGGGGTGGCATCAGTGCGATGATGAGCACGGTCTCGCTGATTTTACTGACCTTATCGCTCGGTGGCTTGTTGATGAAGTTCAATTTGATCCAAACCGCGATGGTGCCATTGACCAAACGGCTCAAAGGGACTGGCGCCACTGTCACTGCAGCGATTTTAGCCGGGATTGGCGTCAACATCTTTGTTGGTGAACAATACCTCTCCGTAATCCTGCCTGGTAAGGCCTTCAAACTCGCCTTCAATCAGCGGGGACTCGCCAACTTGGCACTCAGTCGGGTGCTCGAAGATGGCGGAACCGTCATTAACTACTTGATTCCATGGGGTGTTGCGGGGGCGTTTGCCGCCAATACCTTGGGCGTTTCAACACTAGCTTACTTGCCATTCTGCTTCTTCAGCTTGCTATCGCCAGTCTTCTCCATCATCAGTGGTTTTACCGGTTGGGGCCTCAAGCGTCAGCCAGTCAAACCGACCGCTTAATTCAGTCGGTAACCGAACGAAGCCCGGAATATAATTGTTTCGACTTGTGATTTCCCCTACTCGCCCGCTACAATGAGGCAAGAGCATACTTTTGGACCAATGTCTGAACCCATGCATTCGGTTGGTAAACGCCGGCATTTTCGGTAACTTTTGCCAGTCTAAATGCTGGTTTAGCCATGATAGGAGGGGGATTATCATGCTTGCATACGGTTATCAAAAATTTGGGGGACCCGCCGTATTTGAGACGCTTGTTCAGCCAGCGTTACACCTGACTGATAATCAAATCTTAATTGAAACGGCGGCAGTTAATTTAACAGACGAAGACCGCTTGGAGCGTTTGGGCACCATGGCCAACGTGGACCTACCACACATTCCGGGACATGATGTGGTCGGACGTGTGATTCAAGTGGGAGCGACAGTCACGGATTTTAATATCGGCACCTTAGTCGCAGCGCACACTACTGAAACTTATGCCGAACAGGTCTGTGTCGATAGCGACCTGGCCGTGACGGTGCCTGACGACCTCACACCCGCCAGTGCGGTAAGCCTGATCACACCTGGCATCATCGCTTACAAAACGGTGCGTTATTTTGCGGACGTTCAGGCTGACCAGACGGTGATCGTCAAAGGCGCCGGCAGTCCCGTGGGCTTACTAGTCGTTCAATTGGCCAAACGTCTCGGCGCGCACGTGATTGCCGTGGCGAGTGGACACTACGCGGATCTGATTACCTCACTGGGTGTTGACCAATTTGTGGACTACCAGCAACAAAATCCAGTCCACGTATTAGCCGACCGCGGCGATGTCATCATCAACGTCGCTTTAGACGGCGTCGGTGGCAAAGACGACTTGGCAATGGCGAAGTTTGACGCCACGATTGCCTCCTTCGCCCACCGCCTTCCTGCCACCAGTAAGTCAATTCGCTTCCAGGCGATTCAACCGACCGAAGTCATTTCCGACCAAGCGACGTTACAGTTATTATTCAAATTATTAGCAACCCACCAACTCATCACAACGATTGCAGCCGAACTGCCCTTTGACCTAAACGGCTTTATTCAAGGCCACCAGCAGCTAGATGAACCACACATCGGCCAAATCGTCATTGTTCGCTAAATAAAGCGACCTTCAAGATTTTTGAAGGTCGCTTTATTTTGTGTGATCACATTTGTACGCACTGGCATTAAAGATGCAATGCCAAGTGTTTGGCTTACTGTTCGTCTGCCGAGATTCGTCCTAGTCCGACCTCCGAGGCTGGAAGGCGTTTCTGACAATGCT
>NZ_AVAQ01000007.1 GCF_000463075.2 Lactiplantibacillus plantarum EGD-AQ4
CTATAATAAATTTTTTTATCAGTCGTGGTAGCCAAATACCGCCTGCGACATGCGAGAAGCCCAGGCGCACCTGCCTGTCATTGGCATGCTGGACTTCAAGCGCCATTTGAGAAAAATCCTTCAATAACTGATTGGCCTTGATATACAAGATCCGCCCAGCTGCAGTCGTCACCAATTGGGCCCGGTGATTCGCCTGCGTTAATAAGATGGTCTGATAGTCGGCTTCTAGCCGTTTCAATGCTGCAGAAATAGCAGGCTGAGTCACGTGAAATTGCGCTGCTGTGGCCGTATAATTCCCCGTCTCCACCAATGAACAAAAGTACCTTAAATCTCGTTCATTCATCCTTGATTCCCCCCGCATTCTGTTCGGTCGTGCTCATGAAAAGTGAGCCGCAACCATTCTGATTTTACTTAATGCTTAATTTTAACACTAAAAGCGATCTCGATTAGGCCACCTTTATGCAACCTAATCGAGATCGCTTTAACGATCATTTTTACCAAAATCCCAGTAGCTTAGTCCAAAGTAAGCCACCGCCTAACCAGATCACGTTGAAGATAACACCAACAATCGCACTTAACTTCCACCATTCTGCACTCGTCACGTAGCCCGTACTCGATAGGAGAGCAGCTGGCCCTGCCGAGTACGGTGTCGTCGACAGGTTGATTGACCCAGCAAACGCTAATAGCAGTGCCGCTAAAACATGTGGTACCCCGGCACCGATTGCAATCGATAAGAACCCTGCATATAACGCCGATATCTGCGTCGAAACACTCGGAAACATGTAGTGTAAGTAAAAGTAGGCTAAGAACAGGATAATCAAGACACTAATCCAATTCATGCCACTTAACAAATGACCCAGTGTTTTGGAAAACCATGGGAAGAAGCCCAATGTCATCAACTTTTTCGACATCATCATAATAATAGATAGCCAGACCAGAATGTTCCAAGCAAAGCTTTCATTGAGCAGATCCTTAGTCGTCAGCACCCCGGTAATCAGTAAAATAGCCACGGCAATAAAACTAACTTCAGTCGCGTCAATGCCAATTTTGGTTCCGATGAGCCACAAAATAATGGCTAACACGAACGTCACCGCCATAATCTTCTCACTGGCCGTCATTTTCCCTAGGGCTGACAAACGCGTCGTTGCCCACCGATGCGCATCCGGCGTCTCTTTGACTTCGGGCGGATAGACTTTATACAATACCCACGGAATAATCAGTAGTGACAAAATTCCAGGGACACAGGCTGCCATGAACCACTGCATCCAAGTAACGGTGATGCCCTGCATTTTCGCAAGGCCAATCGCCACCATATTACCAGCCAAACCTGTTAGAAATAAACCAGACGTAATATTATTGACTTCATACTCATTGAAAACTAGAAATGAACCTAATTTGCGCTGCGTCCCCTGTTTTGGATCAGAACCCATTTCGCGAGACAAATTATCAATAATTGGATACATAATCCCATTGACCCGCGCGTTGTTACTCGGAATCCCAATTGCTAGTACGGCATCCACAAAGGATAGCGCGTAGGCCAGGCTCAGCGTTCGTTTGCCAAACAAGCTCACGAACAGGTACGCAATGCGCTTACCTAATCCGGACTTGATAAAGCCGGCCGCCATGAACATACACATTGCAACCATCCAAGCGGTCGAATTACCAAATCCGGTTGCAACTTCGTCCATTGTAAACACGCCGCTGAGTGTCGCCACGACAATTCCAATCAGCGTCACCGCCATCATTGGTAATGGTTTCGTAATGCAAGCGATGATTGTTGCCACAAAAATCGCAAACAGATGCCATGCCACGATACTGATTGCTAACGGTCGTAATGGCGTAACTAGCCACAGGCCAATTCCAAATACCAACGGCAAAATAAAGCCCTTCCATTTTACTGTACTCAACATTGCAGGTCCCTCCTGGCCAACGATATTTTGTTAATAAATTCACATAATGACTACTATGATCACTTATTGTGCTTTTTGAGGCTTACCATAACTTAATTTATGAGTCTGTCAATCGTAAATTGGCTGTGTGGGCTTAGACTAGTGCTAAAAGTGGATTAAATCGGCCTTTCACAGCTAGTATTTTTGCTGATGATTAGATTTATCGAGCTAGCTTTCTCGTTGATGGTCTGACTTTTTATAAATAAAATTTATAAAAAGCCAAAATAAAGTTTGACTTTAATTCGTTGAATTGTAATTCGTCGGATTTTAGCTGAGCAAATTTATCATTGTTATCGTTGTCACAAGGCCATTTTGAAGCAGTTCCAAAAATTTGTGGTTGTTTTTCTGGTCGAAGAACTTATATTGAAAGTGTAAACAATACGTGTGTTTATCCAATTAAAACCTAGCAAAGGACTGTTTGTTATGAAATACGTTGCATTGATGGGAACGACCGCCCAGCACTCTTATAATCGCGACTTGTTACAATTTATGGCGCACCACTTTAGTCACCAAGCCACGATTGAGGTCAATGAAATCACTGGTATTCCGCTCTTCAACGAACCAGATCAAAATGACGTCCCGGCATCCGTTCAACAGCTAAATGATAAAATTAGCCAGGCAGACGGCGTCATCATTGGCGTGCCAGAGTATGATCACGCGATTCCGGCAGCACTCAAAAACGTCATTGAATGGCTCTCCTACCAACTACACCCGTTTGCCAATAAGCCGGTAATGTTAGTCGGAACTTCACTTGGAATTCAGGGCACGTGCCGCGCTCAGGGGGATTTACGGCGGATTTTAAACTCGCCTGGTGTGGATGCTCAAGTCCTCCCCGGCAACGAATACATGCTGAGTTATGCCGGCAAAGCCTTTGACGAAACTGGCGAACTGACAGATGGCCCGTCCATCAAATTCTTGGAACGGTGTTTTGCTAATTTCGAACAGTTTGTTAAGACGGTGAATGGGACGCCGGCACTAAATGTCGACTGGCAAGGGAGTTATGACGTGATTGTCCTCGGCTTTGGTGGTGCGGGTGCCACGGCAGCTCGTTTCGCCGCCGACAATGGTGCCCACGTGCTCTTAGTTGATGCAGCGACGTTTGGCCGTGAAGGTGGTAATACCCGTTACTCAGCACAACACGTTGTGACGGGTGAAAGTCTTGACCAGTTGACCGCCTACTATCAAGCATTAGGGGCACCCTTTAGCACGCCTGCAAAAACGTTGAATGCCTATTTAAGTGGAATGAGTCAGATTCCAAGCTACTTTGAAAAATACTTGGGCATCAAAGCAGTCAGTTGGAAGCACGATATTAAACCCGGCGATGCCGTAGCAATTAAGAAAACGATGGCGGAATACCCCGAGCTAGCAGGTAGTGAGACCATCGACTTTGCGCTCGTTCACAAGCGCGATAAAGATGCGGCGCTTTGGAAGTTACTACGGAAAAACGTCCTCGACCGTGCTGATAAAATCGATGTCTGGCTGAATTCACGCGCACAGCATTTGATACAGGACCCTAATTCTAAAATTATCCAGGGTGTTCAAATCAAGCGTGGCGAACGTTTGCTCAATTTGCATGCCAATCACGGGGTCGTCTTAGCGATGGGCGGTTTCGAAAATAACGCAGAACTGACGCAAACTTATCTGCATAGCGCACACTTAACGCCACTTGGGACGCTCTACAATCGGGGTGATGGTGTGAAGATGGCGCAGGAAGTCGATGCCAAAATGTGGCATATGACGAATTATGAATCGCATGGCATCCTACCTGGAATTACGTTTAAAGAAGATGCTAACGAGCGCGGACGCCAAATTGAACACTGGCCACTACTCAAGAACGGCAGTATATTCGTTATCGCTGATGACGGGACACGGTACTTCCCAGAAGATGCTAAACACCGCCATGGTCATGTCTATACTCATGGGGCCTGGCTAATTCCAATGAAGAATCAGCACCCCTACTTGGTTTTTGATCAGACACAGTATGAGGCCTTCAAAGCGCAAGAACAGCGGGATGGACAACTCCCTTATCCAAAATTCATGCGTAAACTCATCACCGCACCAACTATTGAAAAATTAGCCGCTAAGCTCGATGTCCCAGCGGCTAACCTACAGCAGACCGTTACCGACTTTAATCATTACACGGAAGTTGGCCGCGACTTTGCCTTTGGTCGTGATCCACAAACGATGCGGCAACTAGATGCCGGACCGTACTATGCGATTGCTGCCGCTAACGATGTACTCAATACCCAGGGTGGTCCTCAGCGCAATGAGCATGCTCAGATTCTTAACGTCAATAACGACCCGATTCCTCACTTGTTTGGTGCAGGCGAACTGGGTGGCATCGTCGCCAACTGCTACCAGGGCGGTGGCAATTTAGCTGAATGCCTGATTTTTGGTAAGTTAGCTGGTGAAAACGCGGCCCGTCCTAAGTCCGATAGTGAATCTGTTGATGCAGACGAAGCCAATGGCATTAATGACCTCGCGGATGGCGAAACAGCCGCCAACGTCAAATTAGGTGCCGACCAATACTTGGGAAGTTCCAACGCCGGACTCGGTGGTAAAGTCATCGTTCGCGTCACCTATCGTGATCACAAGATTCAAGCCGTGGATGTCATTCAACATCACGAAAGCGAAGATGTCGGCCTGACTGCTATTAAAGAGATTCCACAAGAAATCGTTGCAGCCAATTCAACCAGCGTCGATGCCGTCTCAGGCGCATCTGCCTCCAGCCGCGCAATCAAAGAAGCGGTGCAGGATGCGTTGAAACAGGTAACGAATTCTGTGACAAATTAAATAATTAGAGCGCCATCCGCTTCAAATGATGCCAATTTGAACTGGATGGCGCTTGTGTGTTACGCGATGTTTCACGTGAAACATTATGGGTCAAACTCTTAGGCAACTAACCGCTGATAGCCGTCAATGCGCTAAGTTACCAGGATTTCCTTACAGCTAAATAGGACCACCCAGAACAGTCGTTTCCAGGTGGTCCTTTCGTTTCTAATCAGTCACGCTAATACAGTAAGCACGGGTCGGCGAATCGCTTACCTCAATGCGCATCAGTTGCGCACCGTTTTCACGTAATGTATTATCGATCTTCTTAAACAAGTACTCCGTCACATTTTCAACGGTGGGATTAACCGTTTTGAATTCCGGCAAATCATTCAAAAATTTTCCTGACAATTCATCTAAGGCTTGATGTAAGTTTTTTTCGATGTCATAGAAGGCCACCATCGCATCGACCGTGTGTAACTCACAAACAATCTCCCACGTATGCGTGTGCTTCTTCCCGGACCCCGTCGCCCATCGAATCGCGTGGCTCGCATTCACATAGGATTTAATTTTGTAAGAACGTTGTTTGGTCGTCATGCCGCGTTACCTCCGTCTGGTTCAAGTTACCTACCATCTTAGTTGAAACGATGGCGGATAGCAACAGTTACGGCAGGTAAACAGCCGGTGCACGCCACCAACAGTCACCAGCTTTTGAATGCTTTCATGACCGTTAATAAAAAGCAATTTCAACTCATTTGAGTCAAGAATTGCTTTACATTTCATCCTGAAAGTGTAACGTCGGTAATATCGTGCGCTGCTGTTTAGACCATTGACGTTTGACCTAAAGGATTATTGTAGTGCCGCTTTAACGCGCTTCTGCAGATCCGGCACAACTGTCGTTTGAAACCACGGATTCTTCTTCTGCCAGCCGTAATTAAGTGGTGATGGATGCACGAGCGGGAAGTAGTCCGGTAGATAATCTTGATAATTCTGGACCGTCGCCGTAAGTGTCTTTTGCCGTGACCGACCGAGGTACGCTTTAATCGCATACTGCCCGACCAGTAACGTCAATTGAACATTCGGCATCATCGCTAACAAGGGTTCGTGCCACTTGTCCATAAAGCCTTTGCGTGGTGGCAAATCACCGCTTTTACCCTTCCCCGGATAGTAGAAATCTAGCGGCATGACCGCAATCCGGTCACTCTGATAAAATTGCTCCCGGGTAACGCCCATCCAGTCTCGTAATCGGTCGCCGCTCGCATCATTGAAGTACGTCTTAGTATTCTGCGCAATGCGCCCCGGTGCCTGACTGATGACCAAAATAGTAGCGGAAGGTAGGACGTGAAATAGTGGGTCCCAGCCTTTTGCTGTGTACTCGGCGTTATCTGGATCGGCTTTGATGGCTTGTATGATTTCTTCGATAGTTGTGATAGGGATGCACCTGCGATTCGTTTGTGATTTTTAGGTGCAGTGCGTGTTTAATTGCTACACCTCGTGTAATAATCTGTATCCTAACAAGTTTATTATACACTGCGGGCTTTATGATGGCTAAAGACTGGTAATAACAGATTGTCATTCAAAAAAGTAGTGGCCAAAATAACTAGCCATTAGTCTCGTTGGTCGAATCTCTCACTTGACAAGTCATACACGACGCTGTATCTTAACCATAACAATTTTACACGACATTGATGGAAAGAGTACGGTTGATGAGTATATGTAAAGCGACCAGTGTTAGTGAAAGGCTGGCTTGAAAGTCAATCGGAAGATGAGTCCTGAGTCTTAATGGTAGTGCAAGCTGCTATTACGCGTGGGTGCGTTAATCACCCGGCACATAGTTGTGTGCTTTGAGGCAGTCAATGATGACTGTAAATCTGGGTGGTACCACGGTCTAATCCGTCCCTGCAAGTAATTGCAGGGACGGATTTTTTAATTATAACGAAAGGTGTTTAGAACAATGACGCAATATATTTGGAAGTTTCAAGAATTGAACACACTTAATTACGGTTCGGCACACGCAACACACGATGTCACCCTTATTATCAATCTCGGTTGCCCCGATAGTCGGGCCTGGTATCTTAAGAATGAACCACTACTCTTTGGCAAGGTTGCTAATGGCAATATCCAGTTGCATATCAAATTGTGGGACAAGCCCGTTGATGACCTTAAAAATGGCGGTATTGCTGATCAGTATATTGATTATCATCAGCCTCAACAGGCCCGCGACCTGATCCATAATATTTTCACGGACCAAGCAAAGTTGAATCAATTATCTCCAGCGCAGGTTGGCCCTTATCTAGCACAAACCTATGGACTGACCCAAGCGAACGCATCAGCTAGCAAGCTCACCGCAAACGAAGTCGCTAGTGCTAGAATTACTAATCTACCATCAATAATCGTTGACAATCAATTCCAACCAGAAGAAAAGTTTGACTTGTCAGCGTTATAAACTGCCAGTCGTCACCCAAAGGAGGTCGTGTCATGAGTCGTCTTAGAATTCACAAGGTTAATAGTTGGTTGACTCTTTGGCGCGGCTGCGCCCTGGGTGAAACTGCCATGTACACGATGTTTTCACTAGCAACTGAAGCTCGAAAACATATAAAAGCGAGGTTTTATACATGGCAACGATCAAACGAATTGGATTTCCGTACCAACTACTGATTGCTTTAGTATTAGCAGTTATTTTCGGCAAATTTTTACCGATCGCAGATTCTTTTTACAATTTATTAGGCACAGTTTTCATTAATGCAATTACGATGATCATCTTACCGTTGATTTTTCCGGTAGTCATTATGGCTGTCGTTAAGATTTTTAATCAGAAGTCTTTTGGTCATATTCTTCTCAAAACCTTTGTTTATTTCTTTGTGATTACCACCATTATTATCGCCCTATTCTTATTAGCAGCTTACTATTTCGGATTTGGTACTGGGACACACGCCAGCGCTAACGTCAGCGCTCTGAAGGGCATCGGGACCAGTATCAACCTTTGGACATTTTTAGCCTCAATCGTTCCTGCCAATATCATTAAGGCCTTCTCAGACAACAATTTGCTCTCTGTCATTTTCTTCGCGATTGTGCTTGGACTTGGTTTGGGTGCCTATGGACCAGCAAAAGCCAAGCCACTACTTAATTTATTTGATATCTGGATTGAAGCGCTGTATAAAATCACTGATTTCATTATTAAACTATCACCGATTGGGATTTTTGGTATCATTGCACACGATGTCAGCAGTGTTGGTACCAGCGAATTAGTTTCCCTAGTAACTTTCATCGTAGGCCTTTATATCGGCTATGCAGCACTACTTTTGATTGTTTTTCCAATCATTGCAAGCATCTACCGGGTTCCTTACCTTGCCACTTTACGAGAGACACGTGACTTGTTCACCCTTGCCTTTTTCACTGGTAGTTCCAGCGTTGTACTCCCTAAATTACTAGAACGACTAAAAGCAAATGGTGCTTCTCAAACGGTCACTGATTTTGTGGTTCCGCTAGGCTATACCTTTAACTTGGAAGGCGCAACTGTCTATCTTTCATTGGCCGTTGCTTTTGTGACTAACAGCTATAACTTGTCTCTATCGTTAACAACACTTGTTACGATCGTCTTACTACTGACATTCATTAGTAAAACTATCGCGACGGTTCCTTCTGGTGCCATTGTCGTCCTGCTTGCCACGGCGACCCAACTTGGATTGCCCAAAGAAGGCGTCGCATTAATCTTCGCCGTTGATTTCTTTGCTAATGCCGGCCGAACTGCACTCAATGTTTTAGGCAACGCAATTGCGGCTAAAGCCATCGAAGGACAATTACAGGCCCCTTCTACGAAACCAATTTCATCAAAACTCGCCAACGAATAAAGATTGGAGCTAATCATATGTCAGAATCACAACCAAAAGTTTATATTTTACACGAAAACCTCGACTGGACCCGCCACCTTGTGAAATGGTTGCAACAAAAACAGATTCCCTATGAACTTTGGGACCTATCAAGTGGTCATATTGATCTGCAGTCCGTCCCTCCTGAAGGCATCTTTTACAACCGGATGTCCGCCTCTGCTCATACCCGTGGACACCGTTTTGCACCCGAATTTGCACAACAAGTGATTCAATGGCTACAGAACAATCATCGTATCGTTTTAAACGGTTCTCGTGCAATTGATTTGGAAATTAGCAAAGTTAAACAATACTTAGCGCTTAACAAGGCTGGCATCAAAACACCCCGAACAGTCGCCGTTCTGGGTAAAGAGAATTTAGTGCAAGCAGCTCAGGAGTTCAACGTTTATCCATTAATTACCAAGCATAATCGTGCTGGTAAAGGTGCTGGTGTCCATCTATTCAACAACGATCAAGAGCTCGAGGAATACGTCGCTAGCGCCGACTTTGAAGAACCGGTAGATGGCATTACACTACTCCAAGAATATATTCGCCCCATTGATGGTCGGATTCGACGGTCAGAATTTATTGGTCAAAAGTTTCTATACACCGTCTCAATTGATTCCAGCCAGGGATTCGAGCTTTGTCCAGCAGATGAATGCCAACTGCCAAACACGGCTGAATCTAAGTTTAAAATCATTGACCCGTTAAGTAGTCAACAACAGGTTGATTATGAGCACTTTTTACACGCTAATGGGCTAGACGTCGCTGCCGTTGAATGGGTGGAAGATCAAAATCACCAAAAGTTTGTGTATGACGTCAACACGAATACCAACTATAATGAGCAAGCCGAAACTAGCGCTCACATCTTTGCCCACGAGCACTTGGCGGATTACCTAGGCCATCTACTTAATGAAACGACACAGGTTGTGAGTTACTGAAATCTCAATAACTAGACATAAAGCCAGCATCACGGCGGAATCCAGGTGGATTTTGCGGTGATGCTGGCTTTATTGTTTCTGGATTATCATGCACTTACATGAAAAATTTATCCAAAGTGATTTATCCTGAATGTAACTATGTCCAAGGCATATTCGCCCTGTTTTCTATCATCAATTTAAATTGATAAATCTAGCTTCTCCAGCAGTTCGTAAATGGTCATTGTGGGAACGTTAAACTGAGTGGCAACTGCATTAATTTTAGGCTCTTTCTTGGAGTTACTACCTATATTGGGCATCGTCGCACGACCATTTCCATCTAAAGTCACGATTGTTTGACCGTTCACCTTTGCAGTAGCAATCAGCCACGGGTCGGCTTTATCCGGACTCTGCCACTCTGAAATACCGGCTGCATTCCATCGCTTTGATTGTGTTATCCAATTCATCACATCATTATAAGCACGCGTTATTTCTAAAGTGGGAACAATGATTTGCTTCTGAAATGTATTTTTTGTCCACAATGCTAGTTCATCAGGATACTTTATTTCATTATAAACAAAAGAGGTCATCCTGACATTGCTATGAGTGGCCAGACAAACCCAAACGGACCCAAAAACCTGTGGTCGATACCACTTTTCATGCGCATCTATTAATGAATTAGAGTCAATTAAATATTCCATAATATCACGCCATTTCCAAAATTTTATCGACCGTTTTATGATACGTTTTCAAAGTCACACCTAGCATCGAGGCCGCTTTTGCAATCGCCATATCACCACTAGATTCAGCATTGATAATCGCATTCGCATAATACCGGTCTATTCTCGATATTGCGGTATTATAAAAATCACCGCCAGGGGTCTTTTGCTCCGACTTCAAGCGTAGCTCTTCTGCTTGCCGCTGCTTCGCCCAATCAACCAACTTATTTCCAAACAGTCGCAAACTCTGAGTACGAATGGCCGCCGCAACTAAACTTGTATGGAACTTTTTGGATAAATGAGTTAAGTTGTCTTCAGGCGAATATTTATCAGATTGCAATTTCTTGACCTTATCAGCAGGCATCAGCGCATTAATCGTAACTTGATTAATCCAACGCTCATTTACCAGATCTAGGTCCGGTGAAACATTCAACACTTCATTATTTCCCAAAAAAGCATGCATCAATTCATGAATGAGTGAAAAAATCTTCGCCTTTTTGCTATCACGGCTGTTAATAAATATTAATGGAACCACAGGATCATTTAATACTAATGCCCGAAATTCATCAACATCAAGCGGACGTCGCGTATTTGTTCCAACAACACCATTCTGCATGACTAAAATACCTAGAGCGCTAATTTTTGTTCTGAGAATATTAAAGAAATCATCATCCGACATAGCTATTCCAAGTGTGTCGGACAAGTCTAGAATTTTGATAACATCCTTAGATACAGCGGCCGGATCCATCCTATCGTTAAATATGTGCTCAAATTTAAATTTCGTACTTTCATTCTGATCAAGTAGATAGTCTTTCATCCACGCCTGTCGCGTTTCCATATCACATATCGTATCAATTAGACGCCTGCTTGGCTGAACACCCTGATTATTAACCGTCCTAAACTTCACAAATTCATTTTTTTCTCTTGGTAACTCAGTTCTAAAAAAGTAATTAAACGGAATTCGCGTATCACGACTAAAGTTTTGAATTTGCTTAAATGTGGGATAATCATGGTCAGTCTGCGGGTTTTTCCAGTTGGAAAGTGCATACTTCTTTAATAATTCTGATTCATTCTTTTCACCATTACTAATGGCCCAATCAATAATTTCAGGTTTTACAGGAATCCGTAATACTGCCATGAAAATCACCACCTTTCGCCAAATTTAAATCACTCACAGTACACCCTATCTACTCAATCGTCTTCTTTTCAACACTGAGGAATACCTTGAATAGCGACATACGTCATGCTTTTTCTTACCTTAACATTCGCACCGAACGTTTCCAACATTTGAAATTTCTATTTATTTTACATTGAAAAAACAGAATCAGGCATCAGAATCTACTTACACCCTTAAACAGATTCTCATTCCACTGCATCTATTCCAAATTCTGGACCATCATCTTCTACCGTCATCGTAATAGGAACAACAATTTCTGGAAACATGATATGACACAATCTTTCTCCAAAATTTGTCAATTGAATAATCTTAATATCCATATCTAGTTCAATTTCTCCAAATGCAACTTTCAGCCGCTGAACATATTGCTTAATATCATCCTCAGATTTCATTTCACTAACAGCATTTTCCACAAAATCCTGCACCCTAACAATCGATTTCTCTTCATAATTTTCATACTCTATTTCATCTATAATTCCCAATCTCTTTAAAACATAGATGGGCATATCAGATAAGTGATCCTCGATGAAAATATCCTCTGAATTTATCCAAAGTGGGCCATTTTTTATATCAAAGCCCCCTTCTCTTACCGTAAAATACAATCTTTTAGGAATTTCTTGACCATTTATACTAATAGGGCAGAAATCAGTTGGATCATCCATCTTTGCAGCCGGTCTCATTCTCACACTGGCTGCAAATCCGAGTGATCTATAAAGTCTTCTAATTAATTTTATATCATAACTCGTTAACTGCTTTATAATTTCAATAATAGAAGGGTGAACAAAATCTTTCCTGCTTCTATCACAACTTGCAGTCAATACTTTCGCCAACAACAACCGTGTATCATCTATATCTAAATAAATTGGTAACACAGACATAATTTGTGCCAATGTTTTTTTATCTGGAATGACTAAATCAGAATAATCAATATCATTTAGTAAATCCACAACATCTTTCTGAAATTCCCCAATATTCTGTACTTTATTAAGCTCAACTTCATATAACTCTAATCTATGAGCCTGTTCTAACTTTTTCTTTTTTACCTCAAAGTCCAAGTCTGATCCAAAGGTTATGTAAAACCAGTTATCCAGCATCTTAAAAATTGGCTTCAGTGCATTTCCACCCACATTTCCTGCTAATGATGCTGAAAATGGAACTAATACATTATTAACGAAAAAGCTTGAATCCATTTATAACACCTCTACTGTAAAAACTATGCATTTTCTAACTAATAGTTTTCCTTATATTAAAACCATGCACGGACTCCTGTAGCCTTCTGCCTGAAAAAGCTACCTCACTTATGATACGGCGACCCCGCATTAATCATAAACGCCCGATAAACCTGCTCCGACAACACCAACCGCATTAGCTGGTGAGGCAACGTAAAGCGGCCAAACGAAATCTGGGTATCCGCGCGCTGCAGCACTTCCGGCGACAAGCCTAGCGAGCCGCCAATCACGAAATCGATATCGCTGTGACCATAAGTCGTCAGCTTGTCGATTTCGGCCGCAAATTCTTCGCTGGAGCGTTCCTTGCCTAAAATTGCCAGCGCGTAAACGTAATCGCGATCCTTGATTTTTTCCAGGATGCGCTGACCTTCTTTTTGCTTCACATTTTCCATCTCTGCGTTACTTAATGATTCTGGTGCCTTTTCATCGGGAACTTCAACAATCTGGAATTTTGCAAATTTACTCATTCTTTTCGCATATTCCGCAATCCCCTGTTTGAAGTATTTCTCCTTTAATTTGCCAACACAGATAATTTTGATGTTCATAATTGACCGCCTTTACACAAGTTATTAACACAGTTATCCACAGGTGCATAACTCAATAATCAACATATTGTGTTGAACACTAGTTCGCCACAATATTTATTTAGTCCGATTTTGTCAAGACCCTTCCGACTTATCCACAGTTTTGCACAGCAACATCTGTTCGTGGATTCCGGTTACAAATCCCATTATATCAAGAATCCACCGCTATTAAAATAACTTTTTTAAATTCAATCCACAGGGTAAGTCGATGCTTGTGGATAACTTTTAAACAAGCCTCATTCCCGTCGTTGCGCCTGTTAATAAATTTCAATTTTTAGCGACTTAAATTATCACCAAAGTTGTCCACAGTTTTGCACACCCGCCGTTTTCCCGATAAATGCTTTGACGGCTTTCGGCCAGTTTGTTCGGCTTTTTACGTAACTGGGGCCCCAATTCACAAATTTTCTTGATTTTTGAAAAACGAACCTTCGTTTTTTCATCATTCAGCGCCAAAAGCGCAAAAAAACGCCCTCAATTGCAACTCACAATCAAGGACGTTTATGAAAATCTCATTTACTAATTACTTTGTTTATTTAACGTTTTGGTAGTTTCTGTTAGCTTCATCGACGTCGTCTTCAGCTTACCGTCATGATAATACTTGACCGTTACCGTATCGTTCACGGAATGGGCGTATAAAGCACTCCGTAACGTGGCCAGGTTCGTGACTTTCTTACCGCCGAGTTCCGTAATCACATCGTACTTAGTCAAGCCAGCCGTCTTAGCCGGTGAGCCTGAGTAGGTCTTCATGATAACGACACCCTTCTTCACGCTAGATGGCAACTTCAGGACGGATGAGCGGTCGCTAGCAGAGATATTAGCCACGTTGTAGGTCGCAACCCCTAAGGCTGGCCGAACAACTTCACCATTCTTCACTAACTCGTTGATGATTTTAACGACTTCGTTACTTGGAATGGCAAAGCCCATCCCTTCAACGCTCGTACCGGAATTATCCGAAGCTAACTTCATCGAGTTGATCCCGATGACTTGGCCCGCGATGTTAAACAGTGGCCCACCTGAGTTCCCAGAGTTGATGGCGGCATCCGTTTGAATAACCGTTGCGTAACCAGTCGTCTGTCCGGACGTATTCGTCGTCGCGACGGTCCGTTTCTTCGCGGAAATAATCCCTTCCGTCAAGGTCGTTGCGTAATTAGACCCCATCGGTGACCCGATTGCCAAGGCCGTTTCACCAACCTTGATATTGTCGGAGTTACCGAAGCTAGCCGTCTTCGTGACCTTCGAAGAATTAATCTTCAGCACCGCTAAGTCGGTTACAGAGTCGGTTCCGACGATTTTAGCCGTCAGCTTGGTTCCGTTACTCAAAATAACCCGAATCGCGTTTGAGCCGCTAACAACGTGGTTATTCGTCACGATGTAGGCTGCGTTGCCGCTCTTCTTGTAGATCAGACCAGAGCCTTCACTGTATTCTTCCAGTTTGCTAGAACTCGAATCTGAACTCGAAGAACTGTCGCTGCCTGATGAATCATCGCCACCAAGAATGCCGCTCCAGCCACTCGTTGAACTTTGCTTTTGCAAGTTGATCACTGAGACCACGGCTGCCTTGTTGTTCTGGAACACCTTGGTTGCCTGTGAGCTGACATTGACCTTCACGTTCGTGGTTGAAGTTGACCCTGATTTATTCGAGCCAGTTGGTACGCTAGTTGATGAGGTCGCAATATTGTTGTTTTGGAAATAAGTGATACCCCCATATGCAACACCACCACCGATGAGTCCAGCAACTAGTGCCGTTACTGCAACTTTAATTAATGATTTGTTAGCCATAATTGCGCGTCGAAACGCGATCCCTCCCTACTAATGCTGATTTTAAGTCTATTTTAGCGAAAAAGTGTGATTTTTTTATGATCGAAGCGTTGCGAAACATTAAAGCTAGCCTATAGCGTGATTAACTTCGTCGCTTTTTCTGGATCAGTATCATATAGCTGAAAATCATGTTCCACGCCAAAATCATGCTCAGTCATCATTGAAGCTACCGTCAAATGGGCCAGTGATTTCAGGTTGTTGTCCTGACTCCGATGTCCTAAGTAAATTCGTTTGGTTCGATGACCGATGACGTCCATCAAAGCGTTAGCGCCATCTTCATTGGACAGATGACCCTCATCACCGATAATGCGTTGTTTCAACGGCCATGGGTAGCGGCCCATCCGCAGCATTTCCAGGTCATGATTGCATTCGAATAAGTAGCCGTCCGCGTCACGAATGACCCCTTCGACATGCTCTGAAACGTAGCCGGTATCGGTGATAATGACAAACGACTTCCCAGCGTGGTGCAGTTCATAAAACTGTGGTTCGGCCGCATCGTGCGAGACACTAAAGGATTCCACGTCGAGGTCCCCGAGGTCCAAGGTCGTATCGGGATCAAAAACGTGACATAACTCAGCGGGAACCTTGCCAATTTTGTGAGCCATGGCATCCCACGTCCCCTGGTTGGCGTAAATATCTAACCCGTACTTCCGGGCGAGAATCCCCGCTGAGTGACAGTGGTCGGTATGCTCATGACTAATGAAGAGACTATCGACTTCATTAATGTCGCGGCCGATCGACGCCATCAAATTCGCGATTTTTTTGCCGCTTAGCCCCGCATCGACCAACACTTTATGTTCTGGCGTTTCAATGTAAGTCACATTGCCGGTACTGCCCGACGCCAGAATACTTACTTTCATATCATCCGTTGCTAATTTTAATACCATTATTTAGGCTCTTCCTATCTCTGAAATCCATTACTATCTTTACATGATACACGCTTTTAGCAGGCTTGAAAAGTGAACGACCTGTTGCGACGCTGGCTACCGGGTCAAACGCGGCACCGAGGTTCCGGACTAGCATTGGATAGGCTGGTCCGCCGATTGCGTTAAAACGCCCGTCTCCGAATAGTCGCGGTCTGCTCAAAACAAATAGCTAGCCGCTTCTAAACAAAAAAGCCCCGCCAACCTGAGATTCGCCACCAGCCGCAACACCTCAGCAACCAGCTATTCTGATCACCGTTTGTCCAGCGCAACGAATCCCATAGCTTGCGGGACCCTTTCTTTATGACACAATCACGCTTTATGCTTAATTGTGCGTTTATTCTACGATATTCCAGACCATCCCAGCAGTCGTATCTAGGCTGCTGGTCGCGGCGGAGTTACTATTTTTCATCGACGAACCCGTGAAGGCATTGATGCGGTGCAAGCTCACATTGGAGCTGTTCTTACTACGAACGGCAAAAATCCATGTCGGCACGTAGACACTACTGTCTTTTAGCTTCAACAGGCGTGAATACCCGAGCTTGGCCCACACGATCCGTGAACTACTTGAGACCTGGTTATACTGATACAACGCCACCAGCGCCTTTTTCTCACTAATGGTGACCGCTTTTTCACGCAACGTTTTGACATTCGCCACATAGGTCTGCGTATAGCCGGTCAGCTGCTTTTCTTTGTTGACAAACAGGTGCACTTGCCCGGCGGCGGTTAAAATCTCACCATCCGCGACCTTTTGGACGAACACATAGTCACCACTGGACGATAAATCCGCATCATACACGTATTCCGACCCATGAATCACGTTGGTGCGTTGCTTCATGAAGGTCGTCAAATCTGATTTGGGCTTACTCGTATCGATGGTGGTCGTTGCCCGCAGCGTGCTGGTCAATTTGCCACTACTTTGAACCCGCGCAGACTGTTCAGTTAACTGACTCAACGATTGCTTGAGGCCACTCTCATTACTGCCCGCAATGTAGTAGCCGGTCCCTTCGTGCGTGTCTGGATCTTTGAAACTAATATTATCAGAGCGCATCTCACGAATCACCGTGGTCGCGGTATCACCGGTCGTTTTCGTTGACTTGGAACTCGTCTGAACGAACATGTAACCTAGAAAGATATCGAGGACGACGAATGCGAGTAAGAAGATCCACTCAATTCTCCGAAAATTCATGCGGCCACCTCCTAAGATCCACTCAACATCGACGTATAAGTCCGCCAACTGCCGTTATAGTAGACATAATACGTCGGCGTCAAATCGATCACGAGTTTGGATGACTTGTTTTGCGTCCATTCATACCCCAATTCGATGCTGCCGATTTTACTATCTTTGTAGCCCGCGGCCTTCAACTGTTTCAAGACACTCGTCGAACTTGGTAAGGTCACCGCCTGCTTCTTGCCCGTTGTTGGAACTGGCACTTGTAAGCTATACAAGGAGAAGTAGTAACGGTCCAAACCGTTAGACGTCAGCTGAATCCGCACATCACCGTTCTCAGTCTGGTTAAAAATTGGGAATCCTTCAACGTAACTGCGATAGATGACGCTATTACTCGTGGCGTCGAAGCCGTAATAACGAATATTATCCATCGCCACACCGAGACTAGCCAACAAATTGAAACTCTTCTTTAATTGACTCGTCAGCGATAAGTTCCGGGTCGTGCCTGAATCGCTATAGTCCTCGAAATAAACCGTGCCGAGCTTAGAATCGACCGTCATCCGCTTGTAACTACCGGTGGTGTACTCTTGTTTGCCATTACGATTATGCACCGAAACGGTCGAGTTTCCATCCGCATCTAACAAGCGGTTGGCGATTTCACTAGCCGCCGCCTTACTCATCAAATAACTATAGTGTTGCATCGTCACTTGCTTCGGATAGTCAATATGCGCTTCACCATTGCCATAAGACATCTTGACTGCGATCTGTTTGACCTTATCCGTCGCTAAGACCCGTTTTAAGGACTTCAGTGACTTATGCTTCAAACGCACGCTGTAAATCTCATGATGGTCATCATTCAAAAAGTAGATGTGATTGGTATCGTTGACCGGAATCACGATCCGACTGAATTCTGAAGACCGAAAACTATTCAAATTTTGCTTAAAAACCGTATTAAACAAGCTGACCGTGATGCTATCCGGGAAATTCAAGACGTAAGAATCTTCCGCGTTCAGCAGCGCCTGATAGCTCTTAGCTGACGAGATGCGGACCTTGGAGATACTCCGCGCATCCCACTTCCGCAACTGTTCACTAAACTGGCTCACTAAACTAACATTTTTATTGATCAACAGGGACTGCTTACCCCGACTATTCGTGTAAATCAACTGGGTCGGTAAATAAATATCATCGATCGTCCGGGTCGTTAACGAGGAGTTCGATGAAGCCGTACTGACCTTGCTTTCATGTTCATAACGTGAAGGATTTAGCCAAATATACATGGATAAGACCACGCTTAATAGAATCAAAAGCGTCAATAGTACGGGTAAGATAAAGCGTCTAATCTTGTGAGTCGTCATCCCAAAGGTCCTCCTCCTCATAAGGTTCGTACGGCAAGGAAATGTAGAACGTCGACCCCTTACCTTCAACACTATCGACCCAAATGCGACCGCCTAGCATCTGGACAACTTCCTTCGAAATCGCCAAACCAAGACCAGTCCCACCTTGAGCACGCGACCGCGCTTTATCCACGCGGAAGAAGCGGTCAAAGACGTGGTTGAGGTCCGCCCGTGGAATTCCCAGACCTTGGTCAGAAATACTGATAATGACCTGGTTATGCGTCTCCAACAGGCGGCAAGTGACGACCCCACCATCTGGGGAATACTTGATGGCATTGTTCATAATGTTATCGAGGACTTGGGTGAACTTATCGGTATCGATTTCGACCCACAAGTCCCGTTTGGTAAATTCTCGTTTGATCGTGTAATACTTCGCCGGATTATCATCCTTCTTCAAGATCATGTCGAATCGATCCAGGACGTAGTTAAACATCTCGTTGATATTAACCAGTTCCATATCGACACGGGTCGTTCCGGAGTCCATCCGTGACAGGCTCAGGAGTTCATTGATCATTCGAATCATCCGGTCCGTCTCTTCTTGTGTCACCTTCAAAAAGCCGGGGGCAACTTCTGGATCCTTCCATGCCCCGTCACTCAATGCTTCAATATAGCTCCGCAAACTCGTCAGTGGCGTCCGCAATTCATGCGAGACGTTGGAAACGAACTGTTTGCGGTCATTATCGATCTTCTGTTGTTCCGTGACGTCGTGGAGCACGCAGACTAACCCACTAATGAAGCCAGATTCCCGCTGAATCAGTGAGAAGTAAGCATTCAAAATCAAATCACGCTCATTAGAAGAGAGGTCTAACATTAATTCGTCCTGATTCTCAATCAAGTCACGTAACGAATAGTCGTCGCGAATCTTGAGGACGTCTAAAATCGAACTCCCAATCGCCTTTTCAGCGGTCACGTCCATAAAGTCCGAGGCCGTTTCGTTAATGATCGTAATGTTACCGCGGCGGTCAGTCGCAATGACCCCATCACTCATGTGGGAGAGCACACTGTCCAGGCGGCGCCGTTCCGCTTCCGTCGATTCTTGCGATTCCTCGACTCGGATCGATAAGTTATTGATGGCTTTCGCCAATTGGCCCAGTTCGTCATCACTATAAACGCGCACTTGGCCCGCATAGTCACCACGCGCAATTCGCTGCGTTTGTTGCTTCATTTCTTCAATCGGACGCGTTATTGCCCGGGCAATAATGATGGCAATCCCTAGTCCTAACAGCATCGCGACTAACGAGGCAATCACAAAGATCCCCATGATGTTGTTGATCGTACTATAGACCGACTTCATATTCGCACGGACATACAAGACCCCGACTAACTGGCTACTGTTTCCAGTCGAGTTAGAGCTATACAGTGGCACGATTGAAATGTAGTAACGACCATTATTCTGCGTATCATAGGTACTCTTGGTATAGGTTCGATTGTTGTAAATTGCGTTCTTCACGTTCCGGTCCGTTGTTTTTTGACCGACGATCGATTGATCATTAACGTCACTAGTCCCGCGAATCGTTCCCTTACTGTCAACGACGCGAATCTCGTCAACATTCGTATTATTATAGTTGGCCAGAATCGTCTTGATCTGGCCGTTGGCTTTGCTCGTATTATTAACGGTCAATTGTTCTGCTAGCGAGTTATCAATATAAGTTGGAATTTGAACCGACTGTTTGAAATCTTGAATGTTCCGCGATTCCAACTGTTTCACAAAAATCGCCCCAACGATTTCCAACGTAATCAGTAACAGTAAGGCAAAGACTAGCGCGATTTTAAAATTAATCGTTTTAAAAAAATTTTTCCGTTTAAATCTCAACACGGTTTAGCAACCTCTACTCGTTTTCTGGATTGCGGAGGTAGTAACCCACACCCCGCCGTGTCACCAGCCATTTCGGGTGACTCGGATTATCTTCGACTTTTTCACGCAAACGTCGTACGGTCACATCAACGGTCCGGACATCACCGAAGTAGTCGTAGCCCCAAACCGTCTGCAACAAGTGTTCACGCGTCATTACTTGGCCAATATGTTGGGCTAAGTAATGTAGTAATTCAAATTCACGATGGGTCAATTCAATATTTTCACCACGTTTGGAGACCATGTAAGCCTCGGGATGGATGACCAAATCACCGATTTCAATATCTGAATTCTCTTCGACTTCGGCTGGCTGCGCACTTGGCGCACCTTGCCGTCGTAAGTTTGCCTTGACCCGAGCCACTAATTCACGGTTCGAGAACGGCTTAGTCACATAATCATCGGCACCGAGTTCGAGCCCCAGGACTTTATCCAATTCAGAGTCCTTAGCCGTGACCATGATGATTGGCATGTCATAGTTCTTCCGGACTTGCCGGGCGACTTCCAGACCGTCCATCTTCGGCAACATCAAATCTAAGAGAATTAAATCAGGATGAACTTCATCGACTTTTTGTAAGGCTTCCTCACCATCAGCGGCGACGTGGACTTCATAGCCTTCTTTGGTCAAGTTAAACTTCATAATATCGGAGATTGGTTTTTCATCATCAACAACTAAGATTTTTTTCATAACGATTCTTCCTCCTTAGGGGAAAACAGGTTTACATTTCGATTTTAAGGTGGTTAACGATTAATTACGAGAAAAGGTCGCTTTTCTCGCGTCAGGTCGGTTGAAATAAAATTCAACACTGTTTTTAGTATATCACAAATAGGGTTGGCTTTCTTTGATTGCCAATCCGCGTGGCCGTAGTATTTCCCGGGAAATAATCAGATGATTGCGGTAACCGTTTTCACGGGTAATTTTTCAAAAAATCGCACTTTTTTGAAAAAAAACACAAAATAGTGTTGTCAGAACTCAGAATTCATGATATTATATTTTTTGTTGAGTTATGGGCAGTTAGCTCAGCTGGCAGAGCAACGGACTCTTAATCCGTGGGTCCAGGGTTCGATCCCCTGACTGCCCATCATAAACCATTAACCAGTTTTCATGCAGTGTCAAAAACACCGTGATTACTGGTTTTTTTGTACTTTAACCGCAAATGTTGTTATCATTAGGTGTCATTGTTTTTCAGTAAAAGTAAGCCAATTAGTAAGCCAGAAATATAACAAAAAAGCCACTGTTTCCAGTGACTCAATACTTGCGCGGGGCAGTGACTGTTAGCCAATTTTGGTTAGCAGTTTTTTGGTGTTAGCCTAGATACTCATCGCCACTAAACATATTTATCTTTAAAGGTTTCGAGTGCCCGGTTCTTCATATAATTAAACTTGCTGACACTAACCGATAATTGATTACAAGCCTCATTACGGCTGAATCGCTTCTCAATAATATAATCATGTAAAATAAATTGATATTGTGGATCATCAATTGCATTGAGGGCGTCTTCGACTTCTTTTAACTGGTAGGACAAGTCAACATGGTGTATCAGTCGGCTTTCAGCGCCGTTTCGGCTGCTATGGCTTGATACTCCATCGAACGATGGGCTAGAAACTTGATTAAAAGCCGTCAAGTCACGTTTTATTTTGGCATATTGCTTTAATAAATTACGAATTTTCTTAACATCTTGGCGCATTGGAATCACACTTTCTGGTTCCAGATATATGTATAAAAAAGAGACTCGGGGGAGAGCCTCTCATTGGAGTATGAAAATTGTCACCATTCACGGAAAAGTAATATTGGGTCGAATTACAATTTTGATATTAATACCAACCATTTGATATGTCAAACCTAAGCTTCAATTTTTCCGCGCAATTGTTGGATCATGCTGACAACTTGATACGGTGTCTTCGTCATATCGGTTACTCGATTTTGATACCAGAATTGTGTCAGCAAGGACACGGCAAAATCGTACTGTTTGTACATAGACACGTCCTCATTTGTGCTAACGGCCGTCTGAACATAGTCCTCGGCGGCGTCTAAATAGCTTTTAATCATTGGATCATCTTCGGTCACATCAATTCTTAGGCTTAGTTTAATATCGTCAACTGTTACAGCCATTTAATCACTCCTTTACTAGGGAGTAGCGAATCGCGACCCCCATTGGTTTTAATTTATGTATAGGGGGGTGTCCATTTTAGACACCCCTTTGTATAGCCGTGCCCAAAAGTGGGTACGATTACTTACCAGCAGTCGCAGTTGCGGTTCCTAACGCCACGTTGATTACAGCGGTCTTATCAATCACTTCATAATCGTTCCGCACAATGACGGAAAGTCCTTGACTGAACTGGTCGAACTTGTCCCATTGGGCAGTTACTTGGTTACGCCGGAAAACCGCCACGGCTTGTGATAAGTCCCCCGCAATCATTGGGAACGTCCCGTCCGCATTGTTAGCCAGTAACTTGTCACTAATCATGACGACTGGCGCCCCTAACAAGGTAAAGCCACTTGGTGCCGTTGGGTTCGGTTGTAATAAGTAACGCCCCTCGGAATCTTTCAAGGTATCAAGGTAGTTGAACCCGGATTGGTTCACTAGCCACATCTTGCTCAAAGCGGGATCTAACGTCACGTTGAAAATCTTTTTAAGATCATCAATACTGGTGGCCGTTGCCTTAGCAAAGTTACTACCCGTTAACAGTCCCATGATCTGCGTGTTGTCCGTGTTATCAACCAATTGTTGTAATTGGGTTTTAACTTCGCTGACAATATCAACTTCGGCGTCTTCGACCACTTCATTAGATAAGGCAATCTTACCAGCACGGGTCTTCACATCAAACGGCACTTCCGTAAACATGTTCGCGTCAATGTCGGCAATGTCCGCTAGTTCGTCCTTAGTAGCCAGTACTGCAGATTGTTGGCTGGTGGCAATTGGATAAGTCCCGGAACCACTAGAAACTTGCTTAACCGTTGCATATTGGGCAAGGTTGTACTTAGATTGCTTTAATTGGAAAACGGGGGTAATCAGTTCCTTAGGAATAACGGCACTGGCACCGTCAGTCTTTAAACCGTCCCGTGTTTCCCCGTGTGTCCGTACATATTGCTCAAAGGCGGGAATACCGGTTTTGTTTTCATTGCCATTAGGATCAATAATTGTTTGTTTTGCCATGTTGTCAGGCTCCTTTTCTTGGTTAATAAATTTTTCGTAACTGCGAGTATCAACTTGCACATTGGTATCGTCATAAGCGGGAACAGCTACCACTGACACATCGAACAAACTCTTAACTTGATTAATGGTGCGCGTGATATTACCGCCATCATCTTTAGTCCATTCGTCGGTGTCGTCGTCACTATCAAAGCCAAATGAGCAGGAATCAACGTTTCCACTTTGAACTTCTTCGTAGACGTCATTAGCAAACGACGTATTCGGCAACTGTGCGGTGAAATGTAGCCCCTTGTCGTCCGTTTCTAGCGTTAATGTGCCCGCCTTAACACTGGCTAACACTTGAGTGTAGTCGTGGTTATTGAGCATAAGAACGTTCGATAAATCGACACCATCAAGGGCCTTGGGGGTTACAATCTCGGTGAAACCGCCTAAATCTTTGCTTGGTGAGTTCCATACAATTGCGTAACCACTAATTGTTTTGCCCTTAGATGTCTGTGAGACTTTAGATTGCGGGTCTGCTGAATTTTCAGCTGGCCCGTCTTCGGGTGTTTCTGACTGCGGCATTTGTGCTCGCAATTCGGCGTCAATCGTTAACCGTCGGTCTTGTTTCATGAATTAGTCACTCCATTCTTTTGTAAGTTTAAGAAAATATTGCCATCGTCAGTTGGTGGCAAGCCAATCTTGGCCCGAGCTTCGTTACGGCTCATAATGCCGCCAGTGAAACCAGCCACCGCTTGGGCTTGTTGCGTTTGCGGATCAAGGCTCAATAGCTTGTCCGTATTAAACGTAAAGTCATGACCAAACTTGAACGACAGCTCGCTGGTAAAGCTATCAAAGTAATGTTGCAACGTACCTTGAAGATACTGCACGCCACTTTGCTCCTGGTTAGAATGATCGTTCTCAACCCCTAAGCGCTCCGGTGGTAAGCCAAAGGCTTTAGCAATTTGTCGGGTCGTCCAGTCATTCGAATTGACCAGCTTTAATACATCGGTATTTAAGGCTAAGTTGCTAATGTCCATCGTATCGTCAGTCACAATCGTGTTGATTGCGTTGTCACCCGTATTGGCTTCATCAAACTGGTTGCGAATATTGCCCTTAGCTTCCGGCCCTAAATCAGATTGATGGACTTTAATAATCGTAGTGCCGTGCACACCAGCAGTAAAAAAGCCGGTTAGCAATTTATTGCCGGCCGACTGAATCTGGCGTTCATCTTTGAGGGCATATAGGGGACTAATTCCAGATACACCGTCTTTGGTGAAATATTTAAAATGTAAAATGTTGTTAGGCGCGATCTGACGACTGTTACCGCCAATCGGGGTATAGGTGTAGGTCAACGCCCCACTGACGTCATCTTGTTCAACCGTCAATTGGTTATTGGCAATCAATTTCAACGTATGATTAGGCAAAATTTCAGCAAAACTATTGCCATTGAGTAACAGATTAGCCGCCAACGCATATTTAAAATGGTACCCGTCCATCTGACTATTGGGGGTCTGATTAATCATCGTATTAAAGATTGCTGTATCGCACATAATCGGATTGCTGGCAATATCGCTCGCAATAATATTAATCGCCGCGTAAATGTCACTATTACGCAACACCGCCGCACTCACAAACGTATACGGGTCGTTACTTGATAAACTAACCAAGGCGTCGGCCACCGGATCATGCGTGCCGCTGGTGGTACTGCTTTTAACGAAGAAACTCATTTAATCACCTCTTTGCTTTTCATAATTAATTAGCAAGGCCAACAGAATCATGGCTATACCAGCCAATATTAACCCCGCTTGCCAACTGATCCAGCAGCCAAAACCAATCACTAAGCAGATTAAACCAATCACCAACAAGATCGTTTGTACATAATCAGAACAAATCTGCCGCAGTCGCTGTTTTGTAGTAATCTTCTGCATGCTGTTGATCCTCACTTTCTTGGTAATAGTCCATACCAGCCACAAACGCGTTAATCAACGCCGCAATCGGGTCAATCCGGTTACTGTTGCGGGCTTTATCTAGTTGCCAACCATTGTTTAGCACTTTCAAGATGGCGTTATTGACCGCATAAGCGAGAATCTTATTGCCGTTATGTTTAATCTTGTCATCGTAAAGCTGATCACGAAAATTGCGGGTTGGAATATTCAAAGTCTTGGTGCCTTGTCGCACTTCAAACAGTGGGTAGCTTAATTTCTCGAATTTTGTAATTAACGTTTGCGCGTTATACGGGTCATAAGCGACAGCTTTCACTTTCCAGTTGTATTTCCCGACCAGTTTTTGTACAAAATCAAATAGATCGTCATAATCAATAATGCCACTATCTAATCGAGTAATACTACACTCACCCGCCCGCTCCATTGACCGGTAATCAATCCCATCACGTTTAATCTTAGAATCAAGGCCGTACTTAGTGCCCACAAACGAATGACTATCACAATAAAACTGACCATTGCCAATTGGTATCAACCAACTAACCGCGGTCAAGTCATTACTTTTTGATAAATCAATGCCAATATAGGCGTCACGATTATGTAAGTCTGGTACCTTGGCCAATTTACCAGCGGCCCAATCGTCGGCTGAAATATAACTGTCTTCGCTGGCTTGTAACCACATGTTGAAGTTCTTAACCAGTATTGGAATGAGATTATTTTGTTTAATGGCAAGGTCAACGTCAGCCTGAATCTTTTCCGTCATGCGTTGTTTAACGTGTGGTTCACTGAATAACGGGTTGGCCTTAATCCAATTGGCTTGATCGTATACTTCTTCGCGGTCGTCTAGTTCCCAAATTGCCACAAAGTAGCGATCAGCTTCAATCTTCCCCTTTAAAACGTCCGTCAACATCTCATATTCGGCGTGCATGGGGACGTTTAGGTTAAGCCCCGAAGTGGAAACCACCGCTAGCAATGAATTATCTTCTTGCGCCTGACCTGACTTTAAGACGTTGTATATCTTGCGGTCTTTGGCCTCATGAAATTCATCTAAAATAACGGTAGTCCCAGCATAACCATCAAGCGTACTGGTATCACTGGCAAGGGCCAAGGCTTGCGAATCAGTTTCTAAGTCAGTAATGGCTTGTTTCTGTACCTTAATCCGTTGCCGCATGTACTTCGATTGCTTGCGGACTTGCCGTAACCCACTTGAAAGCATGTCATAGCCCAATTTAGCTTGTTTAAGGGCGTTGCTGACGAATAATACTTGTCGGTTGCGGGCGGGCTGACGTTCTCTTAAAAGACCATTAGCGGCCATGCCAGAAGCCAGATAGGTTTTACCGTTCTTCCGGGCCATACTAATAAACGCACGATCATAACGCCGGTTGCCAGTTGCTTTCTCACGCCAGCCATACAGCTCACTAATAATCCATTTTTGAAATGGTTGCATGGTGAGTTGGCTACCGTCAGTCTTAGGCATTAATTCGATAAATTTGACCGCCTGTGCCGCTTCGTCTTCGTCATAGTAGAATGGAAAGCTGTCGTTCTTAGAACGGCTTAAATCGCGTTTAAATCGCTCACACGCCCACTTAATCTTTTGACCAGCCAATACTTGACCCGATAATACTTGGTCAGCATATTCAATCATGATAACATCGCCTCGAAAGTATCTTCGGGTGTCTCATCTTTTTGCTTGTTTAATTCCATACGGGCCCGACTCGATAGCGACATGCCTAAATCATTGGCTAAGGCTTTTAAATCTTTCATCGCTTGCGACTGCAAAGCCACGTACGGGTTCGGCTTACGTACACCAGTCTCTTGATTAGTTTGTACCAGCCCATTCTTACGAATATCATTCTCACAAGTCTGTACCGTTGCATAAGCGCGGCAATAACTGGCTAACATGGCCCGGTCAAGTTCACTAATTGGGGTATTGGCCTTTAAATAAGGCGCTACCCGTTGCCATTCAGTCAAAGCACGGTCATGTAACCAATCAGGGGGCGTTAAATCAAGCACCGGATAATCAAATAACGCTTTTTCAGCGTCCTTACGTTGATCACGCTCATCATTGGTTAAATGTTTTTTCATACTAGCTAAGGCTTTTACTTTTCGGCTCATTCGGAGCACTCCTTTCGTTTAAATTTACGTACCAAAAAGCCCCCACGGGTTAGACCATAGCGGCTGATTGATACATATATCCAGAATTCGTTTATTATACCTATATTATCGCACATATCTCTAAAAAGTGCAATTAATAACATGTATATATTTACATGTTACCCCCTGACTGACTATTTGTTTAAATTTCGCATTATTAGTAGGGATATTTCACAATCCAGCAAAATCAGCAAAAAATCAAAGCTCAAAAGGGACTTTTATAAACGGAAAAGTCCGTCTGTCGCTCATTTTGGGTCGACCATAGCCCCCCCCATATCAACGTTTCTCGGCTGTCATGCTATTTTGAATTAGTCTCGTGGCGCAAAATTCCGCCGCCAACTTGCATTGTTCACTTGGCCGAATTTTCGACGCAGTCAATTGCCACTTTCGACAACGTAGACGCAAAATGCGGGTTGGTTAGGTCAGCGGAAAACTCCGCTTAGTATCTCGGCTGAAAGTTCAGCGCAGTATTGCGCAGATCTACTACTGTGGAAACACCTTTCAATATTAATCTTGAATTGTGGGTATAAAATTTAGACCTACAAATTGTTTTCTCGCTTTCACGTGATATAATTAAATTAACTGTCAGGTTAATTATCATAGATGTCATCGGTCACCTTAACGGGCGGCCTTTTGTTTACCTATCTAAGTTAAGCTTAGGTAGCACAAGCAACCTGTCACGTCATCTTAGCGAGTCAGCTAGTGCACCAAGTTAGTACGTTATCTAAGGTCGTAACTTGCGACCGCAGATACTAAAAAGCGCCGCACCTTTCAGCACGACACTCATTGATTATTTAGTTTGTTGTTTTCGTTGTTTTCGTTGTTCTCTAACCAATCCCGTTTTTCGGTTATGGTGTCGGTAGCACAATGGTTGTAGGTTACTTTCATCTAAGCGACGTGACCAATCGTCTTTGATTTCGATAACGTGATCGACCACATCGGCTTTACGGATCACCCCGTCTTGATAGCACTGCACGCACACCGGATTACTTTCAAGAAATCTTCTTGACAGCTTGCGCCATGCTGACGACTTGTAGAACTGTTGGTACTTACTCTCATCTGAATCGTACATGCGTTTGTGATACCGCCACTTGTTAGTTGCCTTGCGGTGCTTCTCGCAGTAGCGTGTGTCATAGGCAACCAGCGTCCGACAACCTGGGTGCTCACATTGCTTCATTGGCTTAGCCATGACCGTTGACCTTGGTAAGCGTGACCACGTCATAGGCATTCAGTTCGCTATCAGAACTGACGCCAGCAACCTTATACGTAACCCCATCTAGTATTGCTTCCAAGGTCGTTGTGATCCGATCGTCATGGCGCACCACAATTAGCTGGTTAGTTGTCGCAGTCGTACCAGTAAGGCTAATCGTGTTACTGATGGTCAACGTATACTCACCACACCAGACAGTGAACAGTGGCACGAATTGTTGCTTGGTTGTGCCGTTTATTGGATTTTCAACTGACTTGACGGTGCCAAACTGTACCCGCTTATTTAGGCGGCTTAGATTATAGTTCTTCATCGTCATCACCAGCCCTATAAACCAATGCTTCACAATAGATCATTTTCGAATCGCTCACTTTGATAAAATCAATGCTAGTGCCTATCAACTCATCATCAATATCTTGTGCTTTGTCAACTTCCCGAACTCTTGAAAAAAGTTCATCAACATTATCAGCATGTACCATCTTAATCTTCATTAGTTTAAACTCCTTTTATTCTCTAAAATATTGCTTCTTAACTACATCAACAACATAATGACTTGCCAACAGGTCATAGTAATAGTAGTTATATGTTTCCCTGCTCATAATCATTACTAGTGAAGACTGGCCGGGATAATACCAATCTACTTTGCTATCAAATATCACGCCCACTAAATCAAGTGACAAGACGTGCTCCGCTATTTTGCTATGAACGCTATCGGCCGGCCCATAATCATGAGCAATTGCAACAATTCGTGTAGTTCCACTTACCTTTTGCAATTCGGCATGATCTAACCAATCCCCAAGGTAAGGTGGTGTATCATACTTATTGCCCGCATTGTATGAACGATCACCTGCTAGTAGTTTTTCAAGACTATGTGGGCGTTCATACACGGCACATTTGTCAAACTTAAATACGTCTTCAAACTTTTTGAGATTTTCTGAACTGCTATATTTTGTGTCTCTCAATAATTGCATTTCTTGCCATTTCATACGTATTTCCTCCTAGAACTGGAAATGTTTTTTTTAACGTGGTCCACGTGGTCCGGTGGTCCAAACGCTGATATATCAACGCTTTAAAGACCCCTTGACGTGGTCCATATGGTGGTCCAACGTGGTCCACTTGGTAAATTTCTGATTAAACTTCGCGCATATACCCATGTAGACGTTGGCCATTCATTCTAATTCGTTGACTTTTCCAACCGTCCATATTGTCCATTAACAACTTGATTCGCTTAGCTTCCGAGTTTGTTCGCCCGGTTAAATAACGATCAACTGTTTTATGGAAGACAACTTCCATAATTTCCCGAGTTGTTGTTTGATTGAGTAGTTTCCGTTCATTACTAACTTGATCTTGTAACCACTTAGATTGCTGACCGTAGTCACTAACATAGCTTTGTTTTAAGCTGATACTCATATTTTCCCAGTCTGTGGGAACTTCCATTGCTAAAAACGCTTCGATGGCATCTCGCATAGGGTCGACAGCTTCCGCAGCCATCTGATACGCCTTAGCCTCTTTCACGGTGGCCTGATCCAGATATAGCAGTTCGCCATTTCTAAACCAATACGCGGCCTCCGCCAATACTTGAAGTATATAATTCTCGTCCGGGTGCCATACATCTAGCTTAGCCTTGTTGACCCCACATTTAATTGGATAGAAGCGCCGTTCACCGGTCGCGTCCTTTAAATAGTCGGTTTGGTTAGTTGTGCCAATAAATACGCATTTACGCGGGTGTGGCAACGCATAGCGGCCGTAACTATTCCGATATGTGTCGGATTGTGCACTAATAAAATTTTTAATTCCCTCAACGTCCGTTTTTTTCATGGCGGAAAGCTCGGCAACTTCAATAATCCAACTACCTTGCAACTGTTGATAATCGTCTTTCTGTTTACCCATTCCTTTCAACGAATCATTGAATTTATCCGGGTATAGATTCTTACCAGCCGTACTCTTACCAAGTCCTTGGCTTCCCTCTAAGATAGGAACAATTTCAAACTTAACCCCGGGAACATAGGCCCGGGCAATAAGACCAGTTAGCCATTTCTTAGTGATGGTGCGGGTGTAGTGATTATCTTCGGCACCTAAGTAATCAATGAAATAACGTTCAGCCCGTGGCTGGCCGTCCCATTCTACCGCTTCAATACGAGCCTTAACCGGATTGATCGTCTTGTGGCGTGCCTCTGTAACTACCGCGTCGGTAATGTTTTCCTTGCTGAATAACAAGTTGTAATGATCTTCAATATAGCTTCTCAATAACGTGTCATCACTATCATTCCAAAAACCTTTTTTGAACAGTGAATTTTCTGCTTGTGGTGTTTTGACAATTTGTTCCGAGAACTCGTCAAAGACAACTAGTCCTTTCAACATTTCGTCATGTTCCATAATTAAACGGATATTGTAAAGAGACTGTGTTTTGACCCCATCGTCCGAATTTTTTTTGAAATCATTCTGCCAATCAGCGTCACGTTGCATTTTGATAACATTATTGGCCGCTTCTCGGGTCTCTGCTGGTAAATCCATTGCTTTGCCCATTAATGAACCCCCTTACTCTCTCGTTTTAAAATGGATTGAAAAATCACATTAACTTCCTTGCTTGGTAGTGCCGGATCAACGAACGAATCATTGATCACTGACAGCATGTTATAGACTGTCTTGGGATCAGCACCGACGCCAAACATACGACCGGCAATTTTAGTTAACCAAGCATTGCGATTACCTTGTGTTGTCCCGGTTACCATTTCATCTAACAAGCGACCGGTATACTTCTTTTGGCGTGTGGTATAGGCGCGTTCTGACGGCCAGTTCACTTTTTGGCCCGCCAACTTATCGACTAGCCATCGAGGAGCCGGCTTAATATCAGCCAAGGTTCGGCCACCTAAGGGTGCATACGGTTTGCCGTTAATCTCACTTGGGGCAATCACCGTGAAGTCACTTAGCAAGTCAATTCCGGGCCAAACGTCAATCTTGCGTAACTTAGCCCCCGCGTATTTCAAAAAGTAATGGACGCCGCCGTTAGCCGTCCGCTCAATGTAGGTATCGTTCGGCAATGTCAGCCCTTGCTTAAATAGTTGTACCAAGCTAGTCCGGCCGTTTTTAGTTGGATCGTGCATATCAATGTCAACAACTAATAAATCCGATAAATCTAGGCGCAAGCCTAAGTTGTAATTCGGGTGCTTCTTGAACCATGCGAGGATGATATTCTGATCACTAGTTGCGGCTTGATAGCCGGCCACCCCTTTAGGTGGCTTCTTCGTATTCTCAATTAGTGGATAAACCGCATAGCCTTGTTGGGCCAGCTCAATGGCTTTATCGAGCGTTGTGAAATCTTTCATTGTTCAGCACCGCCAAACGTATTAAGATCATCAATATCTGTATAGTGATTTTCTGCATATTGCTTTATGACAGTGATTAGTCCACTCAATTTTTCGGAATAATCTATATTGTTACTAACGAAGTGTACATAGACAAAATCATCTAAAGCATCTATTGAAGTTACGAGTGATCCAGCCTCAAACGCTAGTTCATCTAAATCTTTAGTTTTCTTCATTACAAATTCCCTTCATATAACCGTGTTAACGTGTTAAAATAAGGGAAAGCATATTTTGGATTATTTCCCTTAGACCTACTACTCGACAAAGTAAAGTAGGTCTTTTTTGTATGCTTTCCCATGCGACTGATCTCACATTCCAAAATACCGACGTGGGTTTTTGATTAACTTAGCCACCACGTTGCCGACAAACGACACAATCATAAACTTGATCACCCATAAGATTGCTGTTGCTATCATGAAATCACCTCCTTAAATCTATTCTGCCCCGCTCAAGACATTAAATTTTGTGTGCTTCTAAGAACTCGTTTGCGTCATCTTGATCAATTCGCTTAACACTGCCTACCTGTGTAACTTTAAGCCCCTCTTTAATGTACGAATATAACGTGTTATACGATCCTATATTGAAAAACTTCAACGCTTGCTTGTAATTCATTTGTTTTGGTAGTTCAGTTTGCATTATTATACGCCTCCTTTTTCGATTAAATGACGTCATTTAATCGTCATACAATAATCACAGTTTATCTTGCTTTTGTTTAATTGTCAATTAATTTGCGCAAATTTTTCGTCAATGATAAAATGTTAGCTAAAGGAAGTGATTATATGGCAAGGCTGTCAGAACAACAAAAAAGAGCTATTGGCAAAAGAATTAAAAAGATACGTCAGAAATTGCAACTTGATCAAGCGGAATTTGGCAAAAAAATTTCTCCGCAGGCTTCAGCTAGTAATGTGTCCCGTTGGGAACGAGGTCTCAATACACCAGATAAAAACAGACTTAAATCTATTGCAAAAATGGGCAACACATCCATTGAATTTTTAAAACACGGTTTAAATAGTGAAGCTTTGCATTCATTAAATAAGGTCTACGATAACTTAAAATTTCAAACAACAGATGTACTTTCAGAAATGACTTTTGATGAATTAAAGGGGCTAGATTTAGGAAATTTATCTAATTTAGAAACCTTAATGCTTGGCAATTTTATTACCACTTTTAATGCACTTAAAAACATTAAAAATGCAGAAGAGAGGGAAAAAGCAGAAGATGCCTTTAATAGTGCTTTAATAGAATTAGATAATATTTCAGGCACTGAGGGCGACCCGATTTTTGACTTTAATAAACAATTTATGGAAACTTCTAATGCCTTGAATTCTGTAATCTATCAACTATTAGATTACAGGCAAACCATTCAAGACAGAGAAACATTGTAATTTGTTCTGTTTATTTTTTGTCTCTACATAACACTGCCCCGCTCAAGGTACGTTATGGAGGAAATTATAAATGGCAACAATCAAGAAATATCAAGACAAGGACGGGAATACCCGTTATCAGTTTCAAGTTTATTTAGGTGTTGATCCTCAAACTGGTAAAAAGAAATCAACCCGGCGTCGGGGCTTTAAATCAAAAAGCGCTGCTCGTATTGCTTTATCCAGAATTGAAGTAGAGTTACAGCAAGAACCGGTTTTACCAGTTGATAACAATATTCTTTTCGTTGACGTTTATCACGAATGGTACGACCAGTATATTAATACCGTTCGTGAAAGCACTTGGGCACGGACTGCTGGCATGTTCGATAATCACATCTTGCCGTTGTTTGGTAACAAGCGGTTACGAACCATCACCGTCAACCAGTGCCAACGTGCTGTTAATCTATGGTTTAAAGAAGTCACGTACAATTACAAGCGTTGGTACAATTATCTGGTAGCAGTCTTTGAATACGGCTTAAAACACGGCTATATCACACATAATCCAGCTAGAATGATTACAATGCCGGTCAAGCCTGATAGTTGGGGTGATAAGCCCGATAACTTCTGGGATCGCGATCAACTAAAGACGTTCTTCAAGTGCATTGACCAGCAAAAAGAGCCCGAAAAGTATTGTCTCTTCCGGGTACTAGCGTTTGCAGGCGTACGACGCGGCGAGTGTTTAGCCCTGACATGGCAAGATATTGACTTTGTCCATAAGACCTTGCGGGTTAATAAAACACTTACCCAAGGGAAACGCGGCAAGCAGATTATTCAAGCCCCTAAGACAAAAAAGGGCCGCCGCACTGTCAGCTTAGACAATACGACGGTAGAAATATTACAACGCTGGCATAAACAGCAACGTGAGTATTATTTGTTTTTAGGTTTTAATACGTTACAGCCGGATCAGTTAGTTTTTGCTAACACTAAGAACGGTTTTAAATCGCTTAATACTCCGGGTAAGTGGTTAAAGCGGATCATCACTGATTACCACCTAACCCCTAGTATTACCGTACATGGCTTTCGACACAGTCACGCCTCCGCTCTGTTTGCCGCTGGTGCCACCATTAAAGAAGTACAAACCCGATTAGGCCATGAGGACGTTGCAACAACCTTAAATGTTTACACACACGTCACTAAGGGCCAAAATCAACAGGCGGCCAATAAGTTAGCCAATTATTTAGGCTTTTAAACTTGGCATATTCAGGCACTTTTTACCAAGTGGACCACGTTGGACCACCATATGGACCACGTCAGGGGGTCTTTAAAACGTTGATATATCAACGTTTGGACCACGGGACCACGTGGACCACGTTAAAATGAAAATTTCCAGTTCTAACAGGAAACTGGGTTATTTTAACACTTCATAGTAAAAGTAAGCCAATTGGTAAGCCAAAGGTAAAAAGTCTCACGTGAAACACCGCATAAGCACTGGTTTAATAGCGTTTATGTTTCAGTTGGGTTCAAACCCCTGACTGCCCATCATATAACCACACTAATCAGTTTCCACGCCGTGATAATCCACCGTGAAAGCTGATTTTTTTATACGCTCAAAAAGTGAAAGGACTGATCGCAGCCTTACAGCCGCGCCAGTCCTTTTTTGATATCAGCATCAATAATAACCATGCTGGGTTTACTTTTCAATGTGAAAATAGCCTTCAGGTGCCTCACTCGGCTTAGCCTGGTGCCAATGTTGGTTACTGCTTCCGTACTTGGTCGGTTGCGCATCGGGGTCCATCGCAACAAAGCGCCGCCCCACGGCATCCATAAAAATCACGACCCGCTGATACTCACGCGCGGGCGTGACCAACGTACAATTCTCGTGCTTAATGCCATAAACATCTACAAAATCCATCCTGACCACTTAGCTTTCTTGTTTGTCTGACGGACATCACCAACTGAAAAACCGAACCGTTAACATCAACGGTTCGGCACACTGCTAACTATTGAGGTCGAACGTTCGTCGCTTGCGGACCACGATCACCTTGTTCTTCATCATAGGTTACTTTTTGACCTTCGTCTAAGGTCTTGAAACCATCCGTTTGGATCGCTGAGAAATGAACGAAGACATCCGTACCGTCTTCACCCGTAATAAAACCAAATCCTTTATCCGCGTTGAACCATTTTACCGTACCATTTTTCATTAATATAAGTCCTCTCAGAACTGACTGAAGTGGCGACAACGTTAACCCTTAGGACGCACCATCACTGGCGTGCCCCGCGCGCTAAGTGCTTCAAGTATATCATACCTCGTCCAATTAAGGGCAAATAACGCCATGCATAATGGATGACTTCTCCCCGCAGTTCAGGCATACTAAATAGTAACGAAGGGGGAAGCTAATCATGCAACATACCACTCGACAAGCAGCGCTCCAGATGATTCAGACAGCCCCCGTCTTCACATTAGCAACCGTTGATGCGGATGGCTATCCGACCATGGTAGCGCTGAGTCCTTTACCAATCAAACGGCGACTGGAAGAACTCTACTTCTATACCAGCCGCCAAACATCAACCACGCAAAATATTCAGAACTGTCGGCAGGCCAGCCTGTTTTACTACCAACTCTCGGACTATTCGTCCATTATGTTACGCGGTAAATTGACCTTGGTCGGCAACAATGCGTTCGACCAGGATTGGCGCACGGCGCTGACCGACTTTCAGCAGCAACTGGACTATAAGGACCCGGTCATTCTGCATTTTCAGACTAATTCGATCAAGATTCGTCAGATGATGACGATCGACCACCTGGAACTCATTGATCCACCCACTGATGAGCGACCACATTAAGTATGACTCACGCGAGCTTGCACGGCAGCTTTGCGGGCGTCTAACCGCGTGTGCGCGCATCAAGATATTGCCATTATTATATTCCAGAAACCGTCATTAGACCGTCGTTTAATGGCGGTTTTTTATGTAAAATCATCCCTGCATTAGCGCCGGTCCCCCACTTGACTGTGCCACCACACGCGACCCATTAAGGCCACGGCCTTACCCCTGATTCGTTCATTCACCTTCATAAGTAATGCCGCTTTCATCCCTGTAATGACGTGCTTTCAGCCGCAATATTTGCTTGGTCATTGAAAAGAGACTAGGCTATAAGTGTACCTAATATTTTCATAGTTATAATTAAATGAATGCAATTTTTAATGACCGAACTAAGGAGTGTGAACTAATGAAACTTATTAGATTGCGAATTGAAAATGATGCGATGGACATCGCCTATCACCCGGTATCGGGACAAGAAGCGACCGTCCATTACCTAATTGCTTATAACCCTGACCAATCAATCGGTGAAAACCTGGAAAACATCAAGGTGCGGCTAGCAGGATTAAAATTTGACGCGGCAATTCTTGAGAACGGCCTATCGTACCCCTTCTCTGATACGATTGTCGGCGTGAACTACGACCGCATTGATGTCGGCTTGGCGTTAACGAACTTGCTGAACATTCCAGTCGTTAGTCAGGCCGCCGTTGAGCAACTCGGACTGGCAGCGGCCGTTAAAGCCAAGAGCGCCTACTTAAAGTGGCATCTCGACTACTACGGCCAGTACCACGGCGTCCGCAATAACGGTCAAGAGGCCATACTGACGATCGGTAACGGCTACTTTGGGCTACGTGGCGCTTTTTTGGAAAGCCACGCGGACAAGGATAATTATCCAGGAACCTACGTTGCCGGCGTCTTCGACCAAGAAACGACGACCATCAATGACCACCAAGTCACCAACGAAGACTTAGTCAACCTACCGAACGCACAATTTATCACGTTTGGCATCGACCACCAAACGCCATTTCGGCTCAATGAACACGACTTACAAGACGTTTATCGCAGCCTCGATTTAAAAACCGGGATTCTGACGACGACCAAGCTCATTCAACTAGCTTCTGGTCATCAGCTCAAGATTCGCTCACAAAAAGTCGCTAACATGCAGGACTGGCACCGCTACAGCATCCGCTATCAAGTGACACCGCTCAACTTCGCCGGGAGTTTACAGATTTATTCCGAAATCGATGGCAGCGTCGTTAACAGTAATGTCAGTCGTTACAACGTTTTTGACCAGCATCACTTACAAACGATGGGCATCGAGACTGCGGCCAACACCGTCTTTCTCTCGGGGCAAACTAAATCATCGCACATCAACTATACGATTGGTGCCCAACTGACGAGTCCCGACGTGCCCGCCATCAAGAATTTCCATAGCACACAGCAATCCCAAGGCGTTCAACAAACTGTCTCGCTAGCCGTCGAAGCTGGGAAGACTTATACGTTTGATAAAGACGTCGTGATCACGACGAGCAACGTCGCCGATGACGCTGAGTTGACCCAAGTCCAAGCCGAGCTCGACCAGTCCAGTTTTGACAAAACGGCAAGTGCCAGCAAGGACTATTGGGACGCAACTTGGCGGACGACCGATATCAAAGTTCGCGGCGATATTACTAGTCAACGCCTGCTACGGGTCAACATCTACCATAGTTTTGTCTCCGCTGCCGCCATTGAAAGTGGGCAACTAGACGCTTCAGTGGGGGCCCGTGGGTTACACGGCGAGGCTTACCGTGGCCACGTCTTCTGGGATGAAATGTTTATTTTGCCGTTCTACACCTTGCACCGGCCGGAATTAGCCAAACAACTTTTGTACTACCGCTACCGGCGATTACCAGCGGCTCGTAAAAATGCTCAGGCGGAAGGTTATCGCGGCGCTATGTTCCCATGGCAATCCGCTTCAAAGGGTGATGAACAATCGCAATTCACCCATCTGAATCCCATCACGAAGACCTGGGACCCAGACAACAGCCGCCTTCAACGCCACGTCTCGTTAGACATTGCCTACAACGTCTGGTTCTACTACCACGTCACGCAAGACCGCGACTTTCTCAATCGCTACGGGATGGAATTGTTGCTCTCAATCGCCGCATTTTGGATCAGTAAAGCGACCTATAATGAAGAAACTGGACGTTACGATATTAGCGGCGTAATGGGCCCAGATGAGTTCCATGAAAATTACCCGAACAGTACGAAACCAGGATTGAAGAATAACGCCTATACCAATATCATGGTTGCTTGGCTCTTTGATATCATTACGAAGTTCAAAGCGCAAATGCCACAGGCGGCCTTCCAAAAAGCGGCCGAAGCGGCCAGTTTCGATACGGCCACTAGTCAAAAGCTGACGGATATTAGTCATCATTTGACCCTAGAAATCAATCGTCGTGGGGTTATCGCCCAATTTGAAGGGTACTTCAATCTACCGAAGCTCGATTTTCAAGCCTATCATCAAAAATACGGCGATATTGCCCGGATGGACCGCATCTTGAAGGCGGAAGATAAGACGCCGGATGCCTACCAAGTCGCCAAACAAGCGGACGCCTTGATGGCCTTTTACAACTTTGACGTGCCAACCGTTCAGGGTCTGATTGAACAGATGGGTTATCAACTCCCTAAAGAGTATTTGACCCACAACATTCAGTACTACCTAGCCCGCACGACCCATGGTTCGACCCTGTCACGCATTGTTTACGCGGTCTTGAACCAACTTGATGACAACGATGATGACGCTTGGAAGCTATTCTCAGAAGCCCTCGCCTCCGATTACTATGATATTCAAGGCGGGACCACAGCAGAAGGGATTCACTTAGGCGTGATGTGTGCCACTTTAAATCTGACCACCCGCAATTTTGGCGGCGTCAGTCCCCTCGGCGAACACCTGCAAGTCAATCCGCAGTTGCCAGACCACTGGCAGACGCTGAAATTCAAGCATCTGTTCCGAGGCATCCACTACGTCTTCGTCATCGACCATCAGCGCGTTACCGTCACGGCCGATCAACCAAGCACGATCATCATCGGCAAGCAGCAGTACCAATTACAAGCTAAGAAACCACTGTCAGTCACTTATGCCAGTTAAATTAGGAGGAAAAACGATGGTTGAATTTGCAGCAATCAAAGGATTTGTCTTCGATCTCGATGGCGTTATTACGGATACCTCGGTCTTTCATAGTCAGGCTTGGCATCAAATTGCGGACAAGGTCGGTGTGAGCTGGGATGACCAGTTAGCCGACGCGCTCAAAGGCATCAGCCGGATGGATTCGCTGAACTTAATTTTAGCCCGTGGGCATCGTGAAAATGACTTCACCCCCGACCAAAAAGCCGCGTTAGCAACCGAAAAGAACACCAATTATCTCGCACTGGTCAATCAAATGACGCCCGCTAACATTTTGCCAGGCATCACTGATTTCTTAGCAGAATTGCAGGCCCATGGTTATGCCATGTCGCTGGCTTCCGCCTCTAAGAATGCGCCACTAGTGTTGAGCAAATTAGGCCTAGAGCAGTACTTCACCAAGGCCGTTGACCCAGCGACGCTAACGCATGGCAAACCAGACCCAGAAATCTTCCGGCGCGGCGCTGAAATTTTGAATCTGAGTCCCGCTGAATGCATCGGAGTCGAAGATGCAGCTGCGGGCGTCCAATCGATCAATGGCGCCGGTGAAACATCAATTGGCATCGGCGATCCCACCGTGTTAGCCGCCGCTGACATCAACTTCACCGACACCACCCAATTGACCTTAGCCAACATTCAGTCACAACTGGTTACGGCCTGATTACGGCCTGAATGCCAATTTAATTAGTCTCTGTTGTCAACGTTCGCATCAAAGTAGTTTGATGCGGGCGTTTTTTGTTGGGCACATTATCTTGGCGGATTTTGATAACCATGACCAGGATTCCTGTTCGTCTGCCGATGCGCGCCTTATTCCGACTTCCAGGGCCGGTTGACAACGCTGGAACGCAGCCGACATCGATTTGAACTCACGCAGAAACCCACTGCGCAATTTCAAATACGAGTCTTATTCTAAGCCGGAAGAACCCCACTTCCAACTAAGAATAACTTGGCTACTGAGCATTGTCAGCCGGCCCCTCCAGTCGGGAAACTGCTCGAATGGCAGATGAACGACCACCTATCTGGGTGCAATTGACCACTGAATATTAGAAGACTAGTCCTTCATACAAACTTTTAGGCGATGTTGATGCTACTTTATGACATTTAATTACTGAGAGATTATTGAATTTAGTCGATAAAATTACCTTCGTTTATAATTGGAGACCTTGCTTACCTCAGGCAGGCGTTTAGAGAAAGTTCCGTGAAGTCGCTGATTCGAAATTGAATCAGTATCGAGTATGCTTTATGGCATTCGAGTACTGAAAAGATGATCTGAATATTATTGACTAATTTCAATATCAATAGTTTCAGTGACAAATAGTCTTGAACCTAGTCGATAAAATTGACTTTGTTTAGAATTCGAAACTTTGCTTATCTCAGGCAGGCGACTAGACAAAGTTCCGTGAAGTTGCTGACTTGAAAAGTTAAATCATGGTGAAGGAAGTTTAGCGATTGTTAGAAACCAATCTGACAGTTGAATATCAAGATTCCCGTGTATCAAGGAATCAACGACCATTCAATAAAAAGCTGAGTTCGCACATGTCTGCCTTTCGAATACCATCCCGGCTGGAAGGCATTCTGGGCAAGGCCAAGTGGTGAAATTTCACTTAGCAAGCGTCCTTTGCTTGGTTAGTGAAAGACCAGTATTTAAGACGTGGGCTGTCGGCTTAAATCTGTGTCCACCACGTTCCGGCCATTGCCCAGAATGCCTGGAAGCCGGCCTAGGACGCACAAACAAAATAGGTTTACGCCTAACTCGCCCTATTTCCAGCGGGTCATAGCTGGCAGTCTTGACTTTAATCCCTAAAATCAAAAATAACGACAAAGCGCCTAAACGCCTTGTCGCTATTGAATTTAAACTAGTTTTGTCTCAAGACTTCAAATCAAGTCAAAGTGCTTCAACCCCTGCGCAATCCCATCGTGCATGTTGTCGGCGGTAACATAGGCGGCGAGCCGTTTGACACGTGGATGGCCGTTGCCCATTGCGATTGGGGTCTGGACCATGCGGAACATCTCAATGTCGTTTAATTGGTCGCCGAATGCGTAGGTTGGGACGGTCGTCAGGTGCGCTTTGGTCAAAATATCGCGGATGCCGACTGCTTTGGAAACGCCCCACTGCATCGTGTCTAAGGCCCGCGGATTATTGCGGACGAAATGGAGCCGACCACGGTAGCGCCGTGCATACTGCGCGGCATTCAGCGGGTCAAAAGTCAGCAAGAAATTAATGTGTTGGTGTTGGTAGAACTGCGGGTCGACCGTTGCCGTTTGATGGAGTGTTTGATAATTATCAACGGTGAGGGCATCCCGATGGCTCAACGCAAAACCGGCGTTATTATAGTAAGCCAACGCATGCTGCTGGCGATTGGCGAAGTGGGTCACATCCGCTAAGAGATCCTTATTGAGTTCGTGTGCGCTCAAAAAGTGGCCCTGATAAGCCACGTAACTACCATTGGCGCTCACGATCGAATCAATCCCGGTCTGTTGCATGATGTCGCGCACTTCAAAGACGTTGCGACCCGTCGCAATGACTGGCAAGATGTGATTGGCTTTTAATTGTTGAATGGCCTGAACACTGCTTGGCGCCACCGTCTTGTCGTCGCGCATTAGGGTCCCATCCAAATCAAAAAATACAACTGCTTGATACACACAATTACCCCCTATAATAATTCAACGTGTGACAATCTCAGCTCACACGAAGCTGTGTACAGGTCTATTATAGGCGGGTCGCGCAAATTGAGCTGGAATTGTGCTTGAGCTTGCAGACTAGCTGCCCACGCGCACATCCCGATTCGTCAGTCATCATGGCGTAACAAAACACGCAGCTTTTCAAGGAAAGCTGCGTGCAATCTAATACCGCAACGCAAGGATTGCTAGGATACTTTTTAACATGTCTGGTCTCCATGTTATTAGCGGGGTGCTATTAAAAAGTACATCCTCAATGTACTGCAGACTAAGTTATTCAACTATCAATTTTCTGTAAATTTCAAGTAAAGTTTTCAATAACGCGACACTGTTCGCCACCAATCGTCCGGGTCACCAGGCAATGTTGAATCGCGCGTGCTAAGTCGAGCGGTAAGCCACTTAATTTTAAGTCATGGCTGGTGACGGTCCGCGGCTCAGTCGTCACATTGATCACGACTAAGACGGTTTGATCACCTTGCCAGTAGCTATAGCCAATCCCGTAGTCCGCTAAGTAAAACGGCGCAAAATGGGCGGCATTTAACCAAGGATGCTGCCGGCGCCAGTGTAGCCATTCAGTCACGAACTGCACCTGCGTTTGATCAGCGTCAGCCCACGGATAAAAGGCCCGGTTATCCGGATCCTTGCCGCCAAGCATCAAGGCTTCATCGCCATAGTAGAGACATGGCACTCCCGGAAGCGTCAGTAGTAATTGAACTGCTAAGCGCAGCCGTTGCTGGTTCTCCTCTAGCATTGTCAGAATTCTCGGCGTATCGTGCGTCCCAATATTATTAAAGTTATATTGGAAGGTCGACGCCGGATAGTTCTCCTTCAACGTCATCAGCTCCCGCCACCATTCTGCGGGGCTGAGGATGCCGTTCAACACGTGAATGATCAAGCGTCGGAGCGGATAATTCATCACCGCGTGCAGTCCGCCACCTTCCAAGTAGTGCCGCCGTAATCCGTACGCGAGTTTGTGCGAGGCATCTTCCCAGACTTCGCCAATCAAAACTTTGTCTGGATAGCGATCCAAGGTCCGTCGAATCCCCGCGATAAAATCATCCGGCAGTTCATCCGCCACATCCAATCGCCAGCCGTCAACGCCCCGCTGCGTCCAATAGTCGATCACCGAGTCGGGTTTGCCAAAGATAAAATCCCGGTAAGTCGGGTCTTCCTTGTCGACCGTCGGCAAGTCCCGAATTCCCCACCAACTGTCATAGTCTTGCGGATAGTGGATGAAGGTAAACCACCGATAGTACGGGCTATCCTTAGACTGCGTCGCCCCCACGGTGGGGTACTTTTCAGCCTGATTAAAATACTTGGAATCCACGCCCACATGGTTGAAAACGCCGTCTAAAATCAAGCGCATCCCGGCTTGGTGTAGTGCGGTGACCAGGTCATCGAAATCCGCTAGCGTACCCAGGACCGGGTCGATTTTCAGAAAATCGCCCGTATCGTAGCGGTGATTGCTACTGGCTTCAAAAATCGGCGTCAGGTAAACAATCGTCACGCCGAGCTGTTGTAAATAGGGAATCTTCGCACGGATGCCCCGCAGATTGCCCCCATAAAAGTCCCAACGTAAAATCGCCCGGTGTTCATCGCGAACGTACAGCGGCCGGTCGGTCAAACGACCATAGATAAAGCTATTCGCTTTTGGCGCATTGACGTGCCCATCCGCATTGCCATTATTAAAGCGGTCGACAAAAATCTGATAGGCGACGCCCTCCCGGTACCACTGGGGCAAGGTCTCGATTGCTTTTAAAATCGTCAATTGGTACATCTGAACGTGTTCTCGCAAAACGTATTGCACGCCGGGGCCACCATAACCGCCATCGACACAGCCGTAGAACACGGTCGTAGTGGCTGTTTCGATGCGAAAGTAGTAAAAATAGAGGCCCACCTGAGTTGGGATAAACGTGGTCGTATAGGTCGTCGGGCTCACGGGTCGCAGCGGGAACGTGGCCTCGTCATCCCACTGGCCGTCATGTGCCACACACAAATCGACCTGTTTGACCGGTGTGACACTTTGAATACCAATGGTGAATTGGATGGGCGTCTGCCGGATGACCGCGCCAAAGGGTGCCTTGTACGTCGGTAAAAACGAGTTATACGTGACCTGCATTGTCACCCTTCCTTTCTTAATTCAACCGCTCGTGCGGCACTTGCCAAATATCGTCCGCATACCGAGCGACGGCCAAATCAGCTGCAAAGTGCCCGGAAGCCGCGATGTTGGCCAGTGACCGTTGTTGCCAGGTCGGTTGGTCTTGGAAATCACGACTGATTTGTTGTTGTTGCGTGACATACGCGCGATAATCTGCCAAGACAAAGAACTCATCGTTGTACCGCAGTAGTGAATCGTAAATCTCGCGACCGACCGTTGGAATCCCCGGAATCGTCCCATCGACTAAGCTATCCAAAATACGTTTTAATTCTGGATCAGCCTGGTAAAAGTCCGCCGCGTGATAATTGCCGCGATGATAGTAGTCATAGACCTCATCCACCTTCAAACCGAACGGATACTCATTCTCCGATCCGGCCGCTTGGATAATATCGATGTTAGCACCATCATAAGTTGCTAACGACAAGGCGCCATTTGCCATCAACTTCATATTGCTGGTTCCCGACGCTTCCTTAGAGGCGGTTGAAATTTGCTCACTCACATCCGCGGCGGGAATGATCAATTCAGCGATCGACACGCCATAGTTCGGAATGAAGACCACTTTCAACCGATCCCCGATGGCTGGGTCCTGATTGACCAAGTCCGCCACCACATTGATCAGCTTAATAATCGCCTTGGCATAGTGGTAACTTGGCGCTGCCTTGGCGCCGAAAACGTGCACCCGCGGGACGAACGGTGCTTGCGGGTGGTCCTTGAGTTCAAAATATTCCCGCAGAATCTCAAACACGTGCAGTAGTTGCCGTTTATAGGCGTGTAGCCGTTTGATCTGGACGTCATAGATGGCATCGGTCCTGATTTTAATCCCCATCGTCCGCTGTACATACGCCGCCAAAGCTTGCTTATTAATCTGTTTGACTTGTCCTAATTGGTGCAAAAAGTGGTCGTCTTGTTGGTACGGCAGCAAAGTCTGCAACAAATCAGGCTGTCGGCGCCAATCCGTGCCGATCGTCTGATCAACCAAGTGTGCCAAGGGTTGGTTGGCGAGTTGGACCCAGCGCCTAGTCGCAATCCCGTTCGTCTTATTATTGAAGCGTTCTGGATAGACTTGATACAGCCCCCGTAACACGTCCGTCTTCAGTAGCTCGGTATGCAACGGTGCGACCCCGTTAACACTATGGCTGCCAATCACCGCCAAGTAGGCCATCCGTACCTGGCCATTGCCCAATGGCGTCGTCTGATCGACCAGGGCCTTGCCAAAAATCGGCGTCTGTTGTTCCCGATAACGCCGGTCGATTTCGACGATAATCTGGTAGATTCGTGGCAACAGCCCCTTAAACATGTCGATCGGCCACGTTTCCAATGCTTCTTGTAAAATCGTATGGTTGGTATAACTCATTACTTGGGTCGTCAACGTCCAGGCCACGTCCCAGGTGCAGTGATGCTCGTCCATGAGTAGCCGCATCATTTCCGGAATGACGAGCGTCGGATGGGTATCATTGATGTGAATCGCGACCTTTTTACCCAGATTACGCAAGCCATGATGACTCGCACAAAAGTCCCGGACGATACTTTGCACACCAGCGGATGAGAAAAAGTATTCTTGGCGTAGTCGCAGTTGCTGCCCGGCCGAATTGGAGTCATCCGGATAGAGCACCTTGGTAATATCGCTGATGCGGTCCCGTTGTGCCTGCGATGAGTAGCTTTCAGACGCACTGGGTGGCAGTTCTGCCGACCATAAACGTAGGGTATTCGTGATGTCATTATGGTAGCCGACGATCCCGACATCGTAAGGAACCGCTAAGACATCATCCGTATTTTCATATTGTGGTTGCAGGCTGCCATCAGGTTGCGGCTGGAGCCAGACGTTACCACCAAATTGAACGAGGCAACTCTTATTATCACGGCGCGTCTCCCAGACATTGCCATGATGTAACCAATCGTCGGGCAATTCGACTTGGTAGCCGTCCATAAAGACTTGTTTGAATAGGCCATAGCGATAGCGGATACCGTTACCATTACCCGCAATCTTCAAGCTAGCCATCGCGTCCATGTAGCAGGCTGCCAACCGCCCTAAACCGCCGTTACCCAGTGCGGGATCGGGTTCCGCTCGGCTGATGGTCTCGAAATCTAAACCCAACTCTTTTAACCCTTTTTTGACCGTATCCAGTAAATTCAGGTTCAGCAGGTTGGAAGCCAGGAGTCGACCTGGCAAAAATTCGATAGAGAAGTAATAGACTTGTTTTTGATGCTGGTCGCGATACAATTTCGCCGTTCGCGTCCAACTCTGACTGTTGTAGCGCCGGACTAGCTGCCCGAGCGCGATAAACTGGCCGATCGTTGACGTGTCATTCAGCGCTGTCGAATACAGCGTCTCAATTTCACTTAAAAAATCTTTCTTAAACTGTGCGCACGTTAATTTCACACTCACACCCCCACTAAACCTAACGCATTAACTTCAAATAAGTTGTTCGGTACTGTTGCGCCGAGCGTTCCCAGCCAAAATCACAGGTCATCGCTTGATGTTGTAATTGCCGCCAGATTTGCGGATCATGCCGGTATAAGTTTACGGCTTCCGTCAGTATCTTGCGGAACACTTCTGGCCGGTAATCATCGAAGCTAAACCCCGTACCCTGACCGGTATATTGATTGTAGGGCATCACCGTATCGCGCAATCCGCCGACCGCGTGCACGACTGGCAGACTTCCATAATGCATCGCCATCATTTGCGATAAGCCACAGGGTTCGAAGGCGGACGGCATCAAGAAGAGGTCACTAGCCGCGTAGATTTGCTGGGCCAGCTGCGTATCAAACTGAATCGCGGCCACCACTTTTTGCGGGTACGCCTGTTGATAGGTCCGCCAGGCTTGTTCGAGCGCTGGCTCACCGGTTCCCAATACCACTAACTGCACATCTTGGCGCTGCAAGAAGGGATCCAATGAATCTAGCAACAGATCAATCCCTTTTTGGCGCGTCAGCCGTGAAATGACGGCCAGGAGTGGGACATCTTTTTCAGGTAAGCCGAGACGCCGTTGCAACGCCCGTTTGTCCAACCGCTTCGACTTTAAGTCCTTGACCGTATAATTGACCTTTAACGCCGGGTCAGTCGCTGGATCATAGACCTGGGTGTCGATGCCATTCAAGATGCCGCTCAGCTTATGCCGATTGGCCCGCAAAACCCCGTCCAGGTGTTCGCCAAACGCCGGTGTCTGAATCTCCTGCGCATAGGTCGGTGAGACGGTGTTGACGGCATCCGCAAAGTTAATGCCACCCTTCAGCCAGTTCACTCGGTCATAGAAGGCGACCCCCGACTCGGTATACGTCTCGGTCCCGATGCGAAAGAGGCTATCTAAGATAATCGGGTCATAGATGCCCTGAAATTGTAAATTATGAATCGTCAGCAGCGTCTTGATATCGCGGTACGCTTCGATCCAGTAGTACTTTTCGGCTAATAAGACCGGGATAAACGCGGTGTGCCAATCGTTGAGCTGCAAAATGTCTGGAATATAATCGATGCGTTCCATCATTTCACAGATTGCCATCTGGAAAAAGGCGAACCGTTCGCCGTCATCCCAGTAACCGTATAGGCCGTCGCGGCCAAAGTAGTCTAAATTATCAATTAAATAATATTGAACGTGTGCGACCGTCACCGTCTTAACGCCACAATACATCGCGCGGGCGCCCACTTGAACGGTAAAGTGCGTCACGGGTTTTAACTGCTGCTGGTACTCGGCTGGCATCTGCCGGGGATAGTAGGGAATCACGACCCGCGTCTCGACGCCTTCTGCTTGTAACGCACGCGGCAGCGCCATGCTGACGTCACCCAGTCCCCCCGTTTTATAAAAGGGGGCCGATTCTGCCGCTGCAAATAACACCCTAGTCATTGACCGCCACCTCCGCTTGTTGGAAGACGCGCTGGCCTTTGCTGATAATCAATGGCGCAGTTGGTGTGCCCTTGAGCACCAGGTTAGGCCCAATCACGGCATCCTTATCAATAATGACATTTTCGAGCTTACATCCGGCACCGATCCGGGCCCCTTGCATGATGATGGCATTTTTGACTTGGGTATCGCGATTGACCAGGACGTCGCGGAAAATAACGGAATGTGTGATTTGTCCCTCGATGTATCCCCCCGTCCCGCAGAGGCTATCACGACACAGTGAGCCCGTTGCAAAGAACGTCGGAATCTCATTTTTGACCTTGGTGTAGATGCGCCGCGAACTGTAGAATAGCGCCCGGAAGTTAGCTTCATCCAACACAGCCATGTTGGCGGCGAAATAACTCTTGATATCATGAATATTGGCTTCGAATCCGGTGTATTCAAAGGCGTTCGCGTTGTGCTGAATCACGGCTTGACGCATCAATTCTTCCAAACTGATCATGTCGCCACGCTGGTTTGCAGACTGTAATAGTTCAATCAAGTCGACGGTACTCATCAGGTAAATCGCCATACTCTTGGCCACTTTTTTAGTCCGCGGCCCGATTTTCGCCTTACTCATTGGCACTACCGCCGTCGCTTCACCCTTGGCGGTCAATTGTAAAATCGTATTCTCAGGAATCAGACTGGCCGGGTCGACCCGTTTGTAAACGGCCGTTACGGGACTATTGCGCTCCTCGTGATAACGTAATAGCGCCTTCAAATCAATATTACCGACGTTGCGGGTGCTCATCACGACCGAGTACTCGCTCTGACTGCATTTGAGGAACTGAATCGAATTATCGTAGTAGTGATGCAACAGCGCCGCTTTTTTCTCCGGAGCAACCAGTTTCAAATCATTATAGGGCGATAGGAATAGGCCCCCGCGAATCGTGTTCAGGCTCCAATCACGGCCGCTTCTGAGATGGTCAGCGACTGACCGACCGGAACGCGGCACCGTTACCATCACATTTTGAATTCCAGCATTGATCACGCTCGAAAGTTGAAAATCGACTAAGCGGTAGCGGCCGCCAAATGGTAGCATGCCAACTGGTCGCACGGCCGTTAATGGCTGCAACTCATCACTTGGTTCTAGTAGGTTGATAATGGCACTAACTTGTTCACGTCTCATGGTTGTTCCACCCCCATCGTTTCGTGATACCCAACGACTGCAATCTCATCATCCGTTCCGATGATCTGGGCATCATCACCAATCACTGCATCTTCACCAATTAGTGCGTGGTCGATCACCACGTTCTTGCCAATCGTCGCACCCGGCATGACCATACTGTCGACAATGCGACTGCCCATCCCAACGGAGACCCGCTGCGACAAGATCGAATGGTCGATTTCACCCGCGACGTAGCAACTATCGACGACCATCGCGTTATTGACCTGACTCGTTTCGGTCAAAAACATCGGTGGCAGGACCTCCGCTTTAGAATAGATGCGCCAGTAGCGGTCGCCAATATTCAACCGATTATGCGGCGACAAGAACTCCATGTTGGCTTTCCACAGACTCTTGATGGTCCCGACATCGCGCCAATAGCCTTTAAACGCATACGCGTAAACGGATTCATTATTGGCCAGATAGGATGGAATCACGTTTTTCCCGAAGTCTTCCAACGACTTATCGGTCGCATAACTCTTAACGAGATAGTCCCGAAGCGTCGGCCAGTTGAAAATGTAGATCCCCATCGAAGCTTTGTCGCTCTTGGGATGTTCGGGTTTTTCTTCAAACTCGATAATCCGGTCAGTGGCATCGGTATTCATCATGCCGAAGCGCTTTGCTTCTTCTTTAGATACCGGAATCACGCCGACCGTCAGTGATGCTTTCTTCTCCTGATGATATTTCAGCATCGCGTCATAATCCATTTTATAGATATGGTCGCCAGACAGAACCAGCAAATACTTCGGATCTTGTTGGTCGATATATTCGATATTTTGATAAATGGCGTGAGCAGTTCCTTGGAAGAACTTCTCGCCTTCACTTGACGAATACGGCTGCAGGACAGTCACGCCACCATTCAAACTGTCAAAGCCCCAGCTAGCGCCACTGCCGATGTGCGCATTCAACTCTAAGGGTTGATACTGCGTAATGACGCCGACCGTGTTCACGCCGGAGTTCGCACAGTTGCTGAGCGTAAAATCAATGATCCGATACCGGCCACCAAACGGCACGGCTGGTTTGGCCGTATCCTTCGTTAACTTACCTAGACGGGTCCCTTGACCGCCCGCTAAAATGATTCCTAACATGTCATCTTGCATGCTTAACTCCCCCTCGCATTATTTTGACTGGTCGAATTAACAACGCGCCCATCGCGGGTAACGTCACCGTAAAACTGGCTGGTTGACCACGATACGGGACCGCGTCAGCCGTAAAGTCCGTTTCGAGCTTGGTCCACGTCCCGCCAAAGGCTTGGTCTTCTGTATTGAGTAATAGTTCGTAATGCCCCCGATATGGGACGCCAATGCGATATTCGCGCCGTTCGACGGGCACAAAGTTAAAGGCCGCTACGACAAAACTGTACTTGCGTTTGGCTTGGCGAATAAAACTCATCGTCGAGCTGTCTGGATCATCGGTATGGGTATAAATAATCCCTTCAGGCGCATGGTCGAGTTCCCATAGCGGCCGATTTTGCCGATAAACTTGGTTTAAAGTCGCGGTAAAGTGCTGCATCCGCTTATTGAGTTTGTCCTTCAAGTCGACCCATTCCAAGGCACTCCAATCCCGCCATTCTAGGAACTGGCCCCACTCGGCCCCCATAAAATTCAGCTGTTTGCCTGGAAATGCCAGCATATACGTCAGCATCGTGCGTAAATTGGCGAACTGATTGTAGCGGTCGCCCGGCATCTTATGCATCAACGACTTCTTGCCATGCACGACCTCATCGTGAGAAAACGGCAAAATGAAGTGCTCATCGAACATGTAGACAAAGGCAAAGGTCAGTAGGTTAAAGTGGTCGTGGCGATAGAGCGGATCCATCATGAAGAAGTCGAGCGTATCGTGCATCCACCCCATATTCCACTTATAGTTAAACCCCAGTCCGCCGTCAGCGACTGCCCCGGTGACTTGGGGGTAAGCGGATGATTCTTCGGCAATCATCAAAACGTCTGGATGACGCGTGAGAATCGTCGTATTGAGCTTTTTCAGAAAGGCGATGCCTTCGAGATTGCGATTATCACCATACTGGTTGACCTGGTCCTCACGCCCTTCGTCATAGTCGAGGTACAGCATGTTCGAGACGGCGTCAACGCGGAGCCCATCGAGATGGCACTGGTCGAGCCAGAACAGCGCGCTTGAAATTAAGAAACTCTGGACTTGGGTCTTACCGAGATCAAAGTTCCAAGCCCCCCAACGCCGATTGTCCGCCCGTTTGGCATCCGCATACTCAAAGGTCGGCGTCCCGTCGTACTGATACAGGGCATCGTAATTGCGGATGAAGTGGCCGGGGACCCAGTCGACTAACACGCCAATGTTAGCTTGGTGGCACTGGTCGACGAACTTCAGAAAGTCATCACGACTGCCAAACCGACTCGTTGGAGCAAAGTAACCGAGCTGCTGATAGCCCCACGAAGCATCTAATAAATGTTCCATCACGGGCATCAGTTCAATGTGGGTATACCCCAACGCTTTGACGTAGGGAATCAATTCCGTCGCCAACTCGGCATAGGTCTCATAGCTGTCATCCGCGTGTCGGCGCCACGAGCCTAAGTGGACTTCATAAATATTGATTGGTCGGTTGGCCGCGTGCGATTTTTTCCGCCGTGCGAGCCATAAACTGTCGTGCCACACCATTGAGACGGGTTCGACGACGACACTCGCATCACCAGGTTTGCGTTCAAACTGTTGGGCAAACGGATCGATTTTGAGCATCACCTGACCAGTGGCCGTTGTGACTTGAAATTTGTAGAGGTCCCCCGCATGGACACCCGCGAGTTCCCCTGCCAAATGCCAGTTGACCCTAATAATTTCAGGCGAGTCGGCTGCCAATCATTAAAATCACCGACAACGGCGACCGCTTTTGCATGTGGCGCCCAGACGCGAAAGACCGCGCGACCTGTCGCTGCTAAGTGGCACCCGAGGTAATCCTGACTGTTAAAACCCGTGCCGGTATTAAATAAGTAACTTGCATCGTTTATTTCAGTAACTTGTTTGACCAACACCTCACACCCCCTATGTGATTAACTGAGCAGTTCCATAAAATTAATCTTATTATAAGTAGTTGATTGGCGTTTGCCTATCCTTGATAAGGTGGCCTTACTTAACTACTACAACCGGTATAAACGCCGAAAATATAAGGATTATTATTGGTTGGGCGTCAATTCTCTGCAAACTGAGTCATGACAACTATTCGCAGTGAAGCCCGTGGTAACTACCGTTGACTTGTCTAGTCTCACAATTGATCAAAAAAAGCCGAAAAAACGTGGTTTTTTCGGCTTGGTTGATTTATTCAATTACATTTCTATCAAATTATTAATATTTCTGGCGGTGGTTGGACCTAAAAACGCCATTCAGGCGCGTAGACCTGAATGGCGTTGTGGTTGAGGGCTGTCACTTCAGAAACTTCTACTTTGAAGTTTCTAATTTGAAGCTTCTAATTTGAAGCTTCTAATTTTAAGCTTCTGAAACATCTAAAGCAGCGTTTGACCCTCATAAAGTACTATTTCCAATAAGCGTACCGATAAAGCGTATCCCGCAACAAGGTAAAGTGTACGCCGCCGACTTTTTTACTGATCAGGTGTGCGGCCGACGTTTGATAGATTGGGGTGACTCCTTGTTCTTGGGCAACTAACTTAGCAGCTTGTTGCATCGTCTGGTAACGCGCCTTGGTGGACTGCTTATCAGCGGTGATCGTTGAAATCAGCTTCTCATACTTGGCATTGTTGAACTTCCCGAAGTTAACGGAGTTGGTCATTGACGCCTTGTTCAAGAAATCAATTGGGTCTTGGAAGTCACTCGACCAGGACAAGGTGGCAAAATCAAAGTCACCCTTGCTGAGCGTTGAGATTTCATTAGTCAGTGGGACCGACTTCACGTTGACGGTCACCCCTTTGAGATTCTTCTGGATGGCCGCTTGAATGTATTCTGCGACTGACTTATTGATATCATTGTCGTTCGTTAATAATTGCAGCGTCAACTTCTGTTTGCCAAGACTAGCCTGAGCTTTCTTCCAGTATTGCTTGGCCTTCGCAGGACTGTATGGGTACAAGTTACCCGTATCCGTATTGAAGTCCTTGCCAGTCGTTGGGTTCGTCGTATTACCTGATGGCACTAACGACGTTGCCGCAACGGAACCATCTTTCAGAATGTTCTTGACCAACGATTGCCGGTTGAGCGCATAACTAACCGCCCGCCGCAAATCGGTGTTTTGTAGGGCAGAACGTTTCTGGTTCCAGAGCATGAAGTAGAGCTGGTTCAGCTTCGTAATCTTCAACTGACTCTTGAGCGATCCGCGTTGTGCCTCTGAAACTTGAGTCCCAGTAATCTGGGTCACTTGAACCTGATCGCTTTGGAACAAGTTTTCAGCGGTACTATTATTCTTGACCGTCTGAACCTTGACGTTCTTGATTTTGACTTGTTTATGCCCATAGTAGTACGGGTTCTTCACGTATTTCCACGTGTCATTAGTCCCCGTCCAACCCTTGAGAACGTATGGCCCATTCGACAAGGTCTTCTTAGCTGAAGTTCCGTACTTATTGCCATACTTTTCCGTAAAAGTCTTATTCAACGGATAAATTTCAGTGGCCAGCCGGTAGTTGAAGTACGGCACTCGTTGTTTCAACGTAATTTGTAACTTGTACTTACCCAGGGCCTTGACGCCTAACGTCTTAACGGCCTTTTTACCGGCTGTAATGGCCGTGGCATTCTTGATTTCAGCCACATGGCCAACTTCTTGGGACTTCGTATTCGGATCAACTTGCCGTTGTAAGGAATAAACGAAGTCGGCCGCGGTTACTTTTTTACCATTCGACCACTTTGCGTTGTGCCGCAAATTGAAGGTGTACGTCTTCCCATCATTAGTTGGCTTGACGACCTTCTTAGCAATGGCCGGCACCACTTTACCCTTTTGGTTGGTGGTGTATAGTCCCTCCATGAACTGTGCAATGGCGGCCTGGCTGACGATATCATCAGCTTTATCTGGGTCGGCCGTCGCCATCGCTTGGCTAGCAGTGACGTTCAACGTCTTCTGCTGACTAGACTTCTGACTGCCACACCCTGCTAAGACTAACCCTAGTAACGCAATACTGACACCGCTGACCCATAATTTAATTTTCATCACTCATAACGCCTCACTTAGTAATCCTGTGTTATTGTCGACTGTCAACTGATTGGCAACAACAACACATCAACGGTAAGCCACCATTATCCGTTGTGAGCCGCATACTGCTAGTCTTCACAACTAATTGACCGTTTTGTGTTCCTAAGTTAGTCATCGTGATTCCTCCTAAATAATTAAAAACTAGTTAAGATAAGATTAGTGCTAGAGTTTACATCTGTCAACTAAAAGTTTTCATGGCGCGTGTAACTGTCGCTGATTAAGAGATTCAGTTCAATATTGCTGACGAACCAAAATTAGATTTGTCAGCATGGCAAATGAGAGTTGACCCTGTACTAGATGATTAGCTGGGTCTAAGGTGCGCCAAGCAATTGGTTTACTGTTCGTCGGCAGATGCGCGCCCTAGTCCGACTTCCGGGGCCGGCTGACAACGCTGGAACAGGGCGGACATCGATTTGAACTCACGCAGAAAATCACTGTGCAATTTCAAATACGAGTCTTCTTCTAGCCCGGGAAGACCACCCGGACAAGAAGAATTTCGCCCTTGAGCATTGTCAGCCAGCCCCTCCAGTCGGGAAGCCGCTCGAATGGCAGATGAACGGCCACCTATCTGGGTGCAATTGACCACTGAAATATTAGGTGAATGGGCCTTTATGCAAACTTTGAAGTAGCATCGATGACGATTTATTGAGCTTAAATACTAATATGATTGCCTGAAGATTATTGAGCAACTTGTTGGATGGAAACTATCCTTCAAGTTAGACGACGTATTTGCCATCCGTTTAAAATTTAAGACTTTTACATTGTAAGTGCCTAGAGAAAATTCTGACAATGTTCAGTGATACTGCGTCCTCCTATTAATTAGAATACGAGTATGATAGCTTTTATCAGAAGCTTATCTTACAGTTTATTACCAAAATAACTGTTTACTAAGAGTCAACGACCAGTTCATTTAAAGTTGGGTCCGCACATGTCCGCCTTTCGAATACAATCCCGGCTGGAAGGTATTCTGGGCAAGGCCAAGTGGTGAAATTTCACTTAGCAAGCGTTTTGTGCTTGGTTAGTGAAAGACCAGTATTTAAGACGTGGTTTGTCGGCTTAAATCTGTGTCCACCGCGTTCCGACCATTGCCCAGAATGCCTGGAAGCCGGCCTAGGACGAATCTGCAACTGAAAGTTTACGCTAATTTGCTTTGTTTCCAGCGGTTCTCAGCTGGCTGCCTTTGAACTTAAACTTAGTTTTTTGATCATTTTTAGTACCAAAATACTGAAGTACTAAGACGTTAAATTACTGAGGTACCAAAGTACTAAAATACTAAAAAAGTGTCACAGCACACAGCCATCCATCAAGAATAGCTGTGCACTGTGGCACTTCTTATATTTGCTTAAGTTAACATCCGCTTAATGGCGAACTTGGCCGTTACCGTCAATCACATACTTATATGAGGTGAGTTCGGCTAAGCCCATTGGCCCACGGGCGTGTAATTTCTGCGTTGAAATACCAATTTCAGCGCCGAAGCCAAATTCAAAGCCGTCGGTGAACCGAGTTGAGGCGTTAATATAGACGCATGCCGCATTGACCCGTTGCTGGAAGATTTTACCTGCTTGGTAATTATCCGTCACAATTGCTTCCGAATGTTGCGTATTGTAGCGGTTGATGTGTGCAATGGCGGCCGCTTCTGAATCCACGACTTTCACCGCAATGATCAAATCATTATACTCGGTACCCCAGTCGGCATCCGTCGCTGGCACGACATCCGGTACAATTGCTTGGGTCGCCTGATCACCACGAACTTCGACGCCCTGGTCACGCAATGCTTGAATCATACTTGGTAAGTACGCTGCCGCAACGTCTTGATGGATCAAGAGTTTTTCGGTTGCATTGCAGACGGAAGGCCGTTGAACCTTACCGTTAATGACAATGTCCGTGGCCATTTGCAACTGCGCATCCTTATCAACGTAGACGTGGCAATTGCCGGCACCCGTTTCAATGACGGGCACCGTGGCTTTGGCGAGGACCGTCTGAATCAAACGTGCACTGCCCCGTGGAATCAAGACATCCACGTAGTCTGTCAGTTGCATGAACTTCTCGGCCGTGGCATGCGAGGTATCCGTAATCAATTGGATTGCATTCTCGTCCACATCGTTAGCACGTAAAGCGCCACGAAGAACTTGAACTAACGCTTGGTTAGAGTGAATTGCTTCCTTGCCACCCCGTAAAATGACGGCGTTTCCCGTCTTAAAACAGAGTGCAGAGGCGTCGACCGTCACGTTCGGGCGTGCTTCGAAAATCATCCCGATGACCCCAAGTGGCACCCGTTCCTTTGCAATCATCAGACCAGCTTCATTGCGCCAAGCACGGTCGACATTACCGATTGGGTCGGGCAAAGCCACCACTTGTTTGAGACCAGTTGCCATCGCTTTGATCCGGTCAGCAGTCAGTCTGAGCCGATCCACGAACTTTTCAGGAACTTGCGGGTTTTCTAAGTCCTTCGCATTGGCTGCTAGAATTTCATCTTGCTGGGCCGTTAAAGCTGCGGCCATTGCTAACAATACTTGATTCTTTTGCATCGTGGACAGTAATCCCAGCGAATAGCTGGCCTGCTGTGCGCGTTGCCCTAATTGTGCTAAGTCTTCCATGCCATTTGTCCTCCTATTCTCGTCTAACCAAAAAGTGTGCCGACGGGTTCGCCAGCCAAAATTTGAAAAATCACGCTAGGATCCGCACCATTCGCCAAAATCATCTGGCCGTGCGCGTCAATCATCCGTTCAGCAGCTTTGAGCTTCGTGACCATGCCGCCTGTACCAAAACGACTGCCACTACCACCAGCGAGTTCGTACGTGTGCTGATCGACCTTCTCAATATGGGCCAGTAACTGCGCTTGCGCATCAGCATTTGGATTACCATCATAAAAGCCATCAATATCGGATAGCATAATCAGTAGATCCGCGCCAATATTGGTCGCTACGATGGCTGAGAGTTGATCGTTATCACCAAACTTGGTCTCGTGGTCCAATTCATCCACGGCGACCGTATCATTTTCATTCACGATTGGCACCACATTTTGCTTGAGCAACGCTTCAAAGGTATTCAACACATTGTGATGGCTCTTGGGATAAACAAAAATGTCGCGTGTTAATAGTAGTTGACCGATTTTTTGTTCATAAATAGCAAACCGTTCTTTATAAATCGAAATCAATTCAGTTTGACCGATTGCTGCGATTGCTTGTTGTTCTGGAATTGCTTTTGGCCGTTGCTTCAAGCCCATGTAATTCAAACCGACACCAATGGCCCCCGAGGAGACGAGTACGACCTCGCGTCCCCGATGCCGCATTGCACTAATCACAAAGGCTAATTGATCGATTGCACGTAAATTGATCGACCCATCGGGATACACTAACGTACTCGTCCCAACTTTGATTACGACGCGTTTGGCGTGCAATTTTCGCATCACTTTCATGACGACACCATCTTTTCTGATTATTTTGTTTCACGTGAAACATTGGTTTTTAAATCTGTTTTCATATAATTAACCGCGCGTGGGTGATTCAAATGTACCACCCCAACATTGACCGCTAACACAATTAGTAGGACAACGAATGCGAGTAGAAACAACGCTTTGTACGACCAGTTGTCGATAATCACCCCGCCGAACAGTGGCCCGAGTGAGCGGCCCAGTGCACAAAAGGCCTGGACTAATCCTTGGTAACGGCCCTTGGCACTGATTGGCGACAACTGACTGACTAGCGTTGGCATCGCCGGTGACCAGGTGGCCTCGCCAATCGTTAAGAGGACCATCGCGAAGATAAAATGCGGATAGTCGTGGGCAATTACTAACGATAAAAACGATAACCCGACAAATAACATGCCAAAGAAGAATTGATAATAGAGATTCTTGATCCGATCGCCTAACAAGCTCAAGATGCTTTGAATCAGCACCAGTAACCCAGCGTTGATCGTCCACAAGAAGCTGTAGTTTCTTAGTGGCATCCCGAGGTTGGTCATGTAGACCGAGAGATTGCTGACCCATTGTTCATAGAGCAACCAAATAATAAATAAACTAATAAAAAAGGTCCACACGATATGGAAATTAGCACGAGGCAATTGGATATTTTGACCCTGTCGCGGATCAACGCCCGTGACATTCGATGAATCCACGTTATATTCAAATAGCGCGATAATCAAGAAAATCACGAATAAACTGGTCGTCAGTGAGAACAATAACTGCATGCCCATACTGTAGACGATTCCCACCAGCATCGTACCAAACACCACGCCAAGATTGGCGGCTAAGTACATCAGCGTGAAGGTTCGCCGGACTTTGTCACGGGGCACACTGGCCGCCAGCGCGTTAAACATCGTATTCAACCAACCACTGGCAAACCCGGTCACTACTAGTAGTAACGGATACCACGGCCAACCATGGAAAAAGATCAGCGCGAAGTTGGCTAGTCCGTTCAAACCAATTCCCATTAGTAACAAGTGATAGGGGTTGCCGCGGTCAAAGATTCGCCCGCCGATGGTGCTAGCTAACACGTTGGCGACCGAATTAAGCATTAAGACTACCCCCGTCTCCGTTAACGACTTTCCTAAGACGTTATGCATATAAATCGTCGTTAACGGCCAAATAAAGCTCATACCGATGTTATTCATGAACTGCCCGGCAATCAGCCAGGGGGTCTTAATCAACTGTTTTTGTGCCACACCATCACCACCATCTTCTACCTAAATATCGATTAATACTTACTTTGAGCGAACGTATTGAAAAGTGTTCACTTGAAATTTTAATCTGTCTACTTTTCATCATAGCAAAATTTATTCAAAATAACAGGGGCATTTATATTTTGATTACTGACTCTCATCCGGGTGTCTCCCAAAAGCCGACTCAAAAAAGCCCCCTTAACATACAATTAAGGAGGCTTGATTTAAGCTTGCGGATCCTGTGCATAGGATACCGACGAGAATTTATTGAATGGTTTGACGAATAATAGTTTGACCGTTCCCCGCGCACCGGCACGGTTCTTTTCGATGATAACTTCAACTTCACCGACGTCTTCGGAAGCGTCCTGCTCACGGGGATCACCGCCGTTGAAGTCACCGCCACCACCGCCAAAGTTGCCGCCGTCATCATCGTCGCCGCCTTCACGTTCGTAGTAATCTTCCCGGTATAAGAAGGCAACGATATCCGCATCTTGTTCAATTGACCCAGATTCACGAATATCAGACAGCACTGGTCGTTTATCTTGACGTTGTTCAACGCCACGTGACAATTGGGATAGCGCAATGACGGGCACACCAAGTTCCTTTGCGAGCTTCTTCATTTGTCGTGAAATTTCAGAAACTTCTTGTTGCCGACTTTCAGTGTTACTACCTTCGATCAGCTGCAAGTAATCGACAACGATCAGGCCCAAATTACCTTGTTCCTTCGCCAACCGCCGACTCTTGGCACGAATTTCAGACATCTTGATACCAGGCGTGTCGTCAATAAAGATACTGGCCTTGGAGAGACTCCCCATCGCGACCACCAAGTGTTCCCACTCTTCTTCATTCAACTGCCCAGTTCGCAAGTGGCCGGCATCGATACTCCCTTCAGCACACAGCATCCGGTTAACTAACGATTCGGCCCCCATTTCGAGACTAAAAATTGCGACCGTCGTATCGGTCTTGGTCGCCACATTTTGCGCGATGTTTAAGACAAAGGCCGTCTTACCAACGGCTGGCCGGGCTGCCAAGATAATCAAGTTATCTGGTTGCAGTCCCGCCGTCATCTTGTCGAGTTCGGCAAAGCCAGTCGGTAACCCGGTAATATCATCGTCATTTTGGTATAACCGGTCGATTTCTTCGATGGACGCATTCAATACATCCGAAATCGACTTAAACCCACTCTGATTACGCTGTTCTGATACGTTCATGATGTCACGTTCGGCATCATCCAATAACGTCGTTACGTCGTCATTTTCAGTGTAAGCTTTTTGCGTGATTTCCGTCGCGGTCTTGATCAAGCGCCGCACCGTGGCTTTTTGTGCCACGATTTTAGCATAGTAGCCGGCATTAGCAGCCGTTGGTACTGAACCAGCCAGTTCAGCAATGTAGCTCATCCCACCGACGTCTTCCAATTGATTTTGGGCCGTCAATAAATCGCTGACCGTCACCGCATCAATCGCTTCGTCCCGGTCATTCAAGGTCACCATGCTGGCAAAAATGATTTGATGTGCGCGGCGATAGAAATCTTGCGCTTCGACAAACTCCATGGCTTCCACGAGGGCGTCACTATTCAGGAAAATGGCCCCTAAGACCGCTTTTTCAGCTTCAATATTTTGTGGTGGGGTTTGATCCAGCACATCGTTGTTCATTTATGATCCGTCCTTTTACTTTTCGACAACGTGCACGCGAATTTTCGCCGTTACTTCTGGGTGTAACTTGACGGGCACGTTGGTGTAACCTAATACCCGAATTGGGTCTGGCAATTCGATTTTACGTTTATCTAACTTAACTTGATATTGGTCCGCTAAAGCCGTGGCAATTTGCTTGCTAGGAATTGAGCCGAACAAACGGCCATCGGTACCAGCCTTGGCTTTTAATTCAACGACCGTTTCGTCAGCTTCGAGCGCTGTTTTAATTTTCTTAGCTTCAGCTAACTCTTCGGCAGCCCGGGCTGCTTCGGACTTTTGTTCAGCCTTCAACGTGTTGATGGCCGCTTTAGTGGCTTCCTTCGCCAATCCTTTTTTGATTAAAAAGTTAGTGGCGTACCCATCCGGCACGTTCTTGATTTGACCACGTTTTCCTTTTCCACGAACATCACTCAAAAAAATAACTTGCATCTTGTCTTCACTCCTAATTAGATTCTGAATCGGTCGTATCCGTCGCCGTTAACAAATCAATCAGTGACTGTTTGACCTCATCAACCGACTGGCCTTCAATCTGAGTTGCGGCGTTAGATAAGTGACCGCCACCACCCAGCTTTTCCATATAAACTTGGACGTTGATCTCACCTAGCGACCGTGCGGAGATACCGACCCGACCGTCTTCACGACGCGTAATCACAAATGACGCGTCGACGCCCGACATGGACAACAGTGAGTCCGCAGCTTGAGCCGCCGTCACGGGATCATAAACTTGGTCGTTTTCACCCACACAGAGCGCCATATCCTGATTGACAAATTCAACCGTTTCAATCAAGTGATTGCGTTGCAGATAACTGTCGACATTTTCCTTCATAAACTGTTGTACGAGCAGCGAATCGGCACCCGCTGAACGTAAGTAGCTGGCCGCATCGAAGGTCCGTGAACCAGACCGCAACGAGAACGACTTGGTATCAATCACGATCCCCGTCAACATTGCCGTTGCTTCAATCTTATTAATTGGTTCCGCATCATGGGACTGATATTCGAACATTTCCGTAATCAGCTCACACGTCGATGACGCATATGGTTCAATATAAACCAAAACTGGGTTTTCTGGAAATTCTTCGCCCCGGCGATGGTGATCAATAATCATGACCCGATTTTCAAGCCGCTCATAAAGCGCCTGTGACATCGAAATACTTGGCTTAGAATGGTCGGCCATGATCAATAAACTTTGGTCAGTGGCCTTTTCTAGGGCTTCTTCTGGCGAGATAATCGAAGCTTCGATATCTTCGTCAGACTTCAACTGATCTAGTAACCGCTGAATATCCGAATGGACGTTTTGTTCATCCAAAACGATCCAACATTGTTTGTCATTCATTTTAGCAATCCGCCGAATACCCAAGCAGGCCCCCACCGCATCCATATCTGGTTGCCGGTGCCCTTGGACAAAGACTTGGTCGGATTGATTCATCAATTCCTGCAAGGTCTGACTAATCATCCGTGCCCGGACCCGCGTCCGTTTTTCCATCGGGTTGGTCTTACCGCCATAGAAGCGTGCTGGTTCATCTTCGGCCTTCACGACAACTTGGTCACCACCCCGCCCTAACGCCAGGTCCATGTTACTTTGCGCTAAATCGGCTAAATTGTTCATATTTCGTTCGCCGTACGCAATCCCAATACTCAACGTTAATGGGAAGTTCTGCTTCGAAGTCGATTCTCGAATACGATCCAGAATGCGGAACTTATTTTCTTCGACCCGGCGTAAACTGCTTGCATAGCCGAGTAAGAAAAAGTGGTCATCGTCGAGCCGCTTCAAGTACATGCCGAACATCTGCGTCCACTTGGACAATTCGTTGGTCACGTAATTATTCAAATTGGAAATATCCGTATCAGTCATCGACTGGGTGATTTCGTCGTAGTTATCGAGGAAGATCTGCCCAATGACTAACTTTTCATCTTCAAACTGGTCGGTCAGTTCAGCGTACTTGGTGACGTCCATCATATAGACAGTATTCGTGCTCTGTTGGACGCGTAAATCAAATTGATAGTCTTGCCAACGAATCGTCGCTGGTTCGTCCATATGCGCGCTCAGCGTCTCTGCCAAGGCCGGATCGATATCTTCCAAACGATAACCTAAGACGTCCTTATCACCAAAATACCGCTGAAGATAAGGATTGACCCACTCAATGGTCTGATCAGCGTTAAAAATCATCACGCCAATTGGCATCTGAATCAAGGCTTCTTGCTCACCGCGCTTAATGCGATAAGATAAATCCGAAATATATTCGTTAGCACTCGAGCTCAGCTCAATCAGCGTATTGTAGGAAATCACGCCTGCCATCACAATTAAGATGAGGACAACCGTCCCAAAAATCCAGTTCATCAAATAACCGGTCACGAGCATAATTAGCGACAAGCCAAAAATAACCAGCGCTAGGAGCCGTAACTGTTGGTTTTGTAAGAAAAATGGAATTTTTTCGCGCGAAAAGATCTTTTTCATATTAAAAATCCCTCAAGCCTTCTCAGTAATGTCTATATTTTATCACAAACCACCATTTGCTTCAGCGATTGGTGTTGAACAACGTAAACGCTTTATTTGCCGTGATTGCCCGTTCTTCGTCACTTTCAGGGTAAATAAAAACCACAGCACCGAAGTCTGTGGTTTTAAAAGACTGATTAGTCTTCGGATACGAATGCTAATAAGCCCATGATCCGTGCACGCTTGATTGCGATAGTTAACGCACGTTGGTTCTTAGCACTAGTCCCAGTTACACGACGTGGCAAAATCTTTCCACGTTCTGAAATGAAACGACGTAATAAGTCAGTATCTTTATAATCGATGTATTCGATATGGTTAGCGGCGATGAAGTCGACTTTACGACGACGACGGCCACCTCTTCTTTGTTGTGCCATTGATAGTTCCCTCCTCGATGTCTGTCTAAGCAATTAGACTAGAATGGTAAATCATCATCCGAGATATCAATCTGATCGCCATTGTTAGCAAATGGATCGGCTTGGTTGTTGTTCGCACTGCTTGATGGTGCGGCACTGTTCGCATTACCGGCGTTACCATTCCCAAATGGGTTGTTGTTATTCGCTGATGATTGTTGAGGAGCCGTATTTTGGCCTTGATTACTGTACCCACTATTATTGTTGTAATTCGAATTACTATTGTTGTAATTGTTATTACTACCACCATTTGCAGCCTGATGACGTTCAGACTCAGCGCGTGATTCTAGTAGTGAGAAGTTTTCAACGACAACTTCTGTAACGTAAACCCGTACCCCTTGTTGGTTTTCGTAGTTCCGGGTTTGGATCCGGCCATCGATTCCAACAAGCGAGCCTTTATGGGTGAAGTTAGCAAAGTTTTCAGCAGCTTTACGCCAAATGACGCAGCTGATAAAATCTGCTTCACGTTCCCCATTTTGATTAGTGAATTGACGGTTTACGGCAATTGTGAATGTCGCGACGGCGGCACCACCATTCGTGTAACGTAATTCCGGATCTCTTGTTAGTCGGCCAACAAGAATTGTACGGTTAATCATGCAGAAGCGCTCCTCTCTTGAAATTAATTTTGTCTATTAGTCTTCGCGTTTAACGATCATATGACGTAAGATGTCATCATTGATCTTTGAAAGACGGTCGAATTCGTTCAAAGCAGCATCGTCAGTAGCTGTTAAGTTAACGATATGGTAAGTACCTTCGTTAAAGCCACCGATTTCGTATGCGAAACGACGCTTTGACCAGTCTTTTGAATCAATTACTTGCGCACCGTTATCAGTTAAGATTTTGTCAAAACGATCAACTAAAGCTGTCTTAGCAGCATCGTCGATGTCGGGACGTACGATGTAAGTAATTTCATATTTCTTTGATTCACTCATGAAATTTGCACCTCCTTATGGACTTCAGGCCCTTCTCTGCGAAGAGCAAGGAAAGTAATCTAGCAAACGCCAGATACTCACGAATTTAAAGTATATCATCTAAATCAGTTTGTTGCAAGGGTTGAAGCGGCCGACTGTTACAAAAAGATCCTGAATCCGTTACATCAGTTAGTTACGCAGAAGTGGGGTAATTTCCATTTTATTTCCCGGGAAATATTTTTATTTTCTGAAAGTTCAGGCCAATTTTGCACGCTATGCCAGCGCTTGAAGTCCAATATATCGCCACATCACAGCGATTATTGAACTCGCGCTACCTCGTTGTTGTCAGCTAGTTGTTATTTATGATTCGTGCTGTTTTCTAGAGTCAAAAGCAGCCAGCTCGGGCCTGCTGAAAGTAGTACGAATCTAGCCGTGAAGCTAGTAACGGGTACACCTACACAGATTTTCAGGCTGGCTAACAATATTAAAACCTGCTTGAATGGCAGTTAAACGGCCACCAAAAGAGGTCTGATTGTCATTAAGAAACCGGACCAGTATCAGTGCTGGATATGAAGGGCGTTATGGGTCAATGTTGGTGAATGACAGAATCACTGTTTGCCAAAAAAACGATGATTGGTTCCTAGTCCGTCTAATCCGAATACATATCCAGTAAAATCCAGTACTTTAGTCTCTCATGCGTGCTAACACTATAAAATGGTCTAGGGTCATGAAGAATTTTTCAATCAAGATTTGTCTGACAGTTTAATGACAAACTAGCTGTCTGCTAAGAATCAACATCCATTTCAATACAAATTAAGTTTGCAAATATCCGCCTTTCGAATACCATCCCCGGCTGGAAGGTATTTCTGACAATGCTCAGCGATGAAATTCCACTTTGCAATCGTCTTTTGCTTGGTTAGTGGAAGACCAGTATTTAAGACGTGGTTTTCGGCTGAAATCTGCGTCCATCGCGTTCCAGCGTTGTCAGAAATGCCTGTAAGCCGGTGTAGGACGTCCCTATAACAGCAGGTCTACGCAAAGTTCGCCCCTTTCCAGCGGTTCTAAGCTGGCGGCTTTTGACTTTAGCATTTTGCTCATTTTAAGTTCAAAAAAAGCTTCGCGAACATTGCCGCGAAGCTTAAAATCGTTAATTCACTATTCAGCTGAATCGTCTGAACTATCCGTACTGTCTGAATCATCTGAACCAGTCGTGCCGTCGTTTGGCGTAGTGGCTGGGGTTTCTTCAACTGACGCAGTCTCGTTTGCGGCTGTGTCATCAGTGGTCCCTTCAGTTGCGTTAGCATCCGTTGGTTCGTCACCTTCAGGCTCTGGATCGACCTTGGCCATCGTAGCGACTTTACCGTCATCGTCTAAGCGAATCAAGCGAACACCTAACGTGGCCCGACCAGTTTGTGAGACCGTCGCAATGTTGAAACGAATCATCACCCCTTGGTTGGTCATGACCATGATGTCTTCTTGACCGTCAACTGTCGTCAAACCGGCTAAATGACCGTTCTTTTCAGTTACGTTCGCCGTCTTGATTCCTTTACCACCACGACCCTTGATTGGGTAGTCAGCGGCTGGCGTTTGTTTCCCATAGCCTTTTTCCGTGATGATAAAGACGTTGCTGTCAGGCTTCAAAACGTCAAAGCCAATCACAAAGTCATCATCGCGGAGACGAATCCCACGAACCCCAGAGGCCGTCCGACCCATCGAACGTACCGTGGTTTCATCGAAACTGACGGCGTAACCGTCATGGGTCCCGATAATCACGTTCTGGTGACCGTCAGTAATCGTGACGCCAATCAATTCGTCGTCATCCTTCAACGTAATCGCCTTTAAACCATTACTCCGGATATTGGCGAATTCTTGAACCGGCGTCCGTTTAACGACCCCGTTGACCGTAGTGAAGAACAGGTAGTTGTCTGACGCACTGGCATCGCCCGTGACGTTAACGACCGCCTGAATCTTCTCACCGGAATTAACGCCCAATAGGTTGATGACTGGAATTCCTTTAGCGGTCCGGCCGTATTCAGGAATTTCGTAAGCCTTCATCCGATAGACTTTCCCGGCATTCGTAAAGAAGAGTAAGACGTCGTGTGTCGATGTCGTTAAGAGGTGCTCGATAAAGTCATCATCGTGCACGTCCATCCCTTGAATTCCACGGCCACCACGATGTTGCGACTTAAATTCAGTCGTTGGCAAGCGTTTGATGTAACCATTGTGCGTCAAGGTCACGGCAACTTCTTCTTCTTCGATCAAGTCTTCGTCTTCGATACTTAAGACTTCACCGACCATGAGTTCAGTCCGACGCTTGTCCCCAAATTTCCGTTGAATTTCCATTAATTCTTCGTAGATGATTTGGTTGATGCGTTCCTTGCTGCCCAGAATTTCTTTGTAGTCTGCGATTGACTTCAGTAAGTCTTGATACTCACTCTCAATCTTTTCACGTTCCAAACCGGTCAGGCGAACTAACCGCATATCCAAGATGGCTTGGGCTTGTTTGTCTGACAAACCGAAGTTATCCATCAATTGGTTCTTGGCGATTTCACTCGTTTCAGACTGACGAATGATACGAATGATTTCGTCGATATGGTCAAGCGCAATTCGTAACCCTTCCAGAATGTGTGCCCGTGCTTGGGCCTTCTTCAAGTCGAATTCCGTCCGCCGCCGAATAACGTCTTCTTGGTGTTCCAAGTAATAGATCAAAATCTGCTTGAGACTTAAGACTTTCGGCGCACCTTTGACGATGGCCAACATGTTGAAACCAAAGTTCGTCTGCATCAACGTCATCTTATACAAATTATTCAAGATAACTGAGGCACTGGCATCCCGACGAACATCAATCACGATCCGCATCCCTTCACGGTCACTTTCGTCATTGATATCGGTAATGCCTTCGATTTCTTTGTCCCGTGCCAGGCCCGCGATTCGTTCAATCAACTTGGCCTTATTGACCATGTATGGGAGTTCGGTCACGATAATCCGTTGCTTACCGTTCTTCTGGTCTTGAATGTCGACCTTAGCACGAACGATAATGTTACCGCGTCCGGTCTGGTAAGCTTTCCGAATACCGGATTTACCCATGACAATCCCGCCAGTTGGGAAATCAGGTCCTGGTAAGACTTCCATCAAGTCCGCAGTCGTTGCTTCCGGGTTGTCCATCAACAAGTGAATGGCAGAAATAACTTCAGCCAAGTTATGTGGTGGAATGTTGGTCGTCATCCCAACGGCGATCCCGGTTGCCCCGTTGACTAATAGGTTGGGGAAACGGGCAGGTAGTACTGCTGGTTCCCGTTCCGTATCATCATAGTTCGGTTGCCAATCAACCGTATCTTTATTAATATCGCGCAGCATTTCAACCGCGATTTTGCTCATCCGGGCTTCGGTATACCGCATGGCAGCGGCACCGTCACCATCGACGGAGCCAAAGTTCCCGTGACCATCGACTAGCATGTAGCGATAACTAAAGTCTTGGGCCATCCGCACCATTGACTCGTAAATTGCGGAGTCACCGTGGGGATGATATTTCCCCATGACGTCCCCAACGATCCGGGCCGATTTCTTATAAGGTTTGTCCGGGGTCACACCCAGTTCACTCATGCCGTAAAGGATCCGCCGGTGCACTGGTTTTAATCCATCTCGCACATCCGGTAACGCCCGCGCCACGATAACACTCATGGCGTAACTTAAGAATGACGTCCGCATGGTTTTGGAGAGGTTCACATCCGAAATGCGATTGTTTGATAAATCTGAATCAGCCAAAATATTCGTCCTCCTTCATCCATTTTGCCGCGATTAAAGCTCGTTTAATAATATGTCTGCTGGGCAGTTCTACCGCTTAATTGGTTAAATAGAACTGACGGATTGACCAGGTGATTAAATAACCATGCCAATGTCTCCCAGCCACTCAGCGTTGAACCACTAAGCTGACACACTAAACATCCAGATCCTGGACGAACTTGGCATTATCTTCAATAAATTCCCGGCGCGGTTTGACTTGGTCGCCCATTAACATTGAGAAGACGCCGTCAGCATCGGCTGCATCTTCATCACGAACGCGCAAAAGCCGCCGCTTGTCTGGATCCATGGTCGTTTCCCATAATTGTTCCGCGTCCATTTCACCAAGCCCCTTGTACCGTTGCACAACTGGCTTAGGTGATGGGGCCAATTGTCCCAAGACCTCGCTTAATTCTTCATCGGAATCGATATACTTCACGAATTTACCTTGGCGCACTTGATACAACGGTGGTTGAGCAATATAAACGAACCCAGCGTCAACTAACGGCCGCATGTACCGGTAGAACAACGTTAAGAGCAACGTCCGAATATGCGCACCATCGACATCGGCATCGGTCATGATGATCAACTTGTGGTAGTTGGCCTTGCTCAAGTCAAAATCGCCACCGAAGCCGGTGCCCATCGCCGTAAATAGTGACCGGATTTCTTCGTTAGCCAGAATCTTATCGATGCTGGCCTTTTCAACGTTTAAAATCTTCCCCCGGATTGGTAGGATTGCTTGCGTTAACCGCGAACGACCTTGCTTAGCTGACCCACCGGCGGAATCCCCTTCGACGATGAATAATTCACTGATTTCAGGGTCTTTACTGGTGTTATCGGCTAATTTACCGGGCAGATTACTGATTTCGAGTCCGCTCTTCTTCCGCGTGACTTCCCGCGCACGCTTGGCAGCGACCCGGGCTTTGGAAGCAAGCATCCCTTTATCAACCACTTTGCGCGCAACACTTGGATTTTCCATCAAGTACTTACTGAAGTGTTCTGAGAATAAGCGGTCCACTGCAGCCCGCGCATCGGAGTTCCCTAACTTGGTCTTCGTTTGACCTTCAAATTGTGGATCCGGGTGCTTAACGCTGACAACGGCCGTCATCCCTTCACGCACATCTTCACCAGATAAGTTCGCGTCGCTTTCCTTCAACAGGTTATTCTTGCGCGCATAGTCGTTGAT
>NZ_AVAQ01000008.1 GCF_000463075.2 Lactiplantibacillus plantarum EGD-AQ4
CCGGCTTCCAGGCATTCTGGGCAATGGCCGTGACGTGGTGGACACAGATTTAAGCCGAAACCCACGTCTTAAATACTGGTCTTCCACGTTGCCCGCAGTATGGGCGAAACGTGTTCGGGTCAGACTGGGGCTTCCGGTTAGCTACGCTAGAACGCCAAGCGGAAGTTCACCACTTAACGCTCTAGCTAGGCTAATCCTCAGTCCCAACCCGTCTGAACCTCACACTCTGAAAAACACTGGGCCTTGCCCAGAATGCCTTCCAGCCGGGATGGTATTCGAAAGGCAAACATGTGCGGACCCAACCTTAAATGAACTGATCGTTGATGCTCAGTAAACAGTCAATTCGGTAACGAACTGTAAGATTAGTTTCTGGTAAGAGCGATCATACTCATCTTCTAATCGTAGAAGTCAGCAGTAGTACTGAATATTGTCAGAATTTTCTCTACTCGCCTAAGATGACAAAGCCTGAGACCAAACGAAGGATAATGCTATGCACTAGTTTCAAGGATAGTGTCGCTGACATTAGTGCATAATTCTAAATCAGTGTATCAGTTTTTAAGACGGACAAGTCTTGAAGCTCAATAAATCATCATCGATGCTGATTTAAAGTTTGCATGAATAATCCCGTCGTCTATATTCAGTGGTCAATTGTACCCAGACAGGTGGCCGTTCATCTGCCATTCGAGTGGGTTCCCGACTGTAGGGGTTGGCTGATAATGCTCAAGGGCGAAATTCTTCTTGTCCGGGTGGGTTTCCCGGGCTAGAAGAAGACTCGTATTTGAAATTGCGCAGTGGTTTTCTGCGTGAGTTCAAATCGATGTCCGCCCTGTTCCAGCGTTGTCAGCCGGCCCCGGAAGTCGGACTAGGATGATCAATGCTGACGAACAGGAATCTACCAACTAGCATGATTTAATCACCCTTAATGCTTAAGAATACCTAGCACAACGCATATCATGCTGCAATTTAGCAATTGACTGGCATTGCCCACGCTTCACATTGGCGACCGGATGCTGGTTTGTGACCACTAAAAAAGTGCTAATGCTGGTGATGGGTTTCACTGGCATTAGCACGTTCTGGACTGGATTGAACCTGATGGACTATCAGCATTCATGTCAAATCACTTCCTTATTTAATTAATCACACCATGTTAGCCGTTAATCGCAAGCAGCTGTTCCACATGTTGTGGCGCCATATTAAGTTCCTGCAATTGCAATAGCGTCTGCTTCAAGTGCTCATACTCGGCTTCCGTATACAAGCGATCCTCAAAACCAATCTGATAAGCTTCGGCAATTGTAAATAAATCACGTCGTAAACGGCGTCGAATTTCGTTCGGTGTCAACATCGAATCACCTCCATTTATTTATTCACCATAATACCATATAATACGCCGGCAAATAAGGTGTGAGACGATTTGATAATCTTTTATAACTGACCAAAAACCGGCTCAATTCCCGATACATCAGTCTTTTCAATTGATTCCATCTGATGAGAACTGCATGAGATTTATTATCATAATAATCAACTGATAACCGAGCTGACGACTACCCAAACGGGATGCTTTAGTCATAACTCACGCCGAATTAACAAGCATAACTCAAAAAATCAGTTAAAATGCATCAACCACATATACCGTGTTGGTTGATGCATTTTAACTGATTATGACGATTTGCGTACGAGCAACGCTAACTTAGCCGCTTCAATGCTTGCCATCCACGCGCAAACGCAAGCATGCAGGGGTGCTTAGTGCAATCACTCAGGAATGAATCGCTTACAATTACGCCGCTCAAATCTATTGTAAATCCTCATCCTTGACGGTCTGTAAATAGCGATAAACACTCGGGTCAGAAACTTTGAGGACTTTAGCCGCCTCGCTAACCGAATCTTTTAACAGGAAGTACCCTTGGTGATATAAGCTACGGACAATTTCTAGCTTTTCGGTTTGCTTCAAATATTCTACGGAAACACCATACTTGGCACAGACCGCCTGCGTCACTTCGCGGGCCAAATCAGTGATAGACGTTGTCAGATGCTCTGGGGCTACCGGTGTGTCGTGGGCCGTCTCGTTTGCTGGGGCGCCCTTAGGTTGATGAATCGTCGGCGTATTCAAGTGTTTGTAACTTGCCATCACCTTCAACACTTGTTCTTGCAAGTCATCTAAGACACTATCATCCGTATTGATGCAAATCATCCCAACAATTTCGCCAGCCAACCGCAAAAAATAAGTCGATGAACGCAGTGAGTGCTTACCTTGCGAAACGCCTTTATAATTAGCCAGATAGTCTCGTTTTTCAGCTTTGCCGGCTTTCATTGTCCGCAGTGCCAGGTCCGTTGCTGGGTCGCCAACTTGTCGATGCGAGATGTGAGAATTGCGAATCGCCACAACGGAGTGATTCAAATCCGTCAAGTCGTTCAAGACAACTTCACTACTTGGCCCTAAGATATCTGCTAAAAAATCAACGAACGGAATAAATTCGCGGACGTATTCTTGCTCAGCTGTTAATGGTTTTTGCATAACGGCACCCACCTCACTATTTTTTGTCAACATTCTAATTTAATATTATTTTATCACAATGATAAAACGTTAACACACGTCACCATATCAATATTGAAATAAAAAAGATGATAGCGTTTGTCATCAGCTCATCATCTTTCCACGAAACTTTTAGGCATGAACTTGTGAATTAGTCGAGCGGCCAAAAATCTTTTCTTTCATCCGAATACCAGTTGGTGTCGCCGCTAAGCCACCCAAACCAGTCTCTCGTAGTGCTTTTGGCAAGCCCTTACCGACTTTATCCATGGCCGCAATGACTTCATCCGCCGGAATTTTGTTCGTGCATCCGGCTAGCGCCATATCAGCCGCAATCAAGGCATTCCCAACCCCAATCGCATTCCGCTTAACACAAGGCAATTCAACCAGTCCAGCAACGGGATCACAGACTAATCCTAGCAAGTTACTGATTGCCATCGCCAAAGCCTCAGCACTTTGTTCGGGTGTGCCGCCAGCCAATTCGACCGCTGCGGCCGCACCCATGGCAGACGCACTGCCCACTTCAGCTTGGCAACCACCAGTCGCACCAGCAATCCCGGCATTATTCGCAATGACCATCCCAAAGGCTCCGGCTGTAAACAGGAATTGGATCATCTGATCACGATTTAAGTTCATGCGATCCTTCAACGTAAAGATCACGCCCGGCAACGTCCCCGTCGATCCAGCCGTGGGGGTCGCACAAACGACACCCATCGAGGCGTTAACTTCATTGGTTGAAATGGCGTTTTGAACAGCCTGCATCATTGTATCGCCAGATAAGGTGTGCCCTTTTTGACGATACTTTTTCAAGAGCACCGCTTCACCACCCGTTAAACCAGTCGTCGAGTAGACGCCATCACCGGCAGCGCCCTTATTAACAGCCGCTTCCATGACATCTAGGTTCCGGCCCATCGTATGCCAGATCTCTTCGCGACTCACCTGTGAAGTTGCCATTTCTTGTTCAATCATTAATTCGTAGATTGGCTTCTTCGTTTCTTGGGCCGCTGTAACTAGTTCCGCTACGCTCATATACATGATCATTAACCTCCCCGATTATAAGTAAACTAAGTTCGCGTGTTCCTGCGTTAGTTTCTTGATTTCATCCTGCTTGAGGCGGCGATCCAAGTCGTACTCGTATAAATTGCCGCGGTCCGTCTGATAATGCCGTTGGTCGTTGACTTTAGTCAGATCAGCCAACTGTTTAGTGACGTGTTGATGGTCATGCTCGCCACCCTGAACTAATAAAATCGGCAGCGGGCCTTTCGGTTTGACATCAAAACCATCCATCTTAATTTCACGAATCTCAATCGTCCCACCGCCAATCGAACATCCGGCGACCGTCACCTGTTTATCATCATTCTTTAAGTCAATGATGGCGGTGTTCGGGTGATTGATGGGACTGTCGCCAGGCTCTTCGATAAACGTAATATTCATTCCCTGGTCTCGCGCCAAGCCAATCGCATACGGCACCCGGCTGTCGTCCGGGTCAAAGCCCAGAATCCCGCTAATAATCGCATAATCCGTTCCATGGCCCTTGTGAGTTTGGGCAAAGGATTCATAGTAATGAATTACGATGTCTGTCGGCTTCTCCTTAAAAATGCTATTTGCTGCTCGACCAATCGCACAAGCCCCCGCCGTATGCGAACTGGAAGGGCCAATCATAATCGGACCAATAATATCAAAAACACTCTTGTAGTTCACCGTCATTTTAGTCATCCTCCTAGTTGAATCATCACGTCAAATTAAGCTTTGGCACGGGCAACTAGCGCTTCGTTGCGCCTTCATCGTCAGTGCACCGTTTCGAAACTTGATGAAGCTTACCGTTACGGCACAAGTAAGTACCAACGTTATCCTGATGAGAAAGCACCAAGCCGCTGCCATCAAAGCTTTCATTCCTGGTTAATCCCGCCGTTATGATTAATCCAGCCGTTGATATGGCCATTCGATTCGCATATCTCACGAACCCCCCAACACCGTCATGAGCATCTCGTTACTAGCACGAGCACCAAGATTGGTGACAAAATTGGCTTCAATAATATTAACCAATCTGAATTCAGCCCGTATTTTAGTCAGATTACTAAACGAACAATTTGATGATATTGAACAGGATACCACTAACGGCGATCAAACCAATGACCACAACAAAGACATTACTGTGTTTGCCGGCATATTGCTGTAACTTAGGACTCTTATGAATCGCATACATTGGCATCAAGAACAGGATAAACGCAATGATTGGTCCAATGATGGTTTCAATCATTCCCATAATAGATGGATTGATCCAAGCAACCAGCCAGGCACTTAGTAACAGAACGATATCAACAATGGCTGAAACGGTTCGACTTGGAAGCGTCTTGTCGGATTTTTCTTCCATCTTGCGGATAATCCCACGCAAGCCTTCACTCGTTCCGAGATAATGGCCTAAAAAGGACTTGGCAATCGCAATAAAGGCAATTACGGGAGAAACGTATTTAATAATTGGACTATTAAAAGCAGTCGCAACGTAGTCCAGAATCGAGACGTTTTCATTTTTAGCTTCAACGATTTGGTCTGGCGTCAACGCCAGTGTACAACTAATCACAAAGAACATGGCAACCACGACCATCAAGGTTTCGGCCGATAATAGAATTTTGGAAATCTTTTTATCGACTTTATCCTTACCGTCCCCACTGTATTCTTTACGTTCAGCAACGGAAAACGACGAGATGATTGGGGAATGGTTAAATGAAAAGATCATGACAGGAATCAGTAACCACAGATTTCCTAACGTCCCAACCAAATGTCCGCCAGAAACAGAACTGGAAAATGTTGAAAGAATGGCGCCATTCCAATGTGGAATCAGATAGAAAGAAAACAGAACAATTACAATAATAAACGGAAAGGCCAGGCCACTCATCACTTTAGTAATCAAAGAAGTTCCAAAGCGCGCAATTCCGATAAGAATTCCAACTAGTACTAGCGACAACAACCAACGCGGTGGTGTTTGCATGTGCATCTGGTCGGTCATAAATTTCGATACCGTATTCGTAATAGAAACGGAATAAACTAATAAGATTGGATAAATTGAGAAGAAATAAATAATGGTAAAAAGCAAGCCAATCTTAAAGCCAAACTGTTGTTCAACAACATCAGTAATGTCATCGCCATCGTTTTTCGCTGACAGAACAAACCGGCTCAGACCCCGGTGGGCAAAAAACGTAGTCGGCAAAGCCAAAATAAGTATCATGATGACACCAAGAATACCTGCTGTCCCAACCCCGATCGGCAAGAATAACACACCTGCCCCAATCGCGGTTCCGAACAGACTCAGCATCCAAAAAATATCATTTTTTCGCCAACCCTTAAATATATTTGTCATTTTTAAGTCTCCTTTTCATAACGTTGTTCTGGTCACACCAGAGAATGTCCAAACATAACCTGCATGAATAAACCCTCCTATTAGATTTAACGTCGCGACTCGCCGGAAAACGGCACTTTGTGATAAATATCACTTTAGAGCTGTGAAAACCCTTTCTTCATGAGAAAACATTATCACGGTGACAATTATCGTTCATGTGAGTCTAATTAGCAAGATTAAATATTATTGATATCAAATTAAAAAGGATTGAGATTGCCATAACAGATCTACCCTGTATCCATCTCAATCCTAGTGATATTAAGTTTAACATTCAACTGAATTATTTGAATAATAATTTATTCTCATAATAATTTTATTTTATCTCTGTCATCCCATGCATGTAAGGTTGGAGCACCTTAGGGATTTTAACCGTGCCATCCGCTTGTTGGTAATTTTCTAAAATTGCCGCCACGGTCCGGCCCACAGCAAGCCCCGAACCATTCAGCGTGTGGACGTAATCGACTGTCCCATCAGCTTTCCGGTAACGAATCATCGCGCGCCGTGCTTGAAAATCTAAGCAGTTAGAACATGAACTGATTTCCCGATAAACACCCTGTTCTGGCATCCACACTTCCACATCGTAGGTCTTCGCTGATGAGAAACCAGTATCACCCGTTGAAAGCTTGATGACATGATAGGCCAGGCCTAGTTCACGTAAGACTTCTTCGGCATTATCCGTTAATTTTTCGAGTTCATCGTATGAATTTTCAGGCTTACAGTACTTCACCATCTCAACTTTGTGAAATTGGTGCATACGAATCAAGCCGCGCGTATCCCGACCTGCACTCCCGGCTTCGGACCGATAACATGGTGTCATCGCGGTAAAGTAGGTCGGCAGTTGATCTTCAGATAAGATTTCATTGGCGTAGTAGTTCGTGAGTGGGACTTCGGCGGTTGGAATCAACGTCATTCCAGAAGATTCCACCGTGTAGACATCTTCCTTGAACTTAGGAAACTGCCCAGTCCCATACATCGTCTGTGCGTTCACCAGGTACGGCGGGATAATCTCATGATAGCCTTGCTTTTGCGTATGCAGATCTAGCATAAAGCTATAGACGGCCCGTTCCAGGAGTGCGCCGGCATCTTTATAGTACACAAAGCGGGCACCCGAAACCTTCGCAGCCCGGTCAAAGTCTAAAATTCCTAAACTTTCGCCTAATTCCCAGTGCGCTTTGGGTTTGAAATCGAACGTTGGAATCTCACCGTGTTTGCGCATCTCAACATTGCTATCTTCATCCGGACCAACTGGCACATCGTCAGCAGGCAAGTTGGGGAAGCGGATCGCTAAGTAATGCAAGCGATCATTGACTTCTGTTTGGGCCGCTTCAGTGCTCTTAATGTCCCCATTCAATTGCTTGACTTGCTGAATCAGCGCTTGCCCCGCTTCCGACTGCGGATCACTTTGCCCAATTTGTTCCGTCAACTGATTCTTCTGCTTCTTCAAGCCTTCAACCTTAGTAATCGCATCGCGGTTTTGTTGATCTAGCTGTAGATATTCATCGACTTCAGCGGGATCAACCTTTCGAGTCTGGAGCTTAGCCTTAACAAGTTCTGGGTTATTACGAACAAACTTTGGATTTAACATACGGAAAACCTCCTTAAAATTAAAACGCCCCATAGTCTTCATCAAAAAGACTATGGGACGTTTTTACCAACGTGGTACCACCCAACTTACTGCTCTACGAGTATATCGTCTCACCGCGACCTCTTAAAAACGAGGCCAAACGCTAAATGGCGGATTCATACGTCCAATCAACCAACTTTCAGCAACCATTGGCTCTCTGAATAACCAAACGAACTACTAACCCATTATGTTTGCGCTTTCATTTTACACCTATAATTTAACCCTCACTTGAATCATTGTCAATAGTTTTTTATTATCATTTTATTTCTCTATTATCGAGATAATCATTTATTGTAGTTTTAATCATTTCGCTTTTGGCTTGGCGTTCAAGTTCAAGAGCTGCCAGCTGAGGCCCGCTGGAAACGGTGCGAGTTAGCGTAAACTTTCTGTGATAGCTGCGTTCTATTCCGGCTTTCAGGCATTTCTGACAACGCTGGAACGCGATGGACACAGATTTAAGCCGACAGCCCACGTCTTAAATACCGGTCTTCCACTAACCAAGCCAAAAACGCTTGCTAAGTGGAATTTCATCGCTGAGCATTGTCAGAAACGCCTTCCAGCCTGGAATGGTATTCGAAAGGCGGACATGTGAGGACTCAACTTTTTGATGAATCAGCCGTTGGTTCTTAGTAAACAGTCGTTTTGACAGCTAACTGTATGACTGGCCTCCGACACGCTCCACGCTGGCATACTCGGGTTGGCAAAACACCCACATTCCAGGCCGCTGTATGAATCTTCTCTAGTTACTCGAGATGGGAAAATTTCAAAGGCTAACCACAAGGCAATTCGATAGACTAATTTCACAAATAGTTGCCATCCAAACTAGTCTATAATCTTCAGACCGTCTTCTCAGTATCGAAGAAGCCGTCAATCATTCTCTATGCTGATTAGAAGCTTGTATCAAGGAGTAGTTTTCTAATATCCACTGGTCAATTATACCCAGATAGATGACCATGCCATTAGAACGGCTTCCAAACCCGGAAGTCAGTATAGGACAGCCATTGGTAGACAAACAATCAGCCAACTAATTGGCACTCTTTAATCACATTTAACGCTAAAGGCTAACTCACGCTACGCGTATAGCCACTATTCTCAGCACAATGCCAGTTACGGCTTCTGAGGATTTTTATAGCCAATTCTTTCATGCACAGACAAAAGCAAGTGTTCCAATCATCTGAGTTTTAGTCAGATAATAGCAACACTTGCATTTCATTTAGTCCACTGAAGCAGCTAATAAATCTGAAAGTTCTGCCGCTGTCGGGTATGACTTTTGAGTTCCCTTTTTCATTACCGTCATGGCTGCATACTGGTTCGCATGTTTCAACGCGTCTGGGATGGCTTCACCTTGTGCAAAGTAATGGGCAAAACTACCAATAAACGAATCCCCAGCACCCGTCGTATCAACCGCTTTGACCTTCATCCCTGGGACGATTTCAGCATGGTTTTCAGTAACCCAGAGTGCGCCCTTATGACCCAACGTAATAATCAGGTTTTCAACGCCACGACTAATCAACTCACGCGCGGCGACCTTGATCTCATCCAGGTTAGTTGTTGGTAACCCAGTTAGCGTCGCCAATTCCGTTTCATTAGGCGTAAAGAACGCAACCTTCGAGACATAGTCGATATTCAAGTCCTCGTTAGCAGGAGCTGGATTAAGGAGAACCGGCACCCCGAACTGTTGCGCTAAATCGATGGCATGATAATTAGTCTCTAGCGAGATTTCTTGTTGTAGCACAATTAGTTTACTATTCTTGATTAGCGCCTGTTTTTCATCTAAGACAGCAGGAGTCAGTTCCTTGTTAGCTCCCTTGATAATCAAAATGCGGTTATCACTGCTTGGATCTACGAAAATTGGAGCAACCCCACTATTTTGGTGACCAATGCCAATGCCATCCGTACGAATACCATTTTTTTGATAATTAGCGAGTTGTTCTTGGCCAAAGCCATCATTACCAACCATCGTAATAAAATTAACATCTGAGCCTAAGCGCGCCGCCGCGATGGCTTGGTTAGCCCCCTTACCACCGTAGCCAATGTTGAATTCTGGTGCTTCAATCGTTTCGCCTTCAACAGGCATCCGCCCAATATAAGTTGTCAAATCAATCATATTAGAGCCAATTACTGTAACATCTGCCATGTTATCATCCCCCTACTTTTCTAATCCGGTCGTCACACTGAAGTGGCGTTTTGCTTGTGGTTCCAACATAATTAACGTTCCAGCTTTGGTCGCAGCCGCCTTACCTTCTGGTGTACTAGTGCCCGGTAAGGCAAACGCAGCAACTTGTTGGTCCGCGTTGTAGAGTAACCACCGCGTCACAATCGGAAACTGTTCAGTCTTAAACTTAGTTAAAAAGTTATGTGAGTCATCCAAATGCATTCTAAATTCGGCTTCATCGGTATACTGGGTTAAGTCGCGAGAGAAGAACACAATTTCGGGATCATAATGCGCTTCATCCGTTAAATCATTGATCAATTCTCCGGATGCCTTTAGCTGGTCGTTATAGGCCAACCATGCATCAGTTGGATGGACGTGCGCTGGGACCGTTTGCCGGAGTTCAAATGCTTCATCGGGTAGATTCTGTTCAATATGAGCATTCTTAGCATAGGCATAATTCATATGGCACATATACTGAAGTGGCATCGCCTGTGCATGCGACAAGTTCGTCACATCTAAGTTAATATCAAACAAACCAGAATTTGCGCGCATCATAACGGAAGGTTCACTTAAATAATGATCGCCGAAACCTTTGACATATTCAAAATCCGCGTGAATCGTCAACGTATCTTCACCAATCGTCAAATAGGCGTGGGCCATCTTACTGGTTGGAAATTCGCCGTGTAACTGATAATCGTCTTCAGGTGCAGGCGTTCCATTGCCTAGTAATCCGGACGTAAACTGGAAGCAGCCATACGTGTCGGCGATTCCTTTACCCGGCAATGGTTGGGAGAACATATCTTTCATTTTCAAGGAAATACCGTCAAAGACTGCATCCCAGATAATCAATCCCATGAATGGCAGCACGACTAGTTCACCACGTTGGTTCGTCAGTCGCAGACCTTCTACTCCGGATGGATATAGAAATGTTTTAGCACTGAAATTATCATCTTGATAGAGTTCAAACTCTGATTGACTAAACATTTGGTGCGATAACTTAATTGTTTTCATGATAGCTCCTCCATATGTGTGACTTCGCTCGCCGCTTGATGACGTTTGTAGTAACCAAGTGCATAACTACCGACAATTGCAAAACTAATAACATCAATAATGAATGACAACGATACAGAACCCGTCATATCGGCAATCAAGCCTTGAATCAGCGGCGTCACGGCACCACCAATAATCGACATGACGACGATTGCGCCCGCAGTTTCCGTGTAGCGTTTATCAGTAACCGTATCCAGCGTTTGTGAATAAATCGTTGGCCATCCTGGACCGAACAAGCCACTCGCTAAAATCGTCAGATAGACCGCTGATTCATTAGGGACAAAGGTGACATAGGCTAACGCGAGGGTCCCCACTACTGAAAATCCAAATAGGACTTGCGCCGTTGCAAACCGTTTCATTAACGCGGTCGCTAGTAGTTTGCCGCAGAAGAACGCAATATAGGTGTAGATCATAAAGGTCGAAGCATCGCGCTCATTGATACGATTACTAAAACTCATCGCCAAGTTGATCGTATAAGCCCAGACCGCCGTCTGCATGCCCATATAGACGAACTCCGTACCAATCCCCTTCATAAAGTCCTTATTATGAATCAGATAACGTAGCGTTTCACCGACACCGGCTGATTTTGCAGCTGCTTCATCTGAACGTTGCTTAGGCTTGCCACTTGGAAACTGTGTCAAAACAAAGATAAAAATTGCAACGAGTAACACCATAATCAGATATTTATATGGGAGCAGTGTCTGCTGTAACATCCGCTGTCCATAGGCTAACCGAGCGGCACCATGCATTTTAGCCATAGTCGTTGCCAGGCTGGCACCATCGTTGAAAATCAAATACTTACCCAGCAAAATCCCAACGACCGCACCGATTGGATAAAAGATTTGTGAAATATTTAGTCGCACGGTTGAGGCTGACTTAGGTCCCATCAACGTACTGAACGTATTCGCACTCGTCTCTAGAAAACTAAGCCCACATGCAATGGCAAATAATGCAATTAAGAACACCCCGTATGTGGCTAAGTGAGACGCTGGGAAGAAGAGTAAGCAGCCAATCGTAAATAGGCTCAGTCCAATTACGATTGCTAACTTATACGACGTCTTTTTGATGACCCGACTAGCTGGAATCGCAATGACGAAATAGCCCAGATAAAATGCACTGTTGACTAAGGCACTCGTCGCATTATTCAGTTCAAAAATGGTCTTAAATTGCGTAATTAAAATGTTATTTAAGCTGGCTGCCGCAGCCCACAAAGGAATGAGCAATGACAGTAACATGAACTGGAAAATCGGTGTTTTATCCAAATAACCATCGTCTTGCTCATGGGCTGATAGCTTAATCACACCCCGAAATAACTTTTGCATGGTTCCCCTCCTTGATGTTAGCGCTTTCTTTTATATTTGAATGGTGCCGGCACCATTCGATCATCACTACTTACCAATAATTGCCATACTTGCTGATACACCGAGGCGCGTTGCTCCGGCATCAATCATCGCTAACGCTTCATCACGCGTATGGATTCCCCCAGATGCTTTGACGCCGATTCGATCCTGAACGGCCCCCTTCATCAAACTGACGTCATGAACCGAAGCACCACGGGTTGAAAATCCAGTCGACGTCTTCACAAAGTCAGCGTGTGCATCCGCAACGATTTCACTAGCCTTAACGATTTCCCCATCCGTCAACAGCGCCGTTTCAATAATGACTTTGACCACCTTATTAGCTGCATGTCCAGCTGTTACCACGCTTTCAATATCTTGTTGAACGACATCATAGTGGCCGCCCTTCAATTCGCCGATATTAATCACCATATCCAGCTCATCCACGCCGTCAGCAATCGCTTGCTTAGCTTCCGCAACTTTAATGGCGGTTGTATTCGCACCCAGTGGAAAACCAATCACGCATGCAGTCGCAACATCCGAACCAGCAAGTTGCGCATGGACGTGCTTGACCCAGTATGGATTGACCATGACTGAATAAAAATGATTTTCGAGTGCCTCGCGTACAGCCTGATCAATTTGTTGCTCAGTCGCTTCCGGTTTTAATAACGTGTGATCTAAATAACGATTCAATTTCATGATTAATGAAACCCCTTTCTTTTTTCAACAACCTCAGTATATCATGAATTGAACATTTGTAAACACACTGTTTAAAATTTTGTTCAATTCGGCGTTTATGCTATACTGAAACAGGTTACCAACAGCGGGTTGTTCAGCAATCAGATTCAGGTTCATCTGACCAGATATCCGCACTACTATCGCCTTTATCTGCTAGAAAACGGTTTGTTTGATCAACTTATTAGCAGCTGAATAAACCAATATGATTTCAAAAATGATTAATCATAAATTAACGAATACAATTAAAGTGTTATTCACAGATTGGAAGTCAGAATATGGAAAAAGCAATCAATCAAGATAAGGTAAAACTCGCCTTGAAGGTCTGCCACCTCTACTATGAGGATGGCCTCAGCCAAAGTGATATTGGCAAGCAACTCCAAATTTCTCGACCGACAATTTCAAGACTCCTAAGTTATGCCAAAGATACTGGCCTGGTTAAGATTGAAATTGCCGATCCATTGAAAGATTTAGGGACTTTAGCGCAACAATTGGAACAAAAATATCATTTAAAAAAGGTCCTGATTAGTTTTGATGCCAGCAATGACAGTCAACTCATCAACGAAAAACTCGGAGAACTGACTGCTGATTATCTGCAAACCATCGTGCAAGACCACGATTCCATCGGGATTAGCTGGGGGAAGACCATCAAAGCGGTTGCTGATCATTTGCATATTAGTACCCGTAACGACGTCCGCATCGTTCAATTAAAGGGAAGTGTCGCTGCCTCTGATATGAACAACTTTGCCAACGATATCGTCACCAAATTCAGCGCGGCCTATCATACTAATGCAGTGACGCTACCGCTTCCGGTAATTTTTGATGACCCCGTCACTAAAAAAATCGTCCTCGACGATCGCTTTATTTCCCAAATCATCAAAGCCGGCGAAGCGACTAATATTGCCCTATTTACCAGCGGAACCGTGCGCTCGGATGCGATGTTATTCAATCTAGGCTATCTAAACGATGTAGAAATCAAACGACTCCAATCTTCTTCTGTTGGTGATATCGTCTCGCGGTTTATTACCAAAGACGGGACCATTGCAGACTCCGCAATCAATGCGCGTACTGTCGGGATTCAGTTGGAAGCACTCAAACATAAAAAATACGCGATCCTGGTAGCAGGCTCTAGTCGGAAAGTGCCATCCATTCACGGTGCCTTAATGGGTGGCTATGCCAATGTCTTGATTACTGATAGCCAATCCGCTACCGCATTGTTGGCACTTTAATATTTCAAGCCCCCCCAACCACGCAAAAACGCGTACCAGCCGTTCCAGCTAGTACGCGTTTTTGCAACACTTATATTTCGAATTTATGCCTTAGCCTTACCAGTTTGGTTAGCGGCATCGATGAATGCCTTGAATAACCCTTCTGGACGGTTAGGACGTGATAAGAATTCAGGATGGTATTGTGAGGCAACGAAGAAGCGCTTGTCTGGTAATTCAATCACTTCTACGAGACGGTTGTCAGGCGAAGTCCCAGAGAAGACCATGCCCTTAGCAGCCATCGCTTCACGATACTTGTTGTTGAATTCATAACGGTGACGATGCCGTTCCATGACGACTTCTTCGTTATGGTAAGCCTTGGCTGCGACCGTGCCAGGCTTCAACTTGCAAGGATAAGCGCCCAAACGTTGGGTCCCACCCATGTCTTCAACATCTTCTTGGTCGGCCATTAAATCAATAATGTTATCTGGCGTGTTTGGATCGATTTCAGCGGAGTTTGCGTCTTTCAAACCAAGGACGTTGCGGGCAAATTCAACACTGGCCATTTGCATTCCCAAGCAGATACCTAAGAATGGCACGTCGTTTTCACGGGCGTACTTGATGGCCGTAATCTTACCTTCAATCCCACGATCACCGAAACCGCCAGGAACTAAAATCCCGTCCGCATCGCCTAATAATTCTTCGACGTTGTCAGGTGTGACGTCTTCAGCTGAGATCTTCTTCAAATCAATGTCAGCGTCATCCGTATATCCCGCATGCTTCAAAGCTTCAGTCACTGAGATGTAAGCATCTTGTAAGGCCACATACTTGCCGACCAAGGCGATCTTGATCGTCCGCGATAAGTTTTGAACGTGGTGTTCTAATTCGACCCAGTCGCTCATGTCGGCCTTTGGTGCTTGTACGCCAAAGTGGTCTAAGACGATTTGATCCATGTTTTGCTTCTGCACATTCAAAGGAATCGAATAAATCGTCTTCACGTCTAAGGATTCGATGACTGCTTCCGGCTCAACGTCACAGAAGGACGCAATCTTGTTCCGCATTTCGCGGGTGATTGGTTGTTCCGTCCGCACGACCAGCATGTTGGGTTGAATCCCGTAGCTCCGCAATTCCTTAACAGAGTGTTGCGTTGGCTTCGTCTTCATTTCACCAGCTGCTCGTAAATATGGAATCAGCGTCGTGTGAATGTAGAAGACGTTGTCAGAGCCCAGGTCACTCTTCATCTGCCGTAATGCTTCGATAAATGGCAAGGATTCGATATCACCGACCGTCCCACCGATTTCGGTAATCACGATATCGGAATCCGTCGTCGTGCCGGCCCGCATGATTTTTTCCTTAATGGCATTCGTAATATGTGGAATGACTTGTACCGTTGCCCCTAAATAGTCGCCCCGCCGTTCCTTTTGAAGAACTTCAGAATAAATCTTACCGGTCGTGACATTTGAGTATTTATTAAGGTTAATATCAATAAATCGTTCGTAATGTCCAAGGTCTAAGTCAGTTTCGGTCCCATCATCGGTCACGAAGACTTCACCGTGTTGATAAGGACTCATCGTACCAGGATCAACGTTGATATAGGGATCAAACTTTTGAATCGTGACCTTCAAGCCCCGGTTCTTTAATAAACGCCCTAACGAAGCAGCGACGATACCTTTACCAATGGATGACACAACGCCACCAGTTACAAAAATATATTTGGTCATGTGATAACTCCTTAAAGATTTATTTCGTGGGGTGGTATAAATAAAGAAAGCTCCCTATTTCAAACAGAAATAGGGAGCTTAATCCGATCGTTTGTCTCAGGTATTTCTACCAGAGAGCCCAAATAAGATAATACAAGGAGATTCACCTTTCGTCAAGGAAAAATCCTGAAAAGCTTATTTTGATTCGTCTTCATCTTCGTCATCGTAGTCGTCATCATCATCGTCATTTAACTCTGATAATTGGCCTTCGATGCCATCTGGCAATGTCTCATCAGCAACGTCGTCATCCGTATCATCAACACCAGCAAGTTCATCGTACTTGCTGCTTGCTGAATCATCGTCATCGTCGTCCTGATCATCATCGTCATCATAATTGTCGTCATCTTCGGGATCGTCGTCATCATAATCGATCACGTCGTCATCATCCCCGGCGTCAGCCAAGAAGGCGTTGACCTTCTTACGCTTCTTGCGCTTTGGCCGATCTTCATCTTCGTCATCATCCGTATGGATAACAGCTTCGTCAATGGATTCAAATGGGTACCATGCACGCAGGCCCCACATATTGTCACCGAGCGAAATGAAACTACCATCGATATTAAGATCGGTATAAAATTGTGATAAACGCTCCCGAATTTCTTCGTCGCTTTTACCTAAATATGATTGCACAGCGTTGGTCAAATCGGCAAAAGCCATCACATCACCATGTTGTGATAAGATTGCGTGAGCAACCTCGATTAAAGATAATTCGGACTTTTTTTGTCCATCAAATTGTTTTAGTTCCAAACTGGTGCACGTCCTTTCCACAGTTTATAGTACATCATACCAAATTAAGCCGTGAATTGCAATCGCAACTTGTAGTTACCAAGTAGTTGTTCTCCAGCGTATAAATCGTAATCGACATTCACTTCACCAGAAAATGGCCGCTCACGTAGCCGAACCCGTAACATCGGCGTCACGGTCTCAACTGGTAGCATGCCCATCGGTGTCTGGTAGTGAGCCCGCACCCGTTTGCCATTCGAAAAATGTAACCGCAAGCGATTCTCGGCACTGCGAGTCAGGACCACGTCACCATTCGTCGCTAATTTGATGGTCACCGGAATCGGATCAGGCTCGTCATCATTGACTTCCTTGTAGCGCAAATAAAATGCGCCACCCATTTGAACCAGTTGACCATCGACATCTAACGCATAGTTGGCCGTCTCACCATCTTGGCGCGCCCGCGTCTCCAAATGAATGGCGACTGGAACGCCAGTTGTTAAATCATCCATGCTTGGACCTCCCGTTATTAATAGAAATGACACGCTGAAACGCCCGTCGCGGATCACCGTGTTATCGTCCCTTTATATCCTAAAACTTCCTGTTCAATTATAAGCCATTCGCACTGAAATAACTAAGAATTAACCTAAGAAATCCTGCCGACTATTCAGTGACTTATTCACCTCATGCCCACCCTCAGCACACCGCCATCCGATGGGTTACACCTTTAAAACTCGGCATAACCGGGTCCAACCAGCTGTCATCAACTAAAACAATTGGACCGACCCAATGCAACCGCTTTGCATTTCTAGTATAATTAATAATGATACGGGCAATGATGGCGGTTCAGCCACCCATTGCTTGGTAATAGCGACTAACGGGGTGACCTTTGTGACAGAACCAACCATTGCAACTTTGAGTCAAAATTATGAACCAGCAGCGATGCTCGACAGTTTTGCGTATACGAACGCCTTACTTTGGCTGACCGCCAATCGACAGCAGCCAATCGTCCACTTCTGGCAACTGCAGCCAACCGTGATTCTCGGCTTACTAGACCAACGTTTGCCACAATTACCGGCTGGGCTAGCCTACTTGCACCAGGCTGGGTATCAGGTGATGCTGCGCAACTCTGGGGGCTTAGCCGTCGTGGCCGACCCCGGCGTCCTGAACGTCTCGCTATTTCTCCCCGCTGAACGCGACCGCTATTCGATTACTGAAGCTTATCAACTGATGGTCGATTACGTGCGGGCAGTCTGGCCGACGCTCAAGATCGATACCGGCGAAATCACCCAATCTTATTGCCCTGGCGATTACGACTTGAGCATTGCTGGGCGGAAAATTGCCGGCATGTCACAACGTCGAACGGCCGACGCGCTAGTCATCATGCTATACGTCAGCATCAATGGCAATCAGACCGCGCGTAGCCAACTGATCCAGCAATTTTATCAGCTTAGTCTGGCCGGCAAGTCAGATGCCCGTTTTCCAACCGTCGACCCGAACGTCATGACGACGGTCGCGGAACAACTCGATCCCACGTACACGGTCAAACAAGCCCAGGCCCAGTTTGTTCACGTGCTCGCCCAGGACGGCACGGTCGATTCAACCAGTCTACCGCTCGTGACCGAGGAGCCCGAATTTCAAGCCCATTTAAGTCAGGCCTATCGCCAAATGCAACGCCGCCAACAACGCTTGCATCATTGAAATCTTGAAACCTTGAAGCCTTGAAAAAATGAACGACTGGAAAAATGAACCTTTGAAAAAATGAAAGTCTGAAAAACTAAAAGTCCGAAAAACCGCAAGTCTGCAAGATTGAAAGACTGAAAGAAGGAATTAATTTGGCCTATCGTCAACAATTATTACCCATGGAGAAAGTTTTCCGGGACCCCGTCCATGATTATATTTATATCCAACATCAAGTTATTCTGGATTTGATCAACACTTCGGAGTTCCAACGTCTGCGCCGCATCAAGCAACTGGGAACGACTTCGCTCACTTTCCACGGCGCCGAACATTCCCGCTTTGGTCATTGCCTCGGCGTTTACGAAATCACGCGCCGAATCTGTGATAATTTTGAACGCAACTATCCGACCCAGACGCCTGGCGATGGCGGCTGGGATGATCACGAACGGCTGGTTGCGCTGTGTGCAGCCTTATTACATGACATCGGTCACGGCCCTTATTCACACACCTTCGAGCACATCTTCCACACGGACCACGAAGCTTTAACGGTACAAATCCTTACCTCGCCAGAAACGGAAGTCAATCAGGTCTTGCGGCAAGTCTCACCAGATTTTCCAGCGCAAGTCGCCGCCGTTATTCAAAAGACGTACCCAAATCCACAGGTCGTTCAGATGATTTCTAGTCAAATCGACGCCGACCGCATGGATTACCTGCTGCGGGATTCCTACTTTACCGGGACCAACTATGGTAACTTCGACTTGACGCGGATTCTGCGGGTCATGAAGCCCTATTCAGGCGGGATCACGTTCGCCATGGAAGGCATGCACGCCGTTGAAGACTACATCGTCAGCCGCTTTCAAATGTACATGCAAGTCTATTTCCATCCGGTCTCACGGTCAATGGAAGTCATCTTGGACCGGCTATTAGAGCGGGCCAACGACTTGTACCAAAGTCACGCGGCGGATGCTGAAGCGACGCCGGTCATGTTACTGCCGTTCTTCAACAATCACTTTACGCTCCACGATTACTTACGTTTAGACGACGGTGTCCTCAACACTTATTTCAGTCACTGGCGCGATAGTCACGACCAAATCTTGGCCGACCTCGCCACCCGGTTCCTAGATCGGCGACCACTAAAATCAGCACGGGTCGATACCACGACGCAGCCGCTGATTCCGGACTTACAGCGTTTGATCGAACAAGCCGGATTTGACGCCCACTACTACACGGATACCAACGACAGCTATGATTTGCCGTACGACGCCTACGACCCGAAAATGAAGAAACCGCGGACGCAAATTGAACTGATGCAAAAGGACGGCTCGCTCTTAGAACTGTCGACCGTCAGCGATCTGGTCCGGGCAATCACCGGCAAGGTTTCGGGGGACCAACGTTTCTTCTTCCCGAAAGAAATGCTCAGTGAAAACGCCGATAGCGATTTATTTAAACCCATTTATCAAGAATTTCAGCAATATATTTTGAACGATCGCCTGGTCGTTCCACACTAATTTTGGAGGAATCAGTACATGTCAGTTAAACTTATTGCCATCGATATGGACGGCACCTTGCTCAACGAACACAGCGAACTCAATCCCGCGACGATTCAAGCCGTCCGCGACGCCAATGCTCAGGGCATCAAAGTCGTTATTTGTACCGGCCGACCATTGAGCGGCGTCACCCCATTTTTACAACAACTGGGTATCGCCGGTGAACACAACTATGTCATCACTTTCAACGGGTCGATGGTTCAAACGATCCCTGGTAAAATCATCACTGGACTGACACTTTCGCATAATGACTACATTGACATCGAAACGTTAAGTCGTAAGCTCAACGTGCATTGCCATGTCGAAAGCGAAGACCACATTTATACGGCGAACCGGAATATCAGCCCGTACACGGTCGGCGAAAGCTCACTGGTCAATATGCCAATTCGCTACCGAACGCCTGAAGAGATGCGGCCAGACTTACCAATCGTCAAATGCATGTTCATTGACCATCAACCGTTACTGGATGCGGCCATCAAGGCACTACCTGCAGACATCTCAGAACGATTCACCATTGTGCGTTCGGAACCTTATTTCTTGGAATTCCTGAATCCAGAAGCTAGCAAAGGAAACGCCTTGCGCACGCTTGCAGACCACCTTCACCTGTCTGCAGATGAGGTCATGGCAATTGGTGACCAGGGGAATGATTTGAGCATGCTCGAATACGCCACAAACAGTGTCGCGATGGGCAATGCCATTGATGAAGCCAAACAAATCGCTCGCTACGAAACCAAGACCAACGTGGAAGACGGCGTTGCGCACGCGATTCGCACTTGGGCCTTAGCTGAATAATCCGGGGTAATCGGTGCCAAATGACTTGTTAGGCGAGCTGTTTGAACACGCCACCCAATTGGACAGCAACTGCTTGAACGCGTCTAGCAGGCGTTGAACGTCCAATACTCGAATTCGACGAGCCACTCATTGTCGGGTTAAAAATAGGACTACAAAAAAATCGCATCAAGAATTCAATCGAATTCTTGATGCGATTTTTTTATGACTAAGCAACTAGTGTCAGATTCTGAAATTGATCAGTACTGTCTCGACACTTAATGCCCAAGTCATTGAATGACCGATTCAGGCCCACCAGACCGTCATTCAAACGTCCCGGTGGCACTGTCTTCCTTGGTCACGTTACCACTATCAGGATAGTAGCGATACGTGTCAGTGACGGTCTTAGAAGCCGAACTGGACGACTCATCCGCCGCATACACCGCGGTAATCTGGTAATAATCACTGGTCTGCTTAGTAATATTGAACTCTGTATCTGAAGCAAATGTGACCCCAGCAGCATCCTGAAATTGCTTGATGATGGCCGAAGTCGTTAACGTCGACGAAGAACTGCTACTCGACGTGCTACTATCTGACGAACTCGTGGCAGTCGAAGAAGACGAACTGGTACTGTCCGTACTACTTGTTGCCGAATCTGAATCAGATGAACTGGACGACGAACTTGAACTAACAACGGTGGAACTCTCACTACCGGAACTCGTTGATTGCGACGCCTCATAATTCATAATGGCTTGTTTCATTGCCAAAGCTTTCTTCTGTAATTCTTTGATGACTGGATGGGAGGCTGAGACCTGATCCAGCTTATCAATATTGGCCTTCGCAGTGGTCAAATCATGGACACTCAAATCATCGCGGGCGGCATTATAATAACCATTAGCCTGCTTAACAGCTTGATACTGCTTGACTAACTTCTGACGCGCAGCAATGAAGCTGGCATCAGTGGTGCCGTCATAGCTACTTAATGTCTCAAAGTAGCCCTTAGCTAAACTCAATTGGTTATTTTCAAGCGCTTCTTCGGCTTCTTGATAATACTTTAAGCCCGTTGCGAGATTTTTGACCGCCGCATTCGGATTAGCAGCACTGGCTAACGTCTTCCGAGCAGCGGCGATTTTTGTTTGCGAAATTTGCTGATCAGCTTTGGTTAAAACGGCCGTTGTACTATTATTAGTAGCGGTCGTGGCCGAACTTGCGGTTACGCCTCCGGTATTTTTGGCACAGCCTGATAGTGTGATGAGTCCAATCAGAACCATCACAATCAGTGGCCAAGACGATCGATAGGCATGATCCACGGCAAACCCCTCCTTTTTATCATCCCTCATTATACCATTAATCGCGATGACGTTTTTTTCAAAGCTCCGAGGTCGAACATTACTAAGCTAACCGAACTAACGCCAGCACGTAACCAGCCGTTAATAGCAGCACCATCGCGAGATTCGACCAGCGATACATGACGATCAACGCCAAGTACTCCCGAAACATCGCAAACGGCAAGTAATATAGCGGCGTCCGGGCGCCAATGCCCGTCAAGTTCAGGTGGAGCTGACGGGCAAAAATATTGGCTCTGAGCACGTGATAGCCACTCGTAACGATGACCGCGCGATAAAACGGATCAGTACGGACGAGCAGTGCGTGCGAAAACTTCAGATTTTCAATCGTGGACGTCGACCGGTTCTCCTCTTGAATCGCATCACGCGGAATCCCCGCAGCGACCAGGTAGCGCCGCATCGCAGTACTTTCGGCCATCACCTCATCATCCCCCTGACCACCAGAAACGACGATGGTAATTGGTTGGTGGTAGCGGGTCCGTTGCGCATGGTAGTACTTAGCCGCGGCCTGCAGCCGGAAAGCTAAGGTCCGAGTCGGTTGGCCACTGGGCATCAAGCCGGCGCCTAGAACAATGATATGGTCGATCTGACGCCGCCGTCCAATCCGAGTCGTGACGCACGCGACCAGATAGGCGATAAAACTAAAAGCAAAATACGCCGTAAGCAGCAGCGCTAAGCCCAAGAGCTGCCAGACGCGCGGCACGTTCCACAGCCAAAAGTTCAGACCGGATAACACTAACATCAACAGGAGGATTACCCCCACGATTGCGAGTAAACTGTAGTGTAGCGCCCAGCCCTCCTTACGAATCAACCGGTAACTATAGCGTACGAAGCTAATAGCCACGATTAGAATCACGACTGGCAGAAGCGTGTACGCCAACACCTTCGCCCCAACTAGCATGAACTGCCATGCGGGGCTGGCCTGGGCACTGAAGTTCTTGTAAGCGCTTAATAAAATACCGATAACGGCCAGTAAAAATAAATGGCCGGTCAACCAGTGACGGCGGTCCGTCAATTGCAACGTCAGCGCACTGACGAAGGCTAAACTGCCCCAATAAAATGGTGTCATGGCAACCACCCCCTATCTATCCATTGTACCCATTTTGCGCCAACTTACCAGTTATTTACAGGTGGTGAACATGTAGCGTTGTCTTGAATCATGTGTCAGTTTTTAAGTTCAAAACCCGCCAGCTGAGGCCCGCTGGTAACAAAGCGAATTAGCCGTAAGCCTTCTGTGATAGACGCGTCCTAAGCCGGCTTCCAGGCATTCTGGGCAATGGCCGGAACGTGGTGGACACAGATTTAAGCCGACAACCCACGTCTTAAATACTGGTCTTTCACGTTAGCTGCAGTATGGATGAAACGTGTTCGGGTCAGACTGGGACTTCCGGTTAGCTACGCCAGAACGCCAAGCGGAAATTCACCGCTCAACGCTCTAGCTAGGCTAATCCTCAGTCCCAACCCGTCTGAACCTCACACTCTAAGAGCCGCTGGGCCTTGCCCAGAATACCTTCCAGCCGGGATTGTATTCGAAAGGCGGACATGTGTGAACTCAACTTTTTGGTAAACTGGTCGTTGATTCTTAGAAACCAGTTATTTTGATATTTAACTGTAAGACTTGTTTCTGATAATTGCTAAATCAGCGTACTCATGTTTTGCTTTCAGGAGTCAGTAACATTACAGAACATGCGTCACATCATCTCTAATCGCCCGAAATGAGAAGAGCCCCGGATACGCAACGACTGGAAATTAACGAATAATACTTAAGCAAGCGTCTGAGTCTTCGCATACGACAACTCATTTTTGATACTGGCTCAAAGTTTGCCTGAACGACCAGTTTCCTAATATTCAGTGGTCGATTTTACCAAGATAGGTGGCTGTTCATCTGCCATTCGAACGGCTTCCCGACTGTCCAGACCGCCGGACAATGCGCAGTAGCCAAATTGTTCTTAGCCGGAAGTGAGGTTCTTCCGGCTTAGAATAAGACTCGTATTTGAAATTGCGCAGCGGTCTTCTGCGTGAGTTCAAATCGGCTGCGCTCCAGCAATTGTCAGCCGGCTCCGGAAGTCGGATTAGAGTGATCAATGCGGACGAACAGCAAACCAACTAACCCGCACACAACGCGTAATCATCATTTCCGCCCACAGTCATCAGAATCCAAATAGTCGCTTCAAGAACAACTCATTCTTGAAGCGACTATTTGGAAAGTAATTTGTATTTAACGCATTAATTTTCTTCGTTATGGAACCGATTCTTAAATAATGGGCTAACTGGTTTATTTTCGTGGATAAACTTGATTGCTTGACCCATTAATTGACCAACTGAAACTTCTTCGATCTTGTCGATGCGTTTTGAAGCTGGCAATTCGATTGAGTCAGTCACAACTAACTTCTTAATTGGTGACTTTTCGATCCGTTCGATGGCTGGACCAGAAAGTACAGGGTGGGTACAACTTGCGTAAACTTCAGTTGCACCGGCATCAACTAAGGCCTGTGCGCCTAACGTGATCGTCCCGGCCGTATCGATCATATCATCGATCATGATGGCCCGTTTGCCCTTAACATCACCAATGATGTTCATGACTTCAGCAACATTCGCCCGTGGACGCCGCTTGTCGATAATGGCAATTGGGGCCTTCAGGAATTCAGCCAATTTACGTGCCCGAGTCACACCACCGTGGTCAGGTGAAACGACCACAGCATTCTCATCTAAGTGGTGGTTCAGGAAGTAGTCAGCTAACAGTGGCGCACCCATCAAATGGTCCAATGGGATATCGAAGAAGCCTTGGATTTGAGCAGCATGCAAGTCAAGTGCTAAAATCCGGGTTGCACCGGCCGTTTCCAGCATGTTGGCAACTAACTTAGCGGTAATTGGTTCACGAGAACGTGCCTTCCGGTCTTGCCGTGCGTACCCATAGTAAGGAATAACCACGTTAATGGTCTTAGCACTGGCCCGCCGGAGCGCGTCAATCATAATCAATAATTCCATCAAATTATCATTAACAGGAGCGGAAGTTGACTGAATGATGTAAACTTGATCACCACGGATACTTTCCTCAATGTTAATGCGAATTTCGCCATCACTAAAGCGATCGACCGAAGTCTTACCTAACTTGACCCCAACGGCGTCCGCGATTTTTTCTGCCAATGGTTTATTTGAATTCAAAGCAAAAATTTTTAACTTTGGATCAAAATACTGTTCTGACATAATTTCCTCCATTCGAAAATTTATTACTTACTAAATAATAGGCATTTTGCTAGTGAAAATCAAGTCCCAACAACGGCGCAAAAATGCGTGAGACTGGGCTGGAAGCACGACTTTCGCCGATTGACGCCCCTTCACAACTAAAGATTAAAGTTTCGTGAGCGCCATTTCCAGCGCTCAAGCGCGCCACAAAGCCGAAATGGTACCGCTATCAGCTATAGTTGATAGAAACAACTAGTTCTCGATAATAACTCGGTCACAATTGACGCCCTAATTATCGATGATGGTCCAGATAGTTGACGACATCTCGACCTAGGCGCTGCATGCCCTGATATTGTTGCTCCTGTTGTCCATTTTGTGCCAAGACAACGATACTATACGTCCCATGCTTGGTTTTAAAAATCGCCGCATCATTTTGAACGCCCTTATCCGGATACTCACCGGTCTTATTATAGACGGTCGCATGCTTGACTAAGGCGGGTAGCTTGCTGTGATTACGACAGCCCTTCAGTAGCGTTAGCATCTGTTTATCATAAGTCTTGCCTAACAATTGGTGTCGGTAAACCCGGGTCAAAAAACGCGTCAAGTCACCGACTGAAGTGTAATTATCACGGCCCTGTTCAAGCGCAGCCGTGTCTAACATGTGTCGTTGTAGTACCGTGTGCCGAAATTTGAACTGTTTAATCGTTTTGTTGATTGGTTTGAAACCACCGGCGCGGTCGATCAAGCGATTCGCCGCGGCATTATCTGAATTGTGAATCATCAACTGCAAGTCACGCCGATCCTGTTGTGTTAAGTGCAACTTTTTCTGTTGTACCTGCCGATAAATCGTGAGCATCACGAAAACTTTGATCGTGCTTGCGGACCGTTGTCGCGTCACCCGTTGATTACCAGTTCTCACCGTCAGTCGCCGTTTCTGGCCTAAACGGGTCACTTTGACTGACCACCGGCCGCCCAGTGGCTGTAAGTCGCGCTTGACCAGTCGTTTGACCGCCGCCCGTTCATGTTTAAGTGACGTCGCATGAGCAGTCACCGCCCAGTTCAACCCACCGAATAGCACCAGCGCACAGATGAGCCCCCGTAACCACCGTTTCATTTGCATTTCTTCGCCTCCAAATCACGCTCGTATCACGTTTCCACGCTAATTATACCAACTTTTACGAGAAATGGACACGCACGCACCATCAATATTTTTATACGAAAAAGAGCCATTCAAGCACTATCGTGTGAATGACTCTTACTATCGATATCAATAAATTCATATCGACCGCCGTTTGCGTCAGGGCTTACCCCTCACCGCTACAGCCAGTCGTGATATTACATGTTTTCTGGTTCGTGTGGTAACCGGCCCCAGAAGTCAGGCTTGTTGGTCTGACGGGCACGGGCAATCGCCATGTCATGGAAGTTGACATCGTCGGTGATCGTCGAACCGGCCGCGATGAACGAATGGTCCGCCACTTCGACCGGCGCAATGATGTTGGAATTGCTACCGATGAAGGCTGAGTCGCCGACATTGGTATGGTGCTTGTTGACGCCATCGTAGTTGACGAAGACGACTCCACAACCAACGTTAATATCTTGACCTAACGTTGCATCACCCACATAAGTCAAATGACCAACCTTAGTCCGTGCACCAATTTGGGCCTTTTTGACTTCAACAAAGTTTCCTAAATGTACGTGTTCGCCAATTTCAGCTTGTGGCCGTAAATGACTGTATGGGCCGATATTGCTATCAGCATGCATGATTGAATCTTCGAGGAAGGAGGCCGTGACCCGAACTCGATCTTCGATAACCATATCATGAATCTCAGAATGAGCGCCGATAAAGCAATCTTCGCCAATCGTCGTCTTGCCCTTAATCAGGACACCTGGTTCCACGATGGTATCCGCACCAATCTTAACGTCAGCATCGATGTAGGTGTCTTCAGGATTGATAATTGAAACGCCATTTTCCATATGCTGTTCGTTGATGCGCCGTTGCATGACCTTCGTTGCTTGTGCCAATGCGGCACGAGTATTGACCCCCATGGATTCGTCAAAATCGTCCATCTGGTAAGCAGCGACCACGTCACCCTGGTTCTTCATGATCTGAATCACATCTGTCAGGTAATATTCACCCTGCGCATTGTCATTCGTCACTTGATGTAAGGCGGCAAACAGCTTCTTATTATCGAAGCAGTAGACCCCCGTGTTGATTTCGCGAATTTCTTGTTCTTCCTTAGTGGCATCTTTTTGTTCAACGATCTTTTCAACGATGCCTAACCGGTTACGAACGACCCGGCCATAGCCTTGAGGGTTCGGGGCTTGTGACGTCAAAATCGTCCCAGCAGCGCCCTTAGCTTGATGGTATTCAAATAATTCTTCAAAAGTTTCAGTTTTAAATAACGGCGTATCACCACTAACGATCAACGTCATCCCGTCGGCGTCCTTCAACAATGGTTCAGCCTGTAAGACGGCGTGTCCCGTTCCGAGTTGTTCCGCTTGAACGGCATATTCAGTCCGGTCGCCCAAGGCTGCTTCAACGTCTTTGGCACCGTGACCCACGATCGTGACGATGTTGGCCATGTGTGTGGCTTCAACTTGAGTCAAGACGTGGTCGACCATTGATTTACCACATACCTGATGTAAAACTTTGACTAGCTTGGATTTCATCCGGGTCCCTTTACCGGCGGCCATGATGATTGCATTTTTGGTTGTCATTACAAATTTCTCCTTAGTCCTCAGATAAGTCAATCATATCAAAAAAACACTTGGGATAACATACTCGGCTAGGCTTCCGCACCGAAAACTTTTTCCAAATAATTCCCCGGAATGACCTTGATAGCCTTGTCACTATCACTCACGTTGGTCACCCGTAATAACGACGTGTAGTCATCGATTAAACGATTGCCCACGAAGCTTGCTTCAGCAAAAACTGTGATACCAATCAAATTAGCGTCAAATTCTTCAATCAACGTCTTCATCCCGTTGATCGTGCCGCCGCCCTTCATGAAATCATCCACAATGAGCACGTTGGCCCCTTCCGTCAAACTCCGCTTAGAAAGTTCCATTTTTTTGATTCGTTCTGAAGAACCAGAGACATAGTTCACGCTCACTGTGGAGCCTTCGGTAATCTTAGAATCATTACGCACGATGACGAATGGCACGTTGAGATAAGTTGCGACACTTTGCGCAATCGGAATCCCCTTGGTTGCCACCGTCATCACGGCATCGATTTTTTGATTCAAATATTGAGTCGCAATGACCCGGCCAACTTGGCGTAAAATATCGGGTTGCCCCAAAATATCTGACAAGTAGACGTAACCCCCAGGTAAGACCCGGCTCTTGTCCGCCACCTTAGTCGTCATTTCTTCAATAAACGCCTGTGCTTCTTCCTTTAAAATATATGGGATGAAGCGGGCGCCCCCAGCGGCACCGGGAATGGTCTCCAAGATTCCTGTTCCCCGGGCCTGAAAAACCTTTTTTAAGATCGTTAAATCTTCACTGATCGACGACTTTGCGGATGCGTACCGTTCCGCGAAGTATGTCAATGAAACTAATGTATGGGGACGTTCCAACAAATAACGCGTCATATCAATCAAACGTTCGCTTCTACGTACTTTCATATCTTCCACCTCAACCTAAATCATCATTTTTAAAGTCTATGCAAAATGATAACACAAACGTTCGGAAATAGGCTAACTTTTTAACACTTTTTTACTAAACCATCGGAATTTCTTAATAAGATTGCCAATTATCTTGTCTGTACAGCTCAGATTTGGCGAATTCGAGAACAATAAACTTGAGCGATTTAATGGCGTAATCATTCTTGAGTTCAAAAGCAGCCAGCTTAGGCCCGCTGGAAACGGAAAATTACAACCTTGGTACAAACAAAAATAGCCGCTTCCAAAATTCCCAACGAATTCCAGAAACGACTAGCAACATTTTAACGTATCACAGCGACCTGCTTAAATCCCGCAGATTGCCCGTTTTTAATCTCATATCACCGAACAAAAACAGCCCAACTAGCTTCCGACCCGGAGCCGCTGATAGACCAGCGCCGCAAAGTAGAAGAGGCATTCGATGGCCGCAATGAAGAAGCTGACGGGCAGGTTCGTGATGTAACTTAAGTACAATCCTAGCCAGACGCCAATCAGTGCAAAACTGATTGCGAGGAAAATCATCTTGCTGACGGTGTGCACGAAGTAACGTGCCGCCGCAGCGGGTAACGTCAATAGGATGAAAATCAGCAGTGACCCCACAATTTGGGCGGCAACGCTGACGCTCATTGCAACGAGGACTAAGAAGACCACTGAGATGCCAGTCGTCCATAATCCGCTCACCCGGGCACCAATCGCATCGAATGAATCAAATTTGAGTGGCCGGTACAAGCCCAACATCACGAGTAAGACGATGGCCGACAAGATTGCGACTCGGATGACGTCCGCGCTGGCAATCCCAATTACACTCCCAAATAGAATGCTCGTCGCATAACTCGAGGTCTGATTAGATAGCGACAGGAATAGGATCCCTAAACCGATAAAAAGTGCGGAAATCGCAGAAATCGAGGCTTCGCGCCGGGATTGTTTCACACTCATCTGCCCCACGATGACCGAACTGATGACGGTAAAGATCAACATCCCACTCAGTGCCGTCCAGCCCATGAAAATCCCGAAGGCCGCCCCGGCAAAGCCAATTTCAGACAACGTGTGGGTTAAGAATGATAGGTTTCGGGCAATCACAAAGACCCCGATCGTCCCACAAATAATCGCAATAAATGTCCCAGCCAGGTAGGCATTACGCATGAAGACTAAACTAAACATTGACATTCGTGACCTCCTTGAGCTGTTCGACCGACATATCAGCGATGTTGCCAAACTGTTGCTGGCCCGGTTTGAGTGCCAAATAATGTTTGGCATACTGCTTCGCTAATGGTAAGTCGTGCGTGACAAAGAAGACCGTGATGTGACTCGTCTGGTTTAAATTCTGGACTAGATCTAAGAGCTCGTACTTCATTTCGTTATCGAGACTGGCCGTCGATTCGTCCAAAATCAAGAGTTGTGGTTCCTGGACGATGGCTTGGGCAAGATAGGCCCGCTGCTTTTCACCACCAGAAGCCATACCGAGTGGGCGGTGGCGCAACTTTTTAAGGTTGGTTACTGCTAACGCCGTTGTGACCTGGCGATGTTCGGCCTTCGACAGCCATGGCTGCCACCCTTTCAAATTCAGGCCGACAAAATCCTCAATCGTTAGTGGATATTCTTGGTCCAAATTACGAAATTGGGGCACGTAGCCAATCTTGATGGCTTTTTTATTCGGATAATAGGTGATTTGTCCCGCCGTTGGTTTCAACATGCCGAGCAATGCCCGAATCAGGGTGGTCTTGCCGACCCCATTCTCGCCAATCACGGTCAAAAAGTCGCCTTGTTCAATTTTAAAATCTAAATCTTTAAACACCTGGTTGTTTGGAAAACTAATTCCAAGGTGTTGGACGGCAATTAACGGTTCCGTCATAACACTACCCCAACTTTCTCAATTAAAGTAAATCGTAATGATTACTATTTTAGTTTACCTGAAAGCCATTATTTGTCAATAGGGCCACTAAGACTATTTCAAGCGTTCGGAAAGCGGATTCATCACCGCAGTTTCAAGCTTAATTCACAACTGGCGCCCACCACATTTTTTCAAAATAAAAAGACCTAGCTATCCTGAGCAAGGTCTGGTCATCATTATTCAATTAAACGTCCTCACGCTAACTCAAGCCTACTTGTTCTCGCAAAAATTCATCAACAACGGCTTGGTAGCGGTCAGGATGCGTGCGAATTGCTTCCACGTGGCCCGCATCTGGATCGATATACAACCCTTTTTGTTGTGGCAACTGGTTATACAGCGCGTGGGCGTTTCGGACGGGAACGGTCTGGTCCTTGGACCCATGAATCATCAAGATTGGCAAACCACTCGTTAATACCTGCTGTAAAATGCGGCCGTCTTTGAAGCCATAACCCGCGCGCACGTGTGCCAACTGATTTGCGACCGGCATGATTGGATAAGCCGGTAGATGGAATTTATGGGTTAGCCGGAACTTGGCTTCATCGTACAAATCCGCATAACCGCTATCCTCAACGATGGCTTTGACGTTAGCAGGCAGTGGTTCCCCGCTGGTCGCCATCACCGTGGCCGCGCCCATCGAGATTCCCATCAACACAATATCAATATCGAGGCCTAACTGGTTGAGCGCCATCGTGATCCATCGTTCATAATCTAACCGATCCAACCAGCCATAGCCAATCGTGTGGCCCTGACTGTCGCCAAATGCCCGTGCGTCCGGCATCAGCACATCATAACCCAAACTCATGAAAATCCGCGCATACGGAATCATCTGTTCACGTGAATGTCCAAGACCGTGCGCCAAAATCGCCAGCCGTCCCACCGTTTTAGGGTTAGGAATATAAGTTGCCGCTAAGTTAAGGCCGTCAAATGACTGAATCATCCACTGTTGCTTCGGTTGTTTCAAATACCAGAAATTTTCGATCTCCGTATTTTCAGCATGCGACCGTTCCTGCCCTTTCTGCTTCTGAGCATCACTCACATGCATGGCAAACTTGTACGCCACTAACCCGCCAAACAACGTTCCTGCATAGGTTGCGGCACCCACGACACCTGCTAGCTTTAATCCGAATTTCGTCGACTGCTTCATCCCAACACCTCCGTTACCTTTTATTTAAGCATAATCTAGCCAAAATTGCTTTGAAAATTGCTCAAATTATGATTGTTCGTGACCGGTTTGGGACATATTGGTTGCGGTGGGTGGCTGAATAGGGCGTTTAGGAGCAACCACACTGTGAGGAGTGGTGATCACCTCTGCCGCACTGTCGAAACATGTTCAGCCGAACTGGGTCTCCAGTTAGCTACGCCACACCGCCGAGCGGGAAAAATCACCCGCTCAACGGTGTGGCTAGGCTAATCCTCGACCCAAACCGTTCGACTTCACACTCTTTTTAAACGTGCTTAGGGCCGCTGAAGCCTGTGCTTGCTACGCTAGCGGACCAATGCACAAACCGCATTAATCCGCTAGCTAGGCAATGCTCGACTTCAACCCGCGGCCCTTCACACTCTTTCTTCCAAATTCACCGGTCTAACCAAATAAACCTCGCGGCAAAAACCCTTAAGCGAGTTATAAACGCGCTGTGCCCGTGACTGCTTTCGGCAGACGCCGAACACCGTGGGACCCGTGCCACTCATTTGAGCGGCGTCCGCCCCAAACGTCAATAACTGCTGCTTGATTTGCAAAATCTCTGGATAGCGTTTGGCCGTAATCGGCTCCAACACGTTGCCCATATTGGCAAAGATGGCCTCAAAATCTTGGTTTTGAATACCTGATAGCAGGTCATCAATGTTAGGATGCGCTGTGATTCGGTCATAATTGACTTGCCGTAAGATGTTCGGCGTGGAAACGCTGATTTTTGGTTTTGCTAAGATGATCCACATCGGCGGTAATTTAGGCAACGGCGTCACGACTTCACCCTTGCCAGTGACGTGCGCCGTCTGACTGTAGACACAATACGGCACGTCCGAATCGACCTGCAACCCTAGCCGTGCTAACGTCGCTAAGTCTAATCCTAACGACCACATGCGGTTCAACCCACGCAAGACTGCCGCAGCGTCCGATGAGCCGCCACCCAAACCAGCCGCTACTGGAATGGCCTTTCTGATTTTGATTCGCACACCCCAATCAACGTGACAATACCGTTTCAACACACTCACCGCTTGAAAAGCTAAGTTACGGCGATCATTCGGCAAAAAGCCACTATCGGTGACGACCTCGATTCGATTCGAATTCAAGGATTCCAGCATCACGTAGTCGGCCAGATCAACCGACGTCATCACCATATCCCACTCCTTGTCACCATTTGAATGCTCAAATAAGGTATCCAGCCCTAAATTAATCTTGGCTGGTGCTTTTTCAACGATTTGCACGCGTCTCACCCTCTTCCATGACCGCGATTACCCGGGGTCGCTGACTTACTTTGATACAATTATACTAATATCAAGGCAAAATAAAAAGACCTTGCTGGGGGTCTTAATATTGAGAATTCACGAGACGCGAATTAAGCTTCAGTTGTTTCATCGTCAAAAGCGATTTGAACGTTCTTTGTCAGAACATCGGTATAACTGTAGGAGACCCGTTCAAATGCGTTTTCTTGTTGATCTAAATCTACAACGAATACGGAACGGTAAGTTTCTTTTAACACACCGTGGCGTTCAGTTGTCTTCTTGCGGCCGGCCTGGGCAACGACCTTCATGCGTTGGCCGATCCGTGAGTCAAGTTTATCTTTAATTGCAGCTAGTGAAATTGGCATTGAGAATCCTCCTCATGAAAGACACTATACTAGCTTTTCACAGAAAAGTCAATATTATATCACAAGGTTTTCTAATGTGCAACCATTTTATAGCATAACAATCTAGAGCAACTCAGCCTGATGACATGCATCCGTCAGCGTGATAAATTCATCGACCGTTAGCCGTTCTGCCCGGATCTTCGGGTCAATGGCCGCAATCTCAAGTGCCTGCTGAATTGCCGCCTTAGTGTCAGGTTGCTTGCCAAATAAGCTTTGCAGATTATTCCACAAATTCTTCCGGCGGTGGGCAAACCCGGCTTTGACCACCTTGAAAAAGGCCGCTTCGTCAAATGGCACGTGGGTCCGCGGTGGTAATGCCGTCAACTTCACAATTGCGGAATCAACGTTCGGCGCTGGGACGAAGACGGTCCGTGGAACGACCATCGCCATTTCAGCAGCCATCCGATACTGGACCGCAATCGTCAACGCACCATACGCTTTTGTCCCTGGTTCCGCTGCTAACCGGTCAGCAACTTCTTTTTGCATCATGACCACGATGTTTTCAAAAGCAACGTCGCCCGCCAACAAGTTCATCAGAATTGGCGTTGTAATGTAATAAGGCAAGTTGGCGACTAGCTTCAATGGCCGCTCGTTATCCAGATGTTCATTGATCATCGCGGCTAAGTCGGCCTTTAAAATATCTTGGTTAACGACCGTTACATTGTCATAATCCGCTAGCGTTTCATCCAAAATTGGCAGTAACCGGTCGTCAATTTCAAATGCCAGGACATGGTGGGCTGCACGGGCCAAATATTCAGTCAACGCCCCGATCCCCGGGCCAATTTCAATCACATTATCATTGGCGCCAATGTCCGCCGTTGCAACAATGTTGTGTAAAACGTTCTGGTCAGTCAAAAAGTTCTGCCCCAGACTCTTTTTAACTTGTAAGCCGTACGTGTGCATAATGGCCCGCGTGCGGGCGGGATTAGCAATATCTAAATCTCTACTCATAGTTACTCCTCTGTCGTCAGTTGATCCACTGCCGCCCAAAAATCAGCGGGCTGAATCTGAAATAGTTGCAGGCGTTTGGGTAATTGCTTCCCATTCACGTAGCCGATACCAAGCTGCTCGCCTAGTTGTTCACGCCGTTTACGGGCAGTCGGGCCCGCCAACAAGCCGGCCTGAATCAGGTCATGTTGCGTGATCAATGGTTGGGCCTCATCAACTTGTTCGGTATACAAATGGGCAAGTGCGGCTTGAATCGCCGCTGGACTCGCATGTTCCACGCCCAGACTGCCACCCGCCTTAGTTGGCACGCCCGCTTGACGCGGCAAAAAGGCGTGTTTGACCCCCGGAACGGCCGCTGAAATCGTCTTGCGAATCCGCTCCCCTGAAAAATCTGGGTCGGTAAACACGATCACGCCCCGACTTGCCTGTAAGGTCTTAATCTGGGCCAGCGTCGCTTCTGAGATGGCTGAGCCATTCGTTTCCAATGTATCTGCATCAACGGCGAGGGCTAGACGTTTCGTGTCATCCTTGCCTTCGACGACGATTACTTCTTTAATCTTCTTCAATCTTAAAAAATTCCTCTGCATTTTGATAAGTTTGCGCCGCAATGGCTTCCGGCGTCGTTTCACGTAACTTGGCAATCGCTTCAACCACATAGCGCGTATACCCGGGTTCGTTCTGCTTGCCCCGGTATGGTTCCGGCGTTAAATAAGGGGCATCCGTCTCCACGAGCATTGCATCCAAAGGTGTCTGTTTGACGGATTCGTGGACTTCATGGGCATTCTTGAAGGACGCCACCCCACTGTAAGAGATGTGCATACCTAGATCCAAGAAACGTTTCAGCCACTCCGGATCACCATTAAAACTATGCATGACACCACCCGTATCACGAATATCAGCCGCCTTCAAAATCTTGTACGTATCTTCGAAAGCATCCCGGTTATGCACAGAAATCGGCAGTTGCATGTCTTTGGCAATCGCGACTTGGCGTGCAAACACCTTTCGTTGCACGTCTTGTGGCGACGTATCCCAATGATAGTCCAGGCCAATCTCGCCCAATGCAACGACTTTTGGCTGTTGTAGCTGGTCAATCAAGGCTTTTTCCGCTGCCTGGTCATAATTCTTGGAATCTTCTGGATGCCAGCCCACGATGGCGACGAGCTGTGGATAGGTCTCCGCCAGTTTAATCGCATCGGCGTTCAGTTGTGTATTCGAACCAACGATTGCCATCCGCGTCACATCGAGGTCAGCCGCCTGCTGCAAATAACGCGGCACTTCCTGGATGAATTCTTCACTATTTAAATGGGTATGAGAATCAAAAATCCGCATGTAATAACCCCTTTTCGACTTTTGTTATCTTAGTTGATTTTACCATGGGACGCAAGTTTTCGGAAAAGAAGCTGGCTGAATGGGGGTCATTTTGCATTAGCTGGTGGTTGGGGGCTAACTCGCTATTCCTAAAAAAGTGAGCATCACCAACATTTGGCGATGCTCACTTTTTTAACGATTCATCCTTTTAATTACGAAATCAATGATCCGTTGACCATATTATCTGGCACGGTGATCAATTGGACCTTACCGTCGTGTTCCGCAGACAATAACATGCCTTGGCTCATCTCACCACGTAACTTCCGTGGCTTCAAATTACCAACAATGACAACTTTCTTACCAATCAATTCTTCTGGTTCTGGATACCACTTGGCAATTCCAGACAGAATCTGACGGTGGTCAGCGTCACCTGCATCTAGCCGGAATTGGAGGAGCTTGTCAGCACCCTTCAACTTCTGGACCGTGATAACTTCCGCAACTTTTAGTTCAACCTTATCAAAATCATCAATGCTGATTTCTGGTTTGGTCAGGTTTAAGTTAGTTTCGGCTGGATTCCAACCTTGTTCGACTTCAGCTTCATGCTTAGCAGCTTCCATTGCTTTACGTCCCTTCTGCTTGTCGGACTTCGTCATCTTAGCCTTTAAGAAGGCAATTTCTTCATCCATATCAACCCGTGGGAAGATTGGTGTCCCCTTCGCAACGACTTGGGCTCCGGCTGGTAAATCAGCGAGTTGTAGGCCTTCGATTGCCAAAGTGTCCACATCTAAGCCCAATTGGGTGAAGATTTCCTTTGGCGCATGCGTCATTACTGGACTGATCAAGCTAGCGATAACTCGTAAACTAGCTGCTAAGTGAGCCATCACACTCGCCAACTTATCAGCGTCCGCCGCGTCGTCGCTCTTAGCTAATTGCCAAGGCGCCGTTTCGTCGATGTACTTGTTCGTCCGGCTGACCAACTTCCAAACTTCACCGAGCGCATCGGATAAGTGCAAACTATCCATGCAAGCGTTGAAGTTTTCGATAGTCGTTGCTGCAGTGGCTTCCAAATCAGCGTCAAATTCAGTGACACCGGCCTTGAAAGCAGGGAGTTTGCCATCTTCGTACTTATTGATCATGGCGATTGTCCGATTCAATAAGTTACCTAAGTCGTTGGCCAAGTCATAGTTGACCCGCGCCACGAAGTCTTCAGGTGTAAATAAGCCATCGTTCCCATAAGGCATGGCCTTAACGAGATAATAGCGCAGTGCATCGAGACCATAGCGTTCGACCAAGGTTTCAGGATAGATAACATTACCCTTTGACTTGGACATCTTACCGTCCTTCATCAGTAACCAGCCGTGGCCGAAGACCTTCTTTGGTAATGGTAAGCCGAGTGCGTGTAAAATGATTGGCCAGTAAATCGTATGGAAACGCACGATTTCTTTACCAACCATTTGGACATCAGCGGGCCAGAACTTGTTGAATAAGTCCTCTGAATCACCCGTTGCATAGCCTAATGCGGTGATATAGTTCGTCAATGCGTCGATCCACACGTAGACCACGTGCTTAGGATCACTCTTAACGGGCACGCCCCAAGTAAAGCTGGTCCGTGAAACCGCTAAGTCTTCCAGACCAGGCTTGATGAAGTTGTTGATCATTTCCGTCATCCGATTGCTTGGTTCGATAAAGTCAGGATGCTTCTGATAGTAATCTAACAACCAGTCCGCATACTTGCTCATCTTAAAGAAGTAGGACTGTTCCTTGACCAATTCGACTTCGTGGCCGCTTGGTGCTTTCCCACCGATTACTTTGCCATTATCATCGCGGAAGACTTCGGCTAACTGCGTCTCAGTGAAGTATTCTTCATCGTCAACTGAGTACCAGCCTTCATATTCACCGAGGTAAATATCGCCATTCTTCAATAAACGGTCAAAGATTTCTTGAACCGCACGTTCGTGATAATCATCCGTCGTCCGGATAAACTTGTCATTAGAGATTTCGAGTAATTTCCATAAATCTTTAATTTGTTTAGCCATCCCATCAACGTATGATTTAGGATCAGTATTCAATTTTTCTGCTTTTTCTTCAATCTTCAGGCCGTGTTCATCCGTCCCGGTCAAGAAATAGACATCGTAACCCATCGCCCGTTTGTATCGTGCAAGCGTATCGCACGCAATGGTCGTGTATGAGTTACCGATATGTAATTTCCCCGAAGGATAATAAATCGGCGTCGTAATGTAATAAGTTGGTTTTGTTTCTGCCATGACGTAAGTTCCCTTCAAACTGGTTTTGATCAATCGTTAAACATGTCTTTATTTTAAAAATCCATGAACAAATCACACCGTGTGCCAGACGATCGTATTTATCCAAAATAACACACGCTAGACACAATGTGTAGAATCTCTTATATTGTATCATATTTCCTCATCAGATTAAGAAACGATAACAAAAGAGTTGCTCAGACCACTAAGACCTTAGCGCAACGACTGCTAAGTCGGACGCTAAGGTCTTAGATTATCTTGTTCATGAAGTTCAGCCAGGAGCCAATGTCCCCAGCAACTGATTATGATGCAGACTTGATGAACTCGTATTGCACTGGCACGAAGCCGTGGTGACTAGCAATCATCAAGCGACTCGCCCGGTTTCCTGTGTATTCAACCTAAAACAAATCCAACTGATGCGGTCCCAAATCACCGAAAGAAACACCGAGCAACTCTTTCAACGCCATCGCGTTATCTGCAGCGTCACCACCAGCATTGTTGTTGAAGATGACGCACACTTCATCGGCTTGAGCTTGCAACTGTTCCACCGTTTGTTTGAATTCGGCCAGCTCAGCATCACTGTAGCGATACAAGGTGCGTTGGCTGCGCCAGTTGGGGCCCTTCGCAGACCAGCCCTGCTGATTGCGTCCATGTAGCCGTAACAAGGCCAACTTGGCATTCGTCACGACGGGTTCAAAGCTGACGCCATCGTTCATTGCGTGGGGCTCATCGACGACGACGTGGATCAAACCCAGGTCGTGGAGGAAGCTGAAGACGGCATCCTTGACACCATCCTCATACCAGCTCTGATTACGAAATTCGACCGCAATCGGCACACCGGGCAGCCATTCCACCATCCGCTGAAGATAGTGAAAATTCCGGTTGGAGCGTTCAAAGAATGGTGGGAATTGAAACAGCACAGCTTTGAGTTGATGATGCTGCGTCAGCGGTTTGAGCATCGCGCGGTATTCTCGATAGGCCGTTTTGAGTGCATCCATCGAGACACCTTCATCGTAAGTGTCGTGCAAGGTCATGACTTGATTGGCTTTCAGAATGAACTGAAATTTATCTGGCACCGCTTTTTGCCACTTCTTGACCGTCGCGACCTTAGGAATCCCATAAAATGGCGTGTCGACTTCAACCACGGGTAACACGCCCGAATATTCAGTTAAAGTCAACTTATCCGTCCCGCCCAGTAGACTGGGGTGTTCCGTCCAAGTTGTCAGACCAATCGTCATCATTAGACTTGCACCTCCTCGAAGAAGGTCGTCGCATCTTCCTGGACCATTGTGAAATCAAATGGTAGTTGCAACGGTTCCGCGTTAACAGCGAGCACTTGGGCTTGGGGGTTACGGTAATCGATCAAGCCGGCAAATGGATAGACCCGAAATGACGTCCCACAGATGACGACCAGGTCCGCTTGCTGCAAATATTGAACAGCGCGTTCGATGTTTGCAGGCGCGATTCCTTCATCATAGAGCACCACGTTGGGCCGCAAGTAACCGCCGTCCGCTTGATGCGTGGGTGCCTTCAAATAGTCCTGCCAAGCTACCGACTGGCCACACTTCGTACAATATACTTGGTATAAGTTGCCATGAAATTCCACCAAGTTGGCCGTCTTCGCAACCACATATAAATTATCGATATTTTGGGTAATCACGCTGGCACGCCCCTGCTGTGTCAAGGCCGCCATCTTTTGATGGATGACATTCGGTTGCGCGTCAGGATAATATAAATTTGATTTTAAATACTGATAAAATTCCGTGGGATGGCTCGCTAAAAAAGCGTGGCTTAAATAGTACTCTGCATTATGATGCTCCGTGTATAAGCCGTTTTTCGAGCGATAATCTGGAATCCCAGACGGCGTCGAAACGCCCGCACCCGTCATAAAGACAATGTGTTGTGCCTGCTGTAAAGCTGTCTGTGCTGCTGTGTCGTTCATCACGACATTCCCCCAATCGAATCACCGTAACGTATAGGGTAAGTTCATTTCTTGGAACAATTCCTTGACCGTCTTGTCGTACACTTCTTTGAAGAAGGCATCACTCTTCTTTTGCGCTGGTGCTGGTAGCACAAAAGCATTCTGGCGATCACTCTTGTATAACCCAATGTACGCCCGGGTATGTTTGTTTTTATCTAATAAATCTGAATGGTACACATCAAATAGTTGACGAACTTCTAGCCGTTCTTGCCGTTCACTTAAGACGCTTTGGACCGTGACAAACTCAGTGCCGTGTAGAACGGGTAAGTGCCAAGCCGTCATCTGGTCATCGAAGGCCTTGAACAATTTGACGACGGTCCGCCGCATCGCAAATGGCGTATCGACGGGCTTCTTGCTAATCACCGCGTATAATTGTTGCGCGGCTGGCCAGGCTTGTGGATAGGCCTTAGCGACTTGCTGCTCACGTTCAGCTGAGAGTTCCCCATTGAAGAAGACGAGCAGGTCAGTCAACGTCAATAACCTTAACGTCATCATGGCATCGGCCTTGTCTGGTTGTTCAGGGTCAATGGTCGCCGCCACGCCCTGCATGTACCAGTCCTCGATTTGGTCGTCGATCAGGTCATGTTCCCGTTGTTTGCGCACCACGAGCACATGGCTGACCATATCGTAGAGTTCCATGGCGATCGCCATTAGTTGTTCATCAAGTTGTTCGTCGCGCGTCGTTAAATTAAACGTCACCTGCGGAAAGCCTTGTAATAGCAAGAGCAGGTGCAACAATTCATGCGATGCCGTGTAATTCGGAGCGGTCACGTCATTCACGCGAACCGTCAAATCACCGTTATCCAGAACTTGTTGTGCTTGGTCGTGCCGGACATAGCCGACCTGGTCTTCACCAAAACTAACGCTAATATTGCCTGGGTACAGAGAATTGGCAGTACTTAGTAAGTCCGTTACCGTTTGATTTAATTTAATTTCAGTCATCAGTCTCTTCCTTTGCTTGTCGCAACTCGGTAATGATGCGTTGCGTCGTTGCGAGATCTTGTTGTGGTGCTAGTTCGAGTCGTTGTAAGACCGTCGACAACTCATCGTCGGTCGCGCCAGCTGCCATTGCGAGTGTCTTCAATTGTAAGTGCATGTGGCCCTGTTGAATCCCGGTCGTCACGAGTGCCCGTAACGCTGCTAGATTCTGTGCTAACCCAACGGCGACCATAATCCGTTCCAGATCACCCGCACTCTTAACGCCTAACAGCCGTTGGTTCAATTGGGCTAATTCGTTGATCTTGATTGACCCACCAACGATTCCCACTGGCAACGGCATTTCAAGCTCACCGTGCAGGATCTTACCGTTCGTCATCCATCGACTCATGCCACGGTACTGGCCGTTTTTGACCGCGTAGGCGTGGGCACCACTTTCAAGCGCCCGCCAATCATTTCCACTGGCAATTGCCACCGCATCGATGCCGTTCATGATTCCCTTGTTGTGGGTCGCTGCACGGTAAGGATCAATGTGTGCGACCATACTTGCCGAAGCGATTTTTTGTGCCACCAGCTCGCCGGAATAGCGTCCCGCTTGGAGTAATTCGACTGGAATATCGCAGGCGGCTTTGACTAGGCTGGCGGTCGCATAATTCGACAAAATGCTCATCAACGAATCCTGCTTCGTCATCACGGCAATCGCTTTGGACACGGCCTCCAGCATACTATTGAGCATATTGGCACCCATGGCCTCTTGAACGTCAACGAAGAGGTCAATCGACAGGTACCCTTGACCGAGGTCCCGCGGTCGAATTCGTCGTGCGCCACCACCCCGTTCTTGCAAACTTGGATGGGCTTCGTTCGCCACGGTCAACAACGTGGACGCATGTTTGGTCACCATCGCCGCCACCGCAGCCGGATCCTTCACCTTTTCCAAGACAACTTGTCCAATCATTTCGCGCTGATTCAGGGTCGTGGTGATGCCGCCGCCCCGTTTCATGATTTTAGCGCCATTGCTAGCCGCCGCAATCACGGACGGTTCTTCTGTCACCATCGGCACGATTCGGTTGATGCCATCAATCACGAAATTGACTGCTAAGCCCATTGGTAGCGGATAATCAGTCAAATAGTTCTCAATAATCTCATGGTGTTGCGGGACATAATATTGCTTGAATAGTGCCTGTTCATCGGGTGTCAAATGGGCCTGTTCCGTGACAATTGCGACGCGTTCATCCCAATTTTTTTGGTAAAAGTGTCGAAAATCTGCTGTCATATTCTCATTCCATCCTCTTATTTAGGTTACTGACTTAGGTGTTCAGAAATAATGCCTTCGCGGACGCCACTTTCAGAGAAAATGACGCGGTCGCTATCGAGCATCTGCAATAATGTGACAAGTGGTAACATGCCACCAACAATAATATCCGCGCGGTCGTACTCCATTCCGGAGATTTCTTGACGACCGGCTTTGGAGCGTGAGAGTAAATCTAAGAAGGTATGAAAGACGGTCTCGGTCTTCAACCGGTAACCATGGATATCTTCGACCTTAAGTTTTTGTTGCCTGCGCCGATTGATGCGCGCCAAGGTCCGATTGGCACCCCCTAGTAGAATGATTGGATCATGTAACGCTTCCGATAACCACCAAATATCCGCGAGCCGATTGCGTAAAAACATCTGGGCCCGAAATAGACTGGCAGACGGCACCAGGTCATCGAGACCAAATTGTTCAGATAGTGTCACTGCACCAAACGGAATACTGATCAGCTGTTGCTTACGCCCATTTTTGACTAAAATCAGCTCACAACTCGCGCCACCAGTGTCCAAAATCAGACAATTATTGATGACTAACGAATTGGCAACCCCTAAGTAGTCGTAGTAGGCTTCATCATCACCAGATAGCACTCGCAGGTCCAACCCAACTTCTTGCTTCACTTGATTCAGAAAAGCCGTCTGATTCTCAGCCATCCGAACTGCCGCCGTGGTAATGCCAATGACATCCGTATCCGGCATCTTCTCATAGAGTCGCCGAAAGTTCAGCAACGCTTTGATCGTACGCTCAATTGCAGCTGGCTGTAAGACGTGCGACGCCCCCATCCCTTCAGACAAACGGGTATCTTCCTTGACCCGCTTGATTTCTTGAGCGGTGCCATTGGCGTGCAACCGACTCACCGCCATTCGCGCTGAATTGGAACCCAAATCCACAATTGCTAAGTTTCTCATAACACCACGCTCACTTTTCGCTTTTTGGAATATCGATTAGCTTTATTCTAACATTTATGCGGTCCCACGGGGGCTTCTGGCGTTAGATTGTGCACAAAAAGATTGTAAAACTATCAAAACGAGCGTCACTAGGGTTGTGGGCTAGTGACGCTCGTTGGGAAGGTTTAGAAATTGAATCAATTAGGTAATAAAGTTTGCAAAACTCGTATAACTTCTCGTCGGTTAAGATCAAAATCTGGGTTAGCGCTAAAGCGCCGTTTAAATGCTTGATCAGATTCTTCTGCAACGAGTTGAATAAAACTTCTCAAATCATTTTGACAAGTACGAGGTACCACATTGGGATCAAAATCCTGTCCTTCAACAATCAAATCACATAGCCGACAAACATCTTTATAATGCTTGTTCTTATTCGCTCTGTGTCGTAGCTGAACCCCATTTGCAAGTCGATGTTGAATATCAAGATGGGCTTTCGCCTTCAAGTAAATCAACCCGGGTACACTTAAAATAGATATATTGTCAATTTTTCGCTGGCATTGCTTCAATAAATGATAATAATCATCGTCTAATACAATGGCTGACAAACTTGGCCCCGTCTCAAAATGTAATGGGGTTGTCGCAGTCGGTAAGTTCAATGCATAGTTCATCGGAATCCGTGAAAACAACTCAATTTGTTGTGGAACTCCTAGCACGTCGCTATCACGGTTTAAAACAAACCGGTAATAAACCTTTTTGCGGCTGACATCGGTGCCAGTCTCCGCACATAGATAGTTATATTTCGTTATAAAATCACTGAATCTTTGTGCGAAATCACGCTGACTATTTTCGAATATGACAACCATATCATAATCTTGAGTCATCCGAAATGCTTGATGATCCTGCGCAAGCCAAATTGCTGCTGCATTACCACCAATAATTACATAACAATCTTCGTAGCCTTCGAAAAAATCAAAAAACTTGTTAAATCGCATCGCATTATGCTCCGTTCCAGATTTGGTCGACTAGTTCTTCTACTTCGCCCTGTGTCCGTTCATCACGGTCATCCTGATACAAGGCATACAAATGGAACGGGTCCAGAACATTTTCTGGATAATCCTGAATTTGCTTAAACAATCGGTTGAACCCAGCTAGCTGATATTTTGAAACTTGAACTTCACAGCTCGACGCTGCCACATGCTGAGATTGGCCCGCCGACAATACTTTTTGACGCTGTGTACGGTCGATAATAATGGTGGGTAGCGCTTGATTGTCACTAATCATCGTCACTTTTGATAGTGCACTAACGCCAGAATAAAGAAAATCAGCGGCAATCGTGGCTGTCGGAAATTCAGCAAACTGCACACGACCGCCGTTTTGTACGGGTGAAGCTAGAAATGGCGCGATTTGCTCAAACAGTCGGCGACTATTGAATTGACAAGCATAGACGCGGTCCTTAGTCTCCCCTAGTGCTTTAAGCCAACCACGTGCCACGAGTTGCTTAGCTGCCCGGCTAAACGTCACCCGATTATTAATATTGACCTGCTGACCAATCGTATCCGCAAATCGTTGGCCACTTTTAATCAGAAACCGATCATTGGCTGTGCTAAACGCAGCAAGTTCAGGTCGCGTCTGCGCATGGTCAGGGCTGCGCTCAAAAATCAATTGTGCCATAACAAGGGTCAGTGCTAGTCGTTGTTCAGCAGGGGCTAGCTTGTCCGGGGGCAGCATTTGTTGTTCAGCGACCAGCCCGGGTAATAAGCGCGTTCCCATGAATGGAAGAAACATCTCACCATCGGAAGTCATAAATGGCAGCAGGTTTTGCAAATATTCACGGCGTTCAGCCATCGACAGTTGCGTTGCCAGCAATACGATTGGCGTCGTAGTTGATTGCTTAATTCGCGAAAACAACGCCACCGGCCGCAGTGCGCGCTGACCATTGTAGACCAAGAATAAGACAGCCTGATCAAGTATCGTTCCCTGCACAAGCAGTGTGTTTTTCTGATCAGACGGGCCCATTGCGACCGTCGACGGTGCAACTGCTTCCCCGACCGCTATCGGTATCCCAGTCCCTTGACTAATCTGATGTAATTGACTAATGATTCGATCCACGTTTGCGCCCTCCTCGCGGTTATTTTCGCTGATTGTAACATCATTTTAATTGATTGTAACATTACAACGTTACAATTATCCAAAATAACGTTACAATCTTTTTCAACCTCGGCGCAAGCAAAGTTCATATTTGTTGGGCAATCGCTATTTAGGTCGTCACCTCCTAACTCACAAATGAGGAATCTAATTATCAGTCATCGCACAATGGCAACTAATTGCCACTACGATATAAATACGTCAACTTGCATGCTGGCCATTTGCAATCGGCATAAACTCATTCAATTCTTAACTGTATTTGGTTCAGACACATTCGCGTCCTCATCGGCTGACGTTACGAATTGGTGGAACCACTTTTACTAGTGCAAACTAAAGCGGTCCCCCAGACAAACAGGAGACCGCTTAATAACGCTATATTTCAAATACCCATCAATTTTGTTCGTTCACACTGGACTAACCTCGTTAGCCAACGAATCAGCTTAACGTGGTGCTTTCTATGACCGAACATTGATTGTAACCCGCTCTAACATCGGAACCTTACAATCACGTCCAGCATGTTACAATCCACACCTCAGACCCGTTCTTTAGCCCGATACACCGCCAAAATCTTGCGCACATCATCCGTTGATTTGGCATCCATCATCGTATTGCGCAGGTCGGTAGCGCCTAATTCTGGCCGCGCATAAATCTTGAAGAACCGTTTTAATGATGGAAAACGTGGGACGTCATAGCGCGTGGCAAAATCGTCGAACAAGTCAAGTTGCATATTCAGTAAGCCCAATAGTTCGGGCAAGTCGTGCGGCTGTGGTTGTGCTTCAAAGGCGAATGGATTAGCGAAAACACCGCGGCCAATCATGATACCATCTAAGCCAGGGTGGGCTTTGGCCAGCGCGACCCCCGCTTGATAGTCAGCCACGTCACCATTGATTTGCAACAACGTCTCCGGGGCAATTTCGTCACGCATCTTAATGAGATCGTCGATGACCTCAAAGTGCGCAGGGACCTTACTCATCTCCTGCTTCGTCCGTAAATGCACGGTCAAAACGGCAACGTGTTGTGCCAACAGGGTTGCAATCCAATCATGGTATTCGGCGACCTTACTGTAACCTAGGCGCGTCTTGGCGCTAACTGCCAGTCCCGAGGTCTTCGCCGCAGCAATCACATCCGCCGCCCACTGTGGATTTCGAATCAAATCACTGCCACCATGATTTTTGATGACCGTGCCATCCGGACAACCCATGTTAATATCAACGGCTTCAAATCCCCGCTGACTCAGCTCAGCAGTCGCCGTTGCAAAATCAGCCGCTTCGTTGCCCCACAGCTGAACGACCGGTTTACGCGATTCAGCGGCCGCCACGTAAAGTCGCCCGTGCACTGGGAACTTCGTATTCGAATCCGTGATGCTCTTAGCGTACACGAACTCACTAAAAAACGTATCTGGCGCTGCCGCATGGGCGATCACTTGCCGAAAAACCGTATTACTAACGGCTTCCATGGGTGCCATGGTGAAAAATGGCCGCTGTTCAGCCTTTGCTTGGGCCGCAATCTGCGACCAAAATGGTGTTGCTGTCACGTTCTCTTACTCCTTATCAAATACCTTGATTTCAAATTAATGCTTTCAATTTTAGCATTGATTCACGCGTTTTGCAGGAATGCCGTTTGGGACGTTTTGATTAAGCTAACAAAATTGCCTACTCAAAACGATGCTGGATGACTTCTTGGTGACGTAATTCGCGAAGTAAGGCTTCAATCGATTCGCTTACGAAAAGCTTGCCTGCCTCGTTTCAGCGTTGTCATAAATGCCCGGAAGCCGATGTAGGGTGCGCATACCACTGCAAGTTTCCGCTAACTCGCACTATTTCTAGCGGTTCTCATCTGGCTGCTGTTGAACTTAAAAACTGATACGTTGTCCTCATAATCCGCATCAACTTAACGCCAACGAAAAAACGATCTCGCCCAAGTGAGCGAAATCGCTTTTTCAATCCTAATATCTACTGCCCATAACTAGCAGCCATTTGCGTCATCATTTTCTTAAAGCGGCGTTTGCGGAACCAACCCAGGAAGAGGACGCCAAGCTTATTGTTGGCATTAGTCTTCCGATCTTTACCGAGAAATGTCTCGGCGTATTCTAAGACGGTTTGCTGACCATCGTCAGTTGTCGCGAATTGGTAGTCGACCCCGTAATGGTCACGCGGCGTCTCTAATTCGTAGGCGTAGTGGACACCCGGCTGTGCGTGGGTGATCTTCAATTGACCAGTCAGACCGTTAGACCACTGCTTTGCATATTCGTAGCCTTGAAGACTCTGACGTGGTGCTGGTCGTCCGGTTTGCTGCTGAATATCAGCGCGCGCGGAATCAATCAACTGTTGATATAAATAATCCACTGGGGCATTCAAAGTTAATTTAATCTGCATGGTTATGGCTCCTCTCTAACTGGCCCACCCGCCGATAAACGACGAAGAGCGCTGCACTAACCGCCAAACCTAATCCGAGCGTCACCCATTGACCCGTGGTTCCGGCCAGGGGACTTAAGATAACGGCTAAAAATCCAAGGTTCATCCCGATGAGTAAACACTGCTTTAAGCTTTTCATGACAATCTATTCTCCAATCGCTGCTGGTTTAATCTTATTAGCGGCCTTAACAAATGGCACGTAAATAATGAAGGCAACTGCGGCGTTGAACAGCTGTAAGACAACTGAACGCCAATCCATAGTGGCAACTAACGCATTCATAATCGGTGGCATTGACCAAACAATGTTGTTCGTAATTGGTGCGACCCAACCGGCAGCCAAAGCGGCGTAAGCGATTGAAACGGTCACAACGGGTGCTAAGACGAACGGAATAAAGTAGATTGGGTCAAGCACGATTGGCATCCCAAACATAACTGGTTCGTTAATGTTGAAGAATCCAGGTCCAATCGCTAATTTGGCAACCGAACGTTGATCGTCCCGTTTACTGAAGACCAAGATGGCAACTAACAGTAGTAAGGTCGAGCCGGCCCCACCAATCCAAGCATATAAGTCAAAACAGTTCCGAGTCCAAACGTATGGCAAGGCTTTGCCAGCTTGGTAAGCGTTAACATTAGCAAGCTGAGCGGTTAACCAAATCCCATCCAAGATTGGTGCTAACACGTTGGAACCGTGAATACCGAAGAACCAGAAGACTTGGACTAATAACGTCATCAGTAGCACGGCGCCATAACCTTGGCTCATGTTCAATAGTGGTTCTTGAATAATCTTGGCGATCCATTCAATGACCGTCGTGTTGAACTTACTGAAGATCCAGTTGATGATCCCAACAACGTAGAACGCAGCGGCAGCTGGAATAACCCCAGTGAAGGCGTTAGCAACAGCCGGTGGAACAGAATCTGGCATCTTGATCGTAATGTGTTTCTTCATCAATGCAATGTATACCACGCTGGCAATTGCCCCGAGGATCATGACCGTAAAGAAACCATACGAACCAAAGTAAGTGTTGAAGTTGAAGTAGCCCCAAGCAGTCACCTTTTTACCAGCAACTGCCATTCCTGAATCGGTCAAAATCTTCGTTGCGCCCTTGCTCAAAGTGCTGGTCAAGGTCCCCGTGAAGTTTTGTGGCAAACTCATGATGAATGTTCCCAGCGTCACGATCCCACCGGTAACTGGTTCAACTTTGTACTGAATTGCTAATTGATACCCGAATGTAAACGAGAAAATCAACCCTAAGATGGCTAACGTCCCCGTCCAAACCATCGCGTTGATGCCGATTAACCATTGCATCGAGTTAACAAATCCCATCCAACCAAACTTAGTTGGAATATCGCGAACTAAGGCGTTCAGTACTGTGGCGATCGACCCGGCCATCATGGCTGGCATAATTGCAATAAACGCGTCACGTAATGCGACCAACCACCGTACTGCACCAATCTTCGCTGCGATCGGTACCAAGTGTTTATTAAGCCATTCGATAAATGAATTCATAATATACCCCTCGCTCCTAATGTAAGTTTTCGCTAGTTAGTGCCCAACCCACTCGTTGTGGCACCCCCGTACTAGTTCTGCAAATCAATATTTTCCGTATGGTAATAGAGTTCTAAATCTGGATAAACGAAGAACGTTCTCGAGAAGTTGAACACCGTCCCATTCGCCAAATAGTTGATTGCTTCCAAGCACAACGTCTTGTCACCATCTGGACAATCGAGCAGCGCAGCCTGTTCCGCGTTGACCCGTACTTGATGAACGTAATTTTCTGTCGTGCTCCCCGTGATGTCATACGCCTCACGTAAAAAGGCGAAAATCGAATGTTGCACGCTATCACTGGATAAAAATGGTACGACGGCTCGTGGAAAATAAGATTCTTCCAAATCATACAAGACGTCTTTCAAATACCGCAGCCGAACGACGCGATACACTTCATCACCAACGGCAATATTCCCCTGCTGTGCCAGTTGGTCATCCGCCGTCACCTTATCAAAAGTCATCACTTTTGATACCAGTGGTCCACCATCGACCATCGCGGACTGGTCAAATCCAATCGATAAATTCAATACCTTCTTCGTATCCTGAGGTTGCTTAATAATAAAATTGCCACTTCCTTGGACCCGGCGTAATAGTCCGTGCCGAAACACGACATCGATCGCCTTGCGAATCGTATTACGGCTCGCATGATATTGCGCCATCAACACTTTCTCGGTCGGTAGCTTCGTCGGATATTCATCCGCCATTATCGATTTAATGATTGCCTGCGCAATTGCCTGATACATGACTGACCCTCCTTTCTCAAAATTAGTAGGTGCTTGTAAAACTTGTGCCCACAAATTATATTAGCACATTCTTTATGAAAACGCTTTATTTTTCATAATTTTATACCAATGAATTTATATTCCCGACAACCACCCGCGTCACTAGTCTTCAGTCGACCCTTACCGCCCAATTTGGGGCTAAAAAATTGAATTTTCCCCGTCAATTTAGTGCTGATTTAAGTGGAATAGCACTGATTCACATCGTACTGGTTATTATTTTTGTTTCTAAGAATGATTGTCCTTAAGTTCAAAGGCAGCCAGCTGGGACCCGCTGGAAACAGTGCGAGTTACCGTAAACGTGCAGTGATTGGATCATCCTACTCCGGCTTCCAGGCATTCTGTGCAATGGCCGGAGCGTGGTGGACACAGATTTAAGCCGACAAACCACGTCTTAAATACTAGTCTTTCACTAACCAAGCAAAGGACGCTTGATAAGTGAAATTTCACCACTGGGCCTTGCCCAGAATACCTTCCAGCCGGGATGGTATTCGAAAGGCGAACATGTGCGGACTCAACCTTTTGTTGAATTAGTCGTTGGTTCCTAAGTAGACGACCATTTTGACATTCAACTATTTGACTATTTTCTAACAATTGCTCAGTTTCTTTACCCATAATTTAATACTTCGGACATGCAGTTTCACTGGAATTATCAGAATTTTCTCTAGTCGCCTGAGATAGCAAAGTCTCAAGTTCTAAACGAAGATAATTTTGCCTACAAATTTCAACACTAGTTAACATTGAGATTTGTCGTCTTGCGATGGGCGAATAATATTCAGGTAATCTTCTCAGTAATTAATTGTCATCAGCCGTACCGAATAAGCCCCTGCCTGAAGAGTCAGTCGCTAAATATTGAGTGTTCAATCGCACCCAGATAGGTGGTCGTTCATCCGCCATTCGAGCGGCTTCCCGACTGGAAGGGCCGGCTGACAATGCTCAAGGGCGAAATTATTCTTAGTTGGAAGTGCTTTTCTTCCGGCTTAGAATAAGACTCGTATTTGAAATTGCGCAGTGGGTTTCTGCGTGAGTTCAAATCGACGTCCGCCCTGTTCCAGCGTTGTCAGCCGGCCCTGGAGGTCGGATTAGGACGCATCTCCGGCTGACGAACAGTAAGCCACCCAATTAGTACCTCAACTTCCCGCATGCAAAAAAGCGCCACTGACCAGTTAAAAACCAGTCAGTGGCGCCTCATCTATCAAAATAAGTCGTTAATCGAAATAGTTAATCCCAATGGCAGCTTGCATTTCACGCCACGTTTGGTCTGCGACCACGTTGGCTTTGGCAGTGCCATCCTTCAAAATTTGTAAGACTTGTGCTGGGTCAGCTTCATAAATGGCGCGGCGTTCCCGGATTGGGCGAAGTACACCATCAAGCACGTCCATCAAGTAACGTTTGATTTTGACATCCCCGAGACCACCGTGTTGGTATTGGGCCTTCAAGTCAGCGACCTTCGCCTTGTCTTCATCAAAAATATCGAGGTAAGTGAAGACGACATTGCCTTCGACTTTACCGGGATCTTCAATATGGATGTGGTCTGGGTCGGTGTACATCGACATTACTTTCTGCTTCAACGTATCCGCGTCGTCAGAGAGGTAGATGGCGTTGCCGAGTGATTTACTCATCTTGGCATTGCCATCGAGCCCTGGGATACGACCCAAGCCCTTTGGTGGGAAGTAGCCTTCAGGTTCGACCAGCGTGTCCGTTTGATAAGTTTTGTTAAAACTCCGGACGATTTCACGAGTTTGTTCCAACATCGGTTCTTGGTCATCGCCAACTGGAACCGTCGTCGCCTTAAACGCCGTAATATCGGCGGCTTGGCTGACTGGGTAGACGAAGAAGCCGGCTGGGACACTTTCGCCAAACGCCTTCTGCTTGATTTCCGTCTTAACGGTTGGGTTACGGTTCAACCGTGCAACGGTGACCAGGTTCAGGTATTGGTTCATCATATCCGTCAACGCTGGGATTTGGGATTGGACCAGAATCGTTGACTTCTCTGGATCGATGCCGACTGCCAGATAATCCATCGCCACTTGTAACAAACTCTTGCGAATCTTTTCAGGGTCATGCGCGTTATCCGTTAACGCCTGGTTATCCGCAATCATAATGTATGATTCGTAGTCGCCAGAGTTCTGTAAGGCGACCCGGTTACGCAATGAACCGACATAGTGTCCAATATGCAACTTACCGGTTGGCCGGTCCCCCGTTAAAATTACTTTTTTTGTCATATTCGTTCTTCCTTTCTATTGGCACGAAAAAAGCGCCCAAATTAACTCATTATTCGTTAATTAGGACGCATCACCGTGGTACCACCTAAATTGCAGAGACTTGTCTCCACCACTCATTGACCGATAAGGGCGGCGGCCCCGGCGTTCACCGAATCTCCAAAAAGCCATTTCATTAGTCCCTTCTAGCTCTCAGCCTCAACTAGATCTCTGTCATTGGACGCCTTACTGTTCTTTTCTTCAACGATTAATTAAGTCTAGTGTACTGGTTCTACTGAACCGTGTCAAAAATAATTCAAACGGGGCCCAAACGAACTGAGTCGACTCGAGCACTTGTAAAAACGCGTGCCACTTACAATTCGCAAGAACGGCCTAGCTAAACGCGCCTTACCACTAATCATCATTGCGACTGCCGGTTAGTAAAGTTCCGGGCGCCGGTCTTCGAAGACGGGAATCTGGCCGCGAACACGTTCGACTTGGGCCAAGTCCAAGGTCGCCGTAATCAACTGCGGATGGGCGCCACCAATCGCTAACAAATCCCCTAGTGGATCGATTACTAACGATTGCCCGCCAAACTGATTGTCTGGATCACTGCCGACCCGATTGACAGCAACGACAAACGCTTGGTTCTCAATCGCCCGCGCTTGGAGCAATAGCCGCCACTGCATCTGGCGTTGCGTTGGCCACTCGGCACTCACAAAAATCACTCGGGGGCCTTGCGCCGCTTGCTTGCGTAACCATTCTGGAAACCGGATGTCGTAACAGATGACACCCATCGCCGCGACATCGTCCAGTTCAAACACGTTTTCGGTCGCGCCAGCGGTAATGTAGCGGTCTTCCGCCATCAAGCCAAACCGGTGGACCTTGTCATACTGACTCACGAGTCGACCGTGCCGATCGATGACCAGCATTTCATTATAATAATGACCGTCGCGTGCGACTGCGACCGAGCCACCGACAATGTTGACGCGAAATTGGCGGGCCAACTTACTGAGTAATTGTCGCGTCCGCTGACCATCGTCATCCGCCACAACGTTTAGCCGCGTTAACGCATACCCCGTATTCCACATTTCTGGTAGCACGATCACATCTACCGTTTGTTCCGCTGCCCGTTGAATCGCGACTTCGACCTGCTGGTAATTCGCATCTGGATCGCCGAATTGAATATCAAGTTGTGCTAGTGCGACACGCATTTGATCCACCTACTTTTATTAGAATGATTAAAAACATATTAGAATAAATAGGGCGACATTGCAAGTTTCGCGTCAGTAATCGTTCGGCCGCCGAACAAGTTCCAATGCAGTGCATCCAACCGCAATTATTATGGCCTTTTGCAGGCGCTTTGATTGACATGCCTGCCAAACCCGCCTAGAATTGTTCAAGCGATTTAATGGATTTTAAGACGGGAGGCCCTCGACGTGGCAACATCAGATCAAGAACAACAACACGAACAACAGCGGGTTGATCGTGTTATCGAACAAGTTAAGGAACGGGCAAAACAGACCGACCACTTGTTGGAAAAGGCCCATCACGAAACTGATGTCATTCAGAAAAATTATGGTGATAATAACTCCGTCAACACGTTTGAAGTCGATGACCGTATCGAAACGAACGCGGAACTGCAACAACAAAAGCAAATGGTCGAACGAGCAGTCGAATCTGAAGCTATCTTGAAGCGGCAAGTCGGCGTGCTCAAAGACCTCAGTAATTCACCCTACTTCGGTCGGATCGATATTCAAGACAGCCCCGATGAGGACGCGGAACGCTTATATATCGGGACCGCCTCGTTTGTAGATGCTGAACAGAACTTCCTGGTCTACGACTGGCGCGCCCCGATTTCATCCGTCTACTACAACGGGACGCTCGGGCAGGTTCAGTATCAGACACCAGCCGGACAACAAACGACCGAACTGGTCAAAAAGCGCCAGTTCCAAATCAATCACGGCGAAATCAAAAATATGTTCGATACCAACGAGACTGTCGGCGATGAAATCTTGCAGGCGGTCTTGGGTGAACAGAATGATGCGTATATGCAAAACATCGTCGCAACCATCCAGAAAGAACAAAATGATATTATTCGCGACACGACCAGCGACTTACTAGTGGTCCAAGGTGTCGCGGGCTCAGGGAAGACCTCGGCAATTTTGCAGCGCATCGCCTTTTTACTCTACCATTCCCGGGCGTCACTGGAAGCTGACCAAATGGTGCTCTTTTCACCGAACCGCTTATTCAGTCACTATATCTCTGAGGTATTGCCTAGTCTCGGGGAGCGCAACATGCGGCAAGTGACCCTCGCGGAATTTCTCAGCGCCCGTTTTCAAGGCCTGACTGTCGAGAGCCTCTTCGAACGCTACGAAAGTGACCGGCAAAATACGCAATTGACGCCGGCCATTCGGGACTTCCAAGAAAGTGCCGACTTCATGCGCCAAGTCGATGACTACTGTCACCAGTTACCCGCCGACCAATTGCGCTTCACGAACATCGTCTTCAACGGCGAGGTGTTCTTCGCCAAAGAAGTGATTACCAAAATCGCGGCGGCCCTCCCTAAAGCGATGCAACCGGCTGACCGCTTCCTCGCCATCAAGAATACGCTGATCAAACGGTTAAAACACCGCATCGATGACGAGGCTCAAGCCGACTGGGTCAACGATATTATCGACCAATTAAGCGACGAAGCCTATCACGACTTGCTGGGCAACAAGCGCCGCGGGGATTTCCAATCGCTCGACGATGAAGTCTTTTATATTGGTAAACAAATCGTGACCAAGCGGCTCCGGCAAGTATACGACGCCATCTATAACGGCTATTTCTTAGACACTTATGAACAATATAATGATTTCTTAGCCCAAGTCGACCGGCCTAGTGATATTCCTGCCGCACAGTGGGAGCAACGCATCAAGGCTTACCAAGCTGCCGTGGAATACCACCGCATTGCACTGGTCGACTGTGCGCCGCTGTTATTACTGCGCGACGTTTTAACCGGTAGTGGTCAGAATCGGCGGATGCAGTACATCTTCGTCGATGAAATGCAAGATTATTCATTGGCTCAGTTGCTCTACATCAAGCACGCCTTTCCACTGGCTAAGTTCACCCTGTTAGGTGACAGTGAACAAGCCTTGTTCAAAGGTATCGAGTTGCCACAGCAATTGCTAGAACGACTCAAGGCGGCATTTAACGTGCGCCGAGCAAACTTGATTACCTTGAATAAAAGCTACCGTTCGACTGAACAGATTACGAACTTTGCCAAAGCGCTATTGCCCGACGGTGACCAGATCCAGGCGTTTACGCGTAAGGGTGACTTGCCAAAAGTCATGATTCGCTATGGTGAAGACGCAGCGCTTAGCAGTCTGCGTAGCGAAGTGGACCATCAACTTCAAACGACGCACACAGTCGCTGTCCTCACTAAGGACCTCGCGGAAAGTAAGCAAGTCTACCAATATCTGAAGCATCATACGGTGACGACGCTAATGACCGATAGCGACCGCACCATGCCGCAGGGGGTCATCGTCATGCCAATCTACCTGGCGAAGGGGCTAGAATTCGACGCGGTCGTTGCTTACGATGTCTCCGCGGCTAATTACCCGGATGCTAATTCAATCGGGATTCTCTACACGATTGCGTCCCGCGCAATGCATCATTTGACGCTACTCAGCATCGGGGACGTCTCACCGCTGATTGCCCAGCTGGACCCGATGCTCTTTACCATTGAACATCAAGTACGCGTGTAACTTAGTAAAATCATGATACTCAAAAATGACATTTAACCGGCCCACTTGGCTGTGTTAAATGTCATTTTTTTCGTCTGACGACTATTGATTAGGTCACTGTGGATAGTGGTGATTCACGTATATACGCTTTTCCACTTGTGTATAACTAATAAGACTTTGTTTTATCCACAAGTGGGCATCTTAAGTGCGTTGTATCCGGCAATTAGAATAGTGCGCTGCGTCTATAACTGGTACTAGCGGCGGTCGCGGGTCGGATTAACTAACTTGATATGGTTTGATTTGCGCATAGGCTGCACTATGGCGTTGCTTTAGCTTACGTATTTCAATGTCATTTTGAATCGCTAGAAAATACTGGTCTGATACCCCGAAGAACCGGCCTAATCGCAATGAGGTATCTGCAGTAATTTGTTGACGGTCATGTACCAAATCTTGGATTCGTGAAGTAGGCACTCCAATCTGCTTGGCCAAAAAATACGCAGAAATCTGCAACGGCGCCATAAATTCTTCTTCGAGGATTTCACTAATCTTAGGTGTTGGCATCTCAGTCATAGCTTTTAATCTCCTATCCACGATGGTAATCTACAATCTCAACATCATAAAACTCATTGCCATTCTGAATCGTAAAGCAAATTCGATATTGGTTATTAATTCGAATACTGTACTGTCCCAGCCGATCTTGTGATAGCTTCTCTAAATGATTTGCGGGTGGCATTCTCAAATCATTAATCGTTTCAGCATGGTCAATCATTAGCAACTTACGCGTTGTACGTTCCGTGGTTATGTTTAAACGAAAAACTTTTAAGTAGGCTGATTCGTGAACGCCTTAATCCAATGAATTTAATTGTTCACTTAATCGTACCTTAGTCCAGATTGTACCTGTATTGCGGCCATGTCTCAATTATAGTGTCATCTAGATTTCAATCACACTTCATTTGCGACAAATAAAGGAGCCCCTCAGCCACTATCCAACCACAAGTTCTGATTATCCCCATTAACCTGAACTTTTCACCTTACCCAACGAATTATCCCCACTCAATGTTAATAACTACGCTGCCGTGAACCGATTGCCCGTCTCAACATCCGCCGAAAACAGTTATTGAATAAATATGCGCCACATTACGCTCAATGAATAACTCAAAGCCGCGATTACATTGTCAACTAACCCAATCCCGCCAAGTTATCCCCTGTGGATAAATATTTTTTGCTGTTTTATCCACATCTTAACCGATGACTGCAAGCAGAGATGCACCCAATACCATCTATGGCCAAACTGATTGGGCTCACAATGATCAGTTGTTATTCAATAATTTATCTTTATAATAATCAAACCAAGTGACCTTACCAGTAATAATTGCTGTCTGGCCAATCATCCCGTAGCGCAGTAATTGTGCTTGCTTAGAACTAATCGGAACGGCCGCCGTCACTTCATAAAAAGTTGCTTTACTTTCTTCAACTGGTGAGACTCCAATCTTTTTAACCACACCATCAAGAATAATTGGCTTCGGGACATTCCGAGTAACTTTGAACCTGATTGCCTGGTTCACCTTGACAGAGGAAATATCTGCGGTCGAGATATAAAGCTTGACGTTGACCCGTCGCTGCTGCTTGATTATCGGCAATATTTTAGCAATTTCAGTTCCCGAATTGACGTACTTTGTACCACGATAATTGTCTGCAACGTGTAAAACACCCGTCTTCGTCGCTTTGATTGTATATGACTTTGATTGGGTCGTTAAACTATCAATATCTGCTTTAACTGCTCGCAAATTTTGTTCGGCCTTCACTCTTTTCTCAGCGACAACATTTAACTGATCAGTCTTTAAAATTGCTAGCTTGGCATTATTAGTTTCAACACTGTACTTCGTATCATCAAAATCTTGCAACTCTTCCAACTGTACTTTGGCCGAAGAGAGTGAATCCTGAAGCGCATCAATCTGTTGCTGAATATCTGCCATTGTGGAAGACTTTATTTCACTTTTTTCATTTGAACTACTTGCATCTTTCAACTTAGCCGAATATTCAGTATAAAGATAGGCATATTTAGCACTTTTATCATATTTGCCACCATTAGCTACCGTATTATATAGAGTTTGATAGGCAGATAAATTAGCCTTGGTATTCGAAACCACTTGTTGAGCCGTCTTGGTTAACGTTGCCTTCTTGCTGCTGGAAGCATTTGATTTCGCCTCCAGCATACTATTTTCAGTCAAATATACTTGTCGTTGTTTCAGGTAACTTTGCAGTAACTCGCGGTATCCAAATTTATCCGTGGCTTGAAAAACATCACTATTCGAATTGATACCATCTTTTAAGCTATCCAAGGCCGTTATTTGGCGTTGCAATTGTCGCTTGTTGACATTGTCCTCACGTAACTTATTGCGATTGAAAACGTTAGTGTACACCAATAGTTTTTGCCCTTTTCTCACTCGTGCGCCTTCAACTAGATAATTCTTTTTAATGGCGCTATTAACAGTCGCCTGAATTACTGGAACTGTTCCAGTCGGCTGAACTGTTCCTGTACCGTTAATGACAATCTCACGCTTAGCTACGAATGAAAATAAGATTGTTCCAACTAACAATAGCGTCACTGGAATAATCAATAATGTCGAAAAGTTTTGAAACCGAATAGTATAGAATTCGCCACTTTCTAGCAGTTCTTTTTTCATTATTCAGTTTCCCCCTCAGCTATTAATTAAATCATAGTAGTAACCATGTTCGCCCAACAATGCCGCATGCGTTCCTTCTTCAACGACCTGGCCATCATGTAAAACGATGATATGATTGGTCCGTTTGGCAATCGACAACCGATGGGCAATAAATATAATCGTTTTATCGGTCATTGCCACTAGATTATCTATCAATCTTTTTTCGGTAATCGCATCCAAGCCGCTTGTTGATTCATCAAATATTAAGACTTGGGCTGGAGATAATAACGCTCTCGCAATCGTTAATCGCTGACGCTGACCACCAGATAAAGTATTACCATTTTCATCCAACTTAGTTTGATACTGCATCGACATCTTATTGATATCGGTATCAATCAACGCCAACTGGCAAGCATTCGTAATATCATCCTGAGTCACACCAGCGCGATTTCCCAATCTTAGATTTTCTTCGATAGTTCCCGAGAAAATATAAGGCTCCTGTGGAATGTAGTTAATATGAGTACGCAGCGTATGTTTATCGATATTTTTGACGTTGAAGCCATTCAGCATGACATCACCATTATTTGGCTGATAAAAATCTATAAGTAGTTTGACCAACGTAGACTTTCCTGAGCCGCTCATCCCAACAATCGCTACCTTATCCTGTTGTTGGATTGTCAAATTAATATCATCTAAAACATTTTCACCATAACCATACCGATAGCTGACATTTTGGATCTTAATATCACCATTTAATTGACTTTCATTATGAATTGGCCGTGATTCTTCAAATTCACTGGCGACCAAATAAACTTCATTCAGTCGATTATTAGCTACTTTGGCACTTTGTAACTTAGTCTGTAGATTAATAATATTTTGCAATGGATTCACAAAGTAAGCTAGCAATGCGTTATATGTCATAAGTTCCCCAACCGACAACTGATTATGAATAACCAGATTAGCTCCTACCCAGAGAACGACTACTTCCAAGACTAGCTGAATAAATAATTTTAGTGATTGCTGCAGCGTGTCCGCTTTCAGATATGCTAAGCTTTTGCGTAAATAGTCAACAAACTCTGAATCGATTTTTTGATAACGTTCTGTTTCGCCATTCAAAGCCTTAACCGTTTCAATGCCATGCAAATCTTCAATTATAGCTGAGCTCAAGATTGCATTGCTTTCCATTTCCTTCTGATTAAGACGCTCAAAAGATTTATTAAACGCTAAAATAACAATTGCATAAACGGGTAGTGATAGCAGTGTAATCCAAAAAAGCGTCATATTTTGAATTACCAAAATTACACCCATAATGACGACAATGCTTACATCTAAAAATAGTGAGACAATCGTACTGGCTAAAGCATCAATGATTTTACTAGCATCGGTAAACCGAGACACAATCTCCCCTGTTCGTCGCGTAGCAAAAAAACTCATTGGCAACTCAAAGACATGTCTAATATAGCCAAGAATTATTTCAATGGATAACCGCTGCCCTAAAACCGCTAACAGAAAGTTCTGAGCGTAGGTGAAAATGGCTTGAAAAGTATAAAAAATGATCAATCCAAGTGCAACCATCGCCAATGTACTGTGCATATTGTTGGGAATGTAAGTATCAATCACTGCCTGTAAGAAATAAGAACCACAGATGCTAATAATGGTAATTAAAACGGCAGCCAAGACAATATTAATCACCAATCGACGTTGCTTTAATAAGCTTGGAACAAAGCCCCATAGCGATCCTTTATCTTGCTTAACAGGTTTGTACTCTGACTTTGGTGCAAAGAACAGTGCTACTCCTGACCATTCCTTTTCAAATCGTTCTCTGGGCATGTTAATAACCGCAACTGTTGGATCTGGATCAGCAATCACAACATGTGTTTTAGAGGCCTTCACAACGACATAAAAATGCTGTAAATCACCATTTTTAGTGACATGCACAATAAATGGCAAGGGTAGATCTTGCAACTCAAAAAGGCTCATATCTGCCTGAATTGCTTTGGTTTCAAAGCCTAACTTTTCGGCCGTTTTCACTAATCCTAATGCCGTAGTCCCTTCCAGACTCGTTTTAGCAATATTTCTTAGATAAGCCAAAGATGTTGTTGAACCATAATTCTTTAAAATCATTGCTAAAGCTGCGACACCACAATCCATCTCGTCAACTTGAGCAACATAGTTTCTCCAGCGCATTATTCACACTCCTTGCTTATTATACAGGCATACTTAGTCTACTTAATGTCCATCTTCCATTACTGTAAACAGGTGATTTTATAAATTGTGTATTTGATTTCATCTAAAGAACTAAATAAACATAAGATTAATGATCGTCACTAACCAATTGACCGTCATATGACTTAACATCGGCATACTCAAATTTTTTGTCTTTATGAGTAACCAAGAAAAACCACATCCAACAACAAACATTCCCAATGCACTTTCTATTTGATAACCATGTCCAAAAGCAAATAATAAATTCGTAAGTATGATTGCTAAAACACCTGGCAAGGCCTCACGTAAAACACCTTGAATAATTCCTCGAAATAATAGCTCCTCTAGTATTGGACTAACAATGTTGCTACAAATCAGTGTTAACATACCTAGTGGACTATGGATTAAATGAATAATCTCATAATTTTCTGACTCTACACTCGTCGAGAAAATCAATGAAATTAACATTTCAAAACTCACTACTGCAACAGCAACTACAATCGCTTGTACAATCATTGATGATTTTAGCTCATAGAATAATTTGTAAGAAGATGTAACTTTTCTATAAGTCATGAAGAGTATAATCCAAACCACTACAGACAATGCTAAAAAGGCAACCCAATGTTTCCATACAGTGATATTGCTTTGTGTCTCTCCCCACCAACCCCAGTACCCATCCGCTAGAGTAGGTATCTGAACTACAACAAAAAGCATTAACCCTATGAACACATTTCTAATCCATCTTCCAGCCTTTATTATCACTATTTCCTCCCTATTTTTAAAAAAAGAGCGCAACATTGCGCTCCCATTCTTGCTAATTTAATCGTTTCTTGCGGCTTTTCCGTTTTTGACCTGTGATTCCATCAGTGAATCCCCAAATTGTATCCCAAAGCTGTGACCAAGACGGAATCGGAAGTTTACTCTTCCCACCACTAATGTTTTTTTAATCAGTACTACTTAAATATTTAATCATAATATTCTATCTCCTACCCTGCAAAAATCAACCCATATCGCTTATACAATTTTTTTCAAACGTTAGAGCCTTGTTAACAGTATGTCCAATACCCCATGAAAAATTATAATCAGCCTGAGAGCCACCAAATACTGTTTTCATTTCATTACCCTTTAAGCTTTCATAGGAATTTAAGCTTTCTAAGTTATTCACGAACCCCATCTCCTTCATGATTACGATTTTAACTCATTAATCTCTATTTTTAGCTAAAAAAATATTAACGTACATTTTTCCCAGTTAATCGTTGCACGCACTATACAGAGTAATGCATTTTCAAGAAGCCAATGCTGTCGACCGGCACAAGGACTTCGTCTTATATCAATAAAATACAACAAGTGATTTCCGTAACAATCCGAACAGTAAATGAGGCCTAGGATACACCAAACCAGCAGATTCTACTTAATATTTTCGAGTTGCAACGAATGTCATATTTCAATGTTGGCTTCAAAAATATGTTCACGTAATTTATGAATCTAAGTTAAGGTTGCTACATCACTATTTCAACAAGCTATTTCTAGGTATACATGCATTCTAAATCACTACGCGTTGTGCTAGTTAATTCCTAGCTTGCTCAATGTATGAACAAGTAAACATTGTGCTAATCGCAACTGTAACGGGCTCATCACGAGTAGCACCACGCACAATTGCACTAACAACTGGTAACAATTCAATAGACTGGCTGTTAAAATTCTGATATGACACTCTTCGTTCTATGTTTCCAGATATTTAAATATATGTGCAAAAGCTGCGTTGCGATGAGACATTAAGCGTTGCTTGAAAGTAGATCAGGACTAATCCGACAGCTTAATATTTTCGATATTATGACAATCACGAAACCACCGTAAACAATATTGTTGTGCCAAAAACACAACGCTGATACAAATACCGGAATTGGACTTGTAATTGACGACGTTAGTGCTTAAGCGTAAGCAGTAAATAACTGACCGTATTGATTTATGGTTTACAGATTATTTTCAATACAAAAAGAGTGTTCTAAACTGCTCACAAGCCAAGAAGCTTAGAACACTCTTTTGCAATAAATATAAAACCGCACAATCAGTCTGCAACATTTTCTGCCTACAAACAAAGTATGGTTTATATAGACTATTTATGAACTCTCTTGCCATTGAATGTTAACCTGAGACTGTCTGCTAAGAAAATAAAAAATAATAACACATCCAGTTCAGATGGCAGTTCTCGATAGACAATCCAAGTTACCACCATAAACACGAATAAAAATACACACAGTCCAATACTGATTTTTTTGGTCACATCTAATATCCCCTTTGAATACAATCGACAGTTATCAGTTCCATATTGGATGTCGCCTACCCATTCAATATAGACATATTAATCTCTATAATTTTCATATACTACAACTCTTTTTTCTGAATAACCAGGAAGGCTACTCATCCTCTTTTAAAATTTTATTTAGTTCCCGCGATTTTCTATGCGAAACGCTGCACTTGATACCATCTATCATGGTTAGCTCTTTTCTCTGGTAATCAAAACTACGAAAATGATCCAGATTAACTAATGTACTTTTATCACACCTGAAGAAGTCACTATATTTACCTTCAAAACTATTTAAATTACCGGGGAAATCGGCCACTTTATTTATAGCAGTCAATCTCACGATACCAGGCCGTTCTTTGCTAGTACTTAGCATAATAACATCTTTGACAGGGACTGAAAAAAAGCGCGTTCCAATCTTATATCCCAGAATATTCTTGTGTTCTTCCGCTTCCGACTTAAGAATATCTATGGTTGCACGAATATCCGCTTCTATTTTCGTCTTAACAGCATCTGGACCTTGTTCTTTCAAAATATAGTCTAGCGGTGCAATGCGCCGTTCTAAAGTTAAAAAGGACAACTCCTCATGAGTGGTAATGAATACAATTTGGGCAAACGGCAATCGATGGCGAACCTCATCTGCGAGATTCAAGCCTGCTTGGGTCTGACTGCCAATTTCCATATCCAGAAAAAACAAACCTTCTTCAGCGCTTGCAATGCTGTCCAGCAGAACTTGTGGATCGTCAGTTGCTACTGCTAATTGCATATCATATTCTTCAATCATGATGGTATTGTTTATGATACTTGTATATTCACTTCTTTGAGCTTCATCATCTTCTAATATATAAACCGGTAACACCTAGTTATCCTCCGTAATAATTAAACTCATTGTGACATAGCCTTTTGTGCTTTCAATTTCCATATAGAACCCATGCTGCTGTTCGACAAGCTCTTGCACATTTGCGAGACCCAAGCCACGATTGCTACCCTTGGTTGAATAGCCAGTCTCAAAGATCTTGTTCTGGTTAAAATCTGAACCAACAGAATTACTAATCGAAATTTCCGATGTATTTTCAATTACATTAAAAGCAACGGTCACCGCTCTATCGGCCATTAATTTTGCTTGTTCAATTGCATTATCCAACAAGTTACCCACGATACGCATTGCTGCAGCAACCCCATGACTGAGATAAAAATCAGTGTCACCTATTTCGATATTTAGCCTGACATCACATTGTTTAGCATAAAAAAACTTTTGGATGATTAACCCACGTAACGTATCATTTTTTAAATGCTGAACATGTGCGATACTCCCATCATTTAAAGTTATTTTAAACGCTTTACTATTTGTATAATCAGTCAAGTAATCCTTAATCTCACCGATATCATTTTGAGCATTTAGACTAGCAATTAAATTTTTATAATCGTGCTTAAACTTTCTTAATTCCAAATATTGGTGCTCTACACTCTTAAGATAATTATCTAACTGTTCATTTTGGAGTTTTTCAGTTGCGACTTTTTTCTGCAAAATATACACTCTGGTGGTTTCTAAAGCTTGCCAACTGATGAGACCAAGCATTAAAACAAATGTTAATAACAGCGTTAACTGAATTGTAGCTGTAACTCCTTGAAAATTACTAATTAGTAGTAGCAGCTCGATTGATCCAAAAACAGCCAACAATATAGTAAATAGATGCTTATTAACTTCTCCGTCATTACTTATGTCTAGCGATCCAGCATACCGCTTTATCATGACATGACCAAATTGAAGCGCTAAAAGATCAATGATGCACATCGTAACAATCTCAACTCCAGTGAAAAGATGGCTGTGTGTTGATAAATCAGCGATTTGATGAAGGTCAAGAAAAAGATACAACAATCCCCTACTGAAATAAGCTGCCAGTGCTAAAATTACGATTTGACTTGATAACAACATCAAAAAAACATTTAAATGGTAATAATTGATTTTTGGCTTTCGTCTTTCTCTAATTATCATTCCTAAGGCTAAGAAAAATGATGTAATGTCGCCTAAAAAGATTCCTATTAAAGATAATATCAATAACAAAATCAATGAATAAACGATGTTTTTCACACTAGTATTACCAAAAATAAGATTGTATACCACAATTATCCCAAAATAAATAAAAAACGATTGTGCAATGCCATCCAAAATGCTAACTTCAATCACAGTACTCCCCCTAAAGTGTTTTATCGTCTCATTAGCTAATATAAAATAATATTTGTTAATTTACTTTATTAGCAAGCTATCATTTTACAGTATTCTTTTCAAGAGCTGTGACTCATTAACCAACTTGGACTAGCGATATTCGAACAATTTACACCTTAGAAGAGTAGACACTCAACACATCAATTCACCATTTCATTTTTAAATATTTTTGTTGCCGTACGTACAACCGATCCCATTTGTAACGAATACGTGCTACTCTTCCCACCAACGATGTTCTGCATTTCGTGATTACTTACACTGCTTTACACACTTAATCTTAATTTTCACAACAATCACCTCACATATCCATGATAGAGCAATTTTGATCTGAAATTTTGTTATTCTTATTAACGTACACTTTTGGGCTTCAAACGTAAATTTGCACTTAATATTCAATAATAATACGACCAATATCCACAAAAACTTCCTTATGGGTATTAATTAATGCCGCTATATTTGGTATAGGAGAGGGTGGCGTCTGGATTTGTAAATTGATACCAACTCGAGGCGCTTATGCTAAAGCTGCATCCGATCCTGCAATCAACGAATCATCGTCGAAAATAACGTTAAAAAACTAAGCTATTTTCCTCCTTGACAAAACCAACAGTTGTCATTACATAGCCAGACGTTTTTCATATTGAATAACGCAGTATAATATTTTTCAAATTTCAAACAATCCATTTTTGCATCGGAAAAATGTGATTTTAAAAATCGTGACATTACGTATACGCCTATTTCAAATTCCAGTGTTACTTTTCCGAATGCAAGTAAGTTCATTCTATAACTCAGTAATAATAACGGCTTTTGACGACTCTTACTGGAAAATATGAGAGGGAATTTGAGTTTTATTACCGGATTCACGGATTGTTTTTGATTTATTTGTTCATCCAGGTGGATATCTACAAAATAGTTCTCAATACGAGCTATGCATCTTTAATTGATTCAGCATCAAAAAAAACGAGACTTGCATGAATACAACTACTCAAGCAGATCTCGTTTCCATTTTAAATCTTGAAATAGACTCTATTAATACACTAGATTAGCTGTAATTATTCACATAGCTAATCTAAATTTAAAAAAAGTCTGTCATCAAATTATTTTTGGGCATTACTCTTAAAAAACAGTATATTCACGATTCCTACAATACTGACAATTGTGAAGATGGTCTGTATAATCCAATCCATGCTGCTCAAGTCAATATTTACTGTCGTCTTTATACTAATAATCAGAACAATCATCCAGATCCAAAAATTGATATCTTTCAAAAAGTTTTTATTAATCACATTGAACACTCCTAAAACTGTGCATATGGGTGTTTCAAATTCCAACGTGCTTTCTTTCCGAGATAATATCCCCAAGAACTCCAAAGCTTTGTCGTTAAGTCCCCACCAGTAATTGTCGCTAAATTAGATGCACTAATAGTTTGAAATTTCATAATATTCCGCTCCCTAGTTATAAAATCCTTTATTAAAGCTCTTCTCGATTGTTTTACGATGCTTATACGCTGACCATAAAATTTCTAAACCAAGAGAAAATCCCGAACCACCTTCAATTTGCGATAGATTGCCTTCATTCAAAATATAAAAATCATTCAATTTATTCATAATGTATCTCCCCAATGTATTAAAATACTGTCATTTTCAAAAATTCAACACCATATAGTAAATATTTTCAAAACCTTATTACAATTACTT
>NZ_AVAQ01000009.1 GCF_000463075.2 Lactiplantibacillus plantarum EGD-AQ4
CAATGACAAGTCGTTCTAAAGTTGAGTCCGCAAATGTCTGCCTTTCGAATACCATCCAGGCTGGAAGGCGTTTCTGACAATGCTCAGCGATGAAATTCCACTTGGCAAGCGTTTTTGGCTTGGTTAGTGGAAGACCAGTATTTAAGACGTGGTTTGTCGGCTTAAATCTGTGTCCATCGCGTTCCAGCGTTGTCAGAAATGCCTGGAAGCCGACATAGGACGCGGCTACAACAGAAAGCTTACGGTAACTCGTAGTATTTCCAGCGTTCCTCAGCTGGCAGCTTTTGAACTTTGAAAATAGCATGATTTAATCATCTTTAATAACTGGCACAACTCATATCATTGTCTTTATTTAACCGCGCAACCCAGCATAACTGCAACTAAAGTGCCCGGTTTGTGGATTTAATTAAGCTGATAGTGAATCGTCAGTCGGTGCTAAAACAGTGGCCTGAAATTGCAGCCTCTGAACACCTCACGCTCACCCTCAACAACCAAAAAGCAGCCACTTCAGAATTGGATCCACAAATCCTATTTCTAAAGTGACCGCTTGATTTAATCAATGAACCTGCCACCAACAAACTAGTGACTGACAAACTCATGACTGTTTTTTAATCACGCTAATTAACTTTAATCTGCTTCCGTCTCACGTTTCCGTGCTGCTCGGCGCTCACGCGCATAATCGGTATTCGTGGTAATCTCAACATCCCGCGCCAACCGTTTCCGCCGTGCCAATTCGGCTGCCTTGGCGTTGGCCTTGGCTGCTTCCTTGACGGGATCGGTCGTCAAGTCGTGGTGAATCGAGTAGAGCAAGACTAAGGCGACAATCGTCAATGGGAAGCCTGACATCGCACAGATTGACTGAATCGATTCAAAGCCCCCGACCGTCACTAATCCTAACGAGAAGACTAGGAAGATAACGACCCAGCTCATCCGGTTGAACCGACTTGGTTGTTCGCCCACGGCCAACTTTTTGCTGGTGAATGATGAGGTAATGAAGGCAAATGAGGAGACCGTCGTTGCCAAGAAAATGAAGCAAGATAGGCAGTACAATGCTAACATGATCATCTTTAATGGCAAGGTCGATAAGACAGCCGCAATCACCGCAGCTTGGCCTTGCGTATTTAAGATATGAACTAAGTTAACGATACCCATCCGTTGTAAGTACAAGGCGTACCCACCGAGGATGGCGTAAAAACTGACACAGCCTAATGAGCCCCATAGCAACATGCCACCGAGCACCTGCCGAATCGTCCGACCACGTGAGATACGGGCAATGAACAAGCCCATGACTGGCATAAATGATAACCACCAGCCCCAGTAGAAGATCGTCTGGCGCTGCATTGCCGTTGCGTGACCATTAGGGGCAGTGTTCGTACTCAAACTAATAAATTTATTGATAAATAGACCAATACTGTTGGTTTCTGAGTTCAAAATATACAAGGTTGGCCCAACGATCAAAACAACGATCAAAAAGCCAATCGCTAACCACACGTGGGCGGCGCTTAACCGGCCGATTCCCTTCTTTAGACCATTGAAAACGGCCAAAGCAAAGATGACGAATAGCAAGGCGAACAAGCCTAACTTAAGGGCCATCGTATCGGCGATGCCCGTGACGGCACTTAAAACTTTAGAAATAACGGGAATTTCCATCCCGACCGAGGTCCCGACACCACCCATGATGCCAATAATGACAAGAAAGTCAATCGTGTTACGGGCAATCTGCTTACCCTTGCCAGGGCCTTGCAAGACTGAAATGGCGGCACTGAGCCGTTGTACCTTGACGTGCTTAACATACATGGCATAGGCAATCGCAATCGTGGCCGGCGCAAACATCATCCACGCCATTGGTCCCCAGTTAAATTGTCCTAGCATGTGCGCATAATTATATGCAGAAGTTGAAAACGGCTTAACACCGAATGATGGGCTCTGTAGGTACCGCAGTGGGTCGACCATACTCAACATTAAAATGCTGGCATCAATCCCAGTTGCGTAGACCATACTGCCCCAGTGATACGTTGAAAATTCTGGTTTATCATCAGGGTCACCAAGCTTGGTCTTCCCTAACTTACTAAACGCTAAGTAAATGAAAAAGATAAAAGTGATCACATATACCGACATGTAGAGCCAACTCATGTTGTTCGTCAACCAATTAAGGATGCCGCTCAAACTCGTCTCGAGCGAATGACCCCCAATCAATAAAATAACCGAAGCCACCGCGAAGAGCCCAATCGTTGGTAAATAGACCCACCAATCAATATTCTTACTTTTTAAAATAATAAACCTGCTACTGAGCATATACTCTCTATATTTAGATCAAATTCGTGGTTCTTCCTACCGTTACAGGTAGTCCCCACGCGTAAATTTCCGACTAGCAATCGGTACACCCCTCCGAGTCAATTCTCGAAGCACTCAGTACCCTGACTTGATCAGGTTTAACCGGCTTTGTCATCCGCATTCTGTTTATGCTATCTCAAAATCAGTAGCAGAATTTCCTTCTTTCCGTTGGTTGAATCCGGACAACGCCATACTGACAAATGATTTTTAATTGCTTAATCGACGTTGGTGTTCATCTTGTTTAGCTAGTGTCTCAATACCATCGTGCTGAACGCACACGACCGTCGTCACACCACGTAACGATTAATGGTTACACTGCTCTTGCTAATAGATAACCCCCTTGAATCACCAGATAAGCCCATCACACAATTGCTCGATTAATTGCTGATGCACCAAAAAAGCGCTTAGTACCGGGTAACGAGTTACCACCTGCACAGCGCACGTCGGCTTATACAAATGCTGATTTCAGTATTTTCTGATATCTGATGTTCATGTATAAGTATACTAGTATTAAATCAGAAGTAAAATCAGCCGTTTGGCAGCCGTCAAGCCCGGCATGTTAGGGCTCACGGCCATTTTACCGCGATAATTTTCTGAAACTAGTCAAAAGTTTTCGTAACAATTAGTTTCTAGTTTAGAATCGTTCTTATCTGTTTCAATTAATCCGGTTTCATGTTATTCTTGTAACAAGTAAATAATAGTTGAATATCAAAAGGAGGGGAACTGCATGCGACACTACTATAAACTGATTCTGACGGTTAGTATCGGCGTTGTTGCAGTTATTTTAGAATTTGGGTTGCACGCGCAACTAGCGGCTCAAATCATTATTACGTTAACGGGGGCGTTAATGGCACTCTCGATGTTAGTCGAGATGATCAAAACACTGCGTTCAGGGAAATACGGTGTTGATCTGCTGGCCATCACGGCGATCGTCGCTACCTTAGCCGTGGGGGAATACTGGGCAAGTCTGGTCGTGCTCATCATGCTCACCGGGGGCGACTCCCTCGAAGACTACGCCGCCAAACGGGCCAATACGGAATTAAAAGCTTTGCTCGATAATTCACCACGGGTCGCTCACCGGTCCGTCGCCGGAAAATTGACCGACATTGACGTCGATGATGTGCAAATTGGGGACCAGCTGGTGGTTAAGCCAGGTGAACTAGTCCCGGTTGACGGTCACCTCATTCAAGGAACCGCCCTCTTTGACGAATCGTCACTGACCGGTGAATCCAAGCCGGTTGACAAGCAGGTCGGCGACGATATCATGTCCGGGGCAGTCAATGGTGATAGCGCCGTTACGATGGCCGTTGACAAACTCGCCAGCGATAGTCAGTACCAACAATTGGTCAAGTTGGTCAAAGAATCTGAATCCCGACCAGCCAAGTTCGTGCGTCTGGCTGACCGGTACGCGGTGCCCTTTACACTCGTCGCCTACGTCATTGCCGGTATTGCCTGGGCCTTCAGTGGCGATCCACACCGGTTTGCGGAAGTGCTGGTCGTGGCCTCGCCTTGTCCCTTGATCCTGGCCGCTCCAGTCGCACTGGTCTCTGGGATGAGTCGGACGAGCCGTAACGGGATCGTCGTCAAGACTGGCGATATGCTCGAAAAATTATCCACGGCTAAAGCGGCCGCATTTGATAAAACTGGGACGATTACCAGTGGGCAGCTAACGGTCAACCAAATCGTGCCACAGCCTGGTTTTACTGCCGAACAGATTTGTCACCTAGCAGCCAGTGCTGAACAGACCTCCAGCCATATTCTGGCGCGGTCACTGGTGAAATACGTCAGTGGCATAGAGTTAAGTCCGACTAGTCACCTTGAAGAAGTCACGGGTAACGGGGTGATTGCCACGATTGACGACCATCAAGTCAAGGTCGGCAAGCTCAAATTCGTCGCGCCGACCACGACCGAACAACCCTTAGCCACGACCGCTATCTACGTCGCTATCGATGGCCAGTACGCCGGTTATATCACGTTCATCGATAACGTCCGGCCAGAAGCGGCCACAACGCTCAAAGCCCTCCACGCTGAAGGGGTTCGCAACGTCATGATGCTGACTGGCGACCAACAAGCGATTGCGGAACGCATTGCCACGGACGTTGGCATCGATACGGTAGCCGCTGACCTCCTTCCCGCAGACAAAATCGCCCATTTAAAAGCCGTCCCAGCAGCTGAACGTCCCGTCATTATGGTCGGCGACGGGGTCAACGATGCCCCCTCACTAGCAGTTGCCGATGTCGGCATCGCCATGGGTGCACACGGTTCAACCGCCGCTAGTGAATCCGCGGATGTCGTGATTTTGAAGGACGACCTGAGTCGCGTCGTTACCGCAATTCAGATTGCTAAGGATACGATGCAGGTTGCTAAGCAAGCCGTGTGGATCGGTATCGCCATCTGTACGATTCTGATGCTGATTGCCAGCACCGGTATTATCCCTGCCCTATTTGGTGCCATGCTACAAGAAGTCGTCGACACCGTCTCAATTCTCTGGGCGCTACGGGCATTACGTGACCGCCCACAGTCAACGACAAAGGATGTGAATTAATCCATGCCAGAATGGCTCTTACGCTGGTCACAATCAGCGCTGACCTTTGTTATCGTCTTAACCGTCGTCTCGGCTGGCCTCCTTGGCGTCCCACTCAAGGAAGCGATTCTAGTCGACTTCGCCTACATGCTCATCACCTTCTTAATCGCTTGGCGCCGAAAAGACCGCCAGCAGCATTTTTAGCCTGCGAATGGCGAGTAGCGATGCGGCTTAAGTACTGGAATTTTACCATCTATATCAAGCCAGTTATTCTGAAGTCAAACAGAATACCTGGCTTTTTTGATCCCGCTTTGACGCCCCATCGTGTTCGTCAATTTGTTATGAATTGTGATTGAAACTTACCCAGTTATTGGCTTACTGTTCGTCAGCTGGTCAGGTCCTAATCGACTTCCGGGGCTGGCTGCTTTTAGGCGCTTAGAAAACAGCTCGTTTCAATCATCTTAAATGCAATCACTAGCCCAACGCGTCGGTATGATTAATACGAATCAAAGATTGAAAATGCTGGATCAAACCGTTATTATGAGATAAAGGTTAGAATAATTATCTTTCTTTAACAATCCACTCGCTCCACTCAATTCTCAGGAAGAAATCTAAAAACCATTTCGACGTACTTAGTTCGAAATTTCAAGGGAGATAGGTTCATGACAAGTGATAAGCACCTATATGCAATCCCCACCAACCGGGATGCCAGTAAGAGTATCAAGAGTTTGGCCAATGATATCGCAGTCGCAATCGACGAGCACGTCTTACTGCCAGAGCAACTGATATTCGTCCTGCTAGATTCCAGCACGCCAGCAATCTTCGACCATAACCATGTCCAGCTGGAAGCCTCATTTAAAACACTGCAGATTGCCTGTTTGCACATTCCAGTGTCGGCTTTTGATGCGCTCTTGAATCAGGCCTTAGACCCCAAATTGGCAGCGTTAGTCGTCGGCAGTGGGTTTTCATACGGTAAAATGGTCAATAAAATTTCAATCATTGCTCATCTGCTAGGGGCTCACTATATTCACCGCCGCGATTCAGACGTTTATTTGCAAGCCAACAACACCCAGATAACACCCCTCATCGCGGAGATGCGCGCGTTTAACGAAAATGACCAGTTTCTGTTAGTTGGTAGTAGTTATTTGGGCGCCTGGGGCATCGATTATTCGGATGTTGCGGACGACCTACCAACACTGCGAAAATTGTTCTCACTATCAAAGCCTACCTATAGTCTGAGCCAATTAGACGATTATATTAATAATAAGTACGTTCAGGGTTCGACTGAGACCTTCCCAGGTGACTTAGCCTTCTCAGAACAAAAATCAAACTACATCGATGCTGGTAATTTTGCTTTCAAAGAAATCTTCTTAAAGATTCCAGTCTCCCCAGCCAATGTCACTTCAGGTAGCGACTATCTTTATCACACTTTAGTTGAAAAATCCGGCTGGCGGATGGTCTACCATAATGACCGCGTTGTTCATCAATATAACGAAAAGCGCTATGACCAAATCGATCACCTGACTTATGGTAATTCAAAGCTACTGTCCCGATTAATGACCACCGTGACAAATAACGCCCTCGCTGACGTCTCTCTTTCAGATGATTTTAATGACATGGCACAACAGGTCACAGCCGCCTATTTATCGACAGTCGATTCAGCCGAATTGTTAGCCAAATTAAAAACGACGATTCAAAGATTTGTCGCGGTCTATGCTTCGATTGACTTACCGCACTATCAAGCCATCGCAACCAACGTCGCACAGCAACCCGACGCTTATCTTGAGAAAACGATTACTGACGTCCATCACTTTATCGATTTGATTCAAAATTGGCCCGCTATCCTGAAAAACACGCAAGCACTTGAACTCGCGCCATTTTCAATCTCAGCAGACAACTCACGATAACAAACGCACAGCTGACGTACTGATTTTCGACAAATCTAGCTCGAAGTCCCATTCTAACCTGAGCCGTGTGTTTACTACTATCACGACCAACTAAAATCTTTCTTGCGTGGCTAATTTCGCGGAATATCGGAACCTGCCGATACGCCTTTTTGATCTCAAAAAGCTGAGCAGCGCGAACCAATTTTGATTCCCGCTACTCAGCTTTTAAATTATCATTTATTGTTCATTATCAACTGTCATCTAATTATCATGACCGCGACCGTTATCTAATGGCACAACCTTTATCGCGAAGCTGCGAGCGATTCAGTAGTTGCGACCGTCGCGACCGGAATGAAATCGAATGAATCGTAATCAAACAGGCCACGTGCCGTCAGCTTCAGCGTTGGAATCACGGGTAGTGTCAAAAACGAAAGCGTGATGAACGGATCGAAACTGAGGGGTTGCTCGCTGATGATTTCGTATGCCTGCTTGAGACCATCCAGTTGAGCCGCCGCGACTTGATAAGTGCTCGTGGATAGTAGTCCCCCGATTGCTAAGGGCATCGTGGCTAAAATTTGGTGCTCATCACCGACCGCGATACCACCGTTATCCTGCGTAATCTGGGTGATGACGCGCATGATAGCTTCATCCGACGTCCCGACAGCAACGATATTATGGGCATCATGCGCGACCGTACCAGCAATCGCGCCGTGTTTCAGACCGAACCCGTGCACCAAACCAACACCGACTTTGCCAGTATTATGATGGCGTTCGACAACTACCATCTTTAAGATATCCTGTTCAATATCCGCTTCAAAATTATCAGTAGGTGCGACCGTCATCGTCAAGTGGTCCGTTTCGATATGGTTCGGCTGAACGCCAATCACATTTGCGGCGCCAGTGGTTAATGGCAATTTAAAATCAGCAAGTTGGGCGTGCTGCTGAACACGAGTCGCCGTAAAGGCTAACGGTTGCGTGTCCGTCGCCGCAGTGACCCACTGGCCATTTTTCATCGTCTTAGCCACTTTTACTTCAGTCACATCGTCTAATACGATTAAATCCGCCAGTTGTCCCGCTGACAACCGGCCGCGGTCCGTTAAGCGGTGAGCAACGGCGCCGTTATAGCTGGCCAGCGTGTACGCCAGTGCTGGGCGCATCCCGCTTTGAATCGCCAAACGCACATTGTAGTCGATCGACCCTTCCGTCATCAAATCACTGATGGTCTTGTCATCCGTACAGAATGCAAAACGGCCAGCGTTTGCTTCCGTAACCGCACCGATTGTCGCTAATACATCGCGTTCGACGGTCCCTTCACGTAAGAAGACGGTCATGCCGGCTTTAACACGGTCACGGGCCTCTTCAACGGTCATACATTCGTGGTCGGTATCTAATCCGGCGTTGCGCATCACATTCAGTTGATGGGCATCCAGACCAGCTGCGTGACCATCCGCATGGTAGCCTCGTGCGTACGCATCGTGGATCTTGGCCATCGTATCTTCATCACCGCGGGCCACCGCGCCGTAATCCATGACTTCGGCTAAACCACGGACTTCCGGTTCTTGATACAACGGCCGTAAATCAGCTGCGTGCAAGGTTGCCCCATTATCATCAAAAGGCACGCATGGCACGGATGACGGCAACATGAAACACACGTCTAAGGGCGTCTGGCGGGCATCCGCAATCAAATATTCGATACCAGCAGTTCCAGCCACGTTTGCTAGTTCGTGTGGGTCCGTCACGATCGTCGTTACCCCGTGTTGTAGCAGGACTTTGCCTAATTCACTCGGCGCGACCATCGCGCTCTCCATATGCACGTGAGCGTCAATCATTCCTGGCACGATCCATTTGCCCCGCGCATCCACGTGTTCTAAAGCTTCATAAGGCTCGTCTTGCAAATTACTAATAATACGGCCGTGATCAATCCACAAGCTGGTCGCTTCAAATTCACGCGTCTCAACGTTTAAGACCTGCGCACCTGTAATTACCATCTCGACAGTCTTTGTCATCGTATTCCTTCTCCTTACTCGCCCGTTTACGGAGAAAGCAAACGGGTCCACACGGCAAATTAAGCAGTGTGGACCCGTCGACTCAATTCGCTTATAGTCCAGTATTTACGGTACTGGGTAGAAACTCGCCATCCATATCATGGCATTATATAGGCAATTTGTTGTTTTAATAAATTGTCCTTTACTTTACCAGCCTTTCCACGCGCATGCAAGCCCTAATTTCAGTCCAGGTAATCTGTGAAAACTAGTATAACCATTACGTTCCGGCAGTTGTTTTGCGCCGATTAGCTAACAAATGTGGTGCCTCGTTTGACTGGACCATTTGTCAATCAAGGCCATGACCAGCAATTCCAAACAACCTGCCACTACTCGCAGTCAGCCGATCCCAATCGTCATCGCACTAGCCAATTTAGCCAGTAAATTTGCCAGGTTTTATGACATTTCTTGCTGACTATTAGTTCATTTACGTTTACAATAAAACTGACTTAACGGCCATCACTACTTTTGAGGAGCTGATAACTTTGATGATGATGAATAATCCGACGATGTTATCCTACATTCGTCGCGAACAACCCGTATTGGAACGACTATTGGCGAGTTATCCGAAGCAGATTACCGCGGCATTAGAGAGCGCACCCAAGCACCCGCAACACTGGTTGATTTTGGCGACCGGTTCACGTTTGAACGCGGCCAATAGCGCCCGACTCTACATGCAAAAAGTGGCAGGACTACAAGTCACGCTTGCGGCGGCGGACCTTTTCGTGACTTATGAGGAAGCCGATCCCAGTGTTGACGTGGTGATTGGCGTCTCCCTGACTGAAGATGACCCAACCATGCTGGCCGCCATCAATAAGGCTCGGGCAGCTAGCCACGCCCATACGATCATCATTACCGATCAGAAAGAATCCGCGCTCACTGACATCGCCGACGCGACTTGTGATTTAATGACGGGCAAGGAAAGCGTGCCGTATATCACGTTGAGCTTCCAAGCCATCGTCTTGACCTTAATGTTACTCACGGTTCGAAGCGCCGCACTCCAGGAACGGCTGACCGAACTGGCAGTCAATCAAGAGCTCGACGAATTCAGCTTTCTCATTGAAAACATGAATCAAACCGTCCAGCGCGCCAACGATTTCTATCGCAAATTCACGATTGACTTTACGAATGCGCCCCAATTTACCGCGATCGGTGCCAACGTCCTAGCAGGCACTTTAGCTGAAATGCAATCCAAGTTTACCGAAATCCTGCGTGTTCCCGCCCACGGCTATTCACTCGCCTCATTTACCCACGGCGGTTTTATGGGCGTCCATGAAGACCATTGCCAATTCTATATTGAAATCAATACTGACCCGGCCGTCATGGAACAATTGCAAGCGGTTAAAACATACGAATCTCGGTTGACCCCGCACATTTACACCATCAGCCTGACGGGCGAACAACCCGCGGTCAACGATGACCAAACGCTCCTGCTCGACCCCGTCACCGACCCTTATAAAGCACCGCTGATGGCCATCATTCCATTCCAAGTACTTGCCTGGTTCATCGCCAAATCACGCGGCATCAACTTGAATCACTTAATGTATCAAGATTTTCAAAAGGCGATTAATTTACAGTAGACTCAGTTAATCAAGTCTACGTCAAAAACCAGCATCGCAATTTGTCGATGCTGGTTTTTTTTGGTTGAAATGATTTTGTGCTCGTTATTAAGTTCAAAAGCAACCAGCTTAAGCCCGCTGGGAACAGTGCGAGTTAGCGTAAATTTGCAGTGGGAGGCTCTTAGCCGAGATTGTCTTGACATTCAACTGTCAGGCTTGTTCTTATTGATAGCTAAACATTCTTGCCAGATTTTAAGCCTTTGAATCATCGAGTTTACTGGACTTGCCATAACTTTCGCTAGTACCCTGAAATAGCAAAGTCTTGAATTTCAAACGAAAGCAATTTCATCGACTACTTTCAAGACTAGTTGTCATTAAAAGCAGGCAATAATATTTAGGTAACCCTTTCAGTGCTCAAACATCGTAAGGAAGCCTCGATACTGATTAAAAAAGTTTGCCTGAAGGAAAAGGCACTTAATATCCAGTGGCAAATTGTACCCAGTTAAGTGGCCGTTCATCCGCCATTCGAGCGGCTTCCCGACCGGAGGGGCTGGCTGACAATGCTCAAGGGCGAAGTTCTTCTTGTCCGGGTGAATTTCCCGGGCTAGAAGAAGACTCGTATTTGAAATTGCGCAGTGGGCTTCTGCGTGAGTTCAAATCGATGTCCGCCCTGTTCCAGCGTTGTCAGTCAGCCCCGGAGGTCGGATTAGGACGCCCGCCGGCTGACGAACAATAAGCCAGCTGATCGACCCGTTTCAATCATAATCCAGGACAACTCACCCAATGCGTATTGAAATCATTCAGCGCTTAAGCCTGTGCCGTCGTTGCTTGGTCGGCCTTGACTGTTGAGCGTTGTTTCAAGTGTGCCATGCCAATGCCGGTGAATCCACTGATGACTGAGATGATTGGGCACAGTAAACTGAAGAACACAAATGGTAGGTATTGAACTGTTGGAACACCGAGCGTCGTCGTCAAGAAGACACCGCCGACACCCCAAGGTACTAAGTAGTTGATGACCGTGCCGCCATCTTCGAGTACTCTACCGAGCGCGTTTCCTGATAGCCCACCGTCATTGAAGGCTTTGCGGAAGGCCCGTCCTGGCAAGATAATGGAGAGAAATTGTTCGCCAACGAAGACGTTGACCCCGATGCAAGTCAACACGCCCGCCAAAACGAGCTTGCCATCACTATTTAAATGTTTGGCAACGGGCGTCATAATCTGATTGATCAAGCCAAATTTGACCAACAGACCACCTAGTGACAGTGTGACGACAATCAGTGCCACCATGCTCACCATGCTGACAATACCGCCCCGTGAAAGTAAGGTGTCGACACTCGTGTTCCCCGTTTTAGAAACGAAGCCGGTGTTGATAATGGCCGTCAACTTCTTCATCGACATCCCAGGTTGTTCAAATAAAATGAGTCCCGCTGAGACGAAGATGTTCAGTAACATGGTTGGAATGGCCGGCATTTTGAACCCTGCGCAGACGAACACTAAAACGATTGGTAATAAGGCTAAGGCTGAGATGCTGAAATGGCCATTTAAAACAGCGACCGTTTGATTGATTTTAGCTAGGCTCGTGCTGGTATTGCTATGGCCTAACATGGCAAACAACCCTAATGAGATCAAACCTGCTGGCAAGGTACTCCATAAAAGATGCTTGATGTGTGTGAACAAGTCGGTATCAACCACGGCTGAGGCCAAGTTATTCGTTTCCGATAACGGTGAGAGCTTATCGCCAAAGATACCGCCACTAATGATGGCCCCGGCAACTAAAGCGGGGTTCAGGTTCATAGTCACGCCCATCCCGAAGAAGGCAATACCAACCGTCGAAGTAACTGTAAACGCACTGCCGACCGCCGCACCGACTAGGGTACAAACGATGAACACTGATGGCAGGAACCATTGAATATTAATAATCTTGAACCCAATCACCATCAATGTCGGAATCGTTCCCGCTGCGATCCAAGTGGAAATCATGGCACCAATCAAAATAAAGATAAAAATTGGCACGATCCCTTTATCGATACCTTCCTTGATGCCGGCATTCACGGCTGACCAGGGAAAGCCCCGCAGCATCCCCCAAGCCGTGACGACGCCCATTGCCAATAAGACTGGGACTTGGGGTGAAAGTCCCCAGCCAATCACTCCAGCACTCATAATGCCGAGGACAACTAATAAGACAATCACAGCTTCTAAGGTGCTAATTTGTGGTTCTGTCGTTTTATTCATAATTCAAGACTCCTTTGATTGCAATTTCAGTGACAAGCGATGTTAGTCATCAAAATTTCAATATCGTGCAAGCCCACCACAGCGTTGATTAGTCATTATCCTCATCCTCTTCATTAAAAAAATCGTCCCCATTGTTCAATAGAACAACAGGGACGATTAGACTAGTCGCGGTACCACCCAGGTTGCGGATTACAAACACTTAATCCACCACTCACTAGAAGATAACGGTTCTAGTTATTATCCGTTCGTTCGAAACTCGGTTACCGTATTTCAAACATAGTTGCTGACCGGTTCGCAGCATCCACCGGCTTCCTGACACCCACAACTATGGCTACTTAATGTAACGTTTAACGTACTGTTATTAACTTACGGTTAACAATACCACCATTCGTTTTAACCGTCAAGCAATCTTTTAATTTATTTTTAATGTTAACAGCTCCCGTTTATCAATTATCACTCCCGAGCGACTGCTCGTAAGCGCGCTTGATGGACTGTCGTGACGGTCCCGAATAGCAACGTCCAAACGATGGCTCCGACCGCCCCGATAATGTCGGCCTGAATGAAGAATAGACTGGCAAAAATCAGGACAAAAAAGGCAATCGTCAATGGGCTGGTAATTCGGTACGCGGGCATTTTGAAGCCATCCGCCAAGTAATCAGTGGATAGTCGATACTTCCGGTGTGCGACCATCGCTAATGTGTAGACAATCAGGTACATGTCACTGGAGATCCCGGTAACGATGGTAAAGACGGCCGTGGTCGCCGCGCTCAAACTCATCACGGGCGTGACTAAGACTAAGACGGCGGATAACACGATGGCTGCGGCCGGCACCCCACTTTTTGAAATCGTCCCAAACCACTGCCGCATCCGGCTAGTCGCTGGCATTTCAGTGGCGAGCTGGTAAAAATGACGTCCGGCTGAAAATAAACAACTATTTAATGATGAGGCCGCCGATGTCAACACAACAAAATTAATAATGGCCGCCGCAGCCGGATAACCAGCTAACTTGAAGACCTGAACGAATGGACTGCTGTCTGGGGATAAAGAAGTCCATGGGATGATTCCCATGATGACGATCAACGCACCGATGTAAAATAATAAAATCCGCAATAACGTTTCATTGACCGCCTTTTTAATCACGCGATGCGGGTTCTTGGCTTCACCAATCGTAATGCTGACAAATTCGATTCCTTGAAAGGCGAAGAAGACCATCGGAAAGGCTGAAATGAAATTAGCCATGCCGTGTGGGAACAGCTGATAATTATGAAATAAATTGCCAATCGAGGCTTGGCCTAATGGCGTTGGATGATGACCGACCATCATGAAGATCCCAGTAGTGATCAACGCCACAATGGCAACGATTTTGATCATCGCAAACCAGAACTCTGCTTCCCCGAATAGCCGTGCTGCGGTCAAATTGACGGCCGCCAGAATAAGTAAAAAGCTGATTTCAATCAGCCACGCCGGGACGTTGGGCAACCAAAACTTGACGTAGGTCGCGGTCGCCGTCAACTCAGCCATACAAACGAAAATCAGGCCAATCCAGTAGGTCCACCCCGTAAAATGACCGACGCTCGGTCCCAAATACCGGGAAATAAACGCGACAAACGTATGTTGTGAAGGGTCTGCATAAAACATTTCACCAATCGCCCGCATCATCAAAAAGAAGAAAAATCCTAATACTAAGTACACCCACATGACTGACGGACCCGTCTTCGAAATGGTACTCCCTGATCCTAGAAATAATCCTGTCCCAATTGTGCCACCAATAGCAATCATCTGAACGTGCCGGTTACTAAGCGCCCGCACGGTTCCATCCGCGTTAGTTGTTTTCATAAGATCCCTCCACAAATTCTAATGGCTTTGTTGTCAAATCTTAATGTTCCGTCATTATAGCACGGGCGCTGCTTTGACTTAGTTTGGATTTTTAATGACTTCGGCACGAATTCGACGGGATACTGGTCGCTTGACTTAATTTTATTAAGGCTATCATGATTCAAAAAGCGTTATCATCGTTGCTGTTCAGCGTCTAATGATTAGTTTTGTCTCTGCCTCCACCTTTGAATCATCAGACGACAAAAAAACGCCCTAATTAGAATAATCTTCTAATCAGAGCGCCTTGTCGACAGTCCAGCTGACTAATTTACGCTGACCACAAAAACCGAATCATGCGTTGGGCAACATTCGGATTCTGATTGAGCGCACAGTGCGCGGCATCCGCGCCGCTGTAAAAGGCTTCGCGATACTGCGCGAGTTGACCACGTAACAGGTAGCGAACGGCTCGTGCCGACGCGACGCCAACAAAGCCATCGTTGTTATAGCCAGTATTCGTATCACCGTACACGTTCAAGAGTTTGACGTGCTGTGGGAAATTTTTACGGTATTTCAGCATCGTTGCAAAGTGTTTGGTAAACCGCGTTGGCTTAACTGCCAGTTGGCGTGCCTGCGCTTCCGTTTGCGTGTTCAGAAAACCCGTCAGACCATCGAACGGTCCGGCGATCGTCACCACTTTATGTAACGTTGGCAAACGTTTATCATGCCCATACTTCAATGCCTGGTTGATAATGTCATTGGCGCCTAACGAATGACCGACTGCATTATATCCCGTGACGCCATACTTCGCTTTCAATTGAACTAGGACCTGGTGTAACCAATAGATTTGCGCTTTTTGTGAAGCATGATTATCTTGGAAGACGACTTGGACCATCGGATTCTTGATTGACCGCTGCCAGTACCCTTTGAAAGCCATCACACCGTTCTTGTAAACGTGCACGACAAGCGCTTTTTGAGCCGCACCAGCCTGTTCAGCTTTATGAATTAAATAATTCGTTGAATATGCACCGCCGTTATAGCCATGCAGAAAAATCGTCGCCGTCTTCGATTGTTGATATTGTTGCTTGATTCCTCGGACAGAACGCGACGTCAATTGACTCGTTACCTTCGTGATCTTGGTATCACTATTGCGCGCACCTAGCAAGACGACAGCCGCCACAATCACAAACGTCAGTAACAGCAACCGCGTCCCCGTTCGCATTTGCTTCACCAAATTTATCGTACCCTTCATTATGTTTAACATATTTATTTTACGCGTTTGAACGCAAATGACAAACAATCGTTTCCAAACCACTCAACTATCGTACTTATTCATATTCTTTCGGCCCCAAGCTCGTTATAATGGAGGAAGTAGGTTAGCTGATTAACCTAATTAATCGCTTATCATTGACTGGAGGAAATCATGGAAAAACCAACATTTAAATATCCGGATAAGGCGGCGTATGAATTTGTCATCCACGCCTTAGCTGCTAAGGACATCACACCACTAGAAATCGCCAAGATCACGTATCGGTTACAATCCAAATACGTCCCAGACTTGACGGTGGCTGAATGTGAACAAGAAATCCACGAAGTTTTGCATAAACGGGAATTGCTCAACAACGCGATGGTCGCACTCGAACTTGACCGCCTCGCCACCGAGGGCCAACTCAACGAGCCACTGCAATCAATCATCGCCAGTGACGCCGGCGTCTTCGGTGTTGATGAAGGCCTAGCACTTAACATGGCCAACATCTACGGCACGATTGGTGTGACCAATTATGGTTACGTTGATAAAGTCAAAGAAGGCGTGATCAAAAAGCTCGACACGGACAAATCCGGCGTCGTCAACACCTTCATCGACGATTTAGTCGGTTCAATTGCTGCCGCGGCTGCGGCCAAAATCGCCCACAAATACGCTTAACACTTATTCGACATTTTAAGATCCAATTAAAGCCCTGCTGCAAGCCATTCACGACTCGTAGCGGGGCTTTTTAGTTAGATTTAGCCATGATTGAAACTATTCAAGTCAAGAACAGCCAGCTGAGACCCGCTGGAAACAATGCAAGTTACTGTAAACCGGCAGTGGGAGACACGCCCTCGCCGGCCCTGGAAGTCGAACGAGCACATGCAGACGAACAGCAATCCAATCAATTAGTGCGTTTCAAATACGATATATCAAATCATCTTATCTCACACAGCTGCCAAAAGTAATACTGCCACATCTAGCTTAATTCGCCAATGTAGTCTCGGAGGTAAGTGGTGATGTCATGGGGCTGGCGCCCGAGAACCTCGGCAGCGGTAGTCGTGACTGCTTTCGCGTTACCGAGTTGGGTGATGAGGTAGAGCATGACCATGACGTTGACATAGTCCTTCTTCAAGCCGCGTTTTAACATCACTCGCCGGAATTTCAGCAAGCTTGGGCGGCTATAAGTCACAGGGTGACCGAAAATCGTGGTCATTTGTTCGGCGATTTCTTGATAAGTCAGTGCCGCGGGACCAGTGACCGTTAATTTTTGTCCCAGATACTGGTCATTAAGCAAGACGACGCCAGCAATCTCACCAATATCACGCGTATCAATGAAGCTGGTCTTGGCGCGACCGGCCGGAATAAACAAGTCGTGATTCTGCTGAATATCTTCACGATGCGTCGTGTTCAGATTTTGCATGAAAAAGCTGGGCCGAATGAACGTGTATGGCAGTCCCAACTCGACAATCATTTTTTCAATCTGATGGTGCGGTGTCATCGGATTGTGTTCGACGCCCATCAATGAGACGAACACGACTTGCTTAATATGCTGGTCCTTTAAACAAGTTAAAAATGGCAACATGTCTTCTTTGGGCTTAGCCAACTGTGGTGGCCGAACAAAAAAGACCTTCTCGACATCTTGTAAAGCAGGCTGAAACGTCTCCGCATTCAAAAAATCGAATGGTCGCAGCTCGACATCCGGATAGTCGGCTAATTGCCGTTGATCCTTGGCCACATTATGCGCACCTGCAACGAGCGTGACCCCTGCTTGTTGATTCAAATATTGAATCAGCGGCAAGCCAATATTACCGGTACCACCAATCACTAGAATTTTCATTTGAACGTCTCCCCTTCTAATTTACGCAACAACTGTTGTAGCGTTTGCTGCTCGCTTACCGTTAGCGCCTGTAAGCTCAGCGCTAACACCTCGTCACTCACCTGCTGACCAGCGTGTAGCGCGACCGTTCCCTCAGACGTCAATTGTAATAACTTCGCCCGCTGATCATCTGGATTAGGATGCTGCTTGATGAATTGCTTCGCCGTCAACCGTCGCACGATGCCAGACATCGTCGGCTTATCCATATCGAGCTGTTGGCAAAGCTGGTTAGCTGTCGGGTCAGTCTCCGTTCGTTGTTGCCACAAGTCGATTTGCTGCATGACTGCCCACTGCTGAACCGTCAGTCCTTGCGCAAGCAGGCGTTGGTTCAACTGATACCGCATCTGCTTCGCTAATTGCATGATTAAATAACCTGTATTATTCATTCGTCAGCCGTACCTCCATTTAGTTAGTATACTAACTAAATGACTAGCGGTTGTCAAATTTATGTAAAACATAAGCGCTTACCTGCTCACATCAGTTTTTTGTGACAGATAAGCGCTTATTAAATTTATGAACTTCCCCAAAACGACGGCTACTCTTATGCCATCTGGTGTTGTGCCATTGCTTGCATCTTCAATACGCGTTGATCGCGTGGAATAAACATGCGAATCTCATCCTGGTTAAAACCGCATAACAAACGGTGATCGTCAAAAATAATAGGTCGCCGTAGCAGTTGCGGCGTTTGGCTCAGCACGCGGACCGCCTCACTCAACGACATGTCCTCGATTGGCGTCGTCTTGCTGAGTTGATGGTATGCATTAGATTTAGTACTAATGAGATCATCAATGCCATTATACGTATACTGTAGCAAGTGCTTGATTTCAGCTTCCGTTAACGGCTGCGCGTTCATATTCCGTTCATGAAACGGGATTCGATGCTCTAGTAGCCAGCGGTGGGCCTTGCGACAACTTGCGGTACTTGGTAACACACATAAGTTAATCATAATATTATCCCCAATCTTGCTTGCCTAACAATGCAGCCCCCATTATTGTGCACTGTAATAGTTGACGTCATTAATTAACAACATAATCATAGCAAAATTCACGGCTAATTGCTAGCGTTTTCAAGAAATAATTAAAATAATTTGATGTCCGCAGTTTATTATAAAACTTATATTAAATTTACCCATACCAATATTTTAATTTTTGGTCGTCGTTGCCGGTAGCTTACCACTAGCAAGCAGGTAATCCTGGAGGACCACTGCTTGGTTGTGGGTCTCGTCCTTAGCACCGAACAATAAAATCACCGGCTGTTTCGCCAATTGTTCAGCCACTTGCCGAATAAAATCGGGCGTAATTGGATTGGCATCCAGCTCTGCTTGATACTTTTTGACAAATTCAGGATACTTTTCTGGATCGTGATTGAACCACTTCCGCAATTCCGTTGACGGTCCGATTTCTTTTACCCAATCATCTAGTTGCGCGTTGACCTTCGAGATACCACGTGGCCAGAGCCGGTCGACCAGCAGCCGATAACCATCCGTATCCACGGGCTTCGTATAGATTCGTTCTAACTTCAATTGCATCTTCATCCGCTCCTTTATAAGTCTCAGTAACCGTACTAATTTAAGCGTTTATCCGCCTTCATTATAGCGCAGTTCGTTCGTTAATTAACCACCCAAAAATCCAACACTTACCAGTATGGACATGTATGCATTGTGGGAGTCGCTTTGTCATGAATTATGATTAAAATGTGCCAGTTGGTGGATTCCTGTTCGTCAGCCGGTGCGCGCCCTAGTCCGACTTCCGGGGCTGGTCATTCAAGCAAACTTCTAGTCGTTATTGATGATGCTTTATGGCTATGGCGTTTTAGTGCTAAGAAGATTACTGAATATAATTCACTAATTTCAACGGACACCAGTCTTAAATTTAGTCGATAGAAGGACCTTCGCTTACAATTCAAAATTTTGCTATCTCAGGCAACTAGAGAAAATTCTGACAATTTCAGTGAAGCTGCGTGTTCGAAGCATTAAATCATGGATAAAAAATTTAGTAATTGTTAGAAACCAGTCCGACAGTTGAATACAAAAATGACGTGTACCAAGGAACACCGACTAATCCAACAAAAAGTTGAGTGCGCACATATCTGCCTTTCGAATACCATCCCGGCTGGAAGGTATTCTGGGCAAGGCCCAGTGGTGAAATTCCACTTAGCAAGCGTTTTTGGCTTGGTTAGTGGAAGACCAGTATTTAAGACGTGGGTTATCGGCTTAAATCTGTGTCCACCACGTCACGGCCATTGTCCAGAATGCCTGGAAGCCGGCTTAGGCCGATACTACAACAGCAAGTTTACGCTAACTCGCACTGTTTCCAGCGGGTCTTAGCTGGTAGCACTTGAACCCACAAGATCACGCAAAAAAAATAGCGCTAAGAATTACCATGAATTCTTAACGCAACTTTGTGGTGCTTTAGTTGTGGCTCCAGCCTAGCCTTCACCAACGACAACTTCAACTTGACCCCGTTTGGGAACAAAATTAATGTTATAAATCGGTTCACGAAGGACTTTCTCGTATTCTTCCAAAACATCTTGTGGTAGTGGCGTGTGCGCGGCCAATGCCTGCATGAGGTCATCGACAGAGTAGATATTTTCCATATCAATAAAAATCCGCATGTTTCCCACCACATCATTGAGTAATTCGGTTAAAATCGCATTGGGCTTGCCATTGCCGTCCGTGACAACGACTTGGTTACTGTCAACTTCTTTATGGTCTATCTTGGTTAGCTTAACAATATCGAATACATTCAGCATGCGCGACCCTCCGTCACAATATTAATTTGGCTATATTCTACCACAACCATAGCATATCTGAGGGCTGAAAGGTATTTAATGTTTACGGAATCAATCACTCAAATACCGCGTAAAAATCTTCTCCTGGACCTTAGGCATCGGTAATTGCTGCCGTTCTGCAGTCGTCACTGTCTTACCAGCAAAGTATGCTAAGTCACTTAACATAACTTCGCCACCCACCCCTTGGATCGTCCATTTTTGGTGCGTAAACGTATGGGTCACGGGGCGTTTGTCCAGGTAGTGAGCCGTCAAAGTTAAGCGATATTCTTGTTTAAAATAAGTCTCGACTGCCGCAACTAAATCGGCGGGCTGATAATCCTCGTCCAAGTCCAGCTCTTCAATTGGAATCAACGGAACCGTCCATAAATTCGCCAACATGCCGTTGCTTGGCCGCTGCGTCATCAACCACTGGTCCTGCATTTGAGCCAGTACTGCAACGTAGGCGATTGGCTTAGGCCGGGGCTTCTTCGATTTGACGGGATACGCCAACTCGTCACCATCCAAGTACGCTTGATTGAATCGTTTGACGGGCGAATGCGCACTATCTGGTTGGCGGGCCGTCATGTAACTGGACCCTAAGTCCATGATTGCCTGGTTAAAATCGCCTGGCCGGTCGTGCGGTATAATCCGACTAATCACTTGCTCAAATAGCGCGCGGGTCTGCGGTTTGGCAATATCCGCGTCGATTTTTAATAAGCGACTAAAGACGCGGTACGCATTACCATCCACGGCCGGTACTGGCTCATTAAAGGCGATACTGGCAATTGCGCCCGCCGTGTAGGGGCCAATCCCAATCAGGTCAGTCAACGCTGCCGCTGTCCGTGGCCACTGCCCATCATAATCTGTCAGCAGCTGGTTGGCGCACCGTTGCATGTTCCGTACACGTGAGTAGTAGCCGAGTCCTTCCCACGCCTTCAATAATTGGGATTCCGGGGCGGCTGCCAAATCGGCGATGGTCGGAAACAGGGTCATGAAACGCTGATAGTACGGAATCACCGTTTGGACTTGCGTCTGTTGTAACATGATCTCTGATACCCAGACGTGGTAGGGCTCATGGTCATGGCGCCACGGCAAGTCCCGGCCTTCCTCATCAAACCAATCCAGTAGCGTTGTTTGAAAATCTTTAATGGTCGCTGCATCCCATTCAATCATTGCGTTCCTCCAAAAAAAGGCCCGGTGCTTCGTCATCCGAAGTCCGCGGCCGTTATCGTTCTAAGTTATTAATCTAACGTATGTGCAAGGTCAACTAACGTCTTTTCATAATGGTCAGTGACACTTTCATCCTGAAAATCAGCGTTAAATACCGCTAATGTCAGATACTCTGGATATTTTAAAATCACGGTTGCTAATTGATTATTGATTTCTGGGTACTTGTCATCCTCGTTGTTCAAAATATCCAAACTAGCTTGGTAACAGACGTTCGCTAAAAATAAGTAATCAACAAAATAATTAAATCCCGGTTCGTTCTTTAATTCAAAATGCGCCTCAACATCCACCGTTTCCTTAATATTGGTTAAGTACTTCGTTACGATTTCTTGATACTGACGCAACAACTCCGCCTTTGCTTCTGCATGTACCGCTGCCATAAATTATCCCCACCTAATTTGATCTCTGTGAAGATTATAGCATACGACGTAATCCTTGCTGGATATTTGCAGCCAGCCCAGCTAATTGCTCATACTGCCATTGACGTTCAGCAGTAACCGCCGCTGCATTGTTCGGCTGTGTTAAATTAATCAACTTGATTGCTTGGTCGGAAGCTCGCAAGGCATTTTCATCCGCGTCCGCAGATGCCACGGCCCACCGGACACAGTCCAATGCTGCCGCACCAATCGAGCTAGTCGTATTGGCAGCCAACTTCGAGAGGCGGGCTAGTGCTTGCCGCACCTGATAGCCGCTCACTAAGTTCACTTGCCAGAGCTCATTGGCATCGATTGCCAACCGTAACTGCCGATCATATTTCTGTTGGTCATCAACATATTGCAAGGCCTTCTTGGCGATAATCAACGCCCATTTGGCCAATTGTTGTTGTGAGAGTTCACCAGTCAAAGCTTCGATTTGGGCCCGTATTCCAGGGTCATCGTCAATCTCAATCTTAGGGTGACTCGGTCTAAAACCTTCCGTCATCACGCATTCCTACTTTCTTACAAATCCGACAACAAAACGACATAACTATCGAAAAATGGTGTCACTTAATTTTCGATAGGAATAAATTGTACCAGAAATCCACTCAAAATGTGAGTATCTGATTCCAGATTTCACAAAAAATTTACAAACTTTTGTAACCGTTTCATTATCCCTTATAGCAACGAAAAGAACGACCTACCGATAACTACCGGTCAGCCGTTCTGTGAAACGAATTATTGAATTTCAATGTGGTGCGTATCAGCAGCCGCTTTCTTCGGCAAAGTCAATTGTAAAACACCATTTTCATAACGTGCTTCGACCTTATCAACATCGACGTCTGGTAATGAGTACTGCCGACCGAACCGTCCCGTTTGACGTTCACTGGCAATGATATTACCGTCCTTATCGCTCTCATCACTGATACTGTCGCGTTTTACGGCAATTGATAATGTCCCATCACGATACTTCAAGGCAATGTCTTGCTTATCGATTCCAGGAACATCAACTTTCATCGTATACTGGTCATCAGTTTCCTTAATATCAGTCTTCAATACTGAACCGTGGGAACCAACATTCAAGAATGAGCGGCCTAAGCCATTAACTAAATCATCCATCTTAGTCCAGTCATTCAACCGATCGAATAAATCATTGTGCCAATTCATCATTTCATTAGCCATTATGCAATCACCCTTTCAACTTGTTTACAGTTTTAATCATAAGCAGTTTCATCAAAATTGCAACAATTTAGCACTCTAGTGCGTCGAGTGCTAATCAGTCGACCCGATACGCCTGCATATCGACTGGAATCACACGGACCATTTTGTGCGGTGTGATCGTCACTGACTGCGTGGTCGTCTTGCGCGGCCAGCGGGATTGCGGCCGGTCAGCCAACTCGATTCCAACGAGCATCCGAATCCGGTCCAGAATATCCGCGACCCCAAACGCATTGTCACCCTGATTGAACGAAGTCTGCAACATGTTAATTGCCACGTGTAGGTGCTGATCATGGAAACTAAAGGTCACTGGCACAAACACCAACTCGGCGGGCGCCAGCTGCTCTTGCGCTAATGTGGCGTCCAATTGTGCCATGAATGCTGTAAATTGATCCATACACGTCACCCCCATCATTGATTAGGGCTATTATACTGCATGGACCGAGGAACAGCCATTGTTATGAAATCTAGATTGCCGCCAACTGCGACCACGTTTGCGAACTGTTATGACACTGGCCGTTCTAACCCATGATGATGGCCCCAAGTTGAACTTAACTGAGCGTGGGGCCCTCCCGGAATCAGCACTGTAACTAATTTTGCGGCAAATAAAAAGAGCAGGACCTAAGTCCCACTCTTCACTGAAGAATAACGCTAATCATTAACTGTTAGATAACTTTTTAGCATCTTCATCGATCGTTTCGAAACCGGAAACGCCACTCTTCTTCTTTGGATGCTTTGCACGTTCTTCTTCGGCTTTTTGAATCATAGCCTTTTTTTGTTCCTTGCTAAGCTTTTGTGCCATGATTATCGCCTCTTTTATCTTGGACGGCGAAGACTAATCTTCGCTACATGTTCATTATAGGTCTAAATTCAAAAAGTGGCACAATTTTTATCCAACTTTTTTGAAACTGCTTACTTGCATTCTGTAATTATAAAGTTTACAGTTAAGTTGTTCAGGAGGGGATTACATGTCAAAAGTACTAATCTTAGGGGCAGCGGGCCAAATTGCCCGGCTAGCCGAACAACAATTACTGGCCGAAACCGACAATGAACTGACACTTTACTTACGTCACAGTGAGCGGGTCGCGGCCTTAAAATCGGAGCGCGTCACGATTATTGATGGTGACACCACTGACGAGTCCAAATTGACGCAGGCCATGACTGGTCAGGATATCGTTTACGCGAACTTAGCTGGTCAAAATATCAAGCAACAGGCTGAAACGATTTTAGCTGCGATGCATACGACCGGTCTCAAACGGCTCATTTGGATCTCAACCTTAGGGATTTACGATGAAGTACCGGGCAAGTTCGGGGAATGGAACAACGCCACCTTGGGCGATTACCTCACCCGCTATTACGCGGCCGCCGAAGTCTTGGAAAATTCTGACCTCGACTACACCATCATTCGGCCAGCCTGGTTAACGAATAAAGATGAGATTGATTACGAAACGACCCAGCGCCACGACGCCTTCAAGGGGACCGAGGTCTCACGCAAGAGTATCGCCGCGCTCGTGGTCAAATTGATTCAAGACCCTACTAATAGTGTTCGCGCTTCATTAGGCGTCAACAAGCCAAATACTGATGGGGATAAGCCCGCTTGGTATTGAGCTTAATGACTATCCAATGCGATGTGTGCGATTGATCAAATTAGCATGCAACGTTTCAAACATCTAAAATAAAGGACCTGCGAAACCGTCAATACCGGTCGTAGGTCCTTTATTTTTTAACGGGTGCCACAAAGTTAGTTAGATGGAAGCCCCACACCATCCCCAAATAGCCAGTTAGCTGGAGCTGGGAACATCCGAGTGAATGTCAAATCCACTGGCACGCTAAAAGTACTGGTATTTGGAAATTTGTAGCCACCACAAGCGAACCACTAACATTATTTTTATGAGAAAAATTAGAATATCTCAATAACAAACTGACGTCCATCGCCAATTAACTGACTAATATCAAGTCATATCGGCATCCGTTTCCTCACGCTTATCTCATCAAAAAAGCAGCCGCAAATGCGCGTCAAATCACGGGTCTTTACGATTGACGCCTGCCAATACCCGTGTTAAATTGTAGACTCAATTTGAAAATAACCGGCGATTAATGCGCCAGTTTTCAAGGAGGGTTTCATCGTGAATCTAACATGGTACGTTAAGCAATTTACTGGTCTAACCACGACCCAACTACATGATATTTACCAACTACGCGCTAAAACATTTGTTAAGGAACAGTCGCGATCTTATCAGGATCCGGACGATACTGACTTGACTGCGCGCCACGTCTTTGCCTACGATCATGGTCGCTTAGTGGCTTACGCGCGCATCTATGAGCATGCGGGTATCGTCTCGTTTGGCCGCATCACGACTGACAGCGACTACCGGGGAACCGGCCTTGGCAAGCAACTGATGAACCACGTCATGGCCATTCTAAAAGTTCATTATCGCGATGCGACTATCGAAATCGACGCTCAGACCCAGGTGCGCAAGTTTTATGAAAAATTCGGGCTGATTGCTGAAGGCCAGCCTTACACGGACTTGGGCGCGGAGGTCATCAAGATGCACGCCCCTGCCCAAAAGTTGGTGTTGGCGTAGCAGTGCACCCTTAATACTAACAATCAAAATGGCGAACCAATGAGCACACTACTCAAGGTTCGCCATTTTTAGTTAATTCAGTTAGTTAAGCGGGTCACTACGGTATTGTTGCAGGATATAGATGGCAACAATCACCAATAGTGAACCGAGAATTTCAATCCAGCTCACCTGCAAGTTCAAGAAGATGATACTTAGCACAAAGGTGACGACTGGTTGGACCGCATCCACAATGCTGACGACTGCGGATGGCGCATACTGCAAACTGTGCAGTAACGATAAGAATGCAAAAATCGTCCCAATCAACACGATGGCCCCAATCGAAGTAACCAAGGTCGGCGTGATTTTAGGCGCCCCAACCCAGATTGGATGATATAGGTTGAATAGAATTCCGGCAATCAGCGTTCCCCAACCAAGGATCACGACAGGCGAGTTTTCCGCCACGATTTTCCTTGGTAACACCACGTATAACGCGGCCGTCACCCCGGATAGGATCCCCCAGATGAGGGCATCCGTTGGAATTGCCAATTCATGAATATTACCCTTCGTAATCGCCAAGAAGACCCCCAGTAGTGAGACCCCAAACGCAATCAAATCGGTTCGTAAGGGCAGTTCCCTTTTAAACACCAGCGTTCCTAACACAATAAATAGTGGACTTAGGTATTGTAAAATCGTAGCGGCGGCCGCAGTACCCTTCTCAATACTAATATAGAACGTGTACATGTTCGCCATTAGGCCTAACGTTGCGTACGCAACTAGTTGCCCAATCGAAGCCCAGGATTTAAACACCTTAAAAATCTGAGTCCCGCGTTGCACGAAACCAATCGCTAACAAGATGATACCAGCGGATAACGTCCGCACTGAAAGAAACCAGTCAGCCGGGATTGCCTGATTTTGGGAAACAAATTGCATGACCGTTCCCGAGATTCCCCAAAGCGTGGATGCGAGCATCGCCCACATAATGCCTTTCATGTAACGGCTAGTTGTCGTATTTTTCAATTTAGCTCTACCTCAATTTAATTAATGGCAATATTATACCGGGACTAAATTAAAACTCACTGAAAATTACCGTTTGTTTATTAGCAAGATTCGGCCAGATTTATCATAATTACCGCAGTCAACCGTCTACAGCGGTCAATACCGAACATTTTAAGAAAAGTTAAAGTTAAACCAGCCTGTTTGCTTGCTTCAGACTGGTTTGACTTATCAGTAATATGTATTCGTGCTAGATACCTTTTTATGAATCGTGATTAAAACAGAGCGATTCTTAAGTTCAAATACAGCCAGCTGAGGACCGCTGGAAAATAGAGCGAGTTCCCGGGCTAGAAGAAGACTCGTATTTGAAATTGCGCAGTGATCTTCTGCGTGAGTTCAAATCGATGTCCGCCCTGTTCCAGCGTTGTCAGCCGGCCCCGGAATTCGGACTAAGAAGCGCATCGGCTGACGAACAGTAAACCAACTCAGTAGCAAATCTTAATATCAAGGACCACACCCATGACCGCACAAAAAGGCCATGGAGACCGACAGTTTTAGCACAAGGCTAAAATTTATAGAGGTATCTCCATGACCCAAGTACATACTACCACTACTCATTTTGACCGACAAGTGTTGGCAGGCAAAATGAAATGAGCAGTAATTTATTTTTAAAATAACGTCCCAACATAGTAGTGAATAAACATCGTAATAATCCCGACAATCACGTTCCGGATAACGGCAGTCTTGACGTTACCTTTACCTAACACGGCGGATAAGTATCCGGTTAAGGCAACCGCAACGGACACCGCAATAATTGTGGCGGGCCACTGTAGATGTGCTGGTGCAAATGTCATCGCAAATAGTGGAAAAATACCGCCAGCTGAAGCGGAAAATAATGAAGCAAAAGCTGCGTCCCACGGGTTCATATAGTGTCCGAGTTCCATATCGTACTTAACGCGAACGACAGTTTCGAGTGGCTTTTTCGATAAAAGATCCTTGGCAATCTCTAACGACGTCGCTTCCGTAACGCCTAAGTTCATATAGTGACGTTGAACTGCATGTAATTCGCTCGCAAAGTCCGTCTTTAATAATTGCCGTTCTTTTTCGACGACCGCTTTCTCCGTATCTTTTTGCGTGCTGACAGAAGCGTATTCGCCAGATGCCATTGAAAACGCGCAGGCTAGCAGGTCAGATAGTCCGGCGATAAAAATCGTAAATTGGTTGGTGGTCGCCGCCGCAACACTGAACAGCACCCCGACAACCGTCAAAATCCCATCATTGGAGCCGAGAACGCCGGCCCGTAGCGAGTTCAGCTTCTCATCCATCGTTTGTTTTGATTTCTTCGTTTTTGTATTCGTTAACTGCATATTCTCGCTCCCCTTGGCCCTACTCATCAGGCAAATAAGTGACCGATAAAGTAGGTCACGATCATCGTTAACAATCCGGCAACCACATTACGTAACATTCCCTGACGCCGGTTGGCATTGCCCAGCACCGCCGCCACGTAACCCGTGATGGTTAACGCGATGGCGACCGCAATGACCGTGGCGAACACTTTGATATGTGGTGGAAAAAATGTGATTGAGACTAGTGGCAAAATCGAACCAGTTGGGAAGGCAATCATCGAGGCAATTCCAGCCGCATACGGGCTGATAAATTGGTTTGGATTGAAGCCATACCGTTCCCGAACCGTTGTCGACAAGGCATCTTCAGCCATCATTTCCTGAGTCGCTTGTCGGGCTAGTGGTTCGCTGATGCCCTGTTCGATATATTTTTGCGCGACCATATCTGCTTGCGCCTCATAGTCATCGGCTAATGCCGCCTTTTGCGTGGCGATCGCCATTTTTTGCGAATCCTTCTGCGTATTCACGGAGACGTACTCACCCATTGCCATCGAAATCGTTCCGGCAAGCATACCTGCTAATCCGGAAATCAGAATTGAAAAGCTATTTGTCGTGGCCCCCGCGACCCCAACAACAATACCGGCAACGGAAAGAATTCCGTCGTTAGCCCCCATAACACTTGCACGTAGCACGTTAACTCGTTGTGCTAAGGACATTTTCTTCTTCATGTTTGCCGCCTCCGTACTTACTTTATAATCATTCTTACCTAGTAAATATTATATTTTTTCCTGGATAATTGCAAGGCTTATTTGGAATCATTATCAAGTATAAGTTATGTACCCCTAAACCATAATCTAGTGTACCACCATTTTATTATTAAAGTTAATCCATCTATGGGTTACGGACTGCAAAACTGTCGCTGATAACCTTAATTGGACACAAAAGGCTACCAAACAAAAATCGCGATGATTTTTGTTTGGTAGCCTATCTTGATCAGCAGCCGACTAAATTAGTTAGCTTCATTAAATTGTTGCGTCGTCTTAAGTTCAAATTCAGTTGGTTTAGCAGCCGTCATTAATTCTGGCGTCAATTCCACCCGCGTGATCGTTTGATCACCATAGGGTTGAATGTAAAATGCTGGTTCGTTCATGCTCATGTAGGCGCGATACTGCGTGTAATCTGGCGTCCCGTTGGCTTGCATCTTCACGCCCTTAGGAATTTCTACCGAGTTCAGCATGTGCGAAAGCGCATTGACAGCTTCAGCGTCCGTATCGACCGCATCCGTATGTTGACGCATGAAGACAGTCCGGACGAAGCGTGCAACCGAAGTATAATCGCCAGGCATGCCCAGTGCACCGGTACCAGGGCCAAATGGGTTGACTTCCAGTTCGCCGTATTGACGACTTGGGTGTGGTTCAGGCTGTAAGTTGACATAGTTGCTCAAGTTCTTTAAGTGCCAGTTGAAATCGGGCGTATTGGTCATAACGCCGACTGGGTTTTCCATGTAATGCACACCATCATTTTCAAGTTCGAGCACGTAGGTCGCACCGCTCTTATCACTGATAATCCAGTGTAATGGTACGACGATATTGAGCAGTGGTGCTGCAGCTTCCATCACGTTTAAGCTTGCCAACCGGTCGCCTAGTTCTGCGGCGCTCTTGACGTTCCCCAAAATCCACATCAAAACTTCGTGTGGGGCGAGGTTCAGCTTATCGGCCTTCGCTTGTTGTGCAAAGTGGGCTTGGCCTGAGAAATACAATGCGGCCGCACTGACACCGTGTTCATTGACCCCGTCCACGAAGACGTAGCCGTTCAAATTACGGCCGGTCCCGACAAAGCTGTAGGGCGCGTCAAACCCATCGGCGTTCGTGACACTGCTAAAGTGATGGTTGCGAGGAATGGCGACTGGCCGACCACCAAGTTCAAAAGCAAAGTCCATGGTGCGTGCTAAAAATTGATCACCCGCCGTGGTTTGAATCGTTAAACTAGTACACATAGGTTTCACATCCTTGATTTAAATACTATCATTTTAGCATCTTAAACCCAGCGAAACACGTATTTGCACAAATTAATTTACGGTCATCAGTTTAGTTTAATCTCGCAACCGCAACGTCATCGCATTGATGGCAACGATAATTGTACTTAAAGACATAACAACCGCGCCGACCATCGGGTTCAAAATGAAGCCGAGTGGGGCTAAGATTCCGGCCGCTAACGGAATGGTGATGACGTTGTATCCGGCACCCCACCATAAGTTTTGCGCCATTTTGCGCGTCGTTTTCCGAGCTAACGCTAAGAAGTCGACGACATCATTCGGATTGCTCTTGACCAGCACAACGTCCGCCGAATCAATCGCGACGTCCGTCCCAGAACCAATTGCAACCCCAACATCAGCACGGGCCAAGCTTGGTGCATCATTGACCCCATCACCGATCATCATCACGTGGCTGCCGTCAGCCTGATACTGTTGGACTAGCTTTGCTTTATCTTCTGGCAAGAGACCAGCGTGGACCTCGTCAATGCCGAGTTGGTGCGCAACGACTTGAGCACTCTGCGGATTGTCACCCGTTAACATGACAGGCGTAATCTGTTGGGCTTTCAGACTCTTGATCAAATGCGCTGCTTCTGGTTTGATCTGGTCACCCTGTGCGACGTAGCCGAGGACCGTGGCATCTTGAATCAAGAAACTAACGGAGTTCCCGGCACTCGCTAAACGGTCAAAGGCTTGCTTGTCATAAGACAGATGTTGCTTGTCAAGGTGAGCCGCTGAGACGATTTGATAAGTGTGCCCGTCAATCGTCCCGCTGAGTCCGACACCGGTAATCTGATGAACATCCGTGGCAGATTTAGGTGTGACTTGCTGTTTCTTAGCTGCCGCTAAAATCCCGACAGCGAGCGGGTGACTGGAGCCATTTTCCAAGCCAGCCATCATTGCCAAGACAGCGTCGTCGGTCAGATCATCCGTCTGACTCTGATACTCAGAAACTTTGAAATTACCGGCCGTCAGCGTCCCCGTCTTATCCATTAAGGCATAGTTCAGCTTATTAACTTGTTCCATCGCGTCCCGATTGCGAATCAAGAGACCGTGGCTCGCTGCAATCGCTGTACTACGGGCAACGACTAAGGGAATCGCCAACCCTAATGCATGCGGGCAGGCAATCACTAAGACGGTTACGGCAATCGACAAGGCCAAAGCCAGATTGCCGACCAATAGCCAAACGATAAAGGCCACGATGGCAACGGTCAGCGCCGCGTAGAAGAGCAGTCCCGCAACCTTATCCGCCATATTTTCTTGCGACGACTTGGCTGCTTGTGCGTCACTAACGAGCTTCATGACTTGAGCCAAATAACCAGATTCACCAGTCCCAGTGACCGTCATTTCAAACGTGCCGTCACCATTGACGGAACCACCGACCACTTGATCCTGACGCCGTTTTTCAACTAACTTCGCTTCACCAGTGACCATCGCTTCATTGACACTCGTCGCGCCACTCTCAACCGTCCCGTCTGCGGGAATCTGTTCACCCGCCCGAACTTGAACGCAGTCGCCTTCGACTAAGTCCGCAATCGGCACGTCTTTTACTTGACCATCCACCAACTTGTGCGCGGTACTTGGCAGCAACTTCGCCAGTTTATCCACGGCCGAACCAGCGTTCATGACCGTATTCATTTCGATCCAATGGCCCAACAACATAATGACGATCAATGTGGCGAGTTCCCAGAAGAAGTCCGTCACCGCTGGCTTAGTGTGCAAAATATCATTCGCAATCACCGCATAAATACTATAGATGTAAGCCACGCTAATCCCCATCGCAATCAGCGTCATCATCGCGGGTTTCCGGTTTTTAAGTTCAGCCTTAGCGCCACTAAAGAACGGCTGCCCACCATAAATGAACAAAATCGTCCCTAAAATTGCGACTAGATAATCGGACCACGGTTGAAAGACCACTTGAAACGGCAGCTGCATCCCCATCATCGGGCTCATCACAACGATTGGAATCGTCAAAATCAGCGACACCCAAAACTTCAGCTTTAAGTTGCCCATGTGCATCATCTCGCCATTGCCCATATCCATGTCACCCATATCATGGCTATCATGATGCTGCATGTCTTGCATATCCATATCCTTCATAAGCTAATCCTCCCCAATGTCGTACGTCTACATTTGTAATTTACAGTTTGAGTTTACAATTGTAGACGATGAAAGTCAAGGGAAACACTTTATATGGTCATCAGCGGACTTAACGGGCAAAACCGCTCATAATGGCGGCACATAAAAAACGGTAGCCCCGCTTGTTTAGAGGCTACCGTTACTTTTTCAGGATTAAAACTTGCAACTGATTAGCGTAGGAATTTCAGACCTACCGCTGTTAGCACCGCGTCCCGGGAACACAGTCACAATCGACCATTTCGGGCGCGTGCTCGGCTTTTTCGGCTAAGACTTTTTGTAGCGCGGCGATGTCTGTCTGGCTCAGTTCAGTCTCACTGATCAAATCGGTCAACGTCTGGCCGACCCGCATCTGACATAAATGGCCGAACAGCGTCTTGACGGCTTCATCCATGGATGGCTGTTCTTCAACCATCGGATAGTAAGTAAACGCCCGACCACTCTTTTCAGCCCGCAACGCCCCTTTTTTCACTAACCGGCCCAGCAATGTCTTGACCGTGGCTGTCTTCCAGCCCATCTTATCAGCCATGACTTCAGCGACTTGGCTACTGGTCACATTCCCCAATGTCCAAGCAACCCGCATGACTTCCCATTCAGCATCACTGATTTCGATTTTCGTCTGTGCTTCCAATGGTTTGACCACCTTTCTCTAATGAAGTTAATTATAGTTTACAACCGTAAACGAACAAAAGCAATTTTAAACTTCCAGCATCCTTATCATAACCCTTTTCGCACCCGATGAATAATGACCCCCATCAAATTTCGGTTTCAAGCGGGCAACTCTGCCCATGAAATCATGACTGGGCCGCCACGAATTGGTCAAGTAACGACGCCAAGGTCGTCACACTAGCCGGATAATTGCCGGCATGTTGCAGCAGATAACTGGTCAGCTTACCGTGATACAGCACGGTCGTCGCCGTCTGTCCATTCGTATGTAATAAAGTTCTTCGAAACTCATTGAGTAGTTGTTGTAGTCCCGCTTGTTCTGGATTTTGTTGATCCAACGTCAATGCGGCCCGACTGATTGCGTCGAGTACTTGTGCTTGTGTAATATGTGCTTGAATTGCCATGATCTTCCCTCGATATCATAATCTTCTCTGCGTTGTATTTGAAACATTGGTGGGCAAAAAGCAGTGAAACTCACCTGCAATACCTACCAGACACAACACATGATAATATGCATAAGTATACACCGTTATTCTGGTCAACTGGTACCTTTAATCTGGTAAAAAATGTGTTATGCTACCTAATATTAACTATTTTAGTGACGGGGGTTCACGATTTGAAACCAAATTCTAAATTCTTACAACGCCTCCAATTATGGATGCGCGGCCGTTATGGGCAAAACGATACTTTGAATCGTTTTCTCAACTATTTAGCATTACTACTATTGATTATTAGCTTTTTCGTGCGGTTCAACTGGTTGGTCTTAATTGCTGTCATATTGATTGCAATCAGCTATTGGCGCTTATTCTCCAAGCAAATCTATCGCCAAGTTGCGATCAACCGCGGCTTTCAGCGCATTTGGCTACCGCTGACACGTCCCTTTAGCCGCCTCAAGTATTCGATCACCCAGCACTGGCAGTATCGGTTCTTTCACTGTTCGCAGTGTCACCAGCGGATTCGTATTCCACGCCACCACGGTCGGGTCCGCATTACTTGTCCGAAGTGCGGTCACCAGTTTGAGGCGAAGGTCTAAGTTAGACGCTGCTACTGTTGGTCATCGGTTTGAATAGGAACAATCTGGAAAAATTGGTATTCTACTTGGCTGAACGATAGTCAATAACAAATGATACGCGAACGCTATATGGTCATAGCGTTTGCGTATCATTTGCGTTTATGGCGATTACTAGTGTGATTTCCAGCAACGCCAGCCGCGATTAATTGCCTTGATAAAATTCAGTTAAGTTAAGCCAATTATCGCTAAGAATTGTCCAACATCGCCATGAACTCGCGACAATGACAATCAGAGCGATAACAATTATTGCCTTATGTAGATTATTTGAACGATCATTATGACACAGAACCTGAATCGGAACAAATACGCCCAACGGAGCAATCATCGCTGAGGTCAATACGATCAAGATTAACATCAAGCTTTCATCTTCGCGCTTACCTGACCAGGACTCAGATCTATCGCGCTGCCCTTCGTGTGGCGTCCACTGGTTGATGTCTATTTGATGTGGTTCATCATCTGTGCTTATCAACTCGTCTAACGATAATTGGTAAATATCACTCAACAGGATTAAGTTATCCAGGTCCGGATAAGCCCTGTCGTTTTCCCACTTAGAGATTGATTGTCGTGAAACCTGAAGCTTCGTTGCAACTTCATTTTGCGACAATCCCCGTTGTTCACGCGCCTCTTTCAACCGCACCGCTAATCTTTCCATCACGCACCACCACGTTTCTAGCTAATTTTCAGACTATTTCTGACAACTTTGGTTTACATGCAACCACTGGCTTCTTACTTAATCCAAATGATACTGTCACACTAAGGTAAGTGATTGCTTCACACGTTGTCTGGTGTCTGCCATACTAACTGATTTTATTTCAAATTAAGAAATAGTTTTATACTATATTTAGTTCCTATTATAACAAACGTTGCAATCCAATTTTATCCGCGCTATCTGACTCACCTATTCGTAACAACTCTAAAACGGGAGGTATCTTCATGGGTTTTTGGATAATGATTTTAGCTTTTCTAGGATTTTTAGGCTTTGGCTATCTTGGCATCAAACACTATCAAGCGTCCAAGTTTGCGGCAGTGATCTCTCTAATCATCGCCCTCTGCCTGCTAGTTCTCTTCATTTATTTGGTTTAATTTGAAAAATAATCCTTAATTTTCTAGTCGCACCCAATATTTGCCTGGTCCAACTCAACTGGTAACGGGCACAAGTATTGGGTGCGAACTGTTGTCGCTAGCAACTCACTGAATTACTGGCGCCACTAATTAAAACGCTTACAAGAAAATAATTAGTCCTTTTCAGAAAAAAATACTTACGAAAAAATTAATTATCTGGTATGCTAACCCATTGTTTAGGAAAGTGAGTGTGAAAAAGATAATGGATTCAGTTCAAAGTAACCCGCAAGCAAAACAACAAGCACGGGTTCCCGTTGCCCATCCAATGCTAGCCATGATGGGAATGTTAATTGGTGGCTTTGTGGGGATGTTCAGTGAAACGTCATTGAACATCGCCCTGCCTCAATTGATGGCTCAGCTTCATGTAACGACTGCTACTGTTCAGTGGTTAGTGACCGGATACATGCTCATGATTGGGATTGTTCTCCCACTATCTAGTTTAATTACAAAGTGGTTTACGACTCGTCAAGTGATTCTATTTGCGCTGATTGACTTTGCCGTTGGGGCAATTATTTCAGCGTCTGCACCTGGTTTTGGCGTCTTATTATTCGGTCGAATGATTCAAGGGATCGCAACTGGCTTGATTCTGCCATTAATGTTCACGGTTGCCATGCAAATCTTCCCACCTTATAAGTTAGGTGCCGCCATGGGGATGGTCGGACTGGTTATCATGTTCGCCCCCGCAGTTGGTCCTACTTTAGCTGGGGTCGTCTTAGGGGTTGCTTCATGGCGTTGGATCTTCTGGATTTTTATTCCATTTTTGATCATCGCCTTCCTCTTTGCCGTAACATCACTCAAAAACATCGCCCCTGTTACTCGGCCAAAGATTGATTTCTTATCAATTCTCTTATCCATGGTTGGTTTCGGGAGTCTAGTCGTTGGGGTCAGCCTGGCTAGTGATCAAGGTTGGGGCTCCGCAACTGTCTTAGGTGCCTTAGCCCTAGGGATCGTTGTTCTTGCTTGGTATGCTCATCGTCAATTAACGATGGACAATCCAATTTTGAACCTTAAAACTTTCGCAATTCCTGGTTTCCGGGTTGGTGCCAGCTTAGTCATGATTGACTTTGGGATCATCCTCTCTGCCATGTACTTGTTACCAATGTACATCCAAAAAGGGCTCTTGATTCCAGTTGCCTTGACTGGGGTCATCATGCTTCCTGGTGGTTTGGTAAACGCAATCGTTTCCGCCGTTTCTGGTCGGTTATATGATTCAGTTGGTGCTCGGACACCTGCCATGCTCGGTTTCTTAATCTGCATGATTGGTGCAATCATGCTCGCATTAACTGGCACACAAACCGCCACTTGGTACGTGATCTTAGCCCACGTCATCTTAATGATTGGGGCACCGCTTGCCATGTCACCATCACAAACTCATGGGTTGAACTCATTGACTGGCCCAATCGCTGCGGATGGTAGTACCATCATGAACACCTTACAACAAGTCGTTGGTGCGATTTCAACTGCCCTTGCGACGAGTCTCTTAGGTATCGGTCAAGCCGCATATTACAGCAACGGCGGTCATCAAGCTGCCGGCGCGTTTGTTAACGGTGCCCACTATGGCTTCTACTTCACCTTAGTCTTAGCCTTCGTTGGTCTGTTACTTGCAACACGGCTCTCTAAGAAGACGGCTAAATAAGAATAAAATGTTCTAGAACATGCGCGAAATTCAATACTAAATTGGGCATTGAAGCGCACATTAAAAATAACTTCTAATCGTTTGACTAACTATTAGTAAAATCCCGTCGAATCAGCATAACACGGCTCGATTCGGCGGGATTTTTGTTTGTCATAACAATAGAGCTACTCCTGTTAATAAATTAATTTATCACAAAGTCCATTATCAGGAATTATAACCAGAAATAATCCTGATAAATAATTGCACTTTACTGACTTTTCCTGCACAATTAAATTGATAATGTGAGGAGTCGAATACTATTTATGGAACTTACAATTGGTTTGATTATTGGCACTAGCCTCATCTTGGCCGTTTTATGTGGCGTTCTCAGTGGGCACTACTATCGCCAGCGGGCTAAAATCGCTGGGTCGATTTGGGCACTGATCACACTCTTACTCGTCGGATTGGCCGCCTTCTTCGGTTGGGTCGTCTGGTTCGGCATGTAACCGTCAAGCTTGTCGCTGACTGTCGTATCACTAAAGGAGGAGCTATGAATCCAGAAGAAATGTTTCAACGCTATCTCAACAAATACCATGTGACTTACCAGCATCCTGAACACGGTTTAGTGATGCTGACCTCGCCAGTCTGGCCGCAACACCCTGAGCTTCAACGGTCCATTCAACAAGCGTTTCAAGGCTTAGATGGCGTGACCAGCATTACGATCAACAGTCCGGAACAATTAGTCATGCGCTACGATTCAGACCAACTACGCAAAGTTAATCCATTGACGTTACTCAGTCTGGAACGTCGATTGAGCAAACAATATCACCAAGCTGGCTATTAATCCGGGCTTGGTACTAGTTTGAGCTAGTCAAAACTGATGTGCCACGGTGTCTAAGCACTTTTAGCTGGCACAACGGACTTTCAGGGCACATGGCTACGACCGGAACTGGTACTCACTAGCAAGCAACCCGGAATAAGCCCACAACTAACCAACACCGTCAAAAAAGGCAGTTTTCGTCTTCCCTTTACTAGGAATCACGAAAACTGCCTTTTAGTTCAATCGTTCCAATTTAAAAGCTGACGGTTGCCATAATTTTGCCTTCCTTACCGGTAAAATTGATGACCTGGCGTTTTAAGTTGGCCGTCCACGCCTGACACCCGGCACTCGCAAAATGCTTGACAGCGTCTGCCAGCGCCATTTCACCAGACACGTACTGCTTGGCAATTTTTTCAACGGCCGCGGCATCTTCTTCAGGTTGAACAACGCTTTCAATCCCATTTGTCCGCCGTTCTACCAGGTAGCCATTCTCACCAAAATAGGTCGTCGCGCCAGTTTCAACGTTGTATTGAAAATGTTGAACGCCTAAGTCGGCTTCCTTCTTAGCAATCGTGGCAAAGTCAGCATGGTCACCCAAATTAGTTAATACGTCGTCAATTTCAGTTAATTTAAACATCATGACACCCCTCGTTCTAATTTCGTTTACCCTTCCATTGTAGTCCAATTAGCCTTGTTTGGCAGTCAATGGATAGCAAATTCGCATCAAACCCATGTAAATCACAGCGATGATGACCATGTCGATAAACGTGGCTCCCGTGAAAGTCGCAATCCATGGCAGTTGTTTGAGTAACAGATAAATCACAACGCCTAAGACCCAGCAAAGGAGCGCGATCCAATTGATACCGTGATGATACCAATATTGGCCTTTAGAACTGGCCAGTTCGTTCACATCATAGTGTTGATGATGCCGCCAGTAGAAGTCGACCAGCATCACGCTGATCATTGGCCCGAGCACCATCCCGATGTAGTCCAAGAACGCCGTAAATGCGTCCAAGAAGCTCCCCATCACGAGCGGAATCAGCGTTACCAGCGTTGCAATGATCGTCACTGCCCATAATGCCGGTCGTAAGCGAATCCGTGGGAAAATGTTGGATAATGCGGACCCTGCCGCCAACAGATTGACCGCATTGGCCGTCATACTCGTTAAGACGATCACCAGTAAGGCAAGTGCACCCAGGCCTAACCGACTCGCAATCGTGCTGGGGTCAGAGTTATTGGGATCATAAGCCCCCGACGTAATTGCAATACTGATGGTCGCGGCTAGACCGATGAAGGCAAACCAGAACAAGCCCGTAAAGGCCCCCAAGAATGGCATCCCAGTCGCTCCGCTCCGTTTGCGGGTGAAACGGGTAAAGTCAGCGCCCGCAGTGACCCATGACAAGTTAAAGGCTGCCAACGTATCCATACCAGCACCCGCTGTCATATGTAAATGCGTCGGGGCGTGCCATGTTAACAAGTCATGCATCGAGACCGTTTGAAAGACGACGACCGTCTCCCATAAGACGAACAAAATAACTAGAATAATGCCAATACGCTCAATCATTTGGACAGAACGTTGACCGACCGAGACACTGAGCAAGTGCAGGACACTCATGACGATAATGCCCAAAATCAAGCCTTTCGCCCCGCCAGGCTTCCCGTAGACGGGCCAGCCTACTAGATCATGTAATAGGTAACTCACGGATGTCGCCGCGATAAACGTATTCACAGCGGTCCAACCAATATACTGGGTGAGATTCACGAATGACGGCACATAACTCCCCCGAACGCCAAAGGAACCCCGAATCAAACTCATTGTTGCCGCCCCGGTCTTGTACCCCATAAAACCGACCAACGACAAGCATAAATACGACAGCGCGGACGATGCCACAATCACTTTTAGAGCAGTCAATAACCCGCACGCGGCTAACACGCCACCAACGTACCACGTACCATTATTGGCATTAGCGCCAATCCAGGTTGCAAACATATCCCAATTGGACATGTGTCGGTGCTTAGGCGCCACCACTTCAATTTGATACTTCGACTCTTGTTGCACATCGTTCACCCTTTCTACAATGTTTTCCATTGTAGTTTTTTTAGGGACGGCTGGTCAAGTCTAATTGACCAATAATTCGTGTGCATCCTATCGTCCCATGGGAAGGATTTTTGGTTGCAAGTTAACTCGTGTATTCTATGATTGCTGACGCAAAAAGAGATCCAAATGAGCTTGGTACTCACTTGAATCCCATCCCTTGATTGATAACGTGGCTAATACCCGGACACACCCAACTACATAGTGTGCTAGTTAGTTTATCATGAATTATGATTAAATCATGCTATTTTTCTAAGTTCAAGGGCTGCCAGCTGAGACCCGCTGGAAATAGTGCGAGTTACCGTAAACCTGCTGTGGTAGAGACGTCCTAGTCCGGCTTCCAGGCATTCTGGTCAATGGCCGGAACGTGGTGGACACAGATTTAAGCCGACAACCCACGTCTTAAATACTGGTCTTTCACTAACCAAGCAAAGGACGCTTGCTAAGTGAAATTTCACCACTGGGCCTTGCCCAGAATGCCTTCCAGCCTGGACAGTATTCGAAAGGCAGACATTTGCGGACTCAACTTTTGATGGACTGGTCGTTGGTTCTTAGTGGACAGCCATTTTGATATTTAACGGTCAGACTAGTTTTTGGGAATATCGAAGTTGCCTATCCGTATTTTTAGTCCCCATCACTGAACATTGATAGAACTTTCTCTCGTTGACATAGCTGCTAAAGCCCTAGATTCACCAAAAATGGCTATTTTATCATCTCATCGTAAATCTGAGTTAAGCACTAATCTTCAAACGACCTTACCGTAAATAAGCATCATCAATATTGATTCAAAAAGTTTGCTTGAAGGACCAGTCACCAAATATTCAGTGGTCAATTGCACCTAGATAGGTGGACGTTCATCCGCCATTCGAGCGGGTTCCCGACTGTAGGGGCTGGCTGACAATGCTCAAGGGCGAAGTTCTTCTTGTTCGGGTGGGGTTCCCGGGCTAGAAGAAGACTCGTATTTGAAATTGCGCAGTGGGGTTCTGCGTGAGTTCAAATCGATGTCCGCCCTGTTCCAGCGTTGTCAGCCGGCCCCGGAGGCCGGAATAAGGCGCACACCGGCAGACGAACAGGAATCCATCAACTGTCATGATTTAATCATAATTCATAACGAATTTGACCAAGATCATTAATTGCACAAAACCTAAAATGGCATTAAGATAATCTTAATCAACTTATTAAGGAAGTGACACTTGTGAAGGGAGCATTAACTGGTTGGCGGCGTAACCTGGCCGTACTCTGGCTTGGGACGTTTATCGCCGGCATGGGATTTTCAGAAGTTATGCCGTTCTTATCGCTATACGTCGGGCAAATGGGAGATTTTTCGAAAAATGAATTGACGATGTACAGTGGACTCACTTATGCGGTGACTTTTTTCGTGGTCGCCGTCGTTTCACCGCTATGGGGCAAACTTGCTGACCGACGTGGCCGCAAAATCATGTTACTGCGCTCCTCACTCGGGATGGCGTTCGTCATTGGTGCAATGGGCTTCGTACATAATATCTGGCTACTAATCTTACTGCGGTTCCTGCAAGGGTTCTGCGCGGGCTACATTCCCAATGCCAGTGCCTTGATTGCGACTGAAACGCCCAAGGAAAACAGTGGGACGGCGATTGGGATCCTAACGACCGGCTACGTTTCTGGCAACTTGATTGGCCCGATTCTAGGTGGGGTGCTCGCGCAAGTCTTCTCGATTCGCCTGACCTTTATTATCACGGGGATTCTATTACTGATCGTCTTCGTGTTAAGCTTGACGCTTGTTCACGAGAACTTCAAGCCTAGCGATGTCACTGCTACTAAACGTGAAGGCAGCCTCCTCAGTCAGTTTAAAAATCCAACCCTAATTATCACCTTACTTGTCTCAACGATGATTATTCAAATGGGGAACAACTCGATTACCCCGATTATTAGTCTGTATGTCAAAGAATTGATGCATAACGTTGGCCCAATCACGGTGGTGGCCGGCATCATCGCCGCGCTTCCCGGAATTTCAACGTTACTTTCCGCGCCACGACTCGGTCGGCTGGGTGATCACCGGGGTGCAGACCGGATTCTCGTCTTTGGCTTCGTATTCGCCATCTTGATGTACTTCCCTCAAGGGTTCGTCTCAAGCGTCTGGACGTTGGGCCTACTGCGGTTCATGATTGGGATCTCTGATGGTGCACTCTTCCCGACTGTTCAAACGCTCCTATCCAAGAACACGCCGCGTGAACTGACGGGAACGATTTTCAGCTGGAATCAATCCTTCCAAGCAGCTGGCAGTATGCTAGGCTCCTTACTTGGTGGGGTCGTCTCGGGTTGGTTCGATTACAACGGTGTCTTCATCTTCACCGCCCTATCGTTACTACTCAACTTCATCGGCGTCCTGATTTTCATCCCGAGCATGCGCCATCCGTTTGCGAAACGTTCAGCCAGTTAGTTCGTTTAAACGTTGCACAAACTAGACGCGTTGGCGGAATGACACTTGACCAACCAGTGGCGTTCGTTTGGGAAGCCTCCGATTGCGCGATTCAAATCGACCATATTCGCTGAACACAGCCAATTTATCACTAAAAAAGCCTGGTTTCAAAATCCACCGCGTCATCACGGCATTTTGAAATCAGGCTTTTTTGATTTTTTGTAACAATAATCGCCGTCAAATCAGACCGGTCTCCGACTTAACGCTGTGGAGTCATCACCTAACTGAACAGCGCACCAGCTCGTCTAGAGTCAATACGCTTCTTAGGTTCGACGCCACTCAAGTTCAACGATACTAACGGCAAAGTGCGACTTACAAACGATTACTTCAAATACGTCGCCATAAACTGACTGACTTTTTGTTGATACAGCTTCGGATGCAGGGTGTAAGATTCTGCGTGACCTGCGCCTGGAACGACCCATAATTGCTTATTTTTGACGGTCGTCGCACGATAGTTCTGGTAGACCATCTTGGTGGGCACAAAGGTATCCTTAGCCCCGTGAATGAAGAAAATCGGCAGCTTGTTCTTTTTCAATTGGTTGACCGAACTGGCCGTCATGAAGTTGAAGTGTGCCTTGGCTTCAGCGACCCAGTTGGCTGTGTATAACAACGGGAACCTCGGCAAATGATAGAGTTGTTTGAGTTCATAACCCAACTCATCACCGACACTGGTATACCCACAGTCCTCAATGATGGCCTTCACTTGGGATGGCAGCTTTTCGCCACTCATCATCATGACCGTGGCACCACCCATCGATACCCCAAACAGCCCGATGCGACTATTCGTTCCGACGCGGCGAATCACTTGTTTAGTCCATTTGACATAATCTAAGCGGTCCGGCCAGCCGAAACCATAGTAGTCGCCCTGACTCTTCCCGTTGCCCCGATCATCGGGGGCAAGCACGTTGTAGCCTTGGCGATGCCATAGCCGAATATAACTCGCCATCTGTTCTTTATTGCCCATATAGCCGTGCGCGACCACGATCGTTTTGTTCGTCTTATGCGCAGCGGGAACGTAATCGGCGACCAGCTTCAAATTATCAGTCGCGGACGTCTCATGCCAGGTCTGCTTGTTGACCCGTTTGAGCCACGCCTGATTCTGCTTCAAGGTGTGCTTACTCTTGCTTGAACTGTGTGTCAAAACCTTGGGCGTTGGTTCAAAAGCAAAGTGGTATAAATAAAAACTCCCCCCTGCAATTCCAATCACTATCACGGTCAAAAACGCGACGAGTGCCAGCGTCCATTTTTTGCGCGTTGTCATTCTCAATTCTTCCTCTCTTATGCCATTGTTCACTTATGCTTGCGCTAAATCTGTTAATACTTGATTCGTTAATAAATGAGCCGCAACCGTCTGCGCTGCTAATTGAATCGCGTGCGTCAATGGCTCATCCGTCGCCATCGTCAGCGGCTTTTCCCGCAAGGCCTGTTCAAATGCTTGCCGAAACTGTTCATAACGTGGTTCAATTTGTCTAGAGTCACGTATTTGCAAAATCGCCTGACTGATAACTGGTAATGAAAAGTCCAGCTTCAAAATCGAAACGACGAGCACCGCCACCACGTGATTGCGGGTGTAGCGGCGTCCCGTTGGCCGACTGAAGAAGTGTTGCTTGACATAACTATTGACCATCGTCTTAGTCACCGTCGACCCAAGTGGCGCTAGTGCGTTATTGACGAGTTCTAATAGCTGTTCCATATACACCGGAACGTCCGGCAATTCATCCCACGCCATCAGATGATACGTTGCTAATGCTGGTGTTGCCATTCAATATTCCTCCCTGTAACCTATCTTAATTTAGCCTATTTTAGAATTAGATTCAAGTAAACATCATCAATACATTATGTTATGTAGAATTATAATCTACTTAATATTAATATTTTATCTGACCGCTGTCCATTTGTTTATGCCGACGTATTGCCTAAGTTATTAAGTTCAAGGGCAGTCAGCTGAGAACCGTTAGAAACAGTACGAGTTAGTGTAACCCTGCCTTACAGTCACGTCCAACACCGGTTTTCAGGTAGCTGAGCGACTGGCCGACCTGCCAGATGACTGCTGACGACCATGAATCCAGCAAAGCGGCGCGTCTAACTAATTTTCACACCAAGCAGGACCAGCACCGACGACGACATTTGCCAAACAAGGACTTGAAACCCAACCCGTTTTTCAGCTAAAATAGGCCTATCATTATTTCATTGTCCAGAAAGGAAATCATTATGAATAACGTTTACCTAGCTGCACCGTTTTTTGACGACGCCCAAAAGGAACGCATCCAACAAGTCAAGGCAGCCTTACTTGCCAACCCAACCATCAATCCAGATGGCATCTTCATTCCTGAAGAACACCAATTTGAGGAAGAACCTTTTGGTAGTCGCGCTTGGCAACAATACGTCTACGCTTCTGACATGCGCCAAGTTCACCGTGCAGACGTGGTCGTCGCCTTACTTGATTATGATATGACTAGTGACACGAACGAACCGGACTCTGGCACAATGTTCGAAATCGGCGCAGCGGTCGCTGACAAAGTACCCGTGCTCGTCGTCCAATTTGATGCCAAAAAAGAACTTAACCTAATGATTGCCCAAGGATTGACCGCTTACTTTGACGCTAGCAAGGATGGCTTAAAAGAACTCGCTGCTTATAACTGCGATGATTTACGCTCTAAGCCTGCACAACGGCCTGTCTTTTAGTCTTAATTAGTTGTACTTGAGTCGCGCATCTAGCGCACTCAAAAAAGACATCCGTTCGAGCATTACTAGCTTGAACGGATGTCTTTTTCCATACCTAAATATTGCCCCAAAATGGCCGTCATTCCCCCAACTGGAATGACGGCCATTTCACATTAATGCAATCTGTCAGGACTTGTCAGCTAAACGGGCTATCAAGCTAATGTTGCAAACGTTTCTTTATTAGTTTACTCGTCTAACTCCGCCTATTCCGCCGGGTCAGCGACTAGTCGTTCCCGCTGTCGGGCTTGCCAGCGCTTGTTCAACTCCAGAACCGCAGTTGGGACTAAGGTTGCGACGAGGACGATCAGCCACGCGCCAGCTGGTAAGGTGACCAAGCTGAAGAAGTTGCGGAACGGTGGCACGATTGCGATGGCTAGGACCACCAAAATCCCAATCAGTAAGCCGCGGTTAAGCATTGGGTTGCGGGTAAACGTATCACGACTCAGCGGCCGGCGATCCTTGATGGCGTAAATATCAATCATTGACCCGAGCGCTAACACTAGGAAGACCATCGTCATCCCGATGGACGCTTGGTCATTCGCCAGTCCGAAACGGCCCAGTGCATAAATACCGAGTGTCAATACGGTGAAAGTTGCCGCTCGAACGAATAATCGTTGCCCTAAGCCACGTGCGAGGATACTTTCGTCATTGGCAACTGGCGGCTGTTGCATTGCTTGCGGTTCACCCGGTTCTTGACTGATAAAGAAGCCTGGAATCCCATCCGCTAAGACGTTGATAATCAACAGTTGTTCGGCCAATAGCGGTGCGCCCCAACCGAACAACACGGCACCGACCATCAGGAAGATTTGTGCAAAGTTGACACCGACCAAGAACTCAACGGCTTTGATAATGTTCTGGTACACCGTTCGACCTTCCTTGACCGCCGCAATAATCGTTGCGAAGTTATCGTCCGTTAAGACCATGTCGGCCGCTTCCTTAGACACTTCCGTCCCGGTAATACCCATAGCGATCCCCACGTCCGCCGCCTTTAAAGCGGGTGCGTCGTTCACGCCATCACCGGTCATCGCGACGGTCTTATTCAGCCGTTGCCAGGCCTGCACGATGCGAATCTTGTCACTCGGCGAGACCCGCGCGTACACCGCGATTTGGTCGATTTGTGCTTGTAATTCATCATCGCTTAATGCGCGTAATTCCTCACCACTCAGCGCTTTGAGGCCGGGCGTTAAAATCCCAATCTCCGTCGCAATGGCTTTCGCCGTCATCAAGTGGTCCCCAGTAATCATCACGGGGAAGATGCCGGCATCTTTAGCGGCTTGAATGGCTGGAATCACTTCTGGGCGCGGTGGGTCGATCAGTCCAATCAACCCTGCCAGTTTCAAGTCAGTGGCTAATTCGTCCCAGTCGGTCGTCGTCACTTCAGCGGGAATGACCCGGTACCCAACGGCCAGGACACGTAAAGCGGCTTGTCCAAACGTATCGTGGGCAGTCTGTCCCGCTGTCAGAGCTGCTTGGTCGTCCGCAAATGGCAGCCGGTCCCAAGCCCCTTTGACGATTACAAGTCGTTGCCCATCGTCTAATTGATGCACAGTCGTCATCATCTTCTTGGTTGAGTCAAACGGGTCTTCTGCCAATCGGGGCATCGTTGCTTCCAAATCTGGTCGTTCTAAATCATGTTGGGCCAACCAGCGGACAACTGCTAATTCAGTCGCATCCCCAATCGCTTGTTCTTCGCCATCGACCACGTTGATTTCCGCGTTAGTTGCTAATCCTAAATAGCGCATCAGCTTCTGGCCCGCTGACGTTAGGGGTTCTTCAGTTGTCTGGATACCAGAATTTGGCGTCCAATACTTGGTGATCGTCATTCGATTCTGCGTCAACGTTCCGGTCTTATCCGACGCAATCACGTCGACGCTCCCGATCGTTTCAACCGCACTCACGCGGCGCATGATGGCATTGCGGTCAGCCATCCGTCGTACCCCGTGTGAGAGACTGATCGTGACAATGATTGGTAAAGTTTCAGGCACCGCCGCCACCGCTAGCGAGACCCCAATCATGAGACTGTCCGCTAGCCCTTGGTTTTGGACCCAGACGCTCAGGGCAAAAATGGTAATTCCACCTAAGACCGCAAACGTCGTGAGCCAACTTGACAGGCGGTTCAGCCGACCTTGTAACGGGGTCGCCCGTTGCTTCGTCTTATTTAACAAGCCAGCGATTTGTCCCAGTTCGGTTGCCATCCCAGTCGTTAACACTTGAATCGTAGCCGTCCCAGCCGTCACCGCTGTTCCGGCAAAGACTTGGCTGTCGTCTGTCAGTTCGGCGCCGTCTTGATAGGCACTTTTCTCAACCGCTTCACTCTCACCCGTCAATACGGCCTCGTCAACCGCGAGATTAGTCGCCGTTAGTACGACCGCATCCGCGGGCACTTGGTCACCAGCTTTTAAAATCACCAGGTCGCCCGGAACGATTTCCGGCGCCGGGATCGTCTGCGTATCGCCATTACGACGCACCGTCGCAGTTGGCAGACTCATTGATTTCAACGCGGCCAGTGATTTTTCAGCTGAGGCTTCCTGGTATAAACCAATACAGACGTTGATCACTAAAATCGCGCCAATCACGATTGTCTTCGTCCAGCCCCCGTTCTGGGCCAACGCTAAGTAGGTGGCGAGGCCAACCGCAAATAAGAGCACGAGCGACGAGACGTCACTCATATGTTGCCAAATTTTCCGCCACAGCGGTACGGGACGCGCAGCCACTAATTCGTTCTTACCGAACTTAGTCGTCTGGGCCGTCACTACTGTGGTCGTTAAACCGGACTCGGGGGTAGGCTTAAATGGTGCATTCTGATAATTTTGCATCGTCTTGTCCTCCGTAATTCGATTATCGTTAACATTCGTCAACTTTAATGATAGCGGAAACATTTTGTCGATTTACGCCCAAATTATGAAGAAGGTTTGAAGATTGGGTCATGTGTGAACGAGCAGTCGGTTGGGTGCCGCTAATTCTTCATCATTTGCCCATCGCTTACGTTCCCAACTAGTTGTATCCATTGGCGCTACGACGTCCTAAATCGTCACCGGCTTCAACATTAACGACCAGCAACCATCAAAAAAGATGATGATTTATGTTCAAAATCAAGTTACCTGCCATGAATATTGTTATAATAGAACACAAATATTCCTTGGAGGCACGCTGTAATGAAAATCAAATTAATCTCAACAAGTGATGTGCATGGCTACCTAGCGCCGACAGACTACAGCAGTCGCGATAACGTCGCACCATTTAGCCTCAGCCGTGTCGCCACCGTTATTCATGACTTGACCCGCGAAGACTCAAACGAGGTGTGGCCGATCGTCATCGATAATGGCGATTATGTGCAGGGCTCCCCGTTGACTTACTTCATTGCACGCCACCATCAGGAAGCAGCGCCGCTCTATTCCCGGCTGGCCAACTGCAACCACGTGCAAGCCGGTATTTTTGGCAATCATGAATTCAATTACGGGCTCGACTACCTCGACCTGTGTGAATCTAGCCGGCAATATCCGATGCTGGCGGCCAACATTCGCGATGACCACCACCGCACGCTTTTTTCCAAACCCTATACGATCCTCGAACGGGCCGGCGTCAAAGTAGCGATTCTCGGTTTAACGACCCAATTCGTCGCCCACTGGGAACAGCCGCACCACATCGCAGGCCTGCATTTCGATGACGTGGTCGCAACAGCCAAACGCTGGGTCCCCAAACTACGGCAACTGGCCGATGTCGTCGTGGTCGCTTACCATGGTGGACTCGAACGTGATCCACTCACGGACCATCCCACCGAACGAATGAATGGTGAAAATCGCGGCTCGGCCTTGTTAGCGGAAGTACCTGGCATCGACGCACTCATCACGGGTCATCAACACCGCCAATTGGCCGTTAAAGTGCACGGGGTTCCCGTCACTCAGCCTGGTATGAAGGGCGTGGCGGTCGGCATGATTACCCTAGATTTGACGTCCGAACATCAAGTTGCGACCAGTCGTCCGGAAGTGATCCCAGTTGCCGCGGCAGCGCCCAATGCTCAAGCAATGGCGCTGATCGACCCCATCAATACGCAAATGGAAAACTGGCTCGACACGCCCTTGGGACAAATCAACGGCAATATGTTGGTCCACGACCACTTAGACGCCCGTTTGCATAACCATCCGTACATCGACTTTATCAATCGCGTCGAGATGGCCGCAACCGGCACGGACATTGCCGCCACCGCCCTGTTTAACGACGACGTCCCGGGCCTCAAGCAACATGTGACCATGCGCGAAGTAATGAACAGCTACGTTTACCCAAACAAATTAGCAGTCGAAGCGATTACTGGCGCAGACTTACGCGCCGCTCTCGAACGCTGTGCCAGCTATTTTATTTTAGAAGCCGGCCAAGTTCGCGTTAATCCCGAGTTCATGCACCCGAAGCTGCGCCACTACGTCTATGACGTGTACAGCGGCATCGATTACACCTTCGACTTGACGCGGCCGTTTGGTCAACGGGTCGTTCAACTCGATTATCACGGCACCCCAGTCACACCCGAACAACAGCTGACCGTAACGCTGAACCATTACCGTGCGGGCGGTGGCGGCAACTATCCCATGTATCGCGGCGATAAAATCATTCGCCGATTACCAACCGATATGACGGTGCTGATTGCCGATTATTTTGCCCAACACCCTGTCGTCACTGCGAAACAACCGACTAACTTTCAGGTCCGCTATTAGTTGGCAGAGCAGAATCGTTAACGATACCGGTGGCACTCATTTGACAGCTGGCTGTTGACTAGTAAGGTCCTTCAACACCCAAAACAGAGGCTGTGATCGTCGTCTCTAAACGTAAAATTTGGCAGCATAAAATACTAAGCTTAACAGGCATATCAGTTATCCAACCGGATGCTTTTATACCGCTAAGCTTAGTATTTTTATTTGGCTATTTTAGATCATCCGACACGTTGCTGTCTTCAAACTAACTGCAGCGCCCACATAAATGCACCCATTGTAATCGGCGCAATGATCGTGCTCAACATCTGCGTCGCCACGTATTCATCCGGCACGACTCGATTTTGGACCGCGAGCATCGTCGCAATCGTGGCTGTTGGAATCGCTAGGGTCACAATGACTAACTGTTGCGTCGGCAATGCAACGTGTCCGAGTACCATCAACCCCCAGACAACTAGTGGTAAGCCGATATTTTTCATGACGACGTTACCGACAACTGTCCGCGTCAAATGCCATGGCCGCGTCGTCAACAGTAGGCCCAGGGCAAACAGGGCCACACCACCTGCCGCTTGGCCAAGTTCTGTAAAACTAGTCAGCCACGCACTCGGCAGTCGCAAACCGAGTAAGTTTAAGCAGAACGCGCTAATTGGCGCCCAAACGACCGGCTGACGGCAGGCACTGCGTAGCTTCTGCCAACTAGCTTGCCACCGCTGTTCGGCCGGTAAACCGCTCGCAAGCGTCAATAACAAGACGCTCAAGGGAACTTGTATCAAGTTCATGTAAAGGCCACCCAGCGCAACCAGCAAGACGCTGATTTTGCCAAAGAGCACTAGCAACACTGAGACGCCCATGAACGGAATCGAAGGACTGGCAATCACGAGGCCGCGTAACGTCGCTACGTCTAGCGTTTGGTGCCGCAGTACTTGAAACATAATCACCAGCGCCATGCCACCTAACATCCCCACGGCAAGCCATACCGCCAGCGCGCGATTTTGTAGAATCGTCGCTCGTTTCAATGACAAGATCCCGCCAAATAGGCTCAGGGGCAAGGCATAGTGCATGACTAGCTGAATCAAAATATCGCTGGTACTTGGTGCGAATTGATGGCGCAGGCCCGCACCCACCCCCAGTCCGGCCGTCACAATAATTGGTAAAATTGCTAAAATAAGCAGCATTTCACAGGCCCCCAATTTGAAGTAGTTAACTGAGTGTAACACAGCTGGCAGAGACTCTTGCTGCCACACCAGGCTTAAACACCAGTCTGAACTAAACTTTCATAAGTTGTGGGCCGATAGTCGTTGTGATTATTAAGAACAGTCAAAACTGGGCTTCGGATTCCACGTAATTTGCTGGATTACGGGTGGCGGGTGAAAAATGAGTCGGTGACTCGTAATTTCTAATCAAACGGATCTGCAGCATTTGAAAAAAGACCCGTTCGAAAACAGGTCCAACTTAGACTGCTTACTGATTCCGTTGCCGTTGATAATCGTCAACATTCACATCGACCAACATCACGGCCTGATCATCTTGCGTTTTATTTGGCAACGCCCCGGGATGCGGCAAAACTTTGCCATCCTCCCGTAAATCCATAGCACTCAGTCCGATGAAGTCACGTGCCATCAAGATTGCGTTCGCCATGTTACGCCCTTGCGTGTACCCCTCAAAGGCCGGAATATAAACCTCGTATGGATAGTCTACATCTGTGTTATCATGCGTGATAACCACCGGGTAACTGACCGTCAAATCTTTTGCCATTATCGTTACGCCCTCGATTCTAAATTTTTAAGAAACACCATCAGGCAGTCTCTCTGTGCATCCTTTTGAAGCCTGCGGACAGTCCAATTGTATTCGTGTTCACCACCGATAGCGACTGATTGCGCACGCCTAAATGAGTTTCCACCAAAAAAGTGCCGCACCATCATCAGGCATCCCGTCTAATAATGGTGCGACACTTTTTTAATAAATTCTAATTAGAAGTTGACCTTATCAGGATCGTTAGCAAGTCCAGCGACGCCGTGGAAGCCATCGATGACCTTCATATCTTCATCACTGATTTCAAAATCAAATAGTTCGGTGTTTTGTTGAATCCGATCAGCATGCACTGACTTTGGTAATGGTAAGAAGTCGTGTTGTAATGACCACCGTAACACAACTTGGGCAACACTCTTGCCATACTTGTCAGCTAAATCCTTTAATTCAGGAATACTGAAGATCTTACCAGTACCTAGTGGGCTGTAGGCTTCTGATAAAATACCATGTTCGCGGTTATAAGCCACGACTTCATCCTGCATGTCACTTGGGTTCAAGAAGATTTGGTTAACGGCCGGAACAACTTTGGCAGTCTTGAGCAGTGCGTCTAAGTGCTTAGGACGGAAGTTAGAAACCCCAATTGCGCGGGCTTTACGTGCCGTATAAGCTTCTTCCATGGCGCGCCAAGTGTCCGCGTTTAATTGTTCCCAATTGTCACGCATTGCAGCTGGGTTTGGCCAGTGAATCAAATACAAGTCCACGTAGTCTAATCCTAACTTTTCAAGCGACGTATCGAGCGCTTTCTTAGCGGCCTCATAGCCGTGGTCCGCATTCCATAACTTAGTCGTCACGAAGAGGTCTTCACGGGCAACGCCGCTATCAGCGATTGCCTTGCCAACACTTTCCTCGTTGCCATAAGCCGCTGCCGTATCAATGTGCCGGTAGCCGGCCTTTAATGCGGCTAATACGGAATCATAAGCGACCTGACCATCTGGTGTCTGCCAAGTCCCAAAACCAACGATTGGAATCTTAGTCCCATTGTTCAAGGTATACGTATCGGTAAGTTTGGTCAATGCTGTCATCAAAAATGCCTCCATAATTTTATTTGCTGTTATAATTTTACCCATAATCAACCGTTTCCAGCAAACATTCTGTTTCAAACTAATGACGATACGCAAAATTCGTGAGAAAATATAAACATTCTGATGTGGGGGGATTTTGATGCGCGATACGGCAGTTATGTTAAAAGCCACATTACTAGCTGGCGCCATTTTGCTAGAAAATGGGGCTGAAATCAAACGAGTTGAAGATACGATGCAGCGGATCGCCACTAATGCCGGCCATCCGGATGCGCAGGTCTTCGTATTATTAACCGGCATCACCGTTTCCTTGCCAGATGATGCCACTAGTGAAGTCCGTGCCATTCATAATCGCGGCATGGATCTCGAAAAAGTGGACCAGGTCAACACCCTATCTCGACAATTCGCTAATCATGAGATTGATTTAACTGAATTTTTTGCAGCGTTGGAACGCGTCAATCAAGCCGTGCCGACATTTCCATTCAGCTGGTTGTGCCTGGCTGCGATTGTCGTCAGCGTGCCATTGATGGTGGCCTTCACCGGACAAACGGCCCCGGCCGACTTGATCACCTGTGGCTTGGCCGGGCTGGCGGGCTTTGCGGCCTTCTACTGGATCAATCGGTTGGGCTCGATCCGTTTTCTCAGTGAATTTGTCGGTGCATTCATTATCGGCCTGATTACCTTAGTTGGCTTTTATCTCACTAACGGCCACTACCATCCGGATGCCATCATTATCGGCGCCGTGATGCCGCTAGTCCCGGGAGTTGCCATCACGAATGCTGTGCGTGACACGATGACGGGGAACTTACTGAGTGGCCCCGCCCGCGCTGTCGAAGCCGTCTTATCGGCCTGCGCAATCGGGGTCGGCATCGCACTGACTTCATTTTTCTACTAAACGACGAGGAGGCGTCTTATGGCACACTGGCTATTCACAACTGGATTATTACAAATTATTTTAGCTTATCTCGCCACGGCCGGCTTTGGCGTTCTGCTCAACATTCCGCGGCGCGCCGTCAACCTCAGTGGTTGGGTCGGCGCTGCTGGCTGGTTCACGTATGAAGTGCTTTATCACGTGCTGCCACTGGGCGTTGATGCCAAACTGGCCATCGGTAACCTCATCGCAGCCATCGTGATTGGGGTCGCTAGCGGGATGGCTGCCCGCTATAAGCGGATGCCGATGATCATCTTTAATATTCCTAGTCTGGTGCCTCTGGTTCCTGGTGGTCAGTCTTACCGGGTCGTCCGCAACCTCGTGACGGGCCATTCGGACTTAGCTTACCAGTACTTTGTTCAAGTCGTCATTATCGCCGGCGTAATTGCGATCGGCTTTCTGGTCGCCGAATTCATCAACCGCCTGACTTTACATTTCGCTTAATTTTAAACTTAAACATCACAGTAATCGGACGAACCGCCAGTTGGGGGGTTCGTCCGATTTTTGTTGTGCCAGGACACATGACGTCTGACTTGTTATGACCTTCATTAAATGAGACCTATACTGCTGGACGTGCTAAATTGCAGGCGTTTGCGGGGCGTAATTTAGTTATTACGGAATTTGTTAATTGCTGGGTGCAAAAAAAGTGGCATGGCCTTACCAAACTCCGACATGGAATGTAAGTTAATCAGTCAAATTTAGCTGGAATTTTGGGATTACCAACTGGTCCCATTTACAATAATAATTGTATTAATCCAGTATTTCTCACGTGCCACGAATATCGCAGTATCAGCGCTTAATTTTGTGGCGAAATATCACTTGTGAGGATAGCCATGCAATCATTACCCAGCTTCAAAACAGCACACATCACTTAAAAATCGTCTACGAGGAGGATCCCAAATGAACCCTAAATCGCATCACCTTATCGAATGGTGTTTAGCCGTATTACTGACCATGATGCTTCTCATCAATATTGGTTGGGGGATTTTTCGCTACGGCGGGACTTATTACTACATGAAAATAACGCGTCCCACTGGCACTTATCCCATCACGCTCCCAGTCAATGTCTCAGCCATCGGGTACCAGTATCAAGGATTAGCAACTAATTCCAAGGGTGAAAAAAGATTGATTCGTTTCCAGACGGTCGCCGCAGACCCAGCGCCGTTCAAACGCGGACAAACCGTCAGAATCACCTACAATCAGAGATATGGCGTCACCAACTATAAATTAGTGCACGCACAGCCTTAGTTTGTCATCATCTCAAATAGCTGTCGCAAATGACGGACATGCTAATTTATGTAATTCCTAGTGAACACAAAAATATGAGCAGATGACGCTATATCGGTGTCAGTTGCTCATAGTCATTTCAATTGATATTGATTGTCGTTTGTGATTGTTGAAGCATCTCAGTTCTATGTTTGCGGCTTATAACCGTTCTTTTCCCACTGGATTGCCCCAATCATCTTCGACTTGATGACAACTTTCAAAATAGTCGTCTAAATCAAAGCCAGCAAAGCGTTGCATCAACCTTGACGTTTTCACTTGTGGCGAAATGATGATTTTACCATCCGCTACAGAAACTTGAACTGGCGTATTAATTGGGTGAACGATTCCTATCTCTTTGAGGAGTGACTTTGGCAGTCGAATGCCCTGCGAGTTGCCTAATTTGACAATTTTCGTGGATAATACCATCCCAATCAGCCTCACTTTCGATGACTATCTACTTGCTATTTCCCGTTGTGTTCCGTTTTAACTACTACAGATTCCGCCTGCGAAAAAGCTTCCACTGGCGACCATCCGCGCACTCAGTATACACCCTCTTGTACCTGTAACATGGAAAAACGTGTGCGCAATCAGTTTGGGTAATCACTTCGCTTAAGTTGACTGAAGCTAAAAAAGCCAGCGACTGATTGGAACCAGTCACTGGCCTTCATTTATTCATAATATGGTGTCACTTCAAGCTGAGGCTTGCCGTGCTGACTTCCATCAAGCTAGCAGATCAATCCAGGCTTACGTTTGCTTGCAAAGTGCTAGTGGATTAACGTGAAGTAGCCAATCACGAGCACCCCTAAGACAATTCGGTACCAACCGAACGCCTTGAAGTCGTTTTTCTTGATGTAATCCAACAAGAACCGAATCGATAAGTAGGCGACGACGAAGGAAACAATCACCCCAACGGCTAAGACGGCCCCTTGTAAGCCGGCCAATGAACCACCGTGGGCGAAGTATTTCACGAGCTTCAGTAGCGAGGCACCAAACATGGTTGGAATCGCCATAAAGAACGAGAATTCAGTCGCCACATAACGCGACGTTCCGATTAAAATCGCCCCTAAAATCGTGGCACCGGAACGCGATGTCCCAGGAATCAATGATAACAATTGGAAACATCCGATAAACAATGCCGTCGTATAAGGCAAGGTCTGGAGGTTCGCAAACCGTGGCGTTAACTGCTTGTTGTGGTTTTCAATCACAATGAACAGGATCCCATAAATGATCAACGTGGCGGAAACGACCGCCCAGTTCATCAGATGTTCATCCATCCAATCGTTCAGCGGTAGGCCGACGATCACTGACGGAATCACGGCCAGTAAGACTTTGCTCCAGAGTACCCAGGTATCACGCTTTTCAGTTGTATTCTTGCGTGGTGACAACGGGTTGAGTTTGTGGAAATACAAGACAACGACCGCCATGATGGCCCCTAACTGAATCACGACGTTGAACATATCCGTAAACTGCGTGGATTGTTGCATCTTAATGAATTCGTCAACTAAGACTAAGTGTCCCGTTGAACTGATAGGTAAGAACTCGGTGATTCCTTCTACGATCCCCAAGATTACCGCTTTAAAAATATCTAACACAATGGATTCCTTTCTTGTTGGCAGGGCTCATCACTTGATTGCCCGCTGCATAAAAAATTCCGACCATCCCCGATGGTTGGTATATCAACATTATAGCAAGCGTTACCCCAAGATAGTAGCGTCCATGTGTAATTTTTTTGTAAAGGTCACTTCGACAGCGCTGCCAATGCCGTCTCAAAAGCGCTTTGAGTTTGGTCATCAAAACAAACAATCGTGATGGTAGTGACAGACTGTGCGGTCGTTTGCGCCGTCGTTTGTAACGTTTTCAGCGCTAACGGTGCCGCTAATGCGAGTGGAAAATGATAAACGCCCGTGCTGATGGACGGAAACGCGACCGTATGGCAGCCATTTTCCGCCGCTAAGTTCAAACTATTGCGATAGCTATTCGCTAATAGTCTCAACTCATCACGCTGCCCACCTTGCCAGACTGGTCCCGGCGTGTGAATGACGAATTTTGCTGGTAGCCGAAAGCCTGGGGTAATTTTGGCCTCACCCGTGGCACAACCGTGTAACGGCCGACACGCCGCTAACAATTCTGGGCCCGCAGCGCGATGAATCGCCCCATCGACCCCGCCACCACCGAGCAAGCTAGTATTAGCGGCGTTTACGATCGCATCGACCGCCATTTTCGTAATATCACCATGAATCACTTTAATTTCAGCCATTCTAATGCGCCCCCATAATCAAATTCACACTCGTCTGTGCCTGTTGCTTCAATTGAGCCCCACCAACAGATTGCTTAGCCAACAGCTGTAGTCCACTGCGAACCTGCATCAGACTTGCTGCCGCTTCAGCCACCGTGGTCGGCAACGTTTGGGCTTGCGGTGCTAACAAGCTGACGAACCGCGTCTGGAGGTTGGCATAAATCGTTTGTAACTGGGCGCTCAACGCCGCGTCCTGCGTTCCAAGCTCAGCCATTAAGTTGACCATCAAACAACCCGCGGGCCACTGGTCACTTTGAAATGGTAGACGAACACAAGCCGCAATCAGTGCAGGTAACGGTGTTTGGCGTGCGCGTTCCCGTTCAATCAGCCGGTCGAGCTGCTCATCCAGTGTGGCTTGGTAACAGACTAGACTCCGCCTTAACGCGACGCGCTTACTGTGGTATTGCCGATAAAATTGCGTACGCGATATCCCGGCGACCCCAATCAAATCGTCCACCGTCGTCTGTCCATAGCCCACTTGCCAAAATTGAATCATCATTGCCTGATCTGCTTTTGATGAACCGTTAACACCCATGTGAAGACCTCCCTGAACTGCACTGTTACTCGCTTAGTCAGCGACTAAATATTGAATACCACGAATAATCGACCACAAGTAGCTCGCGACGGCAACTAAGCCAAAGACCGCTAGTAACACGATAGCGAGCCAGCCACTGTTCGCCAAGTTATCCATGTAAATCCCACTCACCCCGAGAATGACCAGCATGGCGATGCCCAGAATCGTCGGCAGTAAGTGTAACCAGAATGCCCGTCCCGCGGCTCGATGGGCTTCCGGATTGGTACTCGTTAATAACCAGACAATTAATGGAAATAATACTGGTAAGAATAAAATACTTAAATAACTTAATGCATTGATGACGCGATTTTGGGTCATAATAATGGCCTCCCCCTGTTTTTACCCCGAGTATAGCGGAAGCCGGGGACTTCGGCAAATAATAAACAAATTATAAAGATAGTTAGAACTCTGCCAAGGTTGGCGTGTGACCCACCTCGAATGATAGGGGTCTGCTATAATGATGATACATACTAATGACGAACCGATGCTTATCGCGCGTACAACCCGGGAGCGAACGGTTCACGTTAGTACAAGGTGCATTAGTTAAGATGCGGAGGAAAATAAAATGACGAAACGAACAAGTTTCAAATTTAAATGGGTCGCCCTGGTTGCCACCCTGATATTCGGGATTGGTGGCTGGCGGCTCCTTGCGCACGCTGACAGTAGCAGCGACGAGCCAATCGTCACGTTAGGTAGTAGCCTGACTAGTAGCCAGAAGACTGGTACGATCAACACCCTTACCGCCAGCTTGAACGGCGCTGACTATCAAACATTGACTGTCAATGGTGACACGCTGGTTAAATATCTCAATCCGGCGGGCGAAAGCTTCACCAGTAGTTCGGGAGTCTGGTCGAGTGCCATGATTCAAAAGACGAGTTCTGGTTCCGGTATCAATGTTAAAATTCTCGATTATAACGGTAGTAATAACATTACAACCATTACTGCCAATCAGTATAAAAATGCGGCCCTAACTGCCGGGATCACGGACGCTAATATTTACGTCACGTCTGCGACCCCAATCGACGGCTCAGGTGCCTTAGCTGGAGTATATGCTGCGTACGCCAAGACCGGTAATACTTTGAATACCAAGCAAGTCACGGCGGCTCAAGACGAATTAAGTACCTTGAGTGGCATCACCAAAGCTAACAAAAATAAAGATGGTTATACTGACTCCCAACTCAACAACGCGATTGCAGGTGCCAAGAAAGAAATGGCCCAAAAAGGGAGCAGCGTGACCAAAAACGAAATCACGACCATCGTTAACCAACAAATTACCAATAATAACTTAACTAATGTCATTACAAATAACCAAAAAACTGAAATTATTAACTTGTTGGTCAAGATTCGTGATTCCGGTGCCCTAGATTCATCAAGTTTTAAGACCCAAGCCAACTCATTGATGAAAAACATTCAGTCCAATGCCAAAAACGTCTTCAGTAAGCTCAACACTAAGGAAAATCAGAACTTACTGCAAAAGATCTGGACAGCCATCGTCAACTTCTTCAGCTCAATCTTCAAGTCGATCTTTGGCTAAATCACTGACGCTTGGATAATAGCCATTCGAATAGTAGGTGGGATTCAAAACATTTTTGAATTCCACCTACTTTTTTGTCATGAATCATGATTAAAGCGTGCCGGTTGGTGGATTCCTGTTCGTCAGCCGATGCGCGCCTTATTCCGACCTCCGGGGCTGGCTGACAACGCTGGAACAGGGCGGACATCGATTTGAACTCACGCAGAAACCCACTGCGCAATTTCAAATACGAGTCTTCTTCTAGCCCGGGAACCCCAACCGGACAAGAAGAACTTCGCCCTTGAGCATTGTCAGCCAGCCCCTCCAGTCGGGAAGCCGCTCGAATGGCAGATGAACGGCCACCTATCTGGGTACAATTGATCACTGAATATTAAGTGACTGGTCCTTCAGGCATACTTTTCCGAATCGTTATCGATGGTAAGTTATAGCATCTGTATACTCAGACGCTTGTCTAAGTAATATTCGCTAATTTCCAGTTGTTGAGCATTCGGAACTCTTTTCATTTCAGGCGACTAGAGATAATACGTCCATGTTCTGTAATGTTACTGATTCCCGAAAACAAAACATGAGTATGCTGACTTAGCGATTACCAGAGATAAGTCTTACAGTTAAATACCAAAGGAACTGGGTTCTAAGAATCAACGACCAGTTCAATAAAAAGTTGAGTCCGCACATGTCTGCCTTTCGAATACCATTCCTGGAGGCCGGTGTAGGACGCAACTATCAAATCAAGTTTACGCTAACTTGCCTTGTTTCCAGCGGTCCATAGCTGGTTGCTGTTGAACTTAAGAATTGGCACTTTTTAATCATCATTAGTGCCCAATGAAAGCAGAGCATGTGCACCACTGTCAGAGCCGGTATCGACGATTCCTACTAGTCTTTTATCAATGGCTGCCTAAAGAGACCAATTATTACCAAAATTATACATTTTGAAAGCGTTTTAAATGTACAATTGTAACCGTAAACACCCCATTTTCTAGTACAAACACGGATTATGCCTGATGGCCGCAGTTTGTCGTCCAAAAACACTCAGTAGACAAAAATCGCTTCGAAAAGGCTAGCTTTTCGAAGCGATTTTGTTATGTGTTGATTCAAGCGTTAGGCTTCTGCCCGCTTTAAATCAGCATACGTCGTCTTTTTAGTTTGCTTACTTGCATCTTCGTTAACGAATTTATCCATAAATTCTTCAACCAAGTTCAGCGTCTGATACTGCTTAGCTAAGCTAAAGCTTTGACGCCATTCGCGGTTGCGTTGAATCAATTCAGTGAAGACTTCATGTTCAACACGGGCACCCTCTGGCGTTAACTTCAAAACTTTGTTACGGCGATCATGATCTTCAGCTTCTTGGTATAAGTAGTCCTTACGTAATAAGCGACCAATTAACCGTGAAATAGCTGAACGCGTTACACCGTGACTCTCAGCAATGTCCATCAGGCGAATCTTGCCCTTAGCTTCAGCGATATCGTACAGAATGTAAAATTCATCTAACGTAATACCATGTTCCGTCGCTGGTTCCGCAAACATATCTGATAAGTTCTTGAAGCCGTGTAAGTACATATGACTAAAGCGATTAAAAAATTCCATGTCTTCGTTCATGTTTAAGTCTCCCTTTCACTAGTCGAATTATCATTAAATTCCCAATCATAATTCGCCCCATGCTTTTTTTAATTAGTAAGCGTCGTTTATCATTTCCCCGCTTTAAAGTGTACTAGTATATTTTACGAAATACAAGCAATTTAGATTACTTTAATATTAAATTTTTATTTCAGTGCTTAAATCAATCGTTGCGTGTTTGTGCAGATAACTGACAAACTCTTGATAATAGGCATCAGTATTATACTTGGCAGTGCTCAAATAGATTTGATCAATTTTCTCAGCGTTCTCGCCTAATAGCAAGTAGAACGCTTGGTCGATATTCTCTGAAATCATGCCGACACTAGCTCTTAGAATCTTACGTTTGAAAAAGACCGCCATCCCGCCAGATAATGCGAAGTTCAAGGCGTATCTAATCATCGCCGCCTCGCCTTCGACCCCAATTGCTTCTAGCCAATCTAGGGTCACTAATACGAGCTCGGTCGTTAACTCCGGGCTTTCAAATATATCCTGAATGAAGTGTTCCATCGTCGGATTCTCATCCAGCAATCTGAGGACAAAACTCATTTGAATCATCGTCCGCTGATGTGCGGATAAGAAGGTCAATTGTTCGTTACTATAGATGAACGCACTAAGCGTCAACTCATTCAGCATCGTACTCAGCAACACGATTTTCTTGGGAAAGTAATGCTGAAGCAGCGACTTACTAATATCGCACGCAATCGCAATATCCTTCATCTGTACGTTGGCGTAGCCCTGTTCTGCAAACAAGCGGAACGCCGTATTGACGATTTCCATTCGTCGCTGTGTGTTTCTTTTACGTGGCACCGATATGCCTCCCATCACTGACATTTGAATTATTCTCTTTAAATAAACTATACTAATATAGCTTTAAACGCAAGTAAGATTACTTCTAAATCATTAATAAATAACAACGTTAACTATCTCAATCGCCCGCATAACCCGACACTGCCTTAATCATCATTTCACATACTGTCTAAAATCCACTAACTGCGTACGGATAACACAGGGGTATGAGTCACATCAAAGAAAGCGCTTTCCTAAATGAACATTTGTGCTAAAATTAACTTATTAACTTTGTAGGGAGGCACATCATATGAGCACTAAAAATTCTTATCAATTAGCCGATATCGGTCGGCATAATCCAATCTTCTCACAGATCCGTTCCACCGTGGAAACGGCCTTTTACGGTAACAACATGCATCAAATTGCTGACGTTGCCGATGCCTACCACCGTGCCACTAAGGATCCTGGAACCGTCATTACGGACCTCCCAATCTATCGTGCCACCGATTTAGGCTTACCAGAAGATGCTAAGATGCTGATTGCCAATACTGGTAAAGTTGTCGGTCGGACCGCACAAGCGCGGCGAATTTTGGGCAACCCCGGCGTTAGTGAAGCTGACATGGCCGGTCGTTTGCGCCAAGCGATTTTTGCCAGTGCCGACCAAGATTTCATCAAAACGGATGTCTTAGTCGGCCTCGATGAAGACTTCATCGTCCGCGCCCACCTCGCTATTCCAGATGGGTTCGCCAACAACCTACTCTCTTACATGCTCAATTTCCAGCCGATTACCGCGGCTTACCAAGCCATGTTTGAGCGTTCAGTGGCTTATCCTGAAGGCGACATTTATATTTACGCTGATCCAACCTATCATGACCCAGATTATCCAGATGGACTGGCGATTTTTGACCCGCAACACAATACCGCCGCAATTCTAGGTATGCCGTATTTTGGCGAACTCAAAAAGTCGACGTTAACCTTAGCATGGTCAATCGCGCACCGGCATGGCTTCGTCGCTTGTCACGGCGGCCTCAAGGCGTTCCATTTTAAGGACAAACAAGATCAGGTCTTTGCCATGTTTGGCCTCTCAGGTTCCGGTAAGTCAACGCTGACGCATGCTAAACACGGCTATAAGTACGACATTACCGTTCTACATGACGATGCGTTCGTTATTAATCGTCAAAACGGGAGTTCAGTCGCCTTAGAACCGTCCTACTTTGACAAGACGAACGACTATCCGATGACTTCGGACGAAACGAAATACTTCATGACGATTCAAAACGTCGGTGTCACGTTGGACGACCAAGGACGCAAGGTACTGGTCACCGAAGATTTGCGCAATGGGAACGGTCGGACGATCAAGTCACGTTATGCTTCGACGAATCGGGTCGATAAGGAAGACGCACCAATCAACGCAATCTTTTGGATCATGAAAGATGACAGTTTGCCACCAGTCATCAAAGTTGATGACCCCGTCCTGGCTGCGACGTTCGGAGCCACGTTAGCAACTAAACGGAGCTCCGCCGAAAATATCATTGGTGATGTCGACCGGAACGCCCTAGTCATCGAACCATTCGCGAACCCATTCCGGGTCTACCCGCTATCCGAGGATTACCATGACTTCAAGGCCCTCTTTGAAGAACGGCACTTGGACTGCTACCTGCTCAATACCGGTTACTTTGGTGACAAGAAGATTCCTAAAGAAATTACCTTAGGCGCCCTAGAAGCCATCGTCAATAACACGACTGAATGGGAATCCTTCGCCGGTCTCGACCATATGCAGAACTTGAAACTCGCGGACTTCCCTGTCGACGGTGAAAACGCGGACTATCGCCAACTGGTTGCGACTCGACTCGGTATTCGGGCAAACTTTGTGGACCAATACGAACACAACAATAACGACCGTTTGCCACACGAAGTTACGGACAGCCTGGTCCACTTGCAGCAGCAATTAAAGCAACCTCTTGCAAAATAAGAGTGGTATTCGTTCCCCGTTTCAAACCAATTAAGGTTATAATAAAAGTAGCAGGTATATGGCACTGAACTTTTACGAATTCTAAAAATCGGGGTGAGGAGCATGGAACTACCATTAAGTCAATTATCAGAAAAGCTCATTGGTTTTGAACGCGAGCATTATCTTACAGATAACGATCTAGCGTTCGGCAGTCAACTATCCGTTGAGCGGATTCACAACATCAAGTCTGGTGAAGCAACGCCAACCCAAGAAGAACTGCAACTATTGAAGAAATTCATGAACAGCAAGACGAAAGCCTAGACGCTAGTTCAGTGATAAAAACCAATTGGGGCACCTGTCCTCACTAAAACTGGTCGCACGATGCGACCAGTTTTTTGTTACTCAAAATTTGTTGAACACGTGTTGGGTTAGTTAATACGTCATAAATCATGATTAAATCGTGCCGATTAGTTCAAAGTCAAAGGCAGCCAGCTTAGAACCGCTGGAAATAGTGCGAGTTAGCGTAAAGGTGATGGATAGACGCGGCCTATGCCGGCTTCCAGGCATTTCTGACAACGCTGGAACGCGATGGACACAGATTTAAGCCGAAAGCCCACGTCTTAAATACTGGTCTTCCACTAACCAAGCACAAAACGCTTGCTAAGTGGAATTTCATCGCTGAGCATTGTCAGAAAAGCCTTCCAGCCGGGGATGGTATTCGAAAGGCAGACACGTGCGGACCCAACCATTGATGAACTAGTCGTTGGTTCTTAGTAAATAGTCGATTAGAAACTAACTGTGAGGATAGTTTCTAACGATAGCTGAGCAGCATTACTCATATTTAACATTTATAAACCAATAGCTTCATCGAACTTTCTCTAGCCGTCTGAGATTGCAAAGCATCAAGCTTTAAACAAAAGCAATTCTGTCGTTCAACTTCAAGACAAGTTGCCATTGAAATTAGTGAATAATCTTCAGGCTAACTACTCGGTATTGCGCACCATAAATCATCACCGCTGCTGATTAAAAGTTTGCCTGAAGGACTAATTACCCAATATTCAGTGGTCAATTGTACCCAGATAGGTGGTCGTTCATCCGCCATTCGAGCGGCTTCCCGACTGGAGGGGCCGGCTGACAATGCTCAGTAGCCAAATTATTCTTAGTCGGAAGTGGGTTGCTTCCGGCTTAGAATAAGACTCGTATTTGAAATTGCGCAGTGGGTTTCTGCGTGAGTTCAAATCGATGTCGGCTTACGTTCC